>NZ_JXYP01000001.1 GCF_000964005.1 Williamsia herbipolensis
CCGGACAACGCGACCATGCGCTCCCGGGCTGGCTGCACTTCTACAATCACCACCGAGCCCACTCCGCCACCGGAGGTCAGCCACCAGTCACCCGACTGACCAACCTCCCTGGACATCACATCTAGTGCGGTAACGCCCGCTCGATCGCGGCCAGGGTCATCGCCCAGAGGCGCGTGGTCGGGTCGATGATCGCGAAGTGGTCACCGGGCGCGGTCACGGCCGTCACCTCGTCGCCGGCGGCGGTCGCCGCCTGCACGTAGTCGGCGCTGATGTCGATCAGGTTCGGGTCGTCGTCGGTGCCGCACGCGATCACCTGTGTCACCCCGAGCGGGAGTCGGTGCCGCGGCGACGACGCCACATCATCGGCGGCCTTCGGATCGAAGCGATGCCCCAGCGCGTTCTGCACCGCGCCGTCACCCATCCGCCGCTCGTCGGCTGTCTCCAGGTCGATCACACCGGCCAATGACACCCCGAGCACCGGGCGATCGGTGTCGGCGGCGACCCGCAGGGCCAGCTGGCCGCCGGCGGAATGTCCGATCACCGCGACCGGACCGGTGGCCTCGACGGCATCGAGCGCGGCCGCGACGTCAGCGGTGGTCGCCGCCCACCCGTTCTCATCGGGCCGGCGGTATTCGATGTTCCACACCGCCACCCCCGTGTCGGCGAGCGCATCGGCCAGGGGATCCATGAGGTCGAGCCGGTACTTCGAACGCCAGTAGCCGCCGTGGATCAACACCGCGGTCCAGCGGGGATCGGCCGGGGGTGTGCGGACCGCGATGTGCTGGTCGGCGTGATCGCCGTAGGTGACGGTGCGGTGGGTGACGTCGGTGCTCATGGTTCGAGTGTGCCCGAGGCGGGCGTTCGACCGAAGTGCCCCGGGCCCCCGGGTCATCCGTGCCACGATGGGCGAATGGGATTGACGGTGGCGGTGACAGGTCCGACAGGTGAGATCGGTATCTCGGCGGTGACGGCTCTCGAGGCCGATCCGAAGGTCGACCGGATCCTCGGGATGGCGCGACGACCGTTCGACCCGGCCGAGCACGGATGGACGAAAACCGAATACCGCCAGGGCGACATCCTCGATCGCGACGCCGTCGACGCGCTCGTCGCCGACGCCGACGTCGTGATCCATCTGGCGTTCATCGTCATCGGTTCGCGCGAGGAGGCCGAGCGCATCAACCTCGCGGGCACGCGCACCGTGTTCTCGGCGACCATCGACGCGAAGCGCCCGACGCGGATGGTGTACACCTCGTCGGTTGCCGCGTACGGCTATCACGCCGACAACCCGTTGCCGCTCACCGAGGACACCCCGATCCGGGGGACCAAGGAGCACTACTACTCCGCGCAGAAGGCGCAGTGCGAGGAGGCGATCGCCGATCTCGTCGCGGGCACCGACCTCGAGCTGTTCATGCTGCGGCCCTGCATCGTGGCGGGGCCGAAGGCTCCGGCGCTCGCAAACGCGATGCCGTGGAACATGTTGCCCGGCATCGCGACGTCGGCGATCAACGCCGTTCCCGGACTGAAGGTCCCGTTCCCCGATCACGGTGTGCCCGTGCAGCTGGTCCACCACGACGACGTGGCCGCGGCGATCGCGTTGAGCGCCACCACCGACGCCCCGGCCGGCGCCTACAACATCGCCGGTGACGGCACGGTCAGCCTCACCGAGATCGTCGACGCGCTCGGCGGCCGTCCGGTCCCGGTGCCGTCGTCGGCGGTGAAGATCGCGGCCGAGGCGGTCAAACGCCTGCCGTTCATGCCGTCGTTCTTCGAGTGGATCCACATCGGTCGCACGTCGGTCGTCATGGACACCAGCAAGGCCCGCGACGTCCTCGGCTGGACCCCGCAGTTCTCGGCGAAGGACACCCTCGAGGCGCTGGCCTACGCCCGCAAGTCCGCGGAGTAGCCGAGGCGAGCTCGATGCTCCTCAGGCGCGGGTGATGCGGAAGATCGGGAACTTCCGGCCCTCGGCGGTCTTGGTGTAGTCGGCGAAGCCCGACGAGGCGTCGGTGAACTTCTTCCAGTCGGCGTCCCATTCGTCGTCTCCGACCTCGGTGACGTCGACGGTGATGGTGGCGACCTTCCCGTCGGCCGGGATCTCCATCTCGATCCGCGGGTTGGCCCGCAGGTTGTGCACCCACGCCGGGTGCTTCACCGCGCCGGCGGCCGAACCGACGATGAGCCAGCTGTCGTTCTCGCTCAGCGCGAACAGCGGGTTGAGGCGGATGTCGCCGCTCTTGGCGCCGATGGAGTGCAGCACCACGAGGTTGTCGCCGAACCCGGCGGTCTCGACGTGCCCGTTGTTCTCGCGGAATTCGTTGATGATCATCTCGTTGAAGTCGGTCATGAACTCATCATGACAACTGCGGGTGCCCGCGGGTGGGCGTTCGCTTTACGCGCGGATGACCGGCCGATGGCCCAGACTGTTCGTCATGTCAGACTCAGATCCCTCGTTCGCGTCGTCCTTCCGCTGGACGAAGGTCGCGGGCACCGACGCCGTCGTCGCCCCCGGTGACCGGCTGACCTGGCCGCGCACGGTCAGCATCGGCCTGCAGCACGTGGTCGCGATGTTCGGTGCCACGTTCCTCGTGCCCGTCCTCACCGGGTTCCCGCCGGCCACCACGCTGCTGTTCTCCGGCATCGGCACGATCCTGTTCCTGCTGATCACCCGCAACCGCCTGCCGAGTTACCTCGGGTCGAGCTTCGCGATCATCGCGCCGGTCACCGCGGCGACGGCGTCGGACGGCAAGGGATCGGCACTCGGCGGCCTGGTGATGGTCGGCATCCTGCTGGTCGTGATCGGCGTCATCGTGCACGTGGCGGGTATCCGCTGGATCGAGTTGCTGATGCCGCCGATCATCACCGGCACCATCGTCGCGGTCATCGGTCTCAACCTCGCGCCCACCGCGAAGACGAACTACGAGAAGGACGCGCTCACCGCGACCGTGGTGCTGGTCCTCCTGATCGCGGTGCTCGTGCTGTTCAAGGGCCTCGTGGGTCGTCTCGCCATCTTCGCGTGCGTGGTGCTCGGCTACCTGTTGGCGCTGGCGCGCGGTAAGGTCGAGACCGATGCGATCGGCGCGGCGAGCTGGGTCGGTTTCCCCGACTTCACCACCCCCACACTGCATCTGTCGGTGCTGCCGTTGTTCATCCCGGTCGTGCTGGTGCTCGTGGTGGAGAACATCGGTCACGTGAAGTCGATCCAGACGATGACCGGGATCGACTACGACAAGCAGATCGGTCGCGCGCTCGCCGCCGACGGCATCGCCACCGTCCTCGCCGGCAGCGGCGGCGGCTCGGCGACCACCACCTACGCCGAGAACATCGGCGTGATGGCCGCGACGAAGGTCTATTCGACGGCCGCCTACTGGATCGCCGGCATCGCCGCGGTGCTGCTCGGACTGTCGCCGAAGGTGGGCGCGGTCATCGCGTCGATCCCACCTGGCGTGCTCGGTGGCGTCACCACCGCGCTCTACGGCCTCGTCGGGATCCTCGGTGTCAACATCTGGGTCAGCAATCGCGTCGACTTCTCCAAGCCGATCAACCAGTTCACCGCGGCCATCCCGCTGGTGATCGGTATCGCCGACTTCAGCTGGACCATCGGTGATCTCAGCTTCGGTGGCATCGCCCTCGGTGCCGTCGCCGCATTGGTCATCTTCCACGCCATGCGCATCATCGGCGGCTGGCGTGGAACGGTCACCGGGCACGACGAACCGGCCGTGTCAGAGCGCGCCGCCCACTAGTCCGGTCACCAGCACGACGACCGGCGGGGCGAGGAGGAACCCGCCGACCGGATGCGCGGAAACCACTCGCCCGGAATGCCGGGATCGCCGATCCTGGATGTATGACATGGGAGACGCATCCGGTCACGCCCGATCGGTTCGAGGATTTCGCCGACGTGATCAACCCGAATCGGCGCGCGAATCACTGTTGGTGTCTGTCGCATCGGATCCGGTTGCGCGAGATCGAGGAGCTCGGCGAGGGCAGTCGTGAACAGGCGATGCGGCGGCTCACCGAATGCGAACACCCACCCGGCGTGGTCGCCTACCGCGACGGGGTCCCGGTGGGGTGGTGCAACATCGGGCCCCGGTCGCAGATCACGCGGTTGGTGAACAGCAAGCTCATCCGGCCGGTCGACGACGTCGCGGTGTGGAGCATCGTGTGCGTCGTGGTGCGGGGTGGTCACCGCAAGCAGGGGGTGTCGGGCCAGGTGATCGACGGTGCGGTCGACTACGCGCGGCGGTCGGGAGCGCCTGCGGTGGAGGCGTATCCGGTCGATCCTCCCGGTCGGATGGACACGACGATGGCCTTCGTGGGCACGCGGAGGATGTTCGCGGCCTCCGGTTTCGAGGTGATCGGCGAGACCGATGCGGTGGCGTCGAAGATGCCGCGACTCGTCATGCGCCGCGACCTCACCTGAGGCAGGGCCTCAGGGCTGACCGGTGATCGTCCGCGGCCACTGCATTGCGCGATTGAGCTGCGTCTTGGGGAAGCAGGGCGAGCTGATCGACACCGGGACCGTGTCGGGGTTGGCGAGGACGTTCACGGTGTAGCCGTCGAATCCGGTGCCGTCGATGACGCCGCGGCCGCTGGTGGTGACCGTCCATCCCGCGGCGGTCAGCGTGTCGGCGGTGGCGGTGCGGGCGCGTGCGGCGTCGGTGTCGGCGGGCAGCAGCACCCACATCGCGAACTGCCAGCGGTAGGGCTGGTCGGGATCGTCGTCGTTTCCGTTGCAGGGCGCCGGATTCGGAGTCTGCTCGGAGTTGGGGAGACCGGGCAGCTCCACGGTGAGCGTGGCGCCCGGCCACGACAGCCCGTCGGCGAGCTCCTGGAATCGCGTGATGATCTGCTGATGTGCCTCGTCGTTGCTGACCATCGGGGAGTTCCCTTCGTCGGTGCATGCGGTGAGCGTGCCGAGACACACGACCAGCGAGGCGATGCTGCGCCGCGGCGTCATTCGGTCTCGTCTCCTCGCCCGGTCATGATGAGCGCCATGTTCGTCAGGGCCTGGTTCTGGGTGCCGTCGGGGTGGGTGTCCCAGTAGGCGCTGTGGTCGCTCAGGCGCGGGTGGTTGCTGTGGTCGGAGGTGAATCGCTGGGCACCGAACTCGGGGTTGTTCGGGCTGATGCCGTGGATGCCCTCGGTGAGCCCGATCGGGTCGGTGGTCGCGGTGCTCGCGTACACGTGCTGCGCCATGTCCGATCGCGCGACACCGGTCAGCGACAGGTCGTCGGGCGAGTTCGGGCCGCCGATGCCGGGACTGGCGAGGAACACCAGGTCGTCAGCGTCGAGGGTGTGTCCCTCCGACGAGGCCTCGCCCACCACCACGGTGCCGTAGCTGTGGCCCAGCACCGTGTTGTGGGAGGCGGTGGCGCCCTCGTGGGTGGCGCGCAGCCCGTCCTGGAAGGAGTCGAGGGGGCCGGCCGCGCCGGCGGCCGACGCGGGACCCGCTGCCGCGCCGAGTCCCTGCGGTGCGTCGTAGCCGTACCAGGCGACCACCGACGTCGCCGCGCGCGGATCGGCGCGTTCGGCCGCACCGACCATGGTCTGGGCGCGGTCGATGCCGCCGCCGATGTTGCCCAGGTTCGAGCCGGTGCCCGGAACGTAGGTGGTCACGTTCGCGGCGGTGTCGGGGTTGTTGACCGCCACCGCGCCGCGTCCGCGATCGTCGACCTGCAGCAGGAACCGCGGGTTCGAGCCGGTCGGGTCGTCGAGTGCCTTCCCCAGCCCGGTGAGGGCCCGGTACCTCTCGGTGACCTTTGCGTACTCGTCCCCACGTCGACCGTCGGTGACGTAGCCGCCGGGACCGGGTGCGGCGGTCACCTTCCCGCCCTTGATGTAGGGGTGCGCCGCGATGTAGTCGTTGACCTTCGCGCGCTCGGCGATCTCCATCTCGGCGAGGTGGCGGCGGTTGAAGTGGTCGCGATCGGCCGCCGGTATCCCGTCCCGATTGCCCACCGATCGATCGGCGTTCCACAGCGCTGCCTTCTCGTTTGCGGTCAACGTGTCCCAGAACGCGTTGAGCGCCTTCGGGTCCGACGGCAGCGACGCACGACCGTCGACGATCGCCGACACCTCCGGACGTACCGGTACCGACGTCGTCGCCCGGTCGGCGGCCTGACCGAGCGCGGCGAGAGCGGCCTCGACCTGTCGGGCGAGATCGGCGTCGGCCTGCCCGGCGGTCGCGAGCGCCGCCATCAGATCCTGCTGGTGCACAGCGGCGTTCGTCGACGCGATGGTCGCCGCCACGGTCCCCTCGGCGCCGGCCGGCACGTCAACGGGATGCCCCGGACGCGCGTCGGCGGGTGGGGTCACCGTCCCGTTGTCGGCGACCAGGTAACCGCCACCGGTGAGCGAGTCGGCGAGCGAACGGGCCACCTCACACGAGCGGAGGAACGTGGGGCCGAGGCGATTGATGTCGTCGGCGATGTCGAGGATCGCGATCCCGAGTCGGTTGCTGAACTGCTTCTCCGCATCGGTCTGCGCCGATGATGCTCGCGCCGCGTCGCCCTGCCAGCTCTGCGACACCGCGTCGACGTCGCGCAGGAGATCGTTCATCACCGCGTCGAAGGCGTCGACCGTCGAGTCGATCTGCGCGGCCGTGTCGGTGAGTGCCGAACCCTGCGTGCTCCACGCGCGCACCTGCGACACCGTCGGACTGCTCATCGGTGGCTACGGCTCCATGTTCAGCGTCGCGCGGATACCGGCTGCGTACGTGTCGTCGGCGAGGCCGACGGTGTCGGCCGCGGCCCGGTTCGCGGCGGCGAGAGCGTCCACCCGTGCCGCCACCTCGGCCAGCGCGGACTCCACGGACGCTTCGGCGCGAGCACACACCGCCGCGACGTCCGACCCGGCCAACCCGGAGATCGTTGCGCGGAAGGCCTTTCCGACGTCGAGACCGCGGATCGTCGTTGCGCTGGTGTGTTGCTTGCCCGCCAGTGCGCGGATGGCGTCGAGATCGGCCTTCATCACGTCGGACACGTGCACACTCCTCGCTGACGGTCGGGCCGATGGTGGTGTGGCCACACTATCTGTCCGGTATGTCCGAGGCGGCGAGCTCGATGCCCTCCGTGCACAGACCCACTGTGGCCAGAGGTAACTGGGGAGAAGCCGGTCAGTGCGCGGTGAACGCCTCGTCGGGATACCAGCGGCGGTACACGTCGGGGTGCGCGCGGGTACGGCTCTTCCACGTGTTCTCGCCGTAGGTCGCGAACAGGGGATTCGCGGGGTCGGCCGTGATGCCGGGGGCCTGCGCGCCGTCCGGGGCGCCGATGGTGGGGATCACCGCGTCGAGCGAGGGGGCGAAGAAGTAGGGGATCGACAGACGTTCGGGGGCGTGCGGCGCGGTCAGCACCCGATGCCGCGTGGCCTTGAGGTAGCCGTCGGTGGCGACCTCCAGCATCTCGCCGATGTTGACGATGAATGCGCCCTCGACCGCGGGAGCCTCGATCCACGTGCCGTCGGCGCGCTCGACCTGCAACCCGCGGGAGTCGTTCTCCAGCAACAGGATGGTGAGCACCCCGGAGTCCTTGTGCGCGCCGACGCCCTGGTCGTCCACCGCGCGATCGTCGGTGCGCGCCGGGTAGCGGATGAGTTTGATCAGCGTCGCGGGCAGCGCGAACGCCTCGGTGAAGGTGTCGGCCGATGCACCCAGCGCCACCGCCCACCGCGACAACAGGTCACGCGACACCCGCGCCAACTCGGTGTCGTAGGCGGCGACCGCCTCCCGCAGCTCGGGTAGAGCGGTCGGCCACTGGTTGGGGCCCTGCAGGCGCATCGGGCCGCGGGCCTCGGGCAGCGGTTGCCGTTCGGGCCCGATGTCGATCTGTTCGCGTCGGTCGACCGAACCGTTCGTCAGCTCGCCGCCCAGCTGGTTGTAGCCCCGGAAGTGCGGGCTGTTGATCATCGCGACGGCCTGCTTGTCGGCATCGGGCAGGGCGAAGAAGGCGCGCGCGGCGTCGCGGATGCGGTCGATCGACGAGTCCGGGACTCCGTGGTCGACGAGACGAAAGAACCCGACCTCGCTGCTCACCTGGGCCAGACGTCTGCGTCCGGCGGCGGTGTCGAGGTCGGGAAGAGAGATCACCGGCAGCATGATGTCGACGATAGGTGCGTTGATGGCGCCACCGCGGTCGGCGGAGGGTTTCGCGCAGCACTGGGCCCAATCCCGGGCTGGTCGCGACGACATGGATGGGCACCGTTGCAGCTCAGACGGCTGTTTTGCGTGCGGGAATTACGTTTGTCGAAAAGTTGTAACGGGCGGCCCGACATTTGCGACAATCCTCGTGAGATTCATGTGAGGCCATTGCGAGTTCACTCTGGTGAACCCGGGCGAGTGGCATGCACCTGGTGCTGACCCAGCGGCAGAGGTTTCCGACTCCCATGCGCTCGCCACCCCATCACCAGGTCTCCCTCGCGGGGGAGCCATGACTGCTCAGAGGTCGAAATGAATCGCAATGCCAAGGGTGCACTCGCTGCCGGTGCCGCCGTCGTCGTCCTTCTCGGCGGTGCCGGTTCGTACGCGCTGTGGAGTGACACCGCGACGGGCGCCAACGGCACCGTGACCACCGGCGAGCTCAAACTCACCGCCGTGGGCACGCCCACGTGGAAGGACGTGTCGACCAACGGCATCATCGGCGGCACCGTCGTCAACCCGGTCACCGATTTTCTCGTGCCGCAGGACACCTGGGAGTACACGACCACCTACACCGCGCTGGCGACCGGTAAGAACATGAAGGCCCAGGTCACGGTCAGCCCGGGCACGGCGGGCACCCTGCCCACCGGGGTCACCCTCACCCCGACCGCCACAGTCGCCGGTACCCCGGGCACCCCCGGCACCGCCGTGACCATCACCCCCGGAGCCCCGCGCACCGTCGAGGTGAAGGTCACCGTTGCCTTCGCCGATGTCACCGGCACCACCAGTCAGAACTCCGCGGTCAACGTGTCCGGGATGACGGTGAGCCTGAACCAGATCCGTCCCTGACGATGAGTCGGTCGGGTCTCACCCGGCTGGTCGTCGTCGCAGTCGCAGGCCTGGTGGTCGCACTGTCGCTCGCGACGGTGCGATCCACTGGCGCCCTGTGGTCCGACCGCGCCAACGCCGCATCGGCCACCGCCACCACCGGCGCGCTCACCCTCGTCGCGGGTAGCGGGTCGGGTTCGCCGTACCAGTTCCCGGGCCTGTCGGGCTCGAACATCCTGACCGGCCAGCAGATCCAGGCACCCCTGTTGATCAGCAACGGCGGCTCCACGCCGCTGCGGTATCGGCTCACTGCCGCCGGACCGGTGCTCACCTCGGGGCCCGCGGCCACGGTGGTGCTGTCGGGGGCGGTCGGTGGCACCTGCGGCGCCGGGACGCTCACCGGTACCGCGGCCTTCACTCCGATCACCACCTCGACACCGGCACCGGCGACGGGTGTCTGGCGGACGCTGGCTCGCGGTGCGTCGGAGACCTGGTGCGTCCGCAGCGTTCTCCAGTCGGTCGCGACGGGCACCGGATCGTCCACCTACAAAGTCGCATTCACCTTCGGAACAGAACAGATCAGGCCATGACAGCCCTGCACGACGAGACCGACGCCGCACGCGATCAGCGGCGCACCGGGCCGCTGTGGTGGCTGTGGCAGACCGTCACCTGGCTCGTCCTGCTGTTCCTGGTCGGCATCCTGCTCGCCGCGATCGTGGTGCCGAAGATCGCCGGCGGGCAGCCGTACACGGTGCTCACCTCGTCGATGACGCCGAAGTACCCGCCGGGCACCCTCATCGTGGTGCGTCCCACCGACACGGCCGACCTGGGGATCGGTGACGTCGTGACCTACCAGATCCGTTCGGGCGAGCCCGATGTCATCACCCACCGCATCGTGGGCGTGACCTTCGATCAGCAGGGCAACCGCATCTTCACCACCCAGGGCGACGCCGTGGGCAAGCCCGATGCCCGGCCGGTGCAGCGAGCGCAGATCCGCGGCGAACTCTGGTACTCGATCCCGTACCTCGGCTACGTCAACAACTGGATCACCGGATCGGCCCGCCAGATACTCGTCTACGGGATCGCCGGTGCGCTGTTCCTCTACGCGGCATGGCAGTTCGTGCGCTCGATGCGCGAGCGCCGCGCGACGAAGGCGTCGTGACCGGGCGTCTGCGGGCACTGGGTCTCGCACTGATCAGTCGCCGGTTCCGGGCCGTCCTGTCGGTGGGGATGGTGCTCGGCATCGGGGTCGTCGGGACGCTGGCGCTGTGGTCGTCGACGGTGACCACGAACTCGGGCACCTTCACCACCGCCACCATCTCGATCCTCGCCGACAACTCGAAGAGCGCGACGATCGCGTTCGCCCCGAACGGGTTGCTGCCCGGCAAGTCAGCCGCAAAGGTCATCACGGTGTCGAACGCCGGCACCACCGCACTGCAGTACTCCGCAGCCGTGGCGAGCAGCGACGCCCTCGGTCAGGGCATGACCCTCACCGTGGTGCCGAACGCCACCGCCACCAACGGTGTCTGCTCTGCGGGTACCGCCCTCACCACCGGCGCGGCGATCACCGCGTCACCGGTCACCTTCGTCACCGGACGTGGCCCGCTCGCCGCCGCCACCGGCGCCGAGAACCTCTGCGTGCAGGTCACCCTGCCGATCGGTGCGCCTGCGACCGTGGCCGGCACGAGCGGCACCATCACCCTCACCTTCACCGGTACGGCGGGCGCCTGAGATGACGCCGCGCGCACGCCGGTACCTCACCGAGATCGCCCTCACCGTGGGCGCGATCGCGGGGGTGTTGTGTGTGCTCGCCGCGGTGGCCGGCGTCGCATTCGGCCTGTCGCCGTTGGTGTTCCGCACCGATTCGATGGCGCCCACCATCGGTGTCGGGGACGTCGCGATCGCCCGGTCGGTCTCCGCGTCGAGTGTCGCGGTGGGCGACATCGTCAGCGTGACCCGACCCGACGGCGAGCGCGTCACCCACCGCGTGGCGACGATCGACGCGCGCGTCGGCAACTCGACCACCCTGACCCTGCGTGGCGACGCGAACACCGTCGCCGACGCCGCGCCCTACACGGTGACCTCGGTCGATCGCGTGGTGTTCGACATCCCGAAACTGGGTTACGTGATGGGCGTGTTCGCCAGTCCGTACGCCTGGGTGTTGGCGACGATGGCGACCCTCGGACTGCTGTGGATCGCCTTCGGCCCCGACCGTCGAACGCCCGTTGCCCCGGTGTCGGGGCGCCACGCCCGCCACGCGGCTCCCGAGCGGACATCGCTGCGCCGCAGCACCATCGCCATGCAGGCCGTGGCCGTGGTGTTGGTGGTCGCGGCGGCGGTCACCGGGTACGCGCGCACCAGCGGAACACTCGCGGCCCTCACCGATTCGGCGACCGCGGCGGGAGCGGTGTCGGCGATCCGACCCGACGCGCCCACGTCGATGTCGTGTGTCAATCAGTCCGGCGCGGCGCGGCTGTCGTGGCCGAATCCCGCCGCCAGTCAGGGCTACGACTACCAACTGGTGTTCACCCCCACGCTGCTCGGCGGGTCGGCGTCCACCGCCATCGTGACCGCGTCGACCACCGATCCCGCGGGCCTGCTCGTCACCCGCAGCTACGTCAACGGGCTTCTCGGACTCGGGGTGCTGGGGACCTACTCGGTCGAATTGCGGAGCAAGGTCGGCAACTTCGTGTCGACCGGTCGCGTCACCATCACCGTGAACCTCGTCGTTCTCGCCGTGTCATGCGGTTCGGCCACCGGGACGCCGTCGCAGAACACCGCCGCCGCTCGTCTGGCCGCGCCCGCCACCACGTCATCGTCGGCACCATCGACCGCTCCGACCACCTCGACGCCCACATCGCCCTCGGCGGAGTCGACAGCGCCGGACGCGGCGTCGAGCTCGTCCTCGTCGACCGCAGCGCCCTCGTCGTCGTCTGCCCCTGCGACGTCGGCCCCCACCTCGTCGACACCCACGCCCACCTCCACCACGCCGGCGGCGCCGGGCATCACTTCGCCGAACGGTGCGAGCATCGCGTCGGTCACCGACGGTGTCGTCGTCATCCGCGACACCGCGTCGGGCGCGGAGCAGTACCGCGGCGATCTGTCGGCGGCGTCGGTGAGCTGGGTCGACGACACCACCCTGCGTGTCACCGCACGCGACGGAACGGTGACCACGGTGAAACGCGCCGCCGGTGTGTGGAGCACGACGGCCGCAGCGCCGACCACCGCTCCTGTGGGCTGAGAACTCCGCAACCGTCGACGAGATCGTGCGCTCGGGTAACGTCACCTCGAATTCGTCCCGTACTTTCGACCGGCAGCATCAGGAGTCACGATGAACACGAAGACCATCGGCGCGATCGTCGGTGTCGCGGCCTGTGTGGGGGTGTTGGCGGGATGTTCGTCCGACGGCACCACGGCCCTGCCGTCCGGCGCCGGCGAGGGTGGCGCTACCGCCGCCGGCGCGAGCGCGCAGAGCAACGGCAAACCGCTGTCGAGCTACCTGTTGCAGCAGTCCGACGTGCCCGCCGGGTTCACCGAGTTGCAGGTGCCGTCGGGTGCGGGTGATCTGAGCGGGTCGGTGATCAACGCGACGAAGAACGCCACGATCACCCCGGCGTCGTGCCAGCCCGATCTCTCGGGCCTGTCGACCGATGACGCCGAGAACGCCCCGAAGGCGTTGTTCACCAATGCTTCTGCGGGCACGTCGATCATCTCGGCGGTCAACCCGGCGTCGAACTCGAACGCGTCGGTGAGCAGCTTCAGGAAGTACAACCTGGGCGACTGCTCGAGCTACCAGCTGACGTCGTCGGTGAGCGGGCAGTCGTTCACCGCGACCGTGCAGACCGAGGACGCCGGCGTCGAGGTGCCCGGTGTCGACAACTCCGTGACCGTGCAGCAGACCACCCAGACGCAGATCCAAGGTGTGGGCCCGCGTACCTCGGTGGTGTTGATCGCCCTCATCCCGGTGCCCGGCGGCACCATGACCGTCCAGGTCGGCAACGTCCTCGGTGGCAGCGCACCCGACAAGTCGCTGTTCGCCGGCGTCGTTGACGCCGCGGCGAAGCGCGTGACGGGCTGAGCATGACGAACCCCGAGAACGTCGACCCCTACGCGCATCTCGGCGAGATGATCGAGCGCGTCGGTGTCCTGCAGAATGAGGCGTTGGCCATCACCGCCAGCGCGTTGTCGCACGACCGCCTCGTCGAGGTGTGGGTCAACGCGACCGGTGTGGTGATCAAGATCGAGATCGACCCCGAGGCGCACGCCGAGCTCGGTGCCCGCGGTCTCGCCGCGACGATCACCGACACCACGCAGGAGGCCGCCGCCATCGCGCAGCGCGAGGTCGCGGTGATGACCGCGCAGATCCGCGAGGTGACCGGCATCTCGAAGGTGACAGCCGAGCTGGCACAGGTACCCGGGCTCGCCGATCTCACCACGCCGGTGACGGCCTCGACGACCGATCCCGATTCGGAGGAACGCACGAAGTCGCGCGCCGACCGGGGCGGTTGGTGATGCATCGCCCGCACAGGGCTTCTCGCCGGCGGGGACGGCCGCTGGCCTGCGGCGTCTGAACGCGAGACAATCGAGGAACCCCGAACGAGGAGGATCGATCATGGTGGTGGCGATTCTGGTGCTCGGCGCGTTCGTGCTCGCGGTGGCCTTGATGGTGAAGCACACCAAGGGTGAGCAATCCTTGGGGCGACCCGGCCGAGCGGGCATCACGCCGATCTACAAGCGTTCCTCGGGAACGGGCATCGGTGGCGGGGTGGGCTTCATCGGTGGCGACGGCGGCGGGTGGTCGGACGGCGGATTCGGCGGGCACCACGGTGGTTCGTGCGGCTTCGGCGACAGTGGTTCGGGTGGCGGCGATTCCGGCGGGAGTTGTTGAGCAGCCCCATGAGTGATTCGCCCGACGTGCAGCCCGTTGTCGACGCACTCGCCGAGGCGCGCACCGTCACCGTGCTGACCGGTGCCGGGATGTCAGCCGAGAGCGGGGTGCCCACGTTTCGTGATGTCCAGACCGGACTGTGGGCGCGCTACGACCCGATGACGCTCGCGACCCCGGAGGCGTGGGAGGACGATCCGGCGCTGGTGTGGGCCTGGTACCAGCGGCGCCGCGCGATGGTCACCGCCGTCGAGCCCAACGCCGGGCATCATGCGCTGGCCGCGTGGGCTCGTGATGCCGATGTCAGGGTCGTGACCCAGAACGTCGATGACCTCCACGAGCGGGCGGGCAGCACCGATGTGGTCCACGTTCACGGCAGTCTGTTCGCCTGCCGGTGCGATACCTGTGGACGGGCGCACGAAGCCGAGGTGGTCGACATCGACACCGACTCTCTCGACCCACCCGAGTGCGAGTGCGGCGGACTCGTGCGGCCCGGTGTCGTGTGGTTCGGGGAATCATTGCCGCAGAACGCGTTCGCCGAGGCCACCGCTCGTGCCGAGGCCGCCGATGTCTTCCTTCTCGTCGGGACCTCGGGTGTGGTCTACCCCGCGGCGGGACTGCCCCACATCGCCCGCGCGGCCGGTGCGACGATCGTCGAGATCAACCCGCACGAGACCGACCTCTCCGACGCGTGCGAAATCCGCCTTCGCTCCACCGCTGCTGTCGCACTGCCGGCGATCGTCGAGGCCGTCGCGCGCTGACGACTACCGTGGACGGCGTGCCGAGATGGGCACGGTGCACGGGAGGGACACATCATGACGCCGCGTCGCATGCGATTCGCGTTGATCGTCACCGTGATCATCGCCGCCGCGGCGGTGGCGACGGCGATCTGGGGTCGCGGCGACAATGGGTCGGTATCGGACGGTCCCTTTCTCACCGCCGACGACTTTCCCTCCGGCTACCAGGTGTCGCGCCTGTCGAACACGGCGCCGTCCGGTATCGGCGGTGCGACCACGCCTGCGGAGTGCGGTCCCGTCGTCGCTGATCAGGCTGCGCGTGAATTGCGTTCCACGACAGTCGGTGTGCTCGCCGTACCGAAGGACGCCGCGATGCCCACGTTCGCGCAGTCGATCGTGACCGGCGGCGAGTCGGTGTCCGACACCGTCGAAGTGGTCCGAAGGTGCTCCTCCTACCGGCAGCAGACCGACACCGAGACGCTCGACTCGGTGTCGTCGATCCTTCCGACACCAGCCGGCTGTCCGCGGGACGCCGTGGTCATTCGGGTGCGGACCCGGTTCGGCTCGCCGACAGGTAATTCCGACTCCACGTCGGTGCGCGCCTACGTTCAGGGTCGCGCCACGGTGGGCATCCTGACCGCGTCGCTCACCCAGCCCGAGCAGCCGCTACCCGACGACTTCTGCCGACTGGCGAAGCTCGTCGCCGACCGGCTCGACTAGCGCTAGGTGTCAGCTGCTCAGCACGTCCTGCATGCCGGGGGCGAGCACATCCGACAGCGCTGACCACGGGACGGTGATGGTGATGAGGCCTGCGGCGTAGGCGCCCACCTGGTAGTCGCCGAAGTGGATGCGCATGCCCTCGGGCGATGCGGTCCAGTTGGCGTAGTTGGTGAGCGTGGGTGCCATCCCCTCACGCTGGTACTCAGGGCCGGCATTGGTGGTGGGCAGGATCTTTGCGGCCTCCGCCGACAGTCGTTGCAGGCCGGAGTCGAGGTTGCCGAATGCGTCTTGCAGCGTGATGGGCTTGGCGTTGTCGGCGTCGATGGTGACCGTCGAGATCAGCGAGTCGCCATGAGCCCCGGGTGGATTGGCGATCCAGCCGGTGATCTGCTCGGCACTGATCACGCGCTGGCCGATGTGGAACGGCCCCTTCGAGTACCCGTTGCTGAGCGTGAAGCCGAAGTGCGGGTCGTATTGCGCGTCGATCTGGTCCTGGAGCGCCGCCCGCATCGACTGGTTGAACTCGGCGGTGACTGCGGGCGTGCCGCCGGAAAGCTGCGGAATGGTGACGTCCCAGGTGGCGCGCTGGTTCGCTCCGGTGATGCGAGCGGTGGTCGCGGTATACGCACTGCTGGAGGCCGTCGTAGTAGACGGCGTCGCCGAGCTGGCTGACGCGCTGGGCGACGCCGTGACCGTGACAACCCGCGTCGACTGTGCCGGGGTCGCGGTGCCGTCGGTACTGGAACACGACGTCAGACTCATCGCCAGCAGTGCTGCGACGGTGAGACCACCGGATGCTCGAACCACTCTCATGGATCGATTGTGCGCGACCGCCACGCGCTGTGGTCGAGGTTGAGGGATCGGCATCGCTGCCGGAGACGCGCGGGGGAGTTGTTCCGCAGCGATGTCACGACGCCCGATGGTCAAGCGTTCATCGGTACAGATAGGGTTGATTTCAGTTGTCGCCATTCTTCGTTGAGGTCCAGGAGGTGGGTAAGGGCGTGTCCGAGAAACTGAAAGTCGAACCCGCGCAGCTTGGAGGTGCGGGCGAGTACGTCCTGCGACTAGGTGACAATGCTCGCTCGGCAGTCGAGTTGGCGTCGGCCCATACAAAGGCTGATTCTGGTGATTTCAAGGGTTTGATGGCACTGCTGCGTGGACCGGTCGACTCCTTGGCGTCGGCGACACAGCGTCGCCAACGTCCCGTGGTCGACGCGTTGGTCGGCACCGGTAACGAATTGAAGCAGAATGCCTGGGATTACCAGTCGCAGGATCGAAGCAACGCCGTCTCGCTCGGCCACACGACCTTCGGCGGACCGACCGGGATGGCAGTGGAGTCCTTCCCAGGATCAGAGTCCTACGGTGCGCCGACGCCGGTCGATGTGGCGGCACCGCCGCACAGCGATGTCGATTTCCGCGGCCTCATCGACGAAACCATGGGCTTCGTCGGCGAAGTCGACGGAAAGATCCAGTCACTCATCGGCTGGAGTCCTGTGCAGTCGGCCCTCGAGCCCATCGCCGGGAACTGGGCGGCTCTCCGCACGATTGGGCAGACATATGGGAAGGCGGGGACTGCTCTCGGCACCGTGGGCGATGGATTGTCGGACGTGCGGGGACGGCTGGATCCGCATTGGGACGGCCGTGCCGCTGTTGCTTTCGGCGACTATGCCACTGATCTCGCGCGCGGTTTGGAGTGGGAGGCCGCGACCGGACGTCTTGTTCAGCAGGGACTGGAACTCGCCGCCGACAAGATAGAGGAGGCCGTCAAACGAGTACTCGTCCTGCTCAAGGATTCGCTTGCGAAGTTTGTGGACTTCCACGACGTCTCGGGGACGATCCACACGGTACTCAAGCTCATACCCGGCCTCGGCACGAAGAAGACGATCGAACAAGTGACGCTGATCATCCAAGACATCTACAAGACCGTTGATTTCATGCTCACCGATGTGAAGAGGGCCGTCGAGTCCGTCGAGGAGTTTCTGCGATTCGTGGAGGACCCCGTCGGCTACGTCGGAGACAAGTCGAGTTCGGCCGTTGATGAGAAGCTCGCCCCCTTCAAGAAGAACATCGACGATGCGCGACAATCTGCGCAGAACACCCGGGACTTCCTGACCGTCGCAGACGTGGACAGTAGCCGGGACATGCCCCACCAGCGCTATGAGGCTGGTTTCGGCAATGACCCATGGGAGGATGCACCGTGATTCGCAAGGGACAGCTTCTGGCAGTACTCGGACTTCTCGCGGCGATGGCATTGCTCGTCACAGCGTGCGGCGACAATGGCGGCGGGTCGAGCACCGAGACTTCTGTGAACCCCTCGACGAACGGCGCCGTTGCCTCTCCGTCAGCTGACAACGGGGGTGCGTCGGTCACTCCCGCACAGTTCTGTGGTTTTTTGAGCAATGCCGACTTGAGCCCGCTCATCAAGCCGCCATTGGGAGATGGGCCCGAACCATCAGAGGAGAACGGTCAGCCAGGCTGTGACTGGTCGCTCGGTGACACCGATGCACACCTCGTTTTGTCGTTGTTCATGGCTCCGGAACCCGAAGCGTTGGAGAAGGCGGCAACGTCGACGTTCCAGATCGGTCCCGACGCCACGGGCTACGTCACGGTTCCGGGTTTGCTGGGTTCGTGCATGGCGTTGGTGCGGACCTCCTCCGCCCCGGAGGGGATGTTCCTGCGCTACTCGCTCCGGAGTTACGACGATCGCCTCAAAGGGTGCGAGCCCGGCTTTCCGCAGGTGCAGAAAGTTCTCGGCGAACTCGGATGGTGAGCCGAGGGGCGAGTGATGCCCAGTCGAACCTCACCCGTGCCTACGACGCGCTCAGCGACAAGATGTACGAACTCGAGGCGCGGAGTGTCCGATCCGACGAAGCGCTGCGGACTGCGATGTCTTCGTGGGATGACCTGGCTGAAGGTGAAGAGCCAGAACCGCGATCTGACAGCGAGTCGGCCGCGGACAACGACCGCGAGCTGAAGGCGCGCCTCGAAGAAGAGATGAGCCTCTGGCACGAGGAGAACGGTTGGTCGGCGACCATGCCGGAGCAGGATCGCCTTGACCTTGTTCGCAGTATCCGAAGTGACTTGGACGCCATGCGCCGGCGCTGACTCGAAGTCTGCTTGATCGTCGCGAGGCCACGGGGTGCATTCGCTTCTCATGGCGGAGAGTGCTGCCGTCTCCTGTGCGGTAAAGGTCGTGGCTACCCGGTTCAATCGGTGTCTCCCCACTCTGCCTTTGATTTTGCGCATAACATGAGACAAGCTAAAACCATGAACTTGAAGCATGGAATCCCCGAGCCGTGGGCGACAGCGTTGACCGAGGCGGGTTTCGTGAGCCCCTGGGACACGCCGAGTATGAATCGGTTGTCGGAGGCGACCGGGATTCACGTGTCGACGATCTCGCGGATCGTGAAGGGACAAAACGTCAAGGGGCCGACGAAGGATGTCGTCACGCAGCTCGCCGAGGCGCTGGGGAAGCCGGCGCGGGAGGTCGGTGGGTGGATCGACGCGGCATGGGCACAGCTCGAGCCGTACACGCCGCCCGCCGTGGCTGACCTGATGACCAACGAGCAGCGTGCTGCGGTCGACTCGATCATACGCGCCTTCGCCACCGCCAACCGTGCCGCCGCCGACACCGCGAAGAAGGCCGATGAACTCGGCGCGGCCATGGTGAGGAAGAAGCCAGGGATGCGGGCTCGGAGCAAGACCGACTGACCGACGGCGATCAGCGTGGTGACGCGAGTGTCGTGCTCAACGGGGCCAGCGAGTCGAGGAACACGGTGGCGAGCGCGTCTGAGATCGACGCTGCCTCCCGGATCTGGGTTGTCTCGTGACGGTCCATGCTGTCGTCGATGAGCAGTTCGAGGTCGTCGACGCCTTGGAGGCGGGCCAGGTAGTCGTATTTGTTCTTGCGGCGCTGGATTCCGGCGACGACGTCGCAGTAGCTGTCGAGGGCGACCAGGCGTTCGTAGAGCGCGCCGACGGCCCGCTCGATCGCGGTGGCCTTCTCGATGTAGAGCCGGACGACCTCGTCATCGTTCCGCAGCTCGCCCTGCGGTTGCGGTCCGAGCACCTTCTGTTGGTGGCGGAGACGTCGAGCGCGCTGCGTGACGCGGGTGACCTCATCGGTCAGATCAACGCGGACGGAATGATCGTCGAAGAAGTCGAGTCGCCAGACCCCGTAGGTGGTGATGCGGGCGGCGAGCGTCCCCACGGTCGCGGCCATGGTCCCGACCGGGTCGGCGAGCATGGTCGCGTGCTCGGCCTTCTCGCCGCCACCGAGTGGGTAGGTGCGGGCTATTCGGGCGGCGACTGTCGTGTCGGTGTCCGGCGTCGCATCAAGGTCGCCGGTGTAGAAAGGCACCCAGCTCCATGCGCGAGACCTGTTGCGGTCGGCAAACTCTCGACCATGCCAGACGTCGAGAGCCATTGCTTCGTAGCCGAGGAGCTGACCTTCATCGGGTCGGCGGTCCTTCGGGAACGACAGCCGAGCCGCGTTCCGCGTGGTTGCACACCAGGTTGTCCGTTCAGCATTCGATGCCTTGAGGTCGCTGGCGAGTCGGACCAGCGGTGACGTGAGCGGCGCGGTGGGTCGCCGCGCCCCGGTGGACCGTCGCACACCTGCCCACCGCCGTCTGCCCCGCTCGTTCATGCGGTCAGTGAATCATTCGATTCGGACATCCGAGCGTGCTTCGGCGGCTGCCGGGGACTCACCGTAGCCAGCCGGGTCCCGCATGACCGTCTTCGCCGCCGGGACCGCTTCCCGGGGCCAATCCCTGGGCGGATTGGGGGAGCGGCTGACGCTGAGGTCGGGGAGCGCAACGATTTTCAGTGCTTCTCCATGTCACCCGCAGGTCAAGGGGAACGTCCAATGCGCCCTACGTGGTCAGTCGATAGCCAGGGGAACGAACGCCGGCCCGCTGTCGTTCAGAAAGTGAGAGACATGTGGGACAGAACCGAGAGGATGAGGCGAAGTGCTGTCGAGAGTTGTGAATGTTGTCGAGCAGGTGGCTGATGCCGCGCTGGGGATCGTGGGTGTTCGCGTGCTGACCGAGGAGCCGTCGCACACCACGAAGAAACTGACCGACACCGTCGAGGTCCGCCGTTACGAGCCACGGATCGCGGCCGAGACCACCGTGCAGGGTTCCGATGAGGAGAAGGCGCGGTCGGACGGATTCCGCCGGTTGGCCGGCTACATCTTCGGCGGGAACCAGGGCAGTGAGAAGGTCGCGATGACCGCTCCGGTCAGCCAGGGAGCGGCGAAGGGCGAGAAGATCGCGATGACCGCGCCGGTGTCGACGTCCGCCGACGCCAGCGGCTGGGTCATCAGGTTCTTCATGCCGTCGAAGTGGACGATGGCGACCCTGCCCAGTCCGAACGACGATCGCGTCCGACTGGTCGAGGTGCCCGCAGAGTCCGTCGCCGCGGTGCGATTCAGCGGTTCGCGCAGTCCGGAGTCAGTAGCCGCGAAGACCAAAGAGCTGCTCGACGTGCTCTCCGCGAACGGCGTCGCGACGGCCGACGAACCGGTCAGCTGGTTCTACGACCCGCCCTGGACGGTCCCGTTCCGCCGTCGCAACGAGGTGGTCGTCCCGATCAACGAGTGAGGTTTCGCTGGAACTTCAGATAGAGAAACCGAAGAGCTGTCTTCGGTGTGTTGAGCGATTGTTCAAGTCCCGAACATGTTGGTAGACCGGCGAAGGCTGGTCGACCCTAATTGCAGCGAGCGCAACGTTGCGTGCGAGTTCGAGGCGTCACGGCAACGGTGAGACGTGGTCGTGCCGTGGTGGGACGATCGTCGGATGACATTCCAATTGGGGCAGCTCGTTGAAAGCAAGGGGCGATGGCTCAAAGTGAGCGAACTTGACCTCGAGGTGTTACCGCGAATGCGTAAGTACCTGATAGGAGTGGCGCAACGCGCGCAGACCGTTTTTTACGGCGAGATGAAAGCGGATCTGGACCTTCCGCATCCATCCAACGGGCTTGGTCGCCTCCTGGACCTGCTCTCGGCCGACTGTATACGTCGAAACGAGCCATCCCTGGCTGCCGTGGTGGTAGCGCGAGCGACCGGCGAGGTCGGCGCCGCCTTCACAGGCGACCCAGAAACCGAGCGCGTTGATCTTCGCGAGTATTGGAAGGGTCGAACCACCTGAGACGGTAATGGTGCCGATCGACGGATGAGCTGACCTAGTTACAGATACGCCTCAAAAGGGATCACCAGGCAAAGTCAATGCGTGAGCCAAGATCGATCTCTTTCCGGGCCCGCCATAGTGGCGTCCCGGCAGGTGAGGTGGCGTAGATCCCGCGAGCGGAGGCCTCAACTCGCTGGTACTGGCTTGACCAGTTGATCGACTGTGAAAGTTCTTGGAGGGTTTTCTCTCCACGTTCGAGCGCTCGCTTGACGTGACTCGGCGCTGGGAGCAGATCGGATTTGTCGCTGTTGCACCGTTGACAGGCTAGAACGAGGTTTGCGAGGCCGTCGATGGACGTCCGTGACCAAGGCAGAACATGGTCGACGTGGGGCGTCTCTGTAAGGCGGGCGTCGCAGTAAAAGCAGCGAGATCCAAAGCCCTCGCGGAGGATGGCGCGAACGCGTGTCATCGAGACGCGGTCGCTGCCGAAGAGGTGCGCTGCGAGATCGGGACCGTCGTCGTTGAGCCACATGTTCATCCTTCGGATGTCAGCTATCCAGGCCAACTGAAAGGCGGGACGCAAGATCGGCGCTAAACGCGCGAGCGTATGTCCGACCCCCGGGAAGAGGTCAACGGTGTTCCCACGTTCGCGAACTTTGCGAGACGAGGTGGTGTTCATCCATGAATCGTCGTAGAGGAAGCACTCGTGCTTGGCGGTGCCGATCCGCTGGAGAAGTTGGAGCGGGTAGCGGACGAGGGTGACTCGTACGGCGTCCACAGCCTCTCGATATTCGAGCGGATTCGTCGCCTGCGTGCCTTCGGGCGATCCGACCCGGTCGCGAACTCCGGTGACGTCGCGGAGAGACTCGACGAGGGAGAGAATCGAACTCCGGCCATCGGACGACTGCCTAATGCGTCGACCCTCGACAGGCCGAATCTGGCGCCAGTAGATCGCGAGGACTCGCTCGGCGAGCACATCGAGACTAATCGCCACTGCATCGTCGGGTTGGCTGGACACTGTCTCGACGGAAAGGTCCAGTAACGCAAGAACCACGGCTAGCTTGTACGTTGACGTCCGTCGACCGCCCTCGAGAACGGCGACTAACTTCTGCCCGATCTCCAGTGGGTCCGTGGGAGGTGGGCCTGTCACTCGGTCTTCTGGCTGGCCGAGGGGGCAGATACCGAGTCCGATTCGGCGTCATCCGCATGCTTGTCGCGCTCGTTTTTGGGACTGTCGATCAACCCGGCAAGACCGCGCAGTCCATCGGCGGTGAGCGCCGAACCACGATCCCACGCATTGCTGGCGATCGAGCCGATCTCGTTGATTGCATCGGCGATGCCAGGCGTTTCGTACCGATCCCAATCTTGGATCTGTCCGGCACGAGCCTGCCGGAAGTCCTCGAGAGCGTTCTGTAGTCTGTCGGTGTTGGATTTAAGCGCGCTGACATCCCAGAAACGGCCGATCTCGAGCGGCTTGACCCGCTCGAATCCATTAAGTCGTGAGTGCAACTGCGACCACAGTTCGGCATCCAACTGCCCTTGGGTCGCGAGGATATCTTGCACTGATGTGTGTACTGATTCGCGGTGACGCGGTTCCGTGTCCATGACGCGTCGCAGGCGGAGGTGTTGCCAGTAGAACAGGGTTTGTTCTGCAACGATGAGAAGCTGCAGCGCCTCACCCAGTCGGTCGTCAGCGACAACCTTATCGATCTGCGCGGCGCGCTTGCTGGCTGAGACTGCCGGGTCGAGTCTCCCAACGGTTGTCACGGCGTACGAGCGAATCCGCTCCAGTCCCTGCTCGAGCGATGGCCCCAGGGATGCGACGGCCTCCCAATCGGAGTTGGGGAGACTGCCATTGTTTCGGACCTCTTTCGTGAGCCGCTTCAGGTAGCTGTGGTTGCCTATGATGTCTCCCACCATCTGCGCCTTTGACAGCGCGAGCAGATCGTCGACCTTGTCCTCTACCTTCGCTACGGCCTTCTGGACATCCGCCAACGCAGTTGTGAGCGCCATCTGGATGGCCACCATCTGGATTGACGCTAGACGTGCAGGACTGCCGACGATCGGCTTCCACACGATCTGACCTGTGAACTTGTTGCCAGCACCGACCGTCGTTGCGCGGAAGTAGTTTCCACCCGCGGGTACCAATTTGCCGGCTCGGGCCAGGTCCATGCTGTGCTTCGAAATCTTGACGTATCGACCGTGCTGAGCAGTCGCACTTGCCACACCGGCGGCGACCCCGGCGATAGCCCCGAGATCGCTCTTCGAAATCGCCGAGTCGGCGACCTCGTTGTTGGTGACCTCGCGAAGTCGTGCGATGTAACCATCGATCAGTTCGGGGGTTCCCATGACGAGGACGCCGTCGCCCTCCACGTCGATCGACAGTTCGGAAGCAGGGCCGGACGTTTCGGGCAAGTTCTCCATGTAGCCGATGATTGCAGATAGCTCGGACATGCGTGCGGAAAGCTTCGTCGAGGAAGCCCTGAGTTCGATGGTCGAGTGCCAGGTGACGGTGTCCTGGGCCGATGGAGTCCCGTCGCAGGGTTCGTCGGGGGTGAAACCAGCAGACTTAGCCGATGTCTCCGAAACGCGGCGATGGCACAAGACCAGTCAGCGGAACCGGCGGGGTCCGGCAGATCTGTATCACTGAGACTCGTGCGCTTGCTCGGCCCGGTTTGGCGTCCGATTGTGAATTGTGCCCATCTCCCGGGCGGCTTTGGCACGATCGATGTACTTGCCAAATGAGCGATAGGACGAGCGATGTGACCGAACTGCAGTTGAACGAGGACGAGTATCGGCTGTTCTGCCTGCTCCCCGATAACGGCTGTGCCGCCGGCAATGGATCGCTTCGCTCGTCAGTCGGGTGGAGCAAGACGCGATACAGCCGCGCTCAAGTCGGCCTCGTTGACAAGCATCTTGCGCTTCGCGGTGTCGGCCGTGGTGGAACGCTGAGGCGGGCCACAGTTCCCGATCTCCATCCAGATCAGAAAACGAAGAAGGTTACGATCCCTGGGCCGGTCAGCGAGGCAAGCCTCTACGCGCCGCTCCTCACGACCCTTCGAGCCGACTGGAGCGAGAACCGCGGACTGCACGTTCTTGCAACTGAAGAGACCGCGTTTGGCGGCGGCCGGTTGACCGGGGGGCGCTGGAGTCGCCCCGATCTGGTTGCCGTTGGTCTTCGGCGATTCGAACTGGTGCCGGCTCACTTCGAGCTAGTGACCTTCGAGGTCAAAACTGTCGATCACATTAACGTCCTAGCTGTATATGAAGCTTTGTCGCACAGCCGATCAGCAACCCATGCGTACGCGATTTTCCACGTTCCCGATGTTTTGGCTCTTACCAAAGAGGATGAAATCACTGCTGTGATGTCGGCAGCGGCGGAGCACGGTATTGGAGTAATTACGTTCGATGACCCCCTCAACTTTGAAACGTGGGACGAGAAACTTCCCGCAGAACGCCTTCAGTCAGATCCGTTGCGTATGAATACCTTTCTTCAGGAACAGCTATCAGTGCAGGGACAGCTTGATGTGGCCGAGACGACCAAGAGTGTAAATCCAGACTTGGGGTGAGTGTGGGGGATTGTTTCGGTGAGCAGGGTTCACGTGAAGCTTAACCACGAACAACTCTGCGCGTGACGCTTGAGCGCTTCTTGGTCAGGATATTGCCCAGTGTCGGACGGGAGTCGAAGGGCCTTGCCGTCGAGGGAGGCGTACTCGGTTCGGGCCAGGTTGGGTGAGACTCTCACCTTGTACTCGTCATCGACCGTGAGGCGCCGCAGATCGAACAACGTGTGGACGTCGCATCGTAGGAGCAGGCCGTTGGTGACGTGGTGGCTGTGGTCTCCGAAGTACCTGTCGATGTGCGCGGCTTCGAGAATGGGCAGCACGGTCGAGCCTGAGACTGCACAACGGGATCCGTAAGCGTCGAGCAGTGAATCACGAAACGCCCCCTGCCCTCGACGGAGTCTGATGAGACGCTCCGCGCGTTCTCGAGTGTCTTCTCCGGGCGTGTAGACGTCGGGATCGAACTGGAAGTCGGTACGCGTCGATGTCGGCGCGAGCGGGGGCGTGTCGCCGAAGAGGGATCTGAAGTACTCCTCTGCGAGATTTGGTACCTCCACAATTCCGTTGCTCAGAAGCTGCGTGATCCCCGTTGCCTCGCTGATTGTTTTCCAGGAGCTATCAATGGTCGCGGTTTGCCGTTCGCGCAATTCGAACCGGTATAGGTACCCCCCGGTGGTGGCGTCGCGCCAGTGGGCGGCCGTATCGCCGGCACGAAGCTCGCGCAGGTCTGAGGTCACGTCGACCCACGCGACGAGGCCGGTGCCTGACAACCAGAAGAAGACCTCGTCGCCGGCTCGAATGTCTCGTCGCCGACGGGTGTCCCAGAACCCGTCGGCCAGTCCGTATTGAACGTGGTCGGGGAAGTCCTCGCCAACGGTCACAATCCATGCAGTCACTACGCGCGCCTCTCAGAGGTCGCAGCGGGTGGAGGCATGTCCGAGCGGAAGCCTGTCGGGCCGATGCAGAAATCGGTTAGTTATTCAGTTATGAGCCTGTGCAGCGCTTCTCGCGTTTCGCGGTCCGTCGAGTAGATGACAGTGCCGACCATGCCGCGGGTCAGCAGCACCTTGTAAACATTGCGGACCAAGTGGTCAAAACGATCGTCCGGCACCTTGACGCTGTTCTTGAAGTCGGGATCGCGGTTAGCGCGACGCACCGATATGAAGCGCCCATCGCGCCATACGAGGTCGGGACCGAAAATGACACCATTCCAGTCGTATTCGAATCCCTGGGCCGTATATACGCAGCCGACCTGTCCGAAACCTCCGGCTTCGTTTGCCCACAGCGGTGCGGGTGGCGCGTCGCCGATTCGCCGGTCGCTCTTGCTGTTCCATGGCCGCGCCCACTCGTCGATAACGACGTCGTCGACCAGAGCCCCATCGTCACGCGCATTGCTCCACGGCCAGCAGTAGCCGGCAGTCATACGGGCCGAGTAGCCGCTGTCGGCTTTCGACCGGAGGATGGCCTCGAGTTCAGCGGGAGAGTCGGCCACGAGAACCTCGAACTGCGGATCGCCAGTCCAGGCGGTCGGGGTCTCTGCTCGGAGCCCGAGCAGACGCGTAACCCACAGGACGTACTCCTCACTCCCGCCGCACCGGAACTGCTCCCCAAGTGGGACGTGGTGCACATCGATACCGAGGCCGGACGCATAGGCCTCGATCTGTTCAAGGGTGCCCATCTCGCCCGGACGGACTACCTGATGTTGATCGAGCAGAAACACCGGGACTCGCGCTGCAGAGATGAGTTCATCGAGCTGACGACGACCTGTGCGGAGGGCGGCGCGGGTGTAGCGATCGACGGACGTCTCGCGAATTCGGTGCGCTTCATCGAGGATCAAGACGTCGAGATCGTTGGCGTCGGCGTCCATGAACTGGTTGAAGTACTTGAACATGGACTGGACACGCTTGTCGCGATGGCCGGCCACCTTCCGGAGGGTCTGCGTAAAGGACCGCGAGCCTGTGGCGTGAAGGACCGTCCGGCCGTTGCGTGACAGCTCACCGAGAAGCGAGAGCGCGATGACGCTCTTGCCGCTTCCGGGACCACCAGTGACAACGACGACTCGTTTCGAATTCGAGCGTCTCGCCTGCTCGACCTCGTGCTGCACCAGTTCGACAGCGAGGTGCTGGTTTCCGACGAGCCGGAACTGCTCGCGGTCTCGCACCTCGTCGGCTGCCACCTTCAGCAACTGCTTCGAGGGAGCGACCGCTGAGTTGAGAAGGATGTCGGCTGATGCGCGCCCGGGTTGCGGGGCTAGTCGCGAGCGGAGGAAGTCGATCATGGCGCTGCGTGTTGCGGCGGTGTAGAGCCGGCCTGTCGTCGAGACGGGCACTGCGGTGAGATCTGCGACGGCCGCAATGTCGGTGGCGTTGTGCAGGTAGGCCATGCCGGCGAGGGAATCGGGCTGGTCATGAACGGCCCTCGCGAAGTCCGCGATGTAGTCGCAGTAACCGCGCACCTGCAGGACCGGATGTAGTTTCGGCCCACCGGGCATCCCGGGAACGTTCACGAGTTCGGGGTTGCCCTCATACGAAGTGGCAGCCGTCCACTGCTTGAGCTCGACCACGACGAATGACGCCTCGCCCGTCCTGGGGTGGGTGCCAGCGAGAACCACGTCAGCCCGCTGCGAGGTTAACGGGAGGTGGTACTCGACCAGCATCTCTACCTCGCCGAGACCGGCATCGTTGAGATCGGCGGCCAAAACTGGCAGCGACCGGCGCCACGATTGCTGTTCAGCTTTAGCAGGCCGGTATCCGCGCTGGTTGAGCATGCGTTCCAAGAGCTGCTCCACCAAAGAGTCCGGATCGGCGAGTGCCACACGGTTGGCGGTGTTCCGCACCAAAGTCACGTAAATGTCCCCAAGGCAGCACGAAAGGATTCGTGCGGTGGGGGACATGTCCGAGAGGAAGTCCGTCAGGCCGCCTGAGCAGCATATCCGGTGATGGCAGTCATCGAGTGTAGGGTGCGGACCGCCATGGCGAATCCGACGTGAGTTCCGAAAAATGAGCAGGGCGAGAGACCCGGCTACTAACGTGGTATTCGAACAAACGTGAACTCGCTCCTACTGTCGGAGCACTTTCAGGAGGCGGAACCAAAGCATGGCTAATCAGGTCCGAAAAACACTAACGGCAGCCATCCCGTCCACTTGCTGACCGCTGTCGAAGACGTCCTCAGTCGAATTGCCTCGCTCACCAACGAGACATCTGATGCAGAGCAGATGGGATGGGGGAAGGAAGTAGCACGGATCAAGGCCGTGCGCGATGACTGGTACACCGATCTTGTGCAAGTCGGTGACGCGCTCGCGTCGCACATACGTCGCTACAGCGAGTGTGAGCGTCAGGGACCGGTGTCGCCAACATATCGACAACCTGAGCTGCACGTCTCGCGGACCTCGATCGACTGAAGCCCCCGGAGCCCAGGAAAGATTTTCCCCCAAAGCCACCTCGCCAGCACTTCGCTAGTCGGGTTTTCGAGGCCGGAGATCTCATTAAGGTAGTAGTGGTCCAATTCACGAACCACCGGTTGAACGACGGCTTTGATCTCGCCGAAGTCCATCACCCATCCGAGGTTTTCATCTACCGGACCTGCGACCTGAACTACAAACTTGTAAGAGTGGCCGTGGAGACGTGAGCACTTATGGCCCTCGGGGACGTTCGGAAGCCGGTGTGCTGCCTCGAAATTGAACTCGCGGAAGACTTCCATCCGGTCTGTCATGGGATTCCTAACCATTTGTGTGTCTGGACGCTGAGACGCCACTGGGGGTGGCTTAGGCAATATTCAACCGACGCTTGCGTGTTGGCCGCGATTTCGTCCCCATCCATCGGCTGCAGCCGAAACGAACCGAACGACAGGTCTGCGTACCTTGCTGGATCGTCACCACGCTGTGGGTAGACGAGTTTCAATTCGTCACCTCCGTCAACGACGAGGGGTGCGCCCAGCTTCGGACTCACGCATAGCCAGTCGATACCGTCGGGAACTCGTTGCGTTCCGTTCGTTTCGACGGCAACAAAGAACCCGCGGTCGTGAAGAGCAGCAGTCGCCTCGGCGTCGAGTTGGAGCAGCGGTTCACCGCCGGTACATACGACCATCTTTTCGCCCCGTGCTCCGCTAGGCCACTCGGCGTCGACCGCCGCAGCCAACTCGGCAGCAGTTTGGAATTTTCCTCCGCCGGGACCATCAGTACCGACGAAGTCGGTATCGCAGAACTGACAGATCGCCCGGTGCCGATCCTTCTCCTGCCCGGTCCAGAGGTTGCATGACGCGAATCGACAGAAGATCGCGGGCCGGCCCGCATGCATCCCTTCACCTTGAAGCGTGTAGAAAATTTCCTTCACGTTGTACTTCACGCGGACGCGACCTGGTATTGCAGCGGATCATCCAGTCCCGCCTCGGAGAAACCGCGAAGGCGCAGAAGGCAAGAGTCGCAATGTCCGCAGGGGCGTCCTGTGCCGTCCGGGTCGTAACACGAGGAGGTGATTGAGTAGTCCACCCCAAGGCCTATGCCCGTTTCGACGATCTGAGCCTTGGTCATCGAGATCAGTGGAGTGTGAATGGTTAGGTTCTCGCCTTCCACACCTACACGCGTCGCAAGGTTGGCCATCGCCTCGAACGCTGCGATGTACTCGGGACGGCAATCCGGGTATCCCGAGTAATCAAGCGCATTGACTCCGATGAAGATGTCCTTCGCCCCAACTGTCTCGGCGTAGGCGAGTGCGAATGACAGGAAGATCGTATTCCGCGCAGGCACGTACGTAGACGGTATGTCGGCGCTTACTTCTGTTGCGTCGTCGTGTTTGGGCACCTCAATGTCCGCGGTCAACGCGGAACCACCGAAGGTTCTGAGATCGATGTCAGCGATGACGTGGCGTTCTACGCCCAGGGACGCTGCGACCAGTTTCGCTGCCTCCAATTCCACGCTGTGCCGTTGTCCGTAACTGAACGACAGGGCATAGGAAATGAACCCCTGATCGTTCGCCATTGCCAGCACGGTGGTGCTGTCCAATCCGCCGCTGAGCAGCACCACTGCCGGTGGCTTCACCATGACGTCCTCCTGTAGCTTGCAAGTCTTGAGTCAGAAACTACACCCAACCGCTGACACGACGTTAGTGTAGTTTCCAAGTCTGACAAGGAGGCGTGCCGGTGCGGAAACTCGCAATACTGGTGAATTGCACGCAGCGAAAGTCTGTTCGCGCGACACCCCACCTCTCGGCGGGCACGCTACCGCAGGGCACCGTCGCTGCACGCGCGGCCGAGTGGATATCCCGGGTTCAGGGCGCTGATAGCGAGCGCAGTTTAATCGACCTGTACAACGGTGAGGCCTGGGCACAGGCCAAGCTGTTGCTAAACGACGCCCTCCAGGCCGGCTTCGCTGCGCAACTGTTCGTTGCGTCGGCGGGACTTGGTCTGCGATCTGTCAATACCAAAGCACCGTCGTACGCGGCTACCTTCTCGCCCAATCAATTAGACAGCGTTGCAACGTCTTTGGATGATTCGAAGGAATGGTGGGGGCTGATGCAGGAGACTGATGAGACCGCTGCAGCCGACAACTTTCGCGACAGCGCAGTGCTTGCGGTGATGTCCGAGTCTTACGCCCGCGTCCTGCACGACGAGTTGCGGGCATTGTCGGGTTCTGCTGGTGAAATGCTGATCGTGGGTGGCGCGAGACTGGACGTTGGATGCCCAAGGGTGCCTGCAGACCGTGCCCTCCGAACCGCGATGGGTGGAACGGTGTCGAGTCTGAACCTGCGAACGGCACGGCGGTGGATGTCCACTCGAACATCACCGTCCCTCTTCAGTGACGCGGACTATGCAAAGTGGCAGACATGGGCTCACGGTGTACGACAGGTTGAGACCTACGATCGACAACAGTTGGACGACGCCCAGGTGCGGGCGTTCGCAATGAAGTTAATCCACTCAAGCCCCGGTGGTTCGGCAACCCAGGCGTTGCGGGAACTTCGAACGTCAGGCTTCGCGTGTGAGCAGAAGCGCTTCCATCGGATCTATGCGCAATTGGTACGGGAGACGACATGAACGAAGGCGTGCCTCGGACGCTCGAACGCCGAGCGTTGAGAATCCACCAAAGTGAAGCAATGCCCGTCTACCTCTTCGCCTTGGCTGCCGAAGAGGTTGACATGGTCGCAGATGTCGCCCGGATCTCACGAGACGACGCAGGTAAGTTGATTGGCTACCAACGTCCGGAACGACGAAGCCATGTCAAACAGATCCTCGACTACCTGGACTCAGAGGACGTGGTTTTTCCGAACGGTTTGATCCTGGCCCTACCAGAAAATGTTCGATTTAAGTCGAGTCGCGGCCCCGGCACAACCGACGGACTGGCAACCAGTGGTGTTCTGGAGATCCCCCTACCTCTCCACGACGACGAACCACGACCCGCCTGGATCGTCGATGGACAGCAGAGGAGTCTTGCGCTCTCGCAGGCCAAAAATCGTAGATTCCCGGTTCCGATTGCTGGCTTCGTCGCACCTACCCTTGCGTTGCAGCGTGAACAATTTCTCAGAGTCAATACTGTTTCGCCACTGCCTTCAAACTTGGTAACCGAATTGCTACCCGAAGTCTTCACCGCGCCCTCGCCCCGCTTGTCAGCCCGTCGCCTTCCATCCGCTTTGGTTGACATGCTGAATCAAGACCCCGGATCACCGTTCGTTGGAATGATCAAGCGGGCGTCTACCGATGTAGCAACCAAGAAGCAGAGTTTCGTTACGGATACGAGCCTCGTGGAGGCATTGAAGGAATCGCTCGAGTCTCCGTCTGGCGTGCTCTTCCCTTATCGAAACATCGCGACTGGCTCGACGGACACTGAAGGAATTCGCAAACTACTAGTGATTTATTGGAACGCAGTCCGCGAGTTGTTTCCGGACGCGTGGGGGAAGCCGTCAACGAAATCTCGACTTATGGGTGGCGTCGGTATTCGTGCCATGAGTCGATTGATGGACAGAGTAATGGCGCAAGTCGATATCGATTCGTCCGATGCAGGTGAGGCTACCGCTAGAGAATTGCGGAGAATCGAACCGGTGTGTCGATGGACTCACGGAACATGGGAAGAGTTAGGCCTTCCTTGGAACGAATTACAAAACACTCCGCGACACATATCGGCTTTGTCAAATTTCTTGGCAAGAGCCTATGTGGACTCACGGGCGAGTGATCGATGAGATTCTACTTTCCAGATAGCCAGGATCTTGTTAGCCCGACCTACGACTTCGTGCACGACGAGTACTCACCGATGCGCGTTCGCCAGCGAGACGATCGCTACGCGCATGAGGTGCTGTCCCTACCTGCGTACGACGGGATACTCGTCTCAAAGGCTATTGTGGACGGTACCGTTCGCGGTGTTGGCAAGTACTCGATGCCTCAGCGTCAACGCCTACATCGGATGGGTGTCCGCGATTTCTTTAGACTTCCTTCTAACGTCTCGACTTTGGGTGATTGTGGATCGTTCTCGTATATTGACGAACCGGCACCACCATATTCCGCAACCGAGGTGCTGGACTTCTACGAGACTTGTGGCTTTGAAGCAGGCGTCAGTCCGGATCACGTAATTCTCGGCTACCAACGCCCGGGACTCATCAATCCCGCCCCCCCCGACGAGTGGCGAGAACGACGGATAACTTCTTTGCGCTGTGCTGAGGAATTTTTGGCAGTTGTGAATGATCGTGGCAGCGACGTTGAGCCTGTTGGTGCTGCTCAGGGATGGGATCCGGAGAGCTATCGCGACAGCGTCTTGGAACTTCAGGCGATGGGCTACACACGTATTGCACTCGGCGGGATGGTTCCACTGAGAACTCCCGATATCATCGACTGTTTGACGGAGATCGACTCGATTAGGAGTCCAGATACCGTGTTGCATCTTCTTGGTATCACGAGGGTCGCCTCGATCGAGGCGTTCGCAGACCTAGGGGTGAGTAGTTTCGACAGCACCTCTGCGTTCCGTCAAGCTTTTATGGACGACCGAGGGAACTATCACACGTCTCAGGACAATTTTACTGCAATACGGGTTCCTCAAGTGGACGGCAACCTCTCACTCAAACGGGCGATACTTTCTGGTCGAGTCGTACAGAAGGACGCCGTAAGGCTCGAGCGGCAGGCGCTTCAAGCCTTGCGCGACTACGACAACGATAGGTGTCCGATGGGAGAGGCACTCGACGCTGTCTTACAATACGAGGCTGTAGTTGGAGTCAAGAAGAGCTACGAAGCCGAGTATCGGCGGACGTTGGACGCCCGCGCCTGGCGGCAGTGCCCATGTGGCCTCTGTGAGTTGCATGGAATAGACGTCGCAATATTTCGTGGCACTGAAAGAAACAAGCGTCGCGGATTCCATAATCTATCCGTTTTAGCTGCGAAGATAGCAGGGTTGCCGCTCAAAAGATACGGAACTGAAAGGCGTCATGAAGAAGCAATATGAACTCCGGGTTCCAGCGCTAAAAGTTAGGCAGGGTTCGCGCCACATATTTTGCTTTGCGGTTGACGGGAAGAAACTGCTGGACTTTTCGACCGTGTCGCGCGTGAATAGGGGCGAGGCCGGCGACCTAAGGGGCTACCAACGACCAGAAGTTATCTCGCATATACGAGCAATCCGACGCTACCTTGAATCAGAGAACGCGATGTTGCCGAACGCCGTAGTACTGGCCTTTGATTCGCGTGTCAAATTTGTTGCTAGTAAGGCTGGCAATCGCGTTGAGTATTCGACGCCGGGTGAGTTAATTATTCCGGTTGACGAGACATTGGTCGACGCAGACAAGCCTGCGCTACTCGTTGATGGCCAGCAACGATCTGCGGCAATAAGAGATGCCGATGTATCGGAATTCCCAATTGCCGCAGTTGGCTTCATCGCCGAGGGCGACGATGAGCAACGCTCACAATTTATCCTAGTGAATAATACGAAGCCTTTGCCTAAGGGCTTGATTCACGAACTTATCCCTGACGCTCCCGGTTATCTGCCTCCGAAGTACGCGCGACGAAGACTTCCCGCGCAGGTAATGGTCCGTTTGAACCTAGACGATGACAGTCCGTTCTGTGGTGCAATTTCGACTCCCACCTCGCCGGATGGTTATATTAAAGACAACAGCGTCTTGAAGATGATTGAGAATAGCTTGTACGATGGCGCTCTGTACCAGTATCGCAACGCAGATGATGGTTCGGGCGATATTGAACAGATGACTCTTCACCTGAAAATATTCTGGGCCTTAGTCGAAAGTACTTGGCCAGTTGAGTGGAAGCAGATCCCGCGCAAGTCTCGCCTCACACACGGTGTGGGTATTCAATCTCTTGGATATGTGATGGACGCGCTCACGGATGGTAAACGCGCGGAAGATTTGCCTAACACCGGTATTGACAAGAATCTCGACCAGATAGCCGACGTCGCAGCATGGATGGACGGGGCATGGACACTGGGCCCGGAGGACGTGCGGCGATGGAACGCCCTGCAAAACACACCAAACGACGTAAAATTGCTCACCAACGTGTTGCTTAGTGTAGTTAGGAAAAAGCAGAGGCGCCATTGAATATCTGTGGCTTCTTGAGAAGAAGAGAGCCAATAATGCGGCCTAATTCAGACATTGCCGGTTCTAGCTGTGCGAACAAAGTGAACTAGCTGGCCTGGTCTTCGAGCATGTGCGCATATTTCGGTAAAGAGTCACCCTCAGCGTGACCTCACGGCGAGGGCTTTACTGATCACGATCACCACAGCGATCGTGCAGGATTAGGCGTGCAAGTCGGCAAAGCCGAGTTCAACCGAGCGCAGCAACGATGCCGATCCTGATCCGTCGGCATAGCGGATCAGTGCTCCCTGCGCGTTCGCTGTGATGAAGCCAGTGGCCGCATGGGTCGCCCGCTTTGTCGCGAGGACGATCAAATCCGCGTTTCGCGCGTGCTGCTTGAGGGAGGCGTTTCCATCCAAAGCTGACGAGACCTCCACCTGGACGTTTGGCCACTGAAAGTCAATCGTCTTCTTAACTCGGGCAAGAGACCCGGTGTCAAGGCTGTACAGCAGGATCCTCCCACTTGCCGTATTGCGGTCACTGGGTTGCTCGACAGGATCCGACGCGGCAATAGTCCAGTCGTAATCAAGTTTGATATCGTCGGTTACCAGACTCGCCAGCTTGCGGAGCGACTCAGGCAGTCGGTGCCTCTGCTGATTGAGGGGAGACAGAAGTGTTGTGACGAAATTGGCGCGGGTTCTGGAGTCGACTACAGGTCCGCACACGACTGCGTCCGCGAGGTCAATTGCTCGAGTAGCGCTCCGGATTGCTACCCATCGATCCGCAAAATCACTGAGATCGCCAAGTACTTCCCGGTATGCCTCCGGCGGAGGACCGCCACGTAAGAAGATCTCTAGTAGCGCACATATTGCACCCAAATCGAAAGGGCTGAACCGCTCAGCCACCAGATATCGGCGTAATAGGGCCTCCGCGGTGCGTGCAGCCGGGCGGCCGAGATCGTCGGCCTCGAGAAGCGCTGCAACACCGGACAGGAGATCGTCCGTGGCTACCTCTGGCACTGCGTCGATCGCATCAGCCAACTGAGAATCAACCTGCCACGCTGGCGTCCACATGAGTGTCTGGCCACCATCGAGTTGCAACCCGTGCGCGCTGTTGAGTCGACCGACCCAATCCAACCAGGAGTCGATGGGTGCCTGCGTTGCTGGTCGGTCCGGACCCGTTACAGATTCGGGGATCGACGTCTCACTTACCGGATCTGCTTCGTCGACTGATCCTTGGGAGGAGGGGACCAGGCGCGCGCGCAAGTCTGGATCGACTGCGAGATTCGCTGCTAGCACTTCCGTCAACGAGTCCTCCTTGCGGATAAGCGCAACCAGCGCGCAAACTGTGCTCGCATCAGGATCTGTCGTGCTTGCCACCGAACTATCGACGAGCATTGCGACATCGGGTTTTGCCGTAGTGATCGCGGCAAGTGCACCGTCGATGTCGCCTGTTGGCAGAGGACGAGCAAGATTAACTCTCCCCCATGCGGCCAAAACGCCTTCGCGAACGAGTCGCGGAGGCTCGACGTAAATCAGGCTCGGAAGCGACGCATGTGCAAGAACTTCTTCGTCCTTGCCCAATTGGAATAGTCGTCGAATTTCGAGAAAAGCGACGTTTTCGTGTGAAATCCCTCCGAACGCCTTGATCTCTCGCAAGAGGCGTTCGGAGGTTGCGACTGCACCGGAGGCGAGAGCGAGGTCGAATTCCCGCAGCAAGCGACCAATCGGCCGAGGCGCCTTCGGGACACGTAGTGGCACGTCTCCGATCGTCGCGATGAGTCGACTGAGCGCCGTGAAAGTATTTCTGGCCGTCTGTACAGTAGGTCGTAGTAGAAATGTCGTGTCAGGACCTACGAAGTCCAGAACCGCGAGATCGATCGGGTCCGCGGAGTCGAGTCGCGCGACCCGTCCATCGAATCGACACCACTGGTGAGCTACCGCCGCCTCGAGTAGGGGCCTGACACGCCCAGCGTGTGCGATGTCCCAGCAAACAACGTAAATTATCGTTGGATGTGATTGATCAGTGCGTCGTGGAAGAACTGCTGGACATTCGCCACGGTCCGGCAGTGCGGCGAGAAATGGTTGCATTGTCGTTGCCATAGGACTGGCCGGGTCAGTGTTCGGCCAAATAAAATTCGGCGGTGCAAAAAATCGTCGAAGAAATACCTCTGGGGTGATCGCTGTCGTCACGATCTTTCTCCGATCCACCGAGTTCGTAACTCAAGGCGATGCCGTGCCGCCTCCGCTTGGTCCAGTTGCAATTCCATACTTTCCTCGTTAACCCGCGTCCCGTTCCAGGTGAAGTTCATAGAACCGGTGAGAAGCCAGTCTCCGCCAACCATTAGTTTCTCGTGGAGGTGCTCACCGGAGTGCAGGTGAAGTAGATTGGGAATCGAAGATCGACTTAACCGTTCGACGAATGCTTCGTTGTGGTCAACCCGGCGTACAGCCACATGAATCTCTGTCCCGCGGCGGGTGAGTTCTCCGAGGACCTCGCTAAGCGTCATATTCGACGATGGATTATTACCCAGAACCGCGTCGAATTGCCGTGTCTCGTTGTCGATGACCACTACGTCGGAGACCCACCCGGTGACGAGCCAAAACTCATCACATGGCGAGCACAACTCAGATAGCAGTGCGGCGGCCAGCACATCGCGAATGGCGAGCCCATTACGCGGTTTTGTTCTGACCGTTCTCCGCGCGGTCATTGCAACTCCTCCGCCAACGAAAGTATGGCAGTCATGCTGCCGCGTCGCTGCGAAATGGCTCTGACACGACCGAATACGCGGAGTCCGCCGCGCTCGATCGGCTTAGCCGTCGCTGCCCTCAGAGCACGGGCTAGATCAGCGCGGTGCGTGTACGGCGCGGTCAATAGAACCCGCGCATCCGCTCCCATCGCTTGCGTGTAAGCGTCGATCCAGCCAGGTTCCGTGACGTCGATCTTAACGGCGCCATCGTGAACAGCCTCGTCCAGCACGAGGCGTTCGACAATTACGTTCTCGCGATAGGGATGCCAGTGGTCGAGACGTTGCGAACGCGCTTGGGCCCCGCGTAACCACAGCATCGAGAAGGCCGAGTCGACGGACAGGGACTTGAGGTCGAAGCCCAGGTTTCCCTGCGAAGCGTGGTAAGCGATTGTGCGCGCATCGATCTCGACCCCGAGTCTCGTCTCTGAGTCCACCCAAGCAGTGACGAGGTCAGAAACCACACGATCGATCGTTGTGCTCGAACCCGGTCGCATGAATCGGGCGGCGAACGTGGACACAAGTAAATGATCGGGGGGTCCGTCGGATTCGGTCCAGATGCCCCGCAATTTTTCGAGTGCGCTGTCCATCGCGGCGATACCTTCGGCACGCCGGAAGTCAGCGACACACTTCGAAAAGGCCGTTCCTGTAGTGACCAACTCCGCGAGAGCGTGCCGCATCGATTCATCAACGTTTTCAGCATCCGTCGGAGAGCAAGCTCGGGCGACTGCATCCCAGAATCTTCGGGGATCCTCACCATACTCCCGATGGAGGGATTCGAGCAGGCCGAGGCCACCTATAGCAGTCTCCGACAGGAGTATCCGATAGTCGCGTGTCTCCTCGTCGAACTCAACGTCGCAAGCGAGATCACCTTCATTTGCGTCGGCGAGTGATTCGCTCACCGCAGCGAGGACCGCGTTGGCCAGAGTGTCGAGAAATACACGGTCGAGCAAGTCGGTCGTATCCGCCTGAAGGTTGTTGGTGCCGAGCAAGTTGCCATGCTCTTCGATCACCGCCCGAACCATTGGATCGGCAGCCAACTGCGCTAGCGTGCGCTGCATACGACTCTCGTCCTCGTGCTGAGCCTCTGCCCGATATGCGACCGCGAGGAAATCCGGAAGATTGTCGGCCCACGCACCGTCCGCGAGTTGGCCAGGTAGCAACCCGACGGGGCCGCCACTCAGACCGCGGGAGATAAATGCGTCGAGATAAACCTCCGAAAGCCACCCGCGCTGAAAGACATTGACTACATCGTCGAGTCTTTCATCCTCAAGGACTCGGCGACGAAATGCGAGAGTCCTCCAGGGCGGTGAAGAAGTAAAATTTTGAAGAAATGATTGGCCACCCTCGGGTAGTTGACCGGAAACGATCATTCCATCCACCTCGAGTTCGAAGCCGATGGCGGCAGGCGTCCCCTCGTGTACGTAGCGGACGTGGGTCGGCGTCCGGTTTCCCGCCTGATCTGTGAGTTCGCCGTCGGAGCCAATAGCCATTCGGCGCACTCTGAGAGGGCCGCCGCCGACATGCAGCGCAAAGGCGCACGTGTTTACTAGCGTCGCCCAGATTGACGGTGTCGGGACATCCACGTGGTGCAGTGCCTCGGCGGCAAGTTCGAATGTGGATCTCCAGACTGGCATCGCCTTGGATGTGTCCGCGATGTGGGGCGGAGGGCTGACGAGGCGTAGGGCAAGCGGACGCACCACCGTGTAACTCTCGCCCAACGATGTCTTCCACGTACCGAGTCCATGGCCAGCCGCGATGACATCGGTCAGCGGGAGATCGTTACCAATTGAGGGAACGGGTAACCACGTACTCAGAGATGCGTGCGCATGGCCGAATCGGCGACTCACGCGGCCCGGAACCGCCTCACGAAGCGCCTGCGTAATCGGCATCCGCGGTGGTTCCTCGCCAAAGTTGGTCGGCAGTTCGAAGCGAACGTCCGGCGTGTTGAGGGAGGCGAAGAGAGTATCCGACATGAACTCAGGAAGAGGCTTACGATCTTTCCGTCCTGGGTCGATTTCACCAGGAAGCGGCGTCCAAGCGGCCTCCAGTCGGCGTAATGCTGTCGGTACAACTGACAGCATTAGAGATCGTGGCTCCTCCCACAACGCGGCGCTGACCTCATCCTGCGGCAAGGCTAGGGAGCGTCGAAGGTGTTCAGCCAGTTCCAGTTGCACCTGGTTTTCTGAAAGGATCGTCCGCAGGACGGATATCACGTCAAGGGTTCGGACATGCGGTTTGTCGTTCAACGGCGGAGACAGCACCGAGCGGACATCAGCGCTCGTCTTGCGTGCGACCCAGTCAAGAAGGGAATGTGTCGCCTGCATCTTTACTACGAATCGGTTGTTAATCGGCAACGAACGGGCGTCAATTTCGGGGTCGAGGAGTTTCTCGTAGGATTGGTACGCTATTCGGTCTCGGCCGTAGTCGGACAGCACGACAACCGTTAAAGGCCGCATCTCGAGTCGTCGCCCCGCACGGCCTCGCCGCTGTAGAAACGACGCGAGGTCTCTTGGTGCCTTGTGCTGGATAATCGTTCCGACCCTCGGATCGTTAAATCCGACCTCCAGCGAGGAGGTGGCAACGATGACGTCGGCCGAAGTGTCGACGCCGGCGTCTTGGGAGGATGTCCGCGCGACGTTGAGGGGCCGGTCCATTCGCTGCAGTCGATACGGCAGATCCCATGACTGTCCGTCCACGTATCGCGCTCCAGCTTGCGGTTCTGCTGGGCTACGGAGATCGGCCAGCACATTGCCGGCCATCCGACCCCGGGGCTGCGCTCCCTCGGCGTCCCTCAAATTGTCATACAAACGGTTGATCACGTCGAGGTCGTCAGTAAACGCGAACGAGACCGAACCGTATATCCCTGGATCGTTGTCGAGCATTCGACCCAGCAGCATCGCAGTTTGAATCGTCGTCGACAACAGTGGACTACCTGAAATGGGGTCGCCACGGAGCGCGATTCCGTATTCCCGACTGATGGGAACCAGTTCGTCGTCTTTCGGGGCGATCACCTCGACGTAGGGGCGCTCCGCACCCGTCAACGCCTCGAAGAAATCACCGGCATCGCGCAGCGTCGCAGACAAGCCCACCATCACTGGACTGTCGACGCCCCACTGACGATTGGCATGACGCCAGCGCCGTAGCATTAGACCGACCTGAGCGCCGTTCACACCTGTGTACGTGTGCACCTCGTCGAGCAACACCATTCGTATGCCGTTTGGCCCCTTCCATCCCAACAGACGTGCCAGCATCGCGCTCGTCGATTGTTGGCTCAGCATCTCCGTAGAACTGAAAAGAATATCCGGCGGATTCTTCGCCATCGACTCTCGGGTGAGCGCGATAGTCCCAGGCAGGGTAGAGAAGTGGCACGTGGTGCACACGAGTCGCTCGTGCCGGGCTATCCGATCAACGTCCGACCAGATCAGACTGCCCTGGCAATCCTCGGTCGTACACGGAAAATATGGCGTTGCCCATCCCGAACTCCGTCGCTTCCAGGCCCGCCAGTCACTACTGCCTTCGAGGTCGCGATCTCTTGGTGTCTGACCGTAAAGGAGTCCGATTCGCGCCAACCGTCCACCCGGCCCAAGGCTGAGGGGACCAAGGTTCGTAACTACCCGAAGAGCCTCTCTCGCTTGGTCTCGAAGCAACTCGTTGCGCGGATAGAGTGCGAGGGTGTGGGGTCCCGTGCGTTTTTGGCCAGCGGTGGATGCGATGTCCAGCAGGGCGGGAATGTAGAACGCCAGCGTCTTGCCAGATCCCGTACCGGACGTAACGATTCGGGCCGTCAACTGCGGGGCCTTTGTCGCAGACAAAATGGACTTAGTGGCGTCAACCTGAAAGCGTGCGAGGTAGTTGTCGACCACCAAGCGCTTGAAAACGTCTTCGTGCAGGTCGGTCCAACTGGGTAGTCCAACGAGATCGTCTATTGCCTCTGAAGGGGTGATCGCGCGACGCGGATAGCGCCGAGGCCCAACCTTGATCCGGTAATCCGCAACGAGGGGGCTGGAATGGCGCCACCAGGCAGGTGAAGAAGTGTCTTTTTGTGGGAATAGTTGTCGGAGATGGCGCAGGAGGCGAATTGTTTCACCGAGGCGCGTGCGGTATTTCGGCGTCGTCTCCGGAAGTCGGTGGAGCAGACCGTCCGTCAGCAGATGCTCGAGGTATTCCTCGCCGGTCGCCAAATCCGCCTGAAGATCCTCGGCGTCGAGGTCCAGTTGAATATCGATGGCGCTTTCGACGTCCGACTGACTGAGGAAGCCATCAACTACGCCCCATGAAAGCAGCTTCAGCTCCAAGTCTTCCAGGCGGCTGAGAAGATTCGAATCTCCTTTCCATGCGCGACCTTTCATGAGCGGATGCTGATGTAGAGTTGGTCATTCAGCGAAGCATCGCCTCGAAGTGTCGCCAGTTCCTCGTCACTCAAGTCGGCCAGTCGGACCTGACCTTCGTTGAACCGCTTGAGCAGCGAGTCGATGCTCGCATCCCCGACCTCATCAAACTCATCTTTGACGCGATCCCACTGTATTGAGAATTGAATAATATCCGGGATGCTTGGCTTCTTTGCGGCCAACTTCTGCAATTCAGAGATCCGCATCTTTGTCGCATCTCGACGAACAAAGTTGACCCTGGGTAGCAAAGATACTGGCAGACTAGCTATCATTTCACTCGCCCAAGTCCGCCAGGAATGCATATTCGCTAGATCAATAGCCGATCTTGCAGTGTCGAGATCTCGGCACCTAGCTTGCAAGAATTGTGCTGTCGGTCGTCCAAGTTCGGCCTGCTCTTGCAGTCTCCTGGCGGGTTGCTGGAGGTCGATCAGATCATCAACGGGCGCACCAATATCCTTCAACTTTCGATACACTTTCAATACAGCTTCGAGCAAAAGTAATTCTTGATCGAGGCGATTCAAAGCGGTCTGCACCTGACCGCGGAATTGTGACTCGCCAAGGCCTTCCCTCTTCACACGTGCCAATGCGGTAAGTTTCTTCGCCCGTAGGGCGAGGCTGCGTTGCGGTATGGTGTCGCTCATGATTCCGGATCCTTCACGATTCTGAGCCAAGTTCTCATTGTCTCATCCAGTTGAGTGTCGACGTCGGCGACGGTCCCAACGTCGCTCTGCGCCGTTCGGATGCCTGCGTCTACCCAGAGCGAACTCGATTCGAGGTAGCGGAGAATCTTGAGGAGGTCTACGCCAACTACTGTTCCAATAGAACATAGCCGCGCCGTCCCGCTTAAATGCTCTGCGCTCACAAGAATTCTCTCGACGTCCTTTACGCAACGCGCATCCCACCCCTGCGCATCTGCGTTCTGTACCTGCAATGCCTGGAGGTCGCTCACCGGAACCAGTCCCAAACCCTGCCCAATTTCGACACACTCGATAATATTATTGACGGTCTCGGCGAAAGTGACGTCCTCTGGCAAAAAAGCTCTAATGCGTGTAACGACATCCTTCCAGAATGCGAGTTGGCGACCTGTGTTCCGAAGCAAGACTTTCAGTTTATGCTGGGCATCGGAGCACCACTCAGGCACCTCGAGATCATCTTCTAACTCGGCGAAAGACTTGGCTTTACGCACGATCGCGAGCAACCTTACAAAGTCGATCGCGTAGACACCGCCCGTGCCCTGTGCCGCACCGACACCCGCCATCAGGTGATCAACAGCCTTGCCTCGTGCCGTCACGTAGGTCTGGTAAGCCGATACCCACTCGGGCGATCTGGATACCGCGTCCAGGCGAACGGACGTGTCCCGCCACAGGCATGCGTTGACGTACGCGATGTCTTTTGAGTTAGCCGCCAGTTCGCCGCATGCTGCTGCACCTCTGATAAGCGACGCGGCAGCCTGGACAAGTGCGTCATCCCCGACCGCCAGCTCGACCGTAATTCGGCGTTTTGCCTCGTCGACACTTGCGGCGACGAGGGCGCCTAGTCGTGCGAGTGTGTCGCTGGCTTCTGCGACGTGTCCTTCCTGAATTAGTGCAAGACCCTTGAGTGTTATGGCGTTTCGCGGTGAACGATCGATGCGGACAATAGGCGGTAAAGCCAACGGAATATTCTCGTTCGCACCTTCGATAGAAACACCTCGAGAATTGTCCGGTACTGCCTTGCTTAGGATACTCGATGCAGGTGTCTTAATGACGTCTCCGTACCAGTAAATGCGTGAGACGAGAGCCTCTTGAATGATTTTCCTGAACGCGGCGGCCGTACTCTGCGGCAGAATCTGACCCCGAGACCATGCGTCAATTTCGTCGAGCCTCTTTTGGAGTGAGCGCGAGTGATTGGAGTTCGGTTGACCGCCACTCGCGCCCCCACTTTCACGGCTACCGTTTGTGGGCTTTCTCTTGGGCGGTTGATAAATGATACTAGGAAGAACGGGTAGAGAGAACGCGGTGACGACGTCGTCGCTAACCGTGCTTGAACCGGCATCTCCCCAGTATTCGAGGGTCGACTGCACGCGTCCTGCATCCTCCTCTGAATATTCGCTCGAAATCTTCTCTAGAACATGGTTCTCGAGTCCAGGCAGGCGCATCGAGATTGATTCCTCGGCAAGAAAGTTCGCGGGAGGAAACAGGCCTTTATGTATTGTGTCAATGTTTGTATTCAGCACGTCTCGGACAGCGCGAGATAGCACCCTCCGCGGATTAAAGGAGACGCGATCCCCGTCGCGAGTCGCACACGCCCTAATCGCCCGAAGAATTGCGGATTCATTGTAGGGGTAAAGTCCGTACTCCGCGTTACCCGATCCCGAAGTTCCGAACGTTGCGTGGCAAGACGCCCTGAATTTACACGCGTGACAAGCGTTTGGCACTTCAGGGGTGCTTTCCTCTAGCGGTATCTTTCCGACTCGAGCAGCATTAAGATAGCGTCCGAAGAAGTCGATAAACAGCTTTTCTTGATCAGATTCATCCCGTTGGTAATTGAGATCGACGTCCACCTGGTAGATTGGCGAAGAAGCCTCCGCCCGGGTGCGAAACGTGTCGGGTAGATCTGTGTAATAACCCTCTGTGACAGCCATCATGGTGCGAACGGTCGCGTACTTGACCTTGCCCTGAACAACCCCACTCTCGATGATTGCGTCGAGCAGGTCCCGTCTCACGCCCTGGATGAGCGCGACGTCCTCAATTAAGAGGACTATTTCCTGGCCCACGAGTTTCTCGCGGATTCTTCCGAACGCCTGACCGATATCGCCAACATTTAGAGTGGCGGCCTTTGTGACCGCTACGTCGAGGTATTCATTTAAGAGGCGTACCGCTTCTCGCTGCATCTGTGAACTGGCAACTAGACGACCGAAGAGTTTGCGCGTGGCCGCAGCTGCGTCAGCGATATTGCCGTCGTCGACGATATCGAGTGGAAGTTCGTCGATAGTGAATTCGAGTGGAACGTCGGGTTCGTCTGCCTCTCGGCCTTGCAGCGCATGTTTAGTGCGTAACTTTAGGAACGAACCTGGGCGCAGCAAGTGCTTCTCAAACAGAGGATCGGTGAAGAACAGCCTCAAACCATTTTCGCCAACTAATGCTTTACCGTATGGATTGTCGGACTTTGCAGTCCGGAGTGCCTCGGCCAATTCGGCGAGAATCTTGTGCTCCATCTCGTCTAAGGTTATGCCGGAACCAAGTGTCGATACCCTTCTCCGAATCTCGTCCAGTTCACTATCGTGATGTCCAATCAGCAAGGCCTCAATAACGTCCTTGAGACTTGTTTGCGTCTTAGATAGATAGACGACATTTCGTCCGAACTTTTCGGGGATCCGGGCGTTCGCCCAGCGAATTAGATGCGATTTTCCTGCCCCGGATGCGCCTAGCACAGGTGCAACCACTACGCCGTTTGTCGCGTCCGCGTTCAAGAACTCATCAAGCACTTCTCTCTCGGTGAGAAATTTGGTCTCTCTATCGCCGACTGCATTGGCTTGCCGTCGGATCGTCAAAGGAGCGTGTGTGGCTAAAAGTACAGCGTCAGATGGTGTGGCAGCCTCAGTAGGAATCGTGGACGTTACATTTTTCGACGTCCAGCAGGTGTAATTGACTTGAATACTCACCTGTCGTTGCTCCTTAGAGTTACGTGCGAGACGTACCGGTCCGTTCGGAAATTCTGTGCGTCGGGGAGTGCAAGCACATCAGATGGGTCGGACTGATACCCCATCGTCAGGACTTGTTGCTGCTCCGCGGACGACAATGCCAGTGCGAGTGCCGCAATTGCGGGCTCACCACTCTGCTCGAGGCCTGGGTGTAGCGCGCTGGGGTGCTCTGCAAGCACAGGAAGTTCCGACCGTAGAAACTCCATAAGCGAAGCGATGGGAATATGCTCGCCGCGCGGAAGTGGATCGCCAAACGGATGCGTGATCGCGTCTATCACGGCGACTGTTGGATCGGGTATTATGCTGCTGTTCGATTCTTTGCCGGGATATAGATTGCTGAGCATTTCCTGTCCGAATCCGAGTTCTCGACTCCACCATCGGAAGCCATTCCATCGAGTGTCGTTGGTGAATAGTCCTTCCGGCATATCTGTCTGCACATTAACTGCATAGTGGAGAGGGACCATAGGTGGTTGCCGCATTAACCACACCAGCGCGGACCGTAAATCTGGCGCGCCGCGGAATCCCGTACTTATTGATTCTGGTGGAACAATGAGGCGGCGCCTCAATATCCGTAAAAACCCGTACGCATCACTCACTTCGTCGGCCTCGACACGATAAAGGCCGTTGATGTCTTCGTTGACCAATTCGAATTCCCGTAACCCAGCCAGTGCTCGCTTCGCGTGCGCCCCATTGCCGGGCGAATTGCTGCGCATCGATATCGGCGTCACGAGATCGAGGATGCCGTCCTGCGTGAGGTCTGGTTTTGCCATTACGACCCTGTACACGATCCACATGGCCTGCGGCAGGCATAGTGCCGGAGAAGGGTTCAGTACGTCCATGTCACAAACTTCCTAGTAGGGCATTCGCTGAGATACTGGGGACACCCGCGTCACGTAACAGGTGACCTGGTCTGCCAGGGGTCTCGATCGAGGATGGCCCAATAATGTAGGAAATCAGAGCGGATTCCATACGATTGCGGATCGCATTATGAAGAGCTCCGTCGAGTAACAAGAATGCAATTGGGCCCTCGTAGTTCTCGGCGAGACTAGGCTCCGCTATAGGGTCATCGAGAATAATTGGATTTTGTGGTACTGCCTTTTGCAGTCTATCAGCAGCCTCTGTGCTCAAACCAGCAAACACTCGAACCTTCCTCTGAGCCAAGCGCACGAGGAGCGAATCGACGTCCGACCCTTCTTCGAACCAGATAAATAGCGACTTATAGTCCCCCCGCCACCCAGATAGCGGATCGTCCAGGAACCGTGGCGACGGCAGCAGTGGACTGATCTCGATCGGCTGAATACCCGGGGATGTCTCCGGAGTTCGACGACAGGACGGGCAACCGCGACAAGCGGCCAAGGTTCGCAGCACCCCGCCACCATAGGAGATTTGGTAATGCTGTGCGATCATCCGTCCTACGCACTGGTTTCCATCGACTAGGTCGATTGCTGACCTTAATGCGCGTTGCTGTGCCGCTTGCACGTTGCTCCGGACTTTCGCTAGTTCCCTTATCCAAGCGTCATGCGAGAGGTATTTTCCGTTGACGAGTTCAAACTCTATGAAATCCTCGACCTCATCGTAAAAGTTTTTGCGCGATCGCTCGACGTCCTCTGCGGAAGCTCCGGCGTCAGGAAGCCACTGGGGCACTTGAAACCTGATAATCCCTGCTTGTGCCATCAGCGTAAGCGTTCGTATATTCCAACGTGCACTCCTTCCGTATCCTTCTAACATGTACTTTGGTAATGTTTTCTTGCGAACGCGGTATCGAAAGCCACTCAGGTTCTCGCTCGTACTAAGCAGGCTCTGCCAACGCGCCCAACCAAAATCGTTTCCTATGAGTGTTACGGAGTTCAGCGCCCTTGCGATATCACGGTCACCTGGCCCACTGCATAGGTACGCAATTGATGGTCTCCCGTCGCGCCCGCCGCGGCCAACCTCCTGGTAGTAGCGGTCGATCGTCTCCGGCAGGCAAGCATGTATTACGGTCCGCACATTCGACATGTCCAAACCCAGGCCGAATGCCGACGTTCCGACAATGACATCCACCTTTGTACCTACTTCCTGACCTGACGAACTAACGCCGCGCCATCGTTCCATGACGGTACGGCGAGCGTCTTCCGCGGTTTTGCCTGTAACGCTGGCCACGCGAAGGTTGCCCTGACTACGGAGGTGATTGGCCCAGTCGTCAGCGTCGGCTACCTTGCTTGTGTAGAGAATTAGCGGCCGCGGCAAGTGGCTAACCGCTTCAAGGACCGCTTCCTGGCGTGACTGCTCATCAGCGTGCGTGGCAAAGAAGTACGCAGGTTCTGTGCGTAGTTCGGACCCCCACACGAGGTCGACGTCGGTGCCACCCACCCGAAATAGATTGGATGTGACGTCTACTGCTCGCTGTGCAAGGGTGGCGCTCAACAGCAGGATGGATGGTTTCTTGTTTTCCGGGGCAGCGGAGTATGCGTCCCTGATTAGGCCGGGCATGGTCTGAAACTCGGAACGGAAGTCTGACCCCCACTGGTCTACGAGGTGCGCCTCATCGATGACGACCTGCTGCAGGTGGCCGTTCCGCGCGCATTCCAAGACGGCTGGAGCAAGGCTCGAAACGAACGCCTCGGGCGAGACATACAAGAGGCGTTGGGTGCCTGATCGGACTGATTCGCGCAGTTGTTCCTTCGGGTCGTTGTCCAGCGAACCAATGTAGGCGTATCGCGCGTTTGGACTGAACCGCCGGCCAAGGTGCTTCGCAGTCTCAGAGGTGCGGCGCTCCATATCGAGGGCCAGCACTACCGTGGGTACGACCACGACAGTTACCCCTGAGTTCGACAGCAAGACTTTCGACCAGGCGATGGCGGTCTTGCCACGCCCAGTCGGCAAGGACACAAGAACTGAGCCTCCGTCGTTAAGAACCGCGGCTCGCGCCGCTTGACGCTGCGTTTGACCTCGGTATTTTTTGTAATTATGTGCTGTCTTCCAGAATGGGTCAGCGTCGAGCATTCCGGTGCGGTGAGGGTCGGTATCCCGGTATACGTCGAGCACCTGTGTCACGGCCAGACTCTCTTCATGGCCGGCGGCCTGCGACGACGATGGCGGGGCCCAATTTCGCACCTGGACTGACCGCCTTCCGTCCGCCAGCGGAGTCGATGTGCAACCCACCTGTTCCCACTGCTCTGGACTCGGCCAGTCGGGGCCGACCGGGACCGCGAGGGATGGGTCTCCGCCGTATGTGACTTTGTTGGTAAGCAGTACTTGGCGGGTCAGAGACGCGACGTCCCGCCACCCGGCCGTTTGGTAAGTCAGCCCGGCCAGAGCATCTAACAACCGGCGACATGCGTCGCTTAGCACCCGACGGTGCTCCGGAGCAGTCTTTTCGGGCCATACCGTTAGGGCAGTCTGGGCGGAGGCCATATCGTCTCTAGACATACTTAGCCCACGACGTCGCGGAGACGACAACGCAACTTACGCCGCTGAGGTTCGTCGTGGGTTCGATTACGCCAGCTTCGATTGCACGGCCTATCTCAACCTCACTTTCAAGACTCGTGGGATCGGCAACGAGCCCCCCAGCCCGAGAACGCGCCCTGCTCTGAGCTAGAACTACATCCGTTTCCCGACGAATTCGACGGCCAGCAACTTCGGAAACTGCCGCCACATCCGCTAAATTGTCCCGCGCCACTGCGAAGCAACTCTGGGCAACTGGATCTAAGTGTTGCTCGCCGCCCAGCAATGAATACAGGGCCCGAATCTTGTCTGGATTCAGGTTCTGGTCGGGGCCTTTGATGTATGGTCGCGAGAGATATTCGACAAGCTTCGGATTGGCGACCGGGATCAATGTGTGTGCAGGGATCCACACGCGTCGACGTTGAGGAGAGAATGCTGCATCAGCACGGCGCCGAGCGATGGGTTCGACCTCGTGCTGCCCGTCGAGCATTTTTAGTAGCGGGCCTAGGTTTGCCTCAATTAGGAAGTCGAAGCCGAAGAATATTGTCGGCTCGTTAGGCCATTCTTGGTTCAGTCGCCACATCGCCACTGCTTGGCCACGGTCGTCAATACCCAGCAGTTGTTCCAGCCCATCGATGAACGGGTTGCCCCGGCGGAAGAGTCGTCTAGTCGGAGTTTTTACTGAATCCCTACGGTCGAAAAAGCCGGTGCGAGTTGCCGCCGGCGTATCGACTTTCCCTAGCAGGCGGGGGCTCAGTAAAGGCGTGCCCCGAACATCACGCTCGAAAGTCGTGCTGCCGTCTTTATTGGGCCTTTGTGTGAGACGGAACCCGTCCGCCCCCACGATCAATCTCGTGAATGCCGCAGCGATAGTGTTGGAATCCGACTCATAAGCGCCTATCTTGATGGCCATCTTCTCCCCGTCGGTGTGGGTGCCGTAACCAGACTCCAACGCATCAAGTTCGTTGATCCGTCGCTTTTCGCGGCGCAATATTTCGGGAATGACTTTCTCCCGACTCGCGAAGACCTCAAATCCCTCCACGAGACAGTCCCTCCACAAATCCTCGGCCAGTTTGTCTATCACCTCCTGCAATGTGGAGATTGAAGAACTGAAAATCTCGAACCCGGAGGCGAGAACTTTCGCCCAAGCGGTCTGCAGACCTTCGGGATCGCGATCGGCAATGATGTACTGGTGAGCTGTTTTGTTTCGGCCGTACCGATCGACGCGGCCTATGCGTTGCTCGAGGCTGTTGGGGTTCGCGGGTAACCTGACATGAAAGACGCAGTCGGCTTCTTGAAAATTGCGACCGACATCACCCGTCTGATCAACGACTAACACGCCTCCGGTTGAACGCCAGCAGACTGTCGCTTCCTCTCGCTCCGCCTCGGTCTGTTCTGCGAGGTGCCCGAACGCGCCTAGGTTGCCCTGCCCGAATCGGTCGATAAGTTCAGTCGCAAGTGCCCCATGACCGCAGAAAACAATGGCTCGCTGGTACGTTCGACAGCGCTGTTCGATAGTACGGGCGAGTATTTCGACTCCATCTGGGGATGCGCTCCCAAGCGTGACCAATACCTGGGCCTCAAATTGCAGAATTTCGGCCGAATCAAGCAGTGCTTTCTCCTCAGGTAGGAGGCTACCGACACCTGTCCCGTCAATTCGGTATCTCAATGCGCTCTGAAGATCCTGCACAGGACCTCCGAGACGGGACGCCAACACGCTCAGCACCCTGCCGTAAGGCGTTGGGTCGAGTCCATCATCGAGGATGGCTGCCGCGCAGCGATTTACCCAATCAGCAACTGCATAAGCGCCGGCATCCGCTTCCTCGCTACTTAGGCGTAAGACCTTGGGACGAGTGCGCCCAGTAAATTCAAAGGGAGTCAGCATGCCCTCGTCATCCAGTCTCTGCATCTCGATGGCGTGTCTCCGGTTCCTTATGACGCGGTGATGCAGTCGGTACGTCTCGGAGACGTGCGTGCGGACGGAGGCAATGGCCCCCCGCAACGCCCCCAGGTCGACGGCGTCGGGATCGCCGCCGCCCACCCTAATCACGTTTGCGGTGGCCTCCATGGCACCGCGAATGACCTCGTCTGACGGAAGAAGTCGCGCAAGTTCAGCAAACTGCAACTCCAGCAGTTCCAGGTTGTCGGCGTCCGGGTCCTCGTCAAGGCCGAAGACCGCCAATGCTAACTCATGCCGGGTATTGAGCAGTTTCGAGAAACCTTCCGAATCCTCCCACCGAAACAAGTTTGGCTCCAGCAAGTGTAGCAGTGCGAGCTGCGTGGTGGCCCCTCGGGAAAATGGTGTCGCCGACAGCATCAAGACACGAGAAGATGCATGGGCAACGTGAGCGAGTTCGGCGTATGGCGAATCAGTTCGCACCCTCGCTTGGGCAAGTAGGTGCGCCTCATCAACGACCAGCATGTCTACACGTTGGAATTGTCTCCATTGGTGCGGTGCACTGTGAGGTAGAAGCTCAAACGGCAGTTCCCCGACTTCGTTCACGAAATCGTCGAGGTATAACTTTTCGAGCAACTCCGTACGCCATTGCGAAACCAGCGCATCCGGCACAATGATGCCGATCCGTCGCTGAGGTTTATCGATGAGCAATTGACGCATCACCAGACCCGCCTGAATGGTTTTACCCATGCCAACCTCGTCGGCCAGAAGGTAGCGCTGGACAGGGTCCCGAATGATTCGTAGGGCGGCGCTGATCTGATGGGCATGTATCTCCACGCCCGATGACATGATCCCGGTCGCTGAGTCGGTTGCTGCACGCTCCGCCAGCAGCATCCTGCGCACTGGTTCGCGTGCGTCTCTGAACAGTGGGGTCTCATTTGCTCCAGTCAACAAAACCTGAAGAGGATCGCGGGGTACTGTCTCCCATCGCACCCTTAGCTTGCTCTCGGGAAGGTCTATGTCCCACTGCCGATTCGGCACTCGCACGTAGTAGACCGCGAGGTTGTCGTCGCCGACCACTCGTCCTGCTCGCCATCGGCCGTCGTGGTCTTCGAAGAACACGCGAGTTTGCTTGCCGAGTCGCACGCGCCTTATGTCTGCCACATTGCGCCAGATAAAGTCGGCGACAGGTTCAGCCGATGACTCGAAGTACTCTATTTTCGCTTCGCCTCCGTTTACCTCTGCAATCCGACCAATCCCTGGCGATGAGGGAAAAGTGACCATGTTACCGGCACGCAACACCAAAATCTAGTTCCTTTCTGGAGAATGAATGTGTGGATCAGACTGCGCTATCCCCAATAAGGGGCGCGCTATTTGCGTGCGTATTAGATCGATGGGCGATGCATTATGAATTCTTGCCATGTTTAACGAAGCCCTAGTCGACGAAAAAATCCGCAGTCGCGATTTACTGAACGTGTTCGGAAAGAAACTACCTCGGACATGCTGCTGGGCCTGTTGGACTGCACAGCCTGCTCAACGAGCAGCGTTCCGTTCCGAGTTCCGTTGCTCATCAGCACGGTTGTATCGCAGATAGTTAGAGCGCGCCATCGGTTCGCGAAGATCAGCCGTCTCGATGGCGGGACTCGTAGGCGAGGCTCGCCGTCTGTGAGCAGTCCATCGATCGCCGAGATCGTGTCAGCGTCTCGCCTCACGCGCGGGGCGTCCGACAGCGGTTGGTGATTGTCATCGTCTCCGGTTTCAGTGGTCGTCCGGACGTCATACGCGTGCTCGCGAGCCACGGCGGGGCGGAATGCGCTCGCTCGCCGACCCTTGACCAGGCAGTCGACCTGTTGGCTGCACCGCCGCCGGCGCGAAACTTTTGCTGCCTGCCCCTATGCAGTTCTGGGAGCACGACCTACCGCTGCAGATGACCGAGCTCGCCGAAGCGCTGCCGCCCGGGAAACGGTTCGACGCGATCGTCATCGACGAGGCCCAGGATTTCGCCGACGAGTGGTGGAAGCCGATGCTGGCCTGCCTGACCGACCCCGAGACCAGCGGCATCTACGTGTTCAGCGACGAGGCGCAGCGCGTGTTCGACCGCGAGGGATCGCCGCCGGTGCCGTTGGTGCCGCTGGTGCTCGACCACAACCTCCGCAACACCCGGCAGATCGCGAAAGCGTTCCACCCGTTGGTCGGCCAGCGGATGCAGCTGCGCGGCGGCGAGGGGCCCGAGGTCACCTCGTCGCCTGCTCGGCCGAGGATGCGCTGAGCGTCGCCGACGATCAGGTCGACGGTCTGCTCGAAGAGGGGTGGCGGTACGAGGACATCGCGTTGCTGTCGACGGGGAGTCGGCACCCGATCCAGGTCGAACGACAGGAGGAGGGCGCGCAGGCCTACTGGAAGACGTTCTGGGACAACGACGACATCTTCTACGGACACGTCCTCGGCTTCAAAGGACTCGAACGCAGCGTCATCATCCTCGCGCTGAACGAATCGACGCCACGTGAACGATCAAGGGAACGCCTCTACGTCGGTCTCTCGCGAGCGCGCGAGCAGCTCGTCGTCTGCGGTGACCCCGAGTTCGTCCGTCAGGTCGGGGGTCCCGAATTGGCGTCACGACTGAAGCTGTGACCGCCTTCGCGCGATGGCTCGCCGGATGACGCGGGCGGCGAAACGTACGAGCGCGACCGCGAGGGTCGCCAGGGGGATCGAGAAGTAGCATGTCCCGACGACGCCGAGAAGCGTCCAGAAAATCGCAGAGAGGAAGGACCTGAAAAATGTGTCGAACGAGTGGTCGCCAGCCTGAATCTCACCATAGAGGAATGTGACGAACAGCGTTCCGAAGACGCCGACGATCAGCAGCACAGTCCCCCAGCCGATCGAGCTGAGCCAGAACATCGTTCGGCCACCCGCCCGATCTTCCGTGGCGCCTTGTGGTGGTGATGGCGAATTGGTCTGAGCGTCGTTCGCGGCATCATCCGGCACGGGAACGATCCGTTCTGCTGGTCTGCAGCCCGCCGCGTTTGCGCCGCCGCTCGATGAGAGTGCTTGCTGCTGCCGCCAACAGTGTCACGAGGATCGGGACGCTGAGCGCCACGATGACGATGGGCACGAAGACCCATCCAGGTGCAGAGCAGGCGACCAGAAGGCCGGCCCCGACCTGTCGCACCCGGCCGCGAACGAACAACATGATCAGAGCGACAGCAGCCACGCCGACGCAGACGGTGTGTGTCATCCAGGTGTTCGGCGCTGTGATGACGAGGATGGTCACCAGCACCGCTGAGACGGTCAGACCGACCCAGCCGTACCACGTGGCGAGCACCGCGCCTGCTCGCTGGAATGGGTTGCCTCGACTTGCGACTTCCCGATCGCGGAGACCGCGTGTCGCCAGAGTGACGCCGAACGGCGTCCAGATCAGAGACAGGCCCAGCAGTCGGCCCAGTAAGGTTCCGTCGGCCCCGCCGATCGCCACGAGGGCCGTCAGTCCCACGGCCCCCAGCAGAGTCGGCGCAATCGCGCGATCCACTGTTCGGGTCGACATCAGCGGCGGGACGGCACCAAGCCGTCGAGAATTGGCTCGCTCACCGGTGGTCCAGCACGCCTGGGTTCACGAGGATTGGCTGGCCGGAGAAAGTTGCGTCAGACATGCTCCGGCTGCGGACCAAATCTAATGCTGCCGGAAGAACAGAGGGCCGAGCTCGTCCGACGACTGACTCAATCAACTGCCTCACCGTCCTCGACAACAACTGCACGTCTTGTCCTTCTGCCATAGGCAATTCGAATGATGCCGGCCACGAGAGTCGCAGTGGGGACCGAGACCAAGCAGGTCAGGGCAATCCCGGCGAGTGACCAGAACAGTGCCGGCGGGAAGGTGCCGACGATCGCGTGGACTGAGAACCCGTCGGAGCGAATCACCGTGATGCTGAAGATGCACCACAGCGCGATCACGGTGCCGAAGAACAGCGCGCCGACACCGCGCACGGCTGACACCAACCAAAACGCGACGCCGTACACGCGGGGCTCGGGGTCCGTCATGCCCTAGCGCTCCGGGCAACGTCGTCAAAGCGACGATTGCTATCGCAGTTGCATCGGTGCAGGGCACTGCCGACGAGATCGGTCGTGAGTTTCTTCATCATTGGGGCCCGTGCCCGGGCGAGGGAAACATGTCGATGGGCTGCGGCACGATCGGATCCGGATTCGCCCACTTGCCGCCCTTGAGCGAGTCTGCCCCGTCGCCCAGATCGTGATGCCCGAGGAGATTGAGCGTCGGACCTAGACTGGACCCTCTTCCGATTCCCTCGGGAGCGTCTTGGGACAACACAGCTTGTCGGCCGTCAGGGAACGACTGATAGGCCTCGAACCACGGAAAATCGGTGCGACTGCCATCAATCCGCGCTCCCTGCGCGGTCGGAGTGAACGCGAGATCACCGTTCACGGATACCCCTGCAAGACGGGCGGGACCGCCGAGGGCGGACCGCGAACGGTCGAAGAGGCCAGCCGCTACCGCGGTGAGCTGTGCGTGACGCTTGCCGAACTCCTCGCGGCCGTCCGCTGCGCCCTGATTCAACGCCCGCCCCACACGGTGCAGCGAAGCGGGTTCGACCTCCAGATTGTCAGGCATCGCATGTCCTCCCGCTGGTGTTGGTGGTTGGCCATCCTATCGGGCGTACAGGAGCTCCAGCGGTCGTGTGGCAGATTGCTACACTGGGCAGCCTGAACAGGAGGGCGCCATGGGAACCACGTCATCTCTTCGGATCGACGACGACTTGTACGCGTCGGCGAAGCTCGTGGGCGAGGTTGCGAGTCGCAGCGCGGCGCAGCAGGTCGCCCACTGGGCGCTGATCGGTCGAGAGCTTGAGGCGTCCGGTCATATCGGTGTGCGCGATGTCGATGCCGTTCTCACCGGCCGCGCCGACTACGACTCCCTTTCGGTCCGCGAGCAGGCAGTGGTGCGGGCCGCATGGTCCGAGCGCATCGGTAGCCGTATCGACGAACTCGACCTCGAAGCGCGGTTCACCGCAGAGGGTCGACCGTTCGTGGAACTCGATGAACAGGGCGACGTGGTCGAGCGGCGGCCCTGACCGAACGAGTGGCCGCCGACCCAGTTCTTCATGTTGTCGTCGGCCCGAACGGGGCCGGCACGTCGACGCTCTACGAATTGGTGCTCGAGCCGATCACGCACCTGCCGCTCGTCAACGCCGATGGGACCGCGGCCGACGAGCCCATCGAGTCGCTCGCCGAGCGCCGATCGCTCGTCCTCGAGACGGTGTTCTCGCACCCGTCGAAGCTCGAGCTGATCCGATCGGCGGCGTCGGCCGGTTACCTGATCACGATGCATGTCGTGATCGTTCCCGTCGAGCTCACCGTGGCCCGAGTGCTCAACGGGGTCGAGCAGGGAGGGCGCTCGGTGCCCGAGAGCAAGATCCGAGAGCGCCACGCACGATTGTGGATGCTTGTTCGTGAGGCGATCGGCCTCGTCGACCACGCGTACGCCTACGACAACACCACCGCGAAGAATCCGTTTCGTGTCGTCGCGCGATTCGACCGAGGCCGCATGGTCGGCGAGGCGACGTGGCCCGCGTGGACGCCCGAGGTTCTCCTGACCTGACCTGTCGTCAACTGTTGGTCTGTGGCCACTGGTCGGTTATCGAAGCACGTCAGGCGAGCTGCATTCGGGCCCGAAATGGGTGCAGAGGTCGGGACATCGCGTTGGAACATCGGGCTGAGTTCCGCTACCCCGCGTTGCGGGTCCTTCCCGCTGCGGTGGAGAGGTCTGGTTCTGGTCGGCCTCTCCAACGGCGCGATCGTTTGAATCTAGGTGGAGCCTTCTGCCCGGTCGCAGCCTCGAACTCTTCGACAGAGATGTACTTCTGCACCAGCGAAATCACCATTGCGGCAAGGACACCTACGACGAACAACTGACCCAGCAGGACGAGCGGGCCCGCGACCAATCCGAGTCCGTACCCTCGCCACCCGGCCTTCTGCTGTTGCTCGGCCGTGGTTCCGGACCGAACGATCATCGGAAGTCCGAGCCTCTTCTCGGTCTCCGAACGCCGCATCAGTGAGAAGCCCCATACGAAGCTCGAGAGCACCGCTACAGACATGACGGTCAGGGCGACCGCGCGGAGTGATGTCGGTGTCCCGGGGTCGGTGATCACAATGTCGAAGAGGAGTCCGACGACCCATGCAGACAAGCCGAAGAGAGCGAACCACAGGAGAAACAACCAGGTCCGCAGCCACCAGTAGTGAAACCCGCGCCGCTGCCACGTCTTTCCGAGCAGCCTGATCGAGGGGATCGGGTCCACGGCTGTTTGCGTCACCCGAAGACCGACTTCCACACGGATTTGGTCGAGTTCCAGGCACCTTTACCCATGTCTGCCATGTCGTCCCCGGTGTTCGAGAAGGTGTTGCTCGTGCCATGCAGGACCCCGGCCACAACTCCGTGATCGTGAATATCCTCGGACCAGTGCTCGTGGAAAGCGTTGTACCCCACTCCTCCCACTGCGACGCCCACGAGACCGGCGGTTGCGCCCACGGCAAGCACTGGCGCCTCCACGGGTGCTGCGGCAACCACCAACGCCCCACCTGCCAAACCGACCGCTCCCGCGGCGTAGTCGTTCACATGCGCGGTGGTGTTGCTCCAACCCTTTTGGTGGTCGTCGATCGCTTGCAGTTCTGCCACGGCACCTGTCGCCGCGACATCGATCACCGGAATGTCTTTGAGGAATTTCAGTTTGCCCGGCAGTTTCTCTGAGAGGCTGCCGACTCCTTTGAGGTCCGAGATCTTGGTGTTGAGTATCTGAGACATGGGCAGTTCGCCTTTGCCGGCCTGCGCGTCCGCCAAGTGGGATTTCATCGCGTCCAGCTCACGCGAGGCCGCAAGATGGTTCAACCGTGCATCTGTGCCCTCGGGTACTGCGAGGCCCTGCTGCCTGTATCGGGCCTGTTCAGCCTTCAACTTCCAGCGAAGTTCACGAAAATCCTCGCGCGACTTGGCGATGTCCTTGGGGAGGTTGCCCTTCACCTTGTCGTTGCGGTCGTTGGGTACGACGTAGAAGGACTTCAGGTAGTCGCCCATGGTGATCGCGCCGTCCAGGGTCAGCCCCTTCTTGTCGTCCGAAACCACGGGCTCGGCCAGTTCGGCGAGATCGGAAGCGGCGTCCAGTCGAAATCCTTGAGCCAGTTGCTTCGCCTCGGCGTAGGCGGCCTGATAGTCCATCTGAGCTTGCATCGCGGAAACGGCGTTCGGTGCCGTCGGATCGCCGGTGATGACGAGAGGGAGCGGAACGCCGTCGGCGCCTATCTGGGCGCCACGTGCTTGCGCTTCGTGCGCGCCGTCATAGAGCGCGGACTCCAAAGCCGACAAACTCTCGGCGAGATCAGCGATCACATCTCCCGCTCGTCCGGCGAGTTCGCCGATAGCACCGGCTCGAACCGCGTCCGACGTCCACAGCTTGCGGAACATCTCGGCGGCCTCACCCGACCAACTGGCATCGTTACCGAGCTTGTCCACCCCATTCGTCAGATCAGCGACGATCGGCTCTACGAGTCCCGGCGCCTTTTGCAACGTCGATCCGGCGGACTGGAGTCCTCCGAGGTCCCCGCCGATCCAACTCATCGGAAGTCCTTGTTGAGGTTGTCCCAGAGGAAGCGGTTCTTGTTGACCTTTTCTGTTCGGTCGTACTTGTCGCGAGCGTCGTGGAGCTTTGCCGAATGGTCTTCGATCGAGGCCGACATGGAGCGGTTCAATACTCCGAGCATCTCGACGACCCCCTGCATTGCAGCGTTGCAGCTGCCGTCACCTGAGTCGGCAAGCGTCGGTTTCGACGCCTCTGCGGCTGCGTCGTACTCGCGCGCAGCGTTCGCGAATCGTCCCGACAATGCACCGAGGTCGTCGAGAACCACTCTGAAATCAGTCACTTGTCCAGAATCTCCTCTAGGGCGGCGAGTCGGCCGGCGGTCCATTCGGCATCCACGACTCCCGGCGTCGGATCGAGCACTATCGGGATACCCATGTGAACGGCGGCGAGGTCAGCGGGCGGCAGTCCCACCCACGGTTGATAGCTGCCCAACATGTCAACCAGAGCTCCGACCGTGGAGAAACAGAGGAGCACGGTGTGCCCCTTCGACGTCGCAAGCTCGATGTCGAAGCCTTTGGTCCCGTCGACACGGGGGTGAGCGGGAATGATCGCGAGATCAGGCAATTGCGACCCGATGGATGCGGCGGAGTTGTCGACCTGTGCCACGTGTGAACGCCAGTAGGTCTCCTCGGCCCGAGAGGTTGCGCGCCACATGTCGAGGAGCGCGGCGGGTGGCTGCGCGGCCCAACCGTTCTCCTCGGCCCACTCGTCCTGCATCTGTGCGGCGGTCAGATCGCCCGGCTGCCACGTCACGGTCCGTTTGTCCCCTCGTCGTACAACGGTACTGTTTCGGTATCTTAGCCTGACTCATGACGGAGACTTCGGTGAGTAACGGAGCCTCTGATCTTCCATTTGCATAAGTGTGGTGGGCGCTTTAGAGAGTCGGCACCGCTACGGGACCAAAACCCGACCCTCGTACGTTGGAGTAGGAGACGCCGCAGCCAGCGGTGTGCGAGGAGGTAGATGTGAGCACGAGTTTCCGTAAGACCGACGACGCGGTGGCGGCCTTGACCCCGACGCAGTATCGGGTGACCCAGAAGGACGGCACCGAGCCGGCGTTCGCCAACGAGTACTGGGACAACCACGAGCCCGGGATATACGTCGACGTCGTGTCGGGTGAGCCCTTGTTCTCCTCGACCGACAAGTACGACAGTGGAACGGGCTGGCCGAGCTTCACCAAGCCCATCGACGACGCCGCGGTCACCACCAAGAGCGACCGCAAGCTGCTGATGAAGCGCACCGAGGTCCGTTCGGCCAACGCGGACAGCCACCTGGGCCACGTCTTCGGCGACGGACCGCGCAACGCCGGCGGCCAGCGGTACTGCATGAACTCCGCGGCGCTGCGGTTCGTCGGAGTCGACGAGCTCGAGGCCCAGGGCTACGGCGAGTACCGCGCACTGTTCACCACCGACACCACGTCCGATTCGAGCACAGAGGAGCACACACGATGACCACCGACACCGGAGCACTCACCACCGCCACGGGCACCGAGACCGCCGTTCTGGCGGGCGGCTGCTTCTGGGGCATGGAAGACCTCATCCGTCGCCGCCCCGGCGTGATTTCCACGCGCGTCGGCTACACCGGCGGCACCAACGACCACGCGACCTACCGCAAGCACCCCGGCCACGCCGAGGCCGTCGAGATCGTGTTCGACCCGTCGCAGACCACCTACCGCGACATCCTGGCGTTCTTCTTCCAGGCGCACGACCCGACGACCAAGGACCGTCAGGGCAACGACCGTGGCTCGAGCTACCGCTCGGCGATCTTCCCGGTCACCCCCGAGCAGGAGAAGGTGGCGCGCGAGACCATCGCCGACGTCGACGCCTCGGGACTGTGGCCGGGCAAGGCTGTCACCACGATCGAGCCCAGCGGCCCGTTCTGGCAGGCCGAGCCCGAGCACCAGGACTACCTGATCCGCAACCCCGGCGGGTACACATGCCACTACGTGCGACCGGGTTGGGTCCTCCCCAAGCGCGACGAGGCCAACGCCTGACAGACACGCTCGAACGCGACGCCCTCGCTCCTCTCGGAGCGGGGGCGTTGTCGTGTGAGCACCTTCGAGAGTGACTGCCGGCCCGGCAAACCGCGCAGACGCACCCGCAATCTGGGTGCTTCGTGGCAAACACCTGTCGGTATCGGTCGCAGACGCCGTAGAGGGCTCACTCGGTGGGACCGTGCAGGTATGCCTCGCATCGTGTCGTCGAAGAGAATTGCCGCCGTCGTGACCGCCGTCGGTGCGGTCATTGCCATCACCTGCGCGGTCGCACCCGCGGCGCAGGCCGACAGCGCAATCAGCGACGCCGTGGCGATCGCGAACGGGGGAGTGGCGTTGGTCCGCGGCGCCACGTTGTTGCACAGCAACGACTTCGGCGAGTACGGCTGCGAGGACTTCGTCGACGCCGCGTACGGGAAGACCACCGCGAACGGCATCCCGCATGACGCCGCCCTCGCGTTCTACAACGGACTCGCGGCGGCAGGTCAGGGTCACACCACGCTCCCCGCGCCACCCGGCGCGCTCGTGTTCTCGCAGGGAGAAGACGGCGGCCACGTCGACATCTCGATCGGCAACGGCGACTACGAGAGTGGTGGAGTGCAGGGCTTCGCGCCCGGATACGGCGATGGCACCGACAACCAGATCCTGCCGTCGGCGAACCTGGGCTCGTGGACCTTCGTGGGCTGGGCCCACGCGCCGTGGAGCGCGGTGTAACCCCTACGAACTCGTCACCTGAAGGACCTCTGAAGACCTTCGCGACAATTCCGACGTTCTCAGGCTCGCCACAGGATTCCGGGCGAGATTCGACCGTGCATCACAGCGATGACACCTGAGGAGAACCATGACAGCCACCGGACACACAACTCTCTGGACCCGACGGGTGGGTGCGGCGGCAGCCGTCGCACTCGGCGTGGGTCTGGCCGCGGGGATTCCCGCCGCCACCGCCTCGGCCGCCCCGGCGCAGTGCACACCGCAGGCTCGCGCGGCTGCCGTCGCGCAGGCTGCACCGGCGATCGCGGGTGTGCTCGCCCGTCATCCCGACCTCGCCGCCGAGCTCGCCCATGTGCGCACCCTGCCGAAGGATCAGCGACGCACCGAGATCCGCGCCTTCCGCAAGACCCACCGCGAGGAGTTCAAAGAACTGCATGCGGCCCGCACGCCGATCCGCGACCACCACAGGGAGTGCCGCCCGAAGCGGTGACACGCCATCGCTGTGCCCGGCTGATCACTCTCAGCCGGGCACAGTGCTGTTCGCGACAGCTCGAACCCGCCGCGGTCAGCGGCTGAGCCCGGCCGGGGTGAAGGTGTCCGGATCGGCGAGGAGCCAGTCCTCGGCCCAGCTCGCCGGGGTGTCGGCGACGAGCTCGCCGGGCTCGAGCCACTCATAGGTCTCCGAATACGCCTGCTGCGACACCGGGCCGAGTCGCTTGCGCAGCATCGACGGATGGAGCGTGGCGGGATCGGTGACGCCCATCGACGCCATGATCCGCATCGCCTCGGCGACGGTGGCCTGCTGGTACCGGAACACCCGGTGGCCTTTGTCGGTGACGTCGAGGGCGCGGGCACGAGCCGGATCCTGCGTCGCCACGCCGACGGGGCAGTGGTTCGTGTGGCACCGCTGCGACTGGATGCAGCCGATCGCCATCATCATCGCGCGGGCGGAGTTGGTGTAATCGGCTCCCTGGATGAGGCGCTTCACGATGTCGGAACCAGTCGCGACCTTCCCGCTGGCACCGACACGGATCCGGTCGCGCAGACCGACACCGACGAGGGCGTTGTGGACGGTCATCAGGCCGTCGGTCAGCGGGAGCCCGACGTGGTCCTCGTACTCCAACGGCGCTGCGGCCGTGCCGCCCTCGGATCCGTCGACGATGATGAAGTCCGGTGTGACGCTCTCGGCCAGCATCGCCTTGCAGATCGCGAGGAGTTCGACGCGCGACCCGACACACAGCTTGAACCCGACAGGCTTGCCGTCGGCGAGCTCCCGCATCCGGGCGATGAACTGCACCAGACCGCGGGGGGTGGAGAACTCGGCGTGACCGGCCGGGCTGACGCACTTCTGGCCCTGCGGGACACCGCGATAGCGGGCTATCTCCGCGGTGACCTTGGCGGCCGGCAGCACCCCGCCGATGCCGGGCTTGGCACCCTGACTCAGCTTCAGCGACAGGCACTTCACCGCGTCATGCGCGGCCTTCTCCGCGAACTGGGTCGCGTCGAAACGCCCTTCCGACGTCCGGCAGCCGAAGTAGCCCGACCCGATCTCCCACACCACGTCACCACCACCGAGGTGGTATGGCGTGAGTCCGCCCTCGCCGGTGTCGTGTGCAAAGCCACCGCGGGCGGCCCCGGAGTTCAACGCCCGCAACGCGTTCCCCGACAGCGACCCGAAGCTCATCGACGACACGTTCAACAGCGACATGTCGTACGGCCGCGTGCAGTCGGGACCGCCGATCCGCACGCGCGGCGGCTCGTCGGGCGGGTCGACCGGCGCGATCGAGTGGACCAGGTACTCGTACCCGTCGGCGTCGAGATCGCGTTCGGTGCCGAACGACTGCTCCGCGGCGGTTCCCTTCGCTCGCTCGTAGATCAGGGACCGGACATCGCGGTCGAACGGACGGCCGTCGACGTTGCGTTCGATGAAGTACTGCTGCAGTTCGGGCCGGACCGCTTCGAGGAGATAGCGCATGTGGCCGAGCACCGGATAGTTGCGCAGTACCGAATGTCGGGTTTGTACGAGATCGTAGACGCCGACTGCCGCAACGCATCCGAGCACCGCTGCGCCGACGAACCATCCCCACGGGCCGAGAACACCTCCGACCACCGCGCCGACGGTGAGCAGGACCAGTGTTCCGACGAGCGCGATGCGGGTCACCCTCGGACGATATCGCGCGCCAGCAGGCAGAGCTGCCCGATGCGGGGGAATCGTGGTGACCGGCGTCGGTCCGCCCGTCGCCCGGGCCTCGCCGCCGAGAGTTCGAGGACTACGTCAGGCCTCCATCACCTTCTCGGTGGGGAGCTCTCCGACCGGGCACTCGGCGACGCCGATGGTGTCGCGGGTGATCGCCTCGACAGCCCTCTGTGTGGCCTCGGCGTCGGTGACCCAGTTGCGATAGAAATCGAACGGACACTCCGCGACACCCTTGTCGCCGTCACCGCCGGCGAACACGCCGGTGTAGCCGCGGTGCAGGAGCTTGAACAGGTGGTTCTGCGACTGGTCGTACCGCCGCGCGTCGCGAATCGTCGACAGCGACAGCTGGGCGTATTGGATCCCGTACTCTTCCTCGCCGCATTCGCCGAGCGTGCGGCCGTCGAACCCGATGATCGAACTGTGGCCGAAGTACGAGTAGACGCCGTCGAAGCCGGTCGCGTTGGCGACGGCCACGTAGCAGTTGTTCGCCCACGCCATCGCTTTCGCCATCAACACCTGCTGATCCTTGGCCGGGTACATGTAGCCCTGCGGGCGCACGATCAACTCGGCCCCCTTCATCGCGCAATCCCGCCAGATCTCCGGATAGTTGCCGTCGTCGCAGATGATCAGGGAGATCTTCAAGCCTTTCGGGCCGTCGCTGACGTAGGTCTGACCGCCCGGATACCATCCCTCGATCGGCGTCCAGGGCAGTATCTTTCGATACTTCTGCACGATCTCGCCCTGATCGTTGATCAACACCAACGTGTTGTACGGCGGCTTGTTCGGATGGTCTTCGTGCCGCTCACCGGTGATCGAGAAGACGCCCCATGTCTTCGCCTCCCGACAGGCTGCGGAGAAGATGTCGGTTTCATCGCCGGGGATCACCGATGCGGTCTCGTACATCTCGTCGGAGTCGTACATGATGCCCTGCGTCGAATATTCAGGGAACACAACAAGATCCATTCCCGGCAGGCCGCTCTTCATGCCGACGACCATCTGTGCGATGGCCTGCGCGTTCGCCAGCACCTCGGCGCGGGTGTGCAACCGCGGCATCTTGTAGTTCACCACCGCCACTCCGACGGTGTCCGGGCTGGAGGAGATGTCTCCGTGTCGCATGTGCGCTCCTGACGGGGCCGTGGGTGGGCGTGCACCCTCACGCTAGAGCGGCTGTGGTGTCGGCACTGTTACCGCGAGGTTCGCGGTGGATGAACGACTTTCGGCACTGCGCGACATCATCGGGTGCTCTAGGTTCGCACAAGAGGGAACGGAGGGCGCGCGATGTCGGGCTACATGAACGAGCGTTTCCGTGCCCTTGACCCCACCGCCGGGTTCCGCCTCGGCGATCTGCGATCGCCTGGTGCGTTGGCCGACGGGCTGCGGAACTCGATCATCGGCCAGGACGATGCTGTCGACGCTGTGGTGCGAGCGATGACCATCGCGGCCGTCGGACTCCGCGATCCGCGACGTCCGATCGCCTCACTCCTGCTGGTCGGCCCCACCGGTGTCGGCAAGACCGAACTCGCCCGCCAGGTCGCCCGTCATGTGCGTGGCGATGCCGACAACATGTGCCGTATCGACATGAACTCCCTTGCCCAGGAGCATTACGCGGCGTCGCTGTCGGGTGCGCCACCCGGGTACGCCGGCTCGAAGGAACAGTTCTCGCTGTTCGACCGCGAGACGGTCGAGGGCACGGTGTCGCGTCCCGGAGTCGTGCTGTTCGACGAGGTGGAGAAGGCGCACCCGACCGTGTTGCTCGCGCTCCTGCAGATCCTCGACACCGGCACGCTGCGCCTGGCGTCGGGGACGTCGACGATCGACTTCCGCAACGCGATCATCCTTTTGACCTCGAATCTGGGGTCGCGAGAGGTGCACGACATGCGGCGGCCGGGGGTTCGAGGGCCGGCACGGTGGGCCGCCTCGGTCATGCGGCGAATGGGTGGGGGCAGAGCACGGTCGGAACGTGACGTGGTGCTCGACGCGGTACGCGACTTCTTCGATCCCGAGCTGCTCAACCGCTTCGACGAGGTCGTCACCTTCACATCGCTCGAAGACGCACACGCGCGCCGCGTCGTCGATGCCGAGATCGATCACCTCGTGGAGGCTCTTGCCGCCCGCGGTGTGCACGCGACGGTGACCGATGCCGCTCGATCGGCGCTCGTCGATGCGGGTTTCGACCCCCGGTACGGCGCCCGCGCGTTGCATCGCGTGATTCGCACCGAGCTGCATGCACCGATCGCCGCGCTGCTCACCGCCGCCGACGGACGGTGCTCTTCGCACGTGATCGCGGATGCGGACGCGACCGGACTGTCGGTGACCGCGTCACCGGCGCTGTTTCTTCCGCCGGACTGATGCGCGTCACCGACGACGACGCCCACCGACCCGGAGGTCGGTGGGCGTCATCGGTGGATCTGATCGGTGTCAGGCGTTCTGGGTCTCCAGCGACGGGTAGTCGGTGTAGCCCTCGGCGCCCGGCGCGTAGAAGGTGGCCTGGTTCGGCTCGGTGAGCTCGGCGCCCTTCTTGAGACGCTCCACCAGGTCGGGGTTGGAGATGTACCAACGGCCCACGATGACCGCATCGGCGGTGCCGTCGGCGACGAGCTTCTCGAGCTGCGCGAAGTCGGACTCGATGGCGAAGCCGGTGTTGAGCAGGAACGGCACGGTGATCTCGGGACGCAGCGTCGCGAGCACGGGATCGGTGGGCTCGATGAGGAAGTGCACGTACGCCAACGGGATGTCGGCGATGGCGCGCAGGAGTTCCTGGTGCACGGGCACGGTGTCGGACTCGTTCATACCGTTGGCCTTGTGGCCGGGGCTCAGACGGATGCCGACCTTGTCGGCGCCGATCTCATCGACGACGGCCTTCACGATCTCGATGACGATGCGCGCGCGGTTGGCGGGCGAGCCGCCGTATTCGTCGGTGCGCTGGTTGGTGTCGTCGCCGAGGAACTGGTGCAGCAGGTAGCCGTTGGCGCCGTGGATCTCCACGCCGTCGAGTCCGGCGTCGATGGCGCGGCGAGCCGAGGTGCGGAAGGCGTCGACGATGCCGGGGATCTCACTGGTCTCCAACGCGCGGGGGGTGACGAGCGGGACGCTGCCGTTCGGGCCGTGGGCCTTGCCGTCGGCGGCGATGGCCGACGGGGCGACCGGGTCACCGCCGGGGAGATCGGGGTGCGCGACGCGACCCACGTGCCAGGTCTGCACGAAGATCTGGCCACCCTCGTTGTGGACGGCCTCGGCGATCTCGGCCCATTTGGCCTGCTGGGCGTCGTTGTGGATGCCCGGGGTGTTCATGTACGCGCCACCGGCCGAGGCGCTGGACTGCGTGGCCTCGGTGATGATGAGGCCGGCGCCCGCACGCTGGCGGTAGTACTCGGTCTGCAGGTCGGTGGGGGTGCCGTCGGACTCCGCGCGCAGGCGGGTCAGCGGTGCCATGCACACGCGGTGGGGCGTGTGGATGACGCCGGAGTCGAAGGGCTTCAGCAGCGGGGAGTCATCGTTCAGCGTGTAGGTCATGCTCGGGTCAACACGCCGACAGGCCGGGGTCAATCCCCGATGCGACGCACGTCACTCCCGGAGCCGGATGGCTCCCCCTGATTCCTCGCTTCAGCGGGACGGGTCAGATGATGGTGCGCGGAAGTTCGGGCACTAGTGAAGGATCGATACCGACGGACAACGATCGATTGATCTCGTCGTAGCTCATCGACAGGTAGTGGCTCGTCGAAGGAAATCGCTCGTCTCCGACGAACCAATTGTTGGCATTCGCGCGCTGACGAAACCTTCGCTCGGGATACCTCGTTCGATAGGCGGGGTCGGGCTCCCAATCCTGGTTCAGACCCATCTCGTCGAGACGGGCCGTAGGACTGCCGAGGGTTGGCGCAACGGCTTGGCGGACGGCCTCCGACACCTCCGTGGCTATGGCGAATTTGCCTGCCAGCGCGAAGGTGCTGAATGTCCCCGAACTGAACTCCTCCCGGTCGCCCCTGGATATCTCGAACGACTTGGTCTCGAAACCGGAATCGTTTCTCACGATGAAGTACTGGAGGTAGCCCTCAGAGTTCATGGGCTGGCCCGCCCCATTCGACAACGTCAGCGTGCGGTCGTGCAGATCAAGCGAGTCGAACAGGTTGTGGCCTGATCGGGAGTCGATGGTCGTCCAGAACTCCCATGATTTCTCGAAATCATCAAAGTGGTCCCACCCGTCCGGAATACGGCCTGCTTCTCTCGGCGACCGGCTCATGAGGCCTTCACTTCGGCACGACGTTCACGAGGCCTCGTCGGACAAGCTCGCGAACCGATACCTGCGCATCGTCTTTGAGTGTATTCACGACCAGCCATTGGTTCGCTCCTCCAGGTTGTCCGAAAGCTTCCGCGGCGGGACCGCTGCGAACCTCGTAGCCCTCTACCGATTTTCCCGTCCCGACGTAGACGTTGTAATCACCGGAGGCACCGGGCGCGAGGGCACGGCTGCTGTAATTTTCTCCTGCGTCACCGAGAAACTTTCCTCCGGGACCCCCGATCCTATCGATCTGAGTTCCGCTGGGGATCGCGTTCGACTTCAGCGGCTCGCCGGCGAACCCGTCGTTCTTCGGGTAGTCCCACGACTTCTTCTCCGAATTGAAGAAGTCGTCGACGATCTTGTTCGGCGACATACGTGCGTAGGGGTTGCTGGCTGCCGCCTCGTCGGCAATGTCCTTCGGCACACCTTTGGAGAGCAGATGTGAGCCGAGCGCTTCGCTGTCGGTGGCGCGCGCGAGTTCCGGCCTTGCCCACTCGGGTACGCGGAAGGCCGCCGTAGCGCCGTCCACGGATCGAGTCGCGGCTGCTGCAGGCTTCGCCGCAGCGGCGACCGCAGAGCGCACGACTCCCATTCCCTTGAGCTGCTCGAGCTTGCTCAACACATCGGTCGCTCGCCCCGCCAGGCGACCTACCGAGGCCGCGACGGCGCGCGCCGCTTCGATCAAGACTTCGATGATTCGGCGAATCTTGGCTGCAGCGGTCGCGATCCGTGCGGCAACCGCTGCTTGGGCCGCAATTTCGTCCAGGCCCCCGGTGAACACGGCGAAGACCGCGCCGGCGGCCTCGATGGCGACCGTTTGTGTGATCAGCGAGTTGAGCTCGGAGAGGATCTCGTGGTGTGCCTCATCGAGATGTGCCGCATATTCCGAGCACGATGAGCCGATCTGCGTGAACACCGATGAAAGCTCGCGTAAGTGGTTGCCGGTGTCGGTGCAGGCCTGCGCGGCGGCAGCGGCTTCCGGGCTCTTCTGTGCGGATGCGGCCGAGGCGGCGGCGCTCGTCGGCCCTGCTGCGCTGTCGAGTTGGGCTGCTGCGGCCTTCCACGCACCGTCGGCGGCGTGAAGTCTGTCCTGGTGACCGTTCGGCCAGATGTAGCCGACCAGACCCTCGACGAGTGACCACCCGGGCGGCCCGCCGCTACTTCCGCCCGCGGCGGACGGTGGTGACGGTGCGGAGAGCGTCGGCGGCGTGGGCGGTCCCGGAAGCGACGCGTCGCCGCCGCCGATGGTCGCCGATGCATCGGCGTGCGAGTGGTTCTCACCTGTCGCGTGGAGGCGGAGGGCGACGTTGCCGGCTGCGCCGACGGCCGAGGCCGCGGCCTTCAGCGCGGCTTGCGCGCCCTCGTCGTAGCTGTTCGACCACTCGACTCCAGCGTTGTCGGAGCCGCCCATGCCCGACGAGCCGCCCAGTTCACCTGCCAGCGAGGAGACTGCGCTGTGAGCGGCCTCGGCGACGCTGGACATACCCGAGGCGGCCTTGGCGTACTGCGCTGGATCGACGACGAGCGTGGGCACCGCTTAGCCTCCATTTCCTTCGCTGCAGCAGAGTTTTTCTCGTCTTAGTTCGAATGTCGCAGTGCCGCTGAGGCCGTGAGGCGGTCAATCACGGCGCAATGACGCGAAGGTAGAGCGGCTACTCGATGTCCGCTTGCCCCTTCGCATCAGTGGTCACTCAAAACCCTGTGTCGCGGTGGTCACCCAGAGGCATGCTCTCTGTCCCCCAAAGAAGGTGGGGAGTTGGCGCGGAACTCCCGAACACTGCACGGCGCTGTCGACCGCGGCGAACGGCTGCGGAGTTACCACCATTCACTTCATCCGTTGGACTATCGCGAGTGCAGCCATCGCGAGGGTGTCCTCTCGCAGGGGATACGGCGTGTCGTACAGGTAGAGGCAGAAGTCTTCGCGGGGTCGGTTACCCGTCGAGCAGAAGGTGAGGAGGCCGATCTGATTGTCGTCTCGGTCCGTGATCCGCATTCTCAGCGGAGGCTTGAGCATTGCCGGCGAGAACAACAACAGGACGACGAGCCCGATCATCTCCCATGCAGGATCGCGCAGTTTGGTGAACGGGGCAACAGATCGGCGCCACAGACCATCTCGCCGCCGCTCGGTGAATGTGTAAGCCGATGAGCGGTCCGGAGTGTTGATGGTCCACGACGAACGCAACCATCGCCTTTCCGGTATCGCGCTCACGCAAACCTTGCCCGCCATGTTCTCGACAACGCTTGCTTCGCGGTCGCCATCTCCGGGGCTGATCCGGTACTCGTGATCGGAAGGAGTTTGAGCTGCCGAGACCGTCACAGGGATGCGTCGGGGCTCGGCGGGGTGGCCGATCCAAAATAGTTCTCGCAGATCAGTTGCGCCATCGTGTCCCAGCGCCGGAAGAAATTCGGTTTTGTCGCCGACGCACATGACACGAAGATGCGGTGGCTGCGTCTCGCGACGCAGTCGCGATCCACCGCGCTTGCCACGCCGCGCACGCTCTAGATGCTTAGGCAACTGATCTGTCATGGTTGACCACCGCCGCTTTGTGAGGTTCGGTCTGATGGGGTCGGCGGCGGACCCTGAATGTAGTTGTCGCTCATGGCTGGACTGTCAGCCTCGGCCATCTTTTCTTGCACCTCGGCTGCGAACGACGGCGCATTTCGGACAGCATCCGGCGCCTCCCGCGCGACGTCGAGCATCGACGTTCCCTTAACGTCATCTGCGGTGTCGGGACTGAGCAAACTGTGTATCTCTTGCTGAGTCGAATTGATGGCCGCGTTTGTGACCTTGGCTGTCCCGTACTTCGCGAGGGTTTGAGGCAGGCTCTTGCTCGTATCTGCCCCGCCTCTGGCCTCAGCGGCAGCCTTACCTATGGGGCTTATGACGGCACTGAAGGCGCCTTGAGCGACTATCTTGCTCGCATCCATGTGGTTCTCGCCGGTACCGATGGATACGACGCCCTCTTTGCCGGCCTCCATCGCCGCACCTGACACCGCATTCTTGATCGCGCCGTCCTTGACCGCTTTCCCGTACTTGCCGAGCGCAGGCGTGCTCGAGCGGGCGGCGGAGGCTCCCGCGCGACCAGCTTTCGCGGCAGCCGATGCCGCGGTCTTGACCGCGCCGGTGGCGAGTGGTTCGAGCTTCGAGAGGACTTCTGCTGCGCGCCCGGCGAAGCCCTCCACCGCGGCGGCGACGGCTCGTGCCGCGTCGATGAGCGCCTCGATGACCCGGCGGATCTTCGCGGCAGCGGTGGCGATGCGGGCCGCGACAAGGGCCTGGGCGGCGATCTCGTCGAGGCCTGCGGTGAAGAACGCCAACACCGCCCCGCCGGCCTCGATGGCAGCGGTCTCGATGATGAGTTCCTTGAGCGTGGAGATGATCTCCTGGTGGGCCTGGTCGAGGTGTGCCGCATACTCCGAGCACGAGCCGCCCAGTTCGGTGCACACCGACACGAGATCGCTCAGGTGCTGACCGGTGTCGGTGCAGGCAGTGGCCGCCGCACCACACTCGGGGCTCTGCTGCGCCGACACCGCGGATGCGGCACCGGCGACGGGGCTCGCTGCGGCCTGCAGCTGGGCGGCGGTGGCCTGCCACGCGGCGTCCGCAGCATGCAGGCGGTCCTGGTGGCCGTTGGGCCACACGTACCCGACCAGTCCCTCGACCAACGACCACCCGGGCGGCCCACCGCCGCTGCCGCCAGCGGCTGACGGGGGTGCGGGCGCTGCCATCGTCGGGGGAGAGGGTGGCGCGGGAAGCGCGGCGTCCCCGCTCCCACCGATGGTGGCTGCAGCATCGGCGTGGGCGTGGTTGGCGCCGGTGGCGTGCAGCCGGGTCGCGACATTGCCTGCCGCGCCGACAGCGGACGCGACCGCGCTCATTGCTGCCCGAGCGCCTTCGTCGTAGCTGGTCGACCACTCGACTCCGGCATTGTCAGAACCGCCCATCCCACCGGATCCGCTCAGCGCGGCGGCCAGGCTGCTCGCGGCCGATTGTGTCGACCGCGCAACCTCGGTCATGCCGGTCGCGGCGTGCGCGAACTGGACGGGATCGACGACGAGGGTCGGCATCAGCCCCACATCTCCGTGTTCGCGGTGACCGCGGCGGTGTAGTTCGTGTGCGCGGTGTCGCCGGCCTTCCGCAGATCGGCCACGGCCGAACGCATCTCGGCCGCACCCTTGGTCCAGCGATCGTGCGCGGCGCGTTGCGCGTCGGCCGCCTCGCCGGTCCATGTGGTGTGCAGTGAGGCGACGGTCTTGTCGACGTCGGAACAGACCGACTCGGCGTCGGAATCGAAACGGGCCATGGCCGAGACGATGTCGGCGAGTTCCTCGGTGTTGATCGTGAACTGCCGTGCCATCAGAGGTCCATGTTCAACAGGCCGGAACCGCTGCTGCCGACCGAGGAGGCGTTCGACGACTCCCGGTCGGAGTACGTGCTCGCGTTCGAGGCCAGCAACGACGACGTCGAGTCGAGGCCACCGACCACCTCTTTCGCGCCGTGCAGCCACTGCTCCCAGTCTTTGCGGAATGCGTCGGCGGCCTGGCCTTTCCATCCGCCGTTCAGCAGTCCTTCGACACGTTCGGTCAGCGAGCGCACGCGATCGTCGAGGCTGTCCGCCGCGGCGCGAACGCTCTGCGATGCGCGACTGACCTCGTCGGTCGACACCTTGAGTTCGGACATCGGGCCTCTTCTCGCGTCTGCTGGGCATACGTGCGAATCGAGTCGCCAGAATACGTTATGCAAAGCGAAGTAGCGTCACTGACCTGCTCAGATTCGGACAAAAGGGTCACGATGCGAGCTCCGCAGCGGGTAACCTCCTACCCCGTGACGACAGACTGGCGAGCGGACACCGTGACGACCATCCGCGACCTCATCCTCGGGGCCGACGACGGGATCACCGAAGAGATCAAGTGGCGCAAACCGTCGAATCCCGATGGCGTGCCCACGTTCTCGCACGATGGACTGATCTGCACCCTGGAGACCTACAAGGACAAGGTGAAGGTCACGTTCGCCAAGGGCGCGTCGTTGCCCGATCCGCAGTCGGTGTTCAACGCCAGCCTCGACGCCGGCACACGGCGCGCAGTCGACATCAAAGCCGCTGATGAGCTCGACCGCGCGGCGTTCACGGCGCTCATCCAGGCGGCGGTCGCGCTCAACCAGAGCTGACCAAACGCCTAGAGGAGCTTCGAGACGATGCGCCCCGCCTCGAGCGACAGCGGGTCGTCGTAGAGCGCGGCCAGGGCGTCACGTAGACGGACGACATACTCCGTGGTCGCCTCGTCGGAGCCGTCGTAGGGCGCGTCGACGGCCGAACGGTCAGGACCACCGGTCTCGGTGCTCGTCACAGTCATGGTCGGACCTCGAATCGCGCGTCGAACGTCGCCGACGAGAAGGAACCGGCGACGCGAGTGGGCAGATCGTTTCCGTCCGACGCCGTCGAGGACTGGCATCAGGAATGTTCATGACGGTAACGAAGTCCAGGTCAGGCCGCAAAGCAGAATTCCACAGGGCCTCTCACAGGCCCGGGTGACCGGTGTCGTCGGACGGCACCGGGTCGGGCTCGTCGGACACCCCGCGCGCCACCATCTGGATGATCACCAGCGGTGGATCGGACCCGTCGACGATCTCGCCGGCGGCATCGACCACCAGCCATCCGCCCTCGAGGCGTCGCAACGGATCCCGTCGAGCGCGGCCCGGCGTTCCTCCCCGGTGAACACACCGCTCGCAACCCGGAAGATCCGGCGGACGTCGTCGGGGTGCGGGGTGTCGCGGTTGTCGCGGCGCCCCTTCCACGCGATTCCGCTCGGCGGATCGGTGAGCCACCGCAACACCCGCATCTTCTCGACGTCCATCACCACGACGTGGATGTTCGACACCCGCGCGATCGAGTCCATCGCCAGCGACTCGACCCGCATGGTCACCGGCAGGTTCGGTGCCTCGAAGATGACGCCGGACAGCGCCGACGGTCCGATCGGGAGCATGCTCACCGACGCGCGCATCAAGTCGTCGGATCCCGGTCGCAGTGTCGCCGTCCCCGTCCACGGACCGCGTTCGGGGACCAGCAACGCCTGCACCAGACCGATGGTGTCGTCGACCTCGACGAACCGCAGCGCATCGGCACTCAACACCGTCGAGGGCTCGTCGCCGACGACACGTCGACCGACCAGTGCCGCAGATTCCGCGGGCACGCAGAACCTGCGCTCATCCGAGTCCCAGGTGAACGCGGCCGCGGCCGGCGGCTCGGCGCCCTCCGCCGATCCCGCCGCGACCCACGCGGCTGCGACCTCGGCCGTCGTACCGGGGACCGGAACGCACCGGATGCCGTCGGAGACGAATTCGCGGGGTTTCTCGCCACGCGGGGCACGCGACCATCGATCGAGTTCGGCGGCGATCGATCGAGCGCGTCGAGCACCGAACGGATCTGTCAGGGCGCGACTCAGTGACGTCCGTGCCCGCGGCACGCCTTCGCGGCTCAGGACAGTCGGCCGTCCGGGTTCGCGGAGATCCGCGAGCACCCACTCGACACTCGCCATGAGTAGAAGTTACGTGAGTCTCGGCAACGAGTTGGCCGTGAGCGGCGGATCGGTGGGTACGGCACAATCCGACCCGTGATGTCGGATGCGCCACCCGAGGTGCGGACCGCGGCGGCGAGACAGGAATTCGACGCCTGCGCCACCGCGCTGGCAGCGGCCTTCGCCGACGACCCGCTCATGTCGTTCCTCTGGCCCGACGCCCACTGCAGGCATGCTGCGCTGCCGAGATACTTCACCGCGAGCCTGCGATTCGAACACGGCCGCATCGGTGTCGTCGACCATCTCGCCGACCACACTGGACGCCCCATAGCTGTCGCGGCGTGGGACGGCCCCGACCGCGGGGGCCCGGTGGCCGGCCTGGGTCGCACCCTGCGCGCGGCACCCCGAACGCTGACCGCGCTCGGCGGTCGGGTGGGTGCAGGAATCGATGTACGGCGTCGCCTCGACGCCCACGAACCGTCGGACCGGCACTGGACGCTGGTGAATCTCGGCGTCACGCCCGCCGCGCAGAAGCGCGGCCTCGCGCGCATCCTGCTCGAGCACCGTCTCGCCACGGTGGACGCCCGTGGGTACCCGGCGCACCTGGTGTGCACCCGCGCCGAGAACGTCGCCCTGTACCGACGCTTCGGGTTCGCCGTCCGCGACGAGTTCACGCTCGCCGACGGGACACCGCTGTGGTCGATGGATCGTCCACCCGCGCGAACCGATCGGTGACGCCGTCACCACTCGTGCCCGCAGGCCCCGCAACGACGGGTCGGGGTGTCGCCCATGACGACACATCCCGCGCCCACGGTGCCGTACGGCGGCGGCGAGGCCGGCATACCCCACAGCACCCGGAACGTGCGGTGCTCGTTGCACGCCGGGCACGCCGGTCGGTTGCCGAACATCAGCTCGTCGACGCTCGGCCCGAGTGGCTGATGCACGATGTCGTGGCAGCTCGGGCACAGCGCCACCCAGCCGATGTCGTCGTAGGGAACCTCGACCGTCTTGTGTCGTTGCAGACGCGGGCTGGTCTTGCCCGCCCAGCGTCGGCCGCAGCCGGTGCATCCCCAGGAACTCTCGACCGCGCTCACGCCCATCGTGTCGACGTCGGCGCAGGGGGAGGGGAGCGCGAACCAGGGGGTGGGGGCGTCGCACTCGCCCTCGATCGCAGCGATGACGGCGGCGCCCTCGGTGTGATGCAGCGACCGGGGGTCGACGGTGACCGCGGTACCGGCGCGTCGCGAGATCGCGGCTGCGGAGAGTGGTTCGGACACGATGGGATCGGCGGGCTCGAGATCCCAGTCGTCGGGATCGGTCCCCATGCGCAGCACCGACACCCCCAGGACCGCGGCCTCGCGTCCCTGCACGACCGTCACGACGGTGTCGCCGTCGGCGACGTCGTCGGGGAACGTCCACCAGGTCTCGTCGGTCGTGCGGCCGGGCCCGTGACGGTCGATCGACTGCCACGGCGCGGCGAACACGACATGCACCGGGCGGTGCGGGTCGACGGTGGGACGATCGATGATCACGAGCTCCTCGGATGGTCGGTGGGTTTGGGAGTCTGGGGTCGTCGACGATACGGCCGGGGTCCGACAGCGGGCGCGGTTCGGCAGCGGCGCTGTGAGAGTGTGAATCGATGAAGCCGTTCTTCGAGGTCGTCTCCCACGATGGTGAGGTCGCCTACCGCGCCAACGAGCACGCACAGAGCGCCTGGGGCGACGACCACGTCGCCGGGCCCGCGGTGGTCGGTCTCCTCGCCCAGGTCCTCGAGGACGAACAGCACGTCGAGGGGTTCATGCCGGCGCGCACCACCTTCGAACTGCTGCGTGCGTTCAAGACCGTGCCCACCATCGTGCGCACGGAGACGATCCGTACCGGTTCGCGAATCAAGGTCGCCCGTGCCGACGCGTTCCAGAACGACACCCTCGTCGCGACGGCGATGTACGTGCAGTACCGGATGTCGGAGAACGCGCCCGGCGACCGCTGGCGTCCCGACGCCACCGTCCCCGCGCCGCCCGTCGACACCGATCCGGGGGCGGTCACCTGGTACCACTCCGACCGCGTCGGATGGACCAGCGAACTCGAGAAGCACCTCAACGCCGACCGCAGCACCGCGTGGTGGAACGTGCTCCCGATGACCGCCGACCGACCGCCGAGCCCCTACGTTCGGGCCGTCACGACCGCCGAGTGGACCAGCCTCGTCACCAACCTCGGCGCCGAGTGGGTCGGGTACATCAACGGCGATCTCACCGTCGCGCTGTCGCGTCTGCCCGAGGGTGACTGGGTGGGCGTGCGGGAGGACTCCCACATCGACACCGAGGGAATTGCCGTCGGCACCACCACCCTCTACGACGTGCACGGGCCCATCGGTTCGGGAATGGTGACCGCGCTCAACAACACCCGGGCGTTCTCGTGACCGGGCGACCCGTCGCGGCGTTCCTCGATGTGAACGACACCCTCTCCGATCTCGGGTCGGTGGGCGGCGCGTTCGTCGATGCGGGCCTGCGCGCCGAGGACGTTCGCGCCTGGTATCTCTCGGTGCTCCGTGACGGTTTCGCGGCGACGGTGTTGGGCGACAACGCCTCCTACGCCGCCATCGGCACCGACGTCGCGCGATCGATGATCCACGCAGCCCATCCCGACCGGTCCGACGCCGATCTCGACGCGGCGGCACAGTCGATCATGACGGCCATGGTCGCCGCACAACCACACCCCGATGTCGTGCCCGGGATCGTTGCGCTGAACGAGGTCGGCGTTCGCGTCATCACGCTGAGCAACGGGTCGACCGACGTCGCACGAAGACTGCTGGGCGACACTCCGGCCGCAGCGGCGATGGATTCGTATCTGTCGGCCAACGACGCCGGCGGCTGGAAGCCGTCACCGGCCGCCTACCGACACGGACTGCGCTCGGCCGGCGTCGCCGGTGTCGAGGCTCTGATGGTCGCGGTGCACCCCTGGGATCTCGAGGGTGCCCGCCGCGTCGGTATGCGCACGGCGTGGATCAACCGCACCGGCGCAACGTATCCCGCGCATTTCGGCGCACCCGACATCGAGGTCACATCGCTGGTGGATCTCGCCGACCGCCTCTAGTCCGGGGTGTCGCGGCGCGACCTCTCGCGGCGCAGGGCCACCCGCAGCGACTGGGTGATCAGCTTCATGGTCGCGCGCCACTGCCTCGCCTCGTCACGACAGGCTCTCGCCTCATCGATGTCGCCTTCGGCGGTGGCCCGCTCCGCCGAAGCGTTCAGGGACTTCACCTGCTCCAACGAGGCCCTGATGTAGTTCATGGCCGTCCGCCGGTTGTCTCCACACAACCCCATCACGGTCAGCGGACCCGGCGGCGGGCCGTACCGGGACAGGTGATGCACCCGCTCCAGGGCGGCCGGGATCGACCCGTCGCGAACGACGGGCGGTGTCGCCGAGAGCGCGGCCTCGATCGCCGGCACGTCGTCGATGAGGAACTCGGTCCAGGTGCGCAGCGCGGCAACGAGATTCGCACTGTGAAAGGTCGTGCACCCCAGCCGCAGGGTCGCGTACATGTGGGTGTCGATGAGGCGGAGACCCACACTCGGCCAGCGGGCGGCATGAGTGGCGAGGTAGACCGCCGCGCCCGCGACGTCGGGCACCTCGTCGACGATGCACGCGAAGAACTCGAGGTGCGGTTCGTCGTCGCACACCCGCAGCCACGATCCGATGCTTCCCGCGGGGACCTGGATGTCGTCGTCGGAATCGACCACCACCTCGAACTCGGCCGCCTCGGTGAGTGCCTCGACGGCCAGGGCGCGCAGCTGGTCCACGGTGCGGACCACCACGCCGATCGCGACCTCCGATTCCCTGGGTGTCGGGGTGCGGGCGCCCTCGAGGAAGTCGGGGTGCAGCACCTCCCAGATCTCCCGCAACGCCGTCTGCGCCTGCAGGGCGAGGGCATCGACCCCACGTCGGCCGCATTCGACGACATGTCGACCGTGGGAACCACGCAGCCACTGCCACCCGGCCGCCTCGAGTCGGTGCACCTGGTCGAGGTGGCATTCGGGAGTGGTGTGCAGATCGGCGGCATCGATGGTGCATCGGATGCGACGCCGGGTGGTCACCGTGAACGTGAGGCGACCGTGGGGGCCGTCGGGCAACTCGCGCGTCGACTGCGCGATCTGCAGTTCGTCGCCCGGCTCCAGTCGGGCCAGCCGATCGGCGAGGTCGATGCGGAACGTGCGCCACGCGGACTCGACGGCGGAGTCGAAGTCGATGTCGTCCACGCCTGCCTCCTCCCGTCGCGCCCGCCGCCGCATGGTGGCCGCTCGTCGGAGAAGGGTACGACCGACGTCCGACAGGTCAGCCGGGACGCACCGGTGACGGGTAGTCGGGCAGGTCGATGGCATCGGCGGGCGGTGAGGAGAACCTCGACGCGATCGACTGGACCGGTCGTGAGGCGGCGACCCCGGCAGCGGCGTTGAGAACACGCACACCGAGGCGTGTCCTCGGGTTCGCGATGCGGGGCGTGCCGGGCGGTAGCTTCTGTGCCTGCGCGACGTACGGCCGCAGGATCGATTCGTAGCGGCGCAGCGCGTCGCCGCCGGCGATCATCTCGTTGGCCAGGACGTAGGCGCCGACCAACGACAGGCTCGTCCCCATACCGCTGACCGGTGACGCGCAGTAGGCCGCATCGCCCAGCAGGACGACGCGTCCGTACCCCCAGGTGGGCAGCGTCACCTGACCGATGCCCTCGAAGTAGAAGTCGGTCGAGGCGTCCATGCCGTCGAGAACCCGTGGGATCTCCCACCCGGCGTCGCCGTAGCGGGCCCGCAGCTGCGCCTTCTGCCCGGCGGTGTCGAGTGCGTCGAAACCCTTCTCGCGACTGATGAACGACAGTGCTGCGCGGGTGGTCCCGTGTGTGTCGGGGCGGATCAGCGCCGAGCGGCTGCCCGGGAACGAACACCAGGAGGCCCATTGGGTGTCGGATGCGGCGCGCGGGATCGTGAAGTACGAGGTGTACATGCCCAGTGACCGGATGGCGTCGGTGTCGTCGGCCACGAGTCGCCTTGTGTGCGAACGCATCCCCTCGGCGATGATGACGTGGTCGAAACTGCGGGTCGCGCCGCTCGCGAAAGTGACGTGCACGGCGGTGCCGTCGTCCTCGAGGTCGGTGATGGTGTCGCCGAAGACGGTCTCGGCGCCGGCGTCGGTGGCCGCGTCGAACACGATGCGCGCGAGGTCGCCGCGCAGGATCTCCAGTTCGGCGGTCGGTCCGTTGCCGTCGGCGAAATCCGATGCCTCGAACGCGGCCTTGACCTTTCCGTGGGTGTCGACGAACTGCAGGCCCTTCTCGCCGGTCCCGGCCGTGCGGATGGCGTCCTCGACGCCCATGCGACGCGCCACCTCCCGACCGGCGCCGCGCACGTCGACCGACTGCCCACCGGGCCGCAGCTCGGAGAAGCGCTCGACCATCGTCACCTCGACGCCGGCGCGCGCCAGCCAGTAGGCCGCGGTGGGTCCGGCGATGCTGGCGCCGGAGATCAATACAGTGGTCATCGCCATCGTCCTGTCATCGCGTAGTAGGCTTCCCTGTGAAGTAACTTGATGATCAAGGTATTGACGGATGGCGCGGTTGTCAACGCCGATGGACGGGAAGGTGCGCTGTGACGAACGATGCGAGCGGTCACCGCGAGCGCCTGCTCGACGGATTGCAGAGGTACGGAGCAGATTTCAACCAGTTCGGTCGCCGCTTCGCCGATTCGCTGGGTCTGCACACCACCGACGCCGAGGCGCTGATCGACATCGTGTACTTCGAAGACCAGGGCACGCCGCTGTCACCGGCGCGTCTTGCCGAGCGCATCCATCTGACCTCGGGGGCGACGACGTCGCTGCTGAACCGCCTGGAGGCGGCGGGCCACATCGTCCGCACGCGTGAGCATTCCGACCGCCGGGTGGTCACCCTCCGCAGCGGCCGGTCGGTGCACGACCACGCCGACGCGTTCTTCGGTCCCCTCGGCGAGAGCATCGACGCGATGATGGCGGACTATCCGCCCGAGATCCTCGCGCAGTTCGAGGCGTTCCTCGCCGACCTGCACCGCACGATGGTCGAGCACATCGAACGCCCGGATCCTGCCTGACGGTTCGGGTGTCAGGGGACGACGGTCACCGGGCAGGGACTGTTGCGGACCGCGCGCCCGGCGATCGACCCGAAGATGCGGTGCGCGAGCGTGGTGCTCGCACCGATCACGATGCCGTCGGCGTGGTGCTCACCGGCGAGGCGCACCAACGACCCCGCCGGATCGCCGACGGTGGTCTCGAAGCGGATGTCCACGTCGGATTGTGCTCGCAGTTCGGCGATCTCGGACTCGATACCCTGCGCCGCGTCGACCAGGGCCGCGCAGCCCGCGACGGTGGCACTCGTGGTGGCCACCGTGATCGGCACGACGTTCACGGCGATCACCGCCGAGGAATCGCGCCGAGCCTGGCCGAGCGCGTAGAACAATGCGCGCCAGGAGGTGTCGGATCCGTCGACCCCGACGAGCAGGGTTCGGCGATCGATCGGGACGGGGTTCGGCGCGGCCATCGCGGGGTCCGCCCGTTCAGCGGCGCTGGGCGACGGCGCGGTCCTCGCGCAGGGCGGTCTCGGCCATCACGGCCTCGCCCTCGACTGCGGGGATCTCGGTGACCGCGCTCTCGGCGTCGGCGCGTTCGTGCGACTCGGTCTGCTGCTCCTCGGTGTCGGCGTCGGTGAGCGCACCGTGCACGGTCGAGAGGACCACCGCGGCGATCACGACGGCCACCGCACCGAGCACGAACGGCACGTGATCGTTGTAGTGCTCGACGAGCTTGCCCGCCGCGAACGGTGCCAGGCCGCCGCCGATGAACCGCACGAACCCGTAGGTGGCCGAGGCGACCGACCGCTGCACCGGTGCGATGCTCATGACCGCGGTGGTGACGAGGGTGTTGTTGAGGCCCACGAAGATGCCCGACGCGATGGTCGCGCCGATGACCACCGACCGGCTGTCGGAGAAGATCCCGATGACGAGGCACGCCAGGGCCATGCCGATGAGCGCGCCGTAGAGCGTCTTCGGGGTCCCGAACCGGGACTTGAGCATCGGGGCGCCGAAGACCGCGAAGATCGCGACGAGGATGCCCCAGCAGAAGAACACCGCACCGAGCTTGAGCGCCGAGAGGTTCATGAGGAACGGTGCGTACCCGAGGATGGTGAAGAAGCCCCAGTTGTACAGCAGGCCGGTCACACTCGTGGTCGCGAGGCTGCGATGCCGCAGAGCCATGATGGGTTCGAGGATCGACGACTTCTCGGCGGGTTTCGGTGTCGAGGGGACGAAGACGATGGTGGCCACCAGTGCGATGAGCATGAGCACGGCGACGCCGAAGAAGGGTCCGCGCCAGCTGATGTTGCCGAGCACGCCGCCGAGCAGCGGACCCGAGGCGATACCCACGCCGAGCGCGGCCTCGTACAGGATGATCGCGCCGCCGAAACCGCCTGTCGCCGAACCGACGATGACCGCGAGCGACGTCGCGATGAACAGCGCGTTGCCCAGACCCCAGCCGGCGCGGAAGCCGACGATCTCGGCGATGCTGCCGCTGGCGCCGGCCAGGGCCGCGAACACCACGATGATGACGAGGCCGACGACCAGCGTCTGCTTGGCGCCGAAGCGGCTCGAGAACCAGCCGGTGATGAGCATGGCGACCGCGGTGACCACGAGGTAGCTGGTGAACAGCAGTGTCACCTGCGACGGCGTTGCGTCGAGCTGCGACGACAGCGAGGGGAGGATCGGGTCGACGAGACCGATGCCCATGAACGAGATGACACAGGCGAAGGCGACCGCCCACACCGCCTTCGGCTGACGGAACGAGTCGAGAAACGACCCGGAGCTGTGCGTGTGTGCCACGGTTCCTCCTGGTGGAGCGTCGATCGGTCTGGCGCGTTCCGGCGCCCGCCTATCCATAGGTACTCTATATAAATCCTCTATGCAATCCCTCGGATCGTTCTATGCTGGGCGACATGACCACGTCACCGAGCACCGTCGACGCCCCGGCGATCACTCGCGAGATCGGCGAGACCGTGTACGCCCTGATGACCGAACTCGTTCGGGGGATGCCCCGCGACATGAGTCTGACCTCGGTCGCGACACTCTCGACGTTGAACCGACTCGGCCCGCGGCGGGTGACCGACCTCGCGGCGTCCGAGGGCGTGACGCAGCCGTCGATGACGGCGCTGGTGACAGCGCTCGAACGGTCGGGCCACGTGACACGGCGCAGCGATCCGAGCGACAAGCGGGCGTCGCTGGTGAGCGTCACCGACCTCGGCCGCGATTACGTGGAGCACCGCCGACGTGCCGGTGCCGACACGGTGGTGTCGGTGCTGGACGAACTCACCGACGACGAACGCGCCGCCCTCGCCGCCGCGGTCCCGGCGATGTCGCGTCTGCGCGACCTCAAGTCGGATCAGCGTCTGGGCTGACCGCCGCTACCTGCCCAACTGCGGTCGTTACGTGCCCAACTGCGGGCCTTACGTGCCCAACTGCGGTCGTTATGTGCCCAACGGGCGGGTGGGGTCAGGGGTTCAGGTCGTAGAGGGTGACGCCGTCGACGATCTGCGGGCGGTGATGCGCTACCACCCAGCTGGTGATCTGTGCCGAGGCGGAGGTGTTCTCGCGCATGGGGATCGGACTCGCGAACGCGATGAACCAGTGGATCTGGTGCCCGGCGACGAGGCGCTGGAACTGCGCGAGCGTGGGTGACGGGTCACCGCCGGAGAAGCCACCCACCGGCATGACCGGCTTCTCGATCGCGAGCTGATACCCCGACGCCGACAACGCACTCACCGTCGCCGCCGCCCACCGGTAGTTCCCGGCGTCGCGGGCGAGAAGATCGGTGACCGCACGCGGGGGTGCCTCACCGGTGAACATGCGCTTGGCGGCCTGCAGTGCGCCCGGCGACATCTCCCTCGGGAGGCCGCCGAACCCGCGCACCGCGGCGGATTTCGGGCCCGCCGTGGCGAGTCCCCCGACGCGGGACGTCGCGACGGTGTCGATGCTGTATGCCAGCGGGCCGGTGAGCCCCACGACGACGGCGGTGGCGACGACCGCACGGGCGGTCCACCGCCCGGGGCGGAACCGTTCGACGACGAGCCCGGCGACCGCGAGCACCGCGACGACGATCACGAACGGTCGCAACCACGACTGGAAGTCGGGGGTGCGACCGAGAACGACGACTGCGAGCACGGCGGTCACGACCACCGCGACGACGAGGACCGCACGCACCCAGAGCGTCTCGCGGTGCTGCCACCCGCGCACCGAACCGATCCCGACGAGCAGCGCGATCGGCGGCACCAGGGCCAGGGTGTAGTACGGGTGGAAGATGCCGGCCATGAAGCTCATCAACACGGCGTTGGAGAACAGCCACAGCCACGCGAACACCGCAACGGCGCGTTCGAGATCGGTGCGCGTCGCGCGCCCGCGCAGGGCGATCGCCGCCGCGCCGAGGATGAGCGCGGCGGGGATGAGCCACCCGACCTGTCCGCCGACCGCGGGGGAGAACATCCGCAGGATCCCGGTCTGGCCACCGAACGCCGCGAGCATCCGGTTCATGCCCTCACCCGAGCCGCCCGCGCCGCCCGCGCCGCGCGGGCCACCGGCACCGCCCAGTCCCGAGCCCTCGTCGCCGGTGAGGCGGCCGAGTCCGTTGTAGCCCAGGGTGAGTTCGATGATCGAATTGTGTTCGGTGCCGCCGATGTACGGCCGCGAACCGGCCGGCCACAGTTCCACCGTCAGCACCCACCACCCCGCGCCCACTATGGCCGCGCCCAGCGCGGCGAGCAGATGGACGATGCGGGTCCGCACGGCCGGTGGCCCGAAGGCGAGGTACGCGACCGCGATCGGCGGCACGATGAGCAGTGCCTGCAGCTGCTTGGTGAGGAACGCCAGGCCGATGAGTCCGCCGGCGAGAACGGCCCACCGCAGTCGGCCGTCGTCGAGAATGCGCAGTGTCGCCCATGCGGCGGCGATGAGCAGCAGCACCAGCAGGGCGTCGGGGTTGTTGAACCGGAACATCACCGCGGCGACGGGCTGCAGGGCCAGCACGACACCCGCGACGAGACCGGCCCGGGGACCGGCGATGCGTCGGCCGATGAGGTAGATCAGCGCCACCGCCGCGACACCCATCAGGGCCTGGGGCACCAGGATCGACCACGAGTTCAGGCCGAACACGCGCACCGCGATTCCGGAGATCCACAGTGACACCGGCGGTTTGTCGACGGTGATCGAGTTCGCGGCGTCGGACGAGCCGAAGAACCACGCCTTCCACGACTGCGACCCGGCCTGTTCGGCCGCGGCGTAGAAGTCGTTGGCGTAGCGGTTGATCGAGAGGTCCCACAGGTAGAGCACCGCGGTGCCGATCAGCAGCGCGGCGAACGCGAGTCGATGCCCTCGACCCGCCGAGGCGTTGCCACCGTCGGTGTCGTGTCCGACGGTCGGCGCGGTGTCCTCGGGTATCCCGACGGTGGCGGTCATGCGGTGGACTCCTTCTGCAGATGACGGCCGAACACCCAGCGCAGCGATACGAACCGGACGACGGTCGCGAGCAGGTTGGCGCCGATGAGCACGGCGAGGTCGACGTGCTTGTCGGCGTGCGGGAAATCGGCGTGCAGCACGTACAGCGCCAACGCCGAGATCGCCCAGCCCACCAGGAAGATCGCGATGCCCTGGATCTGGTGACCGACGGCGCCCTCGCGACCCCGCACCCCGAAGGTGAAGGCACGGTTGGCCCACGTGTTGAGCACGGCCGTGACGAGCAGGGCGAGGAAGTTGGCGGGCTGTGCGCCGACGAGGGGGTGCAGCGCGAGGTAGAGCAGTGCGAACGCGATGGTCGAGGCGACGCCGATGATCCCGAACCGCACGAGATGGCCGATCATGCCGCGCGGCACGCCCGACACCTCGGGCTCGTCGAGTCGGTTGCGTCCCATGGTGGCTCGCAGTTCCGCGATGGGCAGGTCGCCGTTGCCCAGGGCCCGGGCGACCCGCCAGCACCCCTTGAGGTCCTCGGTCGCGGTCTTGACGATGTCGACCTTCGAGTCGGGGTCGTCGATCCAGTCGACGGGCACCTCGGCGATCCGCAGCCCCACCCGTTCGGCGAGGACGAGCATCTCGGTGTCGAAGAACCAGCCGGTGTCCTCCACGTGCGGCAGCAGGCGGCGCGCGACGTCGGTCCGGATGGCCTTGAAGCCGCACTGGGCGTCGGTGAAACGCGCGTGCATCGCGGTGCGCAACAGGAGGTTGTACCCGCGGGAGATGAACTCGCGCTTGGTTCCCCGGATGACCCGGGCCGACCGCGACAGTCGCGAGCCGATGGCGATGTCGGAGTGACCCGACAGCAGCGGCGCCACCAGCGGCATCAGCGCGTTGAGGTCGGTGGACAGGTCGACGTCCATGTAGCAGACCACCTCGGCGTCGCTCTCGCGCCAGACGGCGTTGAGCGCGCGCCCGCGACCCTTCTGCTCGAGGTGCACCACCCGCACCCGCGGGAGCGTCTCGGCGAGACCGCGCGCCACGGCGAGGGTGCGGTCGGTGCTGGCGTTGTCGGCGACGGTGATCCGCGCCGAGAACGGTGTCGTGGCGAGGTGTGCATGGAGTCGACGCACGCACCCCTCGAGGTCGGATTCCTCGTTGTAGACGGGGATCACCACGTCGAGGGTGGGATGCGGCGGCGTGCGGTCGAGCGTCACCTCCATCTCGGGGGAGGCGATCGGGTGCCTGGTGGTCATCGTGTGCGGCCTCGCGGTTGCGGTGATCGGGTGTCGGATACGCCCGATGTTGAGCAGTGCTAAAGACCGAGGGTACGACCGGTTCGCGGGTCGGGCCAGGGGTGAGGGTGCGGATGTGCCGAAGGTGACCAACGTCATCGGCGAGATGTGCGAGATGCCCGAATCGACAGGGGTTTTCGCGTGTCGACGCACAGCGAACTGTCAGGAGGTCGGTGCGCGGGAAACACCACGGGCCGGCGTCTCCGCGATGTGCAGAAGCCGCCGGCCCCTCGGTGGACGGCGACAGGCGCCGTCTGGTTTCGGGTCAGATCAGCGCGCGACCTTGCGACGTCCGGTGATCGAGACGTAGGCGAAGATCAGCACCGCGGCGACGATGATGCCGACGATGAACGGCACGACCTTCCAGCCGCCGTTGTCGTTGCTGTAGCCGAACTGGTAGGTGAGCCACGATCCGATGAGGGCTCCGAGGATGCCGAGAACGATCGTCATGATGACGCCGATGTTCTGTTTTCCGGGCAACACGAGACGGGCGAGGGCGCCGATGATGAGTCCGCCGATGACGGCGGAGATGACAGTCCACATGGTGAGCTCCTTCGAGATTCGCGACGGTCGGACGTGCCGACCGCGGCGAGGAAGGGGATCTCACTGTTGAACGCCCCGAGAGACTTCGTATTTCGTGTGCACCTCGGTGTAGCACCGCGCGACGGTCGAAGGCGCGTCATCCGCGCGGGTGACGCACAACCGTGTCGATACCTCGAAGTAGGTCACGAACGTATATCGACCTATGGTCGGCGGTCCCCGCGGTAAATTCGGACATCGTTCATCGACCGCAGGCATAGTGGGGGAGCCCCCATCACGCCACCGTCGCGAGGACCGAGATGACCGAGTTCAAGCAGTACATCGCCGAAGAGATCGCCATCGACCACGCCGACGGCATGTTCGGACGTCGCGAGGCGATGCGACGCCTCGGGCTGCTGGGACTCTCGGCCACCGCCGCGACGGCGGTGCTCGCCGCCTGCAGCACCGACGGCAGCGACTCGGCCACCGCCTCGGCGACCTCCTCGGACACCGCATCGGGCAACGCCTCGGCAGCGACACCCAACGCCGCGGGCACGTCGTCCTCGCTCACCGCCGGTGCGCCCGGGATGTCGACCGCCGTCGCGACCGCACCGATCACCTTCGCCGGGCCCAGCGGCACCCTGCAGGGCGCATTCGCCGCGGCCGCCGATCCCCGAGGCGCCGTGCTCGTCATCCACGAGAACAAGGGCCTCACCGACCACATCCGCACGATCGCCGGCCGCCTCGCCGGCGCCGGGTACTCGTCGCTGGCCATCGACCTGCTCTCCGAGGAGGGCGGCACCGGCACCTTCGCCGACCCCGCGCGGGCGACCGCGGCGCTCGGCAACGTGCCGCAGGCCCGATTCGTGGCCGACATGAAGGCCGGCATCGCCGAACTCGCCCAGCGGGTCCCGGGGAAGAAGATCGGCGTCATCGGGTTCTGCTTCGGCGGGGGACAGGTGTGGTCGCTGCTGGCCTCGGGCGACACCGACATCGCCGCGGCCGTGCCGTTCTACGGTCCGCTGCCCGAGGGTGCGGACTTCGCCGGGTCGAAGCAGGCCGCGGTGCTGGCGATCTACGCGGGTCTCGACCAGCGCGTCAACGCATCCCGCCCGCAGGCCGAGGCGGCCCTGAAGGCCGCCGGACTCGTCAACCAGATCGAGACCGTTCCCGACGTCGACCACGCCTTCTTCAACGACACCGGCACGCGCTACAAGCCCGAGGCCGCGGCGAAGGTCTACGGCCAGGTGCTCGACTGGTTCGGCCGCTACCTCGGCTGAGGAGACCGCGCCCGCAGGGCCGCGAACGCGCCGGTGCACCACAACGCCCACGCGATGAGCAGGGGTTGGAAGAACAGTCGGATGAGTCGCGCGGAGTCGGTGTCGAGGCCGAACGCGTCGGTCCCGGTCACGTACTGCGAGATGTTGCCGGGGAACACGGCCAGGAAGAACGCGGCGACGATCCACCCGACGATCGCCTTGTGGCGGTACAGAGCGACCAGGGCCACGCCCAGCACGATCTCGACGACACCCGAGGCGAGCACCACGAGATCCTTGTCGAGCGGCACCCAGTCGGGGACCTGCGCCTGGAAGGTGTCGCGGGCGAAGAACAGGTGCGCGGTGCCGGCGAAGACGAGGAATCCGCCGAGCAGGCCGCGTGCGGCGTTGCGCGGCCACGAGCGGGTCGGGGCCTCTCGGGTGGTGGTCACCTTCACGATCGTGCCCGAACGCGGCCACGATCGGTGGGCGACGACCACGTCACATGTCCCGGACAACTTCAGTGCACAGTCGTACACTGAGCCCCATGGACGATCTGGCTCAGCAGCGGCGCACCGAGGTCCGTGAGCTCTCCCGACTCGCGTTGGCCGAACTCGGCGACGCCACCGCCGGCATCGCGAAGGTCCACTCGGCCTTCTCCGAACACATCTTCGCCGGGCTGCGCCTGGGCCTGGGTGACTTCGTCACGCCGTCGAAGATCCTCCACGACTCGATCGCGGCCGGCACGTACTCGGTGATCACCGCGGTGTGTGACACCGCGTCGGAGATCGCCGGGCAGACCGCCGACGGGTGGGGACGCCCGCCGTCGCAGACCTCGAAGGGCGCGTTCGCGATCGCCGCGGTCAACGGCCTCATCGGCGACCACCTCGACGCGCAGGGCAGCCCGCTCGCCGAGGGCATGACGATCCGTGTCGACGGCGTCCCGATCGCCCCGACCCGCGGGGACCTGGCCGAGGCGTTCCCGCGGGCCACCGGCCGCATCGTCGTGTTCCTCCACGGACTGATGGAGACCGAACTCGCCTGGCGGATCGGCGGTCGGCCCACCTACGGGCAGCGCCTCGGCGACGACCTCGCCGCCACCGAGGTCCAGGTCCGGTTCAACACCGGTCGCCACATCTCCGAGAACGGTCGCGAACTCGACGACCTGCTGTCGGAGGTGGTGGCGAACTGGCCGTTGCCCGTCGACGAGATCGCGCTCGTCGGCCACTCCATGGGCGGACTCGTGGTGCGCAGCGGTTGCTTCCGCGCCGCGACCGACGGTCACGAGTGGGTGACGCGGGTCCGTCACGTCGTGTCGCTGGGGACCCCGCACCTCGGTGCCCCGATGGCGCGGTCGGTGCACTACCTCTCCGCGGCGCTGGACAAGCTGCCCGAGTCGCGGCCGTTCGCGCGGTTGCTGCGTCGCCGCAGCGCAGGCGTGCGCGACCTCTTCCACGGATCGCTGGTCGACGAGGACTGGTCGGGACGCGACCTCGACGCGCTGCGGGTCGCGGCCGTACAGGAGGTCCCGCTGCTCGAGGGCGCCACCCACTGCTTCGTCTCGGCGTCGGTGACCCGCAACCCACGCCACCCGCTCGGTCGCATCATCGGTGACGGCCTGGTGCTGGTGCCCAGCGCCAACGGTCGCGACAAGAAGCGCCACATCGGTTTCCGTGACGAGGACGGCTTCGCGATCACCGCGGCGAACCACTTCACCCTGCTCAACCACGACGAGGTCTACGACTGGCTGCTCGCCCGCCTCGACACCTCGCCGGGCACGCCGATGCCCAGGCAGCTCACCGCGGGAGCCTCCGCGGGTCCCGGCGCGGTCCGTCCGCCGTCGTCGGATCTGGGCCGCTGCTAGATCTCTGCTAGCGGTCGAGTTCCTCGGGATTGGGCCGCGTCTGATCGGTCCACGCCGCGCCGTCGTGGAAGCGCTCGATCGACGGGTCGTGCAGATCCGGATACCACCCCTCGGGGATGGGTGGCGGTTTCTCCCGCGATGCCCGCACCAGGGCGATCACCACCCCGACGGCGACCACCACGACCACGACGACGATCACCGTCACCAGCACACCCATGGCTGTGAGTATGTCCGCTCCGCGGTCCCGCGCGGGGTCGCACCGCCGAACTCGCAGGTGAACGGGGGAGTCGCGCCGGGCGTCACCGGGTGGTCTCGAACGTGCGTCGACCTCACAGCGACCGCGATGTATCCGTGATCGCTGCTGTACACATGTTAAATTCACTCGTCTGTCACCTGATGTAGAGGAACCATTCCGTGCTGCGCAGAGTTCTCACGGTCGTCGTCGCCGGATGTGCACTGGCACCCATCGCCATCGGGGCCCCAGCACTCGCCGCACCGGCGCCCCGTGTGGTGTTGCCGAGTTCGGGGTGTGCCAACGACCTCCCCCAACCCCCGAGTCCGGGCAGCCCGCTGCCGCAGGTCCCGCCGCGGATCGACTTCAATGTCCCGTACCTGAAGTTGCAGCCCGTGCCTCAGTTCGGGCCGCAGAACTCCCGGAAGCGCATCCCGTCGCAGCCGGCGCCGAAGGATCCCTGCAAGGACCCGTGCCCCGACATCACCGATCCGCCGAAGCCCGCCGCGCAGGTCCCCACCGGTTCGGGGAACATCCCCATCCCGAAGATCACCATCACCCCGCGGCCGTTCCTCACGCTGCCGGTGCCCGTGCCCGGTGGCACCCCGCCGCCGGGACAGGCCCGTCCGCCGCGCCTCATCCCCGGCACCACACCGGGATCGGTGACGCCGAAGCTGCCCAACCCGCGCGCCGGCGGTCTGAACTACGTCGCACAGCTTACCGGCAAGGGCTCGACGAGCCGCACCGACAAGCGTTTCCAGGTCAACGGCACCGACCTCGGCATCATGTGGAAGGCCACCCCGAACAAGGTCGCCGTCGCGTTCGGCGACACCTTCGGTCGTGGGTTCCGCCCGCCGGGTGCCAACGGTGGCGACTGGCGCTCGAACACCCTCGGTTTCAGCGCCGACACGAAGCTCGCCGACGGTATGTCCATCGACACGATGGTGCAGGACAGCCGTTGTCACGCAGCCGAACTCATCGCCAGCCGCAAGGTGAACTACGCCGAGCAGACCACGATCCCGACCTCGGGTTTCGCCATCGGCAACCGGCAGTACATGAGCTACATGTCGATCAACAGCTTCACGCTGCCCGGTCAGTGGTTCACCAACTACGGCGGTCTCGCGTGGAGCGACGACGGCGGATCCACATGGACGAACTCGCAGTACGCGCGCTGGGACAACATGTTCGGGCTCGCGAACTTCCAGGTGTCGTCGATGGTCCCGCAGGGTGACTACGTCTACATGTTCGGCACCCCCAACGGTCGGCTCGGCAGCACGGGCCTGGCGCGGGTGCCCACCGCCGACGTGCTGAACAAGTCGGCCTACCAGTACTGGATCAACGGCAAGTGGGTCCCCACCAACAACGGCGAGAACGCGTCACCCATCTTCAATGGCCCCACCGGTGAGCTGTCCGTGCGCTATGAGGAGAAGTCCGGCCTATGGCAGGCCACCTACCTCGACGTGCTGCGCGGCGCGATCGTGTTGCGGCAGTCGAGGTCCCCGCAGGGACTGTGGTCGGAGCCGACGAACCTCATGTCGAGCGCGAGGTACCCGCAGCTCTACGGCGGGTTCATCCACCCGTTCTCGACCGACAAGGACCTGTACTTCACGGCCACGACCTACACCTCGTACAACGTGGACCTGATGCACATCCGCACCAACTGAGAACGGTTCAGCCCAGAAGAATTCAGCCCAGGGTCTTCTCGCCGGTGACGGTGGGCTCGGCTGTCTGCGCCTTGGCCAGTCGGGCGTTGCGACGGCCGTAGAACAGGTAGATGGCGAGCCCGAGGGCAAGCCACACCAGGAACCGTGCCCAGGTCGCGACGACGAGGTTGAGCATCAGGTAGATGCACGCCAGCGCCGAGATGATCGGGACCACCGGGCTCAGCGGAACCCGGAAGGGACGCGTCAGATCCGGCTTGGTGCGGCGCAGGATCGGCACCGCGATCGACACGATCAGGAACGCGAACAACGTGCCGATGCTGACCATCTCCGACAGGTCGGTCAGCGGCACCAGTCCGGCGAGGATCGCCACGAAGATCGTGGTGCCGATGGTGAAGCGGAACGGGGTGCCGAACCGCGGCGACGATTTCGCGACCGACTGCGGCAGCAGGCCGTCGCGGCCCAGGGCGAATCCGATACGGCTCATGGCGATGATGTCGACCAACGTGACCGAGGTGAGTCCGGCGACCGCGGCGATCGCGATGAGGGTGCCCGCCCAGCTGGCGTCGTTGGCGTCGAACGCCTTCGCGATGGGCGCACTGGAGTCGAGGTCGGTGTACTTCACCATGCCGGTGACGACGAACGCCACCAGAACGTAGAGCGTGGTGCACAACCCGAGCACGATGAGGATCGCGCGCGGGATGCTGCGCGCGGGGTTCTTCGTCTCCTCGCTGAGGTTGGCGACGGCCTCGAAACCGGTGTAGGCGAAGAAGACCACGGCGGCGGCGGTGAAGACGCCGGAGATGCCGAACGTGGCCGGTTCGAATCCGCCGATCCACTGCAGCAGCGGCTGATCGAACGTCTTGACCTCGGTGGTCGTCTTCTCCGCGCTCGGGATGAACGGGATCAGGTTGGCCTTCTTGATGAAGAACGCGCCCACGATGATGATGAACACCGAGATCGCGACCTTCACCAGGACCAGGGTGTTGGTGACGCGCGCGGATTCCTTCACCCCGACCGCGGCGATCACGCCGAGCACCAGCACCAGGGCGACGGCGCCGACGTTCACCGTCGACTCCTCGGTGAACAGCGACGGCGGTAGGTCGAACAGGTCGGCGAGGTACCCCGACCAGCTGCGCGCGACCACCGCGGCGCCGAGGGCGAACTCGAGCACGAGGTCCCACCCGATGATCCATGCGAACACCTCGCCGAGGGTCGCGTAGGCGTAGGTGTAGGCGCTGCCCGCGGTGGGGACCGCCGAGGCGAGCTCGGCGTAGCAGAGCGCGGCGAGCATGCTCACGACGCCGGCGATGAGGAACGAGATGACCACCGCCGGTCCCGCGTTCTCCTTGGCCTGGATGCCGGTCAGCGTGAAAATGCCGGTGCCGATCACGATTCCGACGCCGAAGCCGACGAGGTCGCGGGTGCGCAGCGACTTGCGCAGGCCGCTACCCTCGCCGTCGCCCTCACCGGCCGCGGCGTCGCGCGCGATGGCCTCGACCGTCTTGGTCCGCAACACGCTCAGGTCTGTCATGCTCATGATCTGACGCTAGCCCGGCGAGGTTTCGCCCCGACACCGAACCGCCCGTCCGATTCTCGGCGTGTCCGGTTCGCGTGCTTTCGTGGCGACGAGATCAGTCCGGCGGCCGCGGCGTGAAGAGCTCGGCGGGGCGCCCGACGTCGGCGGTGGAGAACTCGCCGGTGCCCGACAGGAAGGGCAGCATGCGACGCCGGAAGGTGTCCTTGGGCAGTTCCCGGTCGGCGACGGCCTCGTGCAGGCGCCGCAGATCGAGCAGCGTGAACCGTTCGCCGAGAACGTGATCGGGGTCGGGACGGTCGGCGTACCGGGCCCGCAGGTCGTCGACGGCGTGGGCGACCATCGCGTCGTGGTCGAAGGCGAGGCGCTGTGTGGGGCGGCCGTCCACGACGGCGACGAGTCGGGTGCCCGCGGGTAATGCGGCCGCGGGGGTGACGGCGCCGTGTGCCATCGACAGCACCCATCCGCGGTCGTCGCGATCGGGGTCGTCGTGCAGGGCGAGTTGGTGGAAGTCGAGGTCGCTCACCCCGACCTTCGTCCGCAGCGCGCGAACCGCGGCGTCGGCGAGGCGTTCGCCGGGATGCAGGAACGTCCCCGGCAGCGCGACCCCGTGGGGGCCCTCCACGGCCACGACGTGCAGACGGTCGTCGACGACGGTGAGGACCGCGACGTCGACGGCCACCGATGGCCGCGGATGATCGGTCAGCGCCCTGCCGAGGTCGTCGCGCCACACCATCGCTGGACTATAGCGCGATCCTGCGCTAATCTTTAGCGCAGAGTTGATCTAAAGCGGATCGGACACCCGGACCGCGTCGACGAGGAGGTCGCCATGCACCTGACCACCGACCAGCGCGACCGTGCGGTCGCGGCACTGATCGGCAGCGCGGCCGGCGACGCCCTGGGCGCCGGCTACGAGTTCACCCATCCGGCCGACGATGTCGTGATCGACATGATCGGCGGCGGCCCGTTCGACTGGGCGCCGGGGGACCGACGACACGTCGATGGCGATGTGCGTGGCCGAGGGGCTCGCGCCCGGTGTCGCCGACCTCGACACCATCGCCGCGGCCTTCGTGCGCTGGTACGACACCTCGCCACCCGACATCGGGAACCAGACACGATCGGTGCTGAGCCGTCGTAGTCCGTCGGCGGCGGCCATGACCGCGGCGGCCGCGGCGGTGCCCGGCCGCACCGGGGGCAACGGGTCGTTGATGCGCACCGCCCCGGTCGCGTTGGCCTTCCTCGACGACCCGGTCGGCTGTGTGCGCGCCGCCGGGGCGATCAGCGACCTCACCCACGCCGACGTGCGGGCCCGCGAGGCGTGCCAGATGTGGTCGGCCGGGATCGCGCACGGCGTGCGCACCGGTGCCCGCGACGGGGTGCGTATCTGGCTCGACGCCGCGCCCGCCGACGTCCGCGACCACTGGCACCCGCTGCTCGACGCCGCCCAGTACGGCACGCCCGCCGACTTCCCGAACAACGGCTGGGTGGTCCATGCGCTGCAGACGGCCTGGTGGGCGATCTGCGGCGCCGACGGCGATGTCGCCGCGACGCTCGAACGCTGCGTGCGCGCCGGCAACGACACCGACACCACCGCGGCCATCGCCGGCGGATTGGTCGGCGCCTGTGCCGGCACCGCGGGAATCCCCGAGGAGTGGACGCGCCTGCTCCACGGGTACCCCGGCCTGACCACCACCGACCTCGTCGCCACCGCCTACCGCATCACCGGCGCCGACACCACGCCCCCGAAGGAGACCCCATGACCGTCATCGACGTCGTCCGAGGCGACATCACCACCCTCCGCAGCGACGTCATCGTCAACGCGGCCAACTCCTCTCTGCTCGGCGGAGGCGGCGTCGACGGCGCGATCCACCGTGCGGGTGGTGCCGCGATCACCGACGAATGCCGCCTGATCCGGGCGACCACGTTGCCCGACGGCCTGGCGACCGGTGCGGCGGTCGCGACCACGGCCGGGGCGCTGCCCGCGCGGTGGGTGATCCACACCGTCGGCCCGCGCCACTCCTCCACCCACGACCGGTCGCACGTGCTGCGCCTGGCCTACGCGCGATGCCTGCTGTTGGCGCGCTCGCTGGGCGCAGAGTCGGTCGCCTTCCCGCTGATCTCCGGCGGTTCCTACGGGTGGCCGGTCGGTGACGCTGTCGCACAGCAGGTTCGCGCGGTACGTGAGGCCGAGGTGTCGGTCGATCTGGTGAGCCTCGTCGCCTACTCGACACAGATCGAACGCCTGACCCGCACCGCCGTCGACCGCGCCGGCCGGTAGGGCAGAATTGAGCCATGGCTGGTGATAGACCGAATGTCCTGATCATCGGCGGAGGTTTCGCCGGCGTGTTCGCCGCTCGGCGCCTCAAGCGGGCGAACGTGTCGGTGACCCTGCTCGACCGTGGCACCTCACACGTGTTCCAGCCGCTGCTCTACCAGTGCGCCACAGGGTTGCTGTCGGAGGGCGACATCGCCAGCCCACTGCGACACCTGCTGCGGCGCTGCCGCAACCTGCGCGTCTTCCTCGGGGAGGCGTCGGACATCGACGTCACCGCGAAGACGGTGACGGCGCGACGATTCGACGGGTCGACCTTCGACATCGACTACGACTACCTCATCCTCGCCGCCGGGGCGCGGCAGTCGTATCACGGCAACGAACAGTTCGAGCAGTTCGCGCCGGGGATGAAGACCGTCGACGACGCGCTCGCGATCCGACGCAAGATCATCTCGTCGTTCGAGATCGCCGAGACCCTCCCGACGCCGGCGCTGCGCAAACCCTGGCTCACCTTCGTGATCAGCGGCGGCGGCCCCACCGGTGTCGAGATCGCCGGGCAGATACGCGAACTCGCGATCCGCGCGCTGTCGAAGGAGTTCGACTCGATGGATCCCGCCGAGGCGCAGGTGATCCTGGTGCACGGGGGCGAGCGGGTGCTGGAGTCGTTCCACCCGAGCTTGTCGGGCAAGGCGCAGAAGACGCTCGACAAGCTCGGCGTCACCACCGTCCTCGGGCGCCACGTCACCGACGTGACGCGCGACCACGTGATCACCACCGACAAGAAGACCAAGGCGACCGAGCAGATCGACACCCACACCGTGCTGTGGACCGCCGGCGTGGAGGCCGTCCCGTTCGCGGGGGCGGTCGCCGAGGCGACGGGTGTCACGCCCGCACGTGGCGGGACGATCCCGGTCGGACCCGATCTGCGCGTCGCCGGGCACGAGAACATCTTCGTGGTCGGTGACGTGATGAGCCTCGACAAGCTGCCCGGTGTGGCCGAGGTCGCGATGCAGTCGGGACACCATGCCGCCGTGCTGATCTCGCGGGTGGTGGCCGGCAAGGCGAAGGCCGACAGCCCCTTCAGGTACCGCGATCTGGGGACCGCCGCCTACATCTCGCGCTACCACGCCCTGCTGGAGTCCGGGCCCCTACGGCTCTCGGGTTTCCTCGGCTGGCTCGGATGGGGAGGCATCCACATCTTCTTCCTCGCCGGCAGCCGCAACCGCGTGTGGACGCTGGCGAGCTGGGCGTCGACCATCATCGGCGGCAGCCGCGGCGAACGCGCCATCACCTACGGCGATCCCGAGACCGCCCGGCGTCCCTACCCCTGATCGGTGTCGGCGGACCCGTCGGCGCCGTCGCCGTCCGTACTCCCGTCGCCGTCTGTACTGCCGTCGCTGCCACCGACGATCTCGTACTCCGGGTTGATCATGATGACGCCCTTGCGACCCTGGCGGGCCTTGCCGCTCGCGCGCACCACCTGACCCGGGACGATGTCGGTCCCGCCGGCGGGATGGTCGTCGTCGGGGGCGAACCGCAGTCGTAGCAGACCGCTGTCGTCGGTGATCTCCACGATGTGCACCTCGTCGTCGTCGATGGTGCGGTCGAAGGTGTCGCGGACGCGTCCTTCCACCGTGCCGCGGTGACCGGGCAGCAACCCGCCGATCGCCAGGGTCGACGCGGCCGCCGGTTCATCGTGTTCACGGCGTGCGGACTCGTCGTCGCGGGCGATGCGGGCCTGCAACTGCTCGACCCGACGGGTGAGTCGTTCCTCGACGACATCGGGGAACGCCTTGCGGATCTCGGCCTGTACATCGAACGGGATGATCGTCGCGGCGGCGTGCGGGATCTCGCTGACCGCGCGGGAGATCTTGTCGGCGCTGCGGTCGTGCAGCAACCGACCCAACAGGGGTGCGTAGGTCCGCCGCGGCAGCAACACGGTCACATGGGATCGCGGTGCCGCCCCCAGCGACTCGACCACCAGCCGCTGCACGCCCCGGGTGAGGCGGCGGTCGGGGCAGTCGATGATCGTCAGCGGTGTCCGTAACCCGTAGTGCTCCCAGCGCTTGCGGAGTTTGCGGGCCTGCTCGGCATCGACCATCAGGTGGACCGCGGTGAGTTCGTCGGCGCGCAGACCGTGCCCGTAGCGCAGCGCCTCGAGGACGGCGAGATCGACCGCGCTGACCAGTACGAACGCGGTGTGCCGGGCGTAGTTCACCTGCTCGGGGCGGTTCGAGCGGAACTCCTCGAGGATCGCCGCCTCGGCCCGGTACTCACGGTTCAGGCGGATCAACCCGAACACCAGCAGCGGGAACACCACGACGACCAGCCAGGCGCCCTCGGTGAACTTGGCGATGGCGAAGATCCCCACGACCACCGTCGACACGACGCCGGCGCCGAGGTTGATGGCGAGGCGACGCCGCCAGCCGCGTTCCTTGTGCGTGAGGTGGTGTTTGGTCATGCCGTAGCCCGCCATCGCGAACCCGGTGAACACGCCGATCGCGTAGAAGGGGATCAGTGCGTTGACCGAGCCGCCGGTCGCGACGAGCAGCACGATGGCCAGCAGCGCGAGCACGATGATGCCGTTGGAGAACACCAGTCGGTGGCCGCGTTTGCCGAGCTGTCGTGGCAGGAACCGATCGGCGGCAACGAAATTGGCCAGCGCCGGGAAACCGTTGAAGCTGGTGTTGGCGCCGGTGAACAGGATGGCCGCCGTCGCGATCTGCAACAGGACGTACAGCGTGGACCCCAGCGCGCCACCGCCGAACACCCGTCGCGCGATCTCCGACAGCACCGAGGGGTAGCCGTCGACGTAGGGCGTCGCGTGGGTCTCGTAGGCGAGCCAGGCGACACCGGTCAACAGGATGCCCAGCACGCAGGCCATCACCGTGAGCACCTGCCGGGCGTTGGGGCCCTCGGGCTTGCGGAACGACCCGACCGTGTTCGAGATGGCCTCGACACCGGTCAGCGACGAGCCGCCGTTGGCGAATGCGCGCAGCAGGATGAGCAGGGTCGCGCCGGCGATGAGTCCGTTGCCCTGATGGACCTCGACCGTGCCCGGCAGCTCCGACGGCACGTACTTCGCGAGGCCGGTGGTGGCCTCACGGACCACACCGACCACGATCATCAGCAGCACCATCCCGGTGAAGAAATAGGTGGGCATCGCGAACGGCCGGCCGGCCTCGCGCAGTCCGCGCAGGTTGGCCCAGCACATCAGCACGACCACGGCGATGGTGATCTCGAGGCTGAAGGGGCCGAGCGGTTTGATCGCAGACACCACCGCGACGGTTCCCGCCGACGCCTGCACCGCGACGGTGACGACGTAGTCGATGAGCAGGGCGGCCGCCGCGATCTGGGCGACCCGCGGGCCGAAGTTCTCGCGCGCCACCACATACGACCCGCCCGCCCGGGTGTAGGCCATCACCACCTGGCGATACGAGGCGGCGACCAGGATCAGGATGCACAGGATGACCCCGGTGATCGGCAGCAGCAGCGAGAACGCGGCCAGACCGGCGTAGGGGAGGAGCTCGACCAGGATCAGCTCGCTGCCGTACGCGGTCGAGGAGATGGCGTCGGGGGCGAGCACACCGAGCGCGACCGGGTTGGTCAGCCGCTCGTTCTTGAGCTCGTCGGTGATCATCGGCTTGCCGAGCAGGAGCCGTTTCGCGGCGTACCCGACCGATTCGGGGACGTTGCGTGACAGCTCGATGCCTGCGCGCTCCGCCGGGCTTCCGACGACGTGGGGCTCGGTGCGGTCGGACACGGTGACTTCCTCCTGCGACACGGCGCTCGATCACGATCGGAGCGGACGAGCGTCAGCTTAGGCCACGACCACCTGGAGATGGTGCGCCGATGGCCGAGATCGACACTGCGACAACGACAAAACGGACAGCACGGGGAGGGCTGCCGGAGGGCCCGGTGTGCGTCGTCCGGAACGTCTTCGGTGGCGCCCCGCGGGCGGATCGTCGTGCGCCCTCGGCCATCTCGCCGCGCTGCTACGCTCGGACTTTATGTCTGCAGCCCCCTCGGTCGAACGCGCAGAGGCCGACCGTCCGAAGCCGTCACCGGTGCCGGGCCCGCGTCCGAAGAAGGCCCGTACGGCGTCGACGGACCGGCGGGTCGCGATGGCCGAGCGCATCGCGCAGTGGTCGAGCCGCCTGTTGACCATCGCCGCGGTGGTCTCGCTGATCGCGATCCCGTTCCGCCATTTCCGCTTCGTCGACGCGTTGACCGATCTCGTCGGCGCGTTCAACGTTCCCGCCGACCCCAGCATCTTCGTCATCCTCCTCGTGCTGGCGTTGGCCGGCGCGGTGCGTCGACGGTTCAAGGCCGCCCACACCGCCCTGCTGGCCGTGATGGTGCTCGCCGTCATCGACGACGTCCTCGTCCTGCTCAGCACCTTCATCGAGAACATCGACACCTCCAGCGACTACGACGCGTTCGCGACCTCGCCGGTGACCGCCTCGGTGGTGCTCGTGATCGGTCTCGTGGTGCTCGTCGCGTTCATGTACTCGCGCCGCGTCTTCACCGCCGAACTCGCCCACCGCTCGGTGCGCGCCGCTCTCGGCGTGCTCGTGGGAGGGCTCGCCCTCTCGTTCGTCGTCACCTTCGTGCTGACCGTCGCGTTCCCGCACACCCTGCAGGGGTGGGACGAGAAGGCGCAGTGGGCGCTGCGCTCGACGTTCGGTGACCGTGCCGGCATCAGCGACGCCCTGCTGCAGGGCCATCAGGGCCACCACCCGATCTACGTGCTGGCCGGATGGATGTCGGCGCTCGCCCTGGTGCTGGCGTTGGTCACGCTCTACCGCGCCAACCGCGACAACGAGTTCGTCGACGCCGACGAGGAACTGCGCGTGCGGCAGCTGCTGCTGTGCAACGGCGAGGACGACTCGCTGGGTTACTTCGCGACCCGTCGCGACAAGTCGGTGGTCTTCTCGCCCGACGGCAAGGCCGCGGTCACGTTCCGCGCCGTCGGCAGCGTGAGCGTCGCCAGCGCCGATCCCATCGGTGCCGTCGAGTCGTGGCCGGCGGCGGTACAGGCGTGGCTGCAGAACTGCCGCACCCACAGCCTGCACGCGGCGGTCCTCGCGGCGAGCGAGGCCGGGTCGAAGGTCTACCGCTCGGCGGGTCTCAAGTCGTTGTCGATCGGCGACGAGGCGATCATCGATGTCGACGACTTCACCCTGCGCGGCACCTCGATGAAGCCGGTACGTCAGGCGGTCAACCGTGTCACCGCCGCCGGGTACACCACCTCGATCCGCCGCCACGGCGAACTGTCGCGCGAGGAACTGGCCGAGGTGGAGCGGTTGGCCGAGGCGTGGCGCGGCGAGGAGACCGAACGCGGCTTCTCGATGGCGCTCAACCGCGTCGGCGACCCGGTCGACGGCCGATGCCTGCTGGTCGCCGCGCACGACGCCGACGGCACCATCCGCGGTTTCCTCTCCTTCGTGCCGTGGGGCCTGCGCGGGGTGTCGTTGGACCTGATGCGCCGCGACCGTGCCGCGGAGAACGGTGTGAACGAGTTCCTCGTCGCGCGGCTCATCGAGGCGGCGGGCGACCTCGGCATCCGACGCGTGTCGCTGAACTTCGCGGTGTTCCGGTCGGTGTTCTCCGGCGCCGAACGTGAGGGCGCGGGCCCGGTCACCCGTATCAGCGACGCCGTGCTCAGCTTCGCCTCGAAGTTCTATCAACTCGAGTCGCTGTACCGGTCGAACCAGAAATACCACCCGCAGTGGGTACCCCGGATGCTCTGCTACCACCCCTCGCTGACGGTGATGCGCGCCGCCGTCGCCGTCGGTGTCGCCGAGGGCTTCCTGCCCCACATGGGCCCGAAGTTCCTGGTGGGCACCAAGACCCCCGACGAGCAGCCCGTCCGCGACGACCCCGATTTCGTGCGCGCCGTCGCCGATCTCGAACGCGAACTGTTGGTGGCCCGCGCCCCGGCACCCAAGCTCAACGACCAGCAGCGCACCCGCCTCGACAAACTCCAGACCATCCGCGGGTCGGGCCACGAGGCGTACCCGGTGTCGGTCGACCGCACCCACCGCGTCGCCGAGATCTGTTCGGCGCACACCGGTCTCGCGGCGGGCGCGCGTACCGGCGAGACGGTGTCGATCGCCGGTCGGGTCCGCGCGATCCGTGACCTCGGTGGCGTCGAGTTCGCCGTGCTCGAGGACGACCGGGCCCGGATCCAGATCGTCTCCGACGCCGACATCGCCGCATCCGGTGAGCACGAACGCTTCCGGCGCAGTGTCGACACGGGCGATCTGATCGCGGTGACCGGTGAGGTGATCGCCTCGCGCAGCGGCGAGCTGTCGGTGGCGATGGCGCACTGGACCATGGCGGGCAAGTGCCTCAACCCGATGCCGCAGCTCACCGCGGAGCTCAGCGACGACGTCCGGGTCCGTGACCGTCCGCTCGACCTGCTGACCAACCCGTCGGCGGTCGAGTTGCTGCAGAAGCGATCCCGCGGTGTGCGTGCGTTGCGGGACACCCTGCACGCACATGCGTTCCTCGAGGTCGAGACGCCGATGTTGCAGACGGTGCACGGCGGTGCCTCGGCGCGCCCGTTCAAGACCCACATCAACGCCTACGACCAGAAGCTGTTCCTGCGCATCGCCCCCGAGCTCTACCTCAAGCGGCTCTGCGTGAGCGGTATGGGCGCCATCTTCGAGCTCAACCGAAACTTCCGCAACGAGGGTGCCGACGCCACCCACAACCCGGAGTTCACCTCGCTGGAGGCGTATCAGGCCTACGGCGACTACAACTCGATGCGCGAACTGACCCGCGAACTCATCCTCGCGATGGCCGTCGCGGTCAACGGCGAGCCGGTCGCGCTGCAGCGCAGTGAGTCCGGCGATGTCGAGAAGGTGCGCCTCGACGGCACCTGGCCGATCATGACGGTGCACGAGGCCGTGTCGCGCGCGTGCGGCACATCGTTGTCGTCAGCGAGCACCGCCGCCGCGGTGGCCGCGGTGTGCGACGAGCACGGCGTCGAGACCACCGGCGACATGCCCGCCGGGAAGATGGTGATGGAGCTCTACGAGGCGCTCGTGGAGAAGCAGACCCGGTTCCCGACGTTCTACTGCGACTTCCCGATCGAGGTGTCGCCGCTGGCGCGCAAGCACCGGTCGGATCCGCGACTCACCGAGCAGTGGGACCTCGTCGGGTTCGGAGCCGAACTGGGTACGGCCTACTCGGAGCTGACCGATCCGGTCGATCAGCGCGAGCGGCTCACCCGGCAGTCGCTGGCCGCGGCCGGCGGCGACCCGGAGGCGATGGCGCTCGACGAGGACTTCCTGCACGCCCTCGGCTACGCGATGCCCCCGACCGGTGGTCTCGGCCTCGGCGTCGACCGCCTCGTGATGATGCTCTGCGGCGTACCCATCCGCCCGACGCTCACCTTCCCCTTCGTCCGCCCGCAGACCTGACCCGATCCGCGGGTGGCGGGTGCCACTGTCCGGTGACAGATCCGTACCGGCCTCGGTGTCGAATCACCGTCATGAGTTCTGACACCCCGGGGGCGATGCGGCCTGCGCTGCACTGGACACAGACCCCACCCGCGCCGACGGCGGTGGTGCTGGTGCTGCACGGCGGCAAGGTCGCCAGCACCGCCCCGGCCGAGACCAGCCAGTTGTCGGCGGCCCGCCTGCGCCCGTTCGCCCGCGCGGTCGCGAAGAAGATGCCCGACGCCGCGGTGGTGATGCTGCAGTACCGGATGCGCGGTTGGAACGGCGCCGACCGGTCCCCGGTGGCCGACGCGCGATGGGCTCTCGACGAGATCCGTACCCGCTTCGGCGACACCCGGGTGATCCTGCTCGGACACTCGATGGGTGGACGGACCGCCGCCGCGGTGGCCGACGACCCGTCGGTCGACTCCATCGTGGCGCTGGCGCCGTGGTGGCCCGACGGCACCGAGACCGACACCCTCTCGACCCGCCAGCACCTGATGGTGCTGCACGGTCGCATGGACCGGTGGACGAGTCCACGCCTGTCGCTGCAGGCGACGGTCCGCGCTGCCGACCGGGGTGTCGACGCCCGGTGGGTGTCGATGGGGCCTGCGGGACACTTCATGCTGATGCGATCGTGGGTGTGGACCCGCCGTACGGTGGCCGCCGTCGGCGCGGCGTTCGCCCGGATCGCATCCGCACACGACGACGACAACGCTCGACAGGAGAACCGACGATGACGACCACTTCCACCGTGCGCGGTCGCACCACCTCCGGGGCGGCCGGCACCGTCGCCGACCTGCTCGCGCCGTATGTGGGCGGCGAGCTGCCGGTGCACCTCACGGCGTGGGACGGCAGCACCGCCGGCCCCACCGATGCGCCGAAGGTGATCCTGCGCAGCCCGCAGGCGCTGCGTCGCCTGCTGTGGAGCCCGGGCGAACTCGGCGCCGCGCAGGCCTACGTCACCGGCGAGATCGACGTCGACGGCGACCTGAACGAGGCGCTCACCCACGTGTGGCGCGTCATCGGCGAACGCAACCTGTCGCGGATCGCGATCACCCCGACCCGCGTCGCGCAGCTCGTGCGCGCGGTGTCGAAGCTGGGTGTCCTCGGGCGGCCGCTTCCGGCGCCTGCGAGCCAGGCCGTGGTGAAGGGCAAGCTGCACACCCTGGCCCGCGACCGCGCCGCGATCAGCCACCACTACGACCTGTCGAACGACTTCTACTCGATGGTGCTCGACCCGAACATGGCGTATTCGAGCGCCTACTTCACCTCCGACGCACCGGACTACACGCTGGAGCAGGCGCAGCGCGACAAGCTCGACATGGTGTGCCGCAAGATCGGCCTCGACGCACGACCGGGCATGCGGTTCCTCGACGTCGGGTGCGGCTGGGGCTCGCTGAGCCTGTTCGCCGCGGCCGAGTACGGCGCGAAGGTCACCGGCGTCACGATCTCGAAGGAGCAGAAGGCGTTCATCGACGCCCGCATCGCCGAGCGCGGCCTCGGTGACCGGGTGGAGATCCGCATCCAGGACTACCGCGAGATCCCCGACGGCCCGTTCGACGCCGTCGCCTCGATCGAGATGGGCGAGCACGTCGGTCAGGAGAACTACCCCACGTACACGAAGGCGTTGCACGACAACGTCGTCGAGGGCGGTCGGGTGCTCATCCAGCAGATGTCGCGCAAAAAGGGCGACAACCCCGGTGGCGGCCCGTTCATCGAACAGTTCATCGCCCCCGACATGTTCATGCGGCCGGTCGGCGAGACCGTCGCGATGATCGAGGAGTCCGGACTCGAGGTCCGCGACGTCCACGCGATGCGCGAGCACTACGTCCGCACCGTCGACGTCTGGTACGACACCTTCGAGAAGCGGTGGGACGACGTCGTCGCGATGGTGGGCGAGGAGACCGCGCGCGTCTGGCGGCTCTACCTCGTCGGCGGCGGCATGGCGTTCCGCGACGGTCGGATGGGTGTCGACCAGATCCTGTCGGTGCGGCCCGACGCCCGCGGTCGCTCGTCGATGCCCCCGGTTCGCGAATTCTGACAGTTCGCGATTTCGCCGATCGGCGACGTCTGACAGGCTGGTGAGATGACCTTCGACTGGAGCCAATTCGGCATCGTGACCGGCGCGAGCCTGGCCGGTGTGATCATCCTGTTGGCGATCACCGCCGCCATCGGGTTCTCGATCGGTCGGCACAACGTCGTCGACGTGACCTGGGGACTCGGTTTCGTCGTGATCGCGGTGATCACCGCGATCCTCGGCAACGGTGATCTGTGGCGACGCCTGCTCGTGCTGGTGCTGATCGGCCTGTGGGGTCTGCGGCTGGCGACGTCGATGTTCCGACGGTCGCGCGGCAAGGGCGAGGACCCGCGGTACGAGAAGCTCCTCGACGACGCCGGTGGCAACCGCGCACTGACCGCGATCACGAAGATCTACGCGACGCAGGGTCCCGCGCTGTGGTTCGTCTCGCTGCCGCTGCAGGTGTCGTCGGTCGCGCACGGCACGCTCTGGTACCTCGCCGTGGTCGGCGTACTGGTCTGGGTTCTCGGTGTCACGTTCGAGACCGTCGGCGACCTGCAGATGGACCGGTTCAAGGCCGATCCGTCGAACAAGGGCACGGTGATGGACAAGGGGTTGTGGCGCTACACGCGGCACCCCAACTATTTCGGCGACGCCTGCGTGTGGTGGGGGACCTTCCTCGTGTGCATGACGTTCTGGCCCACCGTCGTCACGTTCCTGTCGCCGATCGCCATGACGTACTTCCTGGTGTTCGCGACCGGCGCGAGGCTCCTCGAACAGCACATGGAGCAGCGGCCCGGCTACCGCGAGTACCAGCAGCGCACCAGCTACTTCATCCCCCTGCCGCCGAAGAAGGCCTGAGCCCGCCTCATCGACGACGGCCGATGGGCGGGTTGCCCGTATCGGCAGGAGCGTTCAGGCGTCGTTCACCGGCGCGACACCCGACGATCACCGCCGTGCCGGGCTGGTGCCGTGATCTACATGCATGGTCGTGAATCCGTTCAGCAGTGGTACGTCGAGGGTCAATCCGGCGGGCGAGACCGTGGACACCGGAATCCCACGCTCGGTCGCCGCGAACATGACCACCGCCGAGCAGTTCGAGTGGCATCAGAACAACCTGAAGCGACACTCGGTCTCGCGTCGCAACTTCCTCGCGGGCAGCGCCGCGGCGGCGGCCGCCGCCGGCGTCGGGAACCTCGCGTTCTCGGGTATCGCCTACGCCGCCGACGCGCCGCTCGCCGTCGGTGGTCGTCACGTGTCCTTCGGCTCCGACGCCGCGAGCCAGCTCCGGTTCTCCGCGCAGCTGTCGCGTAACCCGGGCGCCACCAAGGTGTTCCTCGACCACGGCCCCACCCCGGCGCTGGGGGCGACGACGGTCGCCGAGGTCCGCAACCTCGTGAGCCAGGTCCCGATCAGCAGCGGCGGCATCCTCGGTGCCGAGCAGTTCTACGTGCACGCCCCGGTCGACGGTCTGCCGTCGCGGGTCCCGCACTTCTATCGCTGGCGCACCGCCGACGGACGCACCACCGACGTCCGCAGCGCGGCGCCGGCCCTGGGCCGCGGCCGCAGCGCACCGTTCCGGTTCACCATGATGGGCGACCAGGGTGTCGACGAGACCCCCACGCAGCCGCCGGGTCTCAAGGCCGGCGACTACGACGACCTGTACTACAAGGCCGACAACCAGCCGAACGTGAAGCACGCGGCCAACATCGTCAACCAGATCGCCGCCCGCAACGGCGCGTTCCACATCCTCGCCGGCGACATCGCCTACGCCGACCCGTCGGGCGCGGGCAAGCCGCCGAACTTCGTGCCCAGCGGCAGCGCACCCAGCGGCTTCGACAAGTTCAACCCGTACGTGTGGGACGGCTACTTCGCGGCGATCGAGAAGACCGCCTCGCGCACCCCGTGGATGTTCGCGACCGGCAACCACGACATGGAGGCCCTGTACGGCCCGCAGGGGTACGGCGGTCACGCCGCGCGCCTCGACCAGCCGACGAACGGCCCGGCCGGTTGCCCCTCGGTGTACTCGGTGGTCTACGGCAACGTCGCGGTGCTCTCCCTCGACGCCAACGACGTCTCGTACGAGATCACCGCCAACACCGGCTACAGCGGCGGGCGGCAGACCGGCTGGGTCGCGAGCACGCTCGCGAAGTTCCGCGCCGACCCGAACATCGACTTCATCGTCGCGTTCTTCCACCACTGCGCGTACTCGACCACCGATTCCCACGCCAGCGACGGCGGCGTGCGGGCGGCGTGGAGCAAGCTCTTCGACCAGTACCAGGTGGACGCCGTGTTCCAGGCGCACAACCACATCTTCGAGCGCACCGACCCGATCCGGAACAACCAGGCGCGCAAGCCCGCTCCCGACGGCTCGACGGTCTCGGCGAAGACCGACGGCACCGTCTACTACACCGTCGGCGGCGGTGGACGCCCGCGCTACGGCTTCCAGCCCGGCGAGTCGGAGAGCTACCGCGGCAACGTGGTGAAGGACAACACCGTCCCCAACAGCTACGTGTGGACCGCCGACGGCAAGAAGCAGGCCGAGAGCGTCGAGTGGTCGCGGGTGCGTTTCCGCAACTACTCGTTCATCAGCATCGACGTGGTCCCCGGCATCCCGGGTATCACCAAGAGCCGCATGGACATCTCGGCCATCGACGAATACGGCCGCGAGTTCGACCGGCTCACCTTCACCCGCGCCATCTCGATCGGTGGGGTCCCGTTCGGTTCCTGACCCACGCCGGTCACACGGCCGCCGTCACCGCGTCCCCGATGCACGCGGGGAGCCGTAGTCTGTAGCCATCATGACCAACTCGGTGCGCCCGGCGATCGATCGCGCACTGCGGTTCCTGGTGGTGTCCGATCCGGGGCAATTGCGGTTGCGCAGCGCCAGTCAGACCACGCTGACCCTGGTGCTCGCGCTCAGCGTGCTCGTCGCGATGACGCGCCTTCTCGGCGAGGCCATCACCGTCGCGATGCTCGGTTCTGTCGTCGCGATGTTCTCCTCGTTCGTGGTGAAGGACCGCACCGCCCGCGGCCGCCTGCTCACCACGGCGCTCATCGCCCTGCCCGCGGCCACCGCGGTGACCGTCTCGACGTTCCTCGCCCAGCACGGCGTCCTCGCCGACGTCGGTTTCGTGGCGGTGCTGTTCGGCGCGGTGTGGGTCCGACGCTTCGGGCCGCGCGGGTTCGCGCTCGGCATGGGGTCGTTCATCGCCTACTTCTTCGCCCTGTTCCTGCGCGCCACACCGGGCCAGATCCCCGAGCTCATCGGGTCGGTGCTCGTGGGTGTCGCGTGCGCGCTCACCGTCCGCTTCGCGTTCCAACACGAGTGGGCCGGTGCCGAATTGACCCGCCTGACCCGTGCGCTGCGCGCGTCGTCGCTGGCGGTGGTCGATCTCATCGCCCCCACGAACGTCCCCGGTGCCACCCCGGTCGGGAGGCACGCCGAGCCCGCGTCGAGTGACGCCGTGCGGCACGCCCTCGAGCGCCTGGCGAACACCGCGCTCATGATCGAGGACTGGCTCGACCGCAACGTCGCCGCGGCACACGTGTCGGTGACCGGGAAAGACCTCTCCCGCCGCATCTTCGACGCCCAACAGGCCACCGAGCAGCTGGCGTTCGCGATGCGTCCACGCGCGGGGACGGCGCGGTCGGTGCTCGCCGAACGGCCCGCGGTGGCGCAGGTGCTGCTCGCGGTGCGGTCGGTGTTGCGCAACCACCCCACCTCCGACGACCTCACGGTCGCGCGCCGCATCGTCACCCGCGCCGAGGCCGCGGCGACCGACAGCGATCAGCACTCGATCGTGATTCGTGCCGCGGCCCGAACGGTGCGCGCGCACATCGCCGTTCACCGGGTGACCGCCCACGCACTGGCCACGGCCGAGGCGCACGAACCCGCCACGGTGCTGCCCACCCGCACCGGCACCGCACCGGCCCCCGCAACCGACGACACAGCCACCGCCGCCGACGACAGCCCCGTGCCACCTCGACACCGCGGCCTGCGGGCACAGTTCGACCGACTCGAACCGAGCACCCGCACCGCGATCCAGGTGGCGATCGCGACCTCGGTCGCGACGGTGCTCGGCGAGCTGGTGTCGCCGAACCGGTGGTACTGGGCGGTGCTGTCGGCGTTCGTGGTGTTCACCGGCACCACCACGCGAGGCGAGATCCTCACCCGCGCAGGCCATCGCATCGTCGGCACCGTGGGCGGCGTGTTCGCCGGTGTGCTCCTCGCCGCGGTCGTCGGCAACCGCGCGCCGGTGCAGCTGGCACTGATCGTGGTGTGCGTGTTCTGCGCGTTCTATCTGGTGACCGTGGCCAACGGGCTGCTCGTCTTCTTCATCACCGTGCTGTTGGCGATGCTCTACGGGTTGCTCGGCACCTTCTCGATCGCCGTGCTCGAACTGCGTATCGCCGAGACCTGCGTGGGGGCGACGGTCGGCATCACCGCTGCCTACTTCATCCTGCCCACCCGGACGCGGGAGACGGTGCGCGACAAGGTCGACGCCTACCTCGACGCTCTCGGCGACGTCATCGACGACTCCATCACCTCGGTCGTGGAGCCCGGCAGCGGCGTGGATCTCGTCCCGGTGGCACGTCGCCTCGACACCGCGCTCCAGGAATTGCAGACCGCCGCACGGCCTCTCGGGATGGGGCCGGCCAGCAGGGCGCGCCGCGGGACCGCGCGGCTGGTGCGGGTGCTCGAGGCCTGCGATCGCGCCGCACATGCGCTGGTGCGTGCCGGCATGCTCGCGGCGTCGGCCGACCCGGCGAGTGGACCCACCGGCGACCTCGCGCGTGCGGTGGTCGACGGCGCCGACGGGGTGCGGGCGTCGGTGATGTCACTGCGGTCGGTGGTACGCGGCGAGCAGGGCGAGTACGACGACAGCCTCGCCGACGCCAGTCCCGTCGCTCAGGTGCTCTCGCGTGACGCCCAGGAGCTCTCGACGGCCACCATCGTGGCCGTGCGTGCGCTCGACCGGCTCGATCACTCGGCCGCGCTCACCCGCGTCCCGGTGTGACGCGCCCCGTGTGATCCGGCACCGGGTCAGGACCGGCGGATGGCCGCCAGTACGAGACGCGCGATGGCGGCGTTGCCCTCCTGCGTGGGGTGATCGGACAGGCCGTCGCCGCGCGGGATCTTGCCGTTGAACCACCGCACGCCGTCCGGGGTGCACGCGTCGTGCCCGACCGCGGGGCCGGCGACGTCGACGAACACCGCGCCGTGGCGACGCGCCGCAGCCGAGAGCACACCGTTGAAGCGGGTGAAGAAGTCCCGCACGAAGACCGCGTCGGCCGAGCTGAACGGCGCGTCGGGGTAGCAACCGCGCAGGCCGTAGTAGCCGCCGTGACCGACGACGAGGACCCGCGCCCGCGGCGACTTCGCGTCGACGACGTCCAGCACGCGATCCATCGACCCGCTCAGTGCGGTGAGCTTCTCGGTGATGTTCGCCGCGACGGTCGCGTTGGTGCGGCACCGTGCGTCCTTGCCCGGGACGAACGAGAAGCACGGCCCGATCAGCGAGCCCCAGTTGATGTCGTTGCCGCCGATGGACAGGGTGACCAGCGTGGTGTCGGGCCGCAGGGCCGCCGACTGGACCGGCACGGAGCGCACGATCGGCAGCGGCGTCGTCTGGCGACGGTCGGTGATCTCGGTGGTCACCGCGCCGCGGCACGCGACGGTGGTGAACGACGCCGGACGCAGTGCGCGGGCGACGCGTTCGGGGTAGCCGCCGCCACCGCGGCCGCAGCCCTGGGGATCGAAGGACTCGATGATCCCGGCACCGATCGCGCGCGAGTCGCCCAGCGCCACGTAGCGGACCGGTGTGGCCGCCGAGGCGGGCGCCACGACGCCGACGCCGAGCAGCGCGGCGATCGCCACGACGACGATGACGGCTGCCCGTACCGGCGAACCCGACCGGATCGAACCGAGTGTTGAGCTCCTGCGCATGACGCCCCCCGCCGTGTCGTCGAGGGCGTCGTCGCCACCCGAACCGAAGCAATGATGACCCATCGACGGCGAGTGATCACGCGCGGGCCGTGCGCGTCGGCGACGGGGTCGATCGGTGCATCTGCACGGACGAGCGACGGCGTCGGTGTGGGCCGGAGAGGGCGTCAGAAGGAGACGGTCAACCCGCGGGGACCGCGCACCACCATCTGCGATTTCCAGTCGACGGCCTCGACGGTGAGATCGGGGAAGGCGCCGGTCAGCGCGCGCAATGCCTCCTGCAGTTCGACGCGGGCCAGTGCGGCGCCGAGACAGTGGTGGGCCCCGTGGCCGAAGCCGATGTGTCCGGCGTTGCCGCGACCCGCGCGGGGACGTGTCGGGTCGTATCGCTCGGGATCGTCGAAGGCCTCCGGATCGCGGTTGGCCGAGGCGATGGACACCAGGACCGGCTCACCCGCGCGGATCCGCACACCGGAGAGCTCCACGTCGTCGAGGGCGTAGCGGGCCTGGCCCGCGCCGATCCCCAGCGGTACCAGGCGCATGAGCTCCTCGACCGCACCCGCGACGAGCTCGGGATGGTCGTGGAGTTCGTGCCACCGGCCCTCGTGGGCGAGCAGGAACAGGATGAAGTTCGGGATCTGCGAGGCGGTGGTCTCGTGTCCGGCGACGAGGATGCCGTTGCACAGATCGATCAGCTCGAGCTCGCTGAGCCGGTCGGTGCCGGTGCCCGCGTCACCGTCGCGCGCGTCGATCAGGGCGCAGATGAGGTGGTCGGCGGGTTCGGCGCGTTTCACCGCGAGCAGCCCGCGCATGTAGTCGCGGAACTCCTCACGGCTGGCGTCGAACTCCGCCGCAGACAGCGACGTCGTCGACAGGGCGGCATCGCTCCACCGGCGGAACAGCGGTTGATCGCGCTGGGGCACGCCGAGCAGTTCGCAGATCACCCGCACGGGCAGCGGCAGGGCGAACCGGTCGACCAGATCGACCGGGCCCTCCTGGGCGCGCATGTCCGCGACGAGGTCGGCGCAGATGGCGGCGGCCGCCGGACGCAGGTTCTCGATGCGTCGCGGGGTGAAGGCGCGGGCCACGAGGGTGCGCAGGCGGGTGTGATCGGGCGGGTCCATCGACAGGATCCCCGAGTTCTGGCGGCCCTCGCGCATGCGCGGCTCGTCGTGGTCGGCGGCGACGGCGCGGCTGAATCGGGGGTCGGCGAGGACGGTGCGCACATCGTCGTAGCGGGTGGCGAGCCAGCCGATCTCACCGAACGGGAGTCGCACACGCGCCAGCCCGCTGCTCGCCCGGATCTCGCCGTACTCGGGTGCGAGCTCGAGATCGTCGGGTCGGTTGAACGGATAGTCGACGGCGTCGGTGTTTCGGTCCAGCGACAGTGTCACGGTGAGCTCCCCGGTTTCGGTCTACACGTATGTGCTTAGCAACACAAAACAAACTAGCGCAGAGTCCGGCGCGACGCCAGCGATTGCTAGCGTGGGTGGTCCGGTGATGCAGGCCGCCGGGGGAGGGCGCCGACGCGCGGCGAGCATCGCCGGATCGCGACGCCCCACAGCACGCGTCGCGAGACGAACACACACCGCCCGAGGGCGGGAACGGGAGCAGACATGTCACGGATCGCCATCGTCGGAGGCCACGGCAAGATCGCACTCATCCTGGCGCGACTGCTCGTGGACGACGGCCACCAGGTGAGCTCGCTCATCCGCAAGCCCGAGCAGTCCGACGACATCACCGGCGCCGGCGCCGCGCCGGTCATCATCGACATCGAGAACGCCTCCACCGAGGAGATCATCGAATCCTTCGAGGGACACGACGCGATCGTGTTCGCCGCCGGCGCCGGTGGTGGCAACCCCGACCGCACCTACGCGGTGGACCGCGACGCCGCCATCCGCTGCGTCGACGCTGCCTCGGCCACCTCGATCAAGCGCTTCGCACTCGTCTCGTACTTCGGGGCATCGGTCGATCACGGTGTCTCGCCCGACGATTCGTTCTACGCCTACGCCGAGGCGAAGGGCGACGCCGATCAGTACCTGCGGGCCAGCGACCTCGACTGGACCATCGTCGCGCCGAGCTCGCTGGCCGACGGCGACGCCACCGGCACCATCCGCACCAAGGAGGACGGCGCCGAGTCGGGCACCGAGGTCGCCCGCGCCGACGTCGCCGAGGTGATCGCCGCCGTCCTGCGCACGCCCTCGACCGTCGGTCGCATGATCGAGTTCACCGGCGGCGACACCCCCATCGAGAAGGCGCTGGGCGCCTAGCTCGTCACAGCCTCTCGATGATCGTGGCGTTGGCCTGGCCGCCCGCCTCGCACATGGTCTGCAGGCCGTAGCGGCCGCCGGTCTGGTGCAGGGCGTTGACCATCGTCGTCATCAGCCGGGCGCCGCTGGCGCCCAACGGATGTCCGAGCGCGATCGCGCCACCGTTGACGTTCGTCTTCGCCAGTTCGGCGCCGGTGTCGTGGGCCCAGGCGAGCACCACCGGACTGAAGGCCTCGTTGACCTCGAACAGGTCGATGTCGCCGATGGCGAGGCCGGCCTTCTCGAGCACCTTGTGTGTGGCCGGGATGATGCCGGTGAGCATGAGGATGGGGTCCGAGCCGACGACCGTCGTCGTGTGGACGCGCGCCAGCGGCGTGAGGTGCAGCTGCTGCGCCTTCTCGGCGGACATGATGAGCAGCGCCGCGCTGCCGTCGGAGAGCGGGCTCGAGTTGGCGGCGGTGATGCGCCAGTCGATGTCGGGGAAGCGGCGCCCCATGGCCTCGTCGTAGAAGGCGGGACGCAGCTGCGCCAGACCGTCGATCGACCCGCCGGGGCGGATCATCTCGTCGTGGTCGAGTCCCGCGATCGGCGCGAGTTCGGCGTCGAATCGTCCGGCCTTGGTCGCGGCGGCGGCCTTCTCGTGCGACGACAGGGCGAACTCGTCGAGCTGGGTCCGGCTGAGATCCCATCGCGCGGCGATGAGTTCGGCGCTGTAGCCCTGCGGGATGAAGCCGTCGGGGTAGCGCTGCGCCAAGGCCTCGCCGAACGGGTCGGCGCCGGGTCGGATGTCGGACATCATCGGCACCCGACCCATCGACTCGACGCCCGCGGCGATCACGACGTCGTAGGCGCCGGACATCACGCCCTGCGCGGCGAACGACACCGCCTGCTGGCTCGAACCGCACTGCCGGTTGATCGTGGTCGCGGGGACCGACTCGGGGAATCCGGCCGCGAGGACGGCGTTGCGGGCGATGTTCTGGCCCTGCTCGTCGGCCTGGGTAACGGTGCCGGTGATGACGTCGTCGACCAGCGCCGGGTCGATGCCGGTGCGTTCGACGAGTGCACGCAGGCTGTGGGCGAGGAGGTCGACCGGGTGGACGCCGTGCAGTGCGCCCGTGGCCTTCCCCTTGCCGATCGGGGTGCGAACGGCCCCGACGATGACGGCGTCGGTGCGTGCGGTTGCGGCCATGATGCGTTCCTCCACTCGATGTGTTGCCGGCCAGGAGGTCTGACTAGCTCTATCGCTAGTCAACTGTCTACCACCTGACTTGCTTCCCGATAAGTCAGGGTGCGCGTGTGTCGGTGCGCTCGCCGGTACGGTTGTCGCGTGATCCGCAAACTTGCCGCCACCGCGAGCGTCGGGGCCGTCGGGGCCTTCACCACCGGTCTCGCCGCCACCGGATCGGCGACCGGCCGGGCGTTCGGGGCATCGCCCGAGGCCATCGCACCGCACATCAGCGCCTCGCCGAACCAACACGACGGGTTCTTCGCCAACCGCGAACCGTCGATCGCCGTCGACGTCGACCGCACCGGCGCCGTCGACATGATCCGCGCGCGCCGCCGCGGCGACCCGGGATCGACGGTCCCCGTCCGCGATCCCGAGTTCGTCGCCCCCGGATTCGTCGACACCGCCGCCGCCCTGGCCGTCACGTGGCTCGGTCACGCCACCGCGCTCGTCGAGATCGACGGCCGCCGCGTGCTCACCGACCCCGTGCTGTCCAAGCGCTGCTCCCCGTCGCAGTCCATCGGCCCCGCCCGCATGCACCGCGCGCCGTGCACGGCGTCGCAACTACCCGACCTCGACGTGGTGCTGATCAGCCACGACCACTACGACCACCTCGACATGGCCACCGTGGTGACCATCGCGCGCGAGCAACCCCGCGCGCACTTCGTGGCCCCGATCGGTGTCGGTGCACACCTCGAGTACTGGGGGATCGCCTCCGACCGCATCTCCGAGGCCGATTGGGGACAGCGCGTCACCCACGGCGACCTCACCTTCGATTGCGTTCCCGCGCGGCACTTCTCGGGTCGCGGTGTCGTCCGCAACCTCACCCAGTGGGCCAGCTGGGGTGTGCGCGGAACACAGCACTCGGCGTTCTTCACCGGCGACACCGGCTTCACCGAGGCCTACCGCGACGCCGGCGGACCCTACGAGCTGACACTGGTCCCCATCGGCGCCTATGACCGCATGTGGCCCGACATCCACGTCGATCCCGAAGAGGGTGTCGCGCTGCACACGATGCTCGCCGGCGACTCCCTCGCCGACTCGCTGATGGTGCCGATCCACTGGGCGACGTTCAACCTCGGCCTGCACACCTGGGACGACCCCGTGCGCCGCATGCTCACCGCCGCCGAGAAGGCATCCGCGATCACCGCGACGCCCGCACCGGGAACCCGCATCGACGTCGTGACCCGCACCGGCGCGGGCATCGAACACCCCGACTGGTGGCACGGCATCGCTCAGAACTAGCTTTGCGCCGCTCATGAACCGGCTCTGTCGGTGGTCCGGGAACCGACTGTGTTGACGGGTCCGGGAACCGGACATGACCGTCGATCGTTGGGTCGGCATGAGCGCCGCACGGCAGACGCGGCGCACCGACGAGAGGACGCACGCATGGACTTCAAGCAGCTGACGAACAAGGCCAAGACCCTGGTGAGCAAGAACTCCCAGTACATCGACAAGGGTGCCGACGCGATCGACAAGGCGACCAAGGGCAAGTACACCAGCCAGGTCGCCAAGGGACGTGACGCCGCCAAGGACGCCGCGAAGAAGCTCGGCGACCAGCCCAAGTAGGCGATCAACCCGGTAGGCGATCAATCCGAGTAGCGGTCATCCACACTCAGCGACGCGGGCAGTCGACGATCACTCGTCGGCTGCCCGTCGTCGTCTGTACGGTCCTCGCGGTGGTGCTGACCGCGGCCGGGTGCAGCGCCGAGCAGACCCCGGACGCAAGTCCGTCGTCATCGCCGGCCGGTCCGGCGACGCCGTCCACCGACCTACCGACCGCCCCGTCCGCCGCCGAGCGCGGCGCGATCGTGGCGCGCTCGGCGATGGCGGTCGACCCGAGCGGACCGCTGGCCGACGTCGCGGTGACCCGCGTGGTCTACCGATCCAGCGCCGGCTACGCGCCGGGTGATCCCGACGGCACGTTCGGCACAGAGGTGTCGGGGATCGTCGCCGTCCCGTCCGGCACCCCGCCTCGCGGCGGATGGCCGATCGTCGCCTACGGCCACGGCACCACCGGGACCGCGTCCAACTGCGGACCGTCGGGGTACCCCGACCTGCTCGGTGGCGCCTCCACCATCGCCTCGCTGGTGAGCCGCGGTTATGTCGTCGCGGCGTCGGACTACCAGGGCCTCAGCGGTCCGGGGACCGCCGCCGACGCCCGCGTCACGAGCGTGCCGCACCCCTATCTCGACACCGACACCGTCGCCCGCAACATGATCGACATGGTGCGCGCCGCGCGCACGATCGTGCCGCAGGCAGGGACGCGGTGGGCGTCGATGGGCGCATCCCAAGGGGGACAGGCGGCCTGGGCCGCGGGCGAGGCCGCCGCCACCGACTACGGATCGGGACTGCAGTTCGTGGGGGCCGCGGCGCTCGCACCCGCGGCGGATGTGTCGCCGATCGCCGACGGCTACGACGCACAGCCCTACGCGGCACCGACGTTCACCCAGATCCAGATCGCGTTCATCCCGCTGATCGTCGACGGACTGCGTGCGGTGTACCCCGACCTCCCCGTCGAGGAGTACATGCGAGGCGGCCTCGCCGCGGGTGCGCAGGCGCTGACGTCATGCGGGTCCGGCAGTGCGTTCTCCAAGTACTCGGCCCTGACCGGCGTCCAGCCCGGTGACGCCGCGATCCGATCGGCGTCGGCTCTGCGTCAACTGCATTCGATGCTCGCCGCCGACGCGTTGCCGCAGCGCAGGTCGGCGGCGCCGCTGTTCGTCGGCTACGGCGACTCCGATCAGATCATCACCCCGAGCTGGACGGCCGGCGCGGTGGCGCGGGCGTGCGCGATGGGCGACACCATCGAGCGCACGGTCGCCGTCGGCAAGGGGCACACCAACACCGGGCTGACCCCGAGCGCGATCGACGACTCGCTCACCACCTACCTCCTGCGCCGCACCGCCGACACCCGTCTGCAACCGGTCGTCCGCGCCCTCGGCCGCGCCGAGGCCCGCCCCACCCCACCATCCTGATC
>NZ_JXYP01000009.1 GCF_000964005.1 Williamsia herbipolensis
CTCCGAAGCCGAACGGCGCGCCGCTCTGAGCGGATGGATCCACGAATACAATCACCACCGACCCCACACCGCCTGCAGCAACAAGCCACCCATCACCCGTTTGACCAACCTGTCGGGTCAGTACAACTAGGGACGCAGGACCGGGGGGTGTGTCCCCCCGACGACCTCGAAGTCGCCCGGTGCCACGGTCTGGCGGCACGCGGCGCACACGGTCTCCGGGTGCAGTTCCGCACCGCAGCTGTGGCGGAAGACGGCCTTCGGCGCGTCGTCGCCGACATGCCGTTCGCCCCATTCCTTGAGCATCAACATGACCGGCACGAGATCCTCGCCCGCGGGGGTCAGGTGGTAGTCGAAACGTGGCGGGTGATCGGAGTACCGGGTCCGCACGACGACGCCGCTCTCCTCGAGCTTCCGTAATCGGCCGGCGAGCAGGGTGCGTGGTGCACCGGTCAGGGCGACGAGCTCGGAGAACCGGTGATAGCCGTAGGCGAGCTCGCGCAGCAGCGGGAGCGAAGGACGTTCCCCGATGACCGCCAGGGCGTTGATGCCCGCGCTCAGGACGATCGTGATCGGTTGTGTCGATCCCCGTGTCGATCCGGAGTTGCTGCTCGGCGCGCAGGTGGGCGAGGTGGCCGTGATCCGGAACGTGGGTGGTCGGGTGACACCCGGTGTGCTCGACGAGCTCGCGATGCTCCGGTCGGTGACGCAGGCGGCGGGTGGCGATCTCGGCGCAGGGTGGGAGGTGATCGTGCTGCAGCACACCGATTGCGGCATCACCCGACTCGCGGGCGACGACGCGACGCTGGCGGGCTTCCTCGGGGTGCGCGCCGACGAGGTCGGGTCGAAGTCGGTCGGCGATCCGCGGGCCGCGGTCGCGCACGACGTCGGCATCCTGGACGGCGAGACCCGTCTCGGCGCAGGCCTGCGGGTTTCCGGGATGGTCTACGACGTGACGACGGGACTCGTCGACGCGGTCAGGCCGTGACCGCGGCGAGCATCGACAGCTTCTGGTGGCTCTCGCTGCCGGGCGTGGCGGTGTAGACCAGCAGCAGCAGTCCCTGGTCGGGCTCGGTGAGCGTCTGGCAGTTCACCTCGATCGTCCCCAGCTCCGGGTGCAGGATCCGCTTCGTCGACACGTCGAGCGCCACATCGACATCGTGCTGCGACCACAGTGCGACGAACTCCGGTGACACCTCGGCGAGTGTCCGACTCACCTCTGCGGCGCGGGATGTCGGCCCCTCGACGGTGACCGCACGTCGCAGACGCGCGGTGTGCGCCCGCGCGTGGTGGTCGTGATCGGCCTCGGGGACGCGTGCCCGCTGGCGGGGGTCGGTGAACCAGCGGTACACGACGCTGCGGTGCACCCCGGTGTACTCGGTCTCGTCGCCGAGGAGGGCGATGGCCGGACGGGTCTGGATGAGGGTCTCGCCGGCGCCGTTGACGACCATCGCGGGGGTGTCGCCGAGTCGATCGACGATGCGCAACAGTCCCGGCGGCACGTGGTCGCTCCGTGTGATCCGCTGCGGCGCATGGTGGCCCGCGAGAACGAAGAGGTGGTCGCGTTCGGCCAGCGACAGGTGCAGCGCCCGGGCGAGCGCGGAGAGCATCTGGTCCGACGGCTGCGGGCCGCGCTTCTGTTCCAGTCGCGACAGGTAGTCGGTCGACATGCCGGCGAGCATCGCGACCTCCTCGCGCCGCAGGCCCGGGGTGCGGCGTCGTTGCCCGCGCGGCAACCCCACGTCCTCGGGCGCCAACGCCTCCCGGCGACGCGTGAGGAATTCGGCGAGCCCGGCGCGATCGGTGTCCACCCGACCATCATGGGCGACGCCGCGCGCCGCATCCAGGGAGCGCCGATCCCCCGATGAACGGTGCCTTCCTGCCCGTGTCGGTCCGGTGTCGACTGGTGTCACCGGGCCACACGGCCACCGCACACGAGAAACGAGATCCTCATGCAGATCAGCGGCAACACCATCTTCCTTCCCGGCGCCACCTCGGGAATCGGCGAGGCCCTCGCGGTCGCCCTGCACGACGCCGGCAACACCGTGGTGATCGCCGGGCGCCGCCAGGAACGCCTCGACGACATCGCCGCCCGCCACCCGGGCATCGAGACCGCGCGCCTCGACGTCGCCGACCCGGCGTCGATCGACGCCGTCGCCGCCGCCGTGCTCGCCCGCTTCCCGGCGCTCAACGTCCTCATCACGATGGCCGGTGTCGCCGGCTCCGAGGACCTCACCTCGGCCGACTTCGTCGACACCGCCGAACGCATCGTCACCACCAACGTCCTCGGGACGATCCGTCTCGTCGGCGCGTTCACCGAACACCTCGCGACGGTGCCCGATGCGACCGTGGTGACCGTCTCGTCCGGTCTGGCGTTCACGCCGATGCCGGTGACGCCCACCTACTCGGCCACGAAGTCGTTCGTCCACGCCTTCACCGATTCGCTCCGGATCCAGCTGCGCGACAGCGGTGTCCGGGTACGCGAGCTCGTCCCGCCGGCGGTCCAGACCGACATCTTCGACGGGCAGGCCGACGCCGAGTGGGCGATGCCGCTCGCCGATTTCGTCGCCGAGGTGATGGATCTGCTCGCCGGCGACGACGACGAGATCGTGGTCCGCAACGCCCGCGCTCTGCGGAACTCGGAGGTCGACGGGACGCGCGGGGAGCTCATGGAGCAGCTGGCGCATCTCATCGGCTGACGACTCTGGTGGGGGCATGGGGTGAGGCCTACCGTGGAGGCATGAGCATCCGCCTCGGTTACCAGATCCCCAACTTCACCTACCCCGGGACGCCGGCCGACATCGTGCCGACCGTGCTCGCCCAGGCCCGCGAGGCCGAGGCCAGTGGCTTCGACGCCGTACTGGTGATGGACCACTTCTACCAACTCCCCGGGCTGGGTGAGCCGTCGGAACCGATGCTCGAGGCGTACACGCTTCTCGCGGCGATCGCCGGGGCGACCGAGTCGATCCAGTTGTCGACGCTGGTCACCGGCAACACCTACCGCAACCCGGCGATGCTCGCGAAGACGGTCACCACCCTCGACCTGGTGAGTGCGGGTCGCGCGGTCCTGGCGATCGGCGCGGGGTGGTTCGAGCTCGAGCACCAGCAGATGGGCTACGAGTTCGGCACCTTCACCGACCGATTCGAGCGTCTCGACGAGGCCCTGCAGATCATCGAACCGATGTTGCGCGGCGGTCATCCCGAACTCGACGGCAGGTGGTATCAGGCACATTCGACCCTCAACGAGCCGCGGGTGCGCGACACGCTGCCGATCATGCTGGGTGGTGGCGGCGAGAAGAAGACGTTCGGTCTGGCCGCGCGGTACGCCGATCACCTCAACATCATCTGCAACGCGAGCGAGCTGCCCCGCAAGCTCGACGCCCTCGCCGCGCGGTGCGAGGAGGCCGGTCGCGACCGCGGCAGCATCGAGACGAGCTTCCTCGCCTTCGTGATGGTCGACGCCGACGGCGACAAGGCCCGACAGATGCAGCGGGACTATCTGATCAAGACCGGTGTGAACGTCGACGCACTCGACGCCGACGGGTGGGCGCAGGCCACCGACCGGATGTTCGTCGGCACCCCCGACGACGTCGCCGAGCAGATCCAGCGTCGCGTGCTCGATCCCGGTGTCGACGGCGTGATCATCAATCTCGTTCCCAACGGCCACATCCCGGGAACCGTCGAGATGGCGGCGTCAGCGCTCAAGCCCCTCGTGAGCGGACGGGGCTGATGGGGCCGACGGGCTGACGGCCGGGTTCGGCGCCGACTCCATCAGCGCGCGGAGACCGCCGGCGATGAACCGTGCGGCGATCGCGATCGCCTCTCCGGGGTCGACCCCGGAGACGAGCAGGGACTCCCGCGCGGCGTACACCGACGCGCCGACGACCATCGCCGCGAGCTGACGGATCGCCGGCGCCTCGGGGTCGACGCCGACGACGGCGCCCATCCGGTCGGCCACGCGGGACACGATCGCCTCGTTGAAGCGGTCACGTAGATCGCTCGGCGGGCCGGCGTCGCGCATCTCCACGATGAGCCGGAAGCCGTGCGGCCGGGCGGCGGCGTAGTCGAAGAACGCCGCGACGTCGGCGGCGACCTCGTCGTCGATCGTCAGGTCCTCGGCACGGCCGTAGGCGGCGAAGAGATGCTGCCGAGCGTGCTCGAACTCGCGCTCGAGGCACCGTTCGTACAGCGTCGCCTTGTCGGAGAAGTGCTTGTACAGAGTCGGTTTGGTGGTGTTGCCCCGGGTCGCGATGGCGGCGACGGTGGCGTCGGCGAAACCCTGCTCGGCGAAGACCTCGGCGGCCGCGGACAGCAACGGGTCCAACGGCACCGCCTCCGGCCCGGGCTTTCGCCTGCGTGCATCGCGCTCGATCACCGCATCACTTTACTCACGGGTCAGCAGATGCTATCTGTTTACCATGAGGTCAAGTGTTCTGGATCACGTTCGTCTCGCCGTCGGCGTGGTGATCGCCCTCGCAACGGTGACGGCCGTGACCCCCGCGATCGGCTCGACGCCGTCGGCGACCGCGGCCCCGGCATCGGCGGTGAGCCGCTGCGCGCTGCCCGGTTCCGGTGCCCCGTCGACGGCATCTCCGGCATCGGTCGGCATCGATCCGGGCAGGCTCGACGCCGCCATCGCGTTCGCGAGCTCCCGGCTGCGCACCAACATCACGGTCTTCCGCAACGACTGCCTCGTCGGTCGCGGGCCGTTCAACGCCGTGACCGACAACCTCCCGTGGAATCTGTGGAGCGGCACGAAGTCGGTCGTGTCGATGGTGGCCGGCGTCGCCCACAGCGAGGGGCGACTCGCGCTCGACGCACCGATCGGGCGGTACCTGCCGGCCGGTGAGGGCGACGCCGCCCATCGCGCGATCACCGTGCGCGATCTCCTCACGCAGACATCGGGTCTCAAGCAGTCGATCGTCAGCGAGGGCATCCCGGCCGCTCTCGATCTCGACACCGACATCGTCGGGCAGGCGCTGGCCCTGCCGATCGTGCACCGCCCGGGCACCTTCTTCGAATACGGGCAACACAACGCCGATCTCCTCGCCCACGTGGTGCAGTCGGCGGTGGGGGAGGACTTCCAGACCTACGCGCAGAGAACGCTGTTCGCGCCGCTGGGCATCGGCCGGGGTGACTGGTTCTGGAACCGCGACCGACGCGGCAACACCTACGGGTACGCGTTCCTCTACATGCCGCCGAGTGATTTCGCGCGCCTCGGACTCCTCATGCTCGACGACGGGTCGTGGAACGGTCGTCGCGTGATCGCGTCGGACTACGTCGCGGCGCTGCGCACACCGACCGCGACGAACCCGTGCTACGGATTCCTGGTCTGGCTCAACCGGTCCCCGTGCACCGGTCCGTCCATCCCCTCGCGCCAGACGCAGGACGTGGCACCGCTGGCCGGCATGCCCGCCGATGCCTACGCGATGGTCGGGTTGATGCAGCAGAACAACTTCATCATCCCCAGCCTCGACCTGCTGGTCAGCTGGACCGGCGCGTTCGGGGACGTGTCACGGGATCCGATCACGCTGCTCAGCGGGAGCCTCAACAGCGAGCTCTACCACGACTTCCTGCGATTGCTGGCCGCGGCGATCGTCCGGCCGCGACTGCCCGACCCCGGGCCCTACCGCCCGACGTTCAACCTCACGGTCGATCCGGATCAGTTCGCCGATCCCTCGATCGCGGTGGGCGCGTTCGGGCTCGGGCCCTACGCGCCGAAGGGGTGCACCCTGGTGCGGTGCGGCGACACCCCGCTGCGCGCACCCCTGCAGGGCAACCCGGGATGTTTCGCCATCACCTGCCTGCCGACCCCGACGGGCCCCGGCCGACGACCGAACTGACCGGTCGCCCGACCTGATCGGTCGTCAGGTCAGGTCCGCTTCCAGGGGTCGTCGTCGCGACGGGTCTCCGCCGATCCGGGGCCGTTCTCGTCGGGCTCGGACCATCCGTGCGGCTCGTCGCCGGTGACGCGCGGGATGTTCTGTGTCGCATCGTCGTCGGTCGGACCGGCGCCGGATGCCCCACCGCCGCGCTTACTCAGGTCGGGGAACGTCGAGGTGGCGTCATCCGAGCCGCCGAAGGCGCCGGAGTCGTCGCGTGTGGCGGCGGAGTCGGTGTCCTGGGTGGCCACCGGGTAGTACGGGTCCTCGCCGCCGGCGGTGGCGGGGGTGCGACGCGGTCCGCGCAGCAACAGCACGATGCCCGCGGCGAGCGCCAGCACACCGAGGATGCCGAACACGATGGGCATCCACCGTCCCCACAGCTTGATCGGTGACGCGAGGTCCTTCGCGTCGGCCGCGCGCTGCTCCTGGGTCTTCTGGTCGTAGGCGAAGGTGGCGTCGAGGTTGGTCAGCGAGAAGTTCTTCAGCGCATCGGGTGCGTCGTCGCTGATGCCCGAGATCTTGAAGTACTCCTGCACTCGCTCACGATCGTTCACGATGGTCCCGGTCGTGGGGTCCACGTAGAGGTCGCGGGTGGTCTTGCGGTAGAGGTCGGCGGGCAGCACCTGCTTGCCGTCGATGCCGGGGAAACCGCCGTACCAGGACGCGGTCTGGGTGAGCTGCGTGCCCTGCGGGACGCCGCCGTTGGCGTCCTTCAGGGACGCGAGGTTCGCCTCCGGCACCTCCTGCGAGAAATGGTCGACCGACACGCCGTTGATCTCGGTCGAGTCGACGTACTTCAGCGGGCTGGTGGTGCGGCTCGCGAGATCGAAGTAGATGTAGTTCTTGCCCTTGTCGGTGTCGAAGGGGAAGCGGTACTGCAGTCCGCGGCGATCGGGGATGGTGACCGTCTTGTCCGACGAGTCGAGCTGCACCTCGGAGCTGCCGCCCCCGCTCAGGGCCGGTGCGCCGGTGGTGCGGTTGGTGGTCACACGGTCCTTGGTCGCGCTCAGCAGCGCACCGAGGCAGCCGCCGCCGCTCGTCGAATCCGAACTGGGCGTCACGGTCTCACCCGAGATCTGCACCTGGTTGATGCGCACCGAGGTGCCGGCCTGGAAGGTGACGCGGTCACTGTTCGCCGGCTTGACGACCACCACGCGCTGCTGGCGGGTCAGGTTCGCCGGCGACACCTCCGGCTTCGACGACGTGAGCGAGCACCGGTTGAGGATCTGCGCGGGCAACGCCTGGCTCCCCGAGGAGCCGTCCGTGCGCTGCGAGGTCGACACGGTCGTGTAATCGGTGTCCATCGGGGTCTTCTGGAACTGACCCACCAGGTACAGCGGCATCGCGATGGCGGCGACCACGAACAGCGCCCCGATGAAGATGAGGACGGGCCCCACCAGCTCTCGGACCGACATACGGCTTGACGCCATGGCGAAGACTCCTTCGGAGAACGATGTGTCCGGCCGGTGGTCGCCACGTCGTCCCGCAGAGCCGACGTGAGCGGTCCCACCCTGCGAGCGAGACTAACAGTCGGCCCCGCAGCCTCACGGGATCGAAGGCCGGGCGCGGACAGCGCGGTACTTTCGGATCCATGCGCGCCACGTCCGGACACGTCCCCGCGCTCGACGGGATGCGTGCGCTGGCGGCGCTCGGTGTCCTCACCACGCACGTGGCGTTCCAGACCCGCTGGTTCGACTCCTCGGTCGTCGGATCGGTGCTCGGCCGTCTCGACCTGGCCGTGGCGGTGTTCTTCGCGCTCTCGGGTTTCCTGCTGTGGCGCCCGCATGCCGCCGCGGCCCGGGGTCTGCGGGAGGCGCCCTCGGCGATCCGCTATCTCCGGCACCGGGTGGTGCGGATCTGGCCGGCGTATCTCGTGGTCGTCGTGGTGGTGCTGTCGCTGCTCCCGGCGGCCCGGGGTGCCGGTGTCACCACGTGGCTGGCCAACCTGTTCGTCGCCCAGATCTACGTCCCCTACTCACTCACCTCGGGGCTCACCCAGATGTGGACGCTCGCGGTGGAGGTCAGTTTCTACCTCCTGCTCCCGGTGATCGCCGTGTCCGTCGCGCGGCTGCGCGGTGATCGTGCGCGATGGCGGTCGCCGGTGCTCGTCGCGGCGGCCGTGGTGTGCCTGGCGTGGCCGTGGGTCGCGTCGACTCTGCCGCTCGCCCCGGGCGTCGCGGTCGACAACTGGCTACCCGGCCACCTGGCCTGGTTCGTCGCGGGCATGGTCCTCGCCGAGAGCGTGAGCGACGTGCACGAGACGGGGTCATGGCCGCGTCGCATCGCGGCCGACCGCCGCATCATGGCCGTCCTCGCCGTGGTGGCGTACGCGCTGGCGTGCACCCCGATCGCCGGCCCGATCGGCCTCGCAGCGGTGTCGAGCGCCGAGTTCGCGACCAAGACGGTGCTCGGCGCCGCGGTCGCGTTCGGTCTGCTGGCACCGATCGTCCTGGGCGACCACCGCCACCGCGTGCTCACCTCGACGGTGATGCAGACGCTCGGGCGCTGGTCGTACGGCATCTTCATCTGGCATCTCGCGGTGCTGGCCGCGGTGTTGGGACTCTTCGGCTTCGCGGCGTACGGCAGCTCGCCGTGGTGGGTGTGGTCGCTGACGGTGATCGTCTCGATCGGGGTGGCCGCGGCGAGCTACGGGCTCGTGGAGGAGCCCGCGCGGCGTCGCCTGCGTGCCTGGGAGAAGGCGCGCACACGCACCGATGCCGACTCCGGCACCGCGACGACGGTCACGAGTGCCACCACCGCGGCGAGCGCGGGAGCGGTCACCCACCAGTCGAATCCCGTGTAGGGACCACCCGAACCCCACGGACCGAGTGACAGACCGGCGCACGCGAGGGCGAAGGCCGAGGCGACGGCGACCGGGACCGCACGCGGTCGTCTCCGGCGCAGGGCGAGGACGCCGGAGGCGACCGCCGCACCGATGAGCAGCCCGCCCCAGCCCGAGAGCACCCCGACCGCCGCCACCGCGGCCACGCAGGCGACACCCGGCGCGCGCGGCGGCGGGCCGACCGACAGCGGATCGTGTCGGGCGCCGGGACGTCGTGCGCCGATCGCGGTCAGCACGAACAGCAGCGCGACCGCGAGGAGCCCGAGCAGCAACGCGAGTCGGTAGGGCGCGTCGAGCGGGTAGTCGAGGGTGACGGTGCCGGCGAGTCCCGCGGGCACGATCCAGCCCTGCTGCCAGCCGTTCACGACGATCGGGGTGAGCCTGCGTCCGGCGAGGCTCGCGTGCCACCCGGAGTTCTCCGACTCGGGGACCACCAGCACCCGGTCCCGGTCCGAGGCACCCACCGTCGCGGTCCGGTGATCGGCCGACCACGTCCCGGTCGCCACCGGCTCGAGGCGGTCGGACGCCGGGGCGGCGGCGGTGCCCGCCTGTGTTGCCGTGGTGGTGGCGGTGAGGGTCACCGAGTCGACGGTGAACGCGCCCGACGGATTCACCGACAGCGGTTGTGCGCCGGCGCGCAGCGACAACGGTGCGTCGGATCCGCACACCGTCGCCGCGACGGGTGAGCCCGCGACCAGCTGGCGCGCCGTGGTCGTCACCGACAGCGGCACGGTCGTCGCCCCCAGCGACATCGTCAGGCCGGCGTCGCACCCGATGCGCACCAATCGGTCCGGTGACGCGACCGGCATCGGCCCGCTGTCGGGACCGAGACCGATCTCGGCGATGCCGACCGGCGCGGTCGCGGCGAAGCCCAGGCTGTTGACGTCGACGAGGTCGGTGGCCTCGAGCACGGTCACGGTGATCGTCGAGGTGCGCGCAGCCGACAGGCGGATCCGCCCGTCGGCGGGCACCGTCCGCACCTGCCGGCCGGTGCCGAGGTCGATCGCGACGCGGCGTGGCGCCGCGGGGTAGAGGCCGCGGGGGCGGGTGATGGTCACCGAGTCGACCAGTCGCGGTGCGGGCAGCGTGATCCGCACCGACGCCGGGGGTGCACCGGGGCGGGTGGAGGCATCGGGCGCGATCCAGGTGGTCCCGGGGTCCCCGTCGATCACGGCCGCGGCCGAGGCGCGTTGATCGGGCACCGACGACGTGCCCGTCGCGGTCGCCGCGTCGGTCGGCGCGAGGAAGGTGTTCAACGGCGTCCCGGGCCGGCCGCGCACCCAGATCCGCGGTGTGACGCGGGTGTCGGCCGGCACCGACAACACCCGCGAGAACAGTCCCGGTTCCTCGGGGGAGAGCGCGAGCGCCGACGAGCAGCGGGTGATGTCGGGGCCGGGTGCGCAGGCGGTGCGCCCGGGCAGGTCCTGGCCCAGGTCCCACTGCGCGACGGAGCGCCCCGCGGGTTGCACGGGGAGCACGGTGCGGTGGGTGATGGTCAGCGGCGCGCCGGTCCGGGTGTCGGTGAGCGCCAGTTCGGCGATGGCGAACTGGCTTCCCGCGGTGCCGTTCTCGGTGCTGATGGCGCGGACCTGCAACGACCGTGTGGGGCCGCTCGGGGCCACGACGGTCACCGGCTGCCCGGGGGAGATGCCCTGGGCCACCGAGGTGCCGCTGTCGGTGGTGATCAGGAGACCGGTCACGGCCGGACCGAGCGCCTGACCGGGGGTGACCGTCACCGACAGGTTCGAGCGCGGCGCGGTGAAGTCGACCTGCAACCACTGTCCGACGGCGCTGTCGAGACCGCGACTCACCCATGAGGTGTTGGCGTCGGTGTCGAAGGCGGCGGCGGGTGAGTTCGCCGGCGAGGTCTGTCCGAGTTGCGTTGCGTCGGAGGCAGATCCCGACGCCGTCACCGACACCGCGTTCGGCCGGCCGTCGAGCAGCCACTGTCCGCGGACGAGGCCCGCCCCGTCGACGGGGTAGTCGGGTGCGGCGTTCTGCGTACGTCGGGGATCGCCGGGCGCGCGGATGGCCGAGCTGTGGTCGTCGACCCGACCGAAGTCGACCTCGCGGTCGGCGGGGGTGTCGGTGACGACCGCACCCGAAGTGCCGGTGTCGTCCACCCCCGCGCGGCGCGCGTCGGCGTCGAGGAGCGTGGGACCCAGGGCGGGGCCGCCGGTGCGTGCGGCGTGTTCCTGTAGGCGAGCGAGTGATTCCGGGCCACCGACCACCCGCGGCATCGCGGCCAGGTCGACCAGTCCCGGTGCGGTGCCGTCGAATCCGACGGTCGAGGAGACCCGGTAGATCTCGATGGCCCGCATCGGGGGGATCAGCCCGTCGTCGCCGACGACGCCCTTCACCCGGCCGGGCCCGATGAGCGGCCCGAATTCGGCGACCTTCGACAACCCGGGGGAGGCGGTGAGCGCCGCACGCGCCACGATCGGTCGGGCCGACCGCGACCGGATGGGGGCGAGGTCCGCGCGCAACACCATGTATCCGATTCCCTGCTGCGCCAACGTCGCCGCGAGCCCCGGCGACCCACGGCCCGAGGCGATCTGTCGTTGCACGGAGTCCATCGCGCGGATCGCACCGGGTGGCACCAGCGGGATGGCGTCCCGCACCGCCCATGGTGTGGTCGCGAGCGGCTGCAGCGGTTCGTCGCGCGTGAGACCCCACGTCTGCACGGCGAACGGTGCCCCGGGCACCACCAGTGCCCGGGTGGGGTGGGCGGAGTCCGCGGGATGGGCGGCGTCGCCGGAGTGCTCCCGCAGCCACGCCGCGGTCTGCGGCCAGTAGTCCGGCGTCGACCGCACCGTGCCCGAGGGCGCCAACTGCCCGGTGACCACCAACGACCCGGCGCCGAACAGCACGACCGTCAGCACCATCGTCGCCGCGACAGGTCGCGATCGTTCGGGGTGGGCGAACGCCGTCGCAGCCGTGCGCCATCGCACCGCGCCGGGCAGCGGCACCCGTGCCAGCAGGTGGGCGATGCCCAGCACGATCGGGATGCGGATCAGCGGGTCGAACTTGTGGATGTTGCGCAGTGGCGCACCGGCGCCGTCGAGGAACGCGCGGACCTGGTCGGCGACAGGCGAACCCAGGCCCCAACCGCTCGTGCCGGCCGACCAGCCGCAGCCCATGATGACCAGACCCACGACCGCGAGGGTGACGAGTCGTCCGCGGGCGGGCATCGACCGCATCGCCAACCCGGCCAGCCCGGCGGCCGCGACCGATCCGGTGGCGAGCACGGCAACCGGCGACGACACCAGCAGCGACCCGGCCACCCTGTCGGGCGAGACGAACGGTGTCCACGAACTGGTGCCGCGCAGCACCTCGGTCAGCGACGTCCATCGTGTGGTCACCCGCGACGACTCGATGAAGTCCAGGAACGGGGGGCTGACCCGCGACAGGATGAGCAGCGGCACCACCCACCACGCGCACGCCAGCGCGACACCGAGTGCCCACCACCCAGTGAACAGGGTCCACCGGGCGGCGCCCTCGCGTCCGGTGGGGACGTGCAGCGCCCACCACAGCACCGCTGCGGCACAGGCGGCGGCGGTGGCCACGGCGTTCACCGCGCCCATCAGCGCGACCGCGCAGGCCGAGCGGAACGCGAGCTGCCGCACCGACGAGCGGTGATCGGAGCGGTCGAGGGCGATCACGACCGGGATCAGCACCCACGGCGCGAGCATCATCGGCAGCGTCTCCGACGAGATCGACCCGATGGTGGTGAGCACGCGTGGGCTCACGACGAACGCGGTCGCGGCGAACAGGCGCGAGCCGCGGCTGCCGACGCCGAGCGCCTCGGCGAGCCGGACGATGCCGATGAAGCCCACCGTCAGCAGCAGCGCCCACCACAGTCGCTGCGTGACCCAGCCGGGCAGGCCGATGACATCACCGAGGACGAAGAACGCGCCGTGCGGGAAGAAGTAACCGTAGGCCTGGTTCTGCACCTGGCCCATCGGCGCCACCGACGACCACAGGTGGGTGGCGCGGGAGAGGAAGCCGAGCGGATCGGCGGTGAGGTCGAGTTTGGTGTCGGCCGACACCGCGCCGGGCGACTGGACGAACGAGGCGATCAGCGCCACCAGCGCGACGACCGCGACCCCTCGGCGTGAGAGCCGATCGGCCACCATGAGTGGCCTCAGGTCAGTTGGAGACGCCGGCGTTGTCGCGCGTTCCGTAGTCGACCGAGCCCTTCACGAAACCGTTGTCGGCGTTGAAGCTGTTCACCGACGTCGACGGGGTGTCGTCGGAGGCGAGGTACCCCCCGAGGAAGACCACCGCGATGGCGACGATCACGCCCATGATCCCGGCCACGGCTCCGGCGATGAGACGGTTGTCGGTCATGCCGGTCAAGCTACCATTCGTGGCTCATGTCACCGGTGTGCCCGGCCCGGTGCACCGGGCCGGCACCACGAGGACGGGCCGGCTGCAGTGTTTGAGCACCTGTTCGGCCACGCTGCTGCGCATGAGGGCGCGCAGGCCGGTCGCGCCGCGGGTGCCGGTCACCAGGACGTCGGCGTCGATCTCGTCGGCGACGTCGATCAGCGCGCCCCACACCGTCCCGGTCACCTCCACGAGGTGCCCGCGGGATCGCAGCCCGCACGAGGCCGCGCGCTCGACGCCGCGATCGTTGAGGGTGCCTGCCTCGATCCGGAGGAGTTGGTCGGTCTCGCTGTCGAGCGCGGTGCCGAACACTGGCTGCATCCCCGACATGCTCGACATCCGCGCGGTCTGGTGCAGCGCGGTCTCCCAGGCGGTGACGACGACCGCGCCGCGGCCCGCCCAGATCCGCCCCGCCCAGTCGATCGCGCGATCGGCGTTGTCGCTGCCGTCGTAGGCGATCATGATCAGGTCGTCGGTTGCGGTCATCGGATGTCCCTTCGTCTGACCCCGCTGACGTCCGATTTTAGTCCTCTTCGCCCGTGTCGGTCCGCAGATCGGCGCATGTCAGACTCGTCGGATGCGTACCCGAGCGGTCTCCCGCGCCAGGACGACACCACGGGTCGTCGGCACCTGTCTGCTGGTCGCCACACTGGCCGCCTGCGCCACCGACGGCCCACCCGCAGCCGCTCCCGGCACCTCGACCGCGGCGACGGCGAGCAGCCCGGTGACCTCGTCATCGGCTTCCGCGGCAGCGGCATCCCCGTCGGCGACGGCGTCGTCGATGTCGGCGGCATGCACCTCGGCGGTGTCGTCGATGTCGTTGCGCGACAAGCTCGCGACGTTGCTGGTGGTCGGCGTCAGTGGCCAGGCCGACGCGCGCGACGTGGTGTCGCGGTTCCACGTGGGCGGCATCTTCATCGGCAGCTTCACCGACAAGTCGATCCTCGCCGACGGTGGTCTCGCGGCGGTGAAGAAGGCCTCGCCGCGTCCGTTGATGGTGACCGTCGACCAGGAGGGCGGTCGCGTCTCGCGACTGACGAGCCTCGGCATCGACAGCTCCTCCGCGCGCGAGCTGGCGCGCACGAAGACCCCCGCGCAGGTCCGGGCCATCGCGAGGACGACCGGTCAGGGACTGCGGAACCTGGGCATCACGGTCGATTTCGCGCCCGACGCCGACGTGAGCGACGAGTCCGACGACGAGGTGATCGGCGATCGCTCGTTCTCCGACGATCCCGCGATCGTGGCGCGGTACGCCGGGGCGTTCGCCGACGGTCTGCGCGACGCCGGGATCATGCCGGTGTTCAAACACTTCCCGGGCCACGGCCACGGTTCGGGTGACTCGCACACCGGGACGGTGCGGACGCCGTCGCTGTCGCAGCTGCGCACCGACGATCTGGTGCCGTATCGCACGCTGCTGCCGGGCCGGTCGACGCCGCAGGTGCCGTCGACGGGAGTGATGGTGGGCCACCTCATCGTGCCCGGTCTGACCGGTGACGAACTGCCGGCGAGCATCTCGCCCGCCGCGATGCGGCTGCTGCGTTCGGGTGCGGGCTACGGCGGTCGGCCGTTCGACGGACCGATCTTCACCGACGACCTGAGCGGGATGGCCGCGATCAGCGCGAAGTACCCGATCACCGAGGCGGTGGTGCGGGCGGTGAGCGCCGGTGCCGACATGGCGTTGTGGCTGAGCACCGATGACGTGCCCGAGGTGCTGGCCGCGCTCACAACCGCCGTGCGATCGGGGCGACTCGCCGAGGATCGAATCGACAGATCCGCGGCTCGAGTGCTCCACTCGACGGCATACTGCTGACCGTCGGCGGGCACTACGCGATCAACGAACGAAGTACCCCACGTAGAATTCGTTCGTCATTCGCGTAGTGCCCGCAGCTCGGCGGTCACGGGGAGATCTGGCACAGGCCAGAGCTCCCGACCATCGGCGGCTCCGGGATCTCCCCCCAGATCCCGAAGCCGCGCAATGACGAGGAGGGTGACAGTCGAGATGACCAGCGAGACCGTGATGATCACGGCGCTCATCAGCCATACCCAGGCGTCACCCATCGGACCCCCCGATCCGATCGAGACAGCAGCTCCCCCCGGGACGAACGTCCCCTCGCGCTGCTACTCTCGCCCTCATGCATCGTTACGTTACAGTCTGTAATGAATGATGGTCAACACCGGACGACCAAGAGATTCGACGATCGACGATGCAATCCTCGACGAGGCAGCGAAGATGGTCGTCGAGAACGGCTATGGCGCGACGACCATCGACGCGGTCGCCCGCGCCGCCGGGACCACCAGGCCGGCGGTCTACCGCCGGTACGCCTCGCTCGCGCAGGTCGTCTCCGCGGCGATGAGTTCGAGGATCGTCTTCGATCCCACGATGGACTCCGGCGATCTCCCCACCGACCTGCAGGTCCTGCAGACGCAGCAGGTCGCGTTCTTCACCGATCCGCTGGTGGTCAAGGCGATGCCGGGACTGATCGAAGAGAGTTCCCGGAACGAGACCCTGCGCATCCGGCTGCTCGACGACTTCATGGGTCCGCGCCGCTCGGCCGTGCGCCGAGCGCTCGAGCAGGCCACCGCACGCGGTGACATCACCGGCGACACCGACGCCGATCTCGTCTGCGACCTGCTCACCGGGCCACTCCTGCTGCGCACGCTGATGCCGTCGCTGGGCCCGGTCGACGACGCCATGGTCGCGGTCACCGTCGCCTCGGCGCTCGACGCCGTCCGTTTCCGCGCCGCCGGGGCCACTCGTCTGGAGAACCCCTAACTTACTGCCTGGTAAGTTAAGCTGAGGGATCAGCGAGAGGCGGTGAGCGATGGCGGGTGGAACCAAGCGACTCCCGCGCGCCGTGCGCGAGCAGCAGATGCTCGACGCTGCGGTCACCGTGTTCGCCGAGAAGGGCTTCCGCGAGACCTCGATGGACGCCATCGCCGCGGCCGCCGACATCAGCAAGCCCATGCTCTACCTGTACTACGGGTCGAAGGACGAGCTGTTCGCCGCGTGCCTGAGCCGTGAGGGCGGCCGGTTCATCGAGGCGATGACCACCGGGTTCGACCCACGACTCCGTCAGCGCGACCAGGCCCGCACGGTCATCTACGAGTTCCTGCGTTTCGTCGACGCCAATCGTGCGTCGTGGCGCGTGCTCTACCGTGTCGCGACCGGTCAGGCCGCGTTCATCGCATTGGTCGACGCGAGTCGTTCACGCCTGATCGAGATGATCGCCGACCTCCTGCGTCGCGGCACCACGGTCGACGGCGCCACCGACATCGACTTCGAACTCATGGCCGTCGCGCTCGTCGGCGCGGGCGAGGCCGTCGCCGACCGGATCTCCGAGGGCGACATCGACCTCGACACCGCCGCCGACCTCATGGTCAGCATGGGCTGGCGCGGCCTCGCCGGCGGCGCGCGGATGATGAGCGATCACGCCTCCGGCGTTGCGAAGAGCTGAACCGGCCTCAGAGGTCGGGGAGCGGCAGTTCCATGTTCGGCTTGATGATGCCGCCGTCCACCTCGAGGATCTTGCCCGTGGTGTACGCCCCCGCCGACGACGCCAGATAGACCGCGGCCGCGGCGATCTCGGCCGGATCACCGATCCGTCGCAGCGGTGTCGCCTTCTCGAGTCCGGTGCGCATCCCCTCGTCGCCGGTGACGATCTCCAGCGCCGAGGTGGCGATCGCGCCGGGGGCGATCGCGTTGACCCGGATGCGCGGCGAGAGGTCTTCGGCGGCGAGTCGGGTGTAGTGCGCGAGTGCGGCTTTCGCGGTGCCGTACGCCGCGAACGCACGGCCCGGGAGGCGTCCCATCGCGGAGGTGATGTTGATGATCGAGCCGTGGCTGTTGTGCTCGGTGGTGTCGTTCTCGAGCATCAGCGGCACCGCGGCGCAGGTGAGTGCGTGGGCGGTCGAGACGTTGAACCGGAACGCGCCCTCGAGGGCGGCCACGGAGGTGTCGAGCAGGCCCGCGGGCATGGTGCCGCCCACGTTGTTGACCACGATGTCGAGGCGCCCCAACTCCTCCTTCGCGGTGCGCGCGAGGTCGGCGGTGACCTCCGGATCGCTGAGGTCGGCGGCCACCACCACGGCGCGCCGGCCGAGTCCGCGGATCGTCTCGGCGACCTCGTCGAGCTGCTCGCGGGTCCGCGACGCGATCACCACGTCGGCGCCGCACTCGGCGAAGGCCACGGCGATCGCCGCCCCCAGGCCGCGCCCGGCGCCGGTGACGATCGCGACCCGCCCGTCGAGGCGGAAGCGGTCGGTGAAAGTAGAACGTGTGTCAGTTTCGGCCATGGGGTCAGACTAGACACCGCGCGCCGCCCCGGGGCCCGATCCGGGGTCGGATCACCCGGGCTCGTGCGCGCCCGACGCCGCGTACGGGTAGTTCTTGCGCAGCAGCAGGCGCACCCCGTGCGCGGTGACGGCGAGCGACAACCGCTGCGCGAGGGGGAAACGTGATGCCTGCGCGGCGACGTCGTCGATGAGACGTTCGGCGGCGGCGACCTGCTCCGGTCGCGCGCCGGGTCCGGCGAGGGCGGCGTAGGCGCTGGGGCCCGGGTCGTACCCGCGGCCGAGGACGGCGCGACACAGATCGCGATGGACCCCGGCGCTGGTGGTGTCCGACGCCAGGGCGGCCTTCCAGGCCGGCTGCGCCGACGTCTGCCCGCTGTGGCGCCGGTAGGCGAGTCCGGGGCACGATGTCCGTCCGAGCCGAGCGCCGTTGAGGGACAGCCGCATCCACAGGTCCCAGTCCTCCGACGGCGCCGATCGGTAGCCGCCGGCGTCGAGGATCGCGGCTCGGCGGCCGGTCATCGTGGGGTGCGCGACCGCGCAGTTGAGCACCAGCTCCAGACCCACCGACTCGGGGCCCGCCGACAGCAACGGCTGGGGCTCGACGGCGAACCGTCCGGGGCCCATGAACACCAGCGGAGAGAAGGCGAGGTCCAGATCGTGGCGTCGCAGCAGTGCGAGCTGGGTACGAAAACGCCACGGCAGACTGATGTCATCGGCGTCCATGCGTGCCACGAGGGGCGTGTCGGCCGCGTCGAGTAGTGCGGTGGCGGCGGCCACGACCCCCACTCGGGTGGAGAGGGACTCGAGTAGTCCGACGCGTCGGTCGCGACGGGCGAGATCGCGGACCACGGCGGCGGTGGAGTCCTCGCTGGCGTCGTCGAGGACGAGGACGCGGCCGTCGCGAGGCAGTGCCCGGGTGATCGATCGGATCGCGGTCGCGACGGTGGACTCGGCATTGCGTGCCGGCATCATCACCGTCAGGGGCGCCACCCCGGGGATGCTATCGGTGGCCGGGGTGGGTCGGCCACCAGATGCGTTCGCCCACCAGGGTGAACAGTGCGGGAACCACCACGGTGCGCACGACGAACGTGTCGAGCAGGATGCCCAGGCCCACGATGATGCCCAGCTGGGTGAGCGTGATCAACGGCAGCACGCCGAGGACCGCGAACACCGCGGCGAGCACGATGCCCGCGCTGGTGATGACGCCGCCCGTGGCCGACACGGCGCGGATCATCGCGGTGGGGACCCGGTGTCGTGCACTCTCCTCGCGGGCCCGGGTGACCAGGAAGATCGTGTAGTCGACACCGAGGGCGACGAGGAACAGGAACGCGAACAGCACCGTGTTGTTGTCGAGCGCGGGGAAGCCGAACAGGTGGATGCCGACGAACGTGCCGAGCCCGATCGCGGCGACCGTCGACAGGACGGTGGCGAGCACCAACAGGATCGGTGCGATGGCCGCGCGCAGCAGTGCGAACAGCACGAGCAGCACCACCGCCAGGATCAAGGGGATGACGAGCAGTCGGTCGTCGGCCGCGGCGTTGCGGGTGTCGTACGCGCGGGCGTCGCTGCCGCCGACGAGTGCGTCGGCCCCGTCGATACGCGCGGTCGACGAGCGGAGCGCCGCGATGGTGTCGAACGCGCCGTCGGACGCGGGAGGTGAGGTGAGCACCACGCTCCACCGGCTGTAGCCCCCCGAAGGGCTGTCGCCCGGTGAGGTTCCGGTGGGGGTCACCGTGTCGACGCCCGCGGCGGCGCGCAATGCCTGCTCGACCGCCTGCGCGGCGGAGGTGCGGGCGACCACGGTGGTCGGGTCGGACTGGCCGGCCGGGAAGTGCTCGTCGAGGACGTCGAAGCCGGTCACCGAGTCGGCCGTGACCCGGAACTGCTCGGTCTGGCTCAGGCCGATCGAGGTACCGAGGAAACCGAGCGCGCAAACCGCGAGGACCACGACGGCGGTGACGAGCGAGCGCGTCGGGTGGGCGACCACGGTCGACGCGATCCGATGCCATGCGCCGGTCGCGTGCAGGTCGGCGGTCCCGTCCTCGACGAGGTCGTCCTCGACACGGGGAATGAACGGCCAGAACAGCTTTCGTCCGAACAGGCTCAAGGCCGGCGGCAGTACGAGCAGGGCGAACGCCATGGCGAGCAGCAGTCCGGCGGCGGCGCTCGCGCCGAGGCTGCGGGTGCTGGGCAGTGCTGCGAACAGCAGGGTCAGCAGCGCGAGGACGACGGTGACGTTGCTGGCCAGCACGGCCGGGCCGGCGCGGCGGACCGCGGCGCGCAGGGCGTCGCGGTGGTCGCGGTGGCGGCGCAGCTCCTCCCGATAGCGCGAGATGATCAGCAGCGCGTAGTTGGTGCCCGCGCCGAACACGAGGACGCTCGTGATGCCCGAGGTAGAGCCGTCGAAGGCGAGACCTGTTGCCTCCGACAGTGCTCCACCGGCCACTGCGGCGAGTCGATCGGCGACACCGATGACGATGAGCGGGACCAACCACAGCACCGGCGACCGGTAGGTGGCGATGAGCAGCAGGGCGACGACCAAGGCGGTGACCGCCAGGAGCGTGACGTTCGCGCCGGAGAACGAGTTCGCGATGTCGGCGGCGAAGGCCGGGCCGCCGGTGACGTGGGCCTGCAGGCCGTCGGGCAGACCGTTGTCGGCGGCGGTGCGCAGGGAATCGACGGTGTCGCGCAGCGTGAATCCGCTGATTACCGACGAGAGCGGCACCGAGGTGATGGCCGCCTTGCCATCGGGGGAGACGATCGCCGCCGGGCCGGTCGGGGCGGAGTCGGTGGACCGGTCGACGCCCACCATGCGCTCGCGGGCGGCGACCACCGCGGCGCGATCGGACTCGGTCAGTGCGGCGCCGTCGGCCCGGTCGATCACCAGGATCACGCTCGCGACCTTCGCGTCGGGGAACGTCGCGAGGTAGTCGTCGATGCGGGCCGACTGTGCCGAGTCGGGGAGCGAGTTCGGTGAATCGTCGCTCGAGCTGCTCTCGCCGCCGACACCCATGGCGGCCAGTCCGAGGATCAGGACGACGAGTCCGACGATCCACGAGCGCCGTCCGGTCACGACGGAGGCGAAGCGATCCCATGCGGTGGTCATGAATCAGACACTCTCAGATTTTTAACTGTTCAGCAAGTGAGATTTTAGGGCGGGTTCGTCGTAACCTGACGGGATGCATGACAAAGCGACGGACGACGGCGGTGGGGCGCTCGACCGCACGGGTCTCGAATCGGCGATGGCGTCGGACCTGCGTGCGTTGTCCGCTGCGTCGGAGCAGATCGGCCGCGTGTTCGCCGGGCGGCATGGTCTCAGTGCCAACGATTTCCAGGCGTTGCTGCGGATCATGGTCGCCGACGTGGACGGGGAGCCACTCACCGTCGGGAAGTTGGGTTCGTCGCTGGGGATGTCGTCGGCGGCGATGACCTACCTGGTCGAGCGGATGATCAACTCCGAACACATTCGGCGCGAGCCGGATCCGAGCGATCGGCGCCGCGTCATCCTCCGCTACGACGACCACGGCATGGAGGTGGCGCGTGAGTTCTTCGGTCCGCTCGGAGCGGTCACCCGCGCCGCGCTCGCCGACCTCGACGATTCCGACCTCGCGACCGCGCACCGCGTGTTCGGTGTGTTGATCGACGCGCTGCGGGGCTACGCGCGCGACCTCGGCGAGTCGCCGAGCTAGCGGTTGGTCCTGTTCACGGCCGACTCGCCCCGGTGAACGGTCCGCTCGATGCCGTCGATGATCTCGGGCCAGAAGCGACGGGCCAGATCGTGACCCATCTCGTTGACGATCATCAGTTCGGCGTCGGGGAGGGCGCGGGCCGTCGCCTCGCCGCCGGAGTGCGCGATCACCGGGTCACGGTCGCCGTGGATGACGAGCGCGGGCATTGTCGATGCCTGCAGGCCCGGGGTGCGGTCGGTCTCGGCGAAGATCGCCGCGATCTGACGGCCCGAGCCGGATTCGTCGGTGGACCGCGCGAGTGACCGCGGCATGATGTCGCGGACGTCGGCGGTGTCGGCCTCGGTTCGACCGAGCGAGCCGATGCGTTCGAAGGCCGCGATCATGTCCTCGACCGGGTCGGGCTTCGGGATGCGCAGGGCGGCCAGCAGGTATCGCTTCGACGACTTCCCGTGTCTGCGGTCGCCGGTGCGACCCATGATCGACACCAGTGATCGGACGCTGTCGGGGTGCCGGATCGCGGTCTGTTGCGCGATCATCGATCCGAGCGAGACGCCGACGATGTGCGCGCCGGCAGGTGCGACGGCCCGGATGAGGCCGGCGGTGTCGTCGGCCATGTCCTCGAGGGTGTAGGTCACCGGCGCTGTGCGCCGAAGGTACTGCAGCGCAGTGGGTACCGGACCGCGGAAGCGGGTCGACCGGCCGACGTCGCGGTTGTCGAAGCGCACCACACGAAGACCTCGTGCCACCAGCTCGTGGCAGAAGTCGTCGCGCCACCACAGCATGTCGAGGCCGAGCCCCATGATGAGCACGACGGTCGGGGTTTCGGTCGGCACCGCGGTGTCGGGGTGGGGCTCGAACACCTGGAAACACAGCGTCACCGCGCCCACGCGGAGGAACTGCTCGGGAGGCGTGGTCTCGGCTGCGGACGTGTCGGGGGCCATCGGACGCGAGTCTAGGCCGCCGGTCTGCTCAGAAGGGCGGCAGTTCGTCGTTGGCGGGGTCAGTGGCCCGGGCCTGTTCCTCGGTTTCGCGGTGCGGCGGTTGTGTTCGCGTTCTGTCTGTCTGCGGGCGTGTTTGTCTGCCAGGCGTGGTCGGCGTCTGGTGGGTGCAGGTTCTGTGGCGTTGTCCGCGGCGGGTGGTGCGTTCTGTGGTGCGGTGAAACGAATGTCTTTCAACGCGGGGAACAGGTCGGTGCCGTCGAATGCGGGCCCGGCCACCGTCAGGCCTTCGGGGGTGATGATCACTGACTCGATGCGGCCGTCGCGGCCGATGGTCTGATCATCGAGGAACGCGGTGTGGGTTTTCAGGTTGTGGTGCAGCCGGCACTTGGATCCGGTGTTCCCCGGGCACGTCTGCCCACCATGGGCCGGATGATCGTGGTCGTACTCGCGGACGTGGTCGATGTCGCAGACCCAGGCGGGACGTTCACATCCGGCGACGTCGCAATACAACGACCGGGCCCGCACAAGGGTGTCCAACGCGGTGGACGGCCGATACGGATCACCGGGTGTGTGCGGTGCGAGCGGGTCATCGGAATGCCCGATCGGGGCGACCGTCACACCAGGCTCGTCGATCAGTTCCTCGAGATGGGCTGGGGAGATCACGCCGTAGCCGTCCAGGAAACACGGTGTCTCGCCGTCCCCGGCAACCGTCTCCAAGTCACAGATCACGTGCAGCGTCATGCTGCTGCCGGTTCCTGGCACCGTGCGGGCAGAGGGCTCGTCATCATCTGCGACCGTCGGAGCGTCGCAGTCGTCACTGCCGCACTGGCATTCCCACACCACACCCATGATCAGACAAAAATGCGCATCGGATTTCCGGGCCGCCAACGACCGACCGTCCTTGTCACACACCGCGCGGGCCAGGGCGTCGACCCGCCGGGAGATCGCGATAGCTTTCTCCGCGGTGGACGTCGCTTCCACCCGTGCCATGCCGTCGTCGAGGCGTTCGGTCCAGAATCCGCGGGCGTCGACTACTGCTTTGCGGCGCGCACGCACGGCGTCGGGGTCGACCCGGTACACGCTGCGGTCGACCATGTCCCGGATCCGCGACGGCGACCATGACCCCCGACGCCGTAATGCGGCTGCGATCTCGCCGTCGACGATCTGCTGGGCGTCACGATCGGTGACGAGGTCGGTGCGTTCGACGATCACCCGCACATACCGCGGCGCGAGCTTCCCGTCGCGCAGACACTCGGCGACCTTCGGTAACCGGTCGCGTAACGCGACGGCGGTGTCGACGATCCGTTCGGCCGCGCCTTGGGAGATGGAGTGGGTGATCGCGATCCGTGCCGCGCATTGCATGGTCGCGTCGAACGTCCGCCGGTCCGACGCCTCATCGGGAACCACCAACTGCCGGTGCAGTTCACCGGCATCGCGGTAGCGCATCCACTCCAGGAACGCCTGACCGGCGGCGGCGTGAACCATGTTGCCCAACAGCGCGTTCACCGGCGCAGCAACGTGATCGGAGAGCAACCCCACCGACCCCGCATCCACCCCAGCCCAACCCCCATCGTGCATGAACCAACCCTAGAAAAGGGGTACGACAAAGCCCGCCGATGCGACTTCCGGGCTGTGGACAGACCGCATCTGTGGATGCGTCATTGCGGGACATCAGCCTGTGGATGAGCGACTGACCGTTAGAACTGCAAATGTGTACGATCATGGCGGCGCTGACGGGCAGCGCCCCTGCTGTCGGAGGGGGTCGGACGCGTGGCGTGTGTCGCGGTGTACTCGTCGGCCTGCTGGTTTGTGGTCGTCCACGAGGGCGTGTCTGCCGGTGGCTGAATCGACGTCGGAAGCGTCGGCGTGGACGCTGTCTCCGTTGCAGTTTCGGCTGCTGTGGGGTGATGCGGCGGGGGCGCAGTTCCCGACGGAGCTCTGTGCTTTCGGTGATGAGAAGTACGACACCGCCGATCACCAGGTCGCAGCGGAGAATGCTGAGCTCACCCGTCTGCGGGCCGCGATGACCCCGGCGAAATCCGAAGCGATTGCTGCGCTCACTCGTCCCCGCTACACGATCGGGCTGCTCGGTCTCGACGCGCGGAAGCCTCTGTCCGACACGTCGAGTCATGTGCGGGTGGTGAGCGCGTGGGGCGGCGAAGGTGACCATGTGATCGTGGTGCGCCAGAAGCCCGGCCCGTCGCCCTCGCATGGCGGCGAGGTGTCGGTGACGCGATCCCGCCTCGACACGTGGACCGATGATCTGGTTCGTCTGCTGCCGGCATCGACGGCCGCTGGTCGCTTACCGGCCGATGCCAATGTGCCGTTCTACGACCTCCCGATCGATGTGGAGGTGCTCCGTCAGGTCTCGGCAGACGCGCCGAAAACCACTGCTGCCGGTGTCTTCGTGCACGAGAAGCCCACCACCTGCGGGTCGATTCGAGTGCAGGTCGGTTCTGAGGTCGACGGTCGGCGACCGGAGCGGCTCACGATCCAATACCGCGACATCGACAAGGACGGACGATATCTGCTGGTGATCGACACTCCCGGGACTGCTGTGGGGGTCGATGATGCCAAGATGGCCTCGAGCATGAGACGTGCAGTGAACGCCGTGAAGAAGCGATACGACGCGCGCGCGAGCGCGGAATGGGGATGATGGTGCGCAAGCAAATCGGAGTCGGCGGAGCTTTCGTCAGTGTCTTGGCAGCGACCATGCTGACGGTGTCGGCGTGCAGTTCCGGAGGTGGTTCGGCGGAGCCTGCGGCCTCATCTTCGGCCAGCATCCAGTCGGCATCTGTCGCGCCGGGCGTCGAAAAGGACTCGGTCCTCGACCTGAACTCCACCAAGGACATGACCGGCGTCGTCACCACCGTCCCCATCGGCAAGAGTCCCTATGACAAAAATATGCCCGACATCTGCAACTTCATCACGCCCGCTGCAATGACTGAACTCGGGGTAGAGACCAAAAAGAAGGGATTTTACGGCTCCCCACTTGTCTACCAGGCCTGCCTACTTCGTCCTGCAGCGTCGTTCACGACAGATTTCACGCTGGGTGCGGGGATATTTGTCAACAATATTCAGGAGCACCTCGGCGCCCCGTCTCTTAGAGATGCGCTAATCAGATCAGGGGTGAGCATAGCGCCGAAGGTCGAGGCCTACGAATTGCGGGATCGCGCAACCAATAAGACCGGTGGACCGTACTCGTGCGAAGTTGCGTGGGGAACATTTTATGGCACGGCAAGCATTAATATAATTGACGATAACAGTGAGGAAGGAATCTGTGACCGGACGGTCGCTGCTGCCAAGATTCTTCAGCCCTTGCTTCCTAAATCGCCTTCGCAGATGAGGCCGACGTCATGACGGGGGAAGAACTTCGATTAGATCCAGCTGGAGCGGCCAAGATTGTCAACGCCTGCGCGGTTCTTGGCGTTGCGTTCGACGATATGAGACTGCTTGCGCGGAACCTAACCAGCGTCCGCGCAAGCGGTCTCTACGGCTCGGGATCCGGCGTAGACGGCAAGCTATCTCAGCTCGGCGAAGTGGCTGTCAATGCTCTGAATATGCTGCTTGAAGCCATCGAAAGCGCGGAAAAGGCTGCGCGCGGAGCGGGGCAAGCATTGATTAACCAGGATGACGCGAGCCAACGATCAATAGCCCGAGCGCTGGATGCGCCCGATGGCATTGATCCTATGGCCAAGGTGCAAACACCGGATGGGCCGCTGACGTCTGATTCAAAGCCAACAATTGCGAATCAGCCCACCACTCCTTCAAAACCTGCCACCGGGCCTGCGTCTGGCAACTTTCCGATGGGGTTGACGCCCGAGCCGATTACGAACTTCTCACTCGATCCGGCAATCGCCGCGTTAGGCCCCGCGGTACCTTCAGCCTTGACCACTTTGGCTCAGCAGTGGCTCCAACTTGCCAATGCGCTAAATGCCGCATTTTTCGATTTTGACCACCAGATCTCGATTCTTGGTACCGATGTATTCTCGGGTGAGGCAGCGTCGAAAATGAAGGGTTCTCTCGACTTGTTCTCGAGCCGAGGCAAGCAGATTGCAACCGAAGCTCAAGCAAATTCGGCGTCAATCAATACATGGGCCGAGTCGGTGGGGCAGTCGCAGTCGCAGGTGCATATGCTTGAACAGAACCGCGCCACCGCGTTGGCGGCCGCGACTCCTGAGAACGGTCTCAATGTGCACGCGCTGTATGACGGGCTTTCGCAGTCACAGTTGAGTGCGACGTGGAATCCGCCGATCGGCAGCATGAACGGGTCGATGGTGAATTTGTCCGACCCGACGAGTCCGGTGGTGGGGACGCCGTTGTATCTGCCGGGTATGGGACCCAAGGCTGCTTCGGGTGACGGCAGCGCTCTGGGTGGGTCGCAGTTTGTCGGAGGCGGTTCGAGTGGAGGCGGATCCGGCGGCGGAGGTGGAGGTGGTGGTGCCGCTGCGGCGGCAAGCCGTGGTGGCGCTTCGCAACTGCAGAGGGCGGGTAGCGGGACTGCTCCGTCTGCGGCGTCGGCCGCTGAGGGTGCGAAACCGGGTTCCGCGCCGTCGTCGGGTGCGGGGAATCCGGCGTCCGCCGCATCGCAGATGGGTAAGTCTGCTGAAGGCCTCACGCGTGGAGGGCTGGGCTCGCCGTCGACGCGGTCGTCGAGTGCTGAGGCGCTGAAGAGTGCGGCGGCCGCCGAGAAGGCAGCTGCAGAGAAGGCTGCGATGAAGGCCGCCAAAGCCGGTGGAGGCGGTGGCGGTGGTGGAGCCGGCGCGGGCGGGCTCGGCAAGGCCGGCGCCGGCGAGAGCGCGCTGAGTGCACGCGGTGCCAGTGCGATGTCCGCGGCCGAGAAGGCGATGGCTGCCGAACAGGCTGCGACGTCGAAGGCCGGGCCGGCCGGAACGTCGGCCGCCCCGATGGGTGGTCGTGGCGCGCAGGCCGGTGGCGAGGGCGACGGAAAGCACAAGACTGCGCGCTACCTGCGGTCTACGGAGAACGGCGAGGAGATCGTCGGCGAACTCGACGACGTCGCACCCACGGTCCTCGGGGGCCTCAACCTCGACACCTCCGACGACAAGCCCGCCCCACCACGATCGTCGCGCTAGCGCATCAGCTTTCAGCGCTCGATCATCTGCATCTGGGCCTCGTTGTGATGGGCTCCGGCGGCGGGCGGGAGTGAGTCGAGGCGTTCGAGTTGGTCGGCGGTCAGCGTGATCTCGTCGGCGCCGACGTTCTCCTCCACGCGCTCGCGTCGCTTGGTGCCCGGGATGGGCACGATGTGCTCGCCGCGCGAGAGCAGCCAGGCGAGCGCGACCTGACCGGCGGTCGCACCGACCTCCGCGGCGACCGCCTCGACGATCCCGACCAGTTCGAGGTTGCGCGCGAAGTTCTCGGCGACGAAACGTGGGTTGTCGGCACGGAAGTCGTCGGATGCGATCTGGTCGACGGAACGGATTTGGCCGGTGAGGAACCCGCGACCCAGCGGCGAGTAGGGCACGAATCCGATACCCAGCTCGGCCAACACCGCGAGGACGCCGTCCTCCGGATCGCGCGTGAACAACGAGTACTCCGACTGCAGCGCGGTGATCGGGTGCACGGCGTGCGCTCGGCGGATGGTGCCGGCGCTCGCCTCCGACAGGCCGAGGTACCGCACCTTGCCCTCGGCGACCAGTTCGGCCATGGCGCCGACGGTGTCCTCGATGGGCGTGTTCGGGTCGACGCGATGCTGGTAGCAGAGGTCGATGTGGTCGACGTCGAGCCGGCGCAACGAACCCTCCACCGCCGCGCGGACATTCGCGGGACTGCTGTCGGCGCCTTCGCCGCCCTGGTGGGAGATGAGGCCGAACTTGGTGGCCAGCACAACCGCATCGCGATGGCCCTTCAGGGCGCGACCGACCAACTCCTCGTTGATGTACGGCCCGTACACCTCGGCGGTGTCGATCAGCGTGACGCCGAGCTCGATGGCGCGATGAATGGTCCGGATCGATTCCTCGTCGTCGCTGCCCGCTCCGCCGTAACCGTGGGACATGCCCATGGCGCCGAGTCCGATTCGTCCTACTTCGAGTTCCCCGAGGGTGGTTGTCCGCATGTCCCCGTTGTACTCCGCTGCGCCCGAACGCGAAACGGCGCCGCTCCCGGCTTCGGGGGCGGCGCCATTCGTGGCGAACGACAGTGTCAGCGGCGCTTGAAGATGATCGCGGCGACGATGCCGGCGATCACGGCGAAGACACCGGCGAGCAGTGCCGGGTTCGTGGCGGCCTTCTCGACGTCGTTGCTGTCGATGCTGCGGATGTTCGACGCCACCTTGTCGGCGACCTCGTTGACCTTCTTCTCCGCGTTCTCGGCGACGTCCTTGGCCTGGGCCTTCGCGTCGGCCGCGGCGTCCTTGGCCTTGTCGGCGACCTCGGAGGCCTTCTCCTTGGCGTCGTCGGCGGCGCTCTCGGCCTTGGCCTTGGCGTCGGCCGCGATGTCCTTGGCCTCTTCCTTGGTGCCCTGGGCGGCATCCTTCACCTGACCGGCGACGTCCTTGGCCTGCGCCTTGGCGTCGGTAGCGGCGTCCTTGGTCTTGTCGGCGACCTCGGAGGCCTTGTCCTTCGCCTCATCGGCGACATCACCGGCGGCGTCGGCAGCCTTGTCCGCGGCCTCGGAGACCTTGCCGCCGGCCTGCTTGGCCTTCGCGCCCGCCTTGTCCGTGGTGCCCTCGGCCTTGAGGTCGTCGTTGTCGGTGGCGTCGCCGACGGCCTTCTTGGCCTCGCCGGCCACTTCCTGTGCCTTGTTCTGGGCCTTGTCGATGAAATCTGCAGCCATGGGAATCCACTCCTTTGTGATCACCGGGCCCGCTGGGTTTCGAGCCGCTCTCGTAGTACTTGTCTGTTGAGTCGTAACGGACAGCCGATGTGCACGAACTCCTCACCGTGATACGTATCACGGTGAGGAGTTCGGCCCGCTCACTGCGTTCCCGGCGCCGGGTGGGGAGTTCGGCCAGAGAAGAGGCTCAGCCTCGCAGGGTGCCCGTGAGGTGCGGGTAGCCCTTGCTGCGGTTGAGGACGGACACGTCCCAGCCGCCCTCGGTCGTGTCGACGTAGCCGTTGACCTTCGCCGGGAGCAGGATCGGCTTGCCGAACTTCGCCTCGTAGGTCACCTCGTCGGGGAGGTAGGCCTCCACGTTGGCGAGCACGGCGGCCGCGGTCCACATGCCGTGGGCGATGGCCCGCGGGAACCCGAACGCCTTCGCGGTCAGGTTCGCCATGTGGATCGGGTTGCGGTCACCGCTCGCCGCGGCGTACGAGCGGATGCGCCCGAGATCCACGGCCAGCGTCACGTCGGGCGCCGGGGGACGGTGGTCCTTCGGCGGCGTCGACTTCGGTCCGCCCGACAGCGACGTGCGCTGCTGCTTGAGCAAGGTCGAGGTCTGCTCAGTGACCAGCTCGCTGCCGACGCTGATGCGGCTCACGATGTCGACGAGCATGCCCTTGCGGTGCTCACGGAGATTCTCGGCGTGCGTGGCGATGCTCAACGGCTCACCCAGCGCGATCCGGCGAACGCGTCGGATGCGGTTCTCGAGGTGCACCGATCCGACGGCGCCGAACGGGAACGCCGGGGCGACCATCGTCTGCATCATCAGCGGGAACTGTGCGACGAACGGGTAGGTGAGCGGGAGGTGCTCACCGAACTGCTGCCCGGTCGCGGCGCAATACTGACGCACCTTCTCGGCATCGGTCTTGAGCGCCGACACCGTGTAGACGGTGTCGGGCAGGGTGGCGTCGGGACGAATCGAACCGCCCTTGCCGATACCGGGCAGCATGCCCAGCACCGCGCTGCGGTAGACGTCGGCGGTCGCCGGGAGCGACTTCAGTGCAACGGTGTTGGCCATGTCAGGCGCCCAGCAGAGCCTGGCCGCACACGCGGACCACGTTGCCGGTGACAGCGGACGACGCCGGGTTGGCGAAGTAGGCGACGGTCTCGGCGACGTCGACGGTCTGACCGCCCTGCTGTAGCGAGCTCATGAGACGACCGGCCTCACGGGTGGCCAGCGGGATCGCGGCGGTCATGGCGGTCTCGATGAATCCGGGCGCCACCGCGTTGATGGTGATGCCCTTCTCGGCGAGGACCGGCGCGTAGGCGTCGACGAGGCCGACGACACCGGCCTTCGAGGTGCCGTAGTTGGTCTGGCCGCGGTTGCCCGCGATACCGGCGATCGACGAGACGTCGATGACGGCACCGCCGGACTTCAGCGCGTCGGCGGCGACGAGGTCGTCGACAAGCTTCTGCGGTGCGATGAGGTTGACGGCGATGACCGAATCCCAGCGTCCCGCATCCATGTTCGCGAGCAGCTTGTCGCGGGTGATGCCGGCGTTGTTGACGATGATGTCGAGGCCGCCGTGGCGCTCCTTGACGTGCTCGGCCAGCTTGGTGCCGGCGTCATCGGCGGTGACGTCGATGGGGAACGCGGTGCCGTTGACCTTGTTGGCGGTCTTCGACAGCGCCTCACCGGCGGCCGGGATGTCGGCCACGATGACGTGCGCGCCATCACGGGCGAGGACCTCGGCGATGGTGGCGCCGATGCCGCGCGCGGCGCCGGTCACGACCGCGACCTTGCCCTCGAGCGGCTTGTCCCAGTTCGCGGGGGCGGTGGCCTCGTCGGTGCCGACGCGGATCACCTGGGCGTCGACGAAGGTGGACTTCGCCGACAGGATGAAGCGCAGCGTCGACTCGAGACCCGACAGGCCGGTCGAGGCGCCGGGCGCGACGTAGACGAGCTGCGCGGTCGACCCCTTGAGGAGCTCCTTGCCGAGCGAACGCGTGAAGCCCTCGAGCGCGCGCTGGGCGACCCGCTCGTTGGGATCGGTGATCAGCTCCGGGGTGGTGCCGATGACGATGAACCGCGCGCAGGGCGTCACCGAGCGCATCACGGGGTTGAAGAACTCGTAGATCTCCTTGAGGTCCTTCGGCGAGGTGATGCCTGTCGCGTCGAGGACCACGCCACCGAACTTGTCGGCCGACTTGCCGGTGGTGTTGTTGCTGATGACCTCGTAGTCGGGCGTCGAGAGCATCTCGCGCAGGGGCTCGATCAGACGTCCCGAACCACCGAGCAGCACCGGACCGGTGAGCGCCGGGTCCGACGGCTTGTAGCGACGCAGCGGCGGCGGGACCGGCAGACCGGCCTGCTTGGCGAGGAACGCGCCGGGAAGAGAGTGAACGAACTGCGAGTACAGGCCGGTGTTTGCCACGTCATGACTCCTTGTTGGTTTGGTTTTCCCCACCCCACCCTGCGTGTGCGCATTGGCACCCGGCGGGGTTCGACAAGTAACTTACTCGCGAGTAAGAATACGCTATAGCTTCCAACCGACACCCGGGGAGATCCGCAGTGGCAACAGCAGCAAAATCCAAGACCAGCGCCGCCAAGGCGAAGACCGTGCGGCCCGTCGCGATCGTCGGCGGCAACCGCATCCCGTTCGCGCGGCAGAACAAGGCCTACGCCAAGGCCAGCAACCAGGACATGTTCACCGCGGCCCTCGACGGCCTGGTCAGCCGGTTCAGCCTGCAGGGTGAGCGCCTCGGTCTCGTCGCCGGCGGTGCCGTTCTCAAGCACTCGCGCGACTTCAACCTGATCCGCGAGTCGGTGCTCGGCTCCTCGCTGTCGCCCTACACCCCGGCCATCGACGTCCAGCACGCCTGCGGCACCGGTCTCTCCGCGGTGTCCCTGGTCGCCGACGGCATCGCGACCGGCAAGTTCGACGCCGGCATCGGCGGCGGCGTCGACACCACCTCCGACGCCCCCATCGCCGTGTCCGAGCCGCTGCGCCAGGCCCTGCTGGAGGTGAACCGCGCCAAGAGCACTGCCGACCGCGTGAAGGGTGTGCTCGCGCTGCTGCCCAAGCTCGGCATCACGATCCCCCAGAACGGTGAGCCGCGTACCGGCATGTCGATGGGCGAGCACGCCGCCATCACCGCCAAGGAGTTCGGCATCAAGCGCGCCGATCAGGATGCGCTGGCCGCCGCGAGCCACCAGAACATGGCCAAGGCCTACGACGAGGGCTTCTTCGACGACCTCATCACGCCCTTCCTCGGTCTGACCCGCGACGAGAACCTCCGCGCCGACAGCACCGTGGAGAAGCTCGCGAAGCTCAAGCCGGTCTTCGGTGTCGGCCTCGGCGACGCGACCATGACCGCGGGCAACTCGACCCCGCTCACCGACGGCGCCTCGGCCGTCCTGCTCGCCTCCGACGACTGGGCCGCGGACAAGAAGCTCCCCGTCCTCGCGCACCTCGTCGACGTCGAGACCGCCGCGGTCGACTACGTCAACGGCCCCGACGGCTTGCTGATGGCCCCGACCTACGCCATCCCGCGTCTGCTCGAGCGCAACGGCCTCACCCTGCAGGACTTCGACTTCTACGAGATCCACGAGGCGTTCGCCTCGGTCGTGCTCTGCACCCTCGCGGCGCTCGAGTCCGACGAGTACTGCAAGGGCCGGCTCGGACTCGACGCCGCCCTGGGCTCGATCGACCGCAGCAAGCTCAACGTGAAGGGTTCCTCGCTCGCCGCGGGCCACCCCTTCGCCGCGACCGGCGGCCGCATCGTCGCCCACACCGCGAAGATGCTCCACGCCAACGGCGGCGGCCGCGCACTCATCTCGATCTGCGCCGCCGGCGGTCAGGGCGTCACCGCGATCGTCGAGGCCTGATCGTCCCGCACGAATAATCGCAGGTCACCGGGCCGGGAAAAATTCTTTTCGGTTTGTGTAACGCCCGGCCCGGTGCCCTCGATATCCCACATAGCTTCGGCTGAGCTGCCAGACCCCCGACCCGGCAGCTCGGCCGAAGTTTTTTTTGTGCCCCGTGGCGCCGAAACGGACTTAGGTTAGCCTTACAGTCATGGGAACAGTGTTCGGCGCGGTCGTCGCCATCTCCGACCCCGCCCCGCGTATCCGTCGCCTCGTGTTCGACGTGCCGTTGCTCGCCGATCTCGGACTGCCCGGCGACGGCGACGACGCGGTCGGGATCTACTTCCCCGAACCCGGGAAGGCCGCACCGCCGGCGATGGAGTGCCGCGACGGCGTCTGGGCCTACTTCGATCCCGACACCGCCCCGCACGGCCGCAACTACTCGATCCGCACCGCCGGTCCCGGGCCACGCCAGATCACCGTCGACGTCGTGCTCCACGAGCGGGGGATCGCCAGCGACTTCGCCCGGTCGGCGTCGATCGGCGACCAGGTCGTCCTTGCCCACGCCCGCAGCTGGTACCACCCCGACCCCGCCGCGCAGTGGCAGCTTCTCGTCGCCGACCTGTCCGGTCTGCCCGCCCTCGCGCGGATCATCGAGGAGTGGCCCGGTGACACTCCGGGGATCGCGATCGTCGAGGTCGCCGACGAGGCCGACCTGGCCTACCTGCCGTCGCATCCCGACGTCACCCTCATCACCTCGGTCGGCACCGGCAACGGCTACGCCGCCGGCGCGCTGGCCGACCGCATCCGCTCCCTCGAGCACCCTGCGGGACGCGGCTACTGCTGGTTCGCCGCCGAGGCATCGGAATCGCGCGCGGTACGCAAACACCTGCGCCGCGACCACCACTGGGCGCGCGAGCAGTACGACATCATCGGCTACTGGCGGTTCGACTCCGAGACCTGGGACAAGAAGTTCGAGTCGATGAGCGACGAACTGGTCGCGGTGTACTCGCAGGCACTCGCCGACGGCAAGGGCGACAAGATCGCCTCCGAGGAGTTCGATCTCGCGCTCGAACGCGTCGGCCTCTAGCCCCGCGTGGTCGCCACGTTCGACCCTCCCGATCTGACCGCCGAGGGGGTCGCGCCGCCGGACGCCGCCCTGACCCGCAGGCGCTGGATCGGTCTCCTCGTCGTCGTCGCGAGCCTGGTCGTGATGGTCATCGCCAGCCTCGCGATCGGCACCCAGTGGGTCGGTTTGGGGACCGTCTGGCGGTCGGTGGTCGACTACACCGACACCGGCGACGAATGGATCGTGCACGACCTGCGCATCCCCCGAACGGTGCTGGGCATCGTGGTGGGTCTCTGCCTCGGACTGTGCGGCGCGCTCATCCAGGGGATCACCCGCAACCCGCTGGCCGACACCCAGATCCTCGGGATCAATTCCGGCGCAGGTCTGTTCGTCGTCTCGGCCATCGCATTCGGCGGTCTCACCTCGCTGATGTCCTACATCTGGTTCGCGTTTCTCGGAGCCCTGGTGGCCATGGTGTTCGTGTTCCTCGTCGGTATGACCGGCCGCACCGACGCCACGCCGGTGCGCGTCCTGCTCGCCGGTGTCGCGATCGGTGCGGTGATGGACGGGATCGGCTACACCATCCGCCTCCGCAACCCGCGCGCGTTCGACAAGCTCCGCTTCTGGGACGCCGGCGCGTTCGACGGCCGACCGCTGTCCGTGGTGTGGGCGATCCTGCCGTTCGTCGTCGTCGGGGTGCTGCTGGCGATCCATGTCAGTCGTTCGCTGAACGCGGTCGCCCTCGGTGACGACCTTGCGGCGGCCATGGGCGGCAACGTGATCCGCACCCGCGTGCTCGGGCTCGTCGCGGTGACCCTGCTCGCCGGGTCGGCCACCGCCGCCGCCGGCCCGATCGGCTTCGTGGGACTGATGGTCCCGCACGCGGTGCGCTGGTTCACCGGTCCCGACTGGCGGTGGATCTGCGCGTACTGCATCGTCGCGGCCCCGTCGTTGATGCTGGCCGCCGACATCGTCGGCCGCGTCGTCGTCGCGCCGGGTGAACTCCCGGTCGGGATCGTCACCGCGTTTCTCGGCGCGCCGGTGCTGATCTGGCTCATCCGTCGATCGAACGCGACCGGCCTGTGACGTCGCCGATCGTGTCTCGGCAGGGGCGTTCGACGCCGCGTCCCGAGTCGGGCGACGACATCGACTTCGGGCACCGCCAGCTCGTCCTGCGACGCGGCCGGCACGTGTCGATACGTGCGTCGGTCCGGACCGTCGTCGCGCTGTCGGTGCTGGCGGTCGGCAGTGTCGTGCTCGCCGTGTTCGCTCTCGGCATCGGCGAATACCCCGTCTCGCCGATGGACGTCGTACGCGTCGTCACCGGCCAGGACTCGTCCTTCACCCGTGTCGTCGTGCTCGAGTTCCGGATGCCGCGCATCCTGCTGGCCCTGGTGATCGGTGCGGCGCTGGGGGTCTCGGGCGCGATCTTCCAGGCCCTGACCCGCAACCCCCTGGGCAGCCCCGACGTCATCGGGTTCACCACCGGCGCCTACACCGGCGCGCTGGTCGCGATCGCGGCGTTCGGCGGCGGCTACTACCTGACCGCACTCGGGGCCACGATCGGCGGACTCCTCACCGCACTCGTCGTGTACCTGCTGGCCTACCGCAACGGCATCGCCGGGTTCCGATTGATCATCGTGGGCATCGCGATCGGTGCGGCCCTCAGCTCGGTGAACCAGTGGATCGTCATCCGCATCAAGCTGGCGCAGGCGGTGACCGCGTCGATCTGGAACCAGGGCACGCTCAACGGACTCGACTGGGATCAGCTGTATCCGGTGCTGGTGTGCGTGGTGGTAGCCGTCGCCGCGTTGCTCGCGATGGGGCCACAGCTGCCGATCATGCAGATGGGCGACGACGCCGCGGGCGCGTTGGGCGTGCGGCCCGAACGGGCACGCGTCGGGTTCTTCGTGATCGGTGTCGTGCTCGTGGCGGTGGCCGCCGCGGCCGCCGGACCCATCTCCTTCGTGGCCCTCGCCGCCCCGCAGCTCGCGCGCCGGCTGACCGGGGCGCCGGGGGTCAGCCTCGTCTCGGCCGGGGTCATGGGCGCGTTCCTCCTCCTGCTCAGCGATCTCGTCGCCCAGAAGATCGTCGCCCCGGCGCAACTGCCGGTCGGCGCGGTGACGGTGTCGGTGGGCGGTCTCTACCTCGTGTATCTGCTCGTCGTCCAGGCCAGGAGGGCCCGTTGACCGACATCACCCTGGGAGCCCGGGACCTGTCCCTCGGCTACGGCACCGATCTGATCGTCGACGGGCTCTCCGTCGACATCGTCCCCGGCGCGATCACCGCGATCGTCGGACCCAACGCCTGCGGGAAGTCGACGCTGCTGCGCGGGTTGGCCCGCCTGCTGCGCCCCGCGGGTGGACAGGTCGTCCTCGACGGCGCCGACATCGCCTCGCTCAACACGAAGGACGTCGCCCGCAAGCTGGGTCTGTTGCCGCAGTCGTCGATCGCGCCAGAGGGCATCACCGTTGCCGATCTCGTCGCCCGCGGACGTTTCCCTCATCAGAAGCTCTTCCGGCAGTACTCCCGCGACGACCAGGCCGCAGTGCGGGACGCGCTCGCCGCCACCGGCATCACGTCCATCGCCGGGCGGCCGGTCGATGCGCTGTCGGGCGGCCAGCGCCAACGGGTCTGGGTCGCGATGGTGCTCGCGCAGCAGACCCCGCTGATCCTGCTCGACGAGCCGACGACCTTCCTCGACATCGCCCACCAGATCGAACTGCTCGATCTGTTCGGTGACCTCAACGCCGAGGCCGACCGCACCGTCGTCGCCGTCCTGCACGACCTCAACCACGCCTGCCGCTTCGCCCACCACGTCATCGCGATGAAGGCGGGATCGATCGTGGCGCAGGGTGATCCGTCCGAGGTGATCACCGCCGAGCTGGTCGAGGAGGTCTACGGACTGCGGTGTCGCATCATCGACGATCCCGAGACCGGGACGCCGCTGGTGATCCCCCGTGCCTCGCGCCGGACGACGTGAGCAGCCGGGATGACGCGCGCACGCCTGCCGTCTGGTTGGCTCACCTGGTACGAGCGAGGCGCGCGACGCATCACGCGGGCCGGGAGAGGCGGGTGGCGAAGGGTGGTCGGGTGCGTGTGAGCGGCGGTGCGGTCCTCCGGCGCACCGTCACACGCAACGCACGGTGGCTGGTGGGCGGATCGACGCTCATCGCGGGGTGGCAGCTGTGTGAGGTGTCGGTGCCGATCCTCATCGGCGTCATCGTCGACCGCGCGGTGTCGACGGGATCGTTTGCCGCGATCGGCTTCTGGATCGCGGTGCTGGCGGCGCTGTTCGTCGTGCTGACCACGCTCTATCGCCTCGGGGCCCGGCAACTGATGTTCGGTATCGCCCGCGAATCGCACCTGCTGCGCGACGAGCTCAGCGCCCGTGCGCTCGACCGCGACGGCATCGCCGCACCGGCGGGCCGGGCCGAGGCGTTCTCGGCGGGGGAGTTGCTGTCCATCTCGACCACCGACGCCGACAACACCTCCTACGTCATCGATTACGTCCCCAGGGTCGTCAGCGCGGTGGTCGGCACCCTCGCGTGCGGCATCGTCCTGCTGTCCATCGATCTGATCCTCGGAGCGCTCGTCCTCATCGGGATCCCGCTGGTGGTGCTCGGCCTCCAGGTCACCGCCCCGATGATCGCCCGACGCGTCGAGGCGCAGCAGGACGAGGTGGGACGCACCTCCGGCATGGCCACCGACCTCGTCAGCGGATTGCGACCGCTGCAGGGCATCGGTGCGACCGGTGCCGCCGCCGACCGCTACCGGCGATCGAGTCGCGCATCGCTCTCGGCGTCGTTGCGCGCAGCCCGTATCCAGAGCGCACACGCGGGTGCCGCGGCCGCCGCGGGCGCGCTGGCGGCCATGGGTGTCGCGGTGGTCGCGGTGTACTTCGCGCTCTCGGGCGACATCGGCGTCGGCGCACTCATCACCGTCATCGGTCTGGCGCAGTACCTCATCGACCCTTTCGCGGTGCTGGCGATCGTCCCCAGCTGGGTGGCCGAGGCCCGGGCGAGCGCCAACCGGGTCGCGCAGGTCCTCTCGGCTCCGTCACTGCGTGCCGACCCGCCGACGGGCCCGCCGCAACCGGAGGTCTCACAGGACGCACGCCGTGCCGCGGTGACCGTGCGGTGTGGTGCGCATGACGTGCTCCCGGGGTTCCGACTCGACGTCGCCGCAGGCGAATTCGTCGCCGTGGTCGCGCCGGCGGCGCGCGATGCGGTGGCGCTGATCGATCTGCTGGCCGGCGCCCCGGGTGTCCCGGCCGGCACGGTCGCCGTCGGCGGCAGATTGCTCGAGGACATCCCGCGTGGCACCCGCAGCGCCGCCATCGTGGTCGAACACCACGACACCCACCTGTTCACCGGGACACTGGGCAGCAACATCCTGTGGGGCGCGGCGACGGGCCAAGACCGGGCCGAGGGCCGATCGGCCGATACGGTCTCGGCGCTGGCCGCGTCGGCGGCCGACGAGGTGATCGCGTTGTATCCGAACGGATTCGATCATCCGGTCACCGAACGCGGGGCCAGCCTCTCGGGTGGGCAGCGACAGCGGCTCGCCCTGGCCCGGGCGCTCATCGCCTCGCCGGAGGTGCTGGTCCTGCACGATCCGACGACCGCGGTGGACGCGGTCACCGAGCAGGAGATCGCCGACGGTCTGCGGACCGTGCGCGGTGAGAAAGGCCGGACCACCATCGTCGTCACCAGCAGTCCCGCGCTGCTCGCGACGGCCGACCGGGTGGTCCTGGTCGTCGACGGCGCCGTCATGGCCGAGGGATCCCACGCCGATCTCGTCCGCGCGCGGACCGACTATAGAGAGTGGGTGTCGCGATGACCATCCCGGACGTCGCACCGATCCTCCCGGTGTCACGCTCGCGTCGGACGGCGGCGTGGATGCGTGCCGACCTGGCACGCCGACCCGGCACCGTCGTCGTCACGCTGCTGGTCGGGGTGATCGCGGCCGCGGCAGCGGTGGTCCCCATCTATCTTCTCGGTGTCCTCGTCGACCGCGTCCGCGACGATGCCGACGCAGGCGCGATCTGGCCGCTCGCCACGGCGATCGGCGTCACCGCGCTGGTCGCCGGCGTGGGCACCGGTTTCTCGACCTATCTGGTGACCAAGCTCGGCGAGGTGCTGTTGGCCGATCTCCGCGAGTCGGTCCTGCGGCGGGCCCTGACCCTCCCGGCCACCACCATCGACGAGTCCGGTCGCGGCGACCTGCTGTCGCGGGTGGGCGCCGATGTCGGTGCGATCGGCAAGGCGGTCTCGCAGGTGCTGCCCACCGTGATCAACGGTGCCTTCCTCGGCGTCCTCAGCCTCGTCGGGATGCTCGGCCTCGACTGGAGGTTGGGTCTCGCCGGTGCGCTGGCCCTTCCGGCCTACGTGGTCGCGGTGCGCTGGTACCTCCCCCGCTCGGCACCGATGTACCGCGACGAGCGGGTGGCGATCGCCGCACGCGGCCAGGTCATGGTCGAGTCACTGCAGGGCCTCCCGACCATCGACGCCTACGAACGCCACGACCATCACGTCGAGGCGATCAGCACCGCATCGGCTCGCGCCCGGGACATCTCGATCGCGGTGTTCGCCCAGTTCACGCGATTCAGCGGACGGATCAACCGCGCGGAGTTCATCGGACTGGCGGCGATCCTGGTCGTCGGGTTCGCACTCGTGCGCGAGGGGGAGGTGACCGTCGGCGCGGTGACGGCCGCGGCGCTGCTGTTCCAACGACTGTTCAACCCGGTCGGCATGGTGATGTTCAGCTTCGACGAGGTGCAGGCGGCCGGAGCCAGCCTGTCGCGACTCGTCGGCATCCTCGACATCACCGCCGGCCCCGAAACCACGCCCGGCCCCGACAAACCAGAGGCGACATCATCGACGCCCGTCGGTGCCGAGGTCGAGGTCCGCGACGTGCACCACGCGTACCACCCCGACCGTCCGGTGCTGCGCGGGGTGTCGTTGCGCATCCCCGAGGGCACACGTACCGCGCTTGTCGGGTCCACCGGTGCCGGCAAGACCACCCTGGCCGCCGTCATCTCCGGGATGCTCACGCCCGGTGCGGGTTCGGCGCTCATCGGTGGGGTCGCGGTGACCGGCATCGATCCCGACCGCCTCCGCGACCACGTGGCGACGGTGACGCAGGAGGTCCACGTCTTCGCCGGACCGCTCATCGACGACCTGCGACTGGCGGCGCCCGAGGCGACGCGGGAGCGGGTCCTCGCGGCACTCGGTGCCGTGGGTGCCCGGGACTGGGTGGATGCGCTGCCCGACGGCGTCGACACCCGGGTCGGGGAGGGTGGGATCGCGCTGACCGCGGCGCAGGCACAACACATCGCGCTGGCGCGCCTGGTGCTGCGCGATCCCCGGGTGGTGGTGCTCGACGAGGCGACGGCCGAGGCGGGTAGCGCCAGCGCCCGCAGCCTCGAGGACGCCGCCCTCGCGGCCACCGACGGCCGGACCACACTCGTCGTGGCGCACCGACTCACCCAGGCCGCGACGGCCGACGCGATCGCGGTGATGGAGCACGGCCAGATCGTCCAGTTCGGCTCTCACACCCAGTTGTTGGCCGATGACGCCGGTCGGTACGCGCAGTTGTGGCGGGCATGGGAGACCGACGGCACCGGTCGGTGATCGTCGGTCAGGCGCCGGCGAGGTCGGCGACCGGCTTGCCCGTGAGCGCGTTCGACAGCTGAGGGACGACGACGTCGATCGCGTACAGCAGTGCGTCGGGACCGCTGTAGGACAGCGCTCCGGCCAACGGTGAATCGAACTGCGTGTAGAGCGTGCGGTCCTCGCGCACCACGTTCAGGCGCGTGAACGCCGGCGACGACGCGAGCTGCGATCTGGTGGCTCCCTCGACGAACAGCACGTCGCGGTCGAGCAACCCGAGCTTCTCCTCCGACACGTCGCCCACGGTGTCCTGGGCACCGAACCCGAGTGCGTCGAACAGGGCGCGTCGGGGGTCGTTGGCGCCGAGAAGGTAGTGGCCGCCGTTCTCGGGGCCGTAGTCGACGACGAGGGTCTTGCCCGCGAACTCGGGATGGGCGGCTTTCGCCGCGTCGATCTCGCCGGTCACCTTCGTCACCAGGGCGTGCGCCTGGGCCTCGCGGCCGAGAGCCTTTCCGGTGGTCAGCAACTGGACGTTCCAGGGCGTCTCCTCGTCCTTGTACTCGGCGGACTGGATGACGGTCGGCGCGATCTGGGAGAGCCGGTCGTAGGTCTTGCGGTCGATGGTCTCGTAGATGGCGAGGATCAGGTCGGGCTTCGCCGTGGCGATCTCCTCGTAGTTGATGCTGTCGCCCTGCATCGCCGGGACGCCCCTGCCGCCGGTCTGCGCCTGCACCCACGGGAGTGTGTCGTAGCTGTCGAAGAAGGCGCGGGTCGTCACCGGCACCACACCGAGCGCCAGGGTGAAGTCCTGGTCGTTGTATCCGACGGTCACAACACGTTTCGGGTCGGCGGGCACCTTCGTCTCGCCGAACTTGTGCGCGATCGTGACGGTCGGTCCGGATGCCGTGGTGTCGGAGCCGCTGCCGCAGGCCGACAGTGTGGCGACACCGACGAGACCGGCGACGATCAGGGCGAGTACGCGACGACCACGTGGGGAGTTCAGGTTCATGGGCGTCACTTTAGGTTATGGTTACCTAACTCCGACCAATCGGGCACCCTGAGCGGTCCTGCGACTGCGTCGGCGCATGATGGAGTGATGGCCCTGCCCTCCCACGGTCGCTTCGACCACTCCGCCATCGGCGACCGACCGCAGTTCGACTGGCCGGGCGGTGCGCGCCTGGCCGTCTACGTCGCCGTCAACTGCGAACACTTCGCCTACGACTCCGGCTCGCCGGGGCTCGGCTACACGCCGGACATGGATCAGCCGAACACCTACAACTGGGCGTGGCGCGAATACGGCAACCGCGTCGGCGCATTCCGTCTCGCGGACACCCTGCGCCGCACCGGTATCCGACCCACACTGCTGGTCAACACCGAGGTGTACGAGCACGCGCCCGAGGTGATCGCCGCCTTTCGCGCCCTCGACGCCGACGTCGTCGCCCACGGTCGCACCAACTCGACCCAACCCAACGCGCTGACCCGCGATGCCGAACGCGCCGAGATCGACGCGGTGTACCGGGCCATCGAGTCCCACGAGGGTCGTCCGCCGCGGGGCTGGATGAGTCCGGGCGCGAACCCGAGCCGCGTCACCGAGGACCTGTTGGCGGAGAGGGGTTTCACCTACACCCTCGACTGGCCGGTCGACGACCAACCCGTGTGGTTGAAGACCGACGCGGGGCCGCTGCTGAGCGTGCCCTATCCGCAGGAGGTGAACGACCTACCGGTGTTCGTCCACCACCACGCCACGGCCGAGACCTTCGAGCGCATGATCGTCGACTCGTTCGACGAACTGCTCGAGAACGCACGAGCGCAGCCGGTGGTGCTGTCGATCTCGACGCACACGTTCCTCACCGGACAGCCCTACCGGCTGCGGCGCTTTCGGGCGGCGCTCGAGCACATGACGTCGCACGCCGACGGCGTGTGGTTCACGACCGCCGGCGACATCGCCGACCACTATCGCGGACTGTTCCCGCCGGACTGAACGCTCGCGGTCAGGGGATCGGGAGATCGTGGACTCTCTCGGCGGCCGTGCGTTCGGCCTCGGTCAAGGCCGACAGGTCGACAGGCATGGTGCGCTGAAAGCGGTGGTGTACCGGACACCACTGGATCCGGGCGCCGTTCGCCCTGATGGCCTTGAACGACACCAGCGGGATCCAGATCGACGAGTAGAGCCCACCCTTGTCGCACCGTACGATTGTTCGTTCCATGCAGACGATCATTCGCCTGCCGAACGATCAGCGCAAGGCAGTCAGATCCCGTACAGCCGTTCCCAATTGGTCGTACTGGTCAATTCGGGCATCGCCGATCGGTACTGCTCGGCCACGGCCGGCGCCTCGCGCCGGAACCGCAGCGACAACCGCACGAGGCGATCGGTCATCTCCCGGGCGAGGTCGCGACGGTAGCGCCGCTCGCGACACCCGTGCTGCGAGGCGTCGGTGACGAAGACGTGATCGAACTGCCCGACATGCCACCAGGCGGCGTCCTCGAACGACACCGCCACCGGGCCGCCGATCAACCGGCCGCGCGCGTGGGCCGCCGCGCGCTTGGCGAGCACGGCGTTCTCCCACCCCGGCTTCGGCGGCGGAGCGGCCCGACGGATCGGGACCGACGCAGGCACCGCGGTCATCGGCGTGATCACGGTCTCGGCGAACCGCTTGCGTTCGGCATTGATCTCGGCGAGTGCCGCCGCGCCGCCGTCGTCGAGAACCGAAGGGCCGTCGAGGAAGTCGTTCAGCGCGCGCAGCTGGGTGTACGCCAGGCCGTACTGCAGGCTCACGATCGACTTCACGATGTCGCGGCCGAGTTCTTTGATGACCGCCTCCGCGGCGAACCCGGGTTCGAGCGCGGCGGTGATGAGGCCGTTGCGGGTCGCGAAGTAGTGCGCGAAGCCGTCGACGTCCTTCCAGTAGAAGTCGGCGTGCCAGACCCCGGCGCCGGGCAGGGTCACCGTCGGGATACCCGACCGCGCCGCGCGCAGACCGTATTCGACGTCGTCCCACTGGAAGAACACCGGCAGTGGCATCCCGATCCGTGCCACGACCTCGGCGGGGATGAGGCACGTCCACCAGCCGTTGTACTGCGCGTCGATGCGGCGGTCGGTGATCTTCTTGAGCATGTCCTTGTTCTGCTGCGCGTACTTGTCACCCGCGACGCCGCGGCGCAGGGTGACGAGATCGACGCGTTCGGCCGACGCCAGCAGATAGGTCGGGTTGTGCAGGAACAACATCTGCGCCCCGACGATCGCCGGTGACTCGGTCATCGACGCGAACGCGCCGAGGCGCAGCACGGTCTCCGGCTCGCACAGGATGTCGTCGTCCATGAGGATCACGTCGCCCTGCGGGTTGCGCCGCACCGCCTCGAGCAGTCCGCGGCTGAAACCGCCTGCGCCTCCGAGGTTCCCCTGCTGGATGTAGTGCAGCTTGTCGCCGAACCGGGGGCGTACCTCCGCGAACAGCGGGTGTTCGTCGACGGTGTCGCTGCCCTGGTCGACCACCCAGACGCCGTCGACCGCCGCCATGGCCTGATCGTCGGACGCCAGCGCCGCAACCGTCTCCGCGCACTGCGGGACGCGGTTGTGAGTGCAGATGGCGACCGACACGGGACGCTGTGGGCCGACCGCGATCACCGACCACTCGACCGCGTCGACGCGGGCCGCGCCGTCGATCGCCTCGAAGCTCAGCCACATCGCGCCGCCGTCGGCGAAGACGTTGAGCGGCGCGTCCATCGTGATGACCTGGGGGCCGTCGACGGCCGGGTCGGTCAGCTCGACGGCGTCGACGATGCGGTGGTGGCTGCCGATGTCCGACGCCATCAGCACGGCCCGGAAATGTGCCGACGCGTGGACCCGCAGGCTCACGGTGACCGTCGAGGCGGTCGTCCAGCGCTGCCAGTAGCTGGCGGGAAAGCGGCCGAAGAACGTGTTCATGTCGGCGCGGGCGCCGCGCTGCAGGTGCAGGGTCGAGCGCGTCTGATCGCCGCTGCCGTGGCGGACCACCGCATAGAGGGCGGCGTTGGCGACGGGGGTGGTGCCCGCGAACAGCCCGCGGGCGACGACCCGCCGCCCGTCGGGCGTCTCGGTGCCGGGCTCGTCGTGGACCGGTCGGGGCGCCGTGTCAGGGGAGGTCACCGTGGCAGACTATCGCGAACCCCCGAGCGGGCAGTGGCGTCGCCGGTGGGGCAGTGTTGTCGCCATGAGCGACCAGCACAACCGCGCCCGGATCGGTGTCATCGGGGGAACGGGCTTCTACTCCTTCTTCGATTCCGACGCCGAGCAGATCGAGATCGACACCCCCTTCGGCGCGCCCAGCGCGCCGGTGTCGGTGGGCACCGTCGACGGTGTCGACGTCGCGTTCGTCCCCCGACACGGTCTGCGCCACGAGTACCCGCCCCACCGCGTGCCCTACCGCGCGACGATGTGGGCGCTGCGATCGCTCGGCGTGCGCCAGGTGCTCGCGCCGTGCGCCGTGGGAAGCCTCGTCGCCGAGATCGGACCCGGGGCGGTGGTCGTCCCCGACCAACTCGTCGACCGCACCTCGGGACGTGAGCAGACGTTCTTCGACACCGACGCCGTGCACGTCAGCTTCGCCGACCCGTACTGCCCGCAGCTGCGGGCCGCGGCGCACGAGGCCGCGGTCGCCGTGCCCGCGAAGCCGCCGGTGGTCGACGGTGGAACGATGGCGATCGTGGAGGGGCCGCGCTTCTCGACCCGCGCGGAGAGCCAGTGGTTCGCGCGGCAGGGCTGGACCCTGGTCAACATGACCGGCCACCCCGAGGCCGTCCTCGCCCGGGAACTCCAGATGTGTTACGCCCCAATCGCTCTCGTCACCGACTACGACGCCGGTGTCAACGCAGGGGAGGGCGTGTCGGAGGCCGACGTGTACGCCGTCTTCGAACGCAGCCTCGCCATGCTGAAGGGGTTGCTGACCCACGCCGTCGCCCTCGTCGACGCCGAGGGTGAGTGTGACTGCGCCGCAGGCGGACACGACCTCGCAGCACTGCTGCCGGGCCTGTCATGAGTCGGGTCCTGCTCACCGGCGCCGCCGGGTTCATCGGTTCGCACATCCGTCGCCAGCTGCTCGAGCGCGGCCACGACGTGGTCGCCGTCGACGGCATGATCCCGGCCGCGCACGGCCCCGACGCACAGGCGCCCGACGGCGTGCAGGTCTCCAATCTCCGCACGGCCGACATCGATTCGATGCTCGACGGCGTCGACGTGGTGTGCCACCAGGCCGCGATGGTGGGCGCCGGGGTCGACGCCCGCGACGCCCCGGACTACGCCGCCGACAACGATCTCGTGACGGCCCGACTGCTCGCCGCGATGTACCGCGGGGGCTGTGCGCGCCTGGTGCTGGCGTCGTCGATGGTGGTCTACGGCGACGGCACCTACACCGACGCGGTGGGCGCCGCCGTCGACCCGCCGGCCCGCACGACCGAGGCGCTGGAGGCCGGACACTTCGAGCGTTACCTCGCCGACGGCACCCCGGCGCAGTGGGCGTTGACCCCGGAGAGTGCGCCGATCGCGCCGCGCAGCTACTACGCCGCGAGCAAGGCCGCGCAGGAGGCATTCGCCAAGGCCTGGACGCTGGAGACCGGCGGCTCGGTCACCGCTCTGCGCTACCACAACGTCTACGGCCCGCACATGCCGCGCGACACCCCGTACGCCGGTGTCGCCGCGATCTTCCGGTCGCAGCTGGAGAACGGTCAGGCGCCGACGGTGTTCGAGGACGGCGGTCAGATGCGCGACTTCATCCACGTCGACGACATCGCCCGCGCCAACGTCGCCGCGATCGAGAACACGCCGCCCGGGTTCGATGCGTTCAACGTCTGCTCGGGACACCCCATCACCATCGGTGAGGTCGCCCACGAGCTGTGCCGCTCGATCGACGGCCCCGAGCCGGTCACCACCGGACGGTTCCGACCCGGCGACGTCCGGCACATCGTCGCCGACCCGGCGCACGCCCGCGAGACCCTCGGGTTCACCGCCCAGATCACCCCGGCCGACGGGATCCGCGAGTTCGCGACCGCACCCCTGCGGGACTGAGCCGGCCCCTCCTCACCAGTGGGTGCGGACGATGCTGTTGATGAGCAGTGCCGTGAGGATCTGGGCGGCGAGCCAGAACCGCTGTTGGCGCGGTGGGAGCAGCGCGGTGGTGGTGAGGATCCAGGCGCCGAACGGGAGCCAGATGCGTTCGGTCTCGGCCTTGCTCAGCCCGCTGAGGTCGGCGAGCGCCATCGCGAGCAGCCCGGCGAGGCCGAGGATCACGACGGCTTCGCGGCGGGCGATGGGTCGCCGTCGTAGGGCGCGGCCGAGGCCGACCACGGCCGCGGGGCCGACCGCACACATCGACGCCGCGAAGTTCGCCCACACCCAGTAGGAGTACGGACGCTTGCTCGCGATGCCCTGGTAGTAGCGCTCGTAGACGAGGTGGTAGCCGTCGAGCCACCAGAATCCCGCGACGGCGAAGACCGCCACGACGATCAGGGCGGCGGGGATCGCCCACAGGAGCGGCCGCCACGCGCGCGCCACGATCAGCGTCGCGACGGCGATGACCCCCATCAGCGTGAGTCCGTAGTTGCAGAAGATGCCGAAGGCCAGCAGCAGACCGGCCCCGATGCCCGCGAACGCGCGGATCCGCGCGCGGTCGGTGGTCGCCGACACCGCCAGCAACGCGATCCCCCACGCGACGACGCCCATGAAGTAGCCGTCGGCCGACACCCCGATCCATACCGCGCCCGGGGTGACCGCGGCGAACGGTGCGAGGCGTCGGGCGGTGGTCTCGTCGGCGAGGCAGCGCACCGCGATGCAGAGCGCCATCACCGCGCTGGTGCCGACCACGATGCAGAAGACCCCCGCCCGGGTGCCGGTGCCCAGGCCCACCCGGTCGAGCAGCACGAAGCTCAACAGAGCCCCCACGGGATGTCCGGAGACATGGGTGGGCCACGAGTTCGGTTGGAAGTCGAGGATCCGCGAGTCGAACGAGGAGATCAGGCGGCCGATGTCGGTCACGCCGCGTGCGGTGGGGAGGTACTCGTCGGGTCGGTCGAGCTGGGTGGAGATGCCGCGGGTCCACCCGTCGATGAGGGCCAGGCTCAGGGTCCACGCGATGCCCACGATCCACGTGACCGCCAGCAGGGCCCGCCAGCGCAGCGTGCGCGCGATCCAGGGGCCGAACGCGATCACCAGCAGCCCGATCGCCACCGCGACGGCGGTGCTGTAGTTGCCGTGCGGCTCCACCCCACCGAACAGCGGCGGCGCGAGCACGAAGATGTTGAGTTTGAGTTCCGGCGAACCGTAGAACGGGACGAGTATCGACGTGAGCAGCAGCGCGGCCGCGGCGAGGATGGCGGCGGTGTCGCGGAACCACCTCGGCCGTCCGGCGGGTGATGCACCCCGCGGCAACTCCTCGCGAATGTCCGTTTCGTCGCTCTGTGTGGCCGTCACGGTTCCAATCTAGGCATCGAGCGCCTCGATTCGGCCACGACGGCACCGCAGCGAGGTGTGCGGTGGTCACGTTATGGTTCGACCATGGTCTTTTCGCGGCGCGACACCGGTCCGAGCCAATAGCCTCGGACACGATGGACACCCCTGCCTGTACGACCCCTGCCGTCGCGACCACGGTCACGGTCGTCATCCCGTGTCGCGACGAAGCGCGTTCCCTGCCCGATGTGTTGGCCCGGATGCCGGAGGGCTACCACCCGCTGGTCGTCGACAACGGCAGCACCGACGGCACCGCCGAGGTCGCCACCGCACACGGCGCTGTCGTTGTGTATCAACCGGTTCCGGGTTACGGGAGCGCGGTGCACGCCGGCGTGCTCGCCGCCGGCACCGACATCGTCTGCACCATCGACGGTGACGGGTCGATGGATCCGGCCGACCTGAGAGCCCTCGTCGCGCTCCTCGAGGGAGGCGCCGACCTCGCCGTCGGATGCCGCAAACCGGTCGAACGCGGCGTGTGGCCGCTGCACTCACGTCTCGGAACGCTCTGGGCGGCGCGGCGTTTGCGACGCACGCTCGGCATCGACGTCCACGACATCGGACCGATGCGCGCCGCGCGCCGGAACCGACTGTTGGAGTTGACCATCGAGGACATGCGCTTCGGTTACCCGGTGGAGTTGCTGGCCCGTGCCGCCGACGCCGGCTGGACGATCGCCGAGACCGACGTGTCCTACCGTCCGCGCACCGCGGGGACGTCGAAGGTGTCGGGGTCGTTCGTCGGATCGGCCCGTGCCGCTCGCGATTTCCTCGGAGCACTGAGTTCGGGGACACGGTCGTGAGCGCCTCGCGCGCGATCCTGGTGGTCGCGAAGGCGCCCGTGCCCGGGCTGGTGAAGACGCGTCTCATGGCGGGGTATTCCGCGACCGAGGCCGCGACGCTGGCCTCGGCGGCCCTGCTCGACACCCTCGACACGGCGCTGTCGGTGCCCGAGGCGATCGTCGTGGTGTCGCTGGCCGGTGTGATCGACGACGCCGTCGGATCCGACGATCTGCGCACGCGTCTGTCTCGAACCACCGTGGTGGAACAGCACGGGGACACCCTGGGGGATCGCCTCGACCGCGCTCATCGCGACGCGGCCGCGCAGGTGGGCGGCGGACGGGTGATGCAGATCGGGATGGACACCCCCCAGGTGACGGTGGAACTGCTGGTCAGTGGACTCGATGCGCTCGACGACCACGACGCCGCGCTCGGCCTCGCCACCGACGGCGGCTGGTGGGGACTCGCCGTCTCGGGTGCCCGCGGGGCGCACGTGCTGCCCGGTGTGGCGATGTCGCAGTCGGACACCGGTGAGCGGACTGCCGACGCGCTGCGGCGTGGAGGATGTAGCGTGGCGTTCCTGAAGTCCTTGACCGATGTGGACCATCCGGCGGACGTGACCGAGGTGGCCGAGACCTGTGCCCCGACGAGCGCGTTCGCGCGGATATCCGCCGAACTGAGATCGGCGGTGGCCCATGAGCGTTCCTGACGAGTTCTCCCCGGAAGCGAATGTCGGCCGTGGCGCAGTCGACCTGTCCGACGAGATCCCGCATTTCGACGACGCCTTCCTCGACGCCGTACGCGGGCAGAACAGTTGGCTGCGTCTGGCGGACGGCACGCGGACCTGCCTACCGGTGACCCGGTGGTTGGGCACGAGCGGCGATCATGAGGACGCCGCCTTCGACCGCCACATCGCCCGGATGTGTTCGGGCCCCACCATCGATCTCGGGTGCGGCCCGGGACGACTGGTGAGCGAGCTGATCGAGCACGGCGTGTGCGCCCTCGGTGTCGACCGCAGCGCCCGCGCCATCGCGATGACCCGCAAGCGCGGCGGTGTCGCTTTGCGCCGCAGCATCTTCGAGCGCATGCCCGGTGAGGGCGGCTGGCATCACGCGCTGCTGATCGACGGCAACGTCGGCATCGGCGGCGACCCCCATGAGGTGGTGCGTCGGGCGGCTGACCTCGTCGCGCCCGGTGGCACCGTGATCGTCGAACTCGAGTCCGGTGTCGGCTCGGCGCCGGGGTGGAACGGGTCGGTCTGGTCGGGTGCGGTCCGCGTCGAGTCGCGCAACGTCGCCGGGCCCTGGTTCCCCTGGGCACGAGTCGGGGTGGGCGCCGCACGCGAGATCGCCGAGCGCGCCGGTTTGCAGATGGGCACCGCCCACGTGATCTCCGGACGACACCTCGTCGAGCTCGTCCGCCCCTGATCTCCAGCCCCTGAGCGAGCGCTCGGGCGGGGTGTCCGGGTTCGGCCGGCACGGTGCTCGTAGGCTGCGTTCATGGATATCTCTGGAGCAAGTGCAATCGTCACCGGTGGTGCCTCGGGCATCGGAGCGGCCGCCGCGCGGCAGCTCGCCGCGAAGGGCGCCCACGTCGTCGTCGCCGACCTACAGGCGGAGAAGGGCGAGGCCCTCGCCAAGGAGATCGGCGGCGTCTTCGTGAGCGTCGACGTCACCGACACCGAGCAGATCAAGGCCGCGGTCGACAAGTCGCTCGAGCTGGGACCCCTGCGTGCGCTGGTCAACTCGGCGGGCATCGGTTCGGCGCAGCGCACCATCGGGCGCGACGGTGAGTACGACTCGGCGTTCAACCTCGACAACTACAAGAAAGTCATCGCGATCAACCTGATCGGCACCTTCGACTGCATCCGTCTGGCCGCCACCGCGATGAGCCGCGGCGAGGAGACCGCCACCGGTGAGAAGGGCGCCATCGTCTCGATGGCCAGCGTCGCGGCGTTCGACGGCCAGATCGGGCAGGTCGCGTACTCGTCGTCGAAGGGCGGTGTCGTGGGCATGACCCTGCCCGTCGCCCGCGACCTCGCGGCCGCCAAGATCCGCGTCAACACCGTGGCCCCGGGTCTCATCGACACCCCGATCTACGGCGAGGGCGAGGACTCCGAGAAGTTCAAGGCCCATCTCGGGCAGAGCGTCCTGTTCCCGAACCGTCTCGGACAGCCCGACGAGCTGGCGTCGATGGTCATCGAGCTGATCACCAACTCGTACATGAACGCCGAGGTCGTCCGCGTCGACGGCGGCATCCGGATGCCCCCGAAGTAGATCTCGCGATGGATCAGCCGGTGCGGCCGAGGATGAGTTCCACGGTCTGCGCCGGCTGATCCCACATCGGGAAGTGGCCGCACTTGTCGAACCAGTGCAGCTCCGACCCGGGGAACGCGGCGTGCGCCCGTGCGGCCTGCTTGGGCAGCGTCACGCGGTCCTGTCGGCCCCAACCGATGGTGACCCGGCCCGGCGTCGTCCCCTCCGGTGCGCCCTCCTGCAGCGGACCGTCGACCAGAGCGTCGAGCGCCTCGCGCAGCGACGTCGCCTTCTTGAAGCTGCGCATCTCGTGCAGCGCCACCGACGCGGGCAGTTTCCACGGCGCCGCCGAGAACTGCGTCAGCAACGCCGTGCGTCCGACGGGGTTGCCGGTGAGCGCCGGCATCACCGGCTGCAACCCGAGGACCAGCGGCAACGACGCCTTGAGGGCTGTGCTGAAGAAGCGGAGTTCGCCGGGGCTCCAGAAGCCGCCGGGACCCAACGCGACGGTGTCGCCGCCGACGCCACGTCGCGCGAGCTCGAGAACCATACGTGCGCCCATCGAGCTGCCGACCGTGTCGATGCCCGCCAGATCGTGGGTGTCGATGAAATCCGAGACCGCATCGGTGAGCGACGCGATCGTCACCTCACCCGGGAGTGGCGGGGTCTCGCCGAATCCCGGGAGGTCGACGCTGATGACGTCGCGGTGCTGCGCGAGTTGATCGAGGATCGGTGACCACGACTCCCAGCTCGCGCCCAGGCCATGGACCAGGAGCAGTGGGGTGCCGCTACCGCGGCGATCGAAATGGAGTGCCACGCCTGACATGGCGCACGACCCTTCTGATGGGAGATCCCGGTGCGACGACTGGTGCGTCACCAAAGGGCTGTGTCCTCGACGCTACCGGCTGCGCACGGATACTTCTCGGCCCATCATGCGTCCATCTCATGGCGGGTATGCAGCGCTGTCGCTTTTCGCATGCCACCGGTGTCGTTAGCGTGTGGGAGAGGAAGGGTTTCACGAGAGGAGGACTGCCATGTTGGCCGCAGTACTGGATGAATTCGGCACACCGCTGGATGTCCGTGAGGTACCCGATCCGGGTGTGCGTGCCGGCGAGGTGGTCGTCGACGTCCTGGCCACGTGCGTCCTGCCGTACGCGTCCGAGGTGTTCGGGGGAGAGCGACGCTACCCGTTGGAGACCCCGGTCATCCCGGGCCTTGGCGGGATCGCGCGGGTGGTGACGACGGGACCCGACGCGACACGTCTGACCCCGGGAGACCTCGTGTGGTGTGACGCGACGGTCCGTTCGCGGGACGACGCGAACACGCCGGACATCACGCTGCAGGGATGGAGTTCGCGGGGCGACGGTGGTCTGCGGTTGTCGCGCCATTTCCACGACGGGTCGTTCGCCGAGCGGATGTCGGTGCCCACCGAGTGCGTGTACCCCCTGGGGGACGTCGACGAGGCGGACGCGGCGCGGTGGTCGGCGCTGGGGGTCTACCTCGTGCCGTACGGCGGCCTGCTCGCCGCCGACGTCCGGGCGGGCGAGTCGTTGCTGGTCAGTGGTGCGACGGGGAACTTCGGCAGCGCAGCGGTCGCGGTCGGGCTCGCGATGGGGGCGAGTCGGGTGGTGGCCGTGGGGCGCGATCGGCGGGTCCTCGACGACCTTCGTGTGCGTCTCGGCGACCGCGTTCGCACCGTGGCCCTGACCGGTGAGGCCGAGCGTGACCGGTCCGCGATGATCACCGCCGGGGGCGGTCCCCTCGACGTGGTGCTCGACATCCTTCCGCCTGCCGTCGATGCGGGCGTGGTCCGCACCGCGGCGATGACGGTCCGCGAGTACGGCCGCGTCGTCCTGATGGGCGGGGTGGGAATGCTCGGCGGTGCCGATCTCGCGCTGCCCTACCCCTGGCTCATGCGGAACTCGGTGACCGTCCGCGGGCAGTGGATGTATCCGCGTGAGGCGAACGGTCGCCTGATCGAACTGGCCAGGGCCGGTCTACTCGACCTGGATCAAGACGCTGTCCACACTTTCCCGTTGGGCCGCACGAACGACGCCATCGCGCACGCCGCCAGCCACGGTGGCCCGTTCACGAGAACCGTTCTCACGCCGCATGATCGGTGATGCACCGCGTTGCCCGCATCAGCCTGCGGTGCCCCGGAGCGCATCGATAATCGCAGCGATCGCAGGATCGACCCGGCTGCCCCGGCGTGCGAGGACGACACGACGAGATTCGGTGGGTCCGTCGTCCACCCGGAGCAGTCGGACGCCTGCGGGCAGGACGTCGGCCATGTTCGATGCCACGGTCGTCACCCCGAGCCCCGCCGCGACGAGGCTCGACTTGGTCATCCAGTCGCGGGCCACGTGCGCCACGTGTGGCTTCCCCGGTAGCGCCGGCCACGCCCCGAGCAGGGGTTCCTCGGTGCGCGACGGCGCGACGATCCACCGCTGATCCATCAGCTCGGCGCGGGTGACGGATTCACGGTCGCCCAGCGGCCCCGAGGCCGCGACCGCGACCATGAGGGTGACCTCGGCGATGGTCGTGACGGCCAGATCGGGTGACTCGGAGTCGAGCGGACGGTGCGGTGGACGCGATGTCACGATCACGGCGTCGAGGGAACCGGCCCGGATCGCGCGCACGAGCGCGGGCGACGACCCCTCACGCGTCGTGACCACGAGATCGGGACGAAGGCGGCCCAGTGCGGCGAGGGCTCGCGGTACGAGAACCGCTCCCGCACTGAGGAACATGCCGAGACGAATCGCGGGGCCGGTCGTCGACGGCCCACTCAGAGTGCGCTCGGCCGCGTCGATCTCGTCGAGAACCCGCGCCGCGTGGGGCAGCAGACGCGAGCCGGCCGGCGTCAGGACCACTCCGCCGGGCACGCGGTCGAACAACCGGGTGCGCGCCGCCTTCTCCACTGCGGCGACCTGACGGGAGATCCCGGACTGGGTGTAACCGAGGGCCTGCGCCGCGGCGGTGAAGGTGCCCCGCTCGGCGACCTCGCGGAGTACCCGCAGGCCCGAGATCGAGATGTCCATGACGATCGATGATAGTCAGCGAGCGCGCGCGTCGATTTCGTCATCTCTGTGGCTGCCGGAGGTCACGATCGCGACGATCGCATCGCTGACCGAGTCCAGGTAGGCGGCATCCACCGGCTGCGCGCGCACCGCGGACCGCCAGTAGACGGGCCCGGCCAGCAGGTCCATGGCGAGTTCGATGTCGGCCCACTGAACGCGCGTGGCCCGTGCGAACGCGCGGCGTGCGGGGCGCGCGTGCGAACGGTGGGCGCGCGTCGACGCCCGATACAACGACAGCGGGCCCGGTCCATGAGGACCGGGCCCGCTGTGCGTGGTGTGTCAGATCAGAACGCGGCTTCGTCGAGCTCCATCGGGTCCGAGCTCACGAAGCTGCGCCTGACGCGAGGTGTGTCAGATCAGAACGCGGCTTCGTCGAGCTCCATCGGATCGTTGTCGATGTTGTCGATGATGGCCTTGGTGGAGGTCAGCTGGGGGAGCATGTTCTTCGCGAAGAACGAGGCGACCGCGATCTTGCCCTCGTAGAACGACTTGTCGGCACCGGTGGCGCCGTTGTCGAGCGCGGTGAGCGCGACCTCGGCCTGGCGCAGGAGCAACCAGCCGATCATGAGGTCGCCGACCGACATGAGGAACCGCACCGAGCCGAGGCCCACCTTGTAGAGCTGGGTGGCGTCCTCCTGGGCTCCCATGAGGAAGCCGGTGAGGGTGGCGGCCATGCCCTGCACGTCGTCGAGGGCCGTCTTCAGCAGCGCGCGCTCGCCCTTGAGGCGACCGTTGCCGGCCTCGGAGTCGATGAACGAGCTGATCTGGCCGGCCACGTGCGCGAGCGCCTGACCCTTGTCGCGGATGATCTTCCGGAAGAAGAAGTCCTGCGCCTGGATCGCCGTGGTGCCCTCGTACAGGGTGTCGATCTTCGAGTCACGGATGTACTGCTCGATCGGGTAGTCCTGCAGGAAGCCGGATCCACCGAGGGTCTGCAGTGACTCGGTCAGCGTGCCGTAGGCGCGCTCGGAGCCGACACCCTTGACGATCGGGAGCAGCAGGTCGTTGACGCGGAACGCCATGTCCTTGTCGGCGCCGGAGACGATCTGCGCCGACGACGGATCCTGGTGCGATGCGGTGTAGAGGTAGATCGCGCGCAGGCCCTCGGCGTACGCCTTCTGGGTGAGCAGTGCGCGACGCACGTCGGGGTGGTGGGTGATGGTGACGCGCGGTGCGGCCTTGTCGGTCATCTGCGTCATGTCGGCACCCTGGACGCGCTGCTTGGCGTAGTCGAGGGCGGTCAGATAACCGGCCGACAGGGTCGCGATGGCCTTGGTGCCCACCATCATCCGAGCGTGCTCGATGACGTCGAACATCTGCGCGATGCCGTCGTGGACCTCGCCGACGAGCCAGCCCTTGGCCGGGATGCCGTGCTGGCCGAAGGTGACCTCACAGGTGGCCGAGACCTTCAGGCCCATCTTGTGCTCGACGTTGGTGACGAAGACACCGTTGCGTTCGCCCAGCTCACCGGTCTCGAAGTCGAAGTGGTACTTGGGGAGGAAGAACAGCGACAGTCCCTTGGTGCCGGGGCGTGCGCCCTCGGGGCGGGCCAGCACGAGGTGGAAGATGTTCTCGGTCATGTCCTGATCGGCCGAGGTGATGAAGCGCTTCACGCCGTCGATGTGCCACGAGCCGTCGTCCTGCTGTACGGCCTTGGTGCGGGCGGCGCCCACGTCGGAGCCGGCGTCGGGCTCGGTGAGGACCATGGTGGCGCCCCAGCCGCGCTCGGCGCAGATCTCGGCCCACTTCTTCTGCTCGTCGGTGCCGTTGTTCCAGAGGATCTCCGAGAAACCGGTGCCGGCGCCGTACATGAACAGTGCGGGGTTGGCGCCGAGGATCATCTCGCTGATGGCCCAGAACAGGGTGCGCGGGGCGGGCATGCCGCCCAGCTCCTCGGTGATGCCGACCTTGTCCCACCCGGCGTCCATGAACGCCTTGTAGGACTTCTTGAAGGCCTCGGGCAGCGTGACGGTGTGGTTCTCGGGGTCGAAGACCGGCGGGTTGCGGTCGGAATCGACGAACGACTCGGCGATCGGTCCCTCGGCGAGGGTCCGGACCTCTTTGAGCATGTCGATCGCGGTCTCGCGGTCCAGGTCACCGAAGTCGCCGCTGGCGAGGACCTCGTCGAGCTTGAACAGCTCGAAGAGGTTGAACTCCAGGTCTCGCAGGTTGCTCTTGTAATGGCCCATCAGGGAATTCCTTCGTTCTACGGGGCTGGGTCGACGCGCGAACTAGGCGTCTACAAGCGAGCGATCGGTAGGTTACCCGCGAGTAATAACGCCAAATATACAACCGGACCCGGCGCCTGCCAACTCCCTTGTGACCGATGTGTCCAACATCCCCCGGGCGCTCCCATGTGAGCTGCCGTCGCCCGTGGACAAGGTTGGGGTCAGGCCAACTGTTCGCGGAGAAAGGCCAGGTCATCGGCCACGCCCTCGGCGGGCGTCTCGAGGATGACCGGCGCCGCGGCCGCGCGGGCGACCTCCACGAGGACCTCCGAGCCGATGTGCCCGTCGGTGAGGTTGGCGTGCCGGTCGCGGCCGGAGTCGAACTCGTCGCGCGAGTTGTTCAGGTGCACCAGGTCGATGCGGCCGGTGATGTCGCGAATCCGCTCCACGAGGCCCACGAGATCCTCGCCGCCGGCCCATGCGTGGCAGGTGTCGAGGCAGAAGCCCGCCTGGTCGAAGTCGCCGACGGCGTCCCACAGCCGCTCGATCGAGCCCAGCGTGCGGGCCATGGCGTGGTCTCCACCGGCGGTGTTCTCGATGAAGATGGGCACCGCGAACCCGCCCTTGTCGGCCTGACGCTCGAACAGCTTGCGCCAGTTGGCGAATCCCTCAGCGTCGTCCTCGCCGTCACCGAGGTGGCCGCCGTGGACCACGAGGCCGATGGCGCCGAGGTCGGCGGCCGCGGCGGCCTGGAGCTCGACCGCCTTGCGCGACGGCATCCGTAGCCGGTTGTTCAGGCTGGCGACGTTGATGATGTACGAGGAGTGCACGACGACGTCGATCGGTGACGACCGGATGCGGTCGGTGTCGGGGTGCGGTTCCGGCTTCGGCATCTTCCGGTCCTGCGGATCGGTGACGAACATCTGCAGCAGATCGGCGCCCATGTCCTCGGCGGTCCCGATCGGGTCGGTGTCGGTGCGTACGTGTGCTCCCAATCGCATGACTCCCACGATAGGAGTAGTCCAGAGTGGAGACACCCGGCGGAGTGCACGTGGGCGCGGTGGCGGGCGAGAGGATGGTCGGGCGATGGAACGACTGAGTGGTTTGGATGCGTCGTTCCTCTATCTGGAGACGCGCTCGATGCTCATGCAGGTGGTGGGGCTGATCGAGATCGACCCCTCGACCGTCCCCGGCGGGTGGTCGTTCGACCGCATGCTGCGGGAGATGGACCGTCGCATCACCGCGATGCCGACCTTCCGCCGCAAGCTGCACGACTCCCTGTTCAACCTCGACCACCCGGTGTGGATCGAGGACCGCGCGTTCGACATCGAGCGGCACGTGCACCGGGTCGCCCTGCCGGACTCCGGCGGCGACACCGAACTCGCCGAGTTCTGTGCCCACATCGCCGGGGTCCCGCTCGATCGCAGCAAACCGCTGTGGGAGCTGTGGGTGATCGAGGGGCGTCCCCACGGCAACATCGCGATCATGCTGCGCATGCACCACGCGGGCGTCGACGGTGTCTCGGCCGCCGACCTCCTCGCGCAGCTGTGCTCGCTGACCCCCGAGGACCCCGACCTCGACGAGGCGAAGGTGGGCACCTCGGCCGGCGGCGCGTCACTGCCGGCACTGGTGGCCGACGGTCTGGTCAACTTCGCCGTCCGCCGCCCCATCTCGATCGCGCGGATGCTGCCCCAGACCGTGCGGGTCCCGTTCCAGTGGGCGAGTCGGTCCCGGTCGCACGAGGCCATGCCGGCGCCGTTCAGCGCCCCGCGCGTCGCGTTCAACGGCACCATCACCCCGCACCGCTCGATCGGGTTCACCCAGATCTCGCTCGACGACATCAAGACGATCAAGAACCACTTCGACGTCACCATCAACGACGTGGTGATGGCCGTGGTCGCCGGTGGCCTGCGGAAGTATCTGGCCGACACCGACGACCTGCCCGACCGGCCGCTCATCGCCGCGGTCCCGGTGTCGACCCACGGCGAGGAGGACGACCGGCTCGTGGTGGCGGGGACCAACCAGGTGACCGCGATGATGATGACGCTGCCGACCGACGTCGACGATCCCGTCGCGCGGATCGAGGCCATGCGGGAGCTGTCCACGACGGCGAAGTCGCACCACAATGCGCTCGACGCATCCTTGCTGCGGGGGTGGGCCCAGCTCATCCCGCCGATGACGATGGGCGCGTTGACGCGGTTGTACTCGAACTACCGCCTCGCCGACCGTCATCCGGCGGTGGTGAACGTCATCATCTCGAACGTGCCGGGCCCGTCGTTCCCGCTCTACTTCCTGGGGTCCCGGATCCGGGCGCTGTTCCCGCTCGGTCCCGTCGCCCACGGGATGGGGCTCAACGTCACCGTCATGTCGTGCGACGGTCAGATGAACTTCGGCGCCATCGCCTGCAAGGAGCAGATGCCCGACGCGTGGCCCCTCATGCGCGCGATGGAGAACGACGTGAAAGCACTTCTCGCCGAATGCACGTCGTGACTCACGCCTGAGCGAGCAGCTCGGCGGCCTTCTCGCCGATCATGATCGCCGGAGCGTTCGTGTGCCCGCGGATGATCACCGGCATCACAGACGCGTCGGCGACCCGCAGGCCCTGCACGCCGCGCACGCGCAGATCGGGATCGACGACGGAGTCGTCGTCGGTGCCCATCCGGCAGGTGCCCACCGGGTGGTACAGCGTCTGGGTGTCGAGGTTGATCGCCGCGTCGACGAGTTCGCCGAGCGAGGGGTTGCCGTCGAGAGCCGGTCGCAGGTAACGGTTCCCGACGACGTTCGACAGCGGTGCGGTCTCGAAGAGCTTCGCGCAGATCTCGACGCCGGCGGCCAGCGTCGCGCGGTCGTGCCCATCGGGATCGGTGAGATAGCGCGGGTCGATGATCGGTGCGGCGAGCGGATCGGCCGAGGCCAGACGCACGGTGCCGGCGCTGCGCGGCTGCAGCAGCACCGCCGCGATCGTGATGCCGTCCTCCTCGGGCGCGACGAGTCCCTGACCGAGGAACGGTGCGGGCACGAAGAGGATCTCGATGTCGGCGAGGCCGGAATCGTCGAGACCGGTCTGCAGGAAGCCGTAGGTCTCGGCGACGTTCGAGGTGAGCATCCCCTTGCGGCGGGCGAGGTAGTTGATGAGCGACTTCGGTTTCGTCGCCCGGTACAGCGTCGGTTCGTCGGTGGTGCGGGTGATGCCCGCGGCCAGGTGATCGAGCATCTTCGATCCGACGTCGGGTCGGTCGACGAGGACGTCGATGCCGTGGCCACGCAGGTGTTCGGCGTCGCCGATCCCCGAATGCATCAGCAGGGCAGGGGAGTTGACCGCACCACCGGACAGGATGACCTCGCGCTTCGCGGTGACCATGCGGGTGGTGCGCTCCTCCACGAACTCCACCCCGACCGCGCGGGTTCCCTCGAACACCACGCGGGTGGCGTGGGCGCCGGTGAGCACCGTGAGGTTGGGGCGCTTCATCGCCTCGCGCAGGTAGGCGTCGGCGGTGCTCTCCCGCGCCCCGCGACGCTGGGTCACCACGGTCTCGGTGAACCCGTCGGGGGTGGCGACGTTCGGCGGCGCCTGTTGATAGCCGAGCCGCGCGGCCGCGGCCATGCACAGGTCGTTGAGCGGACTCGGGCTGCGCTGGCGGGAGATCTCCATCGGTCCGCCGCGCCCGTGGTCGGGGTCGGTCGACCACGGGGTGTTCTCGATGCGCCGGTACCACTTCACGGCCTCGGAGTACGACCACTGGTCGCCGGCGGCCGCGGCCCACGCCTCGTAGTCGGCGGCGAAGCCGCGGACCCACATCATCGCGTTGAGCGAACTCGACCCTCCCAGGGTCTTGCCGCGAGGCCAGAAGATCTGGCGCTGTTTGAGTTCGGGCTGGTCGGCGGTGAAGTAGTTCCAGTCCACCTCGGAGCCGAAGAGCTGCGCGAACGCGGCGGGGATGTGGATGAACTTGTCCTTGTCGGGGCCGCCGGCCTCGAGCAGGGTGACGTGGGTGTCGGGGTTCTCGGTGAGGCGGGCGGCGATCACCGCCCCGGAGGACCCGGCCCCCACGATGACGTAGTCGCTGCCGGGCACCGCGGAGTCGTCCATGACGTCGATCCTATGGACGCGCGCTGCTGCGGGAGGTCGATTCCGGGGTCTGGGTGCAGACCCAGCCGCACGCCTCGACGAACACCGGGGTGAAGATCTCCGACTGCAGTACGCAACAGGCGTGTCCGGCAGCGACATCGAACCGCCGCGCGCCGGGGATCCCGTCGACGAGCAGCTGTTGGCGCGCGATCGGGATCACCCGATCGCGCGTGGTGACGCACACCGCGGTCGGCACGTCGATCTCGCCGAGCCACGGCCGCGAGTCGAACTGGCCGAGGGCGTAACCGATCTCGCCCATGTGCGACAACCGCGTCGACCGGACCTGGCGGAGTGCCCACGCGCCGTCGGACAGGCCGCGTTCGTCGAGGGCGTGCGGCCCCAGGCCGGGGACCGGTGTCGCGAAACGCTGGGCGGCGAACCGGGTGATCGCGTCGATACGGGGGCGCCCGGTGGTCGAGGAACCGAAATACGGTCCGGTCGAGGCGAGTACGAGCCCCGACACCCGGTCGTGGTGGCGCCGCCACGTCAGCTGGGCGGTGCCGCCGCCCATCGAGAACCCCGCCGCCAAGAACCGGTCGATCCCCAGGGCGTCGGCGAGGGCGACGACGTCGTCGGCGCAGTCGTCGAGCGTGAAGCGGGGCGACCGGATCCCCCGACCGTGCCAGCGCTGATCCATCGTGATGACGCGGAAGTCCGCGCGCAGGTCGTCGATCACCGAGTACCAGGACAACAGGCCGGTCGTGACGACCGCGTGCAACAGGATGATCGGCGGTTTCGCGGCCTCGGCCGCGTCGATTCCACCCGAGGCGATGCGCGCCGAGTCGGTGACGTAGGTGGCGCCGCGGTCGCCGAGCTGCACCATCGTGCCAGTCGGCACGTCGGCGGTGGGGTGGGTACGGAAGAAGCGGCTCACCCCGCCGGCGAGGCGGTCCACGATCGTCACCGCCATCGGATGCCCGGTTCCCGTCGATGGCTCATCGATCCGATGGTAGCGATCGACCCCCGGTGCGGTGACGCTGCGCGCGCCACCGCACGGGCCGGTGGCGGCAGGCCGAAGATGAATTTTCGTCGAGTCGAGGTGACGGGGCGACCAAACTCAGACAAACTGAGGTTTCCGGTCGATGAACGCCCGGCGAACTGCGGCGGAGGGTGACCGGTTGACGATTTCCGAGGCGGGCCGCGCAGAACAGTCCGAGCCGCCCCGGCCCCCGTCGGCCGACCTCACCACCCCGCCCGACACCTCTGGGCCGGACACCTCTGGGCTCGACGACACACGCACCCCGTCGCGATTCCGCGATCTGCGCTTCTACCGGTGGACGGCGGTCGCGGTGTGGTTCGCGGTCATGGTGTGGCAGTTCACCGAACAGGGCCTGGCGTTCGACCGCACCCGGCTGATCCTGTGGATGTGCCTGGGTCTGGCCGCGGCGAGCATCGGCCGTCGTCGCGTCATCACCGTCATCATCGACTGGTTGCCGTTCGCCGGTGTGCTGCTGCTCTACGACCTCACGCGCAACGTCGCGCAGTGGATGGGGATGCCGACGCACTGGCACCTCGCGCCCGATGTGGACCACTTCCTCTTCGGCGTGAACCCCACCGTGTGGTTGCAGTCGCACATCAAGGACGCGTCGCCCCCGTGGTGGGAGGTGATCACCAGCATCGTCTACGTCTCGTACTTCGTGGTGCCCTACGTGGTCGCCGGGGTGCTGTGGCTGCGTGATCGCACCGCATGGCGTCGGTATGCGGTCGCGTTCGTCGCCACCACGTTCCTCGCCCTGGTCGGCTACACGCTCGTGCCCGGTGCCCCGCCGTGGGCCGCGGCGCGCTGCACGGCCGCGCAGGTCGTCGACAGTCCGCGGGATCCGCCGTGCATGTACTCCGAGATCCCGCCCGCCTCCGGGGGACTCCTGGGCCCGGTGTCGCCGTCGGACCCGGGTGCCGCGCCCTACGTGGAGCGCATCTCCGCGCGCGGTTGGGACGTCCTCAATGTGCGGGCCGCGTCGACGTTGCTCACCGTCGGGCAGTCGAAGGCCAACCTCGTCGCCGCGATCCCGTCGCTGCACGCCGGACTGACGATGCTGTTGGCCCTGTTCATGTGGCCGCGGGTGCGCGCGCTCGGCCGATCACTCTTCGTCGGATATGCGCTGGTGATGGCGTTCACCCTCGTCTACACCGGTGAGCACTACGTCTTCGACATCCTGCTCGGGTGGGCTCTCGCCGCCTGCGTCATCGGCGCGCAACGCCTCTGGATCCGTCGGCGGTCGGGTCGCGAGACGACCCCCGCATACGCCCCGGGGGTATCCTCGACACCGTGAGTCGCGCCCGAGGGATCCCGCGTCGCCGCATCGTCGCGGCCGCCCTCGGTCTCGCACTCGCCGTCGCGGTGATGCACATCCTCGTGCTCTGCGGTGGCACCGCACACGGCGACCGGCACACCGCAGCCGGATCGGTGGCGTCTCCGATGACCGGGCACCACGCCGTCATGACGCCGTCGACCGACCACATCGAACGTGTCGGCGCCTCCACGCTCGACTGCACCGGTCACGACCACGGATGTGTGTTCCTGCGCGGCGAGGTCATCGACCTCATCGTGATCCTCGGGGCCGTCACCCTGATCGCGCCGCTCGCGCGTCTGTCGGGCGTGTGGATCCGACGCCGTCCGTCGGTATTGGGCCGCGCACCGCCCTGGGCCATCCCCGGCCATCTCGAACTCTCGGTGATCGTCCGCTGACACGACCGCGCCCCGCCCGGTCCGATTCAGCACACACCAGGAGTACACACACATGTCCCACAACAGAATTCGTCGCGCCGTCGCCACGGTCGCGGCTCTGGCCGCCGTCGCCGTCACCGGCGTGGCCTGCGCCTCCGACGATCCGGTGTCGCACAACGCGGCCGACGTCACCTTCTCGACCGAGATGATCCCCCACCACCGACAGGCGGTCGAGATGGCCCAGATGGTGCCCGGTCGCAGCACCGATCCCGAGGTGGCCGGCCTCGCACGACAGATCGCCGCCGCCCAACAACCCGAGATCGATCAGCTCACCACCCGGCTGCGCTCGTGGGGCGAGCCGGTGCCCACCGGGACCGGCCACACCATGCCCAAGTCCGGGGACATGTCGATGAGCGGGATGATGAGCGACGCCGACATGTCGGAGCTGAGGTCGTTGTCGGGACGGGCGTTCGACCAGCGGTGGCTGACGATGATGATCGACCACCACTCCGGAGCGATCACGATGGCACGCACCGAGGTCGACACGGGGCTCGACGACGACTCGATCGCGTTGGCGCGCAGCATCATCAGCAGTCAACAGGCGGAACTGACCCGCATGCGCGCGATGCTCGCCGGCTGAGCGAGCCCTGCAGCGGTCCGATCAGCTCTTCTCGAGCTGGTCGGATTCCTGTCGGCGACGGCGCCATCCACCCTCGGTGGGTGGCGCCTCGCCGAAGTGGTCGGCCTCGGCCGAGCCGTAGTACGCCACGGCGATGGCGCCGATCACCGCACCGATGAAGCCGACGATGGCGAGCCAGCCCAGACCGGGTTCGGCCTTGTCGCCGAGGAAGAGCACCCCGATGATGCCCGGGATCGCGGTCTCACCGACGACGAGTACCGCGGTGACGCCGTTGACCGCGCCGAGCTGCAACGCCACGGTCTGCACATAGAAGCCGACAGCGCCGGCGATCGCGATGGTCCACGCGGCCGGGTCGGTGATCAGCTCGACCGGATCGAACGAATCGATGCCGCGAAGGATGCGCACCGCGATGGCGATGACGCCGAACAACACTCCCGCGGCCGCGCCGCCGAAGATCGCCGCACGGGGACCGAGGCGGTACATCGCGTAGACGGCGGCGACCGCGATCACGACGGTCCCACCGAAGAGCCCCCAGTGGAAGGCGAAGCTGTCGGCGCCCTCGGTCTTGTGCCGCGTGGAGGCGACGCCGAGCATGCACAGCGACGCGATGACCGCACAGATCGCGATCCAGTCGCGGGTGTGCAGCCGGATGCCGAGGACCGCGGTGCCGAGCAGGGCGGTGACGATGAGGTTGGCCGAGACGATGGTCTGCGACAGGAACAGGGGCAGCAGACGGGCCGCGATCGCCCCGCCGCCGAAGCCCAGGACCACCAGCGCCGTACCGACGAGGAAGGCCGGATCACGCAGGGTCGCGGCGGTCGCACCGACCGAGGGTCCGCCGGCGGCGTTGACCGCGGGATCGCCACCGGCGTCACGGGCGGCGACGGCCGCGCGGCGTGCGCCGAGGGCGCGCAGCACCGACGACAACCCGTATCCGACCGCGGCGAGCGAGGCGAAGACGATGCCGATCACGAACATCGAAGCCTCCTCCACGCGCGCTATGGTGATTGTGAAATAGGCCCTAACCAGGTCTTTTCCCGTCGGTTTCCAACCGTTGGCTAAGCTACCATGTTTGATGTTCTGTCCTTTATCTGCGGTGCAGAGTTAACGGGGTCCCATGTCTCGCCCAGGGTCCAAGCGCGTGCTCATCACGTTTGGTCGTTCCTTTCTCACGCTCGATCTCGCCCGCCTGATGGCCGCCGGCGGGCACGAGGTGACCATCGTCGACAGCATCTCCCTGCCCGTGAGCCGCTTCTCCAACGCGATCTCGGCCTTCGAGAAGGTGCCGTCGCCCACGTTCGAGCCGCGTGCCTACTGCCGCGAGCTGGCGCGCATCGTGACCGAACGCGAGATCGACCTGCTCATCCCGGTCCACGAGGAGACCGACATCATCGCGATGTTGCGCGCCGATTTCCCCGACACCTGCGAGCTGTTCCTCTCCGATTTCGAGGTCGAGAACAACCTGCACAACAAATACGAGTTCCAGCGGGTGCTCGCCGAGCGCGGCATCCCGACGCTGAAGTTCGCGCAGGTGCGCACCCAGGCCGATCTCGACGCCCTGGATTTCGACACCCCGTTCGCGCTCAAGGAGTGCTACTCGCGGGGATCGCAGAAGGTCTACAAGGTCACCCCGGGCGAGCTGCCCACCGACATCGAGTTCTCACCCACCAACCCCTGGATCGCGCAGGAGTGGATGAAGGGCACGCCGTACTGCTCGTACTCGGTGTGTCGTGACGGAGAGGTGTTGGCGCACACCGTGTATCCGGTCGGCTACGCGATCGACGGACGCTCCTGCATCGCCTTCGACGCGATCGAGCACGCGGGCATCCTCGACTGGATCACCTCGTTCGTGAAACAGATGAACTTCACCGGACAGGTCGGGTTCGACTTCATCGAAGACGACGAGGGCGCCCTGTTCACCATCGAGTGCAACCCGCGTGGAACCAGCGGCATCATGCTGTTCGAGCCGCACAACCGCGTCGACCGGGCGTTCACCGGCCAGACGACCGAGATGATCACCCCGGACCCGGGCACCCGCAAGATGATCGGCTTCGGGATGGGGCTCTACGGCTGGAAGAAATCGGCGCTGAAGGGCAACACGTTCCGCGGCTTCCTGCGCGACTTCCGTGCCTACGACGACGTGATCACCAACCGCCACGACCGGTTGCCCGCGTTCATGATGCCGATCGCCTACCTCGACATCGCCCGCATGTGTCTCAAGTACCGTGTCGGCCTCGCCGAGGCGTTCATGCACGACCACGAGTGGGACGGCGTCGCGATCGAGCCGTGACGCTCAGGCGGGACGGTGCGCGGTGCAGAACGCGACGATGCGCGCGACGGTGTCGGTCTGACCGGTGAACAGTCCGCCGTGTGCGACGCCGTCGATCTGGGCGAAGTCCGCGTTCGGCATCTGTCCCGCCGCCGCACGACACCCCTGCGGGGGGAAGAACAGATCGTGTTCGAAGGCGAGCACCAGGGCCGGGAGATCGAAGGCCGCGAGGTGTTCGGGCAGCGGCTCGTTCGCGGTGATCCACGAATACGACGCCTGGAGTTGACCTCTCATGCCTTTCGCGCTCGTCCACACCTCACCCGAGGCGCCCAGCACCTGCTCCCAGCCCACCACCGAGGCCGGATCCTGGAGCAGCGACGGTTGCAGCGTGGTCATCAACTGCTCGAAGAGCATGACGTCTGCGGGGATCTCGCCGTACTTCTCGAGCAACCCCAGTTCCATGCGGCCGACGAGTTCGCCGATCGGCGAGGGTTGCAGGCCCGCGAGCAGCACCGCGGCCCGCACCATCCCCGGCTGCCGGCGCACCAGGGCCTGCGTGGTGTAGCACCCCATCGAGTAGGCGACGACGAGCACCTGCTCGAGTCCCAGTGTCTGCACGAGACATTGGGCGTCGAACGCCAGGTCGTCGACGACATACGGCGGCTCGGGCGCCGACGACGGCGCGACCCCGCGCGCGCAGTAGGTGATGGTCTCGAATCCCGCGGACGTCAGTGCCTCGACGACGCCGGTGTACTCCCACACCTGTGCGGGTTGGCCCAGACCGCCGACGAGCAGCACCGCCGGACCCTCGCCGGTCCGGGTGACCTCGAGGGAGACGCCGTTGCCCACGTCCACGAGAGTCATTGCGACACCTCGGTGCGCAGGTCCGACGCGCCGCTGAAGTCGATCTGCGCGGCGGCGTTGGAGACGGCGGTGACCATGCCGGTCCCGATCGGCCCGCGGGTGTCGAACAGGGTGGCGGTGCCGACCGACAGGCCGGCGTCGGTGATGTGGGTGTCGGCCTGCAGGCCGATGTACTGACCGACCGGCAGACGTGAGATCGCCACCGTCAGATCGCAGTTGATGTAACCGATGCCCTTCGACCCCCAGTTGGTCACCAGGCTCGTCGCCTCGGCGGCCATCACGGTGGTGACGAACGGCGTGTTCTCGACCCCGTCGATCACGGGGATCATCGTGGCCCACAACCGTTTGCGGCCCGCGTTCTGGTGCTCGCTCATCACCGGCGTCCACCCCATGTCGTCGCTGCCGTACCAGCGGAAGCGGCTGTCGTCGGTCGGTGGGTCGAAGGGGTGCTCGGAGTGCCACTCCTCACCCGGCGGCTCCTGCGACGGCCGCAGCGCGACGAGGGTGGCCTGGGCGACGACGGTGTCGCCCTGGGACAGTTCGACCTCCGACACCCGGATCCGATGTCCCGATCGCACCAACCGTGTGCGTGCGACGAGGGGTTCGCCGCGGGCGGCCTTGAACAGGTCGATGGTGATGCGGGCCGGCACGAGCTCGGGCGACCCGTGCTCGGCCTCCACCGCATGGGCGGCCGCGGCACACACCGCGGGCCCGTTGAGCATGTCCGGACCCCATCGACCGAACGCATACTTCGACGGCACGTATCGACCCTCGTCGTCGAGGGTGAACATGAAGTACCTGCGGTCCGGGTCCTTCGGGGTCGGAGGGGTCATGGGGTCACCTTGTCTGCTGTCGTGATCTGGCGGGTGCGGTATTCGGTGGCGACCACCGCGAGCGAGGCGATCGCGAGCAGGACGCCGAGTCCGAAGAGCACCGGGTAGGTCAGGTCGGGAACGGCCTGGTGGACCAGCGCCAACACCACCGGCGCCGCGAACCCGAGGTAGGTCAGCGAGTAGAAGACCGCGGTGAGCCCGGCGAGGTCCTTCGGTCCGGCGATGCGCCCGACCTCGGCCAACCCCGCGACGAGCGCCATGCCGTACCCGCCGCCGAGCACCGCGCCGGCGGCGAGGGCGACCCATGGGTTCAGCGTGCTCGAGGCCCAGGCGCCCATGCCCATGCCGACCGCGAGGAATCCGATCGCCACCACCGAACCGCGGGCCGAATCGGGTCGGTCGATGCGCCGCGCGACCGACTGGATGGCGAACCCCGAGGCCAACGTCACCAGCGTGATGAGTGCCGCGTAGGCGATGTCGAGGCCGCCGACCTCGTCGGCGAGCAGCGTCGGCAACACCGCGTAGGCGGCCGCGGCCGACCCGAACACCCACGGCGCGACGGGCACGACGACCCGCAGGAAACGTCGGTGACCGATGGCCGGGATGCGCAGATCGTCGCGCAGACGCCCCGGCGCCCCGGCGCGCACCACGGTCTCCGGGGCGCGGACCACCCACGCCGTCGCGACCACGCACAGCGCCACGTTCACGAGGTAGGGCAGCGTCGCGGGCAGAGGCGCCCACTGGGCCAGCACGCCGGCCATCGCGGCGCCGATGCCGAGGCCCGCGGTGAGGCTCATCGCCGAGCGGCGCGCCCCGCGACTGCCCGAGGCGTCGGTCTCGAACGGGGGTGACGAGAGTTCCTTGATCCAGCTGCTGCCCACGGCCATCGCCAGGCCCAGTGCGATGCCGCTGCCGATGCGTCCGATCACCAGCAGGGCCACGTGGTCGGCGCCGAGCCCGAGGATGATCGACCCGATCGCGGCCACCGCCGGGGCCGGGCGCATCAACCGCGCACGTCCGAACCGATCCGACAGCGGGCCGCCGATGAGCAGCGCGGGCACGATGCCGAGCACGTAGGCGAACAGCAGCGCATCGACCACCGGGCCGGACAGTCCGTGATCGCTCTTGTACATCACCAACAGCGGGGTGAACTCGTTCCCGCCCCACGCGATCGCGAACATCGCCGCCGCGACACCCCACCACCGGCCGGTGGCACCGCGGGCGGCCGAGGGGTCGGCGGCGGTCACCTGCGGTGCGGCGGCGGGGGTGTCGGACATGTCGTTCATCGAACCACCCCGCCACCCGGGGCCGTCGCACCCGGTCAGGCCAGGGGTGACACCAGACTCATCGACGACGCGACGCCCAGGGCGACGGCAGCGGCGGCGAGATCGACACGATTGCGCAGGGTGTCGAAGCAGAGGTCCTGGCGCTGCGTCACCGCGGCTCCCAGCAGGGTCAGGGCCTGCTCGCGGTCGCCGAGGGTCCACAGGGCATCGGCGGTGGTCAGGTACAGCTCGGCGGCCGGATCGGCCTTGTCGAGGTGGACCAGCGCCCAGGCGTAGAACTTGGCGGCGTCGACGGTGTCGCAGTCGCCGGGGCCGTGCGTGCGTCGGTACTTGCCGTACAGCTCACGGCACAGCGGCTCGGAGTCCGACCATCGCTGCAGGTGGCACATGCACCGGACGGCGTCGTGCAGGTTCGCGAGGTAGTGCACCGAGTACGGGCCGTCGCGGCGCGACCGCATCTCGCGGAGCACGCTGAACTCGGCGAGGGCACGGGTGTAGTCGCCGGCCGCCAGCGCGGCGGTCGCCTCCTCCTGCAACTCGTCGATCACCCGATCATGATGACCCACGCCAGGGCGGCGACACCGGCGTTTGGCCGCATACAGTTGCGGCCGTGAAGCAGTCACAACCGCACACCCACACGCATTCACCGGCCGCGATCGCGGTGCAGATGCGTCCGATGGCGGCCCGCATCGTCGTCGGGGTGCTCGTCGCCGTCGCGGTGGCCGTCGCGATCGGGGCCGTGGTGCTGTGGCCGTCGCAGCGTCAGCACCAGGTCCCGATCCAGTTCCAGTCGGCCGCGGCGAACGGCCAGCTCGAGACCGCGACCGGCACCGTGATCGCGCAGGCGCGTGCGCAGTGCCTCAACCGCGCGTCGGGATCGGTGTTCGGCGGTGCCGCCGACGTCACCCCCGTCGCCGACGGCCCCTGCATCGAGAGCACCGTCGCGATCACCTCCGGTAAGGACGCCGACGCCAACACGCTCATCGAGGTACCGACGAACCGTGCGCAGTCGGGCACCGCGCCGGGTGCGGTCACGCAGAACCTGTCGGCCGACCAGCTCGGTCGTCCGCAACCGGGACAGCCCGACCTCAAGGTCGGCGACAAGATCCGGCTCGCCGTGGCGCCCGGTAACAACGGGGCGACGACCTACGGGTTCTACGACTACAGCCGCGGGACGTCGACCATCGTGTGGGCGTTGCTGTTCGTCGTGGCGATCGTGCTGGTCGCCTCCTGGCGCGGCCTGCGGTCGGTGATCGGACTGGTGATCGCCTTCGCGGTGCTGCTCGGCTTCACCCTCCCGGCGATCCTCGACGGGAAATCGCCGGTGGCGGTGGCCATCACGTCGTCGGCGGCGATCCTGCTGGTGGTCATCTACCTCGCGCACGGGGTGAGTCTGCGCACCAGTGCCGCCCTGTTGGGGACGCTGTCGTCGTTGGCGGTGGCCGCGGTGCTGTCGTACGTGTCGATCCACACGATGAACATCACGGGTCTGTCGGGCGAGCAGACCACGAACCTGCAGGTGTACCAGAACGGGATCTCCACCCAGGGGATCCTGTTGGCGGGCTTCATCATCGGCGCCCTGGGCGTGCTCAACGACGTCACCATCACCCAGGCCTCGGCGGTGTTCGAACTCGCGGCGGGCGGCCGCAGCCGACGCGCCACCTTCGCCGCGGCCATGCGTGTGGGTCGCGACCACATCGCCAGCACCGTCTACACGCTCGTGTTCGCCTACGCGGGCAGTGCACTGCCGCTGCTGTTGCTGTTCTCCGTGGCCGGGCAGTCGTTCTCGAACCTCGTCACCACCGACACCGTCGCCGTCGAGCTGGGGCGGTCGTTCGTCGGAGGTATCGCGATCGCGTTGTCGGTCCCGCTCACCACGGCCATCGCCGTCGCGCTCGTGCACCGACACGAACGGCCCGACAACGTCCGCGCCGGCGAACCGCATGTCCCGATCCATCCCGGTCACCGCGACGAGAAGCCGGGCAGGCACTCGCGCGTCGACTGATCCGCCAGGGCCGTCAGTTCGCGGTGACCGCGATCCCGATGGTCGAGCTCTTGCCCTTGAACAGGCTGCTCGCGGTGGTCGCGAAGCGACCGACGAGTCCGTACTTGCGATTGATCGCGTCGCGGGTGCGTGCGGTGCCGGCCTCGTCGAGGACCCGGGCGGTGGCCTCCATCGTGGGGCCGACGTTCTTGCCGGCGCGGTCGCAGGTCGCGAGCATCACCCGTGGGGTGTTGCGTATCCGCTTGACCTTCCACGACGACGCCTGAGTCCACATCAGCAGCTCACCCTGATCGAGCGCCGCCCAGATCGGCAACGGTTTGGCGTCGCCGGACTTGGTGAAGGTGGTGAGTTGGACGTACTTCGCGGTGCCGATGTCGCCGAACGGGTTCGCGCCGCCACTGCTCATCACCGGTACCTACTTCGTCTCGAGCGTGGACTCTTTGTGCGCGGCCTTCGCGCCGCTCTTGTCCGACTCGACGATCCAGTAGGGCTCGTCGTCACTGGCCTTGAACTTCTGGCCGTCGAACTCGAATTCCTTCGTGCGCTTCTCGACGGCTTTCCCATGGGTCGGGCCCTGCGGGGTGTTCCAGGAAACCGCGTCGCCCTTGCTGATCGACATGGTCTCGAGGTTACCCGCAGGGCCCGTGGAGGAACCGTGCGTTGGTGCGCCGACGTCAGGCGGGAGCCTTCGTGATCGACACCGCCTCGGACTTGTCGAAGTCGTGCGAGTCGACCATGTTGAGTTCGTCGAACGGATCGTTGCCGTCGAGCACCGACTTCACCTTCGCGTTGTCGATCGTCTTGGTCCAGGTGCCGACCAGCAGCGTGGCGACGGCGTTGCCGGAGAAGTTGGTGACCGCGCGGGCCTCCGACATGAACCGGTCGATGCCGACGATGAGTCCCAGTCCGTCGAGCAGCTCGGGGCGGTGGCTCTGCAGGCCTCCGGCGAGCGTGGCCAGTCCGGCGCCGGAGACGCCGGCTGCACCCTTCGAGGCGATGATCATGAACACCAGCAGGCTGATCTGCTCACCCAGGCTCAGCGGGTTGCCCATCGCCTCGGCGACGAACAGCGACGCCATCGTCAGGTAGATCGCGGTGCCGTCGAGGTTGAACGAGTAGCCGGTCGGCACGACCACGCCGACGGTCGACTTCTCGACACCGAGGTGCTCCATCTTCGCGATCAGTCGCGGCAGGGCCGACTCCGACGACGAGGTGGCCACGATCAGCAGGTACTCCCGTGCCAGGTAGCGGACCAGCTTGAAGATCGAGACGCCCGCGGTGAAGCGCAGCAGGGTGCCGAGGATGCCGAAGACGAACACCAGGCAGGTCAGGTAGAAGGCGACCATCAGCATCAGCAGGTGGGTGACCGCGCTCCAGCCGGTCTGGCCGACGACGTTGGCGATCGCGCCGAACGCGCCGATCGGGGCGAGCCACAGCACCATCGAGAGCACCTTGAAGATGACCTTCTGGATGCTGGCGACACCGCGCAACACCGGCTCACCCTGGGTGCCGAGGGCCTGGATGGCGAAGCCGACGAGCAGGGCGACGAAGAGCGTCTGCAGCACGCTGCCCGCGGTCAGCGACGACACGAGGGTGTCGGGGATGATGCCCTGGATGAAGTCGAGGGTGCCGCCGGACTCGTGCGCCTTCTCGGCGAGATCGGCGCCCTTGCCCGCGACCTCGGGGGTGATGTTGAGACCGTTGCCGGGCTGGATCAGGTTGCCGACCACCAGGCCGATACCCAGTGCCGCGGTGGACATCCCGAGGAAGTAGGTGAAGGCGAGGCCGCCGACCTTGCCGACCGTCGCGGCCTTGCGGACCGAGCCGATGCCCAACACGATGGTGCAGAAGATGACCGGCGAGATCATCATCTTGATGAGGCTGATGAACATCGTGCCCAGCACGCCGAGTTCCTTGCCGAAGCTCGGGGCGAGGATGCCGACCGCGACGCCGGCGACCACGGCCACGATCACCGCGATGTAGAGCCAGTGCGTGCGGTCGCGCTTGGGCTTCGTCGCGGTGTCCGTCGGCGGATCGGGGATCGTCGGGGGTCGGTCGTCGGTCGTGGTCATGGGATCCTCCAGGTGGTGATGTCGTCTCCGGTGGCGCCGGAAGCGGTCTGTGAGGATCATGGACGGTCGATGTGACTGGCGTCACGATTAGTTTCATTACGTTCAGGCGGTGCGGTGACGAGGTGGCGGTGACGGCGGGGGGTGCGATGCGACGGCTCGTCCCGCGCACGCTCGCCGGGCAGGCGTTCCTCCTGCAGGTCGTCGCGATCCTGGTGCTCATCATCGTCGCGGGGTCGTTGGCCGCCTACGACGCCCGCCGTGACTCCGAGCGGTCGGCCCGTGACCAGGTCGTGGCCATCGCCGTCGCGCTCGCCGACTCGTCCTCGACGGCCGAGGCCATCACCTCCGGCTCGGCCACCGCGCGTCTGCAACCGGTCACCGAGGCGGTGCGCGCCGACACCGACATCGCGTTCATCACCATCATGGCGCCCGACCGGACCCGCTTCACCCACACCGATCCGGCCCGCATCGGCGGGAAGTTCGTCGGCACCATCGGCCCCGCGCTGGCGGGCCGGGTGTTCACCGAGACCTACACCGGCACACTCGGTCCCTCCATCCGCGCGGTCGCCCCGGTCCGCGCGTCCGACGGGCGGATCGTCGGGTTGGTGTCGGCGGGGATCACGCTGTCCGGGCTCGCCGACCGGTGGCTCGGTCAGCTGCCGACGATCGCGGTGGTCACCGTGATCGCGTTGCTGCTGTCGGTGGCCGGCACCTGGGCTGTGCGCCGACGCCTCCTCCGCCAGACCCGTGGCCTGAGGCCCGAGGAGTTGCGCGTGATGTACGAGCATCACGACGCGGTGCTGCACGCGGTCCGGGAGGGACTGATCGTCATCGACCACGGACGGGTCGCGCTCGTCAACGACGAGGCCCGCCGCCTCCTCGATCTCGGCGACGGCCCGGTAGCACTCGAGGGTCTCCCCGAATTCGCCGGTACCGCCGAGGAATTACGAGACGTGCTGTATCTCGCCGGCGACCGGGTGCTCGTGGTCAACCGCTCCGGGGTGAGCGGATCGGGCGTCGATCGTGACGGCGGCGGTGCGGCGCAGACGACGAGTGCGGTGATCACCCTGCGCGACCGCACCGAGCTGCAGGGCGCCATGGGCGAACTCGACTCGATGCGACTGTTCGCCGAGTCGCTGCGCAGTCAGGCCCACGAATCGGCGAACCGCCTGCACACCGTGGTCGGGCTCGTCGAGATGGGCCGCGGCGACGAGGCGGTGCGCTTCGCGACCACCGAACTCGAACTGTCCCAACACCTCGTCGACCGGTTGACCGCCGCGGTCGGCGAACCCGCACTCGTCGCGCTGCTGCTCGGCAAGAGCGCGCAGGCCAACGAACGCGGGATCGAGCTCACCGTGACCGATGAGACAAACCTGTCTCCGACAGGGGATTCGTCGCTCGACACCGACTCGGTGCTCAGCAGCGCCGAACTGGTCACGGTCGTGGGCAATCTGATCGACAATGCACTCGATGCCTGTGATCGCGACGACCCGTGGGTGGAGGTGACCGTGCACGAGGACTCGTCGGGTCTATCGATCCGCGTCGCCGACAGCGGGCCGGGCATGGACGCCGAGGAGTTCGCCCGTGCGCGCCGCCGCGGGTACTCCACCAAGACCGCCGTCGAGGGCGCGCTCGACCCCGGACGCGGTCTGGGGCTGGCGCTGGTGTCGCAGACGGTGGAGCGCCACGGCGGCACGATCACCGCCGAGGTCACCTACGGCTCGGTCGTCATCGTGACGGTGCCCCGCACGGCGGAATCGTGAGCGGCGGTGTCGCCGTGACGACGTTCCCGACCGCCGTCGCGATCCCGTGCCGGAGGCGCGCCCTATGATCACCGTTCTCATCGTGGAGGACGAGCCGTTGATCGCCCAGGCGCACGAGGAGTACGTGGGCCGCTTACCCGGGTTCCGGGTCGTCGCGAGGGCGGGCACCGCGCAGGCCGCGTTGCGGATCGTGGCCGGCCGCGCCGCCGACGGCGATCCGGTCGACGTGGTGCTCCTCGACATCGGACTCCCCGACGCCAGCGGTATCGAACTGGCGTCGGCGCTGTCGGGGCAGCGTCCCGAGCCCGACATCATCGCGATCACCTCCGAGCGCGATCTGTCGGTCGTGCGATCGGCCGTCGCGCACGGCGTGCTGCTCTATCTGCTCAAGCCGTTCACGTTCGCGGCGTTCCGCGACAAGCTCGAGCGCTACCGCGAGTATCGCGAGGCGTTGCCCGCGGGTACCGACGCGGCGGGACAGGCCGAGGTCGACCGCGCGATGGCGTTGTTGCGGGCAACCGACGAGAAGGCGGCCGCGCCGGCCGGGGCCTCGGCGCACACCACCGAACAGATCGCGCGACAGATCCGCGACAGCGAGGCCGGCCTCACCGCCGGTGAGGTGGCCGCCGCGGCCGGCGTCTCGCGGGTGACGGCGTGGCGGTATCTGGAGCGGTTGGCCGATGACCGGGTGCTCGACCGCACCACCGAATACGGCCGCGCCGGGCGCCCTCAGGTGCGCTACACCTGGCCCGTCCGCGGACCTGGTTCGCGAACGCAGTGAAGTCGCTAGCCTGACACCCATGACTCCCGCGGTTGCGATGATCGACCTCAATTCCGGTACGTCCATCCCACAACTGGGTCTCGGTGTGTGGCAGGCGGAGAACGACGAGACCGAGCACGCGGTGGCCCACGCGCTCGACGCGGCGGGCTACCGACACATCGACACCGCCGCCGCCTACGGCAACGAGGAGGGCGTCGGCCGCGGTATCGCGGCCTCCGGCGTGGCACGAGAGGAGGTCTTCCTCACCACCAAGCTGTGGAACGCCGACCAGGGATACGAGTCGGCGATCGCCGCGTGCGACACCAGCCTCGGCAAGCTCGGCGTCGACTACGTCGATCTCTACCTCGTGCACTGGCCGCTGCTCGACAGCGACCGAATGAAGCGCACGTGGGAGGCGATGGAGGCCATCGCCGAGTCGGGGAAGGCGAAGGCGATCGGCGTCTGCAACTTCGAGCCCCACCACCTCGACACGATCTGCGGCCACGGGGAGACGGTGCCCGCGGTCGATCAGGTGGAGCTGCACCCGCACCTGCCGCAGAACGATCTGCGCGCGTTCGCCGTCGACCGGGAGATCGCGGTCGAGTCGTGGAGCCCGCTCGGCGGCACCAGCAATTCGGGATGGGGCCGGGCCTCGAAGCCGAACACGCTGCTCGACGATCCGATCCTGGCGGGCATCGGGGAGAAGTACGGCAAGTCGATCGCGCAGGTCATCATCCGGTGGCATCTGAGCAACGGGTTGATCGTGATCCCCAAATCGGTTCACGAAGAACGCATCTCGCAGAACATCGACGTGTTCGACTTCGATCTCGACGCCGACGACATCCTGGAGATCTCGCGACTGGCCGATCCGGGCGGCCGCGTCGGGGCGCATCCCGACGAGATGAACATCGGCGCACCGGAATAATCTGCGCTCATGTTCTCCAAGGTGTTGGTGGCCAACCGTGGCGAGATCGCGATCCGGGCGTTCCGAGCCGCCTATGAGCTCGGGGTGGCGACGGTCGCGGTGTACCCGTTCGAGGACCGCAACTCGGTGCATCGCACGAAGGCCGACGAGTCGTATCAGATCGGTATCGAGGGCCACCCCGTCCGCACGTACCTGTCGGTCGAGGAGATCGTCGACGCGGCCCGGCGCACCGGTGCCGACGCGATCTACCCGGGCTACGGATTCCTCTCGGAGAACCCCGATCTCGCCGGTGCGTGCGCCGAAGCGGGCATCACCTTCGTCGGCCCCTCGGCCGATGTCCTGGAGCTGACGGGCAACAAGGCGCGGGCGATCGCGGCGGCGAAGGCCGCGGGCCTGCCGGTGCTGTCGTCGTCGGAGCCGTCGACCGATGTCGAGGAGTTGCTCGCCGCGGCGGAGTCGATGACGTTCCCGGTGTTCGTCAAGGCCGTCGCCGGTGGCGGTGGTCGCGGCATGCGCCGGGTCAGCGACCCCGACGCGCTGCGGGAGGCGATCGAGGCGGCCGCCCGCGAGGCGGAATCGGCGTTCGGCGATGCGACGGTGTTCCTCGAACAGGCGGTGATCGAGCCCCGCCACATCGAGGTGCAGATCCTCGCCGACACCCAGGGCAACGTGATGCACCTGTTCGAGCGGGACTGCTCGGTGCAGCGCCGCCACCAGAAGGTCATCGAGCTCGCACCCGCCCCGAATCTCGATCCCGCTCTGCGCGAGCAGATCTGTGCCGACGCGGTCGCGTTCGCCAAGCAGATCAACTACTCGTGCGCCGGCACCGTGGAATTCCTCGTCGACCGTGAGGGTCGGCACGTGTTCATCGAGATGAACCCCCGGATCCAGGTGGAGCACACCGTCACCGAGGAGATCACCGACGTCGACCTCGTGCAGTCGCAGCTGCGGATCGCCGCGGGCGAGTCGCTGGCCGATCTCGGTCTGCGCCAGGAGGACATGGCGATCCGCGGTGCGGCGATGCAGTGCCGGATCACCACCGAGGACCCGGCCAACGGGTTCCGCCCCGACACCGGCCGCATCACCGCCTACCGCACCCCCGGTGGCGCGGGCATCCGCCTCGACGGGGGCACCACCCTGGGTGCCGAGGTCTCGGCGTACTTCGACTCGATGCTGGTGAAGCTGACCTGCCGTGGCCGGACCTTCGAGGGTGCCGTCGCCCGCGCCCAGCGGGCGCTGGCGGAGTTCCGTATCCGCGGTGTGTCGACGAACATCCCGTTCCTGCAGAGCGTCCTCGACGACCCCGACTTCCGGGCGGGCAAGGTGACGACGTCGTTCATCGAGGAGCGCCCGTCTCTGCTGACCGCGCACGCCTCGAGCGACCGCGGGACGAAGATCCTGACCTACCTCGCCGACGTGACGGTGAACAAGCCGCACGGCGAGCGGCCGTCGGCGGTGTACCCGAAAGACAAGCTGCCCGACATCGACCTGGGTGTCCCGCCGCCGTCGGGGAGCAAGCAGCGGCTCACCGAGCTCGGACCGGAGGGTTTCGCGCGTGCGTTGCGCGAGCAGTCGGCGTTGGCCGTCACCGACACCACGTTCCGGGACGCGCACCAGTCGTTGCTCGCGACGCGCGTGCGCACCACCGGGCTGCTGGGTGTGGCCGGGCACGTCGCTCGCCTCACCCCGGAGTTGTTGTCGATCGAGGCGTGGGGTGGCGCGACCTACGATGTGGCACTGCGGTTCCTGCACGAGGACCCGTGGGAGCGACTCGCGGCGTTGCGGGAGGCCGTGCCGAACATCTGTCTGCAGATGCTGCTGCGTGGCCGCAACACCGTCGGATACACGCCGTACCCCGACACCGTCGCGTCGGCGTTCGTCTCCGAGGCCGCGGCGACCGGCGTCGACATCTTCCGGATCTTCGACGCGCTCAACAACATCGAGCAGATGCGACCCGCGATCGACGCGGTGCGCGAGACCGGGACCGCGGTCGCCGAGGTGGCCATGAGCTACACCGGCGATCTCGCGAACCCGAACGAGGATCTCTACACCCTCGACTACTACCTGCGTCTGGCCGAGCAGGCCGTCGAGGCCGGCGCCCATATCCTGGCGATCAAGGACATGGCCGGGCTGCTGCGCGCCCCCGCCGCGACGACCCTGGTGTCGGCGTTGCGATCTCGCTTCGACCTTCCGGTCCACGTGCACACCCACGACACCCCCGGTGGCCAGCTCGCGACCTACCTCGCGGCATGGCAGGCCGGCGCCGACGCGGTCGACGGCGCGAGTGCGGCGATGGCCGGCACCACGTCGCAGCCGGCGTTGTCGGCGATCGTCGCCGCCGCGGCGCACACCGACCGCGACACCGGCCTGAACCTGGCAGGAGTCTGCGACCTCGAGCCGTACTGGGAGGCGCTGCGGAAGGTGTACGCGCCGTTCGAGTCCGGGCTGCCGTCACCGACCGGGCGCGTCTACACCCACGAGATCCCCGGTGGCCAGTTGTCGAACCTGCGCCAGCAGGCCATCGCGTTGGGTCTCGGCGACAAGTTCGAGCTCGTCGAATCGGCCTACGCCGACGCCGACCGCCTGCTGGGTCGCGTCATCAAGGTGACGCCGTCGTCGAAGGTGGTGGGCGACCTCGCGCTGCACCTCGTCGGTGCCGGGGTGTCGGTCGACGAGTTCGCCGCCGACCCGGGACGCTTCGACATCCCCGACTCCGTGATCGGTTTCCTACGTGGCGAACTCGGCACCCCCGCCGGTGGGTGGCCCGAACCGTTCCGCACCAAAGCGCTCGAGGGCCGCGGCAAGGCCCGCGCGGTGGTCGAACTCTCCGAGCACGATCAGCAGCTCCTCGGTGCCGACTCGACCGGTCGCCGCGCCACGTTGAACCGACTCCTGTTCCCCGGCCCGACGTCGGAGTTCCTCGCCCACCGCGAGCAGTACGGCGACACCTCGTCGCTGTCGGCGAACCAGTTCTTCTACGGTCTGCGCCAGGGGGAGGAGCACCGCGTCTCGCTGGAGCGCGGCGTCGAGTTGCTCATCGGGTTGGAGGCGATCTCCGAACCCGACGAGGCCGGTATGCGCACGGTCATGTGCATCCTCAACGGCCAGTTGCGACCGGTGTCGGTGCGCGATCGTTCGATCACCGCCGACGTCCCGACGCTGGAGAAGGCCGATCGCACCGACCCGTCGCATGTCGCGGCACCGTTCTCCGGTGTGGTCACCCTGGTGGTGGGCGAGGGCGACAGCGTCGAGGCCGGCGCCACCATCGCGACCATCGAGGCCATGAAGATGGAGGCCGCGATCACCGCGCCCCGGGCGGGCACGGTCACCCGTGTCGCGATCAGCGGGGTCACCCAGGTCGAGGGCGGTGACCTCATCGCCGTCGTCGCCGTCGGTGATCGCGCCGACGTCTGATCCCTCTCGACCCCACCCCGCCAGTTGGGCACCTAACGACCGCAGTTGGGCACGTAACGACCGCAGTTGGGCACGTAAAGACGCCTGTTGGGCACGTAACGACGCCAGTTGGGCGCCTGATGACGCGCCGAAGCCGACTACGCGCGGCGATATGGTGGTGCGATGACGACGCCGATCACCACGCCACACTTCCCCGACCAGATCCGCAACGCCGTGCGCGCCGGACTCATCTCGACGTCGGTGCTCGGCATCGTCCTCGGTGTGATCGCGCTCGTGTGGCCTGGACCGACCCTGTTGGTCGTCGCGGTGCTGTTCGGCATCTCGCTGATCCTGACCGGGGCCTACCGGCTGTCGATCGCGTTCTCGGCCAGGGGATTGCCGACCGGACTGCGCGTCGTGTTCGGCGTCATCGGCGCGATCATCCTCGTCGCCGGTGTGCTCTGTCTCTTCGATCCGGCCGAGTCACTCGTGTTGCTCGCGATCGTGATCGGTGTCGGCTGGATCTTCCAGGGCGTGCACGACCTGATGTCGGACCGCGCGGGCACCCACAACGTGCCCCGCTGGGTCCTGGTGCTCTCGGGCATCGTGTCGATCATCGCCGGCATCGTCGTGATCACGCTGCCGGGCTTCGCCATCAGCACGTTCATCACCTTCGGCGCGATCCTGCTGATCATCGTCAGCGTCGTGAACCTCCTGACGCTGCCGCGCAAGGTCTGACGTTCCGACTGCCCAACTGCGGGCGTTACGTGCCCTATTGCGGAATTTACGTCCCCAACTGCGGTCGTTAGGTGCCCAACTGCGGTCGTTACGTGCCCAACTGGGGTCAGGGGTGCAGGGCGGCCCAGACGCGGGCGGGGTTCATCGGGAGTTCGTGGACGCGGACCCCGATGGCGTCGCGGATCGCGTTGGCCAGCGCCGGTGCCACCGGGTTGTACGGCGACTCGCTCATCGATTTCGCGCCCGACGGACCCAACCGGTCGTACGTGTCGGCGAAGTACACCTCGGTCTCGGGGGCATCCGACAGCCGCGGGATGTGATAGTTCCGGAACACGCGCGTGGTCACGACACCGTCGTCGAGGAGCATCTGCTCGAACAGCGCCGAGCCGATCGCCTGTGTCGCACCACCTTCCACCTGACCCCGACACTGCGCGGGGTTGAGTACGACACCGGCGTCGGCGGACTGGATCGACTGCAGAATCCGCACGCGGCCTGTCGGGAGGTGCACCGCCACCCGAAAAGCGTGCACGTTGAACGCGACCGACCGCGGCGTGCCCCCGTGTCGCCCGGCGGCCGAGAGACCACCGGTCGCGCGTCCGACCGCGACGGGATCGTCGGCGTCGATGCCGTTGTCGTGCGCGGCGGCGACCACCGCGGCCCGCAGGTCCACACACGCCCGCTGCAGTGCGGCGCCGGCGACGACCGTCCCCGCCGACCCGAACGCGCCGGTGTCGTAGGTGACGACGTCGGTGTCGCCCTGGCGCACGACGATCGACTCGGGCCGGACGCCGAGGGCGTCGGCGGCGATCTGCGTGTGCACCGTGGTGGTGCCGTTGCCGAACTCGGCGGTTCCCACCGACACCACGTACCGCCCGCCGACGGTGAGTTCGGCACGCACATCGGCGAAGTGGCCACGAGGCGGGATGGTGGCGATCATCGCCGGCGCCATCCCCGATCCGATACGCCACTCGGGGTCGCCCTCGAGTTCCGCCCCGTTGCGTGCCGGGTCGGCGGCGCCGGCGGCCAGCGCCTCCTGGGCGAGATCGAGGCACTGGTCGAGGCCGTAGCTACCGAACTCGAGGTCGCTCTCCTCGACCTCCCAGGTCACGAAGTCGTCGCCGGGCACCACCACGTTGCGCCGTCGGAAGTCGAAGGGATCGACACCCAGCTCGCGGGCGAGGTCGTCGAGCGCCGATTCGATCCCGAACACCACCTGGCCGAGGCCGTACCCGCGGAAGGCGCCCGAGGGCAGGTTGTTGGTATAGGCGCACTGCGCGTCGACGCGCTTGTTCGCGCAGCGGTACAGCGCCATCGACTCACTGCACCCGTGGAACATGACACCGGGACTGTGGTTTCCGTAGGCGCCCGCATCCGACACGACATCGATCGCGAGAGCGGTCAGCGTGCCGCTGGCGTCGGCCGCGGCGGTGACCTCCACCCGCATCGGGTGGCGACAGGGGGCCATCGTGAACTGGTCGGTGCGCGTCATCTCGTACACGACGGGCCGCCCGGTGCGGAGGACGGCCAGCAGCACGAGGTCCTCGGTGATGAGTTCCTGCTTCGCGCCGAAGGCGCCGCCGATGCGAGGCGCGTACACGCGCACCCGGTCCGGCGACAGGCCGAAGATGTGGCACAGCTCGTCGCGGACCAGGAACGGCACCTGCGAGCTGGATCGGATGATGTAGCGACCGTCCTCGTCCAGACTGCCCACGGTGCCGTGGGTTTCGAGGTGCGCGTGCTGCACGCGCGCGGTCTGCCACACCCCGTGTACCGCCGCGCCACCCGAGGTACGGGCGTGGGCGACCGCGCCGTCGACGTCACCGACCTCGCCGTACAGATCGGCGACGAGATTGCGGGTCGGGTCGGCGATACGTGATGCGGGTCCGTCCTTGTCCCCGTGGACCGTCGGTGCCCCCTCGCTGAGCGCCTGCACCGGGTCGAACACCGCGGGCAGGACCTCGTAGGTGACGTCGACGAGATCGACTGCGCGCCGCGCGGTGTCGAGGTCGTCGGCGACCACCGCCGCGACCCGCTGGCCGACGAATCGAAGTCGGGTGTCGAAGACGCGACTGTCGTCGGGATCGTCGACGCGCTCCCGGTGGCGCGCGGTGGAGAACGCGACACCCGGATCGTCGTGGTGGGTGAGGACCGCACGGACCCCGGGCAGCGCCTGTGCGCGGGTGATGTCGATGGCGGTGATCACCGCGTGCGGGTGTGGACTGCCCAGGACCGCGACGTGCCCGGCGTCGGTGGGGATCTCGTCCATGGTGTAGCGCTCGGCGCCCGTGGTGATCGCGGGGCCCGCGGGTGCGGGCGCCGATCGTGGGTCACGTGTTGCGTCGGGTGCGGCATCGGCGATCGCGGCGCGGATGGGCCGATACCCCGTGCAGCGACACAGGTTCCCTTTGAGCGACGACTCGAGATCGTCGATGTCGGCGGCGTCGAAGGTGGATGCGGTGACGATCATCCCGGCGGTGCAGAAGCCGCACTGGAAGCCGCCGGCGCCGACGAACCGCTCCTGCAGCGGATGGGTCTCCTCGGCGGTGACGAGCCCGGCGACGGTGGTGACCTCGGCGCCGGTGGCGCGGAACGCCGGGACGAGGCAGGAGTGCTGCACCCGCCCGTCGACGATGACCGAGCACGCCCCGCAGTCGCCCGAATCGCATCCCTTCTTCACCTCGACGTTGCCGTGTTCGCGCAGGTATGTGCGCAGGCACTGGCCGGGCCGCGGCGTGGTGGTGACGTCGATCCCGTTGACCTTCATGCGATCACGTCCCGCACGGCCTGGACGACGAGGTACTCGACGACCGCGATGCGCCACCGGGCGGTGCCGTGGGCATCGGTGTGGAAATGCTCCGGTGGGATCGAGCGGAGCACGTCGCGCGCCACCTGCTCGGGATCTGTGGAGGCGACGGTGATCACCTCGGGGGCGACCGTGGCGGCGGTGACCGTCACGACCACCGACTCGCCGTCGGACCGCGCCACCACGACCGCACCACTGCGGCCGAGGTGCGCGTAGGAGGCCTTTCGTAGCGACACCCGCTGGGTGAGAGCCCCGGTGGGCAGGTGGATGGAGCGGAGCACGTCACCCACGCCGAGGGAGTTCTCCGCGTTGCCGACCACGACGTCGGTGGTCGTGAGCAGTGCGTTGGTGCCGTCGGCCCGCCAGATCAGCAGGCGGGCGTCGAGGGCGGCGCACATCGCGGTCATCGCACCGGCGGGTAGGGCGAGACAGACGTTGCCGCCCACGGTCGCCGAGTACCAGATCTTGTACGACGCCAGCAGGGCGCGCGCCGCGGCATCGAACAGCGTTGTGGCGATCCAGGTTCGGGGGAGGTCGGCGTGGATGAGGGTGTCGATGGTGCACGTCGCTGCGATCTCGAGACCGTCGTCGCGCACGACGAGGTCGGGCCAGTCCAGGGCGGCCAGGTCGATCAGGCGTGTCATCCCCGGATTCGGTTCGCTCATCAACGAGGTGCCGCCGGCCAACACGCCGTCGGTGTCGACGATCCCGGTGAGGTCGGCGCGCGTGCGTGGCGCCAGGACCTCGGTCACCCAGTGCTGGTCCATCAGCCCGTCACCGATCGGCCTTGGCCAGCAGGTGTCGATGCGCCACCGCCACATCGCGGGCGACGGTCCCGGCGTCGACGGTGGTGCAGTGTCCGTCGGCGACGACGACGCGTCCGTCGACCCAGGAGCGGCGGATCGGTGGCTGCGCGCCGAGGACGAGGGCCGCGACCGGATCGTCGATCCCGCTGTGGGCCAGCGTGGTCAGGTCCCACAGGACCAGATCGGCGAGTTTCCCGACCTCGATCGACCCGAACTCGGCGTCGCGTCCGAGCACCCGCGCGCCGCCCGTGGTGGCCAGGCGCAGTGACTGTCGTGTGGTGAGCGCGGTGGGACCACCGACCGCCCGGGCCATCATCACCGCCATGTGTGCCTCCTCCAGCATCCGACACGACTCGTTCGATGCGGCGCCGTCCACACCGAGACCCACGGGCACACCGGCCGCGACGAGATCGCGCGTACGTGCGACGCCGGCACCGAGTCGCGCATTCGAGGTGGGGCAGTGTGCGATCGCCGTCCCGGTCCGTGCGAGGTCGGTGATCGCGTCGTCGGTGAAGTGCACCCCGTGGGCGAACCACACGTCGTCGCCGAGCCAGTCCAGTCGTTCCATGTACTGCAGGGGAGTGCAACCGAAACGCTCGGCGCAGAAAGCGGTCTCGTCCTCGGTCTCGGCGAGGTGGGTGTGCAGACGCACCCCGAGGTCGCGGGCGAGCGCCGCCGAGGCGACCAGGAGATCCGACGTGACCGAGAAGGGTGAGCACGGGGCGAGGCCGATGCGCAGCATCGCGTCCGGTGACGGGTCATGCCAGCGGGAGACGGCATCGGCACTCGCGGTGAGGATGTCGTCGATCGACTCGACCACCGCGTCGGGAGGGAGCCCGCCGTCGCTCCGACCGAGGTCCATCGATCCGCGCGTGGGGTGGAAACGCAGACCCACCGCGGCCGCCGCCTCGATCTCGGCCGCGAGGAGGTCGCCGGCGCCGACCGGGAAGACGTAGTGATGATCGGTCGACGTGGTGCACCCCGACGTCGCGAGTACTCCCAATGCGCCTCGGGCGGCGGCGTTCACACCCGCGGCGTCGATACCGGCCCACACCGGGTACAGCGTGGTGAGCCACTCGAACAACGTGTGATCGGCGGCGAGCCCCCGGGTGATCCACTGGTAGAGGTGGTGGTGGGTGTTGACCAGGCCGGGGGTGAGCACGCAGCCACGGCCGTCGACGTGCACGGCGTCGGGCCATGCCGCGGTATCGACCTCGCGAGCGTCGCCGACGGCCACGATCCGGTTGTCCCGCAGCACCACCGTGGCGTCGGCCCACTCGCGATCCGCGGCGTCCATCGTCACCACGTGGGCGTGGGAGATGACGGTCAGGGCGCCGGACGGGTCCATCTCCTCACCGTACTTCCGATGCGTTCTCGGGGCAGGATGGACAGTCATGGGAACCGAACCCGGCGTCGTCCACCGGGCGCACCTGTTCCACATCGGTGGTGCGCCGACGATCGAGAGCGCATGCGAGCACCTCGTGTCGGTGCCCGACGGTGCGCTCGCCGTCGATGCCGGAGGGCGCATCGTGTACTCCGGGCCGATCGCTGATCTGCCTGAGGGACAACGGGAGTGGGCGCAGCTCGATCACCGTGGCGGGTTCATCCTGCCGGGTTTCGTCGACACCCACATCCACTTCCCGCAGACGTACGCCACCGACGCGTACGGCGGTGGCCAACTGCTCGAGTGGCTCGAGAACTGCATCTTCCCGGCCGAGGCCCGCTACCGCGACCCCGCCTTCGCCCGCCGCGCCGCGATCGACTTCTGTCGTCGGCGGATCGCCGCCGGCACCACCGCGGCGATGGTGTTCGGATCAGCGTTCCCCGACGCCCAGGATGCCCTGTTCACCGAGACCGAACGGGTCGGCCTGCGGATGGTGTCGGGGCGAGGCATCCAGACCGTCGGCAGTGCGGCGGCCGCCGACCTCGTCACCGACATCGACACCGCCATTGCCCGCAGCGCCGCCGAGATCGACCGTTGGCACGGGCGGGAACTCGTCGATGTCGCCGTGGTCCCGCGGTTCTCGTTGTCGGTCACCCCCGACACCTTCGTGGCGCTCGGCGAGCTCTACGACGCCGTCCGCGACCGCGGCGTCTATTTCCACTCGCACCTCAACGAGAACGCCCGACCGGGCACCGGCGAGGTCGACGCCACGAAGGCCGCCTACGGCACCGACAGCTACCTCGACACCTACGACGGCCGGTTCCTGCCGGGATCGGCGCGGGGCGGTGCGTCACTGCTCGGGCGACGCAGCATCCTCGCCCACGCGGTGCACTGCACCGACGCCGAACTGGCGCGGATGGCGCAGACCGGTACCTCGATCGCGCACTGCCCCACGTCGCAGCTGTTCCTGGGCTCGGGCACGATGCCGTGGCGCCGTACCGTCGCGGCGGGCGTGACCGTGGCACTCGGCACCGACATCGGCGCAGGCGACGAATGGCTGATCCCACAGGTGGCGTCGGACTGCTTCGGGGTCCACATGTCCGAGCCGGGGGACGCGGGGGTGTCGTTGCACCCGGCCGAGCTGCTGTTCACCGCCACACTGGCCGGAGCCCGCGCACTCGACCGCGAGGCCGACTTCGGCAACCTCGACGTCGGCAAGGACGCCGATTTCGTCGTGATCGACCCGCAGGGATGGGAACCGCTGGCCGCGACACTGGAGTTCGGGATCCGCGCAGACGACACCGAGACCGCCACCGCGCAGACGCTGTTCGCCCTGCTGATGGGGATCCGCGAACCGGCGATCGCGCAGGTGTGGGTCCGCGGCCGTCGTGTCGTCGCCTGAGGTGCCCCGCTGCAGTCGTTACGTGCCCACCTGCGGTCGTTACGTGCCCAACAGGGGTCGTTACGTGCCCAACTGGCGGGGTGGGGGTGAGGGTGGGTCAGGCGAGCCAGCCGCGTTGCATGGTCCAGGCCGGTCCGGCGTCGGGGGCGTCGTCGCGGATCACCGACGCCTGGATGAGGCCGTACGGGCGGTCGTCGGCGTGGAAGACCTCGTTGTGGTTCTCGATGCCGAAGCGGGCCAGGTCGTAGACGAAGTGGTGCTTGTTCGGTGCCGAGAGGCGGACCTCGGCGATCTCCGGATGAGCCTCGAGCACCGCGGTGCCCATCGCGTACAGCGTCTGCTGCAGCGCCAGGGACTGCAGCGTCGCGAACGCGGCGACCATCAGCTGCTTCACGTCGGCGTACACGGCATCCCAGTCGACATCGGTCGTGGTGAACCGCCACTTCGCGACCAGTGACGTCGCCATCACTCGGTCGGTGGTCGGTTCGAGGATCGTGTAGCGGTCGGTGGGGAAGCCGTGGAACTCCGACCCCGTCGACTTGAGGATCGTCAGGTCCTTCAGCCCGCCGATCACCCACGTCGTCTGATCGGATCCCTTTCCTTCCAAGGTGATGTCGGCGGTGCGCACCTCCGCGCCGCTGCGCACCCAGGTGTGGTCGTGGTCGGCGCCGTCGACGGTCGCCCGCTCCCAGCCGTACCGCTCCACCTCGATCCGCGCGCCGTGCACCGGGTCGTTCTCGTCCACGAAGTGGTGGGCGAGATCGAGCGCGTATTGCTCGATCGTGCCGATGCCCTTCTCCTTGGCGAACGCGTAGCACGTCTGCTTCTGGGTGTCGGTGGGCAGCACCGCGCCCTGGTCGCCGACGGTGTGCGCGGCCTCGAAATCCCCACGCAGAGCGGTACCCACGTTGATGTCGACGATCTCGTGACGCGGCGTGTCACGGTAGATCCGCACCACCCGGTTCTCGGCCTTGCCGTACTGGTTCTCGCCCAGGCGGATTCCCATGGTGTCCCTCTCAGCTCCCGCGGTAGGTGGAATAGGCGTACGGGCTCAGCAGCACCGGAACGTGGTGGTGCCTGGCGACGTCGACGACGGTGAAACAGATGACGACCTCGGGGTAGAAGCCGTCGACACCGTGCTCGGCGAACCACGCTCCGGTGTCGAAGGTGATCCGGTACACGCCGGCCTCGAGGCCCTCGGCCAGCGCAGCGATCCGCCCGTCGGAATCGGTGGTGCCCGTGGCGATCTGGTCGCCGCCGGCGCCGGTGAGCGAGACCGCGACACCGACCGCGGGCAGACCGGCGACGGCGTCGAGGACGTGGGTGCTCAGCGTGCTCACGACTGTTCTCTCACTGCAGGCTGCCCTCCGACACCGGGCTCAGCATGCGCGTCAGCCGACTGCGGTTGATCTTCGCCAACTCTCCGCGCATCACCCGACGTTCGGTCTCGGGATCGTTGTGCAGACGCTGCCGCAGGATGTCGAGCAGCACCTCGGCCGGCCGGCCGTCGGCGAACACGAGATAGACGTGGCCGAAGCGGTTCTCGTACTCGGCGTTCGAGACCCGCAGTTCCCGGAGAACATCGGCGTCGGCGCCGACGACCCCGGACTGTTCGCGGGTCGACGCCACACTCGTCGACCGTTCGCCGATGCGCGGATGCCCCTCGAGTGCCTCGTCGAGGTCGGTGTCGGTGAGCTCGGCGAGGATGAGATCGGCCTCGTCGAGGAGGCTCTCGGCGTCGGGGAAGGGGCGCGCGGCCGCCACCCGGATCGACCAGATGCGCGAAGAGCAGCACTCGTAGAGCGAATGCACCGCCTGCGCCTGCGTGAGGTCGTTGAAGCTGTCGATCCCCCGCCAGTTGGGGCGACGCATCCTCAGCGCACCAGTTCGTCGAAGCGACTGAACCGCGCGGTGGCGATGGGGTTGGCGTCGGCCACGAGGTCGTCGAAGCGGCGGTTGGCGATCTTGGCGATCTCGATCAGCGCGAACGCGCGTTCGCCGGCCGGTGAGTTGTCCATGCGTGTCCATCCGTTCCGCAGCACCCTCTCGTACCGTTCGGCCTCGCGGGCGAAGATGACGAGCGGGAAGCCGAACTGCTCACGATAGGCGGCTGCCAGCGCGACCACGTCGGCGTGCTCGGATTCGTCGAGATGAGACAGCCCCGTGTGGTCCACGGCCATCGGGTCGCCGGACTCGTCCTCGGCACCGAGATCCGGGAACGCGTTGATGAGCGTCAACTGCTCGTCGTCGCTGCCGGTGAGCATGGCCTCCTGGAACGAGGCGCGCAGGTCGTTGACGGTCTCGAACGGGCGCTGGGCGTAGGCGCGGTCGACCACCCATCCCGCACCCTGGACCACGCCGCCGAACGTCGACCGGAACTGCTCGATCGTCATCTCGTTGACCTCGGCGAGTCGGATCGATCCGCGGCCGGCCACCGCCGGCCCGCGGCTGCCGGTGTGGAAGAACAACAGGTTCAACAGGATCGCGGTGATGGCACCCATCGTGATGCCGGTGCTGAACGGGATCTGCAGCAGTCCCGGCACGGCCTCGTCGACGCCTGGCAGGGCGGGCACCTTCACCTCGGCGCCGTTCTCGAGCACCGTCGCGGGTGCGGCGGCCTGGGAGAACTGCACGTAGAGGCCCATGGCCACCGACGTGCTGGCGATGATGAGGTTGCGGTGGTCGGTGAAGTCGACGGTCGTCAACGTCTGGATGCCGACGATCGCCACCGTGGCGAACATGATCAGCGCCGCGCCGCCGAGGACGGGCGACGGTATGGACTCGACGATCTTCGCGGTCTTGGGGAGCACACCGAGCACGATCATGATGCCGCCCGCCGCGGCGACCACCCATCGACTCTTCACGCCGGTGAGGCGCACCAGTCCGACGTTCTCGGAGAACGCGGTGTACGGGAACGAGTTGAACGATCCGCCGATGATGGTCGCCAGGCCGTCGGCGCGCACGGTCGCGGCGATGTCCTCCTTGCGGATGCGTTTGCCGACGATCTCACCGGTCGCGAACACCGAGCCGGTCGACTCGACGGCCACCACCAGCAGCACCACGATCATCGAGACGATCGCGATCACGTCGAACCGCGGCCAGCCGAAGGCGAACGGGTTGGTGAACCCGACCCAGCCCGCCTGACCGACCCTGTCGAAGTTCGTGTCGCCCACCGCCCACGCGATCACGGTGCCGACGCCGAGGCCCAGCAGGATCGAGATCGTCGCCCAGAAGCCGCGGAAGAACCGCTGCATGAGCACGATGATCACGATCGTGCCGATCGCGTAGAGCAGCCACCGACCGTTGCCGGGATCGGGGTTGTGGCTCGCCGGGTCGCGCGTCGCGTCGCCGGCGCCGACCGGGATGAGGCAGATCCCGATGATGGTGATGAGCGTCCCAGTCACCACCGGCGGGAAGAAGCGGATGAGGCGGGCGAAGAACGGGGCGATGAGGAAGGTGAACACGCCCGCCGAGATCACCGCGCCGTAGACGGTGAGCAGACCGACGCGGCCACCGCCGTGGTCGTTGGCGATCTTGATGACCGGAGCCAGGGTCGCGAACGTGATGCCCTGCAGCAGCGGGAGTCGCACGCCGATCTTCCAGATTCCGACCGCCTGCAGCAACGAGGCGATGCCGCAGGTGAACAGGTCGGCGGTGATCAGCATGGTCAGCGCTTCGCCGTCGAGGTCGATCGCGTTGGCGATCAGCAGGGGCACGAGCACGGCGCCGGCGTAGAACGCGATGACGTGCTGGAGGCCGAGGGTGAACAGTTTGCCCGCGGGGGGCACCTGATCGACGGGGTGTACACGCTTCGTGCGCGCGGTCGGCTTCGTCCCGGCACCGGATCTGGTCATGGTCGTACCTCCCGATCTGGTGGCGCACCCCTGACGTCACCTCGACTCCGAGATCAGGATGGACCGATCACGCCGCTCGCGCGCGGTGGGCGGCACAATGGCGTGCCATGGACGCCCGCGTGTTAACTCGCCGCGGCCGCGAACGTCCATCGTCTCTGCCGTCTCCGTGGTGCCGCGCCGCGGTGCCGTCGTGAGCGCTCCCGGACGGGGGGTTCGCGGCGGCGGTCAGGTGGTCGGCGTGGTCCTCGCCGCCGGTGCCGGCACGCGCTTCGGCGGTCCGAAAGTACTTGCGGCCGAAGGTCGATGGTTGCGGACTGCCGTGGATGCACTGGTCGACGGGGGGTGCGACCGTGTGGTGGTGACCCTCGGGGCGGCGGTGGTGGACGTGGCCCACCCGGCCATATCCGTGGTGGTCGGTGACTGGGCCGAAGGCCTGTCTGCGTCGGTACGCGCGGGGCTCGATGCCGCCGTGGCGCAGGGTGCGGACACCGGCGTGGTGTTACTCGTTGTTGACACTCCCGACACACGTGCCGACCACGTGCGGAGGGTGCTCGCCGCCTCGCGGCGCCACCCGGACTCGTTGGCGCGCGCCGTGTTCGGCGGCCGGCCCGGCCATCCGGTCTACCTCGGCGCGCACCACCTCGCGGCGGTGCGCGCCGGTCTCGCCGGTGACCGGGGTGCCGGGGCATTCCTGGCCGGACGCGGCGACGTCGTCGATGTCGAGTGCGGCGACCTCTCCGACGGCCACGACATCGATCGCTGATCGCCCCCTCGGCATCGTGCCGCAATTGTTTCTCCGGTGATATCCGGTGAATCGGACGGCATCGATTCAGTAATTACATTCCAGTCTGTAATGAATTGTGTATCGGTTCGTGTAACGAAAATTTGGGCTGAGCAAAAGATCAACAATGGCCCTAACCGTTCAGATGTTTTGCAGTCCGGCAGGCGCCGTGATGCACCCGGCGGCATTGTCGAAAGCGACGAGACGGATGACCGAGTAAGTGATCGCAGACCTTCTGTCACGCCCTTTCCAGGGCGCCATGTCCTGTTTCGGCCCAGTTCAGGGCGCCACGACTCCCTGGGTGGCCGATCGAATCACATTCACGTCATTTGGTGAAGTCTGGGCGAATTTCGCCATTGTTTGCCGAGTTATGGAATTTGTGGTTACGATTCCCCACAGCGAGCGTTATAGAGTCGAAATAGCGGCACCGCGATCGCAGGCGCGGCTCTCCACGCACGCCGACACACCTTATCCAACGGTTCACGGGGCAACCGTTCGGCTCACTCGTCGATGACGAGACGTCGAGGGTTCTTCCGACGAATCGTGCGCTTTTGATGACCTGAACAACGCAACCGGGGGGAATCCGGACGCGGCGATCAGCCCTGTCCGACGTCGATGAACGGAGAAACACAGTGCGACGTCGAATTCTCTCCTCGGTCCGGATGTCCCGGCTGGAACTCACGGTTCTGGTCGTGCTCGCCGCCATGGTCTGCGCCTTCACCTCGGTGGCGTTCCTCGCCAAGTCGGAGGTGCGGTACACCAGCGTCGAGGTCGCGGCCATCAAGCAGGTGTCGTTGACCGTCGGCATCTCCGACTCCGACCTCTTCCTCGAGGCGCAGGACCCCGCCAAGGTCGCCAAATCCCTCGATGCGATGAAGGCATTGGGCGTCAACGACGTGCGCATCGTCATCCCGTGGGGCCTCACCGAGACGGCGAACGGGCAGTACAACTGGTCGTCGATCGACAACATGGTCAACGCCGCCAAGGCGCGCGGGATGACCATCCTCGGCGTGGTCACGACCACGCCCGCCTGGGCGCGGCCCACCACCTGGTACGGCGACTACTACGCGCCGCCGGCCAACATCTCCGACTACGGCGACTTCATGTCGGTGCTGGCCAAGCGATACTCCGGCCAGGTCTCGGCCTATGAGGTGTGGAACGAGCCCAACTCGGCACTCGGACTGAGCAACCCCGACCCGGCGCTCTACACCCAGATGCTCAAGGCCGGCTACACCGCGATCAAGGCCGCCGACTCCAAGGCGACCGTCATCGGCGGCGTCCTCGGTTCGGTCATCTCGTGGGGCGGCTTCTCGGTGAACCCGGTGGACTTCGTCAAGGGCATGTACGCCGCGGGTGCCGCAGGGTACTTCGACGCCCTGTCGTTCCACCCGTACCAGTACACGACGCCCTTCTCCCAGGGAGCCACTCTCGGACAGTCGCCGCTCAACCAGCTCAACGCGATCCGCGCCCTCATGGAGGGCAACGGTGATGCGGCCAAGAAGATCTGGGCCACCGAGTACGGTCTGCCCACCGGCACCATCAACCCGAGCATGCCGGCCGCCGAGGCCCAGCAGGCGAGCTACATCAAGGACTTCCTCGACGCCTGGAACTCACTGTCGTACGCCGGCAAGGCCTTCCTCTACACCACGGTCGACCGGTCGTCGTCGAACACCACCGACGGTGAGGCCACCTTCGGCCTCTACCGCGACGACTGGACGATGAAGCCCGCCGCCCAGGTCGTGAAGGACTGGATCGCCGCGCATCCGACGACCCCGACCACGCCGCCGGTCGTGACCCCGCCGGCGAACCCGGGTGATGCGTTGGCCGCTGCCCTCGGGGCCGCGCTCCAGCAGTGGCTGCAGGCACTCGCGGCGGCCCTCGCCGCAGCGTTCGCACCGCCGACCGCAACCGTGGCCGCTGCACCGGCGACCACCGTGGCGACCGCGACGGCCAACACCGTGGCGATCACCTCCACGTCGACGCCCACCGTGGCCGCCTCGACCGCGCCGACCTCGTCGAGCACGCCCTCGTCGTCGACCGCACCGTCGGGCACCACCCCGTCGAGCACGACCGCCGCGGTGGCACCCACCACCGCGACGACCACCGCGCAGCGTTCCGTGTCCTCGCCGACCACCACGGCGACGACGACCTCGGCCCCGCCGGCGACCACCCCGGCGACCACCGCGGCGACCACCGCGGCGACCACCGCGGCGACCACCGCGACCGGTTCGCCCACGACGGCCGCCTCCACCGGCACGCCGTCGACGAGTGCACCGTCGACCGCCGGCGCGTCGACCTCGGGAAAGGTGGCCGCCACGACCCCGGTGTCCTGACGCGCCATCTGTCCCCCGATCGCACGGATTCACAGCTCGGGCCTGCTCATATGTAAATGAGCAGGCCCGAGTTGTGACATATTCGATCAGTCGCGACGCATCCTTGATGTCGCGCGGGGATCGAACGGTGGGGGAAACCGATGAAGCGATTCGTACGGACAGCGGGACTGACCCTCGTCGCCCTGGCCGCGACACTCCTCCTCGCGCTGCAGACGGTGCTCGGAGCCTCCGCCGGCGCCAACACCCTGCTGGTCATGGGCGGTAACGACAACGGCGGCGGCGCCAACATGGAGAAGGAGCTCAGCGGCTACTTCTCCGGAGCCGAGGGAACCCCGTACGCCGGTTACACGCTCACCAAGGTCCCGTGGACCGCGACGTCGGGCGGTGTCTCCCTGCTCTTCGGCGGCAAGACCTACGACGATTCGCAGGCCGACGGCGTGGAGAAGATCTCCGCCGCCATCGCGCGCACCCTCGCGGCCGACCCCGAGGGTCAGATCGTGGTCGTCGGGTACTCGTCGAGCGCGAACGTCATCACCAAGCTGGTGCGCAAGCTCCAGGCCGAGAGCGGCACGCCCGGGACCCCGTCACCGGCGAACGTCAGCTTCCTGGTGTTCGGCAACCCCAACCGCCCCACCGGTGGTCTGCTCGGCCGCTTCGCCGGACTGAAGATCCCGTTCCCGTTCGACATCACCTTCGACGGTGAGAGCGCCCCCTCGAACTACAAGGTCACCGACATCGCGTGGCAGTACGACGGCTATGCCGACTTCCCGAAGGACACCCGCAACCTGCTCGCGGTCGTCAACGCGCTGATCGGCATCGTGACGCTGCACGGCTTCTACTACGACGCCGACCCGTCGAATCCCGACAACATCGTCAGCGACTACACCGAGGGCAACACCCGTTACGTCACGCTCAAGAGTTCGTTGCCGCTGCTCGCCGGGCTCTACGGCCTCGGCATCCCACCGCAGTTGCTGAGCGGACTCGACAGCTTCCTGCGCTCGGAGATCGAGAAGGCCTACGACCGCTCGGTGCCGGTGGTCTCCACCGTGACCGCGGCGCGCCGGGTGTCGTCGCTGTCGACGGCGTCGACCACGGCCTCCGCGTCGACCACCCCATCCACGTCGACCACGACGTCCACGTCGGCCACACCGGCGTCGTCGACGGAGTCGAGCACCTCGGCGACCTCGCCCTCCGCCACCACCGAGACGACGAGTTCGACCTCGACGACCACGTCGCCGGGCGGCGAGGACACCACGACCTCGGGGACTCCCACGTCGGCGTCGACCAAGGCCACGACCACCCGTCCGTCCACCCCGACGACGTCGGGCACGTCCGGCGCGGGGTCGTCGGACGACGACTCCTCACCGACGCGAACGGTCGCCCCGGCCGCCTGAGTGGCGGGGCGGGACGACCGTCTGCGGGGATCTGGTGCGTCGAAGGGTGATTCGGGGCCGATCGTGGTTCAGGCGCGGCTCGCGACCTGCTCCTGCAGGCTGACGGTGGCCATGTCGATGATGGTCTTCTTGCCCTTCTTCATGAGGAACCCGGGCACCGGGATCTTCGGGTCGAGGCTCATCTCGAACTCGACGTGGGTCTCGCCGTCGGACTCGGTGAGCGAGTACTCGGCGTGCTGGGCCTTCTGCTGGGTGCCCTCCACCAGATCCCAGCTGACGCCGGTGTCCGACCACGTGTAGGCGAGCACCTGCTCGTCGTTGATGCCCATCAACGACACCGTCATCCGCGCCTTCGCGGGCCGTCCGTTGTCGTCGCGCTCGAGGATCTCGACCTCCTTGTGGATCGGAGACCATGACGGGTAGGACTCGAGATCGGCTATCGCGTCGAGGATCTCGGGAATAGGGGCTGCTATGTCGATACTGCTGTGTCCGCTGACCATGCGTCACCCTAACGTGACAACGTAGAGCGATACATAGCTTTCGTGGGACCTGTCGTCCCGATCTCGTCGTGGTCGTCTGCGTCGACGCTCGGCATGCGGATGGCCAGGCACGCGGCCGCGGCGACCACACACAACCCGGCGGCCACCCAGAACGCGGGATCGTAGTCGCCGTGGGCGTCGCGGATCGCGCCGGCCCCGAAAGCCGCGACGGCAGCACCGATCTGGTGTGCGGCGAAGATCCAGCCGAACACCACCGGGGTCGCGTCGCCGAACCAGGCGCGGCAGATCGCGATGGTCGGCGGCACCGTCGCGACCCAGTCGAGGCCGTAGAAGATGATGAAGACCCAGGTGCTCGGCTCGGCGTGCGGAGACAACAGTGCGGGCAGCAGCATCAGCGACACCCCGCGGCCGAGGTAGTAGACGACGAGCAGCACCTGCGGTCGGACGCGGTCGGTGAGCCAGCCCGAGAAGATGGTGCCTGCGACGTCGAAGACGCCGATGGTGGCCAGAAGGCCGGCGGCGACGGTGGTGGGCATGCCGTGATCGTGCGCGGCGGGGATGAAGTGCGTCCCGATGAGGCCGTTGGTGGTCATCCCGCAGATGGCGAAACTCCCTGCCAGGAGCCAGAACACCGGGACCCGGGCGCCGCGCAGCAGACCGTTGAACGCCGCCGAGAAGCTCCCCGCCGCGAGCGGTGCGGGTGCCACGTCGGCCGTCGCGCCGAAGGGGCGCAGCCCGACATCGCCCGGTCGGTCGCGGATGAACACCAGGACGAGGGGGACGACGGCGAGTGCGGCTCCGGTGACGATCAGCGAAGCCCAGCGCCATCCGAAGCGGTCGGTGGCCGCGGCGACCACCGGAAGGAAGATCAGCTGGCCGGTGGCACTGGCGGCGGTGAGGATGCCGGTGACCAGTCCGCGCTTCTCCACGAACCACCGCGTCGAGACGGTGGCGACGAAGCCCATCGAGATCGATCCGGTGCCGAGACCGACGAGCACGCCCCACAACAGCAGCATCTGCCAGCTCGCCGTCATCACCGTGCCGACCCCGGTGCCCGTCGCGATCAGCACGAGCGCGACGGCGAGGATGGGTCGAACCCCGAAACGGTCCATCAGCGCAGCCGAGAACGGGGCCGTGAGACCGAACAACATCATGTTGACCGACATCGCGGCGCCGACCGTGGCGTGCGACCAGCCGAACTCCATGTGCAGCGGGTCCATCATCACGCTGGGGACCGCGCGGAATCCGGCGGCGCCGAGGATGGCGACGAAACTGACCGCGGCCACGATCCACGCCCGGTGCAGGCGGGGTCGGCCCGGTGCGATCGACCGTCGAGGAGTGAACGTCATCGGACAAATATGCGCCACGGCCCTCCACCGCGCCATTGGCAGCAATGCCACAATGTGTGAAGATCGTGCCATGACTGTCGATCCGCATCCCCCGGCCCCGCACCGTGTGGTGGTCCTGCTTCTCGCCCCTGCGGTCGGGTTCGACGCGACCATCCCCTCGGCGCTGTTCGGTCAGGCGGTCGACGCCTCCGGCCATCCGCTCTACGACGTGGCGACCTGTGGACTCGATGAGGGTCCGGTGGCGACCACCACCGGATACGGCCTCATGCCGACGGGCGGTCCCGAACTGCTGGCGAACGCGGACACCGTGGTGGTCCCGGGGACGCGCTATCCCTCGGTGCGCCGAGACGGCGTCCTCTCACCGGAACTCGCTGCCGCTCTGGCACGTGTCCCGTCGACCGCGCGCATCGTGTCGATCTGCACCGGCGCGTTCGTGTTGGCCGCGGCCGGGTTGTTCGCCGGCCGCCGCGCGACCACCCACTGGCGTGCCGCGGCCGACTTCCGTGCGGTCTATCCCGACGTCGACCTCGACGAGGCCGTCCTGTTCGTCGACGACGGCCGCGTGTTGAGTTCGGCCGGTCTCGCCGCCGGCATCGATCTGTGCCTGCACATCATCCGCGCCGACCACGGCAGCGCCGTCGCCAACGATGTCGCACGCTACTGCGTGGTGCCACCGTGGCGGGAAGGTGGTCAGGCGCAGTTCATCTCGGCTCCCATGCCCGACCCGGGTGACCAGGGGACCGCCGCGACACGCGCATGGGCCCTGGCAAACCTCACCGAACCCCTGACCGTGTCCCAGCTCGCCGCGCACGCACAGATGAGCACCCGCACCTTCAACCGGCGCTTCCGCGAGGAGACCGGCGACGCACCGGGAACCTGGGTCCGGAAACGCCGGATCGACCGCGCCCGTGAGCTGTTGGAGCGCAGGGACCTCTCGATCGACGCCGTCGCGACCCTCGCGGGCCTCGGTAGCGGCGACAACCTCCGCCACCACCTGCGCCGAGGGATCGGGATGTCGCCGTCGGCCTACCGTCGCACCTTCACCGGCGTCGGCTGATCAGGCCGGGGCCTGCGACGCCGATGCGGTGATGGTCGAGGTGCCACCGGTGGTGCCCGAACCCGTTGCGGCAGAACTGCTCGGCGCCGTCGCGGGTCCCGGAGAGGTGCTCGGGGGAGTGATGCTGAAGCCCGTCGACGTGTCGGTGTCGGGCTTGCGGTGGGTCCCCGTCGTCGAGTCCGTCGTCTGTGTGGTGGCGACGGTCCCTGTCTGGGGCCCTGGGGTGATCGACGACGGTTGGGCCGGCGGCGGCGTGACCGATGCCGGGAGGACCGGACCGGTCTCGGTGGTCGTGTCGGTCGACGCGGTGGAGTCGTCGGCTGCGGGCACCGGATCGTTCTGGGTGTCCACCGGCGATGCACTCTGCGCCGCAGGCGCGATGGCCGTTCGGAGGTTCGTGGTGCTGATCTTGCCGAGGGCCTGCGGCGCCGACAGTGTGACGAGTTTGCGCGACGACGAGAGGGTGCCTCCGCCGGTGCCGAGTTGCGGTGCGGCGCCGCTCTCGACGGTGATGCCGTTCGGGCCGCCGACGCCGATGCGGACGAGGTCGCGGGTGAACCGCGGAATCGGGATGACGCCGTCGCCGAGGGTGAACGACGTCGGGTCGGCGATCGAGAAGTAGGTGATGGGCGATCCGGCGGCGTTGGTCTGGGTGAAGATGAACAGGACGCTGGTGCAGCTGCCGACGCCGCTCGCGCTCGCATGGCCGAACACCGCGAGGCAGCTGACGTTGGTGACCGGTGAGAGCAGTGGGACGGTGACGTTGATCGCGCTCGCCAGGCCCCCGAGGGCGAACGCGTTCGCGGTCTGGTCCGAGCCCGCTGCAGTGATCGCGACGCCGAGAATGCCGGTGGACGTGGCGTTTCCGCTGCCCGTGCTGATGGCGACGGCGCCGCTGAACGGATCGACCGCGGTGGCCTTCGCGGCTCCGCCCGTCGGGAAGATGAGGCCGCCCGACAGTGTGTTCGCGGCGATCGTGAATCCGCTGCCCTTGATCGACGCGGTGCCGTTGCCGAACGCGACGACGGCCTTGCTGTCGACGCCGATGCCGAGCGTGGTGAGGATCTGCGAGACCTGCGCGGGTACCAGCTGTTTGACGAGCGTGCCGATGACCGGAGCGGTCGATCCCGAGCAGTCGACGTTCGACGTCACCGCGTTGCTTCCCGCGACACAGTCCTGGACGAGCTGGTAGGGCGCCGCCGTGGCGGTGGTCCCGCCCCCGGAGACGAGCCCGGCGACCACGGCGGCCGACGCCGCGGCGGTCACCGCGGTCGACTGCGTGTGGACGCGATGGCGTCCCTTCGACCGACGGTTCCTACCTGCTGACACTGACGACGCCACGTGCGCTCCCGACTGCGATGACCGGACCCCGCGTCCGTTCCCGCGGAAATGTAGCAAGACATCCCGGTGGGTGGTGCCGACACCACGGAACGGGGGAAAGCCTGTGCCCCCGGGCTTCTCGCGCCTAACCAGTGATCACGTCGATTAACGATCGCGGCTGATCTTCGAGACGACGGTCGGCAGACATCACCGGTCGGGCGGAGAGGTCTCCGCGAGGACGTCAGCCCCGCGAGCAGCCGGTGACCGCGGGCTTGCCCGCGAAGCGATCCGACAACCACGACACCGCGCGCTGGAAGCCGCTGATCCCACCGGCGACATGGCCGAACGTCGAACCACCGATCAGTCGGATGGGGAAGGGGATCTCCTCGTACTGCAGCGAGGTCGCGCCCTTCGCGCACCACTTCGAGTACAGCTCGCGTTCCTGGACGATCGGCACGGTCGGGTCATCGGGATTTCCCGTGAGCAGCACCGGCACAGTGGGTTTGAGGTTCCCGATGTCCTGCATGTGCACGTACTTGCTGAGGATGGGGTCCTCGGTGACGAGCTGCCCGAACGACTTGTGGGACACCGTCCAGTCACGGGTGCTGGGCTTGCCGCGTGCCGAGGTCAGCACGATGCACTCCCCCGACAGTTGCGCCATCGTCTGCTTGCCGTAGGGGTTCAGGACCGTGGAGACGCGCTCCTTGAACTCGGGGTAGCGGTAGCTCGCGCCGTTCAGTGCGTAACCGATGACGCCGCCGAGCCGGTTGCCGTCGAGGTAGTTCATCTCGCGCAGGAGGTCGGCCGGGACGCCGCCGGTGTAGATGCCGACGAGCGGGAGCTCCGGGGCGTACGAATCGACGAGTTCGGCTGCGGCCGCGGTCGCCCCGCCGCCCTGGGAGTATCCGGCGAGGGCGACCTTCGCGTCCGGCGACACCTCGGGCAGATGCAGGGCGGCACGCGCCGCATCGATGACGGCGTGTGCCTGATCGACGCGGTTGCCGAAGGTGTGCGTGCCGGGGGTGCCGCCACCCATGTAGTCACTCGAGACGACCCCGTAGCCCAGCTTCACCAGATTGAGGGTGACGATCTGTTCGATCTCGGCCATCGGCCCGCCGGGGAACGAGAAGGTCACGCCTTCCTGCAACAACTTCGAGGCGGCGCACTGGTCGCCCTGGCCGTGCAGGCCTCCCGCGTAGGCGACGACCGGACGCGGGCCGGGGCCCTTCCACTCGCTCACCGGCTGCAGGTAGTAACCGGTGACGGCGATCGGTTCGCCGTTCGCGTCGATGCTCAGGTACATGATGCGAGTCGCCTTCGCGGGCACCGCTCCCTCGGGACTCGGGATGGTGATCGCGGTGGGCAGGTTCTCCGACCGGATGATGTCTCCGGGCTTGCCCGCAGGGAGCGGGCTGGGCGGGGTGAAGAAGGAGTCGTTCACCGGCGAGGCGGCCGGGGTGGGTGCGGGGGCCAGAGCCGGGGCCGCCTGCGCGACACCCGCCACGCCTGTGGTGAGCGCGGTCGCGGTCATGATGGCCAGGCATGCGGTGCGTGCTCGTCGGAGCAGGAGTCGATCGTCGGTCACGATGGGGTGATCCCTCACGTCGTCAGCGGTCTGCAGATTTCGCGCTGACTATAAGACAGGCTCACGGCCTGTGTGTGGCGTGTCATGGAGGAACCGGCGCCCTGTGGTGGCACCGAACAGCGGTTCGCGAGATCGCTTGGGAACCGGTCACAAACGACGAACACGGCGCCGCCCGCCGCACGTGGGGACGTTCCCACGCGGGCGGACGACGCCGCGGTCGGTGTCGTGTCGTGTCAGACCGGACGAGAAGGTGTCAGTGGGACGTCGACGCGGACGCAGCCGGTGCCGAAGCACCCGCCTTCGACGCCGCGGGCGCGGCCGACTCGGGCGAGGTCGCCGAGGCGGTGGACCCCGCCGCGGCGTCACCGGACGTAGCCGTGCCGGACGCGGCTGCTGCCGTACCCGACTCGGCCGCCACGGGGGTCGAGGTGCTCTCGGCGGGCGCCGTGCCGGACGTCGACGGCGTGGTGGCCTCCGGCGTCGAGGTCGCGGGCGTCGACGTGGTCGTCTCGGGCGCGGTGGTGGCCGGCGCGGTCACCGTCGACGTGGTGTCGGCGGCCTTCGATGTCGTCGAGGTGGTCTCGGCCGGCGCGGACGCTTCTGTCGCCGGGGTGGTGCTCGGGGCGACGGCGGCGTTGCTCGTGGCGCGCAGCAAGTTCGTGGCGGTCGGTGCCGGCTTGCCGAGCTGGCCGATCGCGTTGAGGAAGTCGTCGCCCGACTGCTTGAGGGCGGCGATGACGCCGTTCTCGCCGAACAGATCGGTGCTGCCCTGCGCCAGGATGTTCGAGATCCCGGTCGTGATGGCGGCGCCCGCCGCGCCGATGTCGCCGGCCTTCAGTCCGTCGCGGATGCCCTCGTAGATGGTGGCGACGCCCTCGCGGGCGTTGGTGAACAGCTGCAGCGCGGTCACCACGATGTTGATCGCGATGTTGGGCAGCGCGTTGAAGACCGGCGCGAGGAACGGGTTGAGCTGCGAGGACGCCGAGGCAATGTTGGGCAGGTCGAGCAGTCCGATCAGGACGATCGGCTGGATCAGGATGTTGGAGAACGTCTGCAGCGCCGCCCGGACATTGCCGTCGAGGAGCTGTCCGGCCGTGATGGTGAGGTTGCGCGGCGCGTCCGACAGCGCCGTGCCGAGCTTGGTGATCGCGGACTGCAGTGCGGCGATCAGATCGGCCGTCGGGTCGGATGCGGCGGCGAGGGCCGGGCCGAGCAGTGCGCGGTTCGTCGGCGCGGCGATGATGCTGGCGGTGTCGTTTAGGGGGAGTGTGCGCAGCAGGGTGGGCGTCTCGGCGATGAGGCTCGCCGCCGACGTGACGACGGTGTTGGTCGCCGATCCGACGAGCGCCCGGGATTCGGAGACCACCTGTGTGGCAAAGCCACTGGCGGCGGATGCGGGGATCGCGGCGGGCAACAGGATGGCGCCGGCGGCAGCTGCGGCGGCAAGGGGGACGAGTGTCCTACGGCTTCGGAGGATGGCAGTCATGGGGAGGGGGACCTTTCGCTCTGACCTGGGGGGCGAGCGGAAGGTAGCACCGTTAGTACGCGGTAGTACCTAAAATCGAAATACAGGCATATTCAGCGAAAGCGGCGGTCAGCAGCTATTAGCGCGTTCGGATGACATCCACAGGAAGGCGGCCTGCGAGCCGTGACGACGAACAGTCGGATCGCGTTCGCGATCGGGACGACCGCCGGTGTCGTGCTCGTGGTCGTCGGTGTCGCGCTCCGCGTTGCTGCGGTGCGCGAGCACGACCGATGCCTCGCACCCGATCTCAATCGCTTCTCCGGAGCGTCGGTTCTGGCCAACTGTGACGACCCCAGCAGCACAGGGATCGTCGTGGCAGTCCTCGGTGTGCTCGTTCTGCTCGCCACTGCAGCGCGTCTCGTGATCGGCCGTCGGAATCCGCATCGCGCGTGAACGGTGACGCCGCATCTCGAGGCGGCGGGGCGAATGCCGCACCCGTTCCGGCCTGTCGCGCCGAATCGGGTTGGGTGGGGAGCGGTTCAACACATCGCCCACCTGCGATGAGGAGCGCGTAGCGTCGGTCAGGCCAGAGGAACAGGAGAGCGGGTGCTGTGTCCGAAGAAGAGATTGAGCGACATGACCATGACCCCCGCGCGCTGGAGGAAAATGCCTCCTGATGTGATCCCGACTTCGACCACTCAAGACGCGACACCGTGCGCGGCCGACGCGGATATCCCACCTGTAGACGATCCGCAGACCGGAGTCATTCGCACCTTCTCGTGAGCCCACGGACCCTCGCTGAGCTCGTCGAGCGTGTCGCTTCCGCGCGGATGCATCGAGCCGCGCGCGCATCGGGGTGACGGCGAGTGGAAGGCGCCGGGCTGGGATGAACCTGGAGCCGATGACGGGAATCGAACCCGCGTATTCAGCTTGGGAAGCTGATGTTCTGCCATTGAACTACATCGGCGTGCGCGGTGACCGCGCGGTGAAAGCCTAGCAAAGCCCGGGGTGGCGGTCGGCGATCGCGCTGCTCAGGCGGGCGGTCCGGGCCGACTGTGCGATGTGACAAGCGGTGGCAGCGGAAGTGTGACCGGTAGTAGTTTCACCACAAAACCATGCCGACAAGGAGTGTCCCCATGGCTTGATGGACGAACTCAACGCCTATGGAGGCAGCGTGCGCACTCGCTTGTATGTGGCCCTGGTGGCCGCCGTCATCTGTTCGTTCCTGGTCGCGCCGGCGGCATCCGCGCGCACGCCGGTGGTGTCGGTGGCCGGAGGCGCGGTGAGCGGCGCCCGCGTCGACGGCATCACGCAGTACCTCGGGGTGCCGTTCGCCCAGGCGGCGCGCTTCTCTGCACCGCGCCCTGCGGCGCCGTGGCCCGGGGTCAGGCGCGCCACCACCCACGGCCCACAGTGCCCGCAGTCGCTGCCGGGGGGCATCCCGCCGGCGTTGTCGCCGTTCACCAACAGCGAGAACTGCCTCAGCGTCGACCTCTACGTACCTGATTCGGCTGCGACGCAACGACTCCCCGTGATGGTCTACCTCTACGGCGGCGCCTACGTGCTCGGCTCCAACCAGCAGTACGACTCGCCCGCCGAGATGGCCCGCACCGGCAACGTCATCATCGCCGTGCCCAACTACCGACTCGGACCGTTCGGCTTCATGGCCCTACCGGAACTCGCGGCCGAATCCGGCGGCGCCACCGGTACTTACGGCACCCAGGACCAACAGTTCGCGCTGCGCTGGGTGCGCGACAACATCGGCCGCTTCGGCGGCGACCCGAACGATGTGACCCTTTTCGGGGAATCGGCCGGTGCGATGAGCGTGTGCACCCAGATCTCGGCACCAGGATCGCGCGGACTGTTTCAGAAGGCGATCATCGAGAGCGGTCCGTGTGTGCGCAGCCCACTCGTGCCGCCCCGCAAGGAGATCGGCTACCAGCGTTCGGAGAAGTACGCGGCGAGCACGGGTTGCACCGACCCGCGCACCCGCCTCGCGTGCCTGCGCAGGTTGCCGATCGACAAACTCCTCGACTCGCCCACGACGAAGTTCGATTCGCCGCTGGCCACGTGGACGCCGTTCATCGACGACGTCGTGTTGACCACCACCCCCGACGAGGCACTGCGCAACGGCGCAGCGGCCGACATCCCGCTGATCATCGGCAGCAACGCCGACGAGGGCCGCCTGTTCGTGGCGCTGTTCGACTACGCGAACGGTCGTATCCCGACGGCGGAGAGCTTCCGCTCCACGGTGCGCACGGTGTACCCCGATCGCGCCGATGCCGTACTCGCCGCCTACCCGCTCTCGCGATACCGCACACCGGCCGACGCGCTGGCCGCGGTCTACACCGACTCCCTGTTCGCCTGCGCCGCCTCGGCGACCACCGCCGCGGCACGCGCGGTCGGCGCGACGGTGTGGCAGTACCGGTTCACCGCAGCGCCCCTCGGCCGGTCGAATCCATTGCTGTCGGGGGCGTTCCACGCCTCGGAGATCCCGTTCCTGTTCTCGCGCCTCGGCGGCGTGCCGATCCCGTGGACCGGGGCCTCGGCGGCCCTGGCCCGACAGATGAAGGCGCAGTGGACGACCTTCGCCCGCACCGGCCGGCCCAACGGTCCCGGTCTGCCCTCGTGGACGCCCGACGGGCGATTCCTCTCGATCGACACCTCGGCGTCGTCGATGCGCACCGGCTTCGACGCGCTGCACCACTGCGGGGTCTGGGGAGCGTGAATCCCCGGACGAGGGCAGCGCACCACGTCTGAGGGCGGTGGGAGACTGGACGCATGAGGCCCGTCTCCGACCTGACCGCCCCCATGACGCCGTACGACGCGCTGCTGCGGGTCGCGTTCCACATGGAGCGTGCCCGTGCGAGCACCTACCGTGTCGAGGCGTTCCGCAAGGCGGCCGGGATCGTGGCGCAGCTGGGCCTCGACGAGACCCGCGCGCGGGTGGAGCGTCACGCGATCGGCGAGATCAGCGGGATCGGAACGTCCACGGCAACGGTCATCAACGAGGCGATACGCGGGAAGGTGCCGGCCCGCCTGCACACCCTGCAGACCGAGACCGCCCCACTCGCCGAGGGCGGTGCCGACCTCTACGAGGCGCTGCGCGGCGATCTCCACGCCCACTCGAACTGGAGTGACGGCGGAGCGTCGATCGACGAGATGGTCGATGCGGCAGCGGCACTCGGCCAGGAATGGATGGCCCTGACCGACCACTCGCCGCGGCTGCGGGTCGCCAACGGACTCTCGGCCGAACGGCTCACCCACCAGATCGAGGTCGTCGCCGACATCAACGCCGCCCGCGACGACGACTTCCGTCTGCTCACCGGCATCGAGGTCGACATCCTCGACGACGGCGCCCTCGACCAGACCAACGACATGCTCGACCGCCTCGAGATCGTCACCGCATCAGTCCATTCGAACCTCAAGATGGATCGCGGACCGATGACCCGACGCATGCTGACCGCGGTGAGCGACCCGCACGTCAACGTCCTCGGCCACTGCACCGGGCGGTTGGTCACGGGCGGGCGCGGCCAGCGACCGCAATCGCGCTTCGATCCGCACGTGGTGTTCGAGGCCTGCGCGCTGACGGGTACCGCGGTGGAGATCAACTCCCGACCCGAACGCGTCGACCCACCCGACGACCTCATCGAGATCGCGCGCGACCTCGGGTGCCTGTTCGCCATCGACTCCGACGCCCACGCGCCGGGGCAGCTCGACTTCAAGTCGCTGGGATGCGAACGGGCCGAGCAGCACGGGATCCCGGCCGAGCGTATCGTCACCACCTGGCCGGTGGAACGGGTACGCGAGTGGGCATCGGATCGGTAGTGCACCGATCGGCGTTGTCCACAGGCCGAGCAACGGTTTTCGGGTGTTGTCGGACCCCTCTTCTACACTGATGGGAGTCGCTCGGGGGAGCGGTTCCGGTCGGGAAGGGGTGGACAGATGTCGGTGATCGCCTGGCCTGTCGAACCTTTCGCGGTCTCGGACATGCTCCGCGCGCTCGAGGAGACGGTCGAGGAGATGCAGTCGGCACCGATGTCGGCCCTGGCCGACGCCGAGCTGCGCGAGCTGATGCACAGCGTGGAGCGGGTGGGACGCAAGCTCGGAGTCGTATCGCACAACGTGGTCACCGAGGTCGCCTCGCGGGGCTCCTACTCCGAATGGGGTTATCGCAGGGTCACATCGATGCTCACCGGCGAACTCCATCTGTCGTCGGCGGAGGCGCATCGGCGCGTCCGCGTGGCTGCCGCGACCTGCCCCACGACAGGCATCACCGGCGAGGTCACCGAACCGCGCCACTTCGATGTCGCGATGGGGATCTACGACGGCACGTTGTCGGAACAGAGCGCCGACGCCGTGTTGACCGTCCTCGACAAGATCCCCTCGGCGGTCGACGACGACGTCCGTGTCTCGGCCGAGGCGACGATGGTCGAGCTCGCCCGTGACCTCTCACCGCGAGAGGTCAGCGGTGTCGGCGACCGACTACTTGCCCACCTCGATCCCGACGGTTCGTTGACCGGCGACGGCGACCGTGCGCTGCAGCGTGGGCTGTCGGTGTCGGCTCAGGACGCCGCGCTGATGTCGAAGCTCACCGCCACCCTCGACCCCGCGACCCGCGCGATGCTCGACGTCCTCCTCGATGCCTGGGCCGCGCCCGGGATGAACAACCCCGACGACCCCGCGTCGCCGGCCGGATCACGCACCGACCCCGACACCGATCGGGACCTGGCCGAGGCCGCCGCCGGACGCGACACCCGCTCGGCCCCGCAGCGACGGCACGATGCACTCTCGGCGATGCTGTCGCGCGTGATCGCGACCGGCACCCTCGGCTCGCACGGCGGTTCGCCCGCCCAGGTCGTCGCCACCATGACACTCGACGAACTGATCGCTATGTCGGGTGTCGCCGACACGATGACCGCGTCGCAGATGCCGGTCGAGGACCTCGTGGACCTCGCGAAGGAGAACAACGCGCTGCTCGGCATCCTCGATCCGACAGGGATGCCGCTCTATCTCGGTCGTACACGGCGACTGGCCACGGTGGCTCAGCGGATCGCCGAGTGGTTGCGGTCGCGGGGCTGCACCTTCCCGGGATGCCGGGTGGCACAGACCCGAACGCAGGCCCACCACCTCGACGAGTGGCGCAACGGCGGGCCCACCGACATCACGAATCTCGGCGCCGCATGCTTCGACCACCACCCGATGGCCGGCGACGAGCCCCACCAGTGGCGCACCGAGCTGGTCACCGAGGGGCGATACCGCGGCCGGGTCGCATGGATCCCGCCCGCATCGATCGACCCTCAGAGACGGCCGCGCATCAACCACGCCCATCACCCCGACGAGCTGCTCGCGCAGGCGTGGGAACGCGTCTGCGACGACCGTGCCGGTCCCGCACGGCGCGACCCGTGGGTCACCTGACCGCTGCGTTAACCTCGTGCGCATGCTGCTCTCCGATCGAGACATCCGTGCCGAGCTGGACAGCGGCCGGTTGGCGCTCGCCCCCTACGACCCGGCGTTGGTGCAGCCGTCGAGCGTCGACGTGCGCCTCGACGGGCTGTTCCGGGTGTTCAACAACACCCGCTACACCCACATCGACCCGGCGCAGCGGCAGGACGAGCTGACCAGCCTCGTCGAGCCGCCCGAGGGCGAACCGTTCGTCCTGCACCCCGGCGAATTCGTCCTCGGATCGACACTCGAGGTCTGCACCCTTCCCGACGATCTGGCCGGGCGCCTCGAGGGCAAGTCGTCGCTGGGGCGCCTCGGACTGCTGACGCACTCGACGGCAGGCTTCATCGACCCGGGCTTCACCGGCCACATCACGCTGGAGCTGTCGAACGTCGCCAACCTGCCGATCACCCTGTGGCCCGGGATGAAGATCGGCCAGCTGTGCCTCATCCGACTCTCCAGCCCCGCCGAGAACCCGTACGGCAGCGCCTCGGTCGGATCGAAGTACCAGGGCCAGCGCGGCCCCACCCCATCGAAGGCATATCTGAACTTCGGCAATTCCTGACCCGATGACACACGCCGGTAACGCCGGCGTCGGATCGCGTTCACGCGTACGTTCCACACCGCACTGTTGGGTTGGCGACCAACGAGATTCGCCTTGTACAGTCGCGGTTCATGAGGATGACTGTCTTCGGGTGCGGCTATCTCGGTGCCACCCACGCCGCCTGTATGGCCGAGCTGGGCCACGACGTCCTCGGTGTGGACGTCGACGCCGAGAAGGTCGCCATGCTCGCCCGCGGCGAGGTGCCGTTCTACGAGCCGGGGTTGCCGGAGGTGCTCGCCCGCAGCCTCGAGTCGGGTCGGCTGCATTTCACGACCGACTTCGACGAGGCGGCCGCGTTCGCCGACGTCCACTTCCTCGGTGTCGGTACGCCGCAGAAGCGCGGTGAGTACGCCGCCGATCTGAAGTACGTGTTCTCGGTGGTCGACGAACTCGCGGCGCGTCTGACGGGCTCGCACCTGCTGATCGGCAAGTCGACGGTGCCCGTCGGTACGTCGGTGGAGATCAAGAAGCGGATCGCGGCGACCGGTACCTCCGCCGACATCTCCGTCGCCTGGAACCCCGAGTTCCTGCGCGAGGGCTTCGCGGTCGCCGACACCCTGCGGCCCGACCGCATCGTGCTGGGGCTCGACCCCGACGGCGATCCCGACGCCGTCGTGGCGAAGGTGGAGGAGGTGTACGCACCGATCCTCGCGGCCGAAACTCCCTTTCTGCGTACCGATCTGGCGACCGCCGAGCTGGTGAAGGTGTCGGCGAACGCGTTCCTGGCCACGAAGATCTCGTTCATCAACGCGATGAGTGAGGTGTGCGAGGCCGCCGGGGCCGACGTGTCGACCCTCGCCGACGCCATCGGCTACGACCAGCGCATCGGACGCCGATTCCTCAACGCGGGCTTGGGTTTCGGTGGCGGGTGTCTGCCCAAGGACATCCGGGCGTTCATGGCGCGTGCCGGTGAACTCGGTGCGTCGCAGGCGTTGACGTTCCTGCGTGAGGTCGACTCGATCAACATGCGGCGTCGCACGGCGATGGTGGAGTTGGCGACCGTGGCGTGCGGCGGGAGCCTCCTGGGGTCGAACATCGCAGTGCTCGGAGCGGCGTTCAAACCCGAGAGCGACGACGTGCGCGACTCACCCGCCCTCAACGTGGCGGGACAGCTACAGCTCAAGGGCGCCGCGGTGAGCGTCTACGACCCGAAGGCGATGGCGAACTCGCGCAAGCTGTTCCCGACCCTGGACTACACCGACTCCGCGCGCGAGGCCTGCCACCTCGCCGACGCGGTGCTGGTGCTGACCGAGTGGGCGGAGTTCCTCGAACTCAAGCCGGCCGATCTGGAACCGGTGGTGCGCAAGAAGGTGATCATCGACGGGCGGCGCTGCCTCGACCCGGCGGTGTGGATGAACGCCGGCTGGGAGTACCACGGCCTGGGCGGCACGCCGCGCGTCGTCGCCCCGTCGTCGCATACCCGCTGACCTCAGCTCCCGAGGTAGTCCTTCAGCTCTTCCTTCAGCGTGCGATCGAGCGCACGGTTGAGCGCGTTGTGCGCGGTCTTGGTGGCGACCGCGCGCATCTCGGTGACGAGCACCGCAGCCCACTCCGACTCCTCGTCGCCGCGCGGGATCCATCCGTCGCCGCGCCGGGCCACGAACTCGTCGCGCGCCGCCGAGATCAGGGTCTGTGCGGCGCCGTCGAGGTTCTCGTCGAGCTTGCCGAACACCGTGACCAGCGAGCGCAGCGCGAGACCCAGCTCGATCAGTCGCCCCATGCCGTAGACGGTGTCGCGGTCGAGCAGGATGTAGTCGTCGCCGTCGCGCTCGATGAGGCCCAGATCGACCATCGCGGCGTAGTCGGCGGCCTCGGAGGAACCGAGTATCGACTCCAGTGCCTCGGCCGAGATCCGCTCGGTGGGGGTCTTCGCCCACGGCTCGGCGAGGATCTCCTCGATGCCGAGCACCTCGGCCAGGCCGTCGCCGCGCTGCATCCCGCGGATGAAATCGGCGATGTGGCGCGCGGTGAAACCGCGCTTGAGGAGGTTGTTGATCAGGGTCAGACGGGCGAGATGATTGTCTGTGTAGATCGCGATCCGACCACGCTTCGCAGGACGGGGTAGCAGCCCCCGGTCCTGATAGCCACGCACGTTGCGCGTGGTCGTCCCGGCGGCGCGGGCCAGGTCGTCGATCCGATACTCAGTCATCAGCGCAGAAGCATACCGCCAGGTCGACCACTGCCATTTGCGTTTGTCTCATGATCAAACGTGACATTGACAAGTGTAACCATCTGTGGTGATCTCGTCGGCGTGAGAAGCTCCCTCCGATCACGCGCCCTGGTCACCTCGACCGCGCTGTGGTTGCCGCCGCTCGCCGAGCGCGTCCCCGCCACGCCGCAGGGCGTGCGCTTCACCCGACGACTCGTCGCCACCACCATGCGACTCGGTGGGCGGGTGCCCGCCGGCACCCAGGTCGACCGGGTCCGGACCGCCACCGACGACGGGTCACCGGTCCGCGGCGAGTGGGTGCGCCACCGCCGCGTCACCGACACCCGCCGAGTCATCCTCTACGTCCACGGCTCGGCGTTCGCCATCTGCTCGGCGGCCACCCACCGCGCGCTCGTGGCGCGACTGTCGAAGGCGTCGGGGATCGCGGCGTTCAGCGTCGACTACCGCCTCGCCCCCGAGCATCTCTTCCCGGCCGCCGCCGACGACGTCGCCGCGGCCTACCGATGGCTGATCGCCACCGGACACGAACCCGCCGACATCGTCCTCGCCGGCGACTCCGCCGGTGGTCACCTCATCCTCGACCTGCTGGCCTGCAATGCCCGCGAGAACGCGCCCCAGCCCGGTGCGGTGGTGATGATGTCGCCGCTGTTCGATCTCACGCTGGCGCTGGCCGCCGAGCGCGAACGCGTACGCCGCGACCCGATGATCTCGGCGAACGCCGCGGCCCGCCTGGTCGGCCACTACACGCGCGGCGCCGACCACGACGGCCCGCGACTGCGACTCGACCTGGCGAAGGGGTCGGTGCTGCCGCCGATGCTGGTGCAGGCCGGTGGAGCCGAGATGTTGAGCGCCGACGCGCGCAAGGTCGCCGAGGTGGTCACCGCGGCCGGCGGACGGTGCGAACTGCAGATCTGGCCCGGTCAGATGCACGTCTTCCAGGCCTTCGACCGCCTCATCCCCGAGGCCGACCGCGCCGTCGCAGCGGCCGCGGTCTTCCTCACCACCGCGCTACGACGCGACCACTCGACCACCGGACACCGACGGAGTGCATGACATGAGTCCCCGAACCACCCCCCGCACGCGCCAGGCGCGCGCGGTCGTCACCGGCGCGGGCAGCGGCATCGGCCGCGCCTTCGCCCTCGAACTCGCCCGCCGCGGCGGCCAGGTCGTCTGCTCCGACATCGATCACGACCGCATCGCCGAGACCGTCGAGATGATCGAGCGCGCGGGGTCGGGAACGGCGCACGCGGTGTTCTGCGACGTCTCGCGCACCGACGACATCGACGCCCTCGCCGAGCGCGCCGAGGAACTGCTCGGCGGACCTACCTCGCTGATGATCAACAACGCCGGTGTCGGCATCGGCGGCAAGCCGGTGGGGGAGATCGGTCTCGAGGACTGGCAGTGGGCGCTGGGGATCAACCTCTGGGGCATGGTCTACGGCTCGGAGAAGTTCGTCCCGCAGCTGCGACGCGCGGGTCGCGGCGGGCTGATCAACGTCGCCTCGACCGCGGCGTTCTCCGCCGCCCCCGGTATGGCCGCCTACAACGTCGGCAAGGCCGGGGTGCTGGCCCTGTCGGAGACCATCGCCGCCGAACTCGGCGGGACAGGCCTCGCGGTCACCGTGCTGTGCCCGACGTTCGTGAAGACCAACGTCGCCGTCGACGGCCGCATCACCGCCGAGGCTAGCCGCCTCGCCGGCACCCTCATGCGCTGGACCGGCTTGTCGCCCGAGCGGGTCGCCCGCGGCACCCTCGACGCCCACGACCGCGGGCAGCTCTACGTCGTCCCGCAGCTCGACGCCAAGGCCATCTGGGCCGCCAAACGTCATCTGCCCCGGACCTACACCGCCGGTGCGGGCCTGCTGAACCGTCTGCTGCCGGCGGTCGCCCCCACCACGGCGCCCACCGCGCTCGCGACACAACCGACATCCACGACCACCGCCCCAGGAGTGTGACCCGCATGGCCGACGATTCGACCACCAACCCCCGCGATCTCGTGGACTCACCCGTCTACGAGACGGTCATCATCGGTGCGGGGTTCGCCGGCATCGGTACGGCGATCCGGCTGCAGCAGGCCGGCGTCGAGGACTTCGTGCTCATCGAGCGCGACACCCGACCGGGCGGCACCTGGCGCGACAACACCTACCCCGGTGCGGCGTGCGACATCCCCTCGCGCCTCTACTCGTTCTCGTTCGCGCCCAATCCCGATTGGTCACACACCTATTCGGGCAGCGAGGAGATCCTGCGCTACATCGACCGCATGGTCGCCGACCACGATCTCGACCGCCGTATCCGCTACCGGTCCACCGTGACCGGCGTCGTGTTCGACGAGCCCAACGGTGTGTGGGAGGTGGCCATCGCCGGTGCCGATCCGGTCTTCGCGCGCACGGTCGTCGTCGCGTCGGGTCCGCTGTCGACACCGGGGTACCCCGACATCCGCGGCATCGAGGAGTTCGCGGGCACGCGCATGCACAGCGCCGACTGGGACCACGACTACGACTTCACGGGCAAGAAGGTCGGTGTGATCGGTACCGGCGCCAGCGCGGTGCAGATCATCCCCGAACTGGTCGACCGCGCCGCGCAGGTCTCGGTGTTCCAGCGGACCCCCGGTTGGGTGCTGCCGCGCCTCAACCCGGCGGTGAGCTCACGAACCCGCAAGGCCTACAAGCGGATCCCCCTCCTGCAGTCGGCCGCGCGCACCGCCTGGTACTGGGGGCACGAGTCGGTCGCGCTGGGTGTCGTGTGGAACTCGCCGCTCACCCGGGTCGTCGAGGCGGTCTCGAAGGCGAACATGCGTGCGCAGGTGAGCGATCCGTGGATGCGACGCCAGCTCACCCCCGACTTCCGCGCCGGGTGCAAGCGCCTGTTGATGACGAGCAAGTACTACCCCGCGCTGCAGAAGGACAACTGCCGCCTCATCACCTGGCCCATCGCCCGCATCAGCGAGCGCGGTGTGCGCACGGTGGAGGGTGTGGAGCACCAGTTCGACTGCCTGGTGTTCGCGACCGGCTTCGAGGTGTCCAAGCAGGGCTCACCGATCCCCATCACGGGTCGCGAGGGACGGGTGCTCGGCGACGAGTTCGCGCGCGGCGCCTACGCCTACCGGAGCTTCGCGGTCTCGGGATACCCGAACCTCTACTTCACCTTCGGCCCCAACTCCGGCCCCGGGCACAGCTCGGCCCTGGTCTACATGGAGGCCCAGATCGACGCGATCACGATGGCCGTCACCACCGTGCTGCGGCGAGGACTCGCGGTGCTCGACGTACGGCGCGACGCCCAGGATCGGCACAACGCCGACATCCAGCGTCGCCTGACGAAGACCACCTGGAACTCCGGATGCAGCAGTTGGTATCTCACCGCCGACGGCTTCAACGCGACGATGTACCCGGGTTTCGCCACCCAGTACGTCGCACAGATGCGCGGGGTCGACCTGACCCGGGACTTCACGGCGGTCGCCCTCGACGACCGCGCATCACACGCCCGGGTGTCCCGCGTCTGAGTGATAATCTCGAACGCGATCGGCGCCGTGGGGATGGCGACGGTCGTGTCTCGGGGGGAAGATGTCCACTGCGCAACGCGCGCCGCATTCCGGTGCGGTCATGCTCGACGAGTCGCTGCTGCACGAGGTGCAGCGGACGCTCGCCGCCTCGGGCATCACCGACTGCGCCGCATTCGTGCTGGTCGAACTCAACGAGGGTGGCCTGCGGACCGCCGTCGTCGACAGCTCGACCGGCGCGAGCCTCGTCGAGCGCGGTGACGGCAAACTCTGTCCCCGCATGCTCGATCTGTCGATGGCCGACCACCTGGTGCGGTCAGGTCGTGTCGAGCGTCCGGCGTCGTTCGAATGGGCAACCGAGCTGATCGACCTGATGCCCGACATCCGCGCACGGCTCGCGGTCACCGACGGCGCGTTCGCGATGGGCGCGCGCCACGTCGCGATGTTCCGCGTGTCGCGACGCGACTACTACGCAGGACTGCAGCCGCACCTGCTGGCGGCCCAGAGTCTGTGGCAGGCAGTGGCTCTCAACTCCGCACCGCCGGTCGGTGCCCTGGTCTTCATGCCCGAGCACGAGCAGTGGCCGGGGTTGTTCCCGACGCTGTCGCACCTCGCCCCGATACCGGCCGTCGCATTGCGGGACCCCGGACCCGCGGCCGAGGTCCCCGCCATCGGTGCCCGGCGCCGCAGGGACGACGAATCGCCGGACGCCCCTGTCCCCGCCGCGCCCTCCCTCGACACCTCTGTCCCCGCGGCGCCTCCCCTCGACACCTCTGTCCCCGCGGCGCCTCCCCTCGAC
>NZ_JXYP01000003.1 GCF_000964005.1 Williamsia herbipolensis
CTAAGGTGGGCCTCCCGCGATCCCACCGGCTTGGGGACGGCGTCGGGGTCGATCGCACCGCGTGCCCGGAACTGTCCGGTGTGCAGCGATGGCGAGTGTTCGAACTCGACGATCACATCACCGTAGGTCTGCCAGCCGTTGTCGCGGATGAAATGCTCGAGATGCTTCGAGAACGTCTTGCGGTTGAGTTCGTACTCGGCGGCCATCTGCTCGTGATCGGTCGAGCTGACCACCACCGTGTAGCTGTTCGGGGCGAGCCTGCCGCCGTCGCCGAGGTTCTCGAGGGAATCCTCGGCCTCGCGCTGCAACGCACCCTCGACCTCCTGAGGGGCCACCTTGCCACCGAAGACGCGGGCGAAGCCGTCGTCGACGGCGCCCTCGAGCTTCCGTTCGATTCTCTGCAGAATTCCCATGCCGGGGGCCTCCCTTCGCTCGCATCAGCGTGTCGCCGTGCCCCGTACGCCGTTTGATGATAGCGATTCGCCTGGGCATTCGTCCCATCGCGTCCCCATCCGTCCCGCCCGTCACAGCGCCCGGTGTCCTCCGATCAGGCGAAAGAGTGCCCCGAGCAGCGATTTAAACCCAAACTGCCCTGCGTGCTATCGTCTTGCAGTCCGTTTGCTTCACAACGCGGACAGGCCACGGGCGAGTGGCGGAATGGCAGACGCGCTGGCTTCAGGTGCCAGTGTCCTTCGGGACGTGGGGGTTCAAGTCCCCCTTCGCCCACACACAAGAGGTCCCCGCTTCGGCGGGGACCTCTTGTCGTTGCAGGCGGCGACCGGCGCTCATCGGGCGTCGATGAAGCCCATGATCGAGTTCGCGATGAGCTGTACCGCGATGGCGGCGAGCAGGAGTCCGGCGATCTTGGCCAGCAGGGTGACCCCGCCGACGCCGAGGATGCGGATGAGCACCGTGGAGAACCGCAACACGATCGCGATGACGACGTGGACGGTGACGATGGCCGCGGCGATGGCGAGTTAGGACGCGGCCTCTCCCGAGGCCTGGCTCACCGCGACGATCACCGCGGCGATCGCACCGGGCCCGGCGAGCAGCGGTGTCCCCAGCGGGACAAGCGCGACGTTCACACCGTCGGACGCCGTGGGCCGTGAGGCGCCGCCCCCGTTCAGCAGCTGCAGCGCCACCAGCAGCAGCAGGAGTCCCCCCGCGCCCTGCAGCGCGGGGACCCCGATGTGGAGGTAGCCGAGGATGAACTTCCCGCCGAGGGCGAACGTGCTGATCACGAGCAGGCTCACCGCGGGTGCCTGCCACGCGGCACGATGTCGGTCGGCCGGGGACTGGTGGCCGACGAGCGACAGGAAGATCGGGATCTGACCGGGAGGGTCCATGATCACGATCAGCGTGATGAGGACCGTCGTGTACTCGGTGACATCGAACCCCACCGTGGGGGGTCAGTCCGCGATCGGCGGCAGCGTCACGACCTGGCCGGCGTAGGCGAGGCCGGCACCGAAGCCCATCAGCAACGCCGTCTGACCGGGCTGTGCAGCACCGGAGCGCAGCACCTCCTCCATCGCCATCGGGATCGACGCGGCGCTGGTGTTGCCGGTCTGTCGGATGTCGTTGGCGACGACGGTCTTCTCGCCGAAGCCGAGGACCTTCACCAGCGCCTCGGTGATGCGGCTGTTGGCCTGGTGCGGGACGAACACGTCGATGTCGTCGACGGCCACGCCCGAGACGTCGATGGCGTCGCGACAGGCCTTCTCGAGGAAGGTGATGGCCCAGCGGAAGACCGCGGGTCCGTTCATGCGGATGTAGGGACGGACCGACGTGCCACCGGTGGCCTCGGCCTCGGCGACCTCGTCGAAGTACTGACCGAAGTCCTTGTCCTGCTTGATCGCCGTGGTCTGCGAGCCGTCGCTGCCCCAGGAGACCGGGCCGACACCCTCGACGTCGGACGGACCGAGCACGACGGCGCCCGCGCCGTCGGCGAAGATGAAGGCGCAGCCACGGTCGGTGGGGTCGAGCAGGTCGGTGAGCCGCTCGACACCGATCACGAGCGCGTACTTCGCCGCGCCGGACCGGACGAGACCGGCCGCGGTGCCCAGCGAGTAACAGAACCCGGCGCAACCGGCGCCCACGTCGAAGGCGGCGCAGTTCTCGATGCCGAGCTCGGTGGCCACGACGGCCCCGGCCGACGGACCGAGAACCAACATCGACGACGTCGCGAGCACGATGCAGCCGATCTCGGCGGCGTCGATGCCCGCCGCGGCGATGGCGTCACGAGCGGCCGCGAGGCTCATGCTGACGATGGTCTCGTCGTCGCCGGCGAAACCGCGGGTCTTGATCCCCGACCGGCTCTGGATCCACTCGTCGCTCGAGTCGATGGCGTCGACGATCTCCGAGTTGGGCACCACACGCTTCGGGCGGTAGACGCCGAGTCCGAGCATGCGCACGTGCTCGGTCGTGGGGGCGGTCGCCAGCACTGCAGTCATTTTCTTCTCTCCTCACCGGTCGGTGCGCCCTCGCCGCCGACGTCGGCCCCAGCCGGGGTGTCTCGGTCTATCGGGCGCACCATATACAAGACATGGTGCCCCCATCACCCCGTCTCATGTGCAGGAGGTCGGACTTGACGGTCGAGGTGTTACCGAGCACAGGCCGTCATCGGTGGGACGACACATGGCTGACGTCGCTGCAGTCGTTCCCCGCGACGGGCGACTTCGACCTCGAGGCGGGCGCCCACGGCGTGTTGATGGTCCACAACGAGGACATCGTCGACGCGGGCGGCGGCTTCGACACGCACCGCCACCGCGACGTCGAGATCGTCACCTGGGTGCTCGAGGGGAGCATCGAGCACCGCGACTCCGACGGCAACTGCGGCCTCATCGGACCCGGGCTGGTGCAGCGGATGTCGGCGGGACGCGGGATCACCCACAGCGAGCGCAACGCGTCGTCGCGGCGGGACGACATCACCGCCCACGTGATCCAGATGTGGTTGCCACCTGACGCCGACGGACGCGAACCGGGTTACGCAGAGCGCGATTTCACCGAGGACCTGTCTGCGGGCGGGCTGGTGACGGTGGTGTCGGGACGTGCGCGGGACCGCGACACCGACGCGCTCGGCATCGGCAACCGCTTCGTGGCGCTGCACATCGCGCGCCCGGGTGCGGGCGCCACCGTCGAGCTGCCCGCGGCGCCGTTCGGGCACCTGTTCGTCGCGCGCGGGCAGGTCGAACTGGTGGGGCCATCGCCCACACCGCTCGCGGCGGGCGACGCCGTCCGCTCGGTCGACGAACCCGCGCTGACCGTGCGTGCGGTCACCGACGCGGAGATCCTCTTCTGGGAGATGCACGCCTCGTTCGATCTCTGAGGTCCCCGGCGTCGGACCTCAGCCGCGGTCGGCCAGCAGACCGTCGACCACGAGGGTGACCATGCGGAGCTGATCGACGGCCCGTGGGCGGTCGCCGGAACTGACCGCATGCATGGCCAGGCCGTCGACGAGGGCGAGCACCGACGCCGCGGCGTCCGCGCAGCGTTGCCGGTCGGTGACGCCGGCGCGCACGAACGCCTGCGTCAGAGAAGCGCGCACCTCGCCGAGCACCTCGCGCTGAAGGTCCGCCAGCGTCGGTGAGACCGCGGCCCGGGCGGCGAAGGCGAGCTGCACCCGCGCCTCGTCGCGGCGCCGGTCGTCGAGGGGGAGCAGCTGGGTGAGGGCGCCGATGAGATCGCCGCGCACGTCGTCGCCGAGCTCCACGGCGTCGACGCGCTCACGGATGCCGGTCACCACCGCGGTGAACGCGGCCACGATGAGGTCGTCCTTCGTGCGGAACCAGTGCTGCACGGTGCCGATCGCCACCGACGCCTCGGCCGCCACCTCGCGCACCGTCACCCGGTCGAGCCCACGATCGGTGACCACCCGCAGCGTCGCGTCGACGATCGACGCCGCGGCGGCGGGGGTTGACTTCTCGGCCATACCGAGGAACATACATCTGTATGAACCCATACACATGTATGCCTGAGCGAGCTCGAGGATTGATCACCGCGGTGTGCGGTGCGCTGGCCCTGTCGTGGATCCCGTGGAGCATCGATCCCGGAAGCGGATGGATCTCTGCCGCGGTCCAGTCGTCGGTCTTCGTCGCCCTCGCGGTGTCGGGCGTGGTGTGGCCGGGCGGCAAGGTCGTCGCGGTCCGCTGCGCACAACGATTCGTGGTCAACCCGACCGTGCGGATCCTCATGTCCGTCGGCCTCAACCCGCTCGGCCTGGTCATCCTCGAGACCACCGGGCGCGTGAGCGGGCGGCGTCGACGCACCCCGGTGGGCAGCGGCTTCCGCGACGGCACCCTGTGGGTGATCGCCGAACACGGCATGCGGGCGAACTACGTGCGCAACATGATCGTCGAACCCCACCTGCGGGTGCGCGTCTGTCGCGGATGGCGACAGGTCTGGATCGACGGCGTCGGCACCGTGCTCCCCGACGACGACCCCATCGCCCGCCAACGACAGATCGTCGGCCGGAACCCGTTGCGCGCGTTCAACGCGCTGAACGTTCGCCTCCTCGGCGCGGAGCTGCTCACGATCCGCATCGACCCGATCGACTCACAGATGTCTCAAGGTCGGACGAAGCCCTCGGTGTCTCAGGGTCGGACGAAGCCCTCGGCGATCATCCAGTCCCGCGCCACGACCGCCGGTTCCTGACCGTTGACGTCGACCTTGAGGTTCAGGTTGGTGATGGCGTCGGTGGTGAGCTTGTTCGACACCGGCGTCATCACCTGCTCGATGGCCGGGTGGTCCTTGGCGAACGCCTCACGCATCACGATCGCGGCGTTGTAGTTCGGGAAGAACTGCTTGTCGTCGGTGAGCAGCTGCAGACCGAGTGACTTGATCCGACCGTCGGTGGTGAACACCTCGCCGAAGGGACATTCGGTACCGCCCGCGGTCGCCTGATAGATGATGCCGCCCTGCAGGATCGACACCGGCACCTTGGTGGGTGGAAACCCGTAGGCGCGAGCCATGCCCGGGAAACCGTCCTGGCGCGAACGGAATTCGGTCTCCAGGCACGTGCGTGCGGCGTTCGGGTCCCGGTTGACTAGAGCGGCGTAGTCGCTGAGCGTCTTCACCCCGGTCTTGTCACCGACGGCCTTGCTGGTGGCGAGAGCGTAGGTGTTGTTCATCGGTGCGGGTGCGGTCCAGACGAGCTTGTTCTCCTTGAGATCCTGATCGCGCACCGCCTCGAACTGGGCGCGTTCGCCGATCACGGGCTTCTCGTTGCCGAGGTAGTTGATCCATCCGGTACCGGTGTACTCGTAGGTGACGTCGACCTGCCCCGCGATCTCCGCGTCCCGTGTCGAGCGCGATCCGACGATGCTGGTGAGGTCGCGGACATCGGCGCCGGCGGCCATCAGTGCGTATTCGATGATGTAGCCCAGGATGGCCTGTTCGGTGAACTCCTTGGAGCCCACGGTGATCTTCACCCCGTCGAGTGACGGGACCTTCTGGATCGATCCCGACGTCACGGTGAACGGCGGGGTGCTGCCCGAGGACAGACCGCAGGCGGCGGTCGCCAGGACCAACAGCGACGACAGAGCCAGCAGCACAACGGTTCTCATCCGGCGCGTCATACTCGCAGCCCCTTCGGCCCGAGCCAGCGTTCCGCGAGCGCCCCGACCCAGTCGACCATCATCGCCAGGCACGCGGCGAGCACCGAGCCCACCACGAGCGCGACGTAGTCGCGCAGCTTGTAGCCGGTGTCGATGAGGATGCCGAGCCCGCCGGCGTCGACGAGGAAGCTCAACGTGGCCGTGCCGACAGCGAGCACGAGCGAGGTCCGCAGGCCGGCGAGGATGTAGGGGATGGCCAGCGGGAACTCGAGGCGCACGAGGATGCCGGTCTTCGACATGCCCTGCCCGCGTCCGGCGTCGATCACCGCGGGATCGACGCTGGCGTAACCGAGCAGCGTGTTGGCCAGCACCGGCAGCAGGGAGTAGATGGCGATGGGGATGACCCCGATCCAGAACCCGGTGGTCGCAGTCCAGAGGAACAGCAGCACCAGAAGTCCGATCGCGGGGGTCGCCTGGCCGATGTTCGCGATCGCGACGGCTATGGGCGCCAACCTCTTCAGGCGCGGGCGGCTCAGCAGTGTGCCCACCGGCACCGCGATCGCGACCACGATCGCTGCGACCACGACACTGATGACCAGGTGCTGCCACGCCAGCGACGACACGTACGAGGCGTTGATCGTCTCCTTCTGCGTGGCCGTCAGATCGCGAGTGAACGCCCAGATCAGCACCGCCGCGGCGACCGCGATCACCAGCACCGGTTGGATCAGCAGGCGCAGACGGCCCTCGCCGAGTTCGGAATCGACATCGGAGCCGATGGTGGTGGTCATGCGGGGTCCGTCGCGGCAACGTCGTCAGGGATCCGCATGTCGCGGATGGCCGCCATGAGGGTCTCGATCACGACGACGCCCTCGTAGCGACCGTTCTTGCCGGTGACGATCGCCGACACGCAGCCCGTCGAGAGGATGGCCTCGAGCGCCTGCTGCAGCGTCGACGACATCGAGACGAGGTCGGCGGGGACACCCACATCGCGCAGCGAGCTCGCCGACCGGAGGTGGTGGTCGCGGACCCAGCGCACCGGGCGATCGCGGTCGTCGAGGATGACGCCCCAGTCGTCGGGCGTGCGGGCGATCGCGGCGGCGAACTCGGCGGGCGGATCGTTCTCGTGTGCGGTGGGTCGGTGCTCGAGCTCCACGTCACGCACCCGCACCAGACCGAGCTGCTGGAGAAGGGCGCCGCTGCCCACGAATCCCTCGACCATCTCGGTGGCGGGGTTGGCCAGGATCGCCTCGGGGGTGTCGTACTGCTGGATCGACGACGCCTCGCCGAGGACAGCGATGCGGTCGCCGAGTTTCACGGCCTCGCTGAAATCGTGGGTGACGAATACGATCGTGGTGCCGATCTCGGCGTGCAGTCGGATCAACTCGTCCTGCAACGACGCCCGCGTGATCGGGTCGACGGCGCCGAACGGCTCGTCCATCAACAGCACCGGCGGATCGGCCGCGAGTGCCCGGGCCACACCGACGCGCTGCTGCTGACCGCCGGAGAGCTGGCGCGGGAATCGATGGAGGTAGACCGCGGGGTCGAGGCCCACGAGGTGCAGCATCTCCTCGGTGCGCGCGGTGACGCGCTTCTTGTCCCACTTCAGAAGTCCCGGGACCAGCGCGACGTTCTGCGCGATCGTCATGTGCGGGAACAGTCCGGCCTGCTGGATGGAGTAGCCGATGGAGCGCCGCAGTTCGTTGGCCGGGATCGAGAGCGCGTCGCGGCCGCCGATGCTGATCGATCCCGACGTGGGTTCGATGAGCCGGTTGATCATCCGCATCGTGGTGGTCTTGCCACAGCCCGAGGGCCCGACGAACACGACGATCTCGCCGGCGTTCACGGTGAGCGACACGTCGTCGACGGCGGCGGTCTTCTGCCCTGGGTAGCGCTTGCTGACGTGGTCGAGCACGATGTCGACGCCCGCCGACCCCCGTGTGCTCGTCGATGTCCCGGTACTGCTCGTGGTGGTGGTCATGTCAGTCACGCAGACCCTTCGAGGTCGTGAGTCGTCCGATGATCATGTAAACGGCGTCGAGAAGCAGTGCCAGCACGACGATGAGAACCGTGGCGGTGAGCGCCATGGGGATGGCGGTGGGGCTGCCGACCCGCGCGAGTCCGGTGAAGATCAGGTTGCCCAAGCCGGGACCCTTGGCGTACGCGGCGATCGCGAGGATGCCCATCGCCATCTGCGAGCTGACCCGCATCCCGGCGAGCACGGCGGGCCAGGCGAGTCGCATCTCGACGCGTGTCAACATCTGCAACCGCGACATCCCGGTGCCGCGGGCGGCGTCGACGAGGGCCGGATCGATCGACGACAACCCGACGATGGCGTTGCGGACGATCGGCAGGAGCGAATACAGGACCAGGGCGAAGATGCTGGGGATCACCCCGAGTCCGAACACCGGGATGAGCAGACCCAGCAGCGCGAAAGACGGAATCGTCAGGATCACCGACGACACCGAGTTCGCGAGGGCGGCGACCGCCGGGTTCCGATACGTGGCGATGGCGACCGCGAGTGCGATGAGCGTGGCCAGGATGACGCTCTGCACCACCGCACTCACGTGCTGGTAGCTGTCGAACAGGAGCTGACGGCGATGGTCGGTGAAGTAGTCCCACACGTCGTTCACGTCGAGTCGAGCCTCGTTCCTACCCACCCGGAAGGGGTGCGGCGGCGATGGGAGATCGCGCGACCGTGCCTGAAGGCCCCGGATTCGCCGAGTCTTGACGAGAAGCCACCGGATGCCCCGGAGGTCTCGCGAACCGGGTGTACCGGAGCGTGTTCCCGCCGTGGCTCGTTCGGATCAGTATGCGCCAAACCTTGCCGCCCATCGGCGATCACACGGAACATGCAGGTAGGACCACGTGCATGGGTGCTCTGATGTCGGATTCGCCGGTGTCGGGCGCGGGCGCGTCGGCCTGATCTACCGATGAAAGGCACTGTGCTGTGACCACGATCCTCGAACCGACCCACTCCCGCCTCAGCGGCCCGATCACCTCGCGCCCGCGGCCGGCGATCGAGGTGACCAAGTTGGGCCACCACCTCGGGGCGCGGATCGACGGCGTGACCCTCCGACCGGATCTCGACCCCCGCGTGATCGAGGAGATCCGGCGCGCGGTGCTGACGCACAAGGTCGTGATCATCACCGGTCAGCACCACATCGACGACGCCGCGCAGTACGAGTTCGCCGGCCTGCTCGGCACGCCGACGAAGGCGCACCCGACGGTGCTGTCCCGCGGCGAGGACCTGTTGCCGCTGGAGGGCGCGGCCAACTCGTGGCACACCGACGTCACCTTCGTCGACCGCATCCCGAAGATGTCGGTGCTGCGTGCGGTGGTCCAGCCCAGCTACGGCGGCGCGACCATGTGGGCGTCGACCGTCGCCGCCTATGCGGCCCTACCCGCCCCGTTGCGGGTGCTCGCCGACAACCTTCGGGCGATCCACACCAACGACTACGACTACGCCGAGCACCTGACCGTCGGGGACTCGAGCGACCCCGAATACCGGGCCGAGTTCACCAAGACGGTCTTCCGGACCGAGCACCCGGTGGTGCGGGTGCATCCCGAGACCGGTGAGCGAGCCCTGACGCTGGGGCACTTCGTCTCCGGTTTCGCCGGGCTCAAGACGTCGGAGTCGGCCGACATCCTGCGGCTGCTGCAGGCGCGGGTCGAGCGGCCCGACAACACCTTTCGATGGAACTGGTCACCCGGCGACATCGCGATCTGGGACAACCGCTCCACCCAGCACTACGGCGTGGCCGATTTCGGCGACGCCTACCGCAAGGTCAACCGCGTGACGCTCGCCGGCGACATCCCCGTGGGTGTCGACGGTCGGCCGTCGGTCTCGCTGGCCGGCGATGCGTCGGCCTACTCGGTGGTCGACCCCCCCGATCCGGTGCCGGGTTTCGTGCCCGCCAGCGAGCGCAGCATCACCGCGCCGATCGACTGAGGCGCGTACGTACCATCGGCGCCACGTCCGTATCCATCACAGACGAACGAGGAGCTGACATGGTCGAGGTATCGCGCACGTTCACCGTCGCCAAGGATCGGGCGGCCGTCGCCGCCTACCTGCGCGACTTCACCAATGCGACGCAATGGGACCCGGGGAGCCAGGACAACGTCCAGACGACCCCCGGCCCGGTCGCGGTCGGCACCGTCTGGCACAACACCTCGAAGCTGGTCGGGGTGACCACCGAACTCGACTACACGCTGGTGCGCGACGACCTAGACCACCTGCGGTTCGAGGGCGTCAACAAGACCGCCACGAGCAGCGACGACCTAGCGTTGGCGGACGCGGGGAACGGCGGTACGCAGATCACCTATCGGGCGAACGTGTCGCTCAACGGCGCGGCCAAGCTGGGCGAGCCGATCATGTGGCTGGTGTTCCAGAAGATCGCCGGCGAGACCGTCCGTTCGATGACGTCGGCGCTGGAGGCGCTGTAGTCGGGGTTCGGCCCTGTCGTCCGTACGAGACACCGTGAACTGTCACCTCGACGCCCCATCTGTGGGATCGTGCCCATCGTGAATGCTCCGAGCGTGTCCTCGGAGCACGGGTCGGATGAGGTGTGAAGAGCTGCATGGCCGCGGCGAGACGTTCTCGATTGGCGACCGCGCGCCTCCATGAGCCCCACCTCGAGGTGGTGTCGCGCCGCACCATCGGGTTCGCGGCGATGAACTTCGGTGTGGTCGGTATCGTCACGCGCTTCTATCAGGACCCGACCGATGCGGTCGGGATCGTGGTGTGGCTGCTCGCAGGGTGCGCCGTGATCTCCGGCGTCGTCTGGATGACGTCGCGTGTGTTCGTCGACGGGGTGGGCGCGCGCGTGTTCGGCCTGTTCGCCGACCTGGGGACGCTCGCGGTCATCTGCACCATCTCGCCACGGATCGACGCGGTGATCGGGTGCGCCCTGTACTCGGTGACCGGCGCCTTCTTCATGTTCTTCCTCTCCCGACCATGGCTCGTCGCGCACATCGTGTTCGCGACCGTGGCGACGATCGGCTTCACGGCCTGGGCGCTCGCCGACGGCGAGGACGTCGCCTACACGCTGGCCCGCACGATCATCGTGCTGCTGGTGGTGATCGGGCCCACCCTCACCATGGAGTTGGCGTGGTCGACGTTCCGACGCCGATCGGACCTCGCGGCGACCGACTCGTTGACCGGCGTCCACAATTTGCGCGGCATGTGGCAGGAGGCGATCCCGATGATCGAGCGGGTCGCCGACGCCGAGAACGCGGTGGCGTTCGCGGTCGCCGACATCGACGGGTTCAAGAAGGTCAACGACGCCCATGGCCACGACATCGGCGACGAGGTGTTGGTGCGGGTCGCCCACGAACTCAGCGAGCACGTGGGGACCGCCGGGTTCGTGGCCCGCAGCGGGGGTGAGGAGTTCACCCTCGTGGTGAGCGGACCGGCGGAGACGGTGCGTGAGATCGCCGCGACCATACCCACCGAGTTCGACGGTGGGGCCGCCGCGCCGTCGGTCACGATGAGCATCGGGGTCGTCGCTGCCCATCCCGCACGGTCGGGACGGGAGGCGGCGCGCGACGCACGACGCCGCGCCGATCACACGATGTACGAGGCGAAGCAGTCCGGCGGCAATCAGATCCGCCTCGCCCTCTGACCCGGCCCGTCGTACCAGCGCGGTAGAACTGGGTGATGCGACTCCACGAGGTCATCGAGACGTCGGAGGCGGTCGGCGCCGTGTCCGGCCGCCGCGCCAAGATCGACCTGCTGGCCCAACTCATCGCCTCCCTCGACGCCGCCGAGGTGGTGCCGGTGGTCGCCTGGCTCACCGGTCGCCCCCGGCAGGGACGGATCGGCGTCGGGTGGCGCACGTTGTCGGCCGCGAGACCCGAGCCCAGCGCGGAGTCCGTACTCTCGGTCCTCGATGTCGACACCGCTCTGACCGATCTGACCAGCGTCTCCGGTGCGGGCTCGACCGCGCGCCGTCGCGATCTTCTTGCCGGTCTCTTCGGCGCGGCCACCGCGCCCGAACAGGATTTCCTCGTCCGGTTGCTCACCGGGGAGTTGCGGCAGGGTGCCCTGGAGGGTGTGGCCACCGATGCCGTCGCAGCCGCGTTCGATGTCGAGCAGAGTGCGGTCCGACGCGCGGCGATGCTGTCGGGTGACCTCGCCGTCACCGCGGCCGCGGCCCTGTCCGGGGGCGCCGAGGAATTGGCACGTTTCACCCTCACCGTGGGTCGGCCGGTGCGACCGATGCTCGCCTCACCCGGCGAGTCCATGGACGCGGCGTACGCCGCACTCGGGCCCGACGTCGTCGTCGAACACAAGCTCGACGGCGCCCGCATCCAGGTGCATCGCGACGGCGACGAGGTCCTCATCGTCACCCGCACGCTGCGCGACATCACCTCCGCCGTCCCCGAACTGGTGGAGTTGGTCCGTGCGCTGCCGTGCCGCTCGGTCGTGCTCGACGGTGAGACGCTCGCGCTCGAGGACTCCGGCCGGCCGCGCCCGTTCCAGGAGACGATGAGCCGGTTCGGATCCGCCGCGGGCGAACTGCTGTTGTCGCCGTACTTCTTCGACTGCATCCATCTCGATGGTGAGGACCTGCTCGACGCCCCGCTCGAGAAGCGCAGGGCCGCCCTCGATTCCGTTGCCGGGCAGCACCGTATCCCGGCAGTGGTCCGGCCGAGCGCCGAACAGGCGCGTGCTCACTTCGACGCCGCGATCGCCGCGGGACACGAGGGCGCGATGGTGAAGTCGCTCGCCTCCACCTACGCCGCGGGCCGTCGCGGCAAGAGCTGGCTCAAGGTGAAACCCGAGCACACCCTCGACCTCGTCGTCATCGGGGTGGAACGGGGCTCCGGCCGACGCGCCGGCTGGCTGTCGAATCTGCACCTCGGCGCCCGCGACCCCGACGGCGGTCCACCGATCATGGTCGGCAAGACGTTCAAGGGACTCACCGACGAGCTGCTCCGGTGGCAGACCGAGGAGTTCCCGAAACATGAGTCGCACAGTGACTCCCACGCGATATACTTGCACCCGGAGATCGTCGTCGAGATCGAGCTCGACGGGGTGCAGACCAGCACCCGGTACCCGGGTGGTGTCGCACTACGCTTCGCGCGCGTGTCGCGGTACCGGCCAGACAAAGATGCCGCCGACGCCGACACCATCGACGCCGTGCGCGCCCTGCGTGTGGGTGGCTGAGCGCGAACGACGTCAGCGGGTCGTCGTCAGCTCAGCCGCAGCGGCACGCCGCAGTCGGCGAACACCTCGATGATGTGGTCGAAGACCGAACGGTCGCCCCGCATCTGCGTCGACAGGTGCTCACGGGCAGTGGCGCTGTGACTCCACTCGAATTCGAAGGGCCGGTCGTCCGGGGTGCCGAAACCCCCACGGAGACAATCGGCCAACGCATCGAGGTTCGCACCGAAGTAGCCGCCGGGACCGTTCACCGCCCGCCCGATCTCGGTGTAGAAGTCCTCGGGTGACGTCATCGCGCTGCCGTCGATCTCGTAGCGCACCGGGTCCGAGGAACGGGCGGGGGCATCGGTCATGCGTCCACTATCTCGCAGAACGAGCCGTAGTGGTCACCGGTGTAGTAGTAGTGCGGCGGGGAGGTGAGCGGCGTTCCGCCGGTGACGATCCGACGAGCTCCCCGGGTCGACGCACCGGGGGTGGGCACCGTGTACTCGTGGTAGTAGCTCGACGACTGCGCGGGCAGCACACCCTCGCGGTTGGAGAACACGACCCCGTCGTTGTTGGGGTAGGGGAACGGACCGCCGGAGTGGATGAGGTCCACCGTCTGCGAGGCCTGCACCGGCAGTTTGGCGAGGTAGCAGTTCGAGATGGCGGCATCGGCGGTGGCAGGTGTCGCGAAGGCGATGGCGCCGGCGGTGGCGAGACCGGCGAGCGTGGTGGCCAGGCGTGTGGTTACGCGGCGGTGTGAGGTGCGCGAAGAGGTCGTTAGCATGCACAAGAGTGTGGTCGTCACCGATGACACCCGGTGATCGTCCGGGTGAACGGCGCGTGACAACTCCCTCGGTGGCTTCACCTCAGCGGCGATGCGCCACAACCAGATCGAGCGACTGCTGCATGCGGGTCCACGGCGAACCCTCGGGCGCGGGCCGGCCGTACTCCGACAGCAGGGACACCAGGGAGTCCGAGGTCGTCGCCCAACCGTGACCGTCGAGCCAGTCCTGTGTGGCGAACTGGCCGATGTCGAAGAACAACTCGTCCATCGTGACGCCGAAGGCAGAGGCGTCGAAGTCGGCGTGGTCGGGTTCGAACGGTTCACGGGGGACGTCGAGGATCAGCACGCTGCCCGAGGGCGCGGCGGATCCGATGGTGGTGAGCAGGGTCTGCTGGTCCTCGGCGCGCAGGTAGGGGAGGAGTCCCTCCGCGAGCCACACCGTGGGGATGTCCTCACGGAAGCCTGCGTCGCGCAGGGCGCCGAGCCAGTCGTCACGCAGGTCGCAGGCGACGGTCGTCCGATGGGCGGCGGTCTGCGCGTCGAGTTGGTCGAGGACCCCGTTCTTGAACTCCAGGACCGCGGGCTGATCGACCTCGAACACGGGTGTGCCGGATGCCCACGGGAGTCGATGGGCGCGTGCGTCGAGACCAGAGGCGAGGATGACGGCCTGTGCGCACCCCGATGCGGTCGCGTCGGCGACGGCGGTGTCGATGCGCAGGGTGCGCGCGGCCATCATGTCGCGCAGCATGGTCACCGAGCCGGCCACCGACGGGTCGCTGTCGACGAGCTCGTCGATCGCCTCCGGCGTCAGGGAGTCCTCGCCCGCGGCGCGGACGAAGGCCTCGGCGAACCGGTCTCGGATCAGCGCGTCGGGGCGTCGGGTCTCCAGTGCCCGTCCGAGGGCGACGAGCAGGGCGGTACGGCCCACGCTGGAGGTGATGGTCCAGGAGTCCTTGTTCGTACGCATAGCTAAATGCTACGCCGGTCAGCGAACCCGGGCCGGTCGCCGATCGGTCAGTACCGGACCGCAGGGTTGGTGACCGGGGGCGCGAGACGGACGTCGGTGGAGACGATGCGGGAGCCCAGAGGCAGCAGCGAGATGGGGATCATCTTGAAGTTGGCGATACCCAGCGGGATCCCGATGATGGTGAGGCACAGCACGATACCGGTGCCGATGTGGCCGATCGCGAGCCAGATGCCCGCGAAGATCAGCCAGATCACGTTGCCCACCGCCGACGCGGCGCCGGCCGACGGATCGCGCACGACCGTGCGGCCGAACGGCCACAGGGCGTAGCCCGCGATGCGGAACGAGGCGATCCCGAACGGGATGGTGATGATCAGGATGCAACACACGATGCCGGCCACCACGTAGCCGATGGCCATCCAGAACCCGCAGAGCACCAGCCAGATGATGTTGAGGAGTGTCTTCATCACACCAGTGTGCCGATCACCGGCCGTCGCGGCGAGAACAGCGGTGATCTACCGTTTGGCCATGACGAACGCAGTGACCTCGTTGACCAACCGCGTGGTGCGGACCGCGATGCAGCGACCGCGCTCGGTGCGCGACCTCGTCGACCTCACCCGTGCTCCGGCCGAGGGGCTGGAGGGCAAGACCGTCCTCATCACCGGATCGTCGTCGGGTATCGGCGAGGCGGCCGCGCGCAAGTTCGCCAAACACGGTGCGAACGTGTTGCTCGTGGCGCGACGGGCCGAAGAACTCGAGACCGTGGCGGCCGGCATCCGCGCCGACGGCGGGCTCGCCCACCCCCTCCCCGCGGACCTGTCCGACACCGAGGACATCGCCCGCCTCATCGAGGCCGTGATCGCCGATCACGGGTGCCCCGACATCGTCATCAACAACGCGGGCCGCTCCATCCGGCGCGACGTGCTCGATTCGACCGACCGCCTGCACGACTACCAGCGCACCATGGCGATCAACTACTTCGGCCCGGTGCAGCTCACGCTCGGTTTCCTCCCGGCGATGCGCGAGCGGGGCAGCGGACAGTTCATCAACGTCTCCACCTGGGGCATCCCGATGGGGGCGATGCCCAAGTTCTCCGCCTACGCCGGCTCGAAGTCCGCGCTCACCGCGTTCGGCCGCTGCATCGCCGCCGATCTGCGCGGCACCGGGATCGCGGTGACCACGGTGTTCTTCCCGCTGGTCCGGACCCCGATGATCTCCCCGACCGACGAGTACACCGAGGCTCCGGCGCTGTCGTCGTCGGAGGCGGCACGCTGGCTGATCCACGCCGCAATCCACCGTCAGGCCGAGGTGATGCCGCGGGTGGCACGGTTCATGCGACGCGTCGGCGCCGTCTCGACCGACGCCGCGGACGAACTGATCGCGCGCTCAGCCGTCTGACCTCCGGGCGGTCTGTGGTGCGCGCCACACATCGCCCGCTCGTCCTGGCACAATGGCGGCCGTGGCGGGAACATCCAACCGATCGCTCGAGCAGCCGGAACAGGTCCGACTGGCCTTCGAGCGGTTCCTCGCCGACCGATCCACTCGGCGGGACTCGATGCGTTCGGTGGTCCGCGACTCCTGGATGCGGTCCCTGCGGCGCGGTGTCGACCCGGCCGGGTCCACCGTCGCCGACATGACGTCGGCGGACTTCGACACCTACCGGGCCGCGCACCCGATGACCGCGATGCGTCCGCTGGTCCGTTCGCTGATGCTCGACGACATCGGCGGCGCGGGGGTGGTGGTCGCTCTCACCGACGAGGTCGGGCGCCTGCTGTGGCTCGAGGGGGACCGCGCCGCCCGCGACCGCGCCGCCGCCATCGACTTCGTCGAGGGGGCGATCTGGTCGGAGGAGACCGTGGGCACGAACGCCCCCGGTCTGGCCCTTGCGGTCGATCGCGGGGTGCAGATCGTGGGCCGCGAGCACTTCGCCGAACCGGTGCAGGAGTGGAGCTGTGCAGCGGCGCCCGTGCACGACCCGGTGACCGGGCACGTCATCGGTGTTCTCGACATCACCGGTGGACGACAGGTCGCGGCACCGTTCGCGATGTCGACCGTCCGGTCGGTGGTCGCCGCGATCGAGATGCAGATGCGGTACGGCGGAGTCGATCTCGGCCAGATCGCCGGGTCGGAGGACACCTCCGGCGCGCGGTTGTCGGTGACCGATGTCGCGGGCCTGCGGGTGGTCCTCGACGGCCGCACCCATCGCCTGAGCCCGCGTCACGCCGAGATCCTGTTGCTGCTCGCCCACCATCCCCACGGTCTGGGTACCGAGGAGCTGGCCGCGAAACTGTCCGACACCGGCGTCGACGCGGTGACCGTGCGCGCCGAGATATCCAGGCTGCGACGCGATCTCGGCGCCGAGGTCGTGTTGTCGCGCCCGTATCGGCTGGGTGTGCACATCGACTCCGACGTGCACCGCATGACCGAGCGGGTCCGCCACGGCGATGTGGTCGGCGCGATCGACGAACTGGGCCGGGGCGGGCTGCTCGCCCAGTCCCACGCTCCCGGCGTGGTGGAACTGTTCGAGGAGATCACCGCCGACATCCGTTCGGCGGTGATGCGCGGACACGAACGACGTGCGCTGCAGGCGTGGACCGATTCTGTGCACGGGCGTGACGACGCCGAGGCCTGGCAGGCACTCGCGTCGGCGATCGGTCCGAGCGATCCCGGTCATGCGCAGGCGTTGGGGCGAGTTGCCCTGTTGGACAGACGCTTCGGCCTCAACAGCTGAGACCGCTCCGTCGACTCTGGCCAGATCGGGATAGAGCCAGCGTAGGATGTGGGTCATGGCAATGAATCTCGACGGGGTACTCGCTGATCGCAGTCGGTGGACGGCCGACGAGTGTTCGGTGGCCAAGGCACTCGAGGTCGTCGGATCGCGTACCGCCATGTTGTTCCTGCGTGAGGCGTTCTACGGCACCACGCGGTTCGCCGACTTCGCCCAGCGCGTCGGCGTGACCGATGCCGCCGCGGCCACCCGACTCAAGCAACTCGTGTCCGACGGGATCTTTGCCAAGCGCCCCTATCAGGAGCCGGGATCGCGTCCGCGTCACGAGTACGTCCTCACCGACAAGGGACGCGATCTGCTCCCGGTGGTGCTGGCGATGATGGAGTGGGGCGACCGTCACCTCCAACCGCAGGGCCCGCCGGTCGAGGTCGTGGATGCGGCGGGGGAGCGGGTCGGTGTGTCGGTCCGTACGTCAGCCGGCGACGAGGTGGATCTCGACGCCCTGCGACTGCGGCGCGGGCGCCGCACCTGATCGGACCGTGTCTGAATTGACCCTGGTGTAGTCAGGGCTTAGGTTGATCACTATGGTCAACACCAGAGTTGCTGCGTCGGAGACGACCGCCATCCGCCGTCCCGGCATCGTTCTGTTCGTCCTCTCGTTGGCCGCGTTCATGGCCAGCCTCGACGTGTTCATCGTCAACGTCGCCTTCGACGACATCGGCCGCGACTTCGCGGGATCGGATCCGACGCAGTCGATCCCGCTGTCGCAGCTGTCGTGGATCCTCAACGCGTACACCATCGTCTACGCCGCGCTGCTGGTCCCGGCCGGGCGTCTCGCGGATCGATTCGGCCGCAGGGAGAGCTTCCTGTTCGGCCTCGCGCTGTTCACCGTGGCCAGTGCCGCGTGCGCGGCGAGCGACGGTGTCTGGTGGTTGGTCGCCGCGCGCGTGGTGCAGGCCGTCGGCGCGGCGATCCTCACGCCCTCGAGCCTGGGCCTGGTGATCGCGGCGGCCACCCCGGCCAACCGTGCCCGGGCGGTCCGCATCTGGGCGGCCACCGGCGCGCTGGCCGCGGCCCTCGGTCCGGCGTTGGGCGGCATGCTGGTCGAGGCGTCCTGGCGCTGGATCTTCCTCGTGAACATCCCGGTCGGGATCATCGCCTTCGTGGGGGCGGTCATCGTCGTCGATCGCTCGCGTGACGATTCGCCGACCCCGTTCCCCGACATGCTCGGAGCCGCGCTCCTCGCCGTGTCGATCGGTGCGCTCACCCTGGGACTGGTCGAGGGCCCCGACTGGGGCTGGGCCGACCCACGCACCCTGACCGCATGGATCGTCTCGGCGATCACGCTGGGCCTGTTCGTCGTCAGCTCCGCCCGCCACCGGTCCCCGGTGATCGACGCGGCGCTGTTGCGGGTCCGCGCCTTCTCCTTCGCCAACGCGACCGCGGTCCTGTTCTCCATCCCGTTCGCGGCCTCGCTGCTGGTGAACATCCTGTGGATGCAACAGGTCTGGGGCTACTCGGCGATCCGCACCGGCTTCGCGGTGGTGCCCGGGCCGTTGATGGTCCCGCTGTTCACCGTTGTCGGGCACCAGCTGGCCACCCGTCGGGTACCGATCGGCGTCATCGTCGGTGTCGGCTGCGCGCTCATGGCGGGCGGCGCGTTGCTGCTGGCCGCATCGGTGGGTCAGACACCGGACTATGTGGGCGACATGCTGCCCAGTCTGCTCATCGGCGGCAGCGGCATCGGTCTCGCCCTGCCCTCGATCCTGTCGTCGGCGACCGCCGACCTCCCGCCCGCACAGGCAGCGACCGGCAGTGCCGTGGTCAACATGAGTCGGCAGATCGGCACGGCGCTCGGCGTCAGCATCATCGTCGCCGTCATCGGGACACCGATCGGGTACGCCGCGGCCCACACCTCGTTCACACACGCATGGTGGACGCTCGCCGCGATCGCGGTCCTCGCCGCGGTCGTCGCCCCGGGCATGACCCCCCGACGCTCCCCGGTGCCACCGGTGGCGGCGAACTGAGTCCCGTCGACTCCTCCCGCTCAATGGAACGTTTCTGTTAGTTTGTTCCATATCGGCGTGGGCGTCACGCCGTCGGAAGGAAGTGACGACGTGGTCGCGAACCCCATCGCATCGAGCGAGTCGCGCTGGCGAGGCCTGGCGTCGACCATCCCCGAGGGTGTCGCCACACCCGCCATGAACGACGCGCTGCCCGACATGGGCAGCCCCGCACCCTGGTCCATCGCCGGCAGCGGGGTGTTCTGGTCGGCGAAAGCGCGTCGCTCCGACCGCGACCTCCTCCCGCCGTCCCTGGCCCGCTTCGCGGTCCCGCTGCTCCGTGTCGGGTTCGGCGTGCGCTACAGCTACACGCCGGTCGGCACCTACAACGAGCTCGGCGGCGTCATCGTCTACGCACGCCCGGGCGGCGTGTTCGGGCACATCCCGTTCCTGCCCGTCGACTCGGCGGCCACCATGCGCGGGGGGCGCGAGAACTGGGCGCTGCCCAAGGTCCTCGCCGAGTTCTCCGGCGACCCGGCAGCCCGCAGTGAGTTCACCGCCTCCGGCGACGGCTGGTCGGTGGGGGTGAGCATCGGTGACGCCGCGCCGGCCCGCGCCCTCGCGGTCCCGAAGGCGCTCGGGTGGCCCATCCTGTCGTCGGTGATCGTCCCGGCGCTCAGCGGCATGGAGCAGGTGTTCGCCGACGGGTCACGTGCCCGCACCGGCGCCCTCGACATCCCGGACTTCGACATCACCACCGCCGAGACCACCGTGACCGTGTCGACCACGGGGAGCGAGCCCCTGCGCCGGTTGTTCCCCGATCGGGCTTACCGCGGCAACGTCATCACCTACCGCGACGTCGTGCTCGGAGCTCCTCGCATCCGCTGATCACCGAGTGTCGGGATCCTCACCCAGGTTGGTGACGACGCGGCGCAGCACACCGAAGGCGGTGGCCTGGTCGCGGTCGGCGACGCCGTCGAGCATGGCCTTCTCGACCGATCGGACGGCGACGGTCGCCTTCTCGAGGCTCCGACGGCCCCGTGGGGTGAGCTCGGTCGGCAACACCTTGCCGACGGGCGCCTGATCGGGGCGTCGCACGAACCCGTCTCGCTCCAGCGCCTGCACCAGCACGTTCATCGACTGCCGCGTGACGAACGTTCCCCGCGCCAGCGCGGCCGTCGACAGCCCGGGCCGCTGGGCGAGGAGTTCGAGGCAGGAGTACTGCGTGACCGTCAGCCCCAGTGGGCGGAGCGCGGACTCCATCGCCGTCCGCAGCGCACTCGACGCCTCCTTGAGCAGATACCCCATTGACGACTCGAGATCGATGCCCCCTTGACTCATGTCAGTATTCTGACATAGCTTCTTCTGTGTCAGGAACCTGACACAGACCGAAGGAGAACCCCATGCCCGTCACCGGACCCGATTTCGTCTCCCTGCAGGCCCGCGATCTCGCTGTGTCGCAGGCGTTCTACGAGAAGTACCTCGGCCTGGTCCGGTCTCCGGCCGGACCGCCGCACGCGGTGGTGTTCACGACGAAGCCGATCGCCTTCGCCTTGCGCGAGGTCGTCGCGGGCACCGATCTGGAGTCGGTGCCTCAGCCCGGCATCGGGATGGCGCTGTGGATGCACGCCACCGATGTGCAGGCCATCCACGACGCCCTCGACGCCGACGGCCATCCGATCGTCACCGCACCGTTCGACGGGCCGTTCGGCCGCACCGTCACCTTCGCCGATCCCGACGGCTATCACGTGACGCTGCACGAGAAGTCGTGACACGACGACACCCCGCCGACCGGTGAGGGTCGACGGGGTGTCGTGGTGTGTGGAGTTGAGAGCGTCAGCCCTTCACATCGAAGCGATCGGCCATCATGACCTTGTCCCACGCCGCGACGAAGTCGTGCACGAACTTCTCCTTCGAGTCGTTCTCGGCGTAGACCTCGGCGACCGCACGCAGCTGCGAGTTCGACCCGAACACGAGGTCGTTGCGGCTGCCGGTGTACTTCTCCGCTCCGCTGGAGCGGTCCTTGCCGACGTAGGTGCCCTGCTCGTCGCCGACGGGCTCCCACACGGTCTCCATGTCGAGGAGGTTGACGAAGAAGTCGTTCGACAGCGTCTCCGACTTGTCGGTGAACACGCCGAGCTTCGAGCCGCCGTGGTTGGCACCCAGCACGCGCAGACCGCCGACGAGCACGGTCAGCTCCGGCGCGCTCAGCGTCAGCAGGTTGGCCCGATCGACCAGTGCGAACTCCGCGGGAAGGCGATCGCCCTTGCCGAGGAAGTTGCGGAACCCGTCGACCTTCGGCTCGAGGTAGGAGAACGACTCGACGTCGGTCTGCTCCTGCGTGGCGTCGGTACGACCCGGGGTGAACGGCACGGTGATCTCGACACCGGCGTTGCTCGCGGCCTTCTCCAGGGCGGCCGCGCCGCCGAGCACCACGAGGTCGGCGAACGAGACCTGCGCGCCACCGGCGCCGTTGAACGACTCCTGGATCGACTCGAGCGAACGGATCACCTGGGCCAGCTCGTCGGGCTCGTTCACCTCCCACCCGGCCTGCGGCTGCAGGCGGATGCGGCCACCGTTGGCGCCACCGCGCTTGTCGCTGCCGCGGAACGACGACGCCGCCGCCCACGAGGTCTTGATCAGCTGCGAGACGGTGAGGCCCGACTCGAGGATCGTCGCCTTGAGCGCTGCGATGTCCTCGCCGCCGATGAGGTCACCGGTGACCGCGGGGATCGGGTCCTGCCACAGCAGTTCTTCGCTGGGCACCTCGGGTCCGAGGTAGCGGACCACGGGTCCCATGTCGCGGTGGAGCAGCTTGAACCAGGCGCGCGCGAACTCGTCGGCGAGCGACGAGGGGTCGGCGAGCCAGCCGCGGGTGATCTCCTCGTAGATCGGATCGACGCGCATCGCCATGTCGCTGGTGAGCATCATGGGCGGGTTCTTCTTTCCCTCGACGTGGGCGTCGGGGACGAGATCGGTGGCGGCACCGTCCTGCGGACGCCACTGGTAGGCGCCGCCGGGGCCCTTGTGGACCTCCCACTCGTAGCCGTACAGCGTCTCGAGGTAGGAGTTGTCCCACTGGGTGGGGGTCGCCGTCCAGGCGCCCTCGATGCCGCTGGTGATCGTGTACTCGGCGTTGCCGGTTCCGAAGCTGTTCTTCCAGCCCAGACCCATCTGCTCCAGCGGTGCGCCCTCGGGCTCGGGTCCGATGTACTTCTCGGGATCGCCCGCGCCGTGCACCTTGCCGAACGTGTGGCCGCCGACGACCAAGGCGGCGGTCTCACGGTCGTTCATGGCCATGCGGCCGAAGGTCTCGCGGATGTCGTTGGCCGACAGCTGCGGATCCGGGTTGCCGTTGGGGCCTTCGGGATTGACGTAGATGAGGCCCATCTGCACGGCGCCCAGCGGCGTCTCGAGCTCGCGGTCACCGCTGTAGCGCTCATCGCCGAGCCAGGTCTGCTCGGGACCCCAGTAGACGTCCTCCTCGGGCTCCCAGCGATCCTCGCGACCACCGGCGAAACCGAAGGTCTTGAGTCCCATCGACTCCAGCGCGACGTTGCCGGTGAGGACGATCAGGTCGGCCCACGACAGGCTCTTGCCGTACTTCTGCTTCACGGGCCACAGCAGACGACGGGCCTTGTCGAGGCTGGCGTTGTCGGGCCAGCTGTTGAGCGGGGCGAAGCGCTGCATGCCGGCGCCCGCGCCGCCGCGACCGTCGTGGACGCGGTAGGTGCCGGCCGAGTGCCAGGCCATGCGGATGAAGAACGGGCCGTAGTTGCCCCAGTCGGCGGGCCACCAGTCCTTCGAGTCGGTGAGCACCTCGGTGATGTCGGACTTCACCGCGGCGAGATCGAGGCCGCTGAACGCCTTCGCGTAGTCGAAATCCTCACCCAGCGGGTTGGCGACGGCCGGGTTCTTCTGCAGGATGCCGAGGTTGAGGGCGTTGGGCCACCATCCGCGGTTGGTGTTGCCACCCTCCACCGGTGCGGCGTTGCCGTGCACCACCGGGCATCCGCCCGACGCGTGGTCGGCGGGCTGCTCCTCGTTCATCTCTTTTTCGCGGGTTTCGTGGGCTTCGGTCACGAGATTCCTTCCGGTGATTGACAACTGGCTGTAGAGCAGACGCCGTTCGCGATCAGTGCTGAGTTCGCGCCCGGCGTTCGATGGTGCACTGGGGGCAGTGGCCCCAGTAGATGACCTCGGCTTCGTCGATCTCGAAGCCGTTGCTGGTCGATGCGGTGAGACACGGCGCCTCGCCGACGGCGCAGTCGACGTCGGCGATGGCACCGCACGAGCGGCACACGACGTGGTGGTGGTTGTCGCCGACGCGTGATTCGTACCGGGCGACCGAGCCGGCGGGCTCGATGCGGCGCACCAGTCCGGCGCGCGTGAGGGCGCCGAGGACGTCGTAGACCGCCTGACGCGACACCTCGGGCAGAACAGTCCGCACCGAGGTGAAGACGGTGTCGGTGTCGGCGTGGGGATGAGCTGCCACCGCGTCGAGGACCGCCACGCGCGGACGTGTCACGCGCAGGGACGCTGCGCGCAACATCTCCGTGTGATCGGTCGCCGGGTGCACGCCACCACTATGCGCGACTTTTCTGGAATGAGTCAAGACTCGCCGGGATGAATTCTGGGTGACGTCGGACTTTCTAGGGTGAGCGGATGCGGAAGTTCGGTGCCGGCGGCGTGGTACGTGCCGCTGACGACGCCACGGGCAACGCCTGGTTCGAGGTCGCTGCCCGTGCCGGTCACGTCACGAGCGGGATCGTCCACATCCTCATCGCCTACGTCATCGTGCGCATCGCGGTCGGGGCGGGCGGCAACGCCGACCAGTCCGGCGCGCTATCGGCCGTCGCGAGCACCACCGGCGGGACCGTCGCCCTCTGGGCAGCCGCGGCCGCGTTCTTCGCGATGGCGTTCTGGCGAGTGGCCGAGGCCATTGTCGGAGTGCACGCCACCGAACCCAACGGCCCCGACGACAAAGGGGCGTCGGGGTTGGCCGACCGCGGCAAAGCACTGAGCCTCGCGGTGATCTACTTCGCCTTCGCGTGGACGGCGGTGCGTTTCGCCCTCGGCGACGGCACCTCGAGCAGCAAGGAGAACGCCGGCCTCAGTGCGCGGTTGATGGGCTCGGGCGCAGGCAAACTCGCGCTCGTGGTGGTCGGTGTCGTCGTTTTCTGCGTCGGCTGCTATCACGTCTACAAAGGCATCAGTGGGAACTTCATGGACGACCTGTCCATCGCCGACAACGCCGCGGTCCGCACCACCGGGATCATCGGCTACGTCGCGAAGGGGGTGGTGCTGGCCATCGCGGGCATCCTCGTCGGCGTGGCCGTGGTGCGCGCAGATCCCTCGAAGGCCACCGGCATCGACGGTGCCGTGAAGGCGCTCGGCTCCGCCCCGGCCGGTCAGATACTGCTCTTCGTCGCCGCCATCGGCGTGGCCACCTACGGCGTCTACGCCTTCGTCATGGCCCGCTACGCGCGGATGTGATCTCCCGCGATCAGGCGAAGCGTGCGGCGAGACGCTTGAGGGTCTCGGTGATGCCGTCGCCGTTCTTCTTGTCGTAGCCGGTCAGCGTGAGCGCGGCCGGGAGCTTGGCTGTGCCGTAGTTGAACGACTCGGTCACCGTGGTGACGCCGGGCGTCTTCTCGTCGAGTTCCCAGCGCCACTTGTGGCCCATCGGGTGCTGCCACTCGACGACCTTGTCGGGCACGATCTCGGTCGCCTTCGAGGTGATCTTGTAAGGAAAGCCGAACTGCTTCATGCCGACGCTGAACTTGGCGCCGGTGGTCAGGCGGTCGGGGCCCTTCACGGCGGTGTCGCGCACGGTGCCCGACCCGTCGAGCTCGTGATGGCGGTGCGGGTCGGCCACGAGGGCGAAGATCTGCGACGCCGGCGCATTGACCTGCACCTGGCGGGCGACGATCTTCGGGCCGATGTCGACTGAGGTCACGGTGGAGTTCGTCATGTCCCTCACGCTACTCATCCGCTCCCACGATGCAACGGGCTTGCAACGTCGGTCGGCGTAGCGTTTGTGGTGCACATCACAAGTACCCCGTGCAGTGATGACGACAGCTGTCGTCCCAGGATGCGCGGGTCAGGACAGGGAGGTCCAGACATGGCAGTGTTCGCCAACCCCGGAACCGACGGCGCGGTGATGAACTTCGAGTCGCGCTACGACAACTGGATCGGTGGCAAGTGGACGCCGCCGGTGAAGGGTCAGTACTTCGAGAACCCGTCGCCGGTCAACGGCAAGACGTTCTGCGAGGTCGCCCGCTCGACCGCCGAGGACATCGACCTCGCCCTCGACGCCGCCCACGCGGCCGCCCCCGCGTGGGGCAAGACGTCGGTCGCCGAGCGCTCGCTGGTGCTGCTGAAGATCGCCGACCGCATCGAGGCGAACCTCGAGAAGATCGCCGTCGCCGAGTCGTGGGACAACGGCAAGGCCGTCCGTGAGACGCTCGCCGCCGACATCCCGCTCGCCGTCGACCACTTCCGCTACTTCGCGGGAGCGCTTCGTGCGCAGGAGGGTTCGCTGTCGCAGGTCGACGAGGACACCGTCGCCTACCACTTCCACGAGCCGCTCGGCGTCGTCGGCCAGATCATCCCGTGGAACTTCCCGATCCTCATGGCGGTCTGGAAGCTCGCCCCGGCACTCGCCGCGGGCAACGCCGTCGTACTCAAGCCGGCCGAGCAGACCCCTGCGTCGATCCTGTTCCTCATGTCGATCATCGGCGACCTGCTGCCCGACGGTGTCGTCAACATCGTCAACGGTTTCGGCGTGGAGGCGGGCAAACCGCTCGCGTCGAGCAACCGCATCCGCAAGATCGCGTTCACCGGTGAGACCACGACCGGCCGCCTGATCATGCAGTACGCCTCGGAGAACATCATCCCGGTGACCCTCGAGCTCGGCGGCAAGAGCCCGAACATCTTCTTCGCCGACGTGATGGCCTCCGACGACGGGTTCCGCGATCGCGCGCTCGAGGGCTTCACGATGTTCGCGCTCAACCAGGGCGAGGTGTGCACCTGCCCGAGCCGCGCGCTCATCCAGGAGTCGATCTACGACGAGTTCATCGATCTCGCCGTCACCCGCGTCGAGAAGATCAAGCAGGGCAACCCGCTCGACACCGACACCATGATGGGTGCCCAGGCCTCCAACGATCAGTTCGAGAAGATCGTCTCGTACCTGAGCATCGGTCAGGAAGAGGGCGCGAAGGTGCTCACCGGCGGTGAGCCGCTCAAGCTCGACGGTGATCTCGCCGGCGGTTACTACGTGAAGCCGACGGTGTTCGCGGGCAACAACAAGATGCGCATCTTCCAGGAGGAGATCTTCGGACCCGTGCTCTCGGTCGCGACGTTCTCCGACTACGCCGAGGCCATGTCGATCGCCAACGACACCCTCTACGGGCTCGGCGCGGGCGTCTGGTCGCGTGATGGTGCCACCGCCTACCGCGCGGGTCGCGAGATCCAGGCCGGTCGTGTGTGGACGAACACCTACCACGACTACCCGGCACACGCGGCCTTCGGCGGCTACAAGGCGTCGGGCATCGGGCGCGAGAACCACCTGATGATGCTCGAGCACTACCAGCAGACGAAGAACCTGCTCGTCGGCTACGCCCAGGGAGCGAAGGGCTTCTTCTGATCCGCTCGCGCCACCTGCACTACGAAAGAGACCGTGATGACTGCTGCTACCGACAGGGTCGTCGCCACTGACTCCGCCGTGGAGCTCCTGACCAAGTTGTCGGAGCTCCACGGCGGCCTCATGATCCACCAGTCCGGTGGATGCTGCGACGGCTCGGCGCCGATGTGCTACCCGGCCAACGAGTTCCGCGTCGGGCAGCGCGATGTGCTGCTCGGCGAGATCGACCTGGCCGAACCCATTCCCGCGGTGCGGGTCTGGATCCAGGGCGATCAGTACGAGGTGTGGAAGCACACCCAGCTGATCCTCGACGTGGTGCCCGGCCGAGGCGCCGGGTTCAGCCTCGAGGCACCCGAGGGAGTGCGGTTCCTGGCTCGCTCGCGGGTCTTCAACGAGGCCGAGAACACCTGGCTCGACGCATGCCCGCCGCGGCGGGGAGCCGAGTTCGCGACCTGAGTGAAGCGGGTTCACCCGCGTGACCTGCACCGCCGCCCCGGTTCGTCTGTGACCAAGACGACCGGGGCGGTCTGCGTCCCGGGGTCGCGCGTCGCGTCGCAGCGGCTCACGATGGAGCGATGACCGTCGATGACCTGCCCGTTGTCTCGCACGACCTCGTGCTGGCGACCGGCGCCGCCGTCGAGGTGCTCACCGCCCTCACCGAGGTCCACGGTCAGCTCCTCATCCACGAGGCCGGCGGGACCTGCGCCGGGTCGGACCCCATGTGTCACCCGGTGCGCGAGTTCCGCGTCGGCCTACGTGACGTGGTGGTCGGCGAGATCGCACTCCCCAGTCCGCTGCCCCCGACCCAGGTGTGGGTGTCGCCCGAGCGCCACGAACTGTGGCACGACGCCGACATCGTGCTCGGTGTCGCCGCCGGCCGCGGGTCGGGGTTCAGCCTCGAGGCGCCCGACGGCATCCGATTCGTCGCGCAACCCTTCGCCGGCCCCGGCATCGACCGCTAGGTTGGAACCGCCCACGACGCGAAGATGTCGGGTCGGGGTAGGAGAAGTCGATGTCGTCTGTGCGGGGCAAGGTCGTCCTCATCACCGGTGGTGCTCGCGGGATCGGATGCGAGACCGCCCGAGCGTTGGTCGGGAAGGGCGCAAAGGTCGTCCTCACCGATCTCGATGAGGGACCACTGGGGTTGATCGGTGAGGAACTGGGATCGTCCGCGGTCACCGTCGTCGCCGATGTCACCGATCTGGCGGCCATGGAACGCGCCGTCGCCGCCGGCATCGAGGCCTTCGGGGGGATCGACATGGTCCTCGCGAACGCCGGGATCGCCAGTTACGGGTCGGTGCTGAACACCGATCCGATCGCGTTCCGCCGAGTCGTCGACATCAACATCACCGGTGTCTTCCACACCGTGCGTGCGGCGCTGCCCTCGGTGATCGAACGCAAGGGATACATCCTCGTGGTGTCCTCGCTCGCTGCGTTCACCCCCGCGCCCGGCCTCGCCGCCTACAACGCGAGCAAGGCCGGTGCCGAGAACTTCGCCAGCGCGCTGCGTCTCGAGGTCAAACATCTCGGCGTCGATGTCGGTTCGGCGCACATGTCGTGGATCGACACCCCGCTCGTGCAGGACGCGAAGAAGGACCTCACCGCTTTCGCCGAGATGCTCGACGCGCTGCCCGGCCCGCTGAGCAAGACCACCACCGTCGACAAATGTGTCGACGCGTTCGTCGCCGGACTCGAGAAGCGCAAGCGCCGCGTGTTCGTCCCCGGATGGGTCGGTGCCATCGGATGGCTGCGCAACGTGATCACCTCGCCGATCGGCGAGAAGTCCTCTCTCGCACAGGCTCCCACGGTCATCCCGAAGATGGACGCCGAGGTCGCGGCCCTCGGCCGCTCCACCAGCGCACGCAACATCGACAGCGGTGCGGTGGTCGAGAGCGACCACTGAGCGCTCAGGCTCTCAGTCGGCTGTCGCGGGCGAGCGGCGCAGAAGGATCAGAGCAGCGGCACTGCAGACCGCAGTCGTGACGACGGCGCTGACGGTCCCGGTGGCTGTGGCGGCCGAATAGCTCAGCCCACCGAAACCGTCGAGTCCGTCGGCGTCGGTGAGTGGCGTGTAGGCCGTCCACCCCACGGTGGCGCCGGTGGTGCGGGTCAGCAGTGGCAGCGCCACCAGAGCGCCGATCACGATCGCACCGTCAGGCGGTGTGGCTCCGTGAACCGCGGCGACCAGGACGAACCCCGCCACGGCGGGGACCACGAACGCGCCGCCCAGCACCGGTACCGCCGCGGAGAGATCACCGTCGAGGAACTGTGTCGCGGTGAGCACCGTGAGCGCCGTCAACCCACCCACGACGAGCAGAGGCGCCCGTTTCGATTGCGGCTCACGAGAGAGAACAACTGCTGCCGCGGCGCCGATTCCGATGAGCGCGGTGATGATCAGGGCCATCGACGCCCCGCTCGTCGTTATACCGTCGGCGCCGTGCGCGGCCACCACGGCGACGGCGGCGAGCCAGATCGCACCGCGCCGACCCGGGGTCACCAGCGCGATCACGACGGCCGCCACGGTGAGAACGTAACCGCCGAGGAATGTGTTCAGTCCGGTCGACTGCTGCGTCGTGGAACTGATCCAGCGCAGGAACCACCAGAACACGAGTGCGCCGCCGACCGTGGTCGCGGCTGCGATGCCCACCGACGACAGTGGAGGTCGCTCGATCGCCTCGGCGAACCGGCGCCGGTGCAGCACCACCAGAACGATCACCGCAGCGACTACCACAGCCGCACCGATGACGAGGACCGGGTCACCGGCGAAGCGAGTGTACGGACCGTCGGACGGGATGTAGTCGGCGTAGCGGCGCGGCGTCGACGGCTCCCGACGGCGTATGCGGGCCAGTGCGGGTACCGCGTAGCCACCGGCGGCGAAACCCGCGACGGCGGCGGCGAGAACAGTCCGCCGCCCGATCGTCGACGCGAGAGCAACCGCGCCGCCGAGTGCTGCGCCGGCCCCGATGGTCGCTACCACGGGCTGGGTGTCGAGAAGCGCGGCGACGACGAGAACGACAGCGCCCGCTCCCATCCCGACGAGTGTGACGCCGACCCGTTTCGGTAAAGCCGCCACGAGCAACGCCAGCAGTCCGCCGATCGCGATGGCCGTGGGACTGGATTCGACCGGGAAACTCGGCAGCGATGCCGAGAAGCCGAATACGTCGCCCTGCGATGTGGGCGCGGTGAGGACGCCACCCGTCACCAGGGCGATGGCGATGACGCTGGAAGTCACCGCGATCAGCCGGTGATCGAGATGCACCATCGGTCAGCGGCCGACGAGTTCGGCGCTGATGTCCCAGAGGCGTTCGGCCAGTGCCATGTCCGTGCTCTGACGGCTCGAGGTGGCGGGCTTGCGTTTGGCGAAGTAGCCACCGGGCTCCCAGTCGGAACCGGGTGTCGAGGTGGCCAGCCACACGAGCGTGTCGGCGCCCTTGCTCGGCGAGATCGTGACGAGGTTCTTGATCACGGGCGTGTGGTAGGCGAATCGCATGACGTGGGTGGTGTCGCTGGCGAAGTTGGTGCCGACGATACCGGGATGGAACGAGGCTGCCGTAATCCCGCGGTCGCCGTATCGCTTCTGCAGCTCACGGGTGAACAGGATGTTCGCCAGTTTGGCGTCGCCGTAGGCCTTCTCGGGCGAGTACCCCTTCTCGTTCTGGAGGTCGTCGAGGTCGAGTCGACCCCATTGCTTGGCCGCGACACTCGCCGACTGGATCACGCGTGCGTTGCTCTCGGTGAGACGGTCGATGAGCAGGTCGGTCAACAGGAACTGTGCGAGATGGTTGACCTGGAAGGTCTTCTCGAACCCGTCGACGGTCACTTGGCGATCACCCATGATGCCGCCCGCGTTGTTGGCCAGCACGTCGATCCGTGGGTACTCAGCCAGCAGGGTCGCCGCGAGGTCGCGCACCTGGGCCAGCTCGGCGAAGTCGGCGACGTGATGGGGGACGCCCAACTCGCGCGCCACCGCCGCGGTCTTCTCCGGTGATCGGCCGACGAGTACGACGTCGTGGTCCGGGGCGAGTGCACGCGCGGCGGCGGCCCCGATCCCATCGCTGGCGCCGGTGATGACGATCGTCTCGCGTGGTGTCATGGCGCCCATCGTGTCAGGCGGTGACGGCGGCCTTCTCGTGCGCCGTACGGATGAGGACGACCCCGGCCAGCACGACACCGATCACCATCAGAACGCCCACATAGCCGACAACACCGACCCATCCGGCGGCGGTGAAGGCCAGGCCGCCGAGCGCGCCGGCGACCGAGCTACCCAGGTAGTACCCGAACAGGTACAGCGACGAGGCCTCGGCGCGGTGATCGCTCGCCCGGGCTCCGACCCAACTGCTGGCGACGGAGTGGGCTCCGAAGAACCCCGCGGTGAAGAAGAAGATCCCGACGAGGGTGCTCGGCAGCCAGTCGGGCACGGTGATCACGAGACCCGCCACCATCACGGCGATCGAGATCCACAGGACCCGTCCTCGTCCGTGCCGGTCGGACATGCGGCCCGCGTAGCTCGACGAGAACGTACCGGCGAGGTACATGACGAACACCAGGCTGACGATGCTCTGCGGCAACGAGAACGGCGAATCCAGGAGTCGGTAGGCGAGGAAGTTGTAGACGGTGACGAAGCCACCCATGAGGACGAACGCGAGACCGAACAGGCACAGCATGGGCACATCACGAAGATGCCCGGCGAGGTTGCCCACCACGATCCGCGCGGTGACCCGCTGCGGCACGAAGTTCCGCGACGGGGGGACCAGCCGGATGAACACGATCGCGAAGCCGAGCGACACCAGGCAGGCGATCTCGAGCGCCCACCGCCAGTCGACGACATCGGCGGCCAAACCCGGCACGAGACGCCCGGTGAGGCCACCGATCGTGGTGCCGGAGACGTAGTATCCCATGGCTTTTCCGAGTGACGGGCCGTCGATCTCCTCGGCCAGGTAGGCCATCGCAACGGCGGGGACACCGGCGCACAGGACACCGACGAGAGCGCGTCCGGCGAGCAGGATCTCGATGTTCGGTGACCACGGCAACACCAGTCCCAGCACAGAAGCCGCGACCGCCGAGATCACCATCACGCGCACGCGTCCGTACCGCTCAGACAGCACACTCGCGGGGATGATGGTGAGTGCGAGCAGCCCGGTGGTGAGCGACACCGTGAGCGCCGACGTCGTCGGCGAGACCCCGAAGTGGTCGGAGAAGACCGGAAGCATCGCCTGCACGTGGTACATCGCCATGAACGCGGCCATGCCGGCCGCGAACAGCGCCAGCGTCGCCTTGCGGAACTCTCGCGATCCGGCGGGATGGCCGTCGAGGTCCGTCACAGCTGGGCTGGGCGTGCGCACTGCTGAACTCATTCACCTGAGATTTCCACGTGGTCCATCGAAAAGGAAATGAATCGTTTCGACATCTCTCATGCGTCGCACGCATATAGCCTGATCGGCGTGCAGTCGGATTTCGAATGGTTCGTCGATCTCGCGGAGACCGAGAACGTCAGCGTCGCCGCGCAGCGACTCCACGTGTCGCAGCCGACGCTCTCGCGGGCGTTGGCGCGACTCGAACGCGAGGTCGGGGCGACCCTGTTCGACCGACGTGGCAAGCGGCTCACGTTGAACGACCGTGGCCGCGTCTATCTGACGCACTGCCGTCGGGCCCGGGCCGAGATGGAGGCCGCGCGCCATCAGATCGCGGACATGATCGACCCGGTCGAGGGCACGATCCACCTGTCGTTCCTGCATTCGTTCGGTGTGCGGTTGGTGCCCGAATGGATAGGGGCGTTCCGGCGCGACGCCCATGTGTCGTTCACCCTCAGCCAGGACGCCGCCGAGACGGTCGTCGGCCGAGTCCTGTCCGGGGAGGCCGATCTCGCCGTCGTCTCGCCCCGCCCGCGTAGCACCGAGGTCGCCTGGGCGCCGCTGATGCACCAGCGCCTCGGACTCGCCGTGCCGGTGGACCATCGGTTCGCGGCCCGCTCGGAGGTCGCGTTCGACGAGGTCGCCTCCGACCCGTTCATCGCGATGGCACCCGGGTTCGGTATGCGCCGCATCCTCGACGAGCTGTGCGCTGCCAATGACTTCCGACCCGACATCACCTTCGAGTCGACCGAGCTGGGCACCATGGCCGGTCTCGTCGGTGCCGGTCTCGGGGTTGCGGTGCTCCCCATCGAGGACGGTGCGCACACCCCGGAGACCGTGTCGCTCATCCCACTGTCGGGATCGCAGACCACTCGCGAGATCGGGCTGATCTGGCAGCGTGACCGCGCCCTGCCGCTCCCGTCCGCACGGTTTCGCGACTTCGTCGTCGAACGGTGCGCCACCGGTTCATGATCGACGGATGGACGTCTTCCGCACCCCTGACGATCGCTTCGAGAATCTTCCCGGCTGGGACCACGAGCCCCGGTATCTGGAGTGGGAGGGAATGCGTGTCCACTACGTCGACGAGGGCGCGGGCGATCCGATCGTGCTGTTCCACGGCGAACCGACGTGGAGCTACCTCTACCGCACGATGATCGGCCCGCTGGTCGACGCCGGCCACCGCGTGATCGCCTACGACCACATCGGTTTCGGACGTTCCGACAAGCCCACCGACCGGCAGTGGTACACCTACGACCGGCATTCCGCCGTCGCCGACCACGTGCTCGACGAACTCGGTGTCGACAACGCGACCGTCGTCGTGCAGGACTGGGGCGGGCCCATCGGCCTGCGCTGGGCGGCCGAACACCCCGACCGTGTCGCGCGACTGGTCATCATGAACACCGGCCTGTTCACCGGCAAGGTCAGCAAGGGGTTCCTGGCGTGGCGCGACTTCGCCGAGCGCACCCCGGATCTGCCGGTAGGCGCGATCATCTCCGGCGCGACCGCCACCGACGTGCCGCCCGAGGTGATCGCGGCCTATGACGCGCCGTTCCCGACCGTCGAGTCGAAAGCCGGCGCCGCGCAGTTCCCGCTGATCGTGCCCGTCGATGCCGAATCGGTCGGCGCCGACGTCCTCACACGGGTCTCGGATGACCTCAGCCGCTGGCAGAAGCCGGTGCTGCTGGCGTTCTCCGACAGCGATCCCGTGTTCCCGCACCCGCGGTCGGGCCAGGTGTTCACCGACCTCATCCCCACGGCGGGAGAACAGGTCACCATCACCGGCGCCGCGCACTTCCTCCAGGAGGATCGCGGCGAGCAGATCGCCGCAGAGATCATCGCGTGGATGGGCGCCTGATCCCCTCGGCTCTTCGGCGTTCCGCGAAGCGCGGTCAGGCGGCGATGGGTGTGGTGTGTCTCTCCGCTGCGCCATTCTTAGGCGGACGGCAGGTCGCGCACCGGTGAACTCCCGCCGACCGGCCCAACCCGCCCCAACCTGACGAACCCGCCGCCAGTACGTGGCGGGTTCGCCAGCTCGTGGCGGGCCGGGTATCGGGACCCACCGACAATCGTTCCTGACCGCGCTCCGCGGAGCGCGGTCGATACCCTGGGAGAGAGCGCAGCGAGGGCGCGCTCACCGGTCGGAGGAGGTAACGGATGTCGGTGTCGTTGGCCAAGGGTGGAAACGTCTCGCTGAGCAAGCAGGCGCCTGACCTCCGTGCAGTGAGTGTCGGATTGGGATGGGACGTACGGGCCACCACCGGGGCCGACTTCGACCTCGACGCCAGTGTGCTCGCCGTCGGACCTGATCGAAAGGTGTTGTCCGACAGCTACTTCGTCTTCTACAACAACCTCACCTCACCCGACGGGGCGATCGTGCACACCGGCGACAATCTCACCGGCGAGGGTGACGGTGACGACGAGTCGGTCAATGTCGACCTCAAGGCCCTCGATCCCCGGGTCGAGTCGATGATCTTCGCGGTCACCATCCACGATGCGGACAACCGCCGACAGACCTTCGGTCAGGTGGTCAATGCCTTCATCCGCGTCGTCAACATCGACGACGGTGTGGAGCTCGCGCGCTACGACCTCAGCGAGGATGCCTCCACCGAGACGGCGATGGTCTTCGGCGAGCTGTATCGACGCAACTCCGAATGGAAGTTCCGAGCGGTGGGCCAGGGCTACGCGAGCGGGCTGGCCGGCATCGCACGTGACTTCGGCGTCGACGTCGACTGAATCGCGTTCGGGCCGCGTCAGCCCGAGACGAGCCCGTGACGATGCGCGAAGGCGATGGCCTGGCCGCGGTCTCGGAGCGCCAACTTCGCGAACACGTTGTTGATGTGGGTCTTCACGGTGGACTCGCTGACGAACAGCGCCTTGGCGATCTCGCGATTGCTGGATCCATCGGCCATGTGCACGAGGACCTCTCGCTCGCGGGCGGTGAGTGCGTCGAGTTCGGGCGGTGACGCGGTCGCCACAGACGGACCGGCGGAACGGACGGCACCGGCCAGAAGGCGTTGCTGCACAGTGCGATCGAGGACGGACTGTCCGGCGGCGGCTGCGCGGATGGCGGCGGCGATCTCGTGGCGGTTCGCATCCTTGGTGAGGTAACCGCGGGCGCCCGCGTCGAGTGCGCGGAAGATCGACTCGTCGTCGTCGAAGGTGGTGAGCACGACGACGGGTAGGTCGGGAGACGATTCGCCGATGATGCGGGTGGCCTCGGCGCCGTCCATCCCGGGCATCCGGAGATCGGTCAGCACCACATCGGGCTGATGTTCCGCCACGAGGTCGACGAGTGCGGCTCCGTCGGCCGCGGTACCCACGATCGACAGGTCGGCCACGAGGTCGAGCATCGCGGCCAGTGCGTCGCGGATGGTGGCCTGATCATCGGCGATGACGACCCGAATCGGCTGGGCGGAGTCGGCGGCGGTCACCGGGGCACCTCGATCGCGACGGTCCAGCCCGCGCCCGGATCGGCGACGGTACCGGGCCCGGCGGTGAGCGTCCCGCCGATCTCCGCGGCGCGTTCCCGCATACCGACCAGTCCCATGCCCGACCCTCCGGTGAATCGCTCTGCGTGCGTGCCCCTGCCGTTGACCACAGTCACACGAAGCGCGGCGGACGTGAATTCCAGGGCCACCGTGATGGGTGCCCCGGCCGCGTGACGGCGGGCATTGGTGAGTGCCTCGCCGACGATGCGGGCGAGGTGCGCGGCGACCTCGGGTGCGGGCTCCCACGGTTCGCCGTCGGTCGACACCGTCTCGCGACCTCCGGTCACCAGGGCGCGGATCGCGGTGACGAGATCACGCGACTCCTCCCGTAGGGCGTACACCGCACGTCGTGCCTCGACGAGTCCGTCGGCCACCATGCCCTGGGCCGTCTTCACCGCCTGTCGCCCCTCGTCGGCGCGACCGTCCTCGAGCAGCGCATCGGCGAGATTGAGCTGCATGTTCACCCCGGACAACGAGTGCGCGAGGACGTCGTGGATCTCGCGTGCGACCCGGGCCCGTTCGGCCAGCACCTGCGCCCGGCTCTCCGAGGCGATCGCCCGGTCGGTCTGTTCGACCTTCTCGCGTGCCAGACGCATGGCCTCGCTGCGGTCGCGGCGCGTCATCCCGATGAGCACGGCCAACCCGACGAGCAGCGGCCAGTACGCCGTGCCGTCGACGCGGATCGACGTCGCGATGAAGGCGGTGGCGGAAGTGGTCGCGGCGACGACGATCGCCGGGACGGTGGCGAACCGGAACCCCGCGGTGCCGGCGATGATGGGGGCGAACGCGGTGACCGCGCTGGTCGGGTCGAACGCGAAGAGCAGTCCGGCGACGACACCGGCGGCCAGGGTGGCGAGAAAGCCGATCGGGCGCGGTAACAAGGCGGGATCGAGCAGACGCATCGACATCCCCAGCGTCCCCAGGACCATCAGGATCACGCCGTAGAGACCGGTGCCGGAGAACCCGAGCGGCGAGACCGTGAGCCAGGCCCACACCACCACTGCGACGTTGATCAACGGGAACAGTCGCGACACCGTCGCGTCGGTGATCCCGGTCCCCGCGAAGCCGTCGGCCGGTACCGGCGGCGCCAGTCGGGACAGGTTCGGAACGCGCATAGGTGACCACGATGCCACCGACCGTGCGTGTCCGTCCTCCACCCACGGGTGGAGACATATGTCCACCCCGCACTCCACTGTCGGGTCGATCCGCTTTCCGTTGTGGCGCAGCAGAGTTGTTCTCGAGCGACACACCGGTCGCCACGGATCGTCACCCACGAAGGAGAACACCATGTCGGACCTCAGCCAGGCAGTCGAGATCAGCGGCGGAATCTTCGCCCTCATGATGGCGACGCAGTACGGCACACGTCATTTCGGCCTGCACAAGATCGCGATGCCCGTTCTCGCGGTGGCCGGCTTCGGCTACGCCTACCTCAAGGACGCGCCGACCGACCACAACTCGATCGTCCTGTACCTCGTCGGCGCGGGTATCGGAGCGGTGTTCGGACTCCTGGCCTACTTCGCCACGGCCATGTGGGCCGATCGCTCCACCGGCAAGATCATGACCCGCTGCACGACCGCCTTCGTCTCGGTGTGGTTGGTCGCCATGGCCGCACGGATCGGATTCGTGTGGGCCGTCTCCGACAACGCGTCCTTCCGGACCTGGGTGGGCGAGCACATGATGTCGCTGCACCTCACGTCCGACGCGATCGCCCCGTTCTTCGTGATCTGGGCACTGGTGATGGTCGTGGGCCGTGTCGTCGCCCTCACCGCCCGCTCGGCCCGGCTGCGCGCCGAGGTCCGCGCGTCGTCCACCGACTTCGCCCTCGCTCGCTGAGCGGGTGACCGGACGTCCACCGCACCGCGAACACACCATCGGAAAGGCACATCATGCTCGCCAACATCGTCATCGCCGTCGCCGTGATCGGCCTCATCCTCTACCGCCAGATGCGCCCGACACCGGTCGGCGGTTCACCCAAGATCACGGTGATCCTCACCGTGATCGGCGCCGTCGTCGCCGTGAAGTCCCTCGATGGCACCGGGGTCGGCGCTCTCGACCTCGTCGTGCTCGGCGTGTCGACCGTCGTCGGTCTGGCCATCGCGGTGGTCCGTGGCCACACGGTGCGGATCTACCGCGATCCCGCCACGAACACCGCCTATGGCCGCGGCACCGCCCTCACCGCGGGACTGTGGCTGGCAGGCATCGCCGCCCATGTCGGGATCGACCTGCTCGCGTCGGCCGACGTCAGCGGATCGACGCTGCTGTTCTACCTCGGGTCGGTGCTGCTGGTGCAGAACCTCGTGGTGACGGCCCGCGCACGGCACGCCGGTCTGCCCCTGGCCGAGACCGACGCGGGCAAGGTCAGCGCGAATCGGTGACGCGCGAGCGATCGAACTGATCGGACACGAAAGAGGCCGCCGCGCGCACCGCGCGAGCGGCCTCTGGTCCGAACAGGGGGAACATCTGGAACACGTGGGTCTGGTCGGGCCAGATCTGCAGCTCGCTGGAACCACCGGCGTCGGTGATGCGCCGGTGGATGTCTCGCGCGTCGTCGGCCATCACCTCCAGCGAGCCGGCCTGGATGAGGGTCACGGGCAGATCCATGTCGGCGGTGAGATCGATGTGCAGGCGGGGATCGTCCGCGGCGGCATCGCCGAGATACATGCGGATCACGTTGGCGCCCAAGCGCGCATCGATCAGCGGGTCGCGGTGACCGCCGCGCTGCCGGGCCAGCGACAACTCGAAGGTCGGATCCGACAACGGCGAGAACAACACCATCGCCCGCGGCTGACCGAGCCCGTGGGCGTGGTTGTGCGCCAACAGATCCAGGGCCATGTGGCCGCCGGCGGAATCGCCCGCGATCACGATCTGGTTCGGCGAGTATCCGCGGTCGAGCAGCCATCGGTATCCGGCGATCGCATCGTCACCGGCGGTGGGGAACCGGTACTCGGGCCCGAGGCGGTAGTCGAGACTGAAGGCCGGCATACCGGTGAGCGTCGACAACCGCGACACCAGACCGCGATGGGTACGCGGAGAACACACCACGAACCCGCTGCCGTGCAGGTAGTAGATGATCGTGGCGCTCGGCCCCACACCGCGCCCGTGGACCCACTCGCCGCGGACGCCGCGTCGCTCGTGCACCGGGCTGATCGTTGTCCCGCGGGGGACCGGACTCAACGCCACGATGGTGCGGTTCACCACCGGCCGTGCCCGTCGGATCATCGTCGGGGTCGGAGAGTTGACCGCGTCGGCCGAGCGGAGCCCGAATCCCGAGATCAGGGCGGGCAGCGTGCGCTGCATCGAGGAATTGAGCGACCGGGACCGCCTCGAGCCGCGGGGCGTGTGCCAGGGCTGCACGGGATCACCGATGTCGTTGGACGCGACCATCAACCGACCATAACCCCGATTATCGAGATGACATCTGTCATTCGAGATCCGTGACATCCGATCCCGGTGCGAGGCCCTTGGCGACGGCATCGTCATCGGCATGAACATCCCACTCGCTCTCCACACCGAAGGACTGACGAAGTCGTTCCGCGGACCACGGTCGCAGACCGTGCGTGCCGTCGACGGCGTCGACCTGTCCATCCGCCAAGGCGAGGTCGTCGCCTTCCTGGGCCCCAACGGCGCAGGCAAGACCACGACCCTCGACATGATCCTCGGACTCACCCGACCCGATTCGGGCACGGTCGAGTTGTTCGGCACCACGCCCGACGCCGCGACCGCATCGGGGCGGATCGCCGCGGTGACCCAGACCGGCGGGCTGCTGCCCGACTTCACCGTCGCCGAGACGGTCCGCATCGTCGCCTCGACCTTCGGCGTGCGTGATGTCGACGACGTGATGGACCGGGCGTCGATCACCGACATCGCCGGCCGCAAGGTGTCGAAGTGCTCCGGCGGCGAGCAGCAGCGCCTGAAGTTCGCGCTCGCGCTGCTTCCCGATCCCGACCTCATCGTGCTCGACGAGCCCACCGCCGGGATGGACGTCGAGTCCCGACGTGCGTTCTGGGCGACGATGCGCGCCGACGCCGGACAGGGACGCACCGTCCTGTTCGCCACGCACTACCTCGAGGAGGCCGACGACTTCGCCGACCGCATCGTGATGATCGCCGGCGGCAGGGTCGTCGCCGACGGCTCGACCGCGGCCATCCGCGCGCAGTCCTCGGGCCGCGTGGTCTCCGCGGTCGTCGATCCCGCCCGCATCGGCTGGATCACCGACAACGCGCCCGGTGTCACCGCCAGCGAGGTCCGCGGCGGTCGACTCCACCTGTCCACCAGCGATTCCGATGCCGTCGCACGGTTCCTGTTCACCGCCACCGACGCCCACGACCTCGAGATCGTCGCCCACGACCTCGAGGATGCGTTCGTCGCCCTCACCGCCCCCACCACCCAGAGCACCCCGGAGACGATCAGATGAGCACCCTCACCCCGACTGCACCCTCCACCGGCGGCGGCCCGCTACGCGGCTTCTCGCCCACCTATGTCCGCCTCGACGTCCGACGCGTGCTGCGCAACCGGCGGGCGATGATCTTCACCCTCGCCATGCCGACCCTCCTCTACATCGTGTTCGGCGCGACCCAGAAGTACGGCGGCGACGACAGGATCGGCCACGCCAACACCGCCGCCTACGTGATGGTGCACATGGCCGTCTACGGCGCGATCCTCGCGACCACCACCAACGCCGCGTCGGTCGCCCTCGAACAGCAGGCCGGATGGACGCGAACCCTGCGACTGACGCCGCTGACGTCGTTGGGATACGTCGTGACCAAGGCCCTCGTCGCCCTCACCATGGCGGCCCTGCCGCTGATCCTGCTGTCGATCGTCGGTGTGTTCACGGGTGCCCGCGCGCCGGTGGCCATCTGGATCGGCTCGGTGCTGCTCGGCTGGATCGGTGCCTCGGTGTTCGCCGCCTTCGGCATGGCGATGGGCAGCGCCCTCAAATCGGAGGCCGCGATGCAGGTCAGCGGCGGTGTCCTCACCCTGCTGGCCTTCGCCGGCAACCTGTTCGTGCCGCTCAAGGGCGCGATGCTGACCTTCTCCATGTTCACCCCGATGTTCGGCATCAACACGCTGGCCAACTACCCGATGACCGGAGGCGACACCGTCTACGGCGACCACATCGCGCTCTGGATCAGCCTGCTGAACATCGTGGTGTGGGCGTCGATCTTCACCGCGGCCGCCGTGTGGTTCTACAACCGCAGCACCGATCGTCAATGACGCCGCTCGCGCTTAGAGTCGACCCCGTGAGCACTGCGTCACCCGAGTCAGCGACCACCGAGCCCACCGCGCCACGCCGGCGCGGTGGGTTGCGGGGGTGGGTACGCGGACGGGGGCGCGACGACCTGCGATGGGCGTTCCCGGCGATCTGGCTGATCTTCCTCGGCTATCCGATCGCCTCCCTGCTCGCCGCCGACGAGACCGCGACACGCACCGCGGTCGGCATGGCCCTCATCGCCGCGTTCGCCGTGACCTACGTCCTGGCGTGTGTCCACGTGATCCCGATGCGCCACGACAACCCCGACCCGGCGATCGCGCTGCGGTATTTCACGGCGCTGAGCGCGATCACGGTCGCGACCACGCCGATCCTCGCCAACGGCAGCCTCGCTTTCGGACCGTTCCTCATCGCCATCACGGTGTTCGGGTTGGCGCAACGTATGGGCTTCGTGGTCACCGGCATCGTGATCGGCCTCGCCGTCCTCGGACCGGAGTTCATCCCCGGTTGGGATTTCGACCCGGGAACGGTCATCGCGCTCATCGTGTCGGGTGGGGCGATGATCGCGGCCCGCAATCTGCAACTGCGCGAACGGGAACGCGAGGCGGCCGAGGAACGGCAACGCGAGCTCGACGAGCAACTGGCCGTGGTCGCCGAACGTGAACGGGTCGCGCGCGATGTCCACGACATCCTGGGGCACTCTCTGACGGTCATGACCCTGAAGTCGGAGCTGGCCGGGCGCCTCGTCGACATCGACCCCGAGCGTGCGAAAGCCGAATTGGCCGAGCTGCACTCGATGTCGCGCCAGGCGCTGGCCGAGGTACGGGCGACCGTCGGCGGATTGCGGACACCCGACCTGCGCACCGAACTGGCCTCCGCGCGCACCGCGTTGACCGCGGCCGCCATCGTCGCCGACCTACCGCAGGCGCCGGAGGATCTGGCCCCGTCGCGCTCGGCGCTGTTCGCCTGGGTGCTGCGGGAGTCGGTGACGAACGTGGTGCGCCACAGCGGAGCCGCCCGGTGCAGCGTCTCGGTCGAGGCCGACCGGCTCGAGGTTGTCGACGACGGCTGCGGCATCCCCGACCACGCCTTCGGCAACGGCTTGCGAGGACTCACCGAGCGTGTCGAGGCGGCCGGCGGCGACCTGTACGTGCGTGCGACTTCCGGCGGGACCGCGGTGGAGGTGATCCTCGCGTGAGTGCACCGATCCGACTGCTCCTCGCCGACGACCAGGCGCTGGTGCGGGGCGCCCTCGCGGCGCTGCTCGATCTCGAGAACGACATCACCGTGGTGGCGCAGGTGGGCCGCGGAGACGAGGTGGTCGACGCCGCGCGGGCGGCCGCCGCCGACGTGTGCCTGCTCGACATCGAGATGCCCGGCGCCGACGGCATCGAGGCCGCTGCACGGGTCAAGGCCGAACTCCCGCAGACCCGTTCGTTGATCGTCACGACATTCGGTCGCCCCGGGTACCTGCGGCGCGCGGTCGAGGCAGGTGCTTCCGGGTTCGTCGTGAAGGACACGCCCGCAAGCGAACTCGCCGACGCGGTGCGACGCGTGCACGCCGGCCTGCGGGTGATCGACCCGACGCTGGCCACCGAGAGCCTCACCGACGGAGACAGTCCGTTGACCGAACGGGAACGTGACGTGTTGCGCGCGGCTCTCGACGGGGCGACCGTCGCCGCCATCGCCGGCCAGGTGCATCTCACGCCGGGGACGGTGCGCAACTATCTGTCGAGCGCCATCGGCAAGACCGGCGCGTCCACGCGGGCCGAGGCCGCCGTCACCGCCCGGCGTCGCGGCTGGTTGTAGACCCGCTGTTCTGTCACATCGCGGTTCGCGGTCCGGTGTGTGGTTCGTCGGGCTACGCTTTCCGAAACTGAGTGGGGTAAAAGAGCTGCCTCGCCTGGGGGGAACAACGATGTCGACCGACGCCGCGCGATCTCTCGACGACCTGCTGGGTCCGTCGGGTCGGGTGCGGTCGGTGTATCAACCGATCCTCGACCTGCAGACCCGTGTCGTCGTGGGGTACGAGGCTCTCGCCCGCTTCCCGGGGACTCCCGAACTCGGTCCGGCCGAGATGTTCACCGCCGCCCGTGACATGGGCGTTCTCGGCGATCTCGACTGGGAGTGCCGCCGCGCCGCGATGACCGGAGCGCTCCACGCGGGTGTCCGCGGCCCGCTGCACCTGTTCATCAACCTCGAACCAAGCGTCCTGGGCACGCCCCCACCGTGGAGGGTCGACCCCCGCGAGGTGTCGGAGGCGGTGGGCATCGTCCCGACCGTGATCGAGCTGACCGAGCGGGCCCTGCTGACCGATCCGCGCTCGGTGTTGTGGGCCGCCGACTGGGCCAGGGAACGCTCGTGTCTCGTCGCTCTGGACGACGTCGGGGTCAATCCGGACTCGGTGGCGATGCTCTCGGTCATCCGACCGGACATCATCAAGCTCGACCGGGTGATGCTCGGCCCTGAGTTCGCCTCCGAACACCGTCGCACTCTGCGCGCGGTGTGGGACCACGTCAGCGACAGTGACTGCCGGATCCTCTGTGAGGGAATCGAATCCGACGACGACCTCGATCGTGCGCGAGCGTTGGGTGCGACCCTGGTGCAGGGCTACCACCTGGGCATGCCGGGCCCGCTGGAGATCACCGCCGACATCCTCGACGCCGAGAGCGGGTCGACCGTGTTGGCCATCGAGCCCGAGGCGCCGTCGGTGATCCCCTCGGTACCGGCGGATCTGCTGCGACGGGTGCCGACACGCACCTCGCCACTGCGTCAGATCGCCACTCTGGGATCGGGTTTCGAGGAGGCCGCCGCCCGCGACGGCACCATCGGGCTGATCCTGCTCTCGATCCATCTGCCCGAGTTGTTCACCGCCACCGCGGCCGCGAGGTTCGCCGAGCTCGCGGAGTCGAACACCCTCGTGGGGGTGGTGGGGGTGGGCACCGCCCTGCCCGAGGGCGTGCGCGGCGCCCACATCCAACCGCTGCGCGAGCACGTCGCGCTCGCCGTGGTCGACCCCGACGGGTCCACGGCCGTGGTCGCCCGCAACCTCGGCGACACCGGGCCGGTCGGGGACCGCCGCTACGAGTGGGCCATCACCCATGACGAACGCGAGGTGGCCGGCATCGCCCGTGCCCTGCTGCGCCGGCTGGCCCCGCTCCCGTCGACCGACGTCGCACAGGGACACCGCATCGCCGCCCACGCCACGTCGGGTGACCACCGCGCTCTCCTGTCGGAGCTGGCGCAGACGGCGGCACGGGCCGTGCCCGGTGCCGAGAGCGTCGGGCTGTCGCTGGTGTCGCGCGACCAGGGACTGACCACGATCGCCGCCAACGACCAGTACCCGGTGCTGCTCGATCAGCTCCAACAGCTCTACGGGGTGGGGCCCAGTCTCGAACCGAGCGACGACGACACCGTGATCCACATCTCCGACCTCGCCTCCGACGAACGGTGGCCGGAGTACAGCCGCGTCATCAACTCTGCGGCACCGATCGGCACCGTGCTGTCGTTCCGCCTGTTCACCGGTCTCGACACCTCCGGCTTCATCACGTTCTACGCCCAGGAGTCCCATGCCCTCGATCCGAGTGCGGTCGAGGTCGCCCACGAGCTCGCCCGCCACACCCAGCAGTACTGGATCTCACTGCGTGCGTTGACCGCTCGTGACGCCCCGACCCCGATCCCGCGGGGTCGCCTGGCGGCGGCCATCGACGACGCGGTCGGCGGACCGGAGGCGCCGGCGAGCCACACCGCCGCACCCGACACCGGTCGCATGGGCCGGGTGCGCGAGGTCTTCGACCGGGCCGTGCGGGAAGGCCGTCCGGTCGCGGCGGTCGCGACCGAGGGATCGTGCGGGGCCACGGGGACATGACCACCGCGGTCAGTGGTGGTGGGCGATTTCTGTGGTAGCCGCCTTCCGTGAGAAAATTGTCCGATGATCACGTGCAGGGCGACCCCTTGCCGGGGTCGACGACGCCACGTCCGGTGACGGGCTGGCGTGCACCGTTGAAGCAATGGGGCTGCAACGTTGGGTGCGGATACCGTGGGCCGGGGCGTAAGCGCTGGTCAGAGCCGTGATTAGGTTGTCCTCATAAGGGTTTGCCGAGCGGTGGTGCCGTAATCTGGGAAGCAGTGAGGCGTTCTCGCGTTACGCGATGTAAGGGCGAACAACAATGAAGCAGGCACCCGGCCCCCAGGGCCTTTACCACCCGGTCAACGAGCACGACTCGTGCGGCGTCGCCTTCGTGGTCGACATGCACGGCCGCCGTTCGCGCGACATCGTCGACAAGGCGATCACGGCGCTGGTCAACCTCGAACACCGCGGTGCCGCGGGTGCCGAGCCGAACACCGGCGACGGCGCGGGCATCATGATCCAGGTCCCCGACGCGTTCCTGCGCGCGGTCACCGATTTCGAACTCCCCGCCGAGGGTGAGTACGCGACCGGCATGGCGTTCCTGCCGCAGGGCTCCGGCGATGCCCGTACGGCGTGCGAGTCGGTCGAGAAGATCACCGAGTCCGAGGGCCTCACCGTTCTCGGATGGCGCGAGGTCCCCACCGACGACACCTCGCTCGGCGCCCTCGCCCGCGACGCGATGCCGACCTTCCGTCAGATCTTCGTCGGCGGTGCCTCGGGCGACGAGCTCGAGCGGCGCGCCTTCGTGGTGCGCAAGCGCGTCGAGACCGAGCTCGGCAGCAAGGGTGCCGGCCAGGACGGACCCGGACGCGAGACCGTCTACTTCCCGAGCCTGTCGGGTCGCACCTTCGTCTACAAGGGCATGCTGACCACGCCGCAGCTCCGTGGCTTCTACCTCGACCTGCAGGACGATCGGGTGGAAAGCGCTCTGGGGCTGGTGCACTCGCGCTTCTCCACCAACACCTTCCCGTCGTGGCCGCTGGCGCACCCGTTCCGCCGCATCGCCCACAACGGTGAGATCAACACCGTCACCGGCAACGAGAACTGGATGCGCGCCCGCGAGGCGCTGATCGACACCAGCGTCTTCGGCGACTCGGTGGCCGAGAAGATCTTCCCGGTGTGTACCGAGGGAGCCTCGGACACCGCGCGTTTCGACGAGGTGCTCGAGCTGCTCCACCTCGGTGGCCGATCGCTGCCGCACTCGGTGCTGATGATGATCCCCGAGGCGTGGGAACGTCACGAGAGCATGAAGCCCGAGCACCGGGCGTTCTACGAGTACCACTCGACGCTGATGGAGGCCTGGGACGGCCCGGCGTCGGTGTGCTTCACCGACGGCACGGTGATCGGTGCGGTGCTCGACCGTAACGGCCTGCGCCCCAGCCGGATCTGGGTCACCAAGGACGGTCTGGTCGTGATGGCGTCAGAGGTCGGTGTCCTCGACATCGATCCCGCCGACGTCGTGCAGAAGCTGCGTCTGCAGCCCGGCCGCATGTTCCTCGTCGACACCGATCAGGGACGTATCGTCGACGACGCCGAGATCAAGGACGAACTGGCGTCGCTGCACCCGTACCAGGAGTGGCTCGACAAGGGCTTCCTCCGGCTCGGTGACCTGCCCGACCGCCCGCACACCCACATGCCCCACGATCGGGTTCGACTGCGCCAGCAGGTGTTCGGCTACACCAGCGAGGAGCTCAGCCTCCTGGTGACGCCGATGGCGGCCAGCGGTGCGGAGGCCATCGGCTCGATGGGCACCGACACCCCCATCGCCGTGCTGTCGCTGCGGCCCCGCACATTGTTCGACTACTTCCAGCAGCGCTTCGCCCAGGTCACCAACCCGCCGCTCGACGCGATCCGCGAAGAGGTCGTCACCAGCATCGGCGTGACCATCGGCAAGGAGGGCGACCTGCTGAACCCGACGGCCGACTCGTGCCGTCAGATCGCGCTGCCCCAGCCCATCCTCGACAACGACGCGTTGGCCAAGTTGGTCCGCATCAACGACGACGGCAACTACCCCGACTTCCGCAGCGTGCAGATCCGTGGTCTGTACCCGGTCGCCGAGGGCGGCGAGGGCATGCGCCAGGCGCTCGAGGACGTGCGTCGCCAGGTGTCCGAGGCGATCGCCGACGGTGTGCGGTTGATCGTGTTGTCCGACAGGGAATCCGACGAGAAGCTCGCCCCGATCCCGTCGCTGCTGCTGACCTCGGCGGTGCACCACCACCTCGTGCGTGAGAAGACCCGCACCCAGGTCGGGCTGCTCGTGGAGGCCGGTGACGCCCGCGAGGTGCACCACATGGCGTGCCTCGTCGGTTTCGGCGCCGCGGCCATCAACCCCTACATGGCACTCGAGTCGATCGAGGACATGGCCGAGCGGGGTGTGCTGAAGGACGCGAAGGGTGAGCCCCTCGACTTCGTGACCGCGCAGGCCAATTACGTCAAGGCCGCGGGCAAGGGCGTGCTCAAGGTGATGAGCAAGATGGGCATCTCCACTCTCGCCTCGTACACCGGCGCGCAGCTGTTCCAGGTCATCGGTATCGGCCAGGAGACGGTCGACGAGTACTTCACCGGCCTGCTCAGCCACCTCGACGGCGTCGGTCTCGACCAGATCGCCGCCGACGTCGCCGCGCGTCACGCGCTGGCGTTCGAGGCCCGTCCCGAGGAGCGCGCGCACCGCGAACTCGAGGTCGGCGGCGAATACCAGTGGCGTCGCGAGGGCGAGTACCACCTGTTCAACCCGGACACGGTGTTCAAGCTCCAGCACTCGACCCGCACCGGTCAGTACTCGGTGTTCAAGGAGTACACGAAGCTCGTCGACGACCAGTCACGCAAGATCGCCTCTCTGCGTGGACTGTTCGACTTCAACTTCGGTGACCGCGACCCCATCCCGATCGACAAGGTGGAGCCCGCGAGCGAGATCGTGAAGCGGTTCTCGACCGGCGCGATGAGCTACGGCTCGATCTCCGGTGAGGCCCACGAGACGCTGGCCATCGCCATGAACCGTCTCGGCGGCCGCTCGAACTCCGGTGAGGGCGGCGAGAGCGTCGACCGCTTCGAGCCCGACGAGAACGGCGACTGGCGGCGCAGTGCGATCAAGCAGGTCGCCTCGGGTCGCTTCGGCGTCACCTCGCACTACCTGACCAACTGCACCGACATCCAGATCAAGATGGCGCAGGGCGCCAAGCCCGGCGAGGGTGGCCAGCTGCCGCCGCACAAGGTGTACCCCTGGGTCGCCGAGGTCCGCGGCTCCACTCCCGGCGTCGGGCTGATCTCGCCGCCGCCGCACCACGACATCTACTCGATCGAGGATCTCGCCCAGCTGATCCACGACCTGAAGAACGCCAACCCGGCCGCGCGTATCCACGTGAAGCTGGTGTCGGAGGTCGGTGTCGGCACCGTCGCCGCGGGTGTGTCGAAGGCGCACGCCGACGTGGTGCTCATCTCCGGGCACGACGGTGGCACCGGTGCCACCCCGTTGACATCGGAGAAGCACGCCGGCGCACCGTGGGAGCTCGGCCTCGCCGAGACCCAGCAGACGTTGCTGCTCAACGGTCTCCGCGATCGCATCGTGGTCCAGGTCGACGGTCAGCTCAAGACCGGCCGTGATGTCGTCGTCGCCGCACTGCTCGGTGGCGAGGAGTTCGGGTTCGCCACGGCGCCACTGGTGGTGTCGGGCTGCATCATGATGCGTGTCTGCCACCTCGACACCTGCCCCGTGGGTGTCGCGACGCAGAACCCCCTGCTGCGGCAGCGGTTCACCGGTAAGCCCGAATTCGTCGAGAACTTCTTCATGTTCATCGCCGAGGAGGTGCGTGAGCTGTTGGCGCGCCTGGGCTTCCGCACGCTGCAGGAGGCGGTCGGCCAGGTCAAGGCCCTCGACACCACCAAGGCGCTGGCTCACTGGAAGGGCGCGAAGGCCGGCAAGCTCGACCTCTCGCCGATCCTGGCCGAGGCCGACTCGCCGTTCATGAACCAGGACCTCTACTGCTCGGGCAGCCAGGATCACGCGCTCGACAAGGCGCTCGATCAGCAGCTCATCGCGCAGAGCCGTCCGGCGATCGACAAGGGTGAGCGCGTCTCGTTCACCTCGGCGATCTCGAATGTCAACCGCACGGTCGGCACCATGCTGGGCCACGAGGTGACGAAGGTGTACGGCGCCACCGGACTTCCCGAGGGCACGGTGATCATCGACTTCACCGGGTCGGCGGGCAACAGCTTCGGTGCGTTCCTGCCCAAGGGCATCACCCTGCGTCTCGAGGGCGACGCGAACGACTTCGTCGGCAAGGGTCTCTCGGGTGGACGCATCGTGGTGCATCCCTCGAAGGTCGCGCCGGAGAGTTTCGTCGCCGAGGAGAACATCATCGCGGGCAACGTGATCGGGTTCGGCGCCACCGGCGGCGAGATCCTGCTGCGCGGCGTGGTGGGCGAGCGGTTCTGCGTTCGCAACTCCGGTGCCGTCGCGGTGGTCGAGGGTGTGGGTGACCACGGTTGTGAGTACATGACCGGTGGACGGGTGGTCGTCCTCGGCGACACCGGGCGCAACTTCGCGGCCGGCATGTCCGGTGGTGTCGCCTACGTCTACGACCCGTTCGGCAAGCTCCCCGACAATCTCAACACCGAGCTCGTGGAGCCCGAGGCGCTCGAGGACGATGACGTGGAGTTCCTGCACGGGATCATCGAGAAGCACCGCAACGAGACCGATTCCCCGGTGGCCGCAGCCATTCTGGCCGACTGGGACAACACGCAGGGCAAGTTCACGAAGGTGATGCCCCGGGACTTCAAGCGGGTTCTGGCGGCCATCGCCGACGCCGAGAAGGCCGGGCGTGACGTGGACGAGGCGATCATGGAGGCAGCTCGTGGGTGACCAAAAGGGTTTCATCAAGTACACCGAACGTGAGCTCCCGGCACGTCGGCCGGTCGATCTGCGGCTGATGGACTGGAAAGAGGTCTACGCCGAGTACGACCACGAGACGCTGCAGCGCCAGGCCAGCCGGTGCATGGACTGCGGTATCCCGTTCTGCCACAACGGCTGCCCGCTGGGCAACCTGATCCCGGAGTGGAACGACCTCGTCTACAAGGGGCAGTGGGAGGACGGCATCGACCGTCTGCACGCCACCAACAACTTCCCGGAGTTCACCGGTCGGTTGTGTCCCGCGCCGTGCGAGGCATCGTGTGTGCTGGGCATCAACCAGCCCGCCGTGACGATCAAGCAGGTCGAGGTGGAGTTGATCAACAACGCCTTCGACAACGGCTGGGTCAAGCCCGTGATGCCGACCAAGGAGACCGGTAAGACGGTCGCCGTCGTCGGTTCGGGTCCCGCGGGACTCGCTGCGGCACAGCAGCTCACCCGCGCCGGCCATACCGTCACGGTGCTCGAGCGCGCCGATCGGATCGGCGGACTGCTGCGCTACGGCATCCCCGAGTTCAAGATGGAGAAGCGCCACATCGACCGTCGCGTCGAGCAGATGGAGGCCGAGGGAACCACGTTCCGCACCGGCGTCAACGTCGGCGTCGACCTCTCGGTCGAGGAGCTCCGGTCGTCCTACGACGCGGTGATCCTCGCCAACGGCGCCACCAGCTGGCGCGACCTGCCCATCCCGGGCCGCGAGCTCGAGGGCATCTACCAGGCCATGGAGTTCCTGCCGTGGGCCAACAAGGTGCAGCTCGGCGACGACGTCGTCGGCGAGGACGGTCAGCCGCCGATCACCGCGAAGGGCAAGAAGGTCGTCATCATCGGCGGCGGTGACACCGGTGCGGACTGCCTCGGCACCTCGCTGCGTCAGGGTGCCGAGATCGTCCACCAGTTCGAGATCATGCCGCGGCCGCCGGACGAGCGCGCCGAGAGCACCCCGTGGCCGACCTACCCGCTCATGTTCCGCGTGTCCTCGGCCCACGAGGAGGGCGGCGAGCGCGTGTTCTCGGTCAACACCGAGAAGTTCACCGGCGAGAACGGCAAGGTCACCTCGCTCTCGGCTCACGAGGTCGTGATGAGCGGCGGCAAGTTCGAGAAGGTCGAGGGTTCGGAGTTCGAGCTCGAGTGCGATCTCGTCCTGCTGGCCATGGGCTTCGTCGGTCCCGAGCGCGAGGACTTCCTCGACAAGCTCGGCGTCGAGTACAACGGTCGCGGAAACGTGGTGCGCGACGACGACTTCCAGTCCACCGTGCCCGGTGTCTTCGTCGCCGGTGACGCCGGTCGCGGACAGTCGCTCATCGTGTGGGCCATCGCCGAGGGGCGCTCCGCCGCCGCCGGCGCCGACCGCTACCTCACGCAGGAGACCTACCTTCCCGCGCCGATCCACCCGACGCAGGCACCTCAGCGCTGACCTGAATTACTCCGCCACAACGCCCCTCGTCGATCGCGACGGGGGGCGTTGTGCGTTCTGAGTGATCCGCGCTCACGACCTGCGAGGCAACAGCTTTCGTAGGAGTACGTTCGCCGTCAGCATCACGACGAGGATCCCAGTGCCCTGCACCCACCAGGTCCACCACGGCGCCACGCCGGTCACGCTGATGATCGCCGACGCCACGATCAGCGCGGGGAACAGCAGCGGCAGTATCCACCCGCGCCACCCGCGGGAGCTGTACCAGAGCCCGTTGTCGGGTAGGGGTTCGTGGACCTGGTCGACCGGCCGCATCGGTTCGATGTCCATGTCTCCCGTTCGTCTCGTCGAGTCTCGGAATCGACGGTAGTCCGCGGTCCGATGAGTTCTGTCCGGTTGGGGAGTCGGTACTCCCCGACAGCGAAAGATCGCGCCGGTCGCGCCTCGTGCCGAGCGGCGGCACCACCGAGAGGAATGGACGTGCGAGACCTCGTCATCACCCAGAACATCACCGTCGACGGCGTCGTCGAGGCCACCGACGACTGGTTCACCAACGCCGGATCCGATCCCGCAGCCGATGCAGTTCTGGCCCGTCAGCGCGACGCCTCCGACGGGTTCCTCGTCGGCCGCGATACCTTCGTCGGGATGCGGGACTACTGGGGTCCGCGCGCCGACGACACGACGGGTGTGACCGCACACCTGAACCAGGTCGCGAAGTACGTCGTGTCGTCGACGATCACCGAGCCGGGGTGGGCGAACACCGAGGTGCTCTCGGGGGATCTGCGCAGCGGAGTCGAGGAGATCAAGCAGCGGGCGGGTGGCGACATCGTGTGCACCGGGAGCATCGGCCTCTGTCACGCGTTGATCGCACTCGGGCTGGTCGACGAGTTCCGGCTGTTCGTCTACCCGTTCGTCCGGGGTCGAGGTCGCCGACTCTTCGAGGACGCGCCGCCCGTGCCTCTCGCGCTGGAGGAGTCGACAGCGTTCCCGTCGGGGATCACGATGACGCGATACCGGCCGCGGCCGGTCTGACCGCGGCGGTCACGAGGGCAGCTGCACCGCCAAGAGCTTGCCGTCGGTGGCGACCTTGCGGGCGTGTTCGTCGAAATCGGGAGCGGCACAGACGAACAAGGTGCGACCGTCCGTTCCTCCGAGGCCGCAGGCGAACACACCGCTGTCGAAGTCGTACTGGTCGATGACGCCGCGGCCCTCGGCCACGCGGGCGACGCGCCCGCCGAGCGCATCGGCGACCAGAAGTGTGCCGTCGGTGTCGAGGCAGCATCCGTCGGGTGCGAGGACGATCTGGCCCATCGCCGCGGCGATGTCGTCCATGTCGGGGAGATCACCGAACACCGCCCAGTCACGGCGCTCGCCGAGCGATCCGTCGTCGGCGATGTCGAAGGCGCTGACCCGGTTGGCGATGGTCTCGTCGACCAGCAGCCGCCCGTCGTCGGCGAGCGCCATCCCGTTCGGGAAATACAGGTCGTCGGCGACGACACGCGCCGAACCGTCGGGTTCGACGAGGACGAGGTGCGTGGATGCGGGCGTCCCGCCGTTCATGAGGTCGAAGCCGAAATTGCCGACGTAGGCGCGGCCGCTCGCGTCGACGAGCATGTCGTTCAGATTCTCCGACACCAGCTCGGAGAGGTCGGCGTGCACGACGAGTTCACCATCGGGTTCGCGCCGGAGGATCGTCTGATCGCGCATCGACACCACCAACAGCCGCCCGTCGGGGAGCCACCCCAGCCCGGACGGCTGGTTCGGGACCTGCGCCTCCACGCGCACGTCGGAGCCGTCGGCGTTCGCCGAGATCACCTGGTGGGTGTAGAAATCCGACACCCATACGCGATCGTCGTGCCAGCGCGGGCACTCGAAGTAGGTGTAGTTCTCGAGGATCACGGTTGCGTCGGTGGTCATACCCGATCCGATCACGGGGACGGCACGGCGTGTGGCGGAATCGCGCCCACGATCGGCGCGACGGTGCGCCGGGCGAAAGCCCGGACCGCTGCTGGATCGGTGAGATCGACCGCGAGCCCCGGCGTCATCAGATACGACAGCCCCAGGTGTACGAGCGCGTCTGCCTGTTCGTCGGGATCGCCGACCGTGATCGAACCGTCCCGGTGCGCTCGGCGAAGATTCGCCGCGACGGCCGACCATGCGAGTCGCAGCGGCGACGGGTCCCCGCCCGACAGGGCGGCGAGCAGCTCGCCCCGGCGTCCACGGTCGGCGAGAAGCGGGTCGTCGTCGAGCGCCAGACAGATCGCGAACCCTTCCACCACCTGGTCGACGGGATCGGTCACCGCGGCGAACCGGTCGACCATCGTGCCGACGACCTGACCGACGAACCGTACGAGTGCGGCCTCGAAGACGTGGTCGCGACTGTCGAACCGGCGGAACACCGTGGCACGACCCACGCCAGCCTCGCGGGCGATCTCCTCGACCGTCGCCTCCCGCGTGCTGCGGCGGCCGAGCACTGCCAGCGCGGCGTCGAGGATGCGGTCGTCGGTGGTGTCGGACGTGGGCAACGCGGGTCCGAAGGCCTGTGTCACGGCGCGAGCGAAGAGATCTCCCAGTGGTGCACCCGGTCGCGTCATGGCTGCGATGATCGCATGCGCCGAGGCCGTGTGAGACTATTCAGTCATGAGTAGTCTCACCGATCTGGATCCATCCACGCCGGTCATCGTGGGGGTGGGTCAGGTTTCCGAGCGGCTCGGCGAGCCCGAATACCGCGCTCGATCCGAAGCCGACCTCGCCGCGGACTCGGTCCGCGCAGCGTTCGACGACACCGGTTGCGCGCGGGACGAGGTGGCGAGCGCCATCGACACCCTCGGAGCCATCCGATCGTTCGAGGTGTCGAGCCCGCTGTCGTCATCGCAGCTGGGACGTCCGGCGAACATGCCGGGCGCCATCGCGCGACGGGTGGGTGTCGATGCCCGACGACTCATCGCCGAGGTGGTCGGCGGGCAGAGTCCGCAGCACCTGCTCACCGAACTCGCCGGCGCGATCGCGGCAGGGGAGACCGAGGCCGCGGTGATCGTGGGGGCCGAGGTCATATCCACGGTCCGTGCGATCACCTCCGACCCCGAGGCGACCCGGCCCGATTGGAACGAGCCCGACGACGCGGCGGCCGATGCGCGCCTCGAGGACCGAGGATTCGGACTCCGCGGCATCACCACCGTCGCCGAGGTCCGCCACGGACTGATGGTGCCCGTGCTGCAGTACTCGGTGATCGAGAACGCGCGTCGTGCGCGGCTCGGTACCGATCGCGCAACCTACACACGATCGATGGCCGAGCTGTTCGCGCCGATGACCACTGTCGCGGCGAAGAATCCGCACGCGGCGTCACCGGTCGAACGCACTGCCGAGGAGATCGCGTCGGTGGACGATTCCAACCGGCAGGTCACCGATCCGTTCCCGCGTCTGATGATCGCGCGCGATCAGGTGAACCAGGCCGCGGCTGTCGTCCTGATGTCGGTGAGTCGCGCCCGCGAGCTCGGGATCCCCTCCGACCGCTGGGTCTTCCTCCACGGGCATGCCGACCTCCGCGAGAAGCGCCTGCTCGACCGGCCCGACATCGGTTCCGCACCGGCGGCTGCGGCGTCGGTCTCCTCCGCGCTCGAGGTGGCGGGAATCGGTCTCGACGACGTGGCCGCCATGGATCTCTACAGCTGCTTCCCCGTCGCGGTGTCGGCGGTGTGCGACGGCCTCGGTCTCGCACCGGATGACCCGCGCGGGCTCACCGTGACCGGCGGGTTGCCCTACTTCGGCGGGCCCGGCAACAACTATTCGATGCACGCGATCGTCGAGGTCGTCGATCGTGTGCGCGCCGAGCCCGGCTCCTACGGGCTCGTCGGTGCCAACGGTGGTGTGCTGAGCAAGTATTCGACTGGCATCTATTCGACCACCCCGGCGCCGTGGGCGGCGTCTCACAGCGCGCGAGTCCAGGCACGCCTCGATGCCGTCGCCGATGTCGCGATCGTCGATCGTGCCGACGGGCCCGCGGTCATCGAGACGTTCACGGTGTCCTACGGCAAGCGAGGGCCGACGTCGGCGATCGTGATCGGTCGGCTGCTCGGCGCCGACGGCGGGCAGGGCGCGCGCTTCATCTCGACCGTGCACCGGTCCGACGAGGCGATGATGGCGCACCTGACCGACACCGATCAGCCGATCGGGACGCCGGTGGTCGCACGGTCGTTCGCCGACGGCAATCGGGCGAGTCTCGATGTCGCAACCATGGATGCGTTGAATCCCGTTCGCGCGGCAGGCTTTCGGGACGATTACAGCGGTGTTCTCGTCCGGCGTGACGGGCACCTGCTCGAGGTCACGATCAATCGGCCGCAGGCGCGCAATGCCCTCGATGCCGCGACGAACGCCGAGCTCGACGAGATCTTCGACGCCTATCTCGCCGATCCCGATCTGTGGGTCGCGATCCTGACCGGTGCCGGCGACAAGGCGTTCTCGTCGGGCAACGATCTCGCGGCGACGGCGTCGGGCGCGATGTTCTCGGTTCCCAAGAACGGGTTCGCCGGGCTGACCAGCCGCCCCGATCTCACCAAGCCCGTGATCGCGGCGGTCAATGGCCACGCGCTCGGCGGCGGGTTCGAGATCGCGCTCGCCTGCCACATGATCGTGGCCGACGAGCGCGCGACGTTCTCGTTGCCCGAGGTGAAGGTCGGACTCGCGGCGCTGGCCGGCGGGCTGGTGCGACTGCCCCGTCTGCTCGGGCGGTCGATCGCCATGGAGATGATCCTGACCGGACGTCGCATGCCCGCCGCCGAGGCCCTCGAGCGCGGCGTGGTCTGCCGCGTCGCACCCGAGGGCACCGTGATGGACGCCGCCCGCGAACTGGCGTCGGAGGTTCTCGCGTCCTCGCCGACGTCGGTGCGCGCCTCACTGATCGGCATCACCGAGACCCAGGGCATCAGCGATCCCGTTGTCGCGGCGGCTCATCCGACGACGGCGATGGACGAACTCATCATCAGCCAGGACACCATCGAAGGCGTCACCGCCTTCGTCGAGAAGCGCGCCCCTGTGTGGCGGGGTCGTTAGGACCCTAGGGCGCGATGTAGTAGTAGCCGGAGCCGTAACCCTGGAAGACCCGTACCGGGCTGTTCGCCGCATACGGCACCAGGCCGAGTTGGACCAGGCCCGACCCGGTTGCGATGTCATGGGTGACCTTCTCGCCGCGCTTGGTACCGAACACGACGGGGAAGAAGTCCTCCCGGTTGAAAGCTATTGCGCTCGTGAAGTTGGTCCCGATCAGGAGCTTGCACTTGGGATTCTTCGCCCAGCCGACGCCGTTGCCGGTGAAACCGAAGGAGGTCAGCGTGACGCGGGTGACTCCACGTTTCGGAGAGCTGAGGCGAACGTTGAAGGCGCCGCGACAGAAGTCGTGGTCGCCGAAGGCCCCGATGTTGTCGCTGTACACCGACAACTTGGGGATGTCCTTCGGTGGTGCGGCAGATGCAGGAGCAGCAGCCAGCGCACCTCCGGTGAGGGCGGCAGCGGTGACCGCGACGGCGGCGACGAGTGAGCGAAAGCGCGTACGCATGGTGATTGGATCTCCCCGAGGATGTGGTCGACGCCCCGTCGGCGTCGAGAACGTCGTCAACCTACCGTACGAACGTTCTGCGTCGGCGTGCTGCCCGGTGGTTATCCACAGGCCGAACGTCAGAGTCGCGCGTGTCTTAGGTCACATTGCGATAGTCACATGAGTAACATCTGTCACACCGGTGCTCGGGTCGACGGGTGTCGGACCTCTCGGAACCAGGGATGTGATCCTTCGTGAAGCTCACCACGAACATTCATCACGGACGTACTGCCCGACCCACCCACATTTTCGCGGGACGCCCCGGCGGCCTGTTCACCCGGCACCGTCTGGCTCGTCGGTGGCCCGAGGACGGCGAGCGGATGGTCACCGCGGCCGACATGCGCGCATTCGGTCTCTGACGCAGCCGCAGGTCGAATCCACTGCCCACTTGCGGTCTTTACGTGCCCAACCGGTGGGTTTACGTGCCCAACTGGCGGGGCGGGGTGGGGAGATGCCCGGCGCGGCGGGCGAGGCGCTCGATGTAGAACGCCGTGTCGGCCGGATGCTGGGCGACGACGAGGTGGTTCGCCGGGCTGATCTCCTCGTACACGCCACCGAGGATCTGCGCGTAACGACGGTGTCGCCACCGCCACCAGCGCAGCCACAGCCCCGCCGCCGGTAGTGCGGCGAGCACGGTCACCGCCGCACGCACCGTTCCGCCGTCGCGCCGGCGCAGGTCGATGAGATCCATGTTGATGGAGGGGAACGCGGCGTTCTCGACGAGGGTGGCCAGCAACATGTCCGATCGGCTGAACACCTGACGGACCCAGAACCGTTGCGCCGCCGTGTAACCGGTCGGAGGGGTGGGGAAGACCGAATCGTGCGCCGCGGCGCCGAGCAGCTGCGGCAGTCGCAGGAGGTCGGCCACGGCCACGGCGCGGTGACAGTTGCGCACGCGCAGAGCAGTCGGCAGCACGCGCCACGGGAACATCACGAACGTGCCGTCGATCATGAGCACACCGGCCGTGCGATCGGGGTGTTCGCGGGCGAACGCCTCGGCGTACATCGACGACATCGAGTGCGCGGCGATCAGCACGGGTTCGTCGATCGCGAGGGCGTCGAGGACGCTCGAGATCCTGCCGACCTCGCCGACCAACGTGGGCCACGTGTCGCGGGGGAGTGCCTCGCTGGCGCCGTACCCGGGCCGGTCGAAACGGATGACCGTGAACGACGGCGACAGCGCGAAGGCGAGCTGATCGAGATCGAACCAGTTGCTGCCCAACGCCGCCAGCAACACCACAGGCGGGCCCGAGCCCTCGATGATCACATGTGTGGAGCGACCATCGATGTCGATCAGCTGCCCGGGCAGCTCCTCGGTCACCGGGGTTTGGCCAACGGGAAGGCGAGGGTCTCGCGGATCGACTTGCCGGTCAGCAGCATCACCACGCGGTCGACGCCGATCCCCAGACCCCCGGTCGGCGGCATCGCGTACTCGAGGGCGTCGAGGAAGTCCTCGTCGACCTCCATGGCCTCACGGTCGCCCCCGGCCGCGCGGTCGGACTGTGCGGTCAGGCGCGCCCGTTGCTCCACGGGGTCGGTGAGTTCGCTGTAGGCCGTACCCAGTTCGACCCCCCAGGCGACGAGATCCCATCGCTGCGCCACCTCGGGGCGGTCGGGATCCGAGCGCGTCAGCGGCGACACCGACGTGGGGAAATCGACGTAGAACGTCGGCATGGTGGTCCGATCCTCGACGAGGTGCTCGTAGAGCTCGAGCACCAGCTGACCCGCATCCCACTCGGGTCGGTGGAGTATCGCCAGACTGTCACAGATCTCGCGCAGCCGAGCCGCATCGGTGTCCGGGGTGACCGGCGCACCCACTGCGTCCGACACCGCGCCGTGCACCGTCCGGATCGGCCAGTCGCCGGAGATGTCGACCGCCGTCATCGCGCCATCGGGGCCGGGCCGCATGGCGACGGCCGCACCGTGGGCCGCGATGGCCGCGGCCTGGATCAGTGAACGGGTCAGATGCAGCATCGTCATGTGGTCGCCGTGCGCGAGATATGCTTCGAGACTGGTGAACTCGGGATTGTGCGTGCTGTCGACGCCCTCGTTGCGGAAGTTGCGACCGATCTCGAAGACCCGCTCGATCCCGCCGACGCACAGTCTCTTCAGGTAGAGCTCCGGCGCGATGCGCAGGTAGAGGTCGAGGTCGTAGGCGTTGATGTGCGTACGGAACGGCTCGGCGTTCGCCCCGCCGTGCACCCGCTGCAGGATGGGTGTCTCCACCTCGAGGAAGCCCTGGGCGACGAGGTGATCACGGATGGCCCGCACGGCCAGGGCCCGCGTGCGCAGAGCGTCGGCCGCCGAGGGGTCGACGGCGAGCTCGACGTGTCGTAGCCGTACCCGGGCTTCGGGGTCGGTGAGGCCACTCCACTTGTCCGGCAACGGGTGCAGGCATTTGCCGAGCATCGTCCAGTCGTCGGCCAGCACCGACTCCTCGCCCGACCGGCTGCGCCCTCGACGTCCACGCACCGACACCAGATCGCCGAGATCGACGAACTCGGCGAATCGGTGGGCGACTCCCGCGTGCTCGCCGGCGTCGAACAGGACCTGCATCGACCCCGACGCATCGCGGACGTCGGCGAAGATCACGCCACCGAGATTGCGGGCCCGCAGGATTCGGCCGGCGATCTCGACCGGCAGACCCGACTCGGCGGCCAGCGCGGCGGCCACGGTGTGACTCGGCGGCCGGGCGGCCGGATAGGCGTCCACGCCGGTCGCGGTGAGAGCGGCGAGCTTGGCCATGCGCACCCGGACCTGCTCGGGTCTGCGCGGTCCCGTCACCGAGGCCTCTGCCGCAGCGTGGATCTCGTCGATGACGGTGTCGATGTCGAGTCCGGCGGGGATTGCGGGGGTCGTGCCCACGTGGCGCCGCGACCCCATCCGGGTCCGGCGAATGTGGGGCATCGTGACGAAACCCTCGGTGACGATCGCGGCGATGCCCGCGCGCAGGATGAACCGCGCGTCCTCGCTGCACAGGAACCGCGGGGCCCACTGCGGCAGGTACTTGGCGTTGGAGCGGTACAGCGATTCCATCTGGACGAACCGGGAGGCGAAGGTGAGCACGCCGTGCGCCCCCTTCATCACCGGTCCGGCACCGATCTCGCCGCCGCGTTCGAACACCGACCGGAACGCCGCGAAGTTCAGCGATATGCGGGTGACGCCGAATTCCCCTGCCCGGAGCGCGAACTCGGTCACCATCGCCTCCACCACGCCGTTCACGGCATCGCGGTCGCGGCGCATCAGGTCGAGGGATGCGCCGGCGCGACCCCACGGCACGAACGACAGCATCCCGACGACCTCAACGGTCGGATCCGTCTCGTCACCGGCGATCACGGCCTCGACGAGCAGGCACCGGTCGTCGTGTCGATCACCGAGTCGACTCAGGGCCATGGCGAAGCCCCGCTCGTCCTCGGTGTCGCGCCACCGGTCGGCGCGGTCGATGACCGCGGCCATCTCGTCCTCGCTGAGGTCGCCGTGGTGCCGGATCCGCACGGTGACACCGGCGCGACGGGTGCGGGTGACGGCCTGTCGCACACCGCGCATGTCGGGGCCGTGGATGCGGTAGGTGCGGGCGTCGACCACCGCCTCGTCGCCGATGTTGAGCGCGGTCATCCCCGCCGCGGCGTAGGCGGTCGCGCCGCGTTCACTGGCGCCCATCGCGGCGGGATGCCAGCCGTATCGGTCGCAGAGGGTGAAGAACTCGGCGATGGCGTCGGGCCAGAACCGCGGATCGCCGATGGGATCGCCCGAGGCCAGCCCGACACCGACCTCGACGCGATAGGTGATGGCGGCGTGGCCGTTCGGCGCGAACACCACCGCCTTGTCCCGGCGGGTGGAGAAGTACGCCAACGAGTCGTCGTCGTTGTAGGCGGTGATCAGCGCGCGGATCAGACGCTCGTCGGGCGGGGTCATCAGCCCCGCGAGCCGCTGCGAGCGGAACAGCACGACGGCGGCGGCGATGAGCGCGAGCGCACCCAGGAGACCGAGGAGTGAGTTGATGACGGTGTAGGTGTGGTTGCCGTCGAAGGTGCGCGTGCCGACCGACGCGAAGGTCACGACCCGGTTGAAAGCGTAGGGCAGGCGCTGCTCGGATTGGAGATCGCGGGGGAACGCCTCGACCAGGCCCCACCCGACCAGGGTCGCGGCCACCAACCCGCCTGCCAACACCGCGAGCGCGGTGAGCAGTGCGCCGCGACGCACCCGTGTGTAGAACTGCCGATACCGCAGGATCAGGTAACCGAGCACGACGATGTCGATGGCGAGGCCGATCGCGACACCCACCCGACCGGCCGTCGACACCTCGTACTCCCGGGCGACGGCGGGGACGAGATAGATGCTGTTGGTGCCGGCGAACAACACGATGTAGCCGACCGTCACCCACCACGCGACGCGCTTGCGTGCCGAGAGTGCGACGGAGAGCAGGACGAGCACGAACGCCCACGCGAAGCTGGTGTCGGGTGCGGAGATGACGTAGGTGTCGATCCAGTCCCGCGGCACCGCGACGATGTGGCGGACGGTGACCGAGATACTGCCGACGACGGCGAAGGCGGCCAGCACGCCGACGACGCGGCCCGCGAACCGCGGTGCCCGTCCACCGTTGCCCGACGGGGTGCGGATGCGCTCGAGGATCCGCGCAGAACGCTCGACCGGATCGCGCCGTTCGACCGGGTCGAGACGCTTCTCGGCGGAAGCGGTGACGGTCATCGCAGGCGATCCCCTCTCCGGCCTCGTGTGCCCTCGACGTCGCGCGTCCCACGGTGTCGGTGTCACAGTGGGGCAGGTGACATGGTGTCACCTGCACACCTGTGTCGTCATCGGGTGTGGGCGACCGGCGGCGAGGAGCGTGACATGGCAGAGGTGTCCGGCGAGGTCGAGATCGCCGACGACTCGATCCGACTGGGCCAGTTCCTCAAACTGGCGAACCTGATCGAGAGCGGCGCGGAGGCGAAGACGGTGATCGCCGACGGTGAGGTGACCGTCAACGGCGAGGTCGAGACGCGACGGGGTCGGCAGCTCGTGGTCGGCGACGTGGTCGCCGCCGGTGGCATCGCCCTGCGCGTGACCGGCCCTGTCACGTGAGCTGATCCGCACCTAAGCTGATCCTCCGTGAGCGAATCGACTTTTCAGGCCACCGCCGACCTCGTCGACGAGATCGGCGCCGACGTCCGCAGCTGCGACACCCAGTTCCGCCAGTTCGGCGGGCGTCGTGAGTTCTCCGGACCGGTCCGCACCGTGCGCTGCCACGAGGACAACGCGCTGCTCAAATCGGTGTTGGGGACGCCCGGTGACGGCGCGGTCCTCGTCGTCGACGGTGGCGCGTCGGTGCACACGGCGCTCGTGGGCGACCTGATCGCCGAGTTGGGTCGCTCGAACGGATGGGCCGGCGTCATCGTGCACGGCGCGATCCGCGACTCCGCCGTCATCGGCGGGATGGATTTCGGGTGCAAGGCGCTGGGTACCAATCCCCGCAAGTCCACCAAGACCGGTGCCGGCGAAGCCGATGTCGACGTCGCCTTCGGTGGCGTCACGTTCCGGGTCGGCGACGTCGTGCACAGCGACGACGACGGCATCGTCGTCGTCTAGCCACATCAGCTCTGGGCGGGACGCGAGCCACCGCCTACACTGACAACATTGTGTGTCAGATCGGCACACCGCTTGCGAGGAGAAGAGCCCCGATGGCGAGACCGGACACCGCGACCTTCGACCGTCTTCGTCGACTGGTCGCCATCGACCAGTACGACGCCCGACCCACGCGGTCAGTACTCGAGGCCTACACCGGCACCGAGATGACCACCATCCCCATCGGCACCGCCGAGGACCTCGAGGTGGCCGTGCGTCGTGCCCGGGCCGCGCAGGCCCGCTGGGCCGCGACGTCGCCGAAGGAGCGCGCCGACCTCCTGCTGCGCTTCGCCGCGCTGGTCTTCGACCGCCGCACCGAGCTGATGGACATGGCCCAGGCCGAGACCGGCAAGGCCCGTTCGTACGCACAGGAAGAGGTCATCGACGTCGCGCTCACCGCGCGGCACTATGCCAAGACCGGCCCGAAGACGTTGGCCGCCAAGAAGGTCAAGGGCATGATCCCCGGCGCCACCGACGTGCGGGTGCGCTATCAGCCGAAGGGCGTCATCGGCGTCATCTCGCCGTGGAACTACCCGGTCACCCTCGCCGCGTCGGACGCCGTCGCCGCGCTCATGGCGGGCAACGGCGTGGTGATCAAGCCCGACAGCCAGACCCCGTACTGCGCGCTCGCGGTCGCCGAACTGCTCTACGCGGCCGGCCTCGAACCCGAACTGTTTGCCGTGGTGCCCGGCCCCGGCGGTGTCGTGGGGCAGGCGCTGGTGAAGACCGCCGACTACCTCATGTTCACCGGTTCCTCGGCCACCGGCGCCACGCTGGCCGAGCAGGCCGGCAGCCGCTTGATCGGCTTCTCCGCCGAACTCGGCGGCAAGAACCCGATGATCGTGACCTCGGGCGCCAACGTCGACAAGGCCGTCGAGGGCGCCGCCCGCGCCTGCTACTCGAACTCCGGCCAGCTGTGCATCTCCATCGAGCGCCTGTACGTCGAGAAGCCGGTGGCCGACGAGTTCACCCGCAAGTTCGCCGCCAAGGTCGCCTCGATGAAGGTGGCGCCGGCCTACGACTTTGACGCCGACATGGGCTCACTCGCCTCGCAGGCCCAGATCGACGTCATCGACGCCCACGTCAAGGACGCGACCGCGAAGGGCGCCACCGTGCTCGCCGGCGGCAAGAAGCTCGACGAATTGGGGCCGTTCTTCTACGCCCCGACCGTGCTCAAGGGCGTCAACGAGCACATGGAGTGCTTCGCGACCGAGACCTTCGGCCCGCTGGTGTCGGTGTACGAGGTCGACTCGGTGGACGAGGCGATCAAGCTCGCCAACGACACCGATTACGGCCTCAACGCCAGCGTCTTCGCCGGTAGCACCGGCCAGGCGCGGGACATCGGCGCTCAGCTGCGCGTCGGCACCGTCAACGTGAACGAGGGATACGCCGCCGCATGGGGCTCCACCGCCGCGCCGATGGGCGGCATGGGGGTCTCCGGTGTCGGGCGTCGCCACGGCACCGAGGGGCTGCTCAAGTACACCGAGCCGCAAACCATCGCCACCCAACGCGTGATCGGCATCGACGGCATCCGCGGTGTCCCGCGCAAGCTGTTCCTCAAGGTGGTGCCGACCTCGATGAAGCTGCTGAGGTTCCTGCCCGGTCGCTGACCCGACCGTGTGAGTCGTCCCCGCTCAGCCGCTGCGGCGTCGGCGACGCCGGCGCCGCAGGGCCACGGCGACACCGACCACACCCACCGCGACCACATACGGCACGGGGTTGATCGGATCCTGTGTCGACAGCGCGGTCGGTGCGGTACGCCGCAGCTGCGTGAAGCGAGCGGTCTCGTCTCCCGCGTCGGGCGTCGGCACAGCGGGCGCCGGCACCGCAGGCGGTGGTGTCTGCTCGGGCGTCGCGACCGGTGGGGTCGGCGGGGTGTCGTGTGGCGATGACTTCGGCGGCGCTTTCTTGGCCGGTGTCCGGCTTCCGGGCGACGTCGACGCGCGTTTCGCCGGGGCCTTCTTGGCGGGGGCTTTCTTCGCCGCCGCTTTCTTCGCGGGCGCCTTCTTGGCCGCCACCTTCTTGGCCGGGGCTTTTTTCGCCGGGGCCTTCTTGGCAGGTGTCTTCTTCGCCGGCGTCTTCTCGGGTTCGTCGGGGGTGCCGGCGGCCGGTTCGGTCATCGTCGAATGCTCCCTGCTACGCGATGGTGTGGGTGGGGGTGCCTCACGTTGGTGATCATCATGCCGAAATGGACGGGTGCGGCGCGCGTCCTTGGTGACCCTCACAACCGACGATGCGGTGCGCCGGGTTCCGACGCACCGCATCTGTTGTCACAACTGTCGGTCAGGTACGCGCGCGTCGTCGCACCACGAACGTCGTGGCGACGCCGACGACCACCACCACGACGACCACGTAGACCCACACCGGGATCCCCGAGTCGTCGGAGGAATCCGAACCGTCCGCCGAGGGACCGGGCGTACCGGTACCCGCGGTGGTCAGCGTGAACGGCACCTGCCCCGAGACGGGGTGACCGTCGGCCGAGGTGACGCGATAGTTGATGCGGTACTCACCCGCAGGACCCAGTGGGCGCAGAGCGATGCTGATCCGCTGCCCGACGACCTGCGCATCACCCTGCTGCCAGAAGTTCTGGTCGGGTCCCACCACGGTCAGGGTGTCGTAGGAGTCCTGCAGCGCCTCGTTGAAGGTGAGCGTCACGCGTTGCGGGCCCGCCGACACCGACGCACCGCGCGCCGGGTCCGAGGACACCAGCGAGGAGTGCGCCGAGGCCGGCCCGGCGAACGCGATCGACGCCAGCACGACGAGGAACGCGGCGAGCGCGCCCCCGACGAGCCGCCGCGCGACGGACGAGGTCATGCCCGTCGCCGGAACGCGACACCGGCAGCGGCGAGACCGATCACGCCCACGACCAGGCCCGCGCCGCCGAGCCAGCGCGCGGTGGTGTCGGTGTCCGAGCACTCCTCGGCACCGGCAGCGGTGCCCGACCCGTGGTGGTCGTCGGACTTCGCCGCCAACTCGATCTCGGGTGCGGGATGTTCGGGCTCGGAGCCGTCGGCGTTGGGGGCCTGGTTCCAGTCGACCCGCTCACCGTCGGAATAGGTCTGCACCGCGGGGAACGTGACCGACTCCTTCTCGGGCAGCGGACCGGCGCTGAGCACGAACCGCTGGAACTGCCCGGGCGCCACACCGGTCGCCCCGGGGGTGGTGGTCCACGTGACCGAGGTGGCCTCGTCGGTGGTGGGGTCCTTGGTCACCGCGGCCTGCCATCCCGGGATCGCCTCCGGTCGAGCCGATTTCAGGTTCGGGAGGGTGATGGTCAGGCTGGTCGTGGTGGTGTTCGTGTCGGTCTCGTTCGGCACGTTGAACGTGATGACGCCGTAGCCGCCCTGCGCGAGACCGGGGGAGGTGGCGGTCACGTGCGCAGAAGCGGCGGCCGGTGCGAGCGCCGCACCCAGACCGAGGGTGGCGACGGTCGCGACGAGGGCGACCGGGACTCGACCGCGAAAACGAGATCCGGGCCGGCGAGATCGAGGCCGGGAGATGTGATGAATGGTCATGACTGAGATGGATCCTCACTGAGAAGAGATGTGGGTGTGCCGCCTGCGACGGCTCTCATGCCGGCAGGCGGTGCGATGCCCTGTGGGCGGTGTCAGGCGAACGTGCCGACGACCGGAGGGCCGCGTGTCCCGGCGCCCGCGGCGCGATCGATGCGGCGGGCGATGACGAGCAGCGTGACCGTGACGACGGTCGAGACGCTCTGCGCGAGTGCGGTGATGGGTGTCGTGAGGGCTGCGACGACGACGGTCGCCATCCCGGACACGGCGCCGGCGAGGGCGACGAGCACGACGCACAGGGGGATGGCCACCAGGTGCGTCAGCAGCATGAGCAGGCCGTCGGCCGACCCGGGGTGGGCGAGTACCGCGAGATGATCGAGCAGCATCGACGATCCGCCGCCGGCGGAACCGTGTGTCGCGTGACCGGCGCCGCCCATCATCTCGCCGGACGGCATCACGTGGTGATGCCCCGGGGAGTCGGGCGGGGACGCCATACCCGAGGACATCGCGCCGGAGTGCGACATCCCCATCGAGAGGGCGAGGTGGGCGACCGCCTGACCGGCGGAGAGGACCAGGAGCAGCCCGAGACGACCGCAGTGCGGTCCGGCGAAGATGCCGGCGACGACACCGACGAGCAGCGCGGCACCGACACCCAGCGGGCCGGGGGCGGAACCGGAGGCGATCGCGTGCGCGGCGACGGCGAGTGCGGGGATCAGCGCCGCGACCGCGGCCCCCCGGACCGACACGACGCCGGCGACACGAGCGCTCACGGCGCGGCGATCACCGCTCAGGGACGCACCCCGAGGCGGGCCAGAAGATCGGCGTTGATGGCGGTCAGTTCGGTCGAGATCGCCTTGTGTGCGGCACGACGGCGCGGGGCCGGCATGTGCTCGGCCGCCTCGGTCGCCGCGGTCAGGTCGGTGAGCCGCGACTGCATCGTCGAGACGAAGGTCTTCGTCTCCGCGTCGTTGTCACGCGTCCCCGCGAGTGTCGACAGCGACCGGTTGGCCCCGGCGATCTGCGCCGACAGTGCGGCACCGTGGCCGCTGTACTGGTTGATCTCGTCGACGGGGACGCCGACGCGCTCGGCCTGGTAGCGGGTGAGCTGCTCGCGGGCGAGCACCGATCCGCGGTAGGCCAGCGGCACCACGATGGGGGAGGCGACCTTCGCGATCGACAGGTAGCGCTTGACCTTGCGCGGGGTCAGCGAGGTACCCGCGGCGGCGGCGTCGGCCTTCGCCTTGGCCACCTTCACGCTCGCCTTGTTCGTGTCGGTGATGGCCTTCACCACGGCCTTGTCGGACTTGCGCTGGGCGCGCAGCGTCTTCTTGGTGAGCTTCGCCTCCTGGCGCCTGCGCGCCTTGCGATCCCGGTCCACTCCGCGTGAATCGAGGCGTGCCTCCAACTTCGCCTTGGCCTTGAGGGCCTTGGCCTGGGCTTTCCTCTGCGCGCGCGTGCTGCGTCTCGAGGTGAACAGACCCATGAATCGGATCCTCCCGGTTGAAGAAATGTCTCGGCACTACGGTAGAAGAACAGCCACACCAGCATCGCACAGCCGACGGGCGGTGCCCTCGCGCGGGCGAGGAAGCCGGCGGGTGACTCCGGGGGCATGCGAAAGGGATGGGTGCGGATGGACGACAGGGTGGCCGTGCGACGTGCCCGTCGACTCCTCTCGGCACGTGATCTCAGCGGCTGTGACCATCGCCTCGCGCTGGACTCGGGCGTGGTACCCGACACGCTTGCCTCTGCTGAGTCCTCGCCGGAGAAGGGTGTCGTCGCACTCACCGCCGAACCGTCGGCGGAGGATCCGTCGGTCACCCGCCGCAAGGAGGCCGCCACCGCTCACCGCGAGACGGTCGCCGAGATGCTCGAGGGGCTGCACAGCGATCAACCCGGCGCGGTGGTGCGCGTCGCGGGCTCCAATGGTGGTGACCGCGTGGCGGCGACGATGGCGGCCTGCGCCGCCGACGTCGCGTGGATCTGGAACGCGTCGCTGCCCGCCGATCCCGACGCGGGGATCCGCGGGGGATCCGAGCTCCTCGTGCGCGTCGCCGACGGCTACGTGCCCGTGATCGTGGTCAACCACCGCGTCACCGTGCCCGCACCGCCCGCCAAGAAGGCGGCTCCGGGCTCGGGCGACACCCCGGCGGCACCTCCGGTGACCAGCCCGCTCTGGTCGTGGTCGCCCACCCCCGACCCGACCCGCGCGGTTCGTCGCCATCGCCGTGACCTGCTGCGCCTGGCGCACCTGACCCGACTGCTCGCCCACGCCGGCGTCGGGTCGACGACCGGGCTCGGCGGTTCGATCGGACTCGACGCCGACTGCATCGTCGTCCACGACCTCACCGAGACCCTCGCGGGCTACGACGACCTGCTCACCCGCCGCGGGGCCATCGCCGCGGGGGAGTTGACGACCGGGCCGAGCCGCGTCGGTGAGTGCCGCACGTGCCCGTGGTGGGTGCGGTGCGAACCCGAGCTGACCGCCACCCGCGACGTGAGTCTCGTGGTCAACGGATCGCAGGTCGACGCGTTGCGGACCGTCGGAGTGCTGACCATCGACGATCTCGCCGCGTTCGACGGTCCGGTGCCGTCGGACTGGCCCGGTCGGGCCGACCTCGCCGATGCAGTGACCTCTGCGCGGGCCTGGTTGGCCGGGGTACCGCTGATCCGCCGCATCGAGGAGCCCGTCGTCGCGCGCGCCGACGTGGAGGTCGATGTCGACATGGAGTCGTACGGCGAGGACGGCGCCTACCTGTGGGGCACCCTGCTGACCGATCGCACCGACCCCGCGCGCGAGGTGCTCTACCGCCCGTTCGTGACCTGGGACCCGCTGCCCACCGACGACGAGGCCCGGTCGTTCGCGGAGTTCTGGGCGTGGCTGATGGACGAGCGTGCCGCCGCGCACGAGGCCGGTCACACCTTCGCCGCCTATTGCTATTCACAAGCCGCCGAGAACCGGTGGCTGCTGGGTTCGGCCCGGCGGTTCGCGGGCCGTCCCGGCGTTCCCGCGATCGGGGAGATCGAGCAGTTCATCGGTTCCCCGGAGTGGGTCGATGTCTACGAGGCCGTCGGCACGAACTTCGTGTGCCCCCACGGCAAGGGACTGAAGAAGATCGCCCCGGTGGCGGGCTTCTCGTGGCGCGACCCCGAGGCCGGGGGCGAGGCGTCGATGGACTGGTACCGCGTCGCGGTGGGGCGTGACGACCCCGCCGGTCCCGATCCCACCGACTCCGCGGAGGGGCAGCGGGCACGACTCCTGCGCTACAACGAGGACGACGTGTGGGCCACCAAGGTGCTCCGGGAGTGGATCGACACCGCCGCGAAGGACGCGATCCCGCACCGGTCGGCCCTCTAGCCGCCTCGGGTCGACGATCGTCGGGAGGCCCGTCGGGGCCGCGACGTCCACGTTTGACCACCTTGTCGTATATCCTGTGCGGGACCATGTCGGTGACCGGGGGAAACGGTCGCCACCGGCAGGGTTGTGCGGGGGCGGATCATTGTGAGAACCATCTGGTGACGTCCCGCACCGATTTCACTGAACTCAGTGGGGGTGGGGAAAGATGTCTGGATCTGTTTCGGGCACATCGCGTCCGGACGATGGTGTGTCGACGAGCGACGACTCGACGGACGACGGGGTCGAATCGTCGGATGCGGGTCTGTTCGCCCGGCGGCTCGAGGAACTGTTCCGGACCGTGCCGGGCCCGAACGGGCGAGCGTACAGCGCGAAGGCGATCGCGGCGCGGTCGACCGAGCGCGGATTCCGCCTCGGCGAGTCCTACCTGAGCCAGCTGCGGTCGGGCAAGGCGAAGTCGCCGTCGTTCCGCACCGTCGAGGGCATCGCCGCCGCGTTCGGCGTCGACGTGCACTACTTCCTCGAAGACCGTGCGGCGCAACGTACCCGGGATCAGATCGAGCTCATGCGCCTCCAGGCCGACTCGAGCGTGCAGGTCGCGGCGTTCCGCCTCGCGGGCCTCTCGAGCGACTCGGTGTTCATCGTCGGGGAACTGATCAAGGTCCTCCGCGCGCAGCAGGGCCTACCGGTCGATCCGCCGGATCTGGCTTCGGCACTGAACGGCGTCGACAGCCGGCCGTCGAACGAGCCGGTGCACAGCGGTTTACGCGTGGTCCCCGTTCGATCCTGACGGAGCCTCCGCCACAACGGGTTCCGCTGTCGCAGCGCGGGCGGCCCGCGATCTGCGGGTGGCGATGATGACGCCGATCCCGATGACGGTGATCACGACGGCGGCGCTGATGGCGCTGACGGCGATCGTGGTGCTGGCAGCGGCGAGGATGCCCTCGGTGAGCAACCAGATCGCGAAACCGAAGAACAGCACGGCCGCACCGAGGGAGATGGCGCGCTCCGGCAGCTTCCGCCCCAGCGCTGCACCCACGATGATCGCCAACGCGTCGGCGGCCACCATGCCGACGGTCGAACCGATCCACACCCCGACCCAGTTGTGGTCGGTGGACAGCGTGATCGTCGCCAGCATCGTCTTGTCGCCCAGTTCGGCGAGGAAGAACGACGACATGACCGCGAACATCACCGAGGCCCCGGTCCGGGCGGCGCGGCTCGACTCGTTGTCGTCGAGTTCGTCGCCGCGCACGGTCCACAGCCCGAAGACGAGCATGGCGAGACCGCCGACGATGGTGATCAGGTCCGACGGGATCGACAGCCCCAGGTAGTGGCCGACGACCACCGACACGAGGTGGACGGCGGTGGTGGCGATGGTGATGCCGAGCAGCACGACCCACCAGCGGTAGCGGATCGCGTAGGTCATCGCCATCAGCTGCGACTTGTCGCCGAGTTCGGCGACGAAGATGACGCCGAAACTGATCATCAGAGCGGAGAGCATGACTGTGACGGTAGAGGGGTCCGGCCGGGCGAGCAACAGTTACCCAACCCTCATAACCGCAGTTCGGAGGCCCTTTCCGAGCGGTTTCGGCGACCCGTGCGAGACGGTTCAGGCGGCCAGCAACATCGCCAGTACGGCGGTGTCGGGGTCGGAGTTCGGGTCGACCCCGACCTGGTTGCGCAGCGTCACCACCGTTCCGTCGGCCTCCGCCTCGGCCCAGCCCGCGCGGTGTTCGAGGCCCAGTTCGGGGACACCCGGCAGCAGGACGCAACCCGACGCGACCTCCGAACACTCCGGCAGCGACGGTCGCGTCTGCGACGGCGGATGGAGCATCACCAGGGCCGGCGGATGCCCACGCAGGCCGGATCGGTCGCCGCGGCCGTGGGCGAGCACCGCGATGAAGTCGTCGCTGAAGACGCTGCCCATCGCGAGCATCATCCCCACCGTGCCCGGCTCGCACTCGTCGGGACGGTCCTCGACCACCCCGAAGATGGTGGTGGTCTGCAGCAGGCCGGGCCGGCACGCGATCCGCACCGAGGCCACGAGGGTCTGGGTCCATTCGAGGGTGGTGTCGGGCCAACGGCCGGAGATCAACATGCCGCCGAGGCGGCCGTCGCGATGGAACGGGGTGAGGCCGATGGGGATGCCCGCGGCGGACCGCCTCGCCGGACCGATGTCCTCGCTCATGAGGCCTCCTACCGCAGACGGACGCCACCACCGAGCGTCACTTCTCACGAGCATCACCGACCGCGAAGGGCGCCACAACTGCTGGCGCGTACTGCGCAGTGCAGCGTTACAGGATGTTTGCAGGACCGAGACACAAGGAGGGCCACCGACTCTCGTCGATGGCCCTTCTCGGTATTGCTGGGGGCGATCACCCCGGGGTGCTCACGCCCCGACGATGAGTCCCTTGCCCTGGCTCTGCGCCTTGGCGAAACGCTCGCCGGCGTCGGCCCAGTTGACGACGTTCCACCACGCCTTGACGTAATCGGGCTTCACGTTCTGGTAGTCGAGGTAGAAGGCGTGCTCCCACATGTCGAGCATCACGATCGGGATGAGGCCGACCGAGGTGTTGCCGTGCTGATCGGTGAGCTGCTGGATGACCAGCTTGCCCTCGATGGTGTCGAAGCCGAGGATCGCCCATCCGCTGCCCTGCAGCGTGGTCGCCGCGGCGGTGAAGTGTGCCTGGAACTTGTCGAAGCCGCCGAACTGATCGTCGATCGCGGCCGCGAGGTCACCTTCGGGCTTGTCGCCGCCGTTGGGGGACAGGTTCTTCCAGAAGATCGAGTGGTTGGTGTGGCCACCGAGATGGAAGGCCAGGTTCGCCGAGAGCTGGAAGACCTTGTCGGCGATGGTGCCGTCCTCGCGCGCGGCCGCGGCCTTCTCGAGCGCGGTGTTCGCGCCCTTCACGTAGGTGGCGTGGTGCTTGCTGTGATGCAGCTCCATGATCCTGCCGGAGATGTGCGGCTCCAGTGCCGCGTAGTCGTAGTCCAGATCCGGCAAGGTGTATTCAGACACGTTGTTCCTCTCCTCGGGTTCCATACCCGTGCGATGTTCTTCTACCGTATCCAGCCTTACGCAGTGCCGGGGTGAATGCAACAGTCGCCGACGATTCCACCTCAACCCTGGTTCAGGTTTCGACGACAGGGTAAATGCGGCGTGACGTGCAGGGATACCGAGTCCGACGCGTGGTCGGGTGGGTCGGATCAGAAGAGGAAGAGCGCCACCAGGACGACGATGAGTGCGGCGATGCTGATGCTGATCGCAACACAGCGGCCGCGGATGTCGACGGTGTCCTCGTGCCAGGCGGAGGAGTGGCGCCTACCGGCCGACCGATGGGGATCGGACTGGGTGTGTGTCGCCACCGCCAAGCTCCTGTCGCCGTCGAGGGAGTGAGAACGGTCACACGAAGCGACCGTTGGCGCAACTATAGGCACGGCGATGAGACATCTCAAATCGGCGGCGTCGGACCTACCCGATCAGGTCGGTGAGCGCTCCGTCGAGGTCGGGGAACGCGAACCGGAAGTCTCTCGCGGCGAGCACCTCTGACCGTGCGCGGCGCCCGGTGAGACCCAGAAGTGGATCGCTGCGCAGCAGCACGGCCCCCAGACGCAGCAACGGCGTCGGGGTCGGCGGCGCGGGCGGTCGGTGCAGATGTCGGCGCAGCGCGGCCATCAGGTCGGTGTTGCGGACGGGCTGATCGGTGGCGGCGACCAGCACGCCGTCGGGCAGCCCGAGACCGGGCGTGAGCCCGAGCGCGGCCCGCACGATCGCCAACCAGTCGTCGATGTGGATCCAGCTGAACCACTGCTGCCCCGAGCCGACCCGACCGCCCAACCCGACGCGGGTGAGTCGAGACAGCGTCCTCAGCGCCGGGGCCCCGGTGTCGAGGACGATCGAGGTCCGCAGGATCGTCTGATGCTCGCATCGCGCCCCGTGTGCGGCGGCCTCCCACGGGGCGGCGACACCGGTCATCTGCGGCAGCCCGGGATCGGGCAGCGGGGTCTGCTCGGTGCACCACGTCTCGCCGGCGTCGCCCCAGATCGCGGTGGTACTCGCCTGCACCCAGTGGGTGAGCGGCGTGGAGAGTTCGGCCGCCGCGGCGACGAGGGCGCGTGTCGGCACCACGCGACTGCGGGTGAGTTCGGCGATGTTCGCCACCGTGGGCCGGACGTCGACGAGCTTGCCGGCGAGGTTGATCAGGGCGGTCGCGGGTCGATCGAGCTCGCGAACCCACTCGCCGGGTGTCTCGCCGTCCCACCGGACCTGCCGGATCGGCCACTGCGGGTCGCGGGAACGGGTCAGCACCACGACCTCGATGCCGCGAGCACTCAGGTCCCCGCAGATGCGGCGACCGAGCGCGCCGGAGCCCCCGGCGATGACGACGCGGCGCGGGGCCCCGGCGGCCGGGGTGGCGGGGTCCTGCGGCGATGCGGACATGCGTCACGGTAACCCCGGAACAGCTCACAAGGGCCGTGTGAAACCTCACCCATCTCGCCTGTCACAGGCTGTCCACAACGTGGCCGACGGGTGCGCTCGGGAGGGCGCGAGGCCACTATCCTCGCCGGAGGCGTCGGGCGATCTCGGCCGACGACACATTCCTCGACACTGGTGAAGGCGGTGACATGGCGGTCGGCACCACCCCCGCGGGTTCCGCGGCCGCACTGCACGACGCGTTCACCGAGAGCGCCGACGCCGACGTCACCCTGCGGTTGCTGCGATCGCGCAGCGCGATGGTGCACCTCGCGCTCATGGCCGCCCGCCTCGGCGACGGCCAGGTCGACGGCGATCACCTCGCCGCGGGCCTCGCCCACGACATCGCCGCGCTGTCGTCGCACTGGACCGACCGCGACGTCGCCGTCCCGACCGCCGAGGAGCTCCTCGACCTCTGGACGCGCCGCGGGTTCGTCGCCCGCACCCTGGACTCCGATCGACACATCGAGCGCTATCAGCTGACGCGGGGCGCGACCACCGCGCTGGCACAGGTGCAGTCGGTGCGACACGACCGTACGGTCGCCACCCAGACGGCGATGGAGATGGTGATCGGTCGACTGTCGAACATCGCGGTCGCCATCAACCCCGATCCCGGCGAACACATCCGCGACATCGACGCGAAGATCGCCGAGCTGACCGCGCGGCGGGCCGAGCTGGCCGCAGGCGCGGTCCCCGCCGTCGACGCGCGACGGGTGTTCGACGACATCCGCATGGTCACCTCGCTCGCCGAACGGATGCCGGCCGACATCATCGGCTACGGCGAGAAGCTGCGGGAGAACTCCCGCGAGCTGCTCACCGGCGGCCTCGACGAGCGGGCCGGTGCCTACGCCGACGCACTCAACCGGATGTTCGACGGGCACGACGAACTCCACCGGTCCGCCGAGGGCAGTGCCTTCGACGCCTTCTACACCCTCATCTCCGACCACCGTTTGCGCGACGACCTCGAGCGACACATCGACGCGATCCTCGCCGCCCTCCCCGATCTCCCGCGTGATCAGGCCGACATCCTGGGTCGCTTCATCGACCGCATGTGGGACGAGGTGCAGCACGTCGACGAGATCCGCGGGCAGGTGTACCGACGGATCAACACCTTCGTCAAAGGTGGTGACTTCCTGCACTATCGGGCGCTGCGGGAGCAGATCGGCGAGGCACAGCGCGCGGCCGCCGCGGCCTTCGAACACGTCAGCGCGGGCCGCGACATGGGCATCGAGGTCCCGATGGGCGTGGCCGACACCCACTCGATCGGTGCGGTCTCACTGCACGACGGGGTGATCGAGGTCCCCGACGGTGTCGAGGCCTCGGCCGGCGAGATCGACATCGACCCCGCCGCGCTCGTCGGCACCGAGACCATCGACTGGCAGGCCCTGACCGACGCGGTGAACGCGTCGGTCAGGAGCGGCGCCGCCGATCTCGCGGAGGTGTTGTCGCGCATCGATTCCCCGCGCGTGGGCGATGTGGTGGGCGTGTGGTCGCTCGCCCAACGACACGGCGCGGTCGACACGACACGGTCGGCGATGACGGTCGGTGCGCACACCGCGCGGGGTGTCCGGGAGATCACGGTGCCCGCCATCGTGTTCACCGCCCCCATGCCCGAACCCGTGGTGACCGCCGCCGACACCGCGGTGCACCTGCTCGACGACCTGACCGGGGGGACCCCAGCGTGACCACTGACGACGCGACCGACGACGATCTCGCGACCGACACCCCCGAGGCCGGTGACGATCTGTTCGTCGACAGCCCCGACGCCGAGGCCTCGCCGTCGGTCGACCTGTCGCACTTCAGCTTCGACGGCACCGAACCGCTCGGCGAGATCGGTCAGCGCCGCACCGAACCCCGTTTCGACGGCGACACCTCCGAACTCCCCGCGCCGGTCTGTTACGCCCTGCAGGAACTCGTGGCCGCGGCCCACGTGAGCGGCAAGTCCCGTAACTGGCGTGCCATCGAGGCGAACGAGCAGATCATCCGCTCGCGCCTGTCGGAGCTCAACCTCGTGCTCGAGATCGACACCGAGCACCGCTATGCGTTCACCCGCCAGGTCACCGAATCCGATCCGCGCCAACGCAACATCCTCCGCGCGTCGACGCTCACCCTGGCCGCGTCGGTGCTCGCGCTGTTCCTGCGCCAGAAGTACCTGACCAGTGTCGACGAGTCGGCGACGGTGGAACGGACCGAGATGGTCGACCACATGCTCACCTACAAGCCCGTCCGCGACACCGACGAGGCCGGATTCATCCGCCGCGTCGACGCCGCGATCAACGTGCTGGAGAACCGCAAGGTCATCCGCGCCCTGCCCGGCACCGACCGCTACGCCATCCACGGCGTGATCGCCGCGCTGTTGACGCCGGAACAGGTCGAGTCCTACACCCGCGCCTACCGCGTCCTCGCCGGCGACGACCCCAGCCCCGATCTGGCCGAACTCGACGAGGCGTCGCTCGACGAGACCGAGAACGCCCCCGACGCCACCACCGAGGATGAGGACGAGCAGTGACCGACACCCTCGAGCAGACCGCCACGACCGCACGGCGCACCATCGCGATCGGACAGTTCCGGCTCACGCGTATCCAGCTCGTCAACTGGGGAACCTTCCACGGCTACAAGGACTTCCCGATCGACGAGCGAGGTGTGCTGCTGACCGGTCCGTCGGGATCGGGCAAGTCGTCCCTGATGGACGGTCACTCGGTGGTCCTGCTACCCACCTACGACCAGGGGTTCAACGCCTCGGCCGACCTCACCGCCAAGGGCGCGAAGCGGGCCGCGCGCTCGATGGCCGACTACGTGCGCGGGGCGTGGGCGGAGAACGACGACGAGTACAACCAGTCGCAGGTGCAGTACCTGCGCGGGTCGGGCGCGACGTGGTCGGCGATCGCCGCCACCTACGACAACGGCGCGGGCTCGGTGACGACGGCCGTGGCCATCAAGTGGTTCCCCGGCTCCGGGAACGACGGGGCCGCGCTGCGCTCGTGGTACCAGCTGCACCCCGGTGACGCCGACCTGCTGTCGCTCAACGACTGGGCCGCAGGCGGATTCGACATCCGCTCGTACCGGGCCTCCCATCCCGAGGTCGCCTGCTTCGACGTGCAGAGCGCCTACCAGGAGGCGTTGCGCCGTCGGGTGGGCATCGGCAGTTCCTCGGCGGCGCTCGCGTTGATGGGCAAGGCCAAGGCGATGAAGAACGTCGGCGACCTCAACCTCTTCATCCGCACCTACATGCTCGACCGCCCCGACACCTACACCAAGGCGCAGCGGTTGATCGAGAACTTCACCCAGCTCGACGAGGCCTATCAGGCCGCGGCGCGGGCGCATGCACAGGAGAAGGTGCTGCGGCCGATACCCGATGCGTGGCAGGCGTATTGCGGTGCCGAGGAGTCCACGACACGTGCCGCCGAGCTGCTGGGGCCGCCCATGCGCGCGTTCATGCGCGAACACCGCGTGGCGTTGCTGCAGGCCAAACTCGACTCGATCGAGGACCAGCGGACCGCGCTCGACAACGAGGTCGCCTCGTGGGAGAACATCGCCGACGAACGCGAGGACCGGCACACCTCGCTGCGCGACCAGCTCACCGTCGACAAGGGGGAGCTCACGTCGCTGGAGGCGGAACTGAAGTCGTTCGAGGCGCAGGTGACCGCCCGCAACCGTGCCTACGAACGGTATTCGGCGGTGGTGTCGCGTCTCGGCGAGAACACGCCGGAGTCGCACGAGGAGTTCGCCGCACTCCGTGACCGCGCCCCGCAGATCGGCCGTGCCGCCCGGGAGGCCGCGGCGTCGCTGTCGGCGCGGGCGCACCCGGTGTTCAGTGCCGAGACCGACGCCCGTCGAGAGCACGAGGCGGTGCTCGAGGAGCTGACCACCCTGACCGCCCGCCGCTCGCTGCTGCCGCGCGATGCCCTCGCCCAGCGCGACGCCATCGCGACCGGAACCGGTGTGGCCGCCCACGACTTGCCGTTCGCCGCGGAACTCGTCGAGGTCGCACCCGAGCACCGCGACACCTGGGCCGGTGCCGCCGAACGCGTGTTGCGCAGCCTCGGCATGACGTTGCTGGTGCCGCAGGAACACCGCAGGCGGGTCTCGGACTTCGTGAACGCCACCAACCTCGGTGGTGTGCTGGAGTTCCGCGCCTTCGACACCGACGCCACGGTGACCGACCCGACACCGGGAACACTGGCCGCGGTCATGACGGTGGACACCGCGCACCCGGCCGGGCCGTGGCTCACCGGCGTGGTGGCCCGCTCGGCCGCGCACGTGTGTGTCGGCACACCGGTCGAGCTCGACCGCCATGAGCTCGCGGTGACCCCGCAGGGCCTGGTGAAGGCCGGACGCGACCGCTACCGCAAGGACGATCGCCGTCGCGTGGACGACTGCACCCACTGGATCTTCGGCACCAACACCGACGGCAAGCGCGCCGCGCTCGAAGAATCGCTCGTCGGGCTGCAGGCCCGTTTCGACGACGCACGGCAGGCATCGCAGGACATGCGGGACCTGTTGGAGGACAACCGGGAACGCGCCAAGGCGGCCGATGCGCTCGCCGCCTACGGCTCGTGGACCGAGCTGAACTGGTGGTCGTCCCGACGCGACGCCGACGAGCTGAACCAGCGGATCGAGGCCGTCCGCGGCAACCGGGTCGACCTCGCCGAACTCGAGGAGCAGGTCGACATCGCCCGCGCCGACTGGCGTGAGGCGGTCGCGCGGGTCGGTGCGATCAACGATCAACTGCGCCACATCGGTTCGGACTGGGACCGCTGGCTCGCCGAACTCGAGCAGTCCAGCGACGCCGACGCCATCAGCGACGACGACCGCGACTACCTCTCCGGTGTGTTGAGCACCGTGTTGGAGGGCAACGGCAAGCACCTGTCGATCGAGACCTACGGCGAGGTGCGGTCGGATCTGCGCAACGCCCTCGAGGCGGTGCAGGCCGACGCCAACGCCGACCGCGACAGCGCGGAGAACCGCATCGTCCGCGCCGCCGAGGCGTTCGTGCGTGAATGGCCTGCCGCGGCGAACAACCTGACGCCCACCATCGCCGGCGCACAGGATCTCGTGTCGATCCACGCCGGACTCATCGACCATGGACTGGCCTCCACCCAGGAGCGGTTCCGGCAGCTCATCACCACCGACATCTCCCACTCGGTGTCGAACCTCTACAAGGAGATCGGCGACACCAACAAGCGGATCCGTCGCGGGATCGCGGAGGTGAACAGCGGGCTCCGGCGGGTCGATTTCAACACCGGCACCTATCTGCAGATCGCGGTGCAGCACAACCCCACCGAGGAGGCGACGGAGTTCGCCCGCATCGTCGACGCGATGATGCGCGACGCCCCCGCGGCCCGGGCCGGCGACGGCGCGGTGCTGGCGCGGCAGTTCTACCGGATCAAGAACCTCATCATCGCGCTGACCGCGACCGACGCCGAGGGCAAGCGTTGGTGCGACAACGTCCTCGACGTGCGCAACAGCTACTTCTTCTACGGCAAGGAACTCGCACGCCCCGCCGCCGGGCAGGAAGCCGATGACGACGCGCCGCCGGTGCACACCTACCGCAACACCGCGACCAACTCCGGTGGCGAGCAGGAGAAGCTGGTCGCGTTCTGTCTGGCTGCGGCACTGAGCTTCTCGCTGAGCAGTCCCGACGACCACCGCCCCGGCTTCGCGCCGCTGATGCTCGACGAGGCGTTCAGCAAGTCCGACGAGACGTTCAGCAGCCAGTCGCTGCGGGCGTTCGAGCAGTTCGGGTTCCAGCTCATCATCGCCGCGCCGATCCGTATGGCGGGCATCGTCGAGCAGTTCATCGGCCAGGTCATCCTGGTGGACAAGCGGATCGGGCCCGACGGCGCGCGGTCGGACGCCCGGACCGCGACGTTCGGCGAGATCGCGACGGCGCGGCAGCAGCGGTGAGCCGGCCGTGACGTCGTCGGAGCGGATCTCGCTCGAGCAGTGGAACCGCACCGTGCTGACCCGTCAGCACCTGCTCGAGCGCGTCGACGACGACGCCGTGGAGGTGCTCGACCGGTGTGTGGGTCTGCAGTCGCAGGACCCGCGCGCGGCGTTCTTCGGGTTGTTCTCGCGCGTGGTGGATTTCGATCCCGCCGAGCTCGACGGGTTGATGCTCGACCGTGAGGTGGTGCGGATGGCGCTGCTGCGCAGCACGGTCTTCTGCATCGACGCCGCCGACGCCCGTTGGATCCGACCGTTGGCCCAGCCCACGCTCGACGCCGAACTGCGGACCAACCACCTGCGCAACGTCGTCGCCGCCGACCCCGCCGCGGTGACACGGCATGCTCGCGAACTGTTGACCGGCAGGGAGATGTCGACGAAAGCGCTCGGTGCCGCTCTGGCGGAACGCTTTCCCGGCGAGTCGGCGTCAACCCTGTGCACGATCGCCCGGTGCACGCTGCCGCTCGTCCAGGTGCCGCCGCGCGGATTGTTCGCAGGTAGTGGCGCCACCACCTACCGGCTGTTCGACGAGTGGGTCGGTCCCGGTGAGCCCGCCGTCACCGCGGACGAGGCGATCAAGGACCTCATCCGGCTGTACCTGCGTGGGTTCGGGCCGTCGACCGTTGCGGGCGTGCAGAGTTGGTCGGGCCTCACCCGACTCCGTGAGCCGATCGAGGCGATGGAACGCGATTGGGAGCTCAATCGGCTGACCGGGCCCGACGGCGAGGAGCTGTTCGACCTCGACGGCCTCGACATCGCCTCGGCCGATGAGCCCGCGCCGGCGCGTCTCCTGGCGCCGTTCGACAACGTCGTGGTCGCCCAGGCCGATCGCCGTCGCGTCATCGACGAGGACGTCTACAAGGCGATGGCCACCCCGAACGGTCGTCTACCGGGATTCGCGATGGTCGACGGTCGGGTGGTCGGGTCGTGGCGCGTCGACGCCGCCGGGACGGTGGCCGTCGAGTACCTGCGTGACGTCCCCGCGTCACGACGGCGCGCTCTCGCGGCCGAGGTCGACGCGGTGTCGGAGTTCGTCCGACGGCCGAACGACTGAGATCCGGAGATGTCAGGCGTGGGCGCGGCGGTGCAGGGCGGCCATCTCCTCGGCGAACATCTCGACGGGTCCCTCGACGGGGAGACCCGGCGCCACGGTCTCGATCGGGAGCGGCGCCACCGGTGACGCCGGCACACCCCACTCCTGCAACCAGTCGGTGAGCTGCGCCGACGACACCGCGTAGACGATGCGTCTCAGCCCGACCCACGCATGCGCGGCCGCGCACATCGGGCAGTGCTCACCGGAGGTGTACACCGTCGACCGGGCGCGGTCGACGGGGTCGAGGTTCTCCACCGCCCAGAGCGCGATCGCGAGCTCCGGATGGCGGGTCTCGTCTCCGCCGCCGACGCGGTTGCGGTCGGCGAAGACCGGCCGGCCCTCGGCGTCGACCAGGACCGAACCGAACGGCTCGTCGCCCGCGGCCAGGGCCTCGCCGGCCAGGTCGACGCAGCGTCGAAGATGCGTGAGATCGTCGTCGGAGATCGCCATCGTGCCAGCGTAGGCGGTCGCGCGGCCCTCCTGCCACAGGCTTGCATGCAACCTTGTATGCAAGGTGTTACGGTCGTTGCATGACCGTGAACGCGGGACCGGTGGCCGCCGAGCGCGCCTACGCCCACACCAAGGCGCAGATCATCAGCGGCGGTCTGGCCGGCGGGCAGTTGGTGAGCGAGGCCAAGATCGGCGCCGAGCTCGGTATCAGCCGAACCCCCGTCCACGAGGCCTTCCTGCGTCTCGACGCCGAGCAGCTGATCGAGCTGGTCTCCCGGAAAGGCGCCATCATCCGACCGATGACGCCGTCGGAGGCGACCGACGTGCTCGCCATGCGGCAGGGCATCGAATCGGCCTCGGCCGCGCAGACATTCGCCGCCGGAGGGCCCGACGCCGAGATCGTCGGGCGGATCGAGGAGAACCTGCGTCAGCAGGAGGCGGCGGTCGGCGCCGGCGACGTCGCGGCGTTCGTCGACGCCGACGACGACTTCCACGCCCTGCTCATCGAGGCCTCCCGAAATCCGTTGGCGCGGCAGTTCTACGAGCAACTGCGTGGGCGGCAGCAACGACTGCGCACGATGTACCTGCGCATCGATCCCGGCAACCTCGCGGCGTCATATGCCGATCACCGCACCCTCGCAGACTGTTTCGTGGGCGGCGACCGTGACGGCTTCACCGCGGCGCTCGTCGCGCACCTCGAGCGCTACCAGGGAGCGATATGACGATCCCCACCCGCGTGGCCGCCGTTGATCGATCGATCACCGCGACGCACACGGCCGGGAGGGCCTGGGTCCTGGTGTTCGGCACGTTGTTCGTGTGCGCGTGGTCGGGGAACCAGTTCAGCCCGATGCTGCTGCTGTACCGCGACACCGCGCACTACTCGTCCGCGACGGTCACGCTCTTCCTCGGCATCTACGTCGCGGGACTCGCACCGGCACTGGTGATCGCGGGCGCGGTGAGCGACCACGGCGGGCGTCGAGGACCGATGTCGTGTGCGGTGTGGTTCGGGGTGGCGGCCAGCGCGCTACTCGCCCTGGGTGAACTCGGATCGCTGCCGATCTGCCTGGGCCGGCTGTTCGCGGGCATGTCGGTCGGCACGGCGATGGCCGTCGGCACGAGTTGGCTCAAGGAGCTCAGTCAGGGGCGATTCGACCCGACGGCCGACGCCGGCGCCGGTGCCCGCCGCGCCTCACTGGCGTTCACCCTCGGTTCGGCCTCGGGCGCTCTCGTCGCCGGTGGCATCGCGCAGTGGGGTCCGCTGCCCGAGGTCTTGCCGTACCTGATCCACATCGCGGTGGCCGTCCCCTTCCTCCTGCTGGTGCGCCGCCCACCCGAGACGGTGTCCGCAGGCGCTGTCGCACAACCACTTCGGTCACGGCTCACCGTGCCGTCGATGCGCCACCGACGGTTCCTGCAAGTCGTCCTCGTGTGCGGGCCGTGGCTGTTCGCGGCCTGCGCACTCGCCTACGGCTACCTGCCGGTGCTGCTCGCCGACGCGACCGGCGGTCTCGGCCTCGCCTACGCCACACTCCTGAGCGTCGTCGCGCTCACCAGTGGCGCACTCGTCCAGCCCGTCGCCACGCGCATCGACTCGCCCTCGAGTGCCCGCGGCATCGTGGTCTCGATGGCGACGCTGACGGTCGGTCTCGTCGTGATGATCGCCGCCGTCGAGACCTCGCAAGTGGTGGTCGGACTCGTGGCGGCAGTCGTGTTCGGGGTCGGGTTCGGTGTCGGTCTCGTCTCGGGCCTGCGCGAGGTGCAGCGCATCGCGCCCGCGTCCGATCTGGCCCGGCTCACCGGGATCTTCTACGCCGTCGCCTATCTGGGCTTCGTCGTGCCCACGATCCTCGCCGCCCTCACCCCGCCGTTCACGACGACAGCGCTGCTCGTGGTGCTCGCCGCGCTGTTGCTCGCCTCGACCGCCGTCGTGGTGCGCGGATACCGCCGCCACCTGCCGCAGGTCTGACCGAGCGCCGCGGCCGAGACGTGCTCAGCCCGGGAGCTCGCCGGTCCGCGGGTTGCGGGCGGTGATGCAGTAGGGCCGCCCCGTCGGATCGGCCATCACGGTCCAGTCACCGTGCTCGGCGACGACCTCCGCGCCCCAGTCCTCGTGGCGGGCCACCTCCTCGGCGGGATGGGTGCTGGCGAGGTCGACGTGACCGGCGATGGCCCCGGAATTGGTCGACTGCAACAGGATCCGAACCGCGAGATGCTCGGGCCGCGCCAGGTGACGGAACTCGGGTCGGCCACCGCTGCCGCCGATCACCTCCCACCCGGTCAGCGCCTCCCAGAACGCGCACTCACGATCGAACCGTCGCGAGGGGATGTCGATCGACACCTGGTCGATGATGCTGATGGTGTCGCCGGGCCACCGGATGGGACGCGACTTGCGGCTCTGTCCCCGCCAGACCACCAGACAGAACACGAACCCCGCCGGCGAGGTCATGGTGATGCAGTCGTCGGCCCACGAGACCACCGCCGCGCCGATCTCCTGGGCGCCGGCGGCCGAGACGACGATGTCGTCGACCGCCAGATCCAGGTGCACCCCACCGACGCCGTGGTCGATGCGCTGGACCAGCAGGTGCGGATCGCCGTTGAACGGTTCGAGCGAGGCGAACTGGCGCTTCTCGCCCCGAGGCGGAGAGACGGTGCTGCCCGCGATCGCACGCCAGAACGTGACCTCGTCACCGAACTCGTCGGCCGGGAAATCGAGCACGACCGACAACCACCGCACCGAGGTCACCGCCATCAGCGCACCCGGTGCCGCGCGCGCCACCGCTCGAGGGTCGTCCGGTCGCCGGACACCTCGATCTCGTCGCCGCGGTTCCACAACCCGAGGTAGAGGGCGCCGGCGGTGCCCCGCCACCACGCGGTCGCCGACTCCGGTGCGCCGTCGGTGACGGCCAACGCCTCCGCCGACACCGACAGCGTCCAGGCGTGGCCGGTGTCGGTGGTCTCGACGCCGATCGTCGCGGGCTCACCGTCGTACAGCTTCGACCGCCCGCGGGGCGCGAAACGCACCAGCAGTTCGTCGAGACCGTCCGCGGCGAGGACGGGATCGACGTCCAGCGCCGCGGCCATCGGGACCGAACCGTGTTCGGCGGCAACGGCATCGACAGCGTGGATGGTGGTCTCGTGCGCCTGACGGCGGGTCCAGAACTCCAGCGGGGTGCGGCCGGTCTCCATGAACACCCAGGCCTCGACGTCCGGATCGGCCGTCGTGAGGGTCGCGAGGAGTTCCCGTGCACCGTCGACGAACCAGTCGGTGAGGTCGGTCGGCGCCACGCGGTCGAGGACGTCGGACTCCGACGCGAACGGCGCCTCGACGCCCAGGATCTGCGCCTGTGCCCAGCGGTGCACCATCCCCTGATGCGCGACGAGATCGGCGACCGTCCAGTCCGGGCACGGCGGGACGAGGGCGGTGAGTCCAGCCGAGCGCGCCGACGCCGACAACCGGTGCGTCGCCGCGTCGATCACGGAACGGAACTCGTCGATGGTCGGCCCAACGGACATGCCGATCAGTGTGGCACGTGGGGGCTCACAGCTGGGGGAGTACCTGTGCGGCCACCAGTTCGAGGTGGTCGAGATCGCCGAGATCGAGCGTCTGCAGGTACATCCGTGTGATGCCGAGGTCGGCGAACCCGCCGATGGTGTCGACGATCTGTGCCGGGGTCCCGGCGAGTCCGGATGCCCGCAGATCGTCGACGTCGCGTCCGATCGCGTCGGCGCGACGGGCGACCTCGGCGTCGTCGCGGCCACAACACAGCACCTGCGCCGCCGAGTGCCTGATGGGCGCCGACCGTTCGACCGTCGCGCAGGCCTCGTCGATGCGACGGTGCAGCGGGGCGGCGTCGGCGGCGGTCATGAACGGGGTGTTGAACTCCGCGGCGAAGCGCGCGGCCAGCGCAGGGGTCCGCTTCTTGCCCGCACCGCCGATGATGATCGGCGGACCGGGCTGCTGGGTCGGCTTGGGCAGGGCCGGGGACTCGGTGAGTTGATAGTGCTTGCCGTCGAAGGTGAAGCGGTCGCCCACCGGGGTTGCCCAGAGGCCGGTGACGATCGTCAGGTACTCCTCGAGTCGGTCGAACCGCTCGCCGAGCGCGGGGAACGGGATGCCGTAGGCCGAGTGTTCCTCGGCGTACCAGCCCGCGCCGATGCCGAACTCGATGCGCCCACCCGACATCGCGTCGACCTGCGCCACCGAGATCGCCGTCGGCCCGGGTAGACGGAAGGTCGCCGAGGTGACCAGGGTGCCCAGACGGATGGTGCTGGTCTCCCGGGCGATACCGGCCAGGGTGATCCACGCGTCACTCGGCCCGACCCCGTCGGGGACGTTCATCGCGAGGTAGTGGTCGGACCGGAAGAAGCCGGTGAAGCCGGCCGACTCGGCGGTGGTGGCCACCGCGAGCAGCTCGTCGTAGGTGGCGCCCTGCTGCGGCTCGGTGAAAATGCACGTCTCCATCCCTCCAGCATGCCCCCTAGAGTGGCTGTCATGGACAGCACCGGCGGACCCCGCGCATGACCGATCGCTGTCTGCCCCGGTTGCTGCGTCGTCTGCGTCCGCCCCAGGGCGACCGTGTCGCGGTGGTGCGACTCGAGGGCCACATCGGATCGGTGGGTGTGGGGCGCGGGGGCATCACCGCCGACGGGGTCGAGGGCGTGCTGAAGCGCGCGTTCACCGGGGACCGCGTGAAGGCGGTCGTGTTGGTGATCAACTCGCCCGGGGGTTCGCCCGCCCAGTCGGAGTACATCGCCGAACGGATCCGCCAACTGGCCTCCGAGAACGGCGTCCGTGTGTTGGCGTTCTGCGAGGACGTCGCGGCCTCGGGCGGCTACTGGATCGCCTGCGCGGCCGACGAGATCTTCGCCGCCCGGACGTCGATGGTCGGCTCGATCGGGGTGGTCTCCTCGGGTTTCGGCGCGACCGATCTCATCGGCCGCGTCGGACTCGAGCGCCGCATCTACACCGCGGGGGCGAACAAGGCCCGTCTCGACACCTTCTCGCCGGAGAAGGAGGAGGACGTGGCGTGGCTCGCCGGTATCCAGGGCGATCTGCACGCCGCGTTCATCGCCTGGGTGCGGCAGCGTCGCGGCACCAAGCTCCAGGGCGACGACGCGACCCTCTTCAACGGTGACGTCTGGATCGGACGCAAGGCCGTCGACGTCGGGCTCGTCGACGCGGTCGGTGTCTTGCGGTCGGTGATCGCCGAGAGGTACCCCGACGCCGACGTCGACGTCATCACTCCGCCCAAGCCTCTGCTGGCCCGATTGACCGGTGGCCAGGTCGGTGTCGCAGCCGCTGTCGACGGCATGGTCGACGGGGTGGTGTCCGGTGCCCTGTCGGCGGCCGAGAAGCGGTCGCGCTGGTCGGCCTTCGGCCTGTGAACAAGTCCACGGATGCGGGGATTCATCCACAGGCGTGACCTTCCCCTGCAGGCCCGGGCACGTTCTCGACGACCCTCAAGTTGTGGATGAGGTTGTGGAAACTGTGGACAACTTGCGTTTTTATGCACCACTGCGTGAGTCAGGTCACCTTTTTCGTGCAAGTGAGCCCATTTCGTTCGCGGTTCTGAAGACCGGATTGCAGACTTCGCGCGGCTCAGACGCCGCCTGGCCTGTGCACAGCCTGTGGACAAATTCGGTCGCCAACGCCGCCCGGGCCCGACGTGCCACCATGGGACGCGTGGGTGCGCACGGGCGGTCGGGTTCTCGGATCGGCCTGCCGTGATCGATTTCTGCCCCCGCTGTCGCATCCAGGCACCGCACGACCCGCGTCGTTCCGGATGTCCTCGCTGCGGCGGGCAGTTGATGGTCCTCGACGGCCTCGATCAGATCCCGCCCCGCCCCGCGGCCGCCCCGGCGCCGCCGCGACCGCGCCCGGTGCCGACCGCGCGGCGCGACCCGCGCATCCGCTGGGAGGCGCGTCGGCCACCCGAGGCGCGTCCCGCTCCTCGCGGTCCGCGACCGGTCGGCCTCGGACCCACCCCCCGGTACTCGGTGCCGCCGCGGTGGGGACTCGTCGACGTCGTCACCCCGGCCGAGGAACCGAGACCGTCGCGCACAGAGCGCCTCGCCGGATCGTTGACACCACTGCTGCAGGCGACCGGTTCGGTGCTGCTGGTCGCGGCGTTCGCCGAGGCCTGGATCTATGCACTCCTGATCCGCAACCGCACCGCACCCGTGGGTGCGACGACCGCCGGGTGGGCGTACGCCATCACCTGGACGCTGGGCGTGGTGTCGATCGTGATGGTCGTCGCGAGCCTGCTGTCGTTCACCGAGTGGCTTCGGCGCCGCCGCGCGGAGGCCTTCGCCGAGCATGACCGCCTCGACCCCCGACCGACCTGGCAGCTGGTCGTCGGCTGTCTCGTCCCGGTGGTCAACATCGTCGCTCCGGCGGTGTTCCTCCACGAACTCGCGCGGTGCGGTCACGCGCTGCCCGCCGACCGCGTGATGCGCGTGCTGCGGCTGTGGTGGGCGGCGTGGGCCGCGCTGTCGGCGCTGGCGATCGGCACGCTGGTGATCCGTTACGCGTCCGATTCCATCCAGTGGGGTGCGAACGCGGTGCTGCTCACGGTCGTCTGCGACCTCGCCGGCGCGGCCTTCGCGGTCGTGTCCTCGCGTCTGCTGGTCCGAGCGTTCGACCCCGACGCGCGACCCGAACCGTCGACCCGGTGGCTCGCGGCATGACCGGCCCGATGCCGCTTCCCGGTGATCACGGGCCGGACGACCGTGATCGCGACGACGCCGAGGCCATCCCACCCGACGCGCAGATGACCGACGACCTCGCCGAGGTCTCGCGGATCCGCAGGCAACGTCGTCCGGCCGTCGTCGCGCACCGCGGCGCCTCCGCCGATCGCCCCGAGCACACCCTCGCCGCGTACGAGTTGGCGCTCGCCCAGGGTGCCGAAGGGCTCGAGTGCGATGTGCGGCTGACACGCGACCATCAGCTGGTGTGCGTGCACGACCGCACCGTCGACCGCACGTCGTCGGGGACCGGCGTCGTCAGCGAGATGACGCTGGCCCAACTGCGCGAACTCGATTTCGGGAGCTGGCATGCGCGCGGGGCGCCGGCATCGGTGCTGACGCTGGCCGAGTTGCTCACCCTCACCCTCGACTGGCCCGACCCGGTGCGGCTGTTCATCGAGACCAAGCACCCGGTGCGCTACGGCGCGCTCGTCGAACAACTGCTGTTGGCCGAGCTGCACCGGTTCGGGGTAGCGGCACCTGCGTCTGCCGATCACAGTCGCGCCGTGGTGATCTCGTTCTCCCCGGCCGCGGTGTGGCGTGTCCGCCGCAACGCGCCCATGCTGCCGACCATCCTCCTGGGCGAGACAGCGCGGCTCCTGGGCGGCAGCGCGGCGACCGCCGTGGGCGCCACCGGGATCGGACCGTCGATCGTGACGCTGCGCGATCATCCCGACGCCGTCGACCGCGCCGCGGCATCGGGTCGCGCCACCTACTGCTGGACGGTCGACGAGTACGCCGACGTCACGCACTGCGCGCGGATCGGTGTCGATTTCATCGCCACCAACCACCCCGGCCGGGTGCGGGAGTGGCTCGAGCCGGGGCGGCGCTGAACCCCGTGTGCGCGGGGTAATAGATTCTGGTCCCATGGCCAAGAAGAGCAAGCGCGGAACCGGACGTCCCGGCAGTGATCGAGCCGAGCGGGTCGCCGCACGCAAGGCGCGGCAGGCGCAGGCCCTGGCCGCGCCGGCCCGGCCCTTCGAGGGTCTCGCCGCCGAATGCGACATCGTCGCGCTCCGCGCGTTCGTCGCGTCGGCGACGGCGTCGATCACCGTGCACGGCGAGTCGGGGTCCAACGCGGTGTCGCTCGCGACGATCCTGCCCGGTGCGGTCCAGGCCCTGACCCGGGATCTGGGCGGTTCGGTCGAGGGCCTGGTGGCCCTGCAGACCGAGTTCGAGGGGTCCGACATCCCCGGTGAGCTCGCGCACGCGCTGCGCTGGGCGAGCCGCGCCGAGGCGGGCGCACCCTACGAGCCGCGGCCGCAGGACACCGACGGCTCCGAGACCGACGGTGAGGCCGATCTCGCGGCCACCCTGGGCGCCGAGACCACCCTCGACATCACGCTGCACGACGACTTCTCGTGGTGGTTCGCCGATTCCGCCGACATCTCGCCGGACATCGCCGCGATGATCGAGCAGGCCTCGGAGTCGATCCTCCCGACCGCGCGCATCGTCGGCGACGACCTCTCCGGCGCCCCGTGGTGGGTCGACGCCGGCGAACGAGCCCACATCCGCTGGGTGCGGCCCGAGGCCGAGGACGACGTGATGACCGCGCTGGCGCGACTCCACGCGGCGGGCAGGCTCACCCTCGGCGAGGGATCGAAGTTCGCGGGCTCGTTCCGCACCCACGGTCTGCTGGTGCCCGTGTTCGACCTCGACAACGAGATGCATCACGAGGAGTGGACGGCCCCCTGTGCCCGCTTCGAGGCCGATCTCGCCGAGGCCCTCGCCCAGACCGGCGAGCTCACCGGCGAACAGCGTCGCTCGCGCGACGGCATCCGCGGCCGGCAGGTCACCCTGCGGTGACCGGGAAGTCGTTGCGGCGCACGGTCACCCTGCAGAGGCGGGGTCCGGCCGCGGCGATCGTCCTCACCGACGACGACGTCGCCTCACTCGGCGGCACCAAGACTCCGCCGGTGCGCTTCACGATCGGCGGCACCGAGATCGCCGGGCGCATCGGACGGATGGGCGGCGAGAACCTGCTGGGTCTGAACAAGGCGGTGCGGACCCTGCTGGGGGTGGAGGCCGGCGACACCGTCGACGTCGTGATCGAACTCGACGACGGTCCGCGCGAGATCGAGATCCCGTCGGCACTGGCCGCGGCCCTCGACGCCGACCCCACCGTGCGTGCGACGTTCGACGCGTTGGCACCGTCGCGTCGCAAGGAGCATGCCCGCGCGGTCGCCGACGCCAAGCGCGACGAGACCCGGGATCGCCGGATCGCGGCGATCGTGGAGGGCTTGCGGAGCAGCTAGCTCAGATCGCGCCGCCGGCGATCGAGGGCGCGGTCGCGTCGGCCTCGGCCGCGACGTTGAGTTCACGCTGCACGAAGTTCTCGAGATCGAAGGTGTTGCCGTTGCAGCGCTCGGCGACGGTCTGCAGCGTCGTCATCACCGCGACCTCCTCGACCTGCTCCTTGAGGAACCACTGCATGAACTGCTCGCCGAGGTAGTCGCCCTCGTCGCGAGCGGTCTTGGCCAGCGCGATGATCTGGTCGGTGACCGTCTGTTCCTGGTGCAGGGCGAGTTTGATCGGCTCGCGGAAATCGCCGAAATGGCTTTGCGGAGCGGCGATCCCGGGAACCTCGACGGCCATGTCGCGGTCGAGGAAGTACTGGATGATCATCATGGCGTGGTTGCGCTCCTCGACCGACTGGCCGTAGAAGTGCTTGGCCAGCTGCGGGAGATCCTCGTTCGCGTAGAACGAGGCGAGCGCGATGTACTGCTGCGACGCCGCGAACTCATGGGCGATCTGCTCGGCGAGGAGCTGGTGGAAAGCGGATACGGGGCTCGCTGCTGAGCGCGTGGAGACGGACATGGCGACGAGACTAGGCTGTCCGATTTGGCCTGTCACCCAAGTTCGCCCTTACTGAGGTCGCACTTCCCACCGCTCAGCTGATCGCACCGGTGTTGGTACTCAGGAGGTTCTGGGGGATGGGTGCATCCTTCGCGATCAGGTCGAAGAAGGTCGACGTGTCGTCGTCGGGGGCCAGCGCGTCGCCGTCGTCGGTGCTCTCCGAGCCGCCGGTCGGTGTGGTCGTCGTCACCGGACCGCCACGCAGCGCCCACCCCAACATCGCGAGGTTCCAGATGTGGTCACCGTTGTCGACGGTGAGCGTCGAGACGGTGCCGCTCACGAACGGGAACAGCCGGAACGGGTTGGCGATGGTGGAGAAACTCGCCGCCTTCGACATCAGCGCGGTGAGGAACTTGCGCTGGTTCACCACGCGTTCGAGGTCGGCGTTCGGGAACGCGCGGGTGCGCACCAGTCCCAACGCCTGACGGCCGTTCAGATCCTGGCAGCCGGCCCGCAGGTTGAGGCCGGCCTTCGGGTCGCGCAGTGGTTGGTCGAGACAGATGTTCACCCCGCCGACCGAGTCGACGAGGGTGTCGAAGCCACCGAAACCGATCTCGGCGTAGTGGTCGATGTGCACCCGGGTGAACGTCTCGATGGTCTGCACGAGCAGCTTCGGACCGCCGAAGGTGAACGCCGCGTTGATCTTGTGCGGGCCCTGACCGGGGATGGTGACGTAGAGGTCGCGTGGGATGCTGACGATGATCGCCTTCCCGCTGTTGGGGATGTGGACCAGCATCATGGTGTCGGTGCGGCCGAGATCCCCGTCGACATCGCCGGTGGTGAGGTTGCGCTTCTGTTGTTCGGTGAGGCCCGCACGCGAATCCGAGCCCACGAGAAGCCAATTGGTGCCCGGGGTGTCACGGACGCGATCGGGGTAGGCGCTCAGGGCGTCGACGCGATTCAGTTTCGAGTCGTAGTAGAACGTGAGGCCCACCAGCGCCACCACGATGACGAGCAGCAGTGCGAGCAGGGTGCGACCGATGCGGGGGCGACGCAGACGTCGACGCCGGGGCGGTCGCGGCGGCGGGCCGACGGGGCGCTCGGGTCGCGCTGAGCGAGGGGGCCCGGGTGGGCCCGGACGTTCGAGTCTCGGATCGCGTCGGAAGCCCTGGGCGTCGGCCGGTGTGCGACCGCGCGGCGGCGGAGGGGGTGGGCCGCCGCGGCGCGGGGGCGCGTCGCGGAACGGTTCGGGCTTCTGTGGGGGCGCATAGCCGTCGACACCTCGCGCGGGACCCGGTCGTGGCGCGCCCGAGCGTGGAGGTGCGGGCTGGTTCGGTGTCTCCGACCAGGCGCGGGGCGGGCGTCGGTCACCACCGCCGTCACCGCGTCGGGGCCCGCCCGGGTCGCGGGGCCGACGGATGAAGGGCCCCTCCTGGTCGCTCACAGCCACGACTGTACGGAGGCGAGGCGGGTGGATGCGGTCACTGCAGCCAACTGAGATGGTCCCGAAGGAGTGCGTATCCGACGAACGCGACGGTGTCGATGAGGGCGTGGCCGATCACCAGCGGCCACGTGCGCGACGTCAGCTGGAAGAACCGGCCGTAGACCAGACCCATGACGACGTTGCCGAGTCCGCCGCCGAAGCCCTGGTAGAGGTGGTAGCTGCCACGCAGCAGCGCCGACGCCAGCAGCGATCGGTTCTCGCCCCATCCGAGTTGGCGCAGCCGGGTGATCAGGTAGGCGACCACCAGCACCTCCTCGGCCCCGGCGTTGCCGACGGCCGAGATCACCAGGATCGGTAGGCGCCACCACGTGTCGGTGAGGTCGCTGGGCAGCACCTGGGCGTTGACGCCCAGTGCGCGCGCCACGAGGTAGAGGCCGAGCCCCGGCAGCCCGATCCCGGCGGCGAGCGCTGCGCCCCAGGCGACGTCGCGGCGTGTCGGGCGGCGGGTGATCCCGGCGCGGCGCAGTGCCACGCCGCCGCGGTAGATGAGGTAGGCCGCGAGCGCGGCGATGGCGAACAGCCTCGTGGCGGCGAGTAGTTGGCGCGCGAGGTCGATGTAGTCGATCGTCGAGGTCGACTGGTTGAGGGCGACCGTGCTGTTGCCGATCCCGCCCGATCGCAGCTCGGCCTCGAGCAACGACAGCGCCGAGTACGCGCCGGAGAGACCGAACGTGAGGATGACGACGATGCTGATCTCGGCGCCGATGAGCCGACGCTGCGTGCGGTCGGTGACGACCGCGATGTCGGCGGGGCGCGCCGGCGTCAGCAGCGTTCGGATGGGTGAGGGCACCTCGCCACGATAGAGATGCCGCCTGTGTCAGTCGGTGATGCTGTTGAGGTAAGGGCAGCCCGCGAGCGCGCGGATCGCCCGCGACAGGGCCATCACGTCGGTGACGGGGCGGTCGAACGACAGGCGGGTGTCGAGGTCACCGGTCTCGCCCTCCACCCGGAACCGGATGCCCCAGCGATCGATGCCGAGCGGGCGCACCCGCCCGTTGCGCAGGTGCCGCGGGAGGCGACGGCCGAGCTGCTCGATCACGTCGGAGTGGTCGGAGTCGAGGTGGGCGATCCACTCGGCCTCGTACTGCCAGAACGGGTCGGGTGTGGCGCGGGTCAGCTCGTCGGCGGCCACCGCGGCCGCTCCGGTCGATGTGGCGATGACGGCGCCGGTCAGCTGCAGACGCAGCATCGAGTAGCCGTGACCGAGGTCGAGCAGTTCGTCGGCGGGGTGCTCGAGGGCGATCTCCATGGCGAGGTCGCGCTCGAGGTCGGCGGGCACCCGGTGCAGCACGCCGTTGAGCCAGATGAGCGACCGCACGCGTTCGCGGAGTTCGATGGGTGCGCAGTCGGTGACCTCGACCATCGCGGGGACGCCGTCAGAGCCCGCGCGGGTGGCGGCCATGGCGTCGGTGTCGGACCCGATGAGGACGAACGCCTGACCGTCGAACAGGTGCACCATCGTCACCGGCGACGGTTCGGCGCCCTCGATGGCGACCATCGCCGCGGTCACGCGCATGCACGCGGTGCGGATCGCCTCGGCGTCGGTCGGGCGGTCGGTCACGGTGGTTGCCATGGCGGGTCCTGTTCTGGCGGGAGCTGAACGAGCGTGGTTAAGGTAACCCTAACCTAAACTCTGGAACCGAGTCGGGCAACAGGTGGACTAGGCTCGACGCGTGTCCGACCGTCGCCCTCTGCTACCCGAGCCGTCCGGCGCGGTCGCGTATTTCGGTCCGGCGGGAACGTTCACCGAGATGGCCCTCGATCGTCTGATGGACCGCGTCGGGTGGGCTGTCCGCGAACGTTCCGCGCAGTCGAGCCCGGGTGACGTCGTCGGGGTGGTCCGGTCGGGTGCCCTCGAGTACGGCTGCGTCCCGATGGAGAGCTCGGTAGAGGGTGCGGTGCCCGCGACCATGGACGCGCTCGCCGCCGGCGACGGCGTGCAGATCCTCGCCGAGACCGTCCTCGACATCGCCTTCACCGTCGCCGCGGCCCCCGGACGTGGCCGCGACGACGTGCAGACCATCGCGGCCTATCCCGTCGCCGAAGGTCAGACGCGCGAGAGCCTGCGGCGGCTGTTCCCCTCGGCGACGGTCGTCCCGTCCTCGTCGAACGCCGCCGCCGCTGCCGATGTCGCGGCCGGCCGCGCCGATGCCGCGCTGACGACGGCCCTCGCCGCCGGCAATCACGGTCTCGTCGCGCTCGCCGAGGATGTCGCCGACGCGGCCGACGCCACGACACGGTTCGTGTTGATCGGACGCCCGGCGCCGGTCCCGGCGCGCACGGGACGTGATCGGACGGCGGTGATCCTGAACCTGCCGGACGTGCCGGGCTCCCTCGTGCGCGCGATGAGCGAATTCGCCACGCGGGACATCGATCTGATGCGCATCGAGTCGCGCCCCCGACGCCATTCGTCGGGCTATCACTTCTTCCTCGACGCCTCCGGTCACATCGACGACCCTCTGATGGGACACGCGCTGGCGGGACTGCACGCCTTCGCCGAGAAGGTCACGTTCCTCGGTTCGTGGGCCGCCGAGCGCGCGACCGGCGCGGCCTCACCCGACCACTCCGACTCGCTGCGCTGGGTCGAGGCGTTGCGCCGGGGTGAGCACTGATGGCGACGTTGCACCTCGTGCGGCACGGGCAGACGACATCGAACGTGATGGCGCGCCTCGACACACGACCCCCGGGCGCAGGGCTCACCGATTTCGGTGCGCGCCAGGCGGTTCGGTTCGGCCTCGAACGCCCCGACGTCACACCGGTCGCGCTGTACAGCTCGATCGCCCGTCGCGCGCGCGAGACCGCCGACCTCATCGGGACGGTGTGGGGGATCGAGGCCCGGGCAATCGAGAACCTTCACGAGGTGCAGGTCGGCGACCTCGAGGACCGCAACGACGACGAGTCGGTACGCGCCTTCCGTGATCTGATCGCCGACTGGTTCGCCGGTCACACCGATCGGCGGGTCGGCAACAGCGAGAGCCTCGACGACCTGCTGGGCCGCTACGTCCCGGTGATCGAGTCGCTGCGCGACGCCCACGCCGATGCGCCCGGCGATGTCTACGTGGTGAGCCACGGGGCCGCGATCCGACTGGTCGCCGCCCACCTCTCGGGTGTCGATCCAGAGTTCGCGCTCGAGAACGGTCTGCCCAACACCGGGTCGATCGAACTCGCCTGGCGCGACGACGCGTGGACGTGCGTGCACTGGGGAGGTGTCGACCCGGCTCGCCCGTCCGCGGCTGTCACCGTCGACCCGATGGGCTGAGTCAGCCCCATCCGTGGGCGTGCAGCCAGGCGTCGTCGATGCCGAAGTGGTGCGCGATCTCATGTACGACGGTGATCGCGACCTCGTTGACCACCTCGTCGCGGTCGGTGCACATCGCGAGCAGCGGTTCGCGATAGATCGTGATGGTGTCGGGCAGTGCGCCGCCGTAGGTGGTGTCGCGGTGGGTCAGCGCGATGCCCTCGTAGAGACCCAGCAGATCGGGCTCCTCGGGATGGTGCGCCTCGACGAGCACGACCACGTTGCTCATGGCCTCGGTGAGTTCGGTGGGAATGGTGTCGAGCGCGTCCGACACCAGCTCCTCGAACTCCCGGTCCGACATCTCGACCGTCATCGCGCGGATCCGTCTGCGACAGAGAGGTACATGGCGGTCAGCCCTCGGGGGCCGGGACCTCGGTGGGGTTGGGTGCGATGCCCGACGGCAGCGGTACCGGCGTCGGGTTGAGGCGCCCGGGCGGCTCCACCGGTGGCGGCACCGGCACCTTGCCGTTGATGAGCAGGTTGGGCTTGCCGTCGCCGACGAGGGTGGCGAAGCCACCGCGGTCGGGCAGACCGACGTAGCAGACCGCGGTGCGACTGCCCGACAACCAGCTGACCTGGCTGATCGTGGACCACTGCACGTTGAGCGTGGTGTCGGTGAACGCCTTCTGGGTGCCGAAGAACCCGGTTGTCATCTTCGGGCAGACACCGGAGAGGAATCGGTTCTGGGTCGCGATGTCGGGCCACGGCTTCCCCGCACCGGGGGCACCGAACTGCTCGGCCAACCCGACGAGCCCGGTCACCTGGAACGCGTGCTGCTCGGCGCAGTTCACCGGGTCGGTGGGCTGGCGCGATTGCTGGTTGATGCCGATGCACGTACCGATCGGCCACTGCGGCGCCTGGTCGAGGTCGGCGACACGACCCAGGAACGGCTGCAGTCGACCCGTGGAATCTGCGGCCTGGATGCCGCAGCGCAGGGTGCGTTCGCCGTCGTTCCACTGGCGCTGCGAGGGGTACAGCATCCCGACCGAGAAGCGGCCGTTGGGATCGAATCGACCGTTGAGGTAGGAGTTCACCTCGTTCGGGCAGTACTGCTCGCGCAGCGCCACGAACTGCTCCCGGCTCGGCCACGGCGCGGTGTCGCCGAACCGATTCCCCGCGGCGGCCGTGAGGTCGACGACCCCGGCGACCTCGAAGTAGTGCGATCCGCCGCAGCCGATGGCCGACGGGCGGCTCGGATCGTTCTGCGGCCAGGTGAGACACGTGCCCGGGGTCGACCGGTTGAACGCGTTGGCCTGCGGCCCGCGGGCCTCGGCGCCGATCGCGGTCTGGTCGATCGACCCGGCGTCGGAGAACCCACCGATCGCCGCGACGATCGCCGCTGCCGCCAGCGCGCCGAGCACGACGGCGCCGAGCACGGTGCGCATCGGGTGCGCGGTGAGCCACCGGGTTCGTCCTGCCGCCGCTGCGACGGGGGCCGCGTCCTCGGGTTCGCGAGCGTCGTCGGCCTCGGACTCCTCATGCACCGCGGTCTCGTTGTCGGCCTCGAGATCGTCGTCCGGCGCAGCGTCCGCGGCCGACCCCTTCTCGTCGACGGGATCGGGCGAGGTGTCGTCGGACGGGGAGTCGTCGGGTGTGGGGGGTTCGGTGGGCGCAGACATCGCCGTCCATCATGCCTGTCGCGGGGCGGCGTCCGGCCGATACCGTGGACCTCGATGCCGATACCCGACGAACCGACCCCTGACCAGCACTACGACTCCGACATGGCCGAGCTGGCCGGCCGGCTGTTCGACATGGCGCGGGGCGGTCACACCGCGTCGCTGGTCGAGTACGTGCGGGCCGGTGTGCCCGTGAACCTCACGACCGGCACCGGCGACACGCTGGTGATGTTGGCCGCCTACCACGGGCACGCCGCGACGGTCGCCGCCCTCGTCGGTCTCGGTGCCGAGGTCGATCGCCCCAACGACAAGAACCAGACCCCGCTCGCAGGTGCGGTGTTCAAGGGGCACGACGACGTCGTCGAGACCCTCGCCGCCACGGGCGCCGATCCCGACGCCGGCACGCCCACCGCCCGTGATGCCGCCTCGATGTTCGGTCGCGAGGATTACGCGGCGCGGTGGCGGTGATCGGGGACTGACCCGCGCAGGGCGAGCCAGTAGGGTTCTGCAGGTGATCGACCTCAAGATCCTGCGGGACGACCCCGACCTCGTGCGTACCTCCCAACGCAAGCGCGGGGAGGACCCCGCGCTCGTCGACACCCTTCTCGACGCCGACGTCACGCGTCGATCCGCGATCGCCGATGCCGACGCGCTGCGCAACGAGCAGAAGACGCTCGGCAAGTCGGTCGGCAAGGCCTCCGCCGAGGAGAAGCCTGCGCTACTGGCCCGCGGCAAGGAACTCGCCGAGAAGGTGAAGGCCGCCTCGGCGGCCCAGTCCGAGGCCGAGGCCGTCGTGACCGCGACCCATCGGGCGATCGGCAATGTCGTCGCCGACGAGGCGCCCGCCGGCGGCGAGGACGACTACGTGGTGCTCGAACACGTCGGCGAGCCGACGGCGATCGACAACCCGCGCGATCACCTCGAGATCGGCGAGTCGCTCGGCCTGCTCGACATGGAACGCGGCGCGAAGGTGTCGGGGTCGCGGTTCTACTTCCTCACCGGGCAGGGCGCGCTGCTCCAGCTCGGCCTGCTGCAGCTCGCTGCGCGCCTGGCGACCGCCAACGGGTTCACCATGATGATCCCGCCGGTGCTGGTGCGCCCCGAGGTGATGGAGGGCACCGGCTTCCTCGGCGCGCACTCGGCCGAGATCTACCACCTCCCCGACGACGACCTGTACCTCGTCGGGACCTCGGAGGTACCCATGGCCGGGTACCACATGAACGAGATCCTCGACCTCTCCGACGGACCGAAACGTTATGCCGGATGGTCGAGTTGCTTCCGTCGCGAGGCCGGCAGCTACGGCAAGGACACCCGCGGCATCATCCGTGTGCACCAGTTCGACAAGGTGGAGGGCTTCGTCTACTGCAAACCCTCCGATGCCGAGGCCGAGCACCAGAAGCTCCTGGGGTGGCAGAAGGAGATGCTCGCCGCCATCGACGTGCCCTACCGCGTGATCGACACCGCTGCAGGCGATCTCGGGTCCTCGGCCGCGCGCAAGTTCGACTGCGAGGCATGGGTTCCCACGCAGGGGACCTACCGCGAACTGACCTCGACCTCGAACTGCACGACGTACCAGGCCCGTCGGCTCTCGGTGCGCTACCGCGATGAGAACGGCAAGCCGCAGACCGCCGCGACCCTCAACGGCACCCTGGCCACCACGCGGTGGATCGTCGCGATCCTCGAGAACCACCAGCAACCCGACGGGACGGTGCGGCTGCCCGAGGCGCTCGCCGCGTCGGTCGGCACCGACGTGCTGCGCCCCACGAGCTGACCACGCGCCCATGTTGATCGCGGGAGTCCTCGCTGCGCTGTTCGCCTCGATCGCCTACGGGGTGTCGTCGGTACTGCAGGCCCACGGCGCCCGCAGCAGTCACGACGCCGCACTGGCCCGGGGCGAGACCGGGCTCTCGACCGAGACCGGCGCTCCCACACTGCGATCGACCGTGCTCGCGATGCTCACGGTCTACTTCATCGTCGGGACCGTGATGGACGTGGCGGGCTTCGTCGGTGGTGCCGTGTCGGCCCGGTTGGCACCGCTGTTCCTCTCGCAGACCATCATCAGCGCCAACCTCGTCATCACCGCGGTCCTCGGCATCTTCGTGCTGAAGATCCGCCTGCACACCCGTGACTGGGTCGCGATCGCCGTGGTGCTGCTGGCACTGTGCGCGTTGGGGGTGTCGGCGAAAGAGAATCCCCGCCAGACCGAGTCGATGCTGTTCCACTGGGTGTTGCTCGGCGCGACCGCGGCGCTCGTCGTCGTGTCGGTCGCACTCGTGCGGTGGTTGGGTTCGCGGGCGGCGATCGCGGCCGGCCTGTCCGCCGGTGCGCTGTTCGGTGCCGTGGCCATCTCGGTGCGCGTGCTCGACGGGCTCGACCCGTTCTCCCTGTCGACGCTGTTCGCCGATCCCGCGCTGTACGCGCTGGCGCTGGCCGGCGGTGGCGGTTTCTACCTGCACACCGTTGCGCTGCAACTGGGTTCGGTCAACGGTGCGACCGCTGCACTGGTCGTCGGCGAGACCGTGGTGCCGGGTGTGATCGGCGTGATCTTCCTCGGCGACGAGACGGTGAACGGTCTCGCCTGGCTCGCCGTGCTGGGTTTCATCGCCGCCGTGGTCGGTGCCGTCACCGTCGCCTGGTCGGGGGCCGTCGAGGCGTCGGCGCAGGCCGAGGTGCAGGCGGAATAGTGCCGGGCACGGGCGGGTTGAGGTCGTCGACGCCCACCTGAGGAGATCCCGACCGTGCCACTCGTACACATCCACCTGATCGAGAACCGCCGTACCCCCGAACAGGTCCGCGTGCTGGCCGACACCGTGCAGGAGGTGTTGCTCGAGCACTTCGCCGCCCCGCCCCGGGATCGCTATCAGCTGATCACCGAGCACAAGCCGGGCCACATCATCGCCGAGGACACGGGTCTGGGGTTCGAGCGCACCGACGACATCGTGCTCATCCAGATCGTGCAACAGGGCCGCGACAGCGACCAGAAGCAGGCCACCTACCGCGCGTTGGCCGACCGGCTGGGTGCCGAATGCGGTCTGGCCGGAACCGATCTCATCGTGTCGGTCGTCGAGAACACCCAGTCCGACTGGTCGTTCGGCAATGGGGTCGCCCAGTTCGTGACCGGCGACCTGTAGACCTCAGCCGCGCGCCTCGCGGCCTGCGGTGCGGGTCCGTCCGGGTGTCTCGCCGATGATCCCGCGGTAGCGGCGTGAGAAGTGGGCGTGGTCGGTGAAACCCAGATCGGCTGCGAGCGTGGCCAGGTCGGTATCGGGATCGGTGAACAGCCGTGTGGCCGCGTTCTGCATCCGTCGACATTCGATGAGCTGTTTCGGGGTGAAGCCGGTGTGTCGACGCACCACCCGCTCGACCGTCCGCGCCGATGCGTGCACGGCGTCGGCGAGCGCGGCGGCGGTGGTGATGTCGGTGCGTTCCTCGGCGATCACCGCGGCCGAGGTGGCCAGTCGGCCGGCGTCGTCGACGCGTTGGGCAAGCGGGGCGAGCCACTCCCGGAGCACAGCGCTCAGGTCGTCGCCCTCGCCGGTCATCGCGGCGGCGATGCGCGTCGACGGTGCGTCATGGAAAGCGATGTCCGCACCGAGTAGTCCGGCGTCGGCGAGATCGGTCAGCAGGGGGGTGGCGGCCGGCCGGAACAACACACCGGCCGCCCAGCCGCCGCCGGTCAGCGTGCGCTCGGTGACACGCGGTTGCGGCCCGTAGAGGCCGGTGTGGTGCGGGCCGTCGACCTGCGGCCCGGCCTCGACCACGACGTTGAGCGCGGGATAGTTGAGGACTCGTTGCGTCAGTGGCGCTTCGATGTCCCACCGCACCACCCAGATGTTGCGCACCAGTTCGGGGAGGCCGAGCTCGAAGCGGTCGAACACCACACCGGGCGCGCCCGGGTTCAGGTGGCCCCGGGACGCGATCGCGTGGTGGATCTCCGGCGGCCCCATGGTCGGACAAGTCTGTCGCAAACGTACAAGACCTGCCAGCCCCGGGCGGCGACGATGGATGGCATGACACGCACCGAGGACACCACCGCCGCCACCGGAGACCACACCACCGACGGTCGCCCGCACGTCTACTCGTCGCTCACCCCGTTCATCGTGGTGAGCCCGGCCCGCGATGCGATCGGGTTCTACCGAAGCGTGTTCGGCGCGTCGGTCGGCGGTGTCACGGAGATCGACGGGGCCGTCGCCCACGCCGAACTGCAGTTCCCCGAGGGGCGCCTGCAACTGGGTGAGCCGAGCGCGACGTACGACCTCGCCGCGCCCACCCCGGGCGCCCCGGCCGTCTACTCCCTCGCCGTCTACGTCCCCGATGTCGACGACACGGTGACGCGTGCCGTCGCTGCCGGCGCCACGGTGCGGGAGCAGCCGATGACGTTCGTCTCCGGTGATCGGTTCGCGTCGGTGCTCGACCCGTTCGGCGTGCGGTGGTCGGTGATGACGCGCGTCGTCGATCTCAGTCCGGAGGAGAGCGAACGCCGCGTGGCGGACTGGGCGGCCGAACAGGGCTGACGGATCGCGGGTCGCTCGTCTATTCGTGCAGGTCGGTCGACGGCAGATCGCCGAGGATCGCGAATCCCTCGAGGTAGGGCTCGATGTCGCCGGCGACGGTCCACGAGCGCAGCTGCGCCGCTGACCGGCGGCTCACCAGGGCACGGGCGAGGTCGGCGTCGGTGGCGGCGATGACCGCGGCGGGATCACCCTCGGCCGATCGCCACGTCCAGCGCTGCCCGCGCAGTTCGAGAGGCGGGAGCTCGGCGACCCGTCCGGCGAGTCGCTGTGCAAATCGGTCCCGGACATGCTGTGCCGCAGGGGTGTCGGTGGCACCGTGGGCACCCAGTGCACCGCGCAGATCCTGCTCGTGGATGACGATGTCGTTGACGGGCCGGTCGCCCGACAACCGGATGTGAGTGACCATCGCGTCGGTGATGCCGCGCCACTCGGTGACCAGCTCGGTGACGCTCCTGTCGCGTCGGGCCTCGACCTGCGCGGCGGTCCAGGCCTCGTTGTGGTCGTCGGGCTCGTGACCCGCGACGACGTCGGCGCCGATACCGACCATGTGCGACAACAGATCCCGTACCGTCCAGTCGGGACAGGCGGGAACCGACGAGGCGACGGCCGCCGCGGGAGCCCGCTCGACGAGGTCGATGACGCGCTGCTGCGCCGCCGTCCATTCCGTGCTCGCGTCGAACATCAGGCGGGGGCACCGATCGCGGCGGAGATCAGCACCTCGGCGGCGTCACGTGCGTGCCGTGCCGCGGTGGGGTCGGCGACGATCGCCGAGGTCGTCTGCGCGCCCTCGGCGAGCAGGACCAGCTGGCGGGCCAGGGCCGGCGTGGCGCCGGCCTTCTCGACCAGGTCGTCGACGTAGATCTGGAAACTCTCCTTGTGGGCGCGCGCCGCCGCGGCGACCTCGGGTGACGACCCGCCGAGTTCGCCGAACGCGTTGATGAACGCGCAGCCTCGGAAGTCGTCGGTGACGAACCACTCGGCGAGGAAGTCGAACACCGCGAGCAGTTTGTCGCGGGGCGAGGCGAGCGGGGCCGCGACACGGTCGAGGCCCGACACCCACATGGCGTGACGGTGCTCGAGGACCGCCAGCACGATCGCGTCCTTGCCGGGGAAGTCTGCGTAGAGACGCTTGAGGGAGACGCCGGCCGACTCGCGCAGTTCGTCCATGCTCACCTGCTGGATCCCGCGCTCGTAGAACAGCCGGTCGGCGGCCTCGACGATGGCGGTTCTGGTGTCCATGGGGTCAGTGTACTTGCCCAGAGAACGATCGTTCTGTACCGTTGGGAACACGAGAGAATGATCGTTCTCTCGCCGACCGAGCCACAACTCGTCCAGGAGACACGTCATGGGTCAGATCACCACCACAGGCACCGAGAACTCCGCACCGATCGAGCTCTACTACGAAGACCACGGCACCGGGCAGCCCGTCGTGCTCATCCACGGTTATCCCCTCGACGGGTCGTCGTGGGAGAAGCAGACCACCGCCCTCCTCGACGCCGGCTACCGCGTCATCACCTACGACCGCCGCGGGTTCGGCAAGTCGAGCAAGCCGACCATCGGTCACGACTACGACACCTACGCCGCCGACCTCAAGGCCGTTCTCGATCAGCTCGAGCTGAATCAGGTTGTCCTGGTCGGGTTCTCGATGGGCACAGGCGAGGTGGGTCGTTACCTCGGGAAATACGGCTCGTCCCGCGTCGCCAAGGCGGTGTTCCTCGGTTCGTTGGAGCCGTACCTGCTCCAGACCGACGACAACCCGGCCGGCGTCCCCCAGGACGTGTTCGACGGCCTCGCCGACGCGGTGAAGTCCGATCGCTACGCGTTCTTCACCGACTTCTTCACGAACTTCTTCAACACCGACGACTACCTCGGCAACCGCCTCAGCGAAGAGGCCCTCGCCGCGAACAAGCAGCTGGCCTACAACGCCTCGGCGTGGGCATCGGTGGCGGCGCAGCCGACCTGGCTGACCGACTTCCGCGAGGACATCCCGAAGATCGACGTGCCGTCGCTCATCGTGCACGGCACCGCCGACAACATCCTCCCCATCGACTCCACGGGCCGCGAGTTCACCAAGGCGCTGCCCGACGCGGAGTACGTCGAGATCGAGGGCGCGCCGCACGGTCTGCTGTGGACCCACCACGAAGAGGTCAACAAGGTGCTGCTCGACTTCCTCGCCAAGTGAGAACCTTCCCCGCGAAGTAGCGGCTCGTCCGCTCACCGGCCGCACCCGACACCCGGGTGCGGCCGGTTCGCGTTCGGGGGCGTGCCATCGTGGGGCATGGCTGCACGCAAGGTCGCCGAATCCTCGTTGGGCGCGTGGGTGTTCACCGTCAACGGTGCGCGGTGGGATTCCGTGGTCGAGATCGCGTCACAGGGTGGACGACTCACCACCCGCTGCGTCGCGGCCAACTACCGCAAGGACGTGATGGCCGCGGGCCAGCGCGCGCTGCTCTGGGTCAGCGGTCCCCCACACGGACCGCGTCCGCGCGGTATCGCCGGGCTGGGATGGATCACCGGTCCGAGTGAGATCGACCCGGAGAACGACTCCGACGAGCCGTCGTGGCTGGCCCACACCGACATCAGACTGCTCGCCGATGCCGAGCGCGTCCGGGCGACCGACCTCGGCGAGATACCCGGCGTCGCCGGTATGGAGATCCTGCGTCTGCCGCAGGCGAGCAACCCCTCCTGGGTCACGCGCGCCGAGATGGCTCTGATCGAACCGCTGCTGCCCGAGTGGCCCGATCCGCCGAGGGCCGCGTAAGTCGTTCCGACGTCTAACGATGTGCAGAAAAATTGCAGTGCGAATCTAGGCTGCCGCGAAAGCGGGTGCGTCGAGATTCGAGGGAGTTGTCGTGGGTGTTCACAGGGCGTCGCGTGTGTCGAAGTCTGCAGGTAGAGCGGTTCTGACGGGCGCGGCAGCCGGCGCGGTGGTCACCACGGCCGCCGCCGCGGTGCTGATGGGTGCGGGAGTCGGCTCGGCTCCGGCCTCGATGAATGCCGCGACGGATGTCGGCGCCTCGACCGAGAGCGGACCGAGCCGCGTGCACCTCGAAGGCGTGGTGCTCACGAGCAAGACCCTGCAGATGTTGTCGTCGTTGCCGGCGGGCTCGTCGGTGGTGGTCCCCGAACAGGTGCCGGTGTCGACCTCGAGCGGCAGTACCTCCTCGGTGCCGCCGCTGACGGGAACCGGTTCGTCACCGGTCACGCTCTTCGTCCCATCGACCGCCACCGGCGGTTCGGGTCCGGTGTCGCAGGCGTCGGTGTCGCGGTTCAGTGTGTTCACGCCCGAGACGACGTGGACCCCGTTGCGGACCGCAGCCGGCACGTCGTCGACGGCATACGCGTTCGTGCCCGCTCCGGGGACCGATCCGCTCGCCGGTCTGGGCATGTTGATCCGCGTGTTCATCGGCGACGGTACGGACGCGCCGGCGGATTGTGTTGCGGCGGCGTGCAACGGCGGCAACGGGGGTCTGTTGTTCGGCAACGGCGGTCGCGGCGCGAACGGTGGCTCCGGCGGCAACGCCGGCTTCTTCGGCAACGGTGGTGCCGGCGGAGCGGCGACCGTGGCCGGTGGTGTCGGTGGCGCGGGCGGGAACGCCGGGTTCATCGGGGTCGGTGGGAGCGGCGGCGCGGGCGCTGCCGGGGCGGTCGGGACCACGGGCTCGGTCGGTGGCGCAGGTGGCCCAGGTGGTGTCGGTGGTCGCGGCGGTCTGCTGTTCGGCAACGGTGGTGTGGGCGGTGCCGGCGGTCTCGGCGGAGCGGGTGGTGCGGGTGCGGTCGGCGGAAACGGTTCCGGCGGAGCCGTGTCGGGTGCCGCGGGCGGTGATGGCGGCGCGGGAACGGCCGGTGGCGCGGGCGGCCGTGGCGGCGATGCGGGAGCAGGGGGCGCCGCAGGACTCATCGGCGCGGCCGGCCTGTCAGGCGCGAACGGTGACGGCGGTGCGGGTGGGTCCGGCGGCCGCGGAGGTGACGGTGGCACCGGTGCCGATGGTGCGGCAGGCACGGCGGCGACAGGCGCGGGCGGCAACGGCGGGGATGGTCAGAACGGTGGAGCCGGCGGGGCAGGCGGTGTCGGTGGAGCCGCGGGTGTCGGAGGCGCGGCCGGAACCGGCGGTACGGGTGGCACGGCGGGCACGGACGGTGCCGACGGTGCGCAGGGCTTCGGCGGCGCGGGTGGCAACGGCGGCCGTGGTGGCGCAGGTGCCGATGGCGGAGTCGGCAACGTGGGCGGCCTTGCGGCCGGCGCCGGCGCCAACGGGAACGTGGGTGGAACCGGCCAGGCCGGCGGCAATGGCGGCAAGGGCGGGGACGCCGGCGCTGGTGGCGCCGGTTCCGTCATCGGCGCGGCGGGCGTGAACGGAACCGGAGGCGACGCCGGGAACGGTGGTCGAGGTGGTGCGGGCTCGAACGGGGTCGACGGCGCGAACGGGACGAACGCGACGACACCGGGTGGCTCCGGCGCAGCGGGTCAGGCCGGCGGCAATGGCGGAGCAGGCGGCGCCGGGGGTGCTGCCGGTTCCGCGGGCCTCGCCGGCAGCGGCGGGACCGGAGGTGCGAATGGCGCTGCAGGCGTGCAGGGTTCACAGGGCAACGGCGGGGACGGCGGCAGCGGCGGACGCGGCGGAAACGGTGTCGCGGGTGCCGATGGTGTGACCGGTGTGAACAACGGAGCGGCGCAGAACGGTGGCGCCGGCGGAGCAGGCGGTGACGCCGGAGTCGGAGGCGTCGGCTCGACCAACGGGTCGAACGGCGTCAACGGCGCCGGTGGCAATGGCGCGGCCGGCGGTAACGGCGCTGCAGGTGTGAACGGCGGCAGCGGTACCGCGGGCACATCGACCATGGTCAATGGTGGTGCGGGCGGCGCGGGTCTCGCGGGTGGTTCGGGCGGTCACGGCGGGGCGGCAGGTGCCGCGGGGACCGGCGGCACCGGTGGGGCGGCGGGTGTCCGCGGCAACGGCGGCAACGGCGGGTCGGGTGGGAACGGTGGTTCCGGCGGAGCCGGATTCGCCGGGGCCACGGGAGCGGATGGTTCTCGCGGCTCCGATGCGGTCATCAGCGGGCCCTTCAACGGTGTCACGCCGGCGACGGACGGCGGTGCGGGTGCGGATGGACAGGTAGGCGGGAACGGTGGCATCGGAGGCGTCGGTGGCGCCGGCGGTGCCGCGGGTACGGGCCTGAACGCCGGTGTCGTCGGGCGGAACGGCGATGGCGGAACCGGCGGCGATGGTGGGTCAGGGGGAGGTGGTGGTGACGGTGGCGCCGGTGGAAACGGCGCGACGGTCACCTATTCGAACGGTTTCGGAAGCGCGAATCCGGCCAACGGCGGGAACGGCGGACGGGGCGCGGCGGGAGGCATCGGTGGAGTCGGTGGACAGGCCGGCAGTGGGGGGTTGGCCGGAACGGGTGCTCCCGGGGGTATCGGTGCGGCCGGCGCGAACGGCACCGGTGGCGATGGCGGATCCGGCGGCGACGGGAAGATCGTCGTAGGCGGATCCGGAGGTCGCGGTGGTGACGTGACCACCGCGCACGGCACCGCGGTGGCCGGTGCCGGCGGAGCCGGAGGGAACGGTGGCTACTCGAATCAGGGTGCGAACGGAGGCGGAGCGGGCGGTGCCGGCGGAAACGCTGTGTCATCCGCATCGGACGGACAGGCGATCGGTGGCCCCGGTGGTCGCGGCGGCGACAGTGGCCAGAACGGAAACGTGATCGCCGAGCTCCCGTCACCGGGAGGCACCGGCGGAGCGGGTGGCAGCGCCTCGGGCGCCGATGCCGTCGGCGGACAAGGCGGCGCCGGTGGCAATGGCCGCACGACCTACGCGGGTGGTGCGGGCGGAGCCGGCGGAACTGCGACCAGTACCGGAGGCGGTGACGCCACCGGCGGTGCCGGCGGCAGCGGTGGCAACGGCGGGTCCCCCGGATTCAATCTCTTCGGATCACCCGTGAACGCCGGTGGCAACGGTGGAACCGGCGGAACCGGCGGCGGCGCGACCAACTCCGGCGTGGGTGCGGCCACCGGCGGGACCGGTGGCGCGGGAGGCAACGGCAGTCCGGGAGTCACTGGAACCCTGAGCGGCAATGGCGGGAGCGGCGGGAGCGGCGGCTCGGTGAGCGCGGCTGACGGTTCCGCGAACCCGGGCTCCGGCGGAACGGGTGGTGCGGCCGGCGGACCCCTCAAGGCGGCCGGGTCCCCAGGTGCCACCGGTTCGATAACGTCGGCACCATGACGAGGAACGCGAGCGGCCGCCCGGGCACCTCGACCCGCCTCCCACTGGCCGTGGCGTCTCTGGCGGCGGTCCTCGCGCTCGCTGCGCTGGTGGTCTCGGTGATCGCGCTGGTGCAGGGTGGGTCCGACGACTCGTCGCCGAGTTACTCCGAATCGCAGCGATCCGCTGACACCCGCACGGTGTGCGATGCGTTCGCACTCAATCTGAAAGCGGTGTCGATCCAGACCGGATCGCAAGCGCCGGCAGGCGAATCCGGAGTCGCGGCTGCCGCGGCGAACGCGCGGCTGGCACTGTTCGCGGCGGGGGTGAACCTGACGGATGCACTCGAGTCCGCCCCGGCAGCACCCGATGCGCTCCGGTCGGCGGTGACCGACCTCGCGAAGCAATACCGCACGGTGGCAACGCAGTATCTCGCTGACGCCGGTGTGAACTCGACCGAGGTGGCGGTGGCGAAACGCAGTGCGGGTGCGGCGGCGACGTCGGTGAGCAACACCTGCGGATAGGAGTTGCGCCCGACCTCAGTACGGCGGCGGTTCGGCGTCCCGGGCACGCTCGACGGCACGACGATGTGCGTCCCGTTGTCGGGTGCGGAGTTCGTCGAGGTGCCTGCGTGCCGGGTGATCGGCTCTCGAGGGTGGCGAGCGCAGTGCGGAGAACAGATCGGTACCGGTGTAGGCGTTGCCGAGGAACATGTGGCCGGTGGGTGACTCGAAGAGCACCGTGCCCATCTCGTCCTGGTGGTCGCGCCACGCGGTGAAGGTCTTGATCCGGTGGTGGAAACGGCACAGCGGCTTGAGATTCGCGCGCACGGTCGAGCCACCGCGGCTCGGATGGCGGTGGTCGAACGGGTCGGTGTGGTCGATGTCGGCGGACCACGCCGGCGCGCTGCAGCCGGGAAAGGTGCAGCACAGTTCACCGGCTCGGATCAACGCCTGCAGTTTCCTGCTCGGGACGTATCCGGTTGCGTCAGGCGCCGGTGGCAGGGGACGCAGGAACTCGCGCTGGGCGTCCGCGAGCAGCGATCGCATCGTGTCGGCATCGACGATGCCGTGGCCGTCGAGGAACCCCGGCTGATCATCGAGGCCCAGCATTGTCGACAGGTTCGCCACGATGTGGAAGGTCGGACGTGCCGACGTCGACACGGCCTTCTGTGGACCGTCGACCGCTGTCGCAGCGCAGTCGTCGCAGAGGCACTCGAGCCGGGACTCGTGACGCGACAACGCCAGCAGCGCGTCGGCACGACGCTGGTCACGTGTGCGCGGATCCCCGCTGTGCGGCTGCGCCGCCATCGCCTCGAGCTGCGCGTCGATCTCGGCTGCGCTCGCCATGGGCAACGACGCCGACAGCCGACCCTGCCCCGGCGCGTGCCGGTCGGGATGCACCGACACCTTCCTGTCAGCCTCGGCGCGCTCGCGTCGGCGAAGTAGTGCGTCAGGATCGAACTGCGCCACAGCGGCATCGACCATCACCGTGAACCGGGCACGAGCCATCGGGGGCCGGGCGAAGATCGCCTGCGCGAGATGGGCGTCGACATCGGCGATGGTCTCGGGGGAACACAGCGCCGTCCGCGACACGGCGATGAGGAAGTGCCCGAGGTCGAGTCGCCCGGTGGCCAGAGCATGGCCGGTGAACGGGAGTCGATGCCGTAGCGCGGAACCGGCGACGATGAGCTCGCGCGCCCGGCCCGGGGTGACGTTGAGGACCGCACCGACCTCCGCCATGGCACGTTCGAGACCGTCGGGTCCGAACTGCGACCGTGGATCCTGCTTCGCCCGCGCGGCAGCGGACATCTCGCCGAACTGCTCGGACGTCGTGGCCTCACCGCTGTGCTGCGCGGCCACCTCGGCGAGGAAGTCTTCTTCCCGTTCCTCGTGGATCAGGCTCGCCGCCTGCAGTATTCGATAGTCAGCCGACGCCGTGACCGAACGGCAATGGGCGAGTACCTCGACGAGCTCGACGGCGGTCAGAGCAGTATCCTCTGCCAGCTGCGTCATCACCCCCGTGGTCATGATGCGAACGTACAGGCACCCACTGACACCATGGCCCGAGAACGCTGACGCCCTGTGGAATGGACGAGAACTGTGGACAGAATCGCTAGCCGCGCGACGACACCGGGAACAGGCCCAGCAACCTGCGACCCATCGCGATCGACGGTGCCGCGTCGACCCGGACCCCGACAAGCGCCGGGAATCGTTCGCGCACAGCTTCTTCGAAGCGGTCGGTGAGGGTGACGTCGGAGGCCGGGCAGTGGGCGCACGTGCCGCCCAGCGACACGGTGACGACGCCGGAAGCGACCTCGACCACGGTCAGGGCGCCGCCGTGGGACCGGATGAAGTCACCCACCTCGCCGGAGAGAACCTGGTCGACCGCGGCCCGCAACACGTCATCGGCCGAGCCCTCATCCACCGGGCGCCATGCGTTCGGCTCACCCAAGGCCGATCCCAGCGCCGAGCGGATCGCACCGCCCGCGGTACGCCAGGAGTGATTGTCGTCCAGGCGAATGCGTACGGAATCCGGTTCGACGCAGAGCAGCGTGATCACCCCGTCATCGACGAACGCCTGCACCACCACCGGCGCCGACGCCACCTCGCCGATGAAACCGAGAGTGCCGGCGGGCATGACCCAGCGAAGCTCCTGTGGCGCACCGGGTACGGCCTCGGCATGGATGGGGACGGTCATGTCACCGCCGCCACGATGGTGTGTGCGGCGAACGCCATCACCCAGGCGAGCACGAACATGTACCCGAACGCGATGGCCGGCCACTTCCAGGTTCCCGACTCCCGGCGCATCACGCCGATCGTCGACATGCATTGCAGCGCATAGAGGAAGAACACCATCAATGCCGCCAACACGGGCGGGGTGAACAGCGGCTCGCCGATCCGCTCGCCGCTGGTGACGCGCATCGTTGACAGCGCATTGCTCGGATCGTCGGGATTCTCGGCCGCACCGACCTGCCCGAGCGTGGCGACGAAGGTCTCGCGTGCCGACAACGACGCGAGGATGCCGATGTTGATGCGCCAGTCGAATCCGAGCGGCGCGAACACCGGTGCGATGAACTTGCCGACGGCGGCGCCCGCGCTGTGCTCGATGACGTAGGAGGACGTCGCAGCATCGTCGTTCGGGTCGATCCCGGCCGCCCGGAAGTCGTTGTCGCCCCGTGTGGGGAGGTTGAGCAACAGCCACAGGGCCGCGGTCGTCACGAGGATGATGACACCGACCTTGCGGACGAAACCCTTGCAGGCGTCCCACACCGACAACGACATCGAGCGCACCGACGGCCACCGATAGGGCGGCATCTCCATGTAGAACGGGAGCAGTGGACCGGTACCGCGACCGATGCGCGAGAACAGCCACGCCGTCGCCATCGCCGACACGGCGCCGCCGAGGTAGAGCGCGAACATCACCACGCCCTGCGCCCCGAACGGGCCGACCCGGTCGGAGGAATCGACCAGCAGACCCGTCAGCAGGATGTAGACCGGGAGCCGCGCCGAACAGGTCATCAGCGGCGCAGCCATCATGGTGGCCAGGCGATCTCGGGTCGACGGCAGAGTGCGTGTCGCCATGATCCCCGGGATCGCGCACGCCAGCGACGACAGCAGGGCCACGAACGCGCGGCCCTCGAGTCCCGCGACCGACATGATCTTGTCCATCAGGAACGCGGCGCGCGCCATGTACCCGACGCCCTCCAGCAGGGCGATGAGGATGAACAGCAGCGCGATCTGCGGTAGGAACACCAGCACGCCGCCGACGCCACCGATCATCGCGTCCCCGAGAAAGCTTGCCAACCAGCCGATCCCGACATGGTCGCGCACCAGCCCGGCGAGGTGGTCGAAGAACTGTTGGACGTAATCCTGGAGGGGTGCGGCCACGGTGAAGATGACCTGGAAGAACGCGAACATGGTCGCGAAGAACACCAGTGTGCCCCAGACCGGATGCAGCAGAACGGCATCGATGCGACGCGTGCGGTCGTCGAGGCGCGGCAGGCGGTAGCGGGAGGTGGTCAGCACCGACTCGATCCACGCCGTGACCTCGGGTCCATCGGCGGGCGGGGGGAGTGCGGGGGGGGTCTCCTGTGAACATCTCCCAGCCCGCCGGACCAGGGATGGGCACGCGTTGCCGCGTTCTCCTGTGAAAAAAAAAAAGA
>NZ_JXYP01000031.1 GCF_000964005.1 Williamsia herbipolensis
CGTGGGACACGAAGGCCTCCTGGTGGTGAAGCGGTGAACTAGACAGCTCCACTTCACACCCGGGGGCCTTCTTCCGTCAGCCCGACTCACCGCCGCGAGGCGGGACAACCTCCCTGGACATCACAACTAGACCGGCTTCTCGAGCTCCGCGGCGATCGCCTCGACGCCGGTCGCCACATCGGTGAACGAGGTGCTGAGCGGACTCAGTCCGAGTCGGATCCCGCTGGGGCGTCGGAAGTCCGGGATGATGCCCCGCTCCCACAGTCGCGCCGTGATGCGTTGCGACTCGGGGTGGTCGATGGTGACGTGGCCGCCGCGACGGTCGGGGTCGCGGGGTGTCGCGACGGTGACGCCGTGGTCGGCAAGACGTTCGTCGACGAGGGCGATCGCGAATCCGGTGAGCGCCGTCGACTTCTCGCGGATCGCATCGACACCGGCCTCGTCGATGAGGTCGAGCATGTCGATCATCGGCTGCATCGCGACGATCGGCGGTGTCCCGCTCAGGAGGCGTCGAACACCATGGGCGGCAACGTAACCCTGCCTCATCTCGAATGATGACTCCGCACCCATCCATCCCCAGATGGGCTGGGTGACGTCGGCGAGGTGTCGGTGCGCGACGTAGGCGAAGGCCGGCGAGCCGGGCCCACCGTTGAGGTACTTGTAGGTGCAGCCGACGGCGAGATCGACGCCCCACTTGTCGAGGTGGATCGGCAGGGCCCCGGCGGAGTGGCAGACGTCGAGCAGGACCAACGCTCCGTGGGCGTGCGCGGCATCGGTGATCGCCGCGGCGTCGAGCAGGTGCCCCGAGCGGTAGGCGACGTGGCTGACCAGGACCAACGCCGTCTGATCGCCGAGCACCGGCGCGAGGAGATCGGCGGTGACCCCGGCGTCGTGGTCCGGGTCGATCCAGCGCAGTGTCGCACCGGTCTCGGCGGCGATGCCCTCGGCGAGGTAGCGGTCGGTGGGGAAGTTGCCGCGGTCGACGACGATGTCGGTGCGGCCGGGTCGCAGCGCCAGGGCCGCGCGGATCAGTTTGTACAGCAGGACGGTCGTCGAATCCGCGACAACGGTCTGTCCCGCAGCGGCACCGAGGGTGACCGCGCCGATCCGATCACCCAGTCGCAGCGGCAGATCGAACCACCCCTCGTCCCAGCCCCGGATGAGTCGCGTGCCCCACGCCTCGTCGACGAAGGCGCGCATCCGTTCGGCCGTCACCCGCAGCGGGCGTCCCAGCGAGTTGCCGTCGAGGTAGGCCTGCACGTCGCCGCCGCTGACGAATCGATCGAGATGCGGGCGTAGCGAGTCCGCAGCATCGAGGTCGGCGGCCTGATTCTGCGCGGTCGATCGTGACGTGGTGCCCACCCGACGAGGTTACGTGCCCAACTGCGGGGTGTATCTGCCCAACTGCGGTCGTTACGTGCCCAACTGGCGGGGTGGGGTGGGGCAGGTCAGGGTGTGGCTGCGGGGATCTTGGCGGTCGCCTCGATGAGGATGGTGCCGGCGAGTTCGCGGAACTGGTCGAACTGGGTGCGACCGTATTTCGCGCGCAGGGTCGGGTACTCGGCGAACGCCGCCGCTGCCACGATCGCATTGGCCTCGCCGAGGTAGCCGGGCAGCACGTTCTGGATCGACGGGTCACGACGCAGCCGCGTCACCGTGTCGCGATGGACCGCGGAGTTGGCCTTGTACTTCGTGATCACAACACCGAGTTCGACGAGGCGACGGCCGATCTCGTCGCCGAAACGGCCGATGTAGGTCTGCACCTGCGGAATACCGTAGGTGGACAGCACATCCGGGATGGTCGGGATGATGTAGGCGTCGGCCAGGGCGAGGCCGTTGAGGGTGATCGGCCCCATGTTGGGCGGACAGTCGATGAGGACGATGTCGTAGTCATTCGTGATGGGCGCCAGCGCATCCCGTAACGCCGACACCCCGGCCAGGGTGTCGTCGGTGCGTACCCGCATCGCGCTGACCTCCTCGGTCACCTCGATGAGGTCGAGCGACGACGGGATGAGGTCGATGCCGCCGACCCCACGGACCGTGGACACTCCTCGCTGGCGGGTGTTCTCGAGCGAGAACTCGGCGGTGCCGTCGACGGCGTCGGCGAACAGGGTCGCCAGAGTGTGCCCGGCGGAGTTCAGTGCGAGCCACCGCGCGTCGCCGAGGAACATGGTGGTCAGGTTGATCTGCGAGTCGAGATCGACGAGCAACACGCTGCGTCCGAACTCACCGGCCAGGAACTCCGCGACCCCGGCGGTCACGGTCGTCTTGCCGACCCCGCCCTTGAGGCTGATGGTCGCGATCACCGCGGTCACGCGCGCACCCCAGCCGGGGCCGGTGTCCGCGGTGCGCGCATACCGATGAGACTAGGGAGCCGATCGCCACCACGGCGACCGGACGCGCGAATTCACCGCGGCGTGCCGACCGCCTTGCGCCACGCGCTGAACGACCGGACCGGCGCCCGCCGCGGCGTCACCAGCCACGTCCACGGGTGCAGCTCCACCGGCGTGACCTGCGCGGAGATGCGGCCGAAACCGGGGACGGGCGCCCACGTGGCGGCCAGCGAGCGGCCGTCGAGTTCGTCGGCGACGACACCGCGGCGCACCTCCACCTCGCGGCCGGCGGCGATGTCGCCGAGGCATTCCGCCAGGAAGACCAGCCGCTTCCCGGACAGCCGTAAGCGTCGGAGCAGGGGCTCGTCGAACACGAACACCGCGGGCCGGTCGGGGTCGGCGGCGAGAGCGGGATCGTTGTGTCCCAACGATTCCGCGGTCAACCAGACCTGGTCGGCGCCCGCACCGTCGACCTCGGTGGGTCCGGTGGGGATGTCGGAGGCACCGAGATACGGCCCGTCGAGAGGTGCACCGTGGTCGCTCGGCGGCCAGTCCTCGATGGGACAGTCGGCGTTCAGCGCGCACTCGCCGCACAGCGACGGCGATCGTTTCTGCACCTGCCAGCGACTGAACCCGTAGGGCTTGCCCGAGCCGGTCCCGACGGTCCACTGCCAGCCGAGCCGGTTGGCCGCGCGCGATCCGTCGAGCAGGTGGGCGAACATCTCGTCCTCACCCTCGCGCCACGTCGCCCCGACCCGCACCGTCCACTGCGACGCCATCCACATGCGGGCCTGGTTCACCAGCCACCCGTCGTCGTGCAGCTCGTCGAGCGTCGCCGACATGCAGTTCATCTCGGTGGGCCAGGGGTCGCCGCCGAACGGCCGATCCTCCGGCGCCACCGGGCGTCGGGGTTGCTCGTACCGCAGCGACTCCCCCAGCTCGGTTCCGACGCGGGCGTAGAGGTGTCGGGCGTACTCCTGCCACAGGAGTTCGTCGCGGTACTTACTCTTGTCGCGGCCCGATGCGTCGGACACCGCGTCCCACACCTCGCGCAGTGACAACAGCCCGTGGCGGATGTAGGGCGACATCCGGCTGGCGCCTCGACGCCCCACGGGCAGCACGGTGTTGCGGTCGCGCGCGTAGCCGGTGATGTCGAGCGACGCCAGCGCGACGTCGGCCGCGGTCTGGCCTCCGGTGAACGCGCCGGCGGCGATGTCGGTCGGGTCCTCACGGGCCAGATCACCGAGATGCTCGGCGACCCAGGCGATCGTCGCGCTGTGGTCGTCGGTGCCCGTGGGCGCCGGCGGAGTCGGTATCAGGGCCATGTCATCGACAGTAGCCACGGCCGCCGACACCGCCTCGGCGGTGACGTCAGACGAGGCGCTTCTCGGGGCTCTTGGTCAGCGACGCGTCGCGGATGATGCTGCCCGACAACGCCTCGTCGATCTTCGCGAGCACATCGGCGTCGAGGGTGACCTCGGATGCCTTCACGTTCTCGCTGATCTGCTCGGGCCTCGAGGCGCCGACGAGGGCCGCGGCGACGTTGTCGTTGGCCAACACCCATGCGACGGCGAGCTGCGCCATCGTGATGCCGAGGTCGGCGGCGATCGGTTCGAGCTTCGCGACGTCGGTCAGCACCGAGTCATCGAGGTAGCGCTTGATCATCTGATCGCCACCTTTGTCGTCGGTGGCGCGCGACCCGGCCGGCGGTGCCTGGCCCGGCTTGTACTTACCGGTGAGCACGCCCTGGGCGATCGGCGACCACACGATCTGCGAGATGCCGAGCTCCTCCGACGTCGGCACCACCTTCTCCTCGATGACGCGCCACAGCGCGGAGTACTGCGGCTGGTTGGAGATGATCGAGAAGCCGGCCTCGCGGGCGAGCCGCTGGCCTTCCCGCAGCTGCTCTGCGGTCCACTCCGACACCCCGATGTAGAGGGCCTTGCCCGACCGGACGACGTCGGCGAACGCCTGGATCGTCTCCTCGAGCGGCGTCTCGTGGTCGTACCGGTGGGCCTGGTAGAGGTCGACGTAGTCGGTGCCGAGGCGACGCAGGGACGCGTCGATGCCCTCGGAGATGTGCTTGCGCGAGAGACCGGTGTCGTTGGGACCGCGTTCGCCCACCGGGAAGTAGACCTTGGTGAAGATCTCCAGCCCCTCGCGACGCTCCCCGGCCAGCGCCTGACCGAGCACCGTCTCCGCGGCACCGTTGGCATAGACGTCGGCGGTGTCGAAGGTGGTGATGCCGGCGTCGAGTGCGGCGCGCACACACTTCTCGGCGATGTCGTTCTCCACCTGCGAACCGTGGGTCAGCCAGTTGCCGTAGGTGATCTCGGAGATCTTCAGGCCGCTGTTGCCCAGGTACCGATACGCCATCGCTCCACACACTCCTCGTCGTTCGTGCCCACCGGTCTCCTGACACGGTTCGCCGTCCACACGACTGTAGGCGCGCGGCCTGAAGTGCCCGAGGGCATGGGTGTGACCTGCGACTCTTACAAAATATTTGCACTCGTTCGCGACCATCGGGCCTCGAGAGCGAGGTGGTGGGGATGAGCCAGCGGGAGATGCAGGACAGCGAGGTCGGTGGCCGCCGACCTGTGGACCGTGATGAGCAGACCGACACGCTGCGACGGTGGGCCGGGCGCGCGTTGCGGGTCGGCCACCCGCTGACCGCGGGCGGTGCGGCGATCAGCGGGCACCTCTACATCGACGACACCGATCCCGTCTCGGTGCGACACCGGATGACGGTGCTGCCCCGTCACGGCCGGGCGACCGTCATCGGTGCAACGGAGTTCCGCTACGCCCCGACTCGCGCCGCACTCCGTGCCGCCGCGACCGGCGGACCGACCCACGACACCTTCGTGGTGACCGGCACCGAACGCAGCGGCACCGCACGCCGTATCGCCGTGGTGGTCCCCGTCGGCACCGGGTCGCCTGCGTCAGAGGTGGCGACCAGCGCGAACACCTCGAGCGCGACGATCCCCCTGCCGCACACCCCGTGCGCCCTCGTGTCGAGTCCCGACCGCGAACGGCTGTTTGCGATCTCGCCCGACGCCGCCGTCGCGATGGTCGTCGACGCGATGTCGTGTCGCGTGGTGGAGACGTTCGACCTCACCGGTCCGGCCGCCGCCATCGTCGTCGATCCCCTCCGGCCGCGGTTGTACGCCGCGATCGCCGGGAGCAATTGCGTCGACGTGGTCGACTCGCGCTCCGGCGAGATCCTCGATTCGCTGTGGATCGACGACCCCATCCGGCTCGCGGTGTCGTCGGACGGGTCGCGTCTCGTCGTCGCGACCGGCGGGGGGGAGATCGAGGTGATCGACACCGCGACGACCCGCACCCTCGTGAACCTCGACGAGCTCGGGGCGGTGCGCGATGTCCTGCTCTCGCCCGACGACTCCCGGCTGTACGTGATCGCCCACGACGGTGCGGCGTGCACCGTGCAGCTCATCGAGTCGCCGATGCACGCGCCGCTACCGACCCACCGCTTCAGTGCGCGCGGCGTGATCGGCGGTGTCGCCATGTCGGCCGACGGTCGCCGCCTCGCGCTCCTCGACGTCGGCTCCGATCACCGCGGGAACGGCGACCGGCTCGTCGTCCTCGACGCCGCGACCCTCATGACGCGGAACATCGTCGCGATCGCACCGGGACACGGTGCCCCGGCGTTCGCCGCCGATCAGCGATCGGTGGTGATCGTCAACGCCCTCGACGAGACCGTCACCGTGATCGACATCGATGGCGAGCGCACCGGTGCGGTGACGGTGCGCGCCGGCGCACGGCCCCGATGTGTGGTCGTCGCACCCGACGGCGACACCCTCTACTGCGCGGGGGCCGACGGCGTGACGGTGCTGTCGCGGACGGTGACGGGCACCGTGCTCGGCGGCCTGCTCGACTCCGGTGTCCACCACGAGCTGTCGCGCGCCCCTCGCCACGGCACGGTGTCGGTGTGCGAGGACGGTTCGTTCGTCTACACCGCCGACGGTCCGTTCGTGACCGACGATCGTTTCGCGGTCCGGATCACCGATCTCTACCGACGCAATGCTCCCGTCGATGCCGACGTGGTGGTCGTCGGCGTCCACTGAGCACCGACGGACGCGTGCTCGATCGTCAGACGCCGAGCGCGTCGGCGAGCAGGGCGACACGACGCACGATCGCGGTCGCCCCGATGCGTTCGGCACGCGCCGACACCGCCTGCAGCTCCCCCGGCTCGACGCCGGCGCCGGTCTCGGCCGCGAGCATCAGGGCGAGGTGCTCGGTCTCGATCTCCCACGCCACGTAGCCGCGACGTCGATGCTCGCGACGCGCGTCGGCGAGATGCACGGCCGCACATGTGTGGTCGCCGAGGGTGACGGCGAGGTGCGCCAGATGGTGGTGCACCACACCGAACACCGCCGCCCACACCATGACCGTCTGATCGGCGAACGGCAGCAGTCGCGCGTACACCGCACGGCACGCCTCGAGGTTGCGCGTCACCGCCGCGGCGCGGGCGAGCGCCGCGAGGTACAGCGACGACAGCACCGACGTCGGGATCTCGGCGACGCGTTCGGCGGTGTAGTACTCCATCACCTCGACGGCCTCGGCCCGCAAGGCCGCCGCACCCTCAACGTCGGTGTGTCCGATGTCGTCGAGGGCGAGTGCCAGGATCGGTCGGAACATCGGCACCACGCGCGCGAGCTCGGCGAACGTGTCGCGTTCGGCGACCTGGGCGGAGAAATCACCCCGCAGGGAGTTCACCGCCAGCAGCGACAGTTGCAGCCGCCCCCACTTGCCGTGATCGCCGGGCGCGGTGGGCAAGGCGTTGAGCATCGCGATCCGTTCCTCGGCCTGCGCGAGACGGCCGACGGTGACGTCGATGCCGACGAGCCCGTACTGCACCAGCGCCGCCAGCTCCGGGTTGCGTGATGTCTGGGCCTCGGTGATCCGGTCCAGGATCCGCAGCGCGACATCGGGATCGCCGTGCTCGACCTCCGCGCGTGACGACCAGATCGCCACCGCGGGGTCACGGACACGACGGGTGGCGAGCGACATCAGGTCCGACAGCTCGGTCCGCGCCAGCTCACGCAGATCGGCGCATTCGGGCACCCGCAGACCGATCAGCACCGAGAGCATGACCGCGGCGAGTGCGTCGCGGTCGCCGGTGGCGCGGGCGGCGGCCAACGCGCGCAACGCGAATCCGCGGCGCGCCTCCCAGTCGTTCTCCCACCCGAGTTCGATCACCAACTGCGACAGCAGACGGGCCGTGTCGGCGTCGTCGGCGACACCGGCGGCCTCCTGCGCCGCGAGCGCCTCACCAAGACTGTCGACCCGCTCGTGGTCGATGCCCTGGATCTGGACGAACAGGATGCCCTCGAGCGCATTCGCCAGCGTCGCGGCGATCTGCAGGTCGAGTTCACCGAGGCGACGCGCCATCGCCGCCGCCTCGAACAGGGTCGGGCGGGCCTGCGGATCGCGGATCCGGCGCATCGACCGACCCCGGGCGATCAGCACTTCACAGCGGGCCACCGAGTCGCCCCGCGGGACCATCCGCTCCAGCGCGTCGCCGAAGTACTCGATCGCGTCCTCGTAGGCGGCGACGCGATGGGCGCTCTCCCCCGCGCGGCGCGAGTACATCGCCGCGGCAGGCCGATCGGCGTCGAGTGCGCGACTGAAGTGATAGGCCAGCCGCACGAAGTCGTCGGTGTCGACCGACGCACCGATCGCCTCGAGTGCGCGCGCCACCGACGAGTGCATGCGCGCGCGGACCGCGCCGGCGGTGGTCGCGTACAGCGTCTCCCGCACGAGCGGGTGTCGCAGTCGCATGGCGTCGTCGGAGTCGTCGTCGGACAGCAGGAAACGCCGCAGCATCAACTCGTCGATCGCCTCGGCGAACCGGGTGTCGTCGTCGAAGGCGTCGGGATCGAACGAGCGGGCGGCCTGCCGGAGCACGCTGCGCGACACCGACATCCCGATCACCGCGCACAGGTGCAGCAACCCGGCGGTGGCGTCGGACAGGCGTCGTTCGAGCTGGGCAACGGCATCGGCGACCGAGGAGGGCAGGGCCTCCTCGGGCATCCGCCAGTGCGCAGCCATCAGCGACGCGATGAACATGGGCAACCCGTTGGAGCGCTGGTGCAACGCGTCGGCGTCGATGTCGAAACCCGCGAGCTCGACGAGTTCCTTCACGTCGGTCGGCGTGAGCAACCCCAGCGGGATGCGGTGCAGGCGGCCCGCCGACTCGGCGGCGTGCATCGTCGCGAGGAGTTCGTGGTGCGGGGCGAAATCGTCACGGACCGTGGCCACCACACACAGATTCGACCGCGCGGACGCCCCGACGACGTAGCGCAGCACCGCCAACGTCGCCGCCGACGCCCACTGCAGGTCGTCGATGACCAACATCGTGACCGTGCCGGGATCACCGGTGAGCCACGTCGCCACCGCCTCCATCACCAGCGGCCGGTCGTCGGACACCGACGCCGGCGCGAGGTCTCCGAAGCGTCGCGCCGCACGGGGCGTCAGCCGCAGGATGTCGGCGCCGTGGCGGGTCAGCCACGCGCGGGTGTCGGCGGTGTCGCGGCGGTCGATCTCGTGGGTGACCGCCTCGACGAAGGGTTCGTACGGGGTGGCGGCGTTCTCGCTGCACCGACCGACGACGACCTCGACACCGGCCGCGCGCGCCCGGCGCGCGGCCTCGGTCACCACCGTCGTCTTGCCCGTGCCGCTCTCGCCGGACACCACGACGAACCGCCCGTGCCCACCGACGGCGGCCTCGATCGCGGTGTCGAGTTCGCGCAGCTGCTCACCGCGACCGACGATGTGCAGCCACGGATAGGTCGACCAGCCGACGGGCACCGGCTCGTCGGCGACGTCGACAGTCGCCGAGATGTGGGTCGCCGCGTCGTCACGCAGGAGGCCCGTGAAGACGGCGTCGGTGTCGGCGGAGGGGCTGACGCCGAGGGTGTCGGCGAGCACCCGACGACACCGTGCCGCGACCGACAGGGCCTGGGCGCGGTCGCCGAGCGCGGCGTAGGCACGCATGGCCATCCGGTAGCCGACCTCGCGCAGGGGATCGGCGGCGAGCAGCGCCTCGGCCGATGCCACGGCCTGCTCGTATTCGCCTGTCTCCAGCGACGATCCGGCGTCGAGGTCGAGGGCGCGCAACCGCAGGGTCACGCATTCGGCGCGAATCGGGTCGGCCCAGTCCCCCGTCACACCGACGAGCGCCTCGTCGGACAACACCGCCAACGCCGCACGTGCTCGTTCGGCCACCGCCCGGTGATCGATCTCGCCCCGGGCGTCGGGGATCGCCGGCCGACAGTTCGCCCGCGCCGTCTCGAGGTCGACGGTGGCGGTGTCGGGGAGCAGCAGCCGGACGTTGCCGCCGCGCGACCGCACGCACTCGCCCGCGATGCCGGCGGCCTCGACCGCGTCGCGGACCTTCGAGATGAGTCCCCGCAGTGCCGAGGTCCACGATCGGGGCCGCCCGTCGGGCCAGATGAGGTCGGCCAGTTCGGTGGTGCTCACCTCACGCTGACGGTGCAGGGCGAGGTAGGCCAGGATCTCGACACACCGCGGTCCACCGACCACGCGCGGATCGACGACGCGTTCGCCGTGGACCGCCGACACGACCCCGACCGACACGACGCCGATCAGGCGAATCGTGATCGGAGCCCCGGTGTCCATCCGACGACGATATGCCGATGTCCCGACGCCGACCCTGCCGAGGCGAGCGCCCGGCCCGATCCACGTCCGCAAATCGCGACTCAACCATCTGTGAACTGCGGTTTTTGCACTTTTTTCGCGCTTCGGGAGCACTATGGGTGTCGGCATCACACAGGTGATCTCGTGGCGGCGGGGAAGGCAACGCGCGAGGTCGAGACGATGAACATCTGATACGAACCAGCGGGGGCGCGACATGCACGGGGTGGACGAGAACGGTCCGATCGAGACGGGCGTGATCCAGAGACGGGTCGCGTCGCTCGACGGTGCACGGGACGAGAGCGGGATCGACGGACCGACGGCGACCGCGCCGCGAGCCCGTGGCGGCCCGGCACATCTGCCGACCCACCTCGACCCCGTCGCGCCGCGGCTCCATCCCGGAGTCCCGGCCGTCCCGACCGCACCCGTACCGGCGACACCGCGGTGGAAGACCTCACTGCGGCGACGCGTGTTCCACACCCCGACATCACCCGTCGGCGACACCGGCGTCCGACGGATCGTCGGTCGCGCCTCGGTCGTCGAGACCGGAGGGACGGACGCCGGCGACACCACCTGTCGTCACATCCTGGAATCGGCACCGCAGCACGGTCGGGTGACCGTGCGCGCCGATGGATCCTTCGACTATCTGCCGGGAACGGCGGTGCACCGCATGAGCCGCACGGCCGGCCCGATCGCCGACCGCTTCCGCGTCGTCGTGTCCGACGACGCGGGCCGACGTCACACCCTCGCGATCACCCCGATCGTGTCCGCGGACCCCACGCGCACGCCGGTACGGTTCACCGCGAACGCGACCGGCAGCGCGTCGATCGACCTGGGCGCGACCCCGCGGACCACGGCCCTCGACGCCACCGGCACCCGCCTGTACGTCATCAGCTCGGAAGCATCGACCCTGACGGTCATCGACACCGCCTCATCGAGCGTCATCGCGGTGGTCGATCTCGCGGGCGTCCCGGCGGCGCTGTGTGTCGACCCGACCGGCACGCGCCTGTTCGTCACCCTCACCGATGACGACACGATCGCCGTCGTCGACACCGCCTCGGCGACGGTGACCGGAGCCATCCGCGTCGCGTCCCCGGTGGCGATCGCGATGGCTTCCGACGCGACGCTCATCGTCGCCGGCGCCGACGGATCCCTGCGCATCCTCGATGTGTCCGGCCGCGAGCTCGGGCGCGTCGACGGACTGGGCCGGATCCGCTCCCTGCTGACCAGTGCCGACGACCGGCGCGTCTACGTGCTCGACGAATCGGGTTCCGACGCCGTCGTCCATGTCCTCGCGCTGCACGACGCGGCGACGGGCGCACCGCGTAGGGTCGGCGCGATCCGTGCCGACGGCTTCGTCCTCGACATGACCCTCGGCGCGGACGACACACGGCTGCATCTCATCTCGGCGAGCGCGCGCACCCTCCTCACCGTCGACACCCGCACCCTCATCGTCCAGTCGGCCATCGATCTCGGGGGCTTCCACACCGGCGTCGCCGCCGCACCCGACGGGCACACCGTCTACGTCGCAACATCATTCGGCGACGCCGTCTCGGCGGTCGATCTGCGCACCGGAACGGTGGTCGCCGCGGCACCCACCGGCGAGTTCCCCCGCCACCTCGTGTGCAGTCCCGACGGCACCCGCGTCTACGCGGCGACCGCCGACGCCGTCACCGTGCTCACCCGGTCGGTGCCGGGCGCGATCGTGGGCCCCGACGACGGCATCGGGCGGGTCTACACCGTCGCCGGTGGTCCGCGCCACGGCTCGGTCCGCATCGAGGCCGACGGCAGCTTCGTCTACACCTCGGATCTGCCGTTCGTGCAGAACGACGAGTTCCGCGTGCTCGTCGACGACGGCCTGCGCACCGCGGGCACCGCCGTCATCTCCCTCTGCGCCGCCCCGCCCGTCAAGGCCTGAGCCTCAGCCGTCGGTGTCGGCGGTGACCGTCCCGGCGAACTGGCTGTTGTAGAGCCGGAAGTAGGCGCCGCGGGCATCGATGAGCTCGTCGTGCGAGCCCTGCTCGACGATCTCGCCGCCCTCCATCACGAGGATGGTGTCGGCGTCGCGGACCGTCGAGAGTCGGTGCGCGATGACGAAACTCGTGCGGTCGGCACGCAACGCCTGCATCGCCTTCTGGATGAGCAGCTCGGTGCGGGTGTCGACCGAGCTGGTGGCCTCGTCGAGGATCAGCAGTCGCGGTTGGGCGAGGAACGCCCGCGCGATGGTGATGAGCTGCTTCTCGCCGGCGCTGACACCGCCACCCTCCTCGTCGATCACGGTGTCGTAGCCGTCGGGGAGGATCGACACGAAGTGGTCGACGTGGCCCGCCCGTGCGGCGGCCATCACCGCGGCGTCGTCGGCATCGGGGTCGCCGTAGGCGATGTTCTCGCGGATCGTGCCGCCGAACAGCCAGGAATCCTGCAGCACCATGCCCGTTCGCTCCCGCAGGTCCGCACGCGTCATGTCGCGCGTCTCGACCCCGTCGAGCGAGATGGTGCCCGAATCCACGTCGTAGAACCGCATGAGCAGGTTCACCACCGTGGTCTTGCCGGCGCCGGTCGGGCCGACGATGGCGACCATGTGACCCGGCCGCGCCGTCAGCGACAGGGCCTCGATGAGCGGGGCGTCGTCGCGATAGCTGAACGACACGTCGTCCACCACGACCTTTCCCGCGTCGCTGACGGGAACCTTCGGCGACACCGGGTCGGCGTCCTCGACCTCGGCGTCGAGGATGTCGAAGATGCGCTCGGCCGAGGCGACACCGCTCTGCATCAGGTTGAACATCGACCCGATCTGGGTGAGCGGCTGGGTGAACTGGCGGGAGTACTGGATGAACGCCTGCACCTCACCGAGACTCAGGCTTCCCGACGCCACCCGCAGACCGCCGACCACCGCGATCGCCACGTAGTTGAGGTTCCCCAGGAACATGATGGTGGGCATGATGATCCCGGAGATGAACTGTGCTCGCCAGCTCGACGCGTAGAGCGATTCGTTGCGCTCGTCGAAGCGGTCGGCGACCTCCTGGGCGCGCCCGAACACCTTGATGACCTCGTGGCCGGTGAACGCCTCCTCGACCTGCGCGTTGAGCGCGCCGGTGCTCTTCCACTGCGCAAGGAAGTGGGGCTTCGACCGCTTGGCGACCATCGCGGTCGCGAGCACCGCCAGCGGCACGGTGACGATCGCGATCAGCGACAGCAACGGCGAGATGATGAGCATCATCACCAGGATCGCGATGACCATCAGCAGCGAGTTCAGCAGCTGGGAGATGGTCTGCTGCAACGACTGCGAGACGTTGTCGATGTCGTTGGTGACGCGACTGAGCAGCTCCCCGCGCGGGGTGGTGTCGAAGTAGCGCAGCGGCAGTCGGTGGATCTTGTCCTCGACCTCGGTGCGCAGTTCGCGCACCGTCGACTGCACGGTGACGTTGAGCAGCAGGCTCATCAACCACGCCAGCAGCGCCGAGGCGACGTAGAGCACCAGCACGAGCGTGAGCGTCGACCCGAGCGCACCGAAGTCGACTCCGGTGCCCGGCGTGACGTTCATCGACGACACCATGTCGGCGAAGGTCCCGTCGCCGCGCTCGCGCAGACCCGCCACGGCCTGGGCCTTGGATAGACCGTCGGGCAACGACTTCCCGATCACGCCCGAGAAGATGATGTCCGTCGCGTGGCCGAGGATCCGCGGCGACAGCGCGGTGAGGACCACCGATCCGACCGCGGCCACGAAGATCACCACCAGCGACAGCCGTCGGGTCGCGAGCCTGCCGCCGAGGCGCTTCACCGACGGCTTGAACGAGCGCGCCTTCTCCCCCGGCACCCCGCCCATCGGGATGCCGGGGCCGCCGCCACCGGGGCGCGTCATCGGGCGTCCACCGCCATCTGCGACTCGACGATCTCGGTGTAGGTGGGGCAGGTGTCGACGAGGTCGTGGTGTCGGCCCACGCCGACCACCCGACCGTGCTCGAGGACGACGATCTGATCGGCGTCGATGATCGTCGAGATGCGTTGGGCGACGATGATGACGCACGCCTCGGTGGTCGCCGGCCGCAGCGCCGCGCGCAGGCGGGCGTCGGTGGCGAGATCGAGCGCGGAGAACGAGTCGTCGAAGAGGTAGATGTTGGGTCGCCGGATGAGGGCCCGGGCGATCGCGAGGCGTTGTCGTTGCCCGCCGGAGACCGTCGTCCCGCCCTGCGCGACGGCGGTGTCGAGCCCATCGGGCATGTCCCGCACGAAGTCCGCCGCCTGGGCGACGGTCAACGCCTCCCAGATCTCGTCGTCGGTGGCGTCGGGCCGTCCGTAGCGCATGTTGGTCGCGATGGTGCCGGAGAACAGGTAGGGCTTCTGCGGCACCAACCCGATGACGCGTCGCAACTCCTCGGGGTCGAGCGTCCGCACGTCGGTCCCGCCGACCGACACCGCGCCGCCGGTCGTGTCGACCAGCCGCGGGATGAGACCCAGCAGGGTCGTCTTGCCCGAGCCGGTGGAGCCCACCACGGCGGTGGTGGTGCCGGGGGTGGCGGTGAACGAGATGTCGCACAGCACAGGCGCATCGGCGCCGGGATAGCGGAACTCGGCACCGCGGAACTCGACGGTGCCGGGGTCGGCGACGAACGGCGCGGGCTTCGCCGGCGGTGACACCGAGGTCTCGGTGTCGAGGACCTCGGAGATGCGTTCGGCGCAGACCGTGGCGCGCGGGGCCATCATCGCGAGGAACGACGCCATCATCACCGCCATCATGATCTGCATGACGTAGCTGATCATCGCGGTGAGCGAACCGATCTCGACGGTCCCGTCGGCGATCTTGTAGCCGCCGAACCACACGATGGCCACCATCGTGACGTTGGTGATGAGCATGACGACGGGGAACATCAGCGCCATGAGGCGGCCCACGCGCAGCGCCGAGTCGGTGAGGTCGTCGTTGGCGCGGTCGAACCGCTCGCGCTCGTAGGGCTCGCGCACGAACGCGCGCACCACGCGGATACCGGTGATCTGTTCGCGCAGAACACGGTTGACGGTGTCGATGCGGCTCTGCATCGCACGGAACCCGGGGATCATGCGGGCGATGATGAGCGCCATGCTGCCGCCGAGGACGGGGACGGCGACGACGAGCACCCAGGCCAGCGAGCTGCCGACGTGGAGGCCCAGGACGATGCCGCCGATGCACATGATCGGCGCGGTGACGAGGATCGTGCACGCCATCACCGCGAGCATCTGCACCTGCTGGACGTCGTTGGTGGTGCGGGTGATCAGCGACGGCGCGCCGAACTGGCCGACCTCCCGCGCCGAGAACGTGCTGACCCGCCCCATGAGGTCGCGGCGGATGTCGCGGCCCGCACCGAGCGACGCACGCGCACCGAAATAGCTCGAGGCGATACTGCACAACACCTGCACCAGCGAGATGCCGAGCATCCACATGCCGATGTCGACGATGTAGTCGGTGTCGCCGCGTGCGACACCGGAGTCGATGATGTCGGCGTTGAGCGTGGGCAGGTAGAGCATCGCGATGGTGGCGACGAGCTGGAGAACCACCACGGCGAGCAGTTCACGACGGTAGGTCGCGAGATAGGTACGCAGCAGCCGGATCAGCATCGGCTCGACGATCCGGACATCTGACAGCGAGGGCCATTCACCCGGCTGAGGCTATCAACGTCCGACCGCGCGCGCGTCAGCCGAAAGTGCGTCACACGGTCGTCGAGATGGCCCTCGCGGGACAGCGGTCGACGGCGTCGGCGATCTGAGATGTCCGCTGCGTGACGGGTGCGTCGGGGAGGACATAGGAGATGCCCTCGTCGTCGGTCTGATCGAACACATCCGGTGCCGCGAGCACGCACTGGCCTGCGCCAACGCACGCGTCGCGATCGATCTCGATGCTCATGACGCCTCGACGGTCGGGGTGTCGAAGGTGATGGGGAGCGACCGGACGCCGTAGACGAACATGTCGTCCTTGAAGTCGATGTCGTCGAGCTCGGCGGCCACGGCGAGACCGGGGACACGCGTCACGAGGGCGCGGTAGGCGATCTCGAGTTCCAGACGGGCCAGCGCCTGGCCCAGGCACTGGTGGACCCCGAATCCGAACGCGACGTGGTGTCGTGCGGCCCGGTGGATGTCGAGGGTGTCGGGATCGCCGTCGAAGGCATCCTCGGCGCGGTTGCCGGCGTCGGCGGAGATGATGACGCCCTCCCCCGCGGCGATGGTGGTGCCGGCGATCTCGATGTCGTCGGTGGCCACGCGCCGCAGGCCCTGGTGCACGATCGTCAGATAGCGCAGCAGCTCCTCGACCGCGGAGGTCATCAGCGCGGGGTCGTCACTCGCGCGGAGCTCGGCGAGCTGGTCGGGATGACGCAGCAGCGCGAGCGTTCCCAGGGCGATCATGTTCGCGGTCGTCTCGTGTCCGGCGATGAGCAGCAGGCTGCACATGTCGGCGACCTCGGCGGTCGTGAGGTGACCGGGGCGCACCTGGTTCACCACGAGGTCGCCGATGAGATCGTCGCCGGGGTTCTGCACGGCCTTGTCGACCAGGTCCCGCAGGTAGTCGGCGAGATCGTCACGTGCGGCCTCACGCTCGGCGATGGGGGCGCTCAGGGTGAGCTGCACGCTGCTGCACCGCTGGAAGAAGTCGTGATCGGCGTAGGGCACGCCGAGGAGGTCGCAGATGACCAGCGACGGCAGCGGCAGGGCGAAGTCGGCGACGAGGTCGGCGTGGCCGTCCTTCGTCAGCATCTGCTCGAGCAACGTGTCGACCAACCCCTCGATGGCCGGACGCATCGACGCGATCCGCTTGACGGTGAAGTGCTTGATCAGCATCCGTCGCTGCTGCTGATGTTCGGGATTGTCCATCGAGATGAACGACCGCGTCCGCCGTGCCAGCACTCGCGCGGGGTAGCCGGGCCTGCGGAAGTCGGAGCTCAGGCGCGGGTCGACGAGGGCCTCGCGCTGCTCGTCGTATCCGGTGACCAGCCACGCAGTGGCGCCGGTCTCGATCCGTACCTTCGAGACCGGGCCGTTCTCGGTCTGCTCGGCGGGTGGGTCGAACGGACAGGTCCGGGTCATCGGATAATCCGGGATCACGTCAGACATCTAGCCTCCCTAATTACGTGTACTCACCAACCATATCGGAAACGGCGGCGGGAACGCGTCGATCACGTCACCATCCGACGTCGAGGGTTGGTGCGAACCGTTGCCATGAGGGAACAATCGACCCGGGTCGGTGACCTCATGAAGCAGAAAGTGACATCCATGCGCATCAGAGAACGAGTGACGGCACTGACCGTCGCGGCCGTGACCGTGCTGACGCTGGCGTCGACGCAGCTCGCCGGAGTGGCGAGCGCCGACGACGTCTATGGCGAGTACACCGTGGGCGGGAAGATCGAGGAGGCCTACACGGCCACCGGCGGACCCGACAAGTGGGGCAACCCGTTGATCGCGGAGTCCCCGGCGTTCCAGGGTGGGCGGTTCCAGACCTTCGAGAAGAACGTCTCGTTCTACTGGAAGGCGAACGTCGCCGGCGGCACCGCGCACTTCGTGGGTGGAGCGATCCGCGGCAAGTGGGCGTCGTTGCGCTACGAGCGCGGTGTGCTCGGCTGGCCTCTCACGAACGAGATCGACGTTCCCGGTCGCGGGAAGCGACAGGATTTCCAGGGCGGCAACGTCTACTACTCCTCGGCCGGCGGAACGCGCACGGTGTGGGGCGGCATCTTCAAGCGATGGGCGGCCAAGGGTGGATCGACCGGCTTCTTCGGCTTCCCGGTGAGCGACGAGTACCGCAACGGTCGGGGCTGGGCGCAGGACTTCAACGGCGGAACGCTGTTCTTCCCCTGATCCCCACCTCGTGAGCCCGATTGCGGCTCAGGCGAACCGGCGCATCCGTGCGTCGGTTCGCCGCGCCGGGTCAACCTCCGCGAGTTCGGCCAGCGCCGTGGCGACGGCGTCGCCGATGTCGCGACAGAACGCGACCGGGTCGTCCGCGGGATCGTCGGTCTCGGCCACGACGACGTCGACGAAGCCGTCGGCGAGCAGATCCGCCGCCGAGATCGACTGCGCACGTGCCAGTTCCGGCGCGTGGTCGGTGTCGCGGTGGACGATGACACTGGCCCCCTCGGGCGGTAGCGGCGAGAGCCAGCCGCTGCTGGCGGCGATCACCCGGTCGGCGGGATACAGCGCCAACGCGGCGCCACCCGCGCCCTGACCGAGCACCACCGACACCGTGGCCACCGGCAGCGCGATGAGATCGGCCAGGCAGCGGGCGATCTCACCGGCCAGTCCGCCCTCCTCGGAGTCGCGGGACAGGTCGGCCCCCGGGGTGTCGACGACGGTCACCAGCGGCAGGTCGAGGTCGGCGGCCAGGGCCATGCCCCGCCGGGCGACCCGGAGCGCCGCGGGGCCCAACAGCGATCCGGGCCGCTGCAGCCGACGGTCCTGACCGATCACCACCACTCCCCGACCGCCGATCCGTGCCATCGCCAGCAGCAGTCCGCGGTCGCTCTCCCCCTCGCCGGTGCCACTCAGCGCGACGACGTCGGTCGCGATGTGACGCAGCAGATCTCGCACGCCGGGCCGGTTCGGGTGGCGTGAGGCGAGGACGGCGTCCCAGGCGTCGGGCGCCGCGGGCGCTGCGACAGGGGCGTCCGCGGATCGGGCCGTGACGGTCCGGGATCGGTGGATGCGCAGCAGCGCGTCGACGTACTGCGGCAGGTCGGCGACCGGCGCCACGATGTCGACGAGACCGTGGGCACGCACGTTCTCGGCGCGCTGGACGCCCTCAGGAAACGGTTCACCGGTCAGACCCTCGTACACCCGCGGCCCGAGGAACCCGATGAGTGCTTCGGGTTCGGCGAGGGTGACGTGCCCGAGCGATCCCCAGGAGGCGAACACGCCGCCGGTGGTGGGGTGTCGCAGATGGACGAGGTAGGGCAGTCGGGCCGCCTTGTGGTCGACCACGGCCGCGGCGATGGCCACCATCTGCAGGAACGCCGGGGTCCCCTCCTGCATGCGGGTCCCTCCCGAGGCCGGCAGCGCCAGCAGTGGCAGCCCCTCGGCCGTGGCGCGTCGGACGGCGGCGACCATCCGGCGGCCGGCGGCGCGACCGATCGACCCGGCGAGGAAGCCGAATTCGCTGACCACGACCGCGACACGGTGACCCCGCACGAGTCCCGCACCGGTCAGCAGGGATTCGTCGCCCCCGCTCGTCTCACGCGCCCGGGCGAGATCGGCCGCGTACCGCGGATCGTCGGTCTCGTCCGCAACCGGAGCGTCCCACGACACCCACGTGTCCTCGTCAACGACGACGGCGAGGACCTGCGCAGCACTGCGGGGAGTCATCGACCGATTATGTCAATGCTCCCCGCAGCGCCCGGGCGAAAAGCCCGGTCCGATCTACTTCTGTTCGGGCAGAACGTGTTCGCCGGTCTTGTCACACGACAGCGCCAGCGACGAGATGTATTGCTTCTCGCCGTTCGGGCCGGGCTTGGCCGAGGCGATCATGTCGGGCCGCTCGAACTCGATGCCGGTGACGCAGCACATCAGGCGGGCGTCGGACGGGTTGCCGTTCTCGTCGAGCATCGGCAGGTCGATCCCGTCGTCGGTGCGACGCAGGTAGTACTTGCCCTTCGTCGCGACGGCGAAGATCGGCGGCAGCACCACCGCGAGGACCAGGGCCACGATCGGCGAGTACGGCTGGATGGCGTCGCCGAACACGTGGAAGTAGGTCATGATCGACAGCCCGCCGGCGATCACGACACTGCCGAACCCGACCGGGTTCACGCTGTAGAGCATCCCGCGACGGAACTCGGGCTGCTTGGGCGAGAGCTTCAGCAGGAACTTGTTGATCGCGATGTCGGAGGCGACGGTGGCGATCCACGCGATGCCGCAGTTGGCGTAGAAGTTCAGCAGGTTGTTGAGGAAGCTGAACATGTCGGCCTCCATCAGCACGATGGCGATGGCGACGTTGAACACCAGGAATACGAGTCGACCCGGGTAGGTCTTGGTGACGCGGGTGAAGCTGTTGGTCCACGCCAGCGAACCGGAATAGGCGTTGGTGACGTTGATCTTGATCTGGCTGATGACCACGAGGATCACCGCGAGGGTCAGCGCCAGCCAGTGCGGCATGAAGTCCTCGTAGATGGCGAGGAACTGCTCGACGGGCTGGTTGGCCACGCCGGCCTGGTCGGCGAAGTTGAGGATGAGGTACACCGCGAGGAACAGGCCGACGACCTGCTTGATCGCGCCGAAGAACACCCAGCCCGGACCGGCGGTGAGGACCGCGGCCCACCAGCGGCGGTTGTTCTCGGGGGTCTTGGGCGGCATGAAGCGCAGGTAGTCGATCTGCTCGGCGATCTGGGCGATGAGCGACAGGCAGACGCCCGCGGCCAGCATGGTGCCGGCGAACGACACCCCTTGGCCACCCTTGGCGTCGATACCGCCGCTGTAGGAGAGGAAGTCGCCGACGGCGCTCGGGTGGCTGATGAGCAGGTAGAGGAACGGGAGCACCATCATGACCAGCCACAGCGGGGTGGTCCACACCTGCAGCTTGGCCAGGGTGTTCATGCCGTAGATGACCAGTGGGATCACCAGCACCGACGACACGAGATAGCCCAGCCACAGGGGGATCCCGAGGCCGAGCTTGAGACCCTGGGCCATGATCGAGCCCTCGAGGGCGAAGAAGATGAAGGTGAACGACGCGAAGATGACGTTGGTCAGCACCGAGCCGTAGTAGCCGAAACCGCTACCGCGGGTGATGAGGTCGAGGTCGATGTTGTAGCGCGCGGCGTAGTAGGCCAACGGGTAGCCGGTCAGCACGATGACGACGGCGAAGAACAGGATGCCCCACAACGCATTACCGGTGCCGTTGGCGATACCGATGTTCGCACCGATGGCGAAGTCGGCCAGATAGGCGATGCCGCCGAGCGCCGAGATCGAGACGACACCCGGCCCCCACTTGCGGTAGCTCCGTGGCGCGAACCGAAGGGTGTAGTCCTCCAGCGTCTCTCGTGTCGCCGCGGCCTGCGGTCCGGTGAGAGCCGGATTCGGCTCCACTACTTCCTGGGTCATGCGTTCTCCTCGATCGCGCGTCGCAGTGATGTCCACCCCCTGGCGGGCAATATCGCGACGCTAGAGGCGACGTGTATCCCGAACGGTTCCAGCATGTTTCGAGCACGAAAACTCGCACCCTTTAGCCTTGCGCATGAAAGCCGGGTAGCGTAGAGCAAGTCATCGCAAATGTCGTAGGCTCGTCGAGATCACCGGGCCACGCAGGTCCCCCGAACATCGGAGCTCATGCTGTCCGGCAAGAAGTCCGCCACCACCCTGCCGACGGCCACCGTGTGTCGTGGCTGCTGCTGTGGCACCGCACGCAAACACCCCGACATCGACCACGACGAGCATCTCGACGCCCTGCGCGCGTCGGCGAGCGACGCCGCGCGGGTGCGCACCAGCGATTGCCTCGACGACTGCGCGCGATCGAACGTCATCGTGGTGTCGCCCTCACGGGCCGGTCGGGTGAAGGGCGGGCGCCCGGTCTGGCTGCAGAAGGTGTTGACCGCGTCGGCGATGGCCGAGGTGGGCGACTGGATGCGCGCGGGCGGTCCCGGCATCGCGCCGCCGCCGGCGTCGGTGAAGCGACTCGTCTACCGACCGGGGTCGTCGGTCAAGCGCCTGACGTAGTGCTCAGCGCCCGGTGAACCGAGGGCTGCGCTTCTCGGTCCGTGCGGACCGGCCCTCGGCGAGATCCTCGCTCTCCCAGGCGCGCATCATCGCGGCCGCTCGATCGGTCGGCACCTCGTCGCGGGCGCCGTCGCCGGCGAACACCAGCTTGTAGTGGGCGAGCGTGAGCGGCGCGAGTTCGGCGATGGTCGCCGCCCACTCCTGCGCCATCGCCAGATCGCCGATGCGATTGGCGAAACCCACCGACAGGGCGTGCTCGGCGGTGAGCGGGTCACACCCGATGAGCATCCCGCGCGCGGTGCCCGACCCGACCAGTGAGATGAGGCGACGGATCGTCCACTCGTCGACCGCGACACCGATCTTGGCCGCCGGTATCCCGCACAGTGCGTCGGGCGCCATCACCCGCAGATCGGCGACCATGGCCAGCTGCAGGCCGGCGCCGAGCGCGCTACCGTTCAGCGCCGCGATCACCGGCACCGGCACCGCCTCGATCCGTTGCAGGGCCGACACCAGCTTGGTCAGGAACTCGGGGTCGTAGACCGGACCCGACAGGTCGGCCCCGGCGCAGAACACCCGACCCTCGCCGGTGAGGACGATGGCGCGCGCACCGGCCTCGACAGCGGAGTCGACCGCGGACACCAAGTCGTCCACCATGGCGTGATCGAGCGCGTTGCGCTTGTCCGATCGCTGCAACTCGATGGTGGTGACGGACCCGTTCGACGTGCTCCCGATCATGGTCGTCAGCGTATCGCGCGACACATACCGCGCGGCCGCGACCACAGATCGAGCAGCGACGAGGGGTTTGTGTTCGAACACACTTGCGAATGTCGTATTCCCGAACTAGACTTGTGGCAGTCGATGCATCCGGGGGGGAGGCTGCGCTGGTGGGGAACACTCTGATCGCCAAATATGCTGCGCTGGAATCACTCCTGGCCGAGATCGCCGACGAGTCCACCGACGCCTTGACGGAGTCGGAGATCGCAGAGATCGCGATCACCCACGAACGACTCACGCGCACCATGGGGTCCACCGGACTTCGGCGAATCGCCGACGTGTCCGATCGCGAGGCCTACCGAACGGTGCAGTGCCGCAACCTGATCGAGTTCGTCGGCGAACGTCTGCGGGTCGCAACTCCCAGGAAGAGACTGCGCGAGGTCGCCGAACTGTCGTCGATGCTGTCGATGACCGGCGAACCGTTGCCCCCGCGCTGCCCGGAGACCGCGGCCGCCATGGCCGACGGCGATCTTTCCCATGAGCACGTCATCGCAGTGCTCGACGTCCTCGACAAGGTGCCTGCCGCAACACCTTCGGTCATGCGCGAGGGCGCCGAGGCGCAGCTCGCCGACATCGCCCGCGACTTCGGCCCGCGCGAGATCGCCCGCGCCGGCGCCCGCATCCTCGCCCATCTCGACCCCGACGGCGACCTACCGTCGGACCGCGATCGCGCCCGCAACCGCGGCGTGGGTATCGGCACCCAGGACTCCCTGCTGATGTCGAAGCTCACCGGACATCTCGACCCGATGACACGAGCGCTGTTCGACGTCGTCCTCGCAGCGTGGGCCGCGCCGGGAATGAACAACCCCGACGACGAGCACTCACCGCACGGCGGCAACGACGACGACGGCATCGACCCCGCCCTCCTGCGCGAGGCCGCCGATCGCGACCACCGCTCGCAGTCCCAGCGCAATCACGACGCACTGAAGGCCCTGCTGCAGGCAGCCGTCGACGGCGGGCTTCTCGGCAGCTCCCATCGAGGTCTGCCGCCCCACATCATCGTGTCCATCACCGACACGCAGCTGCGACAGCACGCGGGGATCGCCCACACCGCCACCGGCGCCGACCTCCCCATGACTGACGTGGTCGCGATGGCCGCCACAGCACAGATGCACCTGTCGGTGTTCGAGGACGCCACCGGCGAACCGCTGTTCTACGGTCGCGCCAAGCGGTTGGCGACCCAGGCCCAGCGATTCGTCCTGTTCTCCCAATACGGCGGATGCGGCAAGGCGGGATGTCCCGCACCCTTCGCACACGCTGAGATCCACCATGCCGAAAACGACTGGGCCGATGGCGGTGTCACCGACGTCACCGACCTCGCCCCCGCGTGTGGACCCCACAACCGCGCTGTCGGCGACGGCCCGGGCCAGTTCACGACCGTCAAGATCGACTCCGGGCCCGACCGCGGACGCTACGGCTGGGTACCCAACGGCAGCACCGGCCCACCACGCGCCAACCACCTGCACCGACCCGCGCAGATCGTCGCCGACCACGTGCCACCGGACCCCGTTTCGGAGGCGGTTCAACGACGGTTGCAGTTCCTCATCACCGAGAGCATCAGGCTCCCCCGTGTCCACCGGCAGGCCGCACTCGCTGAGTAGAGTTCTCGTCGTGTCCACCGACGAGCAGCTCGACTGCGTCGTGATCGGTGGCGGCCAGGCCGGACTCTCGGCGGGCTACTTCCTGCAACGCCGTGGCCTGGACGGCCGGTTCGCCATCCTCGACCACGCGCCGTCGTCGGGCGGGGCGTGGCAGTTCCGGTGGCCCACACTCACCCTCGCGGGCGCGAACCACGTCCACGACCTCCCCGGATACGGCCTCGCCGAGGCCCTCGGCGTCGACTGCGACGAGTGGCCCGCGTCGACAGCCGTCGCCGACTACTTCGGGCGCTACGAACGACGATTCGACCTCCCCGTCCGCCGACCGGTCCACGTGAGCGCGGTGCGCCTCGCACCCGGACGCGACCCCGACGACCCCCGGTTCACGGTGACCTCCGGCGCCGGCCCCGGTACCCCGGAGACCACGCTCGAGGCCGCGACCGTGATCAACGCGACCGGCACGTGGGATCGGCCCTTCGTGCCGCACATCCCCGGCGCCGAACGCTTCACCGGCCGCACCCTGCACACCCACGACTACACCGGGCCGCACGAGTTCGACGGACTGCGCGTGCTCGTGGTCGGCGCGGGGATCTCGGCCGTCCAACTCCTCATCGAGATCGCCCGTATCGCAATCGATGTGGAGACCTTCTGGTGCTCTCGCACCGAGCCGGTGTTCGCCGACGGCCCCTTCACCCCCGAGCAGGGCCGCGAGGCCGTCGCCCGGGTGGAACGGCGGGTGCGCGCGGGACTGCCACCGACATCGGTGGTGTCGGTGACCGGCCTCCGGCGCACCCCCGCGATCGCCGCGGCCCAGGCCGACGGGATCCTCGCGTGGCGACCGATGTTCACCCGCATCACCGAGACCGGCGTCGATTTCGCCGACGGAACGCACCTCGACGTCGACGTCATCTTCTACAACACCGGATTCCGCAGTGCGCTCGACCATCTCGCACCGTTGCGGCTGCGCAGCGCAGGCGGTGGGATCACCATGACCGGCCGCCTGGCGACGGTGGTCGCCGCGCAACCGCGAGTCCAACTGCTCGGGTACGGCCCGTCCGCCTCCACCATCGGCGCCAATCGCGCCGGTCGCGAGGCCGCGCGGGTGGTGGCCGAGACGATCGGGACGTGACCGACGCCCTCGAGCTCGAACACGCGTATGCTTAGCCAGACTATGGACATGAACGGTGTCGCCGAGCGATTCATCCTGCTGGCCCTCGATCCGTCCACCGGCGAGCCGCTGACGCAGGCCGGTTTCGCCGACGTGGCAATCGCCGGGGCGTTCCTCGCCGACCTCTCGCTCCGGGATCGGATCGCGATCTCCGACGACAGCGTCGTGGTGACCGACGATTCCCCCACCGGCAGCACCGCACTCGACGCCTGCATCACCACGATCGGCGAGAAGCCCCGCGATGCCGGCGCACTGATCACCGCGTTCTGCCCGATCGCCCATCGCCGACGCGACGAGGTGTTCGTCGAGGCGGAACAGGCCGGCCTCGTGGAGCACCTGACCCGGCGACACCTGTGGCTCTACACGACGCATCGGTACAAGCCCGTCGCCGGATCGTCGCTGGTCCACCTGTTCGCGGAGGTCCAGCGCGCCATCACCTCCCCCGGCGTCTCGATGACGCCGGAGATCGGCGCCCTCATCGCGGTACTCGACGCCGCCCAGATCGCCACCCGTCGCTTCCCCGGGGCCGACCAGCAGCAGATCGAGGCGGCGCGCACCGGCGCCTGGGCGCAATCGGCCGTCCGATCAGCGACAGAACAGATCCAACTGGCCGTGATGGTCGCGCTCACGGCCGCCACCACCGCAGCGACCACGGCGGCAATCACGTCCAACTGAACACATGCTCGATGACCTGGCGGCCTTCCGTTCAGCCTGATCGTTGCCCTGAACCTTTTACTTAACAATGCTATTTTGATCGGCGTGTCCGCTTACGCGTCGCCACCCGAACTGTCGGTGTTGCTGCCGTTCGTGCCACGACGCCCCGAACAGGTGCACCCGTTCTCCTCCCTGGTCCAGTGGACCCGGGCCGCCCGGTTGTGGCAGGGCCATGGAGCCACGATGGACACCTTCGGGACGTTCGCGGCGACCGCGGGCGCAGGATTCCGGGTTCCCGTGGGCGTCGGGGTCACGCTCATGCCGCTACGTCATCCCCTCGACATCGCCCATCAGGCGCGATCGTTGGCGAAGACCACGCAGCACCCCGTGTGCCTGGGTATCGGCCCCGGCGGCCGCGACTTCCAACGGGCCCTGCTCGGGGAGCCGTACCGCAGTCAGATCGGCGCGGTCGGTGAGTACGTCGACATCGTCGCGCGCCTGCTGCACGGTGAGACCGTCGACACCACGGGCGAGTACTTCTCCTGTCACACAGCCCTTCCCGCGGAACCGGTGCCCGACATCGAGGTCGGACTCGGCGTACTGCGTCCGGCCATGGCGCAGCTCGCCGGGCGCAGCGCGGACACCGCCATCACCTGGCTCACCCCTCCGAGCTACCTCGACGAGGTGATCGTCCCCGGGCTCGAGGCCGGGCGCGCGCAGCGTACCGCGGAGTCCACGCCGATCACCGCGACCGACGTACCGTCGCGTCCCCGTGTGGTCGCGATGGTTCCGGTCGCTCTGGATCGCCCGGGCCGTGACCGACACGACGTCGTCGTCGCATCGAGCGGGCGCCACATGGCCGCGCCGCACTACCGCGACATGCTCGATCGCGCCGGGATCGCCATCTCCGGCACCGAGCGGGCCGACACCGAACAGCTCGTCAAGGGAGGCGCTTTCGTGTTCGGCGACGCCGACGAGGTGCACGAGGCCCTGCTCGACTTCGGTCGGGCCGGCGTCGACGAGGTCGTGCTCAACACCGTCGGCGTCTGCGCCGTGAGCGGTATCGGGGCGGCACTGGCCGACCTCGGTGACATCCTCTCGGTGCCGCACCCCTGACCTCCCGACCTCGCCGCCCTGACCGCTGGATCGAAGGAGTACCGGATGACCGCGTCACCGTTCGACATCGCCGCCGCCACCAGGACGCTGCTGGTGGGTGACACGGCATCGGGCACATCGGGTCGGCCCGGGGTGCAGCTCTACGTGGCCGACCCCGAGGGTGTCGCCGTCGCGCGAGCGGCGATCGACCACGTCCCGGCGGCGGTGTTCACCCCCGCCGATCACGTCGACACCATCGCGGCCGCATTCGACCGATCGCCGGTCGTCGGGATCGACGGCGACATCGACGCTTTCGACGATCTGTACCTCGACGCCCACGGTGGCGCGGAGTGGACGCAGGTCGAACCGATCGCCGTGCGGATCCAGGACTACGCCTCGAGCCCATATGTCTCCATTCTCGGGACCACCCTCGTGCGGCTCGATTCCGACGACGACGTCGAGGCGTTCCTCGCCGATGCCGACGCCGCCCACGACGACGGCGTGTTCGCACCGTTCACGATCCACCCCGCGGTGGAGATCGCCGACTCCGGTGAGATCGACGGCCCTGCGACCCGCCTGTGCGTCCACCCCGGCGGTCACCTCTCCGTCTCCCCGTTCGTACCGACGACCGCGGAGTCGACCGCCCCGATGCTCGCCGCGGCGATCGGGGACGACGAGTGGTCGCGGCGCCCGTGGCTGCCGCGGTACCTGCGCGCCATCCGCGCGGTACGTCGGATCGGGGCCAACGGCCATGAAGGGGTGCGGGTCTCGGGCTTCGGCGCCCGGTTGGACAGCCGTGTCGCGCCCACGGGCGCCGACGTGTCCGACGCGCACCGGCCGATCCTCGCCTTCAGCCGCGAGAGGGCGTTCGTCGCCCAGGGCGGCGCGCTCGTCACCTGTTCACTCGAGGCCGGGACCCTCCTCGAACCCCTGCTCGCCGACGACGACGTCACGGAAACGACCGACACCGGGGAATCCCTTCGCCGGCTGCTCGACGCCCTGGCGTCGCAGGGCATCTCTGTCGGCACCCGTTCCGAGGCGGTGGTCGCGTGAGCACCGACATCGCCGACGACAGGACCGTGGCGCCGTCACAGGTCCCCGCCCCACTGCGAGAGCTGTTCGGCGATCGCGCGCGGTTCGTCGACCTCTACGGCGACCCCCGCGGCGCGGCGCTCTACGACGACATCGGGTTCTCCAACACCGCCGAGATCTACGAGATCCTCAGCGCCCTGCGCAAGCGGCCCGGCCCGGTGCTCGAACTGGCCGCGGGCAGCGGACGCATCACCATCCCCCTGCTGCGCGCCCACCACACGGTGACCGCCGTGGACCTCGCGGCGGACATGCTCGCGATCCTCGCCGACCGTATCGCCGCGCTGGGGTCGTCGGCGGGGTCCTGCGACCTCCGTTGCGCCGACATGGTCGACATCGACTGTGCTCCCGCCACGTTCGACTCGGTCGTCATCGCGACCACCTCGGCGTCGTTGCTGACCCCGGAGCAGCGAGCCGAGATGTTCACCGGGATCGCCCGCGCGCTCACCGACGACGGCATCCTGCTGATCTCCACCGTCGACTCGGCCGACGGTCACCGGGAGGGCGGCGACCTCGACATCTCGACGGTCACCGGCAGCAGCGGGACCACCTACCGCATGCACGAACTGTGGCCCGCCCACGCCGACGCCCGCCACCTCGCGGTCGTCGAGATCGACCCCGCCACGGGCGAACCCCGCCACGACACCGAGGTCCACCTCTCGCGGGTCGGGGTGGTGCCGGTGGCGACGCTGACCGACGAGCTGCGATCGAGTGGGTTCGAGGTGCGCCGCGAGCGCGCGATCCGCGACACCGCGGGGACCCGACACCGGTACGTCCTCCTCGAGGCGGCACTGCGATGACCGCGTCGCGGGATGCGCTGTGGCCCGCCCTGATCGACCACAGCCGCCACGGCGACACGGCCATCCGGACGCTCTCCGCCCGCGGCACGCGCATCGAGTTCGACTCGGGGTGGAAGTTGTGCGGCACCAGCGGTCTGTGGAACGTCAACCTCGGGTACGGCAACGAGGTGATCGCCGAGGCGATCACCCATGCCGCCCAGGACGCCTCGTACCTGTCGGTGTTCCGCCACGAGAACGCCTACGCACGGCGGGCGGCCGAGGACCTCGTCGCCTACACCGGCGGCCGATACCCGCGGGTGATGTTCTCGACGTCGGGCGGCGCCGCGAACGACCTCGCGATGAAGCTCGCCCGCCAGTTCCACGCGGTGTCCCCCGCCCGCAACCGCGACCTGTTCGTCTCCCTCGACGGGAGCTTCCACGGACTCACGTTCGGTGGATTCGCGCTCACCGGTGAGGATCTGGGCCAGGCGACCTACGGCGTGGACACCCGCACCATCCGCCACGTCCCACCCAACGACCCGCAGGCGATCACCGACGCGATGCGTCGATTCGGCAACCGGGTCGCCGCAGTGGTCGTCGAACCGGTTCTGGGCACCGGCGCGGTGGTACTCGACGACGAGTTCATCGACACCCTGCTCGGCCTTCGCGAGCAGTACGGGTTCCTGCTCGTGGCCGACGAGGTGGCCACCGGGTTCTGGCGGACCGGCCGACGATTCGCCAGCGATGCGTGGAGCAGCGCACCCGACGTGCTCATCACCTCCAAGGCCCTCACCAACGGCACGTGCGCGGGTGCGGCGGTCCTCGTCGGCGAGCGGATCGACACCGTGTTCGCCGAGACCGGAGCCCTGTTCGTCCACGGCGAGACCCAGGCCGGCACACCGATCACCTGCGCGGCCATCAGCGCCACCCTCGCCGAGATCGATCGCCTCGACATCGCCGGGCGCGCGCCGACCCTCGCCACGGGGATCACCGATCGCGTCGCGTCGTTCGTCGCCGACTCTCCGATCGCAGTGCACCACAAAGGGATCGGCGCCATGCACGCGCTGGCCTTCGCACCGCACGGCGAGCCCCTCGACAACGCACGGGTGCCCGAGCTCGTCGCACGGATCCGTGACGCGGGCGCGGTGGTCCATCCCGGACCCTCGGGGGTGCAGCTGCTGCCGGCGCTGGTCTACTCCGAGGCCGAACTCGACGAGCTGTTCGCCGCGATCTCCACCGGTCTCACCGATGTGCTCGCCGACGACCACACCACCGTCTCGGTCGGTGCACCGTGTTGACCTTCACCCCCGTCCTGCACGGTCTGGCGTCGCTGCAGACGCTGCTGAGGGATCCGGCCGCGTCGCGCGGTGCCGGCGCCCGGGCGATCGTGGCCCTCGACCCGGCTCTGGTGGGATCGGCAGCCCTCGCCGAGCTGACCTCGATGCTGACGTGGTGCGCCATCGACCACGAGATCGTGCCGACCCCACCGGTCGTCGATCTCGACGCCGTGCGCGGTGCCGCCGCGACGTTGGGCGGGGCGTCGCAGGTGCTGTCGCTCGGCGGCGGCTCCACCCTCGACCTGGTGAAGATCGGCCTGCACCTCGGCGCCGTCCCCGGCCTCGGCGACCACCTCGCCCGGTGCGGCCGGGCCGGACTCATCCACCTCGGCGACGACGCCCCGAACCGGCCGCGGCACATCGCGATCCCGACCACCCTGGGTACCGGCGCCGAACGCAGCCCGCGCGCGTGCCTGTCGCTCGACGGCCACAAGCGCCTCCTCGTGGGCGGTGGACTCGCGCCCGACGCGGCGCTTCTCGACGAGCGCGCCACCCGTGACCTCCCGCACCACCTGGTCACCTTCGGCGCGGCCGAGGCGTTCCTCCGCCTCGCGGGGGTGCTCACCGGCGACGTGGCGGCGTGGGCCGACGGTCTCGAGGACCGACTGTCGCTGGAACTGTTGGCGCACACGGTGGAACACGCCGACCGCGCCGCGGCCGCGCAGGGCCCGGTCTCGGGTGATGTACGACTGGCCCTGGCGAAGGCGAGTGCCTGGAGCCAGGCACCGGAGTTCCACCGCGTCGGTCGCGACCCCTTCGCCGCGAAGGGGTGGTACATCGCCAACGAGCTGTCGACGGCGACGGGCGCGACGAAGGTGTCGGCGTTCGGTGGTGTGACCGCCGCACTGTGGGCGCGTCTGCAGGCCGGCGATCTCCGCCTCGGATCGCCGCAGCGCCTGCGCCTCGTGTGGGATCGGGTTCGCGACGCGAGTCCGGGTCTGCCGCACGCACCGGCCGATGGCCTGCGAATCCTGCTCGACCGATGGGGTGTGGCGCCTCTCGCCCCCATGACCGCCTCGCAGAGCGAGGCGGTGGCAGCCGCATGCGATCGGCGGTGGGGGCGTGGACAACCCGCGCTGGGCGGATTCACCCGCAGCGAGCTGGCCGACATCGTCACCGACGCCGCGCCCGGTGTCGGTGCATCGGCACGCGCGGTTGACCTCGCCGTCGGGGCGGTGTCGTGATGGCAGCGGTCGACGAACGTCTGCGCGCACCCGAGCTCGCCGACAACGTCCGCATGCGCGAGATGCCCGACTCCCAGCCGATCCGGTGGGTCATCAGCGCCGGGACCGACCGCTACTTCCGGGTGGGCGCCGACCTCGCCGAACTCGCCCGCGCGCTCGACGGCACCCGAGGCGTCGACGACCTGTGCGCGACCCTCGGCGACCGGTGGGACCGCGACCGGGTCCTGGGCGGACTCGGCGTGCTCGAGACGATGCAGGTGCTCACCGACGACGACGGCGCGAGCCCCCCGACCCGACAGAGCCGCATCCGGTTCATCCCGCCGCTGACCGTCCAGATCTCGCTGATCGGCACCGCGGTCCATCGGATCCTGCCCGGCCCGTCGACCCGGCGCATGGGCACGGCGGCTCGACGACTGTCCGCCGTCACGGCTGCGGTCATCGCCGCGGTCGCAGTGGGATGTTTCGCGACGCTGGTCCCGACGACGATCGATGCACTGGCCACGACGATCGACCTCCGCGTCCTCGCGACCGTGATCGCCGTGTCGCTGGTCGCGACCGCGGTGCACGAGTACATGCACGCGTGGGCACTGAGCCGGTACGGCGGACGCGTGAACCGCATGGGCGTCATGCTCTTCTACCTCGTCCCCGCCTTCTTCTGCGACATCTCCGACGCCTGGACACTGGACTCGCGGCGACGTCGTGTCGTGGTCGCCCTCGCCGGGGGCAGCGTGCAGGCCGTGGTGTTCGCGGCCACGGCGATCGCCGGAGTGTGCGCCCGCCAGGGCGGCGCCGGCGACGACGTCGTCGCGACGCTGGCGCTGGTGTCGGCCACCAGCATCGTGATGGTGGTCGTCAACCTCGTCCCGTTCGTGAAACTCGACGGCTACATCGCCCTCATGAGCGCCACCGACATCCCGAACCTCCGCGACAAGTCCCTCGCCGCGTTCGCCGACCGTGTGCGCGCGGTGCTCTTCGGGACCCACGCCCCGGCACCGCTGCGACGGTGGCTGCCGTGGTTCGGCGGGGCCTGCACTCTCGTCCCGGTGCTCCTGGTGTACCTCGCGGTGTCGAACTGGTCGGGCGCCCTCGCGGCGACCGGAGCGGTCGGCGACACCATCGTGATGCTGCTGACCTGCTACCTGCTGCTCATCGTCGTGGCCGTGATCCGGCGAACGGTGGCCCGGGCCCGCGCGGACGGCGCCGGACTGATGCGCACCGTGGTCGTCGGCGTGCTCGGTGCGGCCGTCGTGGTCGGGGTCCTCGGCGGCGTCGACGTGACCCGCACCGCATCGGTGAGTTACCTGCGCACCGGCGACACGACACTTCTCGTCTCCACCGACCGCGCGACGCTGGCGCGGATCGGGGCGGACCGCGAGGTCACGCTCCTCACCAACGGGGTCGTGCTCCACCATCACGTGGGCCGCGCGGAGACCGGCGCCGGGGTGGAATCGGCCCGCTTCCCGCTGTCGGCGGTGCTGCCGACCCGATCGCCCGACCTGATCACGCCCGGCTACGCCGTCGTCGTCGAGGCATCGCTCGATCCGTCGGCACCGTCGTCGGGCCTCGCGCGTGTCGAGGTCGGTCGGACGTCGCTGGGCCGCGACCTGGTCGGCCGGTACCTCTGGCCGGCGTCGATGCGCGGCGGCGCGACCGACCTGTGGCGGTGGATGACCCGATGATCCCCGTCGAGTACTGCCACCCCGATTCGGTCTTCTTCGAGGCACCGGGCACGCGGCCCCTGCACGACACCTACGGCGAGGGACTGTCGATTCCGTCGCCCTGGACGGTGGGCGTGGGTCCCGACTGGACCATGGTCACCCACCCCGACGCCGTGCTCCCGCCGCAGGGATGGAAGGTCCACGTCTCGGCGACACCCGCGAACGCCACCCAGGTGGTCGGGGTCGCGGCGAAGTACTGCCTCGCCGAGGCGATCCCGTTCAAGTACATCCGCTCACCCGAGGTGCTGCTGCGCCGCAACGGGAAGTACGGATCGCGTTCGGGCAGCGGCAAGTTCGTGACCATCTATCCGCCGGCCGAGCGTCTCGACGACGTGCTGACCGACCTCGGCGGCATGCTCGAGGGTGTCGACGGTCCCTACATCCTCACCGACGTGCGTTGGCGCTCGGGCCCGCTCTACGTCCGCTACGGCGGAATCGCGCCGCCGACGGCCCGCGGCGTCGACGGGCAGGTGCGCCACCTCATCCAGGACGGCACCGGACGATGGGTTCCCGATTCCCGGCGTCCGTTCTTCCGTGTCCCGGAGGGGGTTCCGGTTCCCGAGGTCGTCGCCCGTGCCGTCGCCGACCGCGATCGCGCCACCCTCGGCGACTTCCCCTACACCGTGACCTCCGCGCTGCACTACTCCAACGGCGGTGGCGTGTACCGGGGTACCGACGACCGCACCGGGACACCGGTGCTGATCCGGGAGGCGCGTCCCCTCGCCGGGATCGATCTCGGCGGCAACGACGCCGTCGACCGGTTGCGCGCCGAACACGCCGCACTGACCGCACTGTCCGACATCGACGGCGTCCCCGCGGTGCTCGACCACCGGATGGGTGCCGAGCACCACTACCTGATCCGTGAGTACATCGACGGCGAGACGGTGGAGGCGGTGGCCGCGCGACGTCGGGCCGATTGCGACGCCGAGGATTTCACCGCCTGGGCACGGTCGACACTGTTCGCCGTCGAGTCGCTCGTCGACCGGATCACCGCGCGCTCGATCACCGTCGGCGACCTGCACCCGGGCAACCTGCTCCTCGACACCGACGGCCGGCTGCAGATCATCGACCTCGAGACGGCCTCGACCGCACCCGACGCCGCGCAGATCCAGGCCGCGATCGGATTCGTCGCCCCCGCCGACCGTGTGGGCCCCGCCATCGACCGCTACGCGCTGGCCTGCCTCGCCATCTCGGTGTTCGCGCCCGGACTGCCCGCGACCCTCGCGTGGAACTCCGACGCCGCCGACGTCATCGGCGACGTCCTCACCGCGCGCTTCGGCGTCGGCGACGACGACCTGCGCACCGTGCACGACCGCCTGGGTGCCACCCGCCCGACCGCAGTGCTGAGCCGACCGTCCGACACCGCCCCCGACGCCACGGCGTGCACCGACATCGTCGGTCTGGCACGCGGTGTCGTCGCGCGGGCCCGCGACTCCGGTGACGATCGCCGATTCCCGGCCGATCCCGGCGCCGACGCCACCCCGGAGGGACCGCTGTCGCTCGCGCACGGTGCCGCCGGGGTGATCGGCGCACTGGACCGCGCCGGTGTCGACACCACCGACCACGTCGACTGGCTCGTCGAGAGGGTCGAGCGCGTCCTCACCCGCGCGCCCGGTGACCTCGGATGGGGGCTCTACAACGGACTCGGCGGGGTGTTGTGGACGCTGCTCGATCGCGCCGACACCCACGACGACCCGCGCGGCCGCGTCGCCGCCTCGGCCCTCACCGCACACCTTCTCGCCGTCGACCGCGCGACGGCCCCGCTGACCGGAGCGCTCTACGGGGGCCTCGCGGGGATCGGGCTCACGATCCTGCGCGCCGAGAGGAGCACGCCCACCGCCGAACTGCGCGATCGCGCCCACCAGATCTTGGCCCGGATCCGCGAGATCGGGCCCGGCGCCGGGCCCCGTGCGCACGGGCTGATGCAGGGCGCGAGCGGTGCGGCGCTGTTCGCGACCGCTCTCGCGTGCCGATCCCGCGACCCCGAACTCCTCGACCTCGCCGTGGAGTGGATCGACCGCGATCTCGACGGACTCGACGCACGGATCATGCGCCCGACGCTCGCCGCCGACCTCGGTGTCGCGCTGCCCCTGCTGGGCCTGCTCTCGACTCCGACGGCGCCACAACCCATCCGGGACCGACTCGACGCGCTGCTCGCACATGTGCCCGCTCATCACGTCGCCGACGGCGCCGGACTCTTCCACGGGTGGGCGGGTGCCGCGACCGTACTGGGTGCAGCGCACGCACACGACATCGCCGACGCCGAGCGCCTGCGGCCCGTGTACGGCACCGACGTCCTGCGCGCCTATTCCGTCCGCATCGACACCGGGGTCGCGGTGCTGGGGTCGGCGAATCTGCGGTTGTCCGACGATCTCGCGACCGGGACCGCTGGGGTGATCGCCGCGCTCACCGGACTGCGGTCGGGGGCCGTCGGCCTCCCCGGCCTCGACACCGCACCGGGGGCACGGTGGTGACCGCGACCGGCGCACCGACGGTCTCGGTGATCTGCCCGACCCACAACCGGTCGACGGCGATCATCCCGACCATCGCATCGGTGCGCGCCCAGACGTTTCGCGACTGGCAGCTCGTCGTGGTGTCCGACGGCAGCACCGACGACACCGACTCCGTGGTCTCCGAGATCGCCCGCGCCGACCACCGCGTGGTGGTCGCCCGCATCGATCACCACGGCCATCCGTCACCGGCCCGCAACGCGGGCATCGACCTCACCGACGGTCCGATCGTCGCCTACCTCGACCACGACGACCGATGGCACCCCGAGCACCTGCAGCGTGTGGTCGACGTCGTCACCGGCGGAGCGGATCTCGTGGCGACCGGCGGCCGGTACGTCGACACCACCGGGGCGACGACGTTCGCGACCTCCGCGGGCAACGCGGTGTGGCATCCCGAGATGCAGCTGCTGGGACCGATGTTCGAGCCGTCACGCTTCGCCCACCGCCGCGAGCTGCTCGCGCGCAGCGGCCCGTGGAGGACCGGGCCCGGCGTGGAGGACTGGGATCTGTTGCTGCGCATGTCCGATGCCGACGCCCGGTTCGCCACCCTCGCCGCACGCACCGTCGACATGCTGACCTCGACCTCGGCTCGGCGCGGCCGCATCCGTCTGCGCCACCACGTGCCGCTGGCGACGTTCGCCACGGCCCGCCTCGCGCGGGCGGCGGCCGACCGGCTCACCGCGCCCGGCGCGGTCGCCTCGCTGCGCGCCGCCTACACCGCCGACGTCACCGCGTGGTTCGACCGTCTGCGTGACGGCCCCCGACTCGTGCTGCCACTCGACGCCGACGCAGACCTCGCCGTGGAGGAGTGGCGTCGCACGCGCCACGACCCCGTCGACCTCGGACCGCTCGCGGTCGTCGCCGATGAGGGCCGCTACAGCGTGGCCCAGCCGGTGGCCTGCGTGACCGCCGACCACGCCTCGCGGATCACCGCTGCGGCACAGACCATCCGGACCCACCAGCGCCGTGTCATCGCCGACCTCTGCGGCGATCTCGACACGACGACACCCGAACCCGCGGTACGGCCTGCGCCGCACCGCGCCACACACGTCCGTCCCGGGCGACGGCTGCAGCCCGCAGTCGGTTCGATAACGAAGGAAAGGTAGGAGATGAAGTCACCGCACGGAAACCCGAAGTCGATCGAGCTCGCTCTGCAGGAGTTCGAGGTCGAACAGCTCGACGATCTGGACGCCCCCGGTTGGAGTGACGCCCTGAGCGCGATCGGCGGCCTCAGCGTCGGCGGAGCGATCAGCTACTCGGCGGCCGTGTCGATCCTGACGTGATGCCCCGGTGCAGCGCATCCCGCGCTGCACCCACCGTCCAGAAAAGGATTCGCCATGTCGAAACCGGATTCGTCAGGATCACAACCGGCAGTTGTCGCTCTCGTCCTCGCCCTCGTCGTCGGTGCCGCGGTCTCGGTGACCTACGCACTGTCGGCCGGGTCGACGATCGCGTTGCCGGTCATGATCGTCGTCGACGTCGCCGTGATCGCACTCGTCTTCACGGCACTGTTCTACGTCCGGGCGCGCCGATCGCGTTCGTGACGACCACCGCACCACATCATCGACGGGTGTGACCCGTCGTCGGCAACAGGAGAACACCATGACCAGCAAGACCACCGAGCTCGCCCTGCAGGAGTTCGACGTCGAACAGCTCGAGGACCTCGACGCCATGGACTGGGGAACCAGCTTCGCGACGAGCCTGGGCGCCGGCGCCGCGGTCAGCGCCGCGATCTCGATCGCCGCTCTGACCTAGGTCGATCCCGACGCGTTGTACGGCGTCAGGGGCGGGTGTCACGCACACCCGCCCCTGACGTCTTTTCCACCATTTTGTTGTCGAGCATTGACATTGTGTTGTGTTTTCCTAATACTCAGTTGGGTGAGCCCAGTACGTCGCGGAGCACAGCTCCCCATCTACAACCGCATCGGCGTGTTGCGCGCCGAGCGGCGTATGACCCGCGCGGCGCTCGCCGATCTCGTGGGGATCAACGTGCAGTCGGTGGGCGCACTCGAACGCGGTGACAACTACCCCAGCCTCGATCTGGCGTTCCGGATCTGCGCCGTGTTCGAGCTGCCCGTGGAGGCCGTCTTCAGCCGCACCGAGTTCACCGCGATGTCGGCCGAGCTCTACTCGAACCGAAACGGAGCACACTGATGACCGATCCGCACTCGGCGATCCCGGAGCACGCGCAGCCACAGAGCTGGCGACGCTACGAGAACTGGCGCGCGCGACGGTACGAACGTCTGCTCGCCAAGAACGCCACCAGGTGGCCGCGGCTGCGGAACCGTCGCTGGTTCCGGCGGTTGGTGGTTCTTCTCGCGATGTTCCTCCTCCTGCTGCTGGTGGCCGCGGTCATCGCGTTCTTCACCAACGAGTGGTTGTTCTTCATCCCGTACCTGGTCTCGCTGTCGGGCATCCTCGCGACCTTGGTGCTGCTCAAGACGGTGACCGGTTCGGTGGCCGACGCACCGGTGTCGGCACTCGACGAGATCCAACTGGCGCAACGCAACTCGGCCCGGTCGATCGGCTATCTCGTGCTGTTCACGCTGTCGTTCATCCCGTTCATGATGCTGATCGTCATGGGTTCGGCGTTCACGCTGGTCTCCGGGCGCAACGTGTACGGCATCGGCGTCCTGCTCATCACCACCACACTCATCGGGACCTGTACCCCCACCATGCTGACCTCGTGGTGGATGACCGATCCCGACCCCGAGGACTTCGATGAGCTCGACGAGTTCGGCGAGAGCTCGACCGTCGAGGAGCAGCCCGGCCCCGCTGATCCGCCAGGCCCGCCGACTCCCATTGCGACGCAACCGCATCCGACCGCACACGACGACCCACCCACACCGGCGACATGGTGACGCCCGCCGCGGTGCACCGACCACGACCATCCGCGCTCGACCGAGAGAGGACGATCATGACCCACCCGCTCATCATCGACGGCCTGACCAAGAGATACGGCGATCTCGTCGCCCTGGCCGACATGACCTTCACCGTGCACCCTGGCGAGATCTTCGGCTTCGTGGGCAGCAACGGTGCCGGCAAGTCGACCACCATGCGCATCATCCTCGGTGTGCTCGCCGCCGACTCCGGACGTGTGCTGCTCGGTGACCGACCCATCGACCTGGAGATGCGTCGCCAGATCGGGTACATGCCCGAGGAGCGCGGCCTGTACCCGAAGATGAAGGTGGGAGAACAACTCCGGTTCCTCGCCGAGCTGCACGGGCTGTCGACCGCCGACGCCCGCGACAACGTCGAACGGTGGGTCGCACGGCTCGGCATCGCCGAACGCATCGACGACAACGTCGGCGACCTGAGCCTCGGCAACCAGCAGCGCGCACAGTTGGCCGCGGCACTCGTGCACGAGCCGTCGGTGCTGGTGCTCGACGAGCCGTTCTCCGGCCTCGACCCGGTCGCGGTCGACGTGATGAGCGACGTGCTCAAGGAGAAGGCGGCCGAGGGTGTGCCCGTGGTGTTCTCGAGTCATCAGCTCGATCTGGTGCAGCGGCTGTGCGACCGCGTCGGCATCATCACCAAGGGCAGCATGCGCGCGCTGGGCACCGTCGACGAACTCCGCGGCCGCGGCGGCGTGACCCTCCACGTCACCGGCCCCGACACCTCCACGCGGTGGGCCGACGGCCTGCCCGGTGTCATCGACGTCGACTACCGCGGCGCCGACAGCTTCCTCACGCTCGACGCCGGCGCCGACGACCAGCAGATCCTGGCCGCGGCCATGTCCCACGGGCCGGTGCACCGCTTCGCCACCAGCCTTCCCCACCTGACCGATCTGTTCCGAGAGGTTGTATCCGCATGAGCACCACAGGCCAGAACGCCCCCTCCTCCACCCGGCTCGGCGCCTCCCGCGCGGTGTCGCTGATCGCGCGTCGCGAGATCAGCACCCGCGTACGCGCCCGCTCGTTCCTCATCACCAACGCACTGCTCCTCGTGGTGATCATCGGCGGACTCATCGTCGCGTCGATCTTCACCGGGGGTGACGACAAGCCCGAGAAGATCGGCGTCGTCGGCACCAACACCGCGCTGTCGCAGTCGATCACCGCCGCAGGGCAGGTCACGGGCACGAAGGTCGAGATCGTCCCGCTCGCCGATGCCGCGCAGGCACGCACCCAGGTCGACGCGGGTGACGTGTCGGTGGCCGTGGCCCCCGGACAAGCCGGCGGGGCCGCGTTCAACGCCGTCACCAAGGACGGTCTCTCGGGTACCTCGGAGACCATCGTGCGGACCGCGATCGCCCAGCTCGCCCAGCAGCAGGCGCTGGCGCGCAACAACATCGACCCCGCGGCGTTCGCCGCGGCCCAGCAGGCCGGCAACCGACTGGACGTCACCGAGACCACACCGGCCAAGGCCGACGAGGGCCAACGCCTGGCCATCGCCTACGTGGGCGTGATCCTGCTGCTGTTCGCGATCATGACCGGTGGCGGAATGGTGTCGGCCGGTGTCGTGGAGGAGAAGACCTCGCGTGTGGTGGAGCTGCTACTCGCCACCATCCGTCCGCTCCACCTGCTGTGGGGCAAGATCCTCGGCATCGGCGCGATCACCTTCGGACAGCTCGTGGTCCTCGGTGGCGCCGGGTTGATCACCGCATCGGTGACCGGTCTGCTCACCGTGCCCGGCGCGGCGGTGTCGATGCTGGCAGCGGTGGTGGTGTGGTTCCTGCTCGGCTTCCTGTTCTTCGCGACCCTCTACGCCGCGACCGGCGCGATGGTGTCGCGACAGGAGGAACTCGGCTCGACGGCGGCACCTATGACCATCCTGTCGCTGGGCGTGCTCTACGCCGGCATCTTCGGCATCAACGCGCTCGACTCCACCTTCATCAAGGTGCTCAGCTGGATCCCACCGTTCTCGGCGTCGCTCATGCCGATGCGGATCGCCGCCGGTGAGACCGACACCGTCCAGGTGATCGGCACCGTGGTGATCATGGTCGTCGCGTGCCTCGCCGCGGTCTGGGCCGCATCGCGCATCTACCAGCGGTCGATCCTGCAGACCGGCTCGAAGGTGCGGTGGGCCGACGCCCTCAAGGGATCGGCGGGTTCGGCGCCGGCGCCCGAGAAGGTCGGCGTTACACAGGGTTAACAGCACAGCAACCACCGGCACCTAGCGTCGCCCCCATGGTTGCTCCCCACCCGTCCGTCGGTACCCGTCCCCCTGGGACGGGTATCGACGTCTCCGGGCTCACCAAGGTGTTCGGGTCGCGATCGTCGACGGTGACCGCGCTCGACGACGTGACCCTGCAGACCCCCGAGGGTTCCTTCCTCGCCCTGCTCGGCCCCTCGGGCTGCGGCAAGTCGACGGTGCTGCGCATCCTCGCGGGCCTCGAACAGGCCAGCGGCGGCACGGCGCTGATGAACGGGAAGTCCCCGCGCGACCTGCAGCGCGACCACGGTCTGGGGATCGCCTTCCAGGACTCGGCCCTGCTGCCGTGGCGCAGTGTCGCCGCCAACATCAAGCTTCCGCTGCAGGTCGCGGGCCTACCTGTCGACGACGGTCTCGTCGCGGAGCTCATCGACCTGGTCGGGCTGACCGGCTTCGAGAAGGCGAAGCCCGCCACCCTCTCGGGCGGTATGCGTCAGCGGGTCTCGATCGCTCGTGCCCTCGTCGTCCGGCCGACCGCGCTGCTCCTCGACGAACCGTTCGGTGCGCTCGACGACATGACACGCCAGCGCCTCAACATCGAGCTGCTCCGCATCTGGACCGAGAAGCCGGCGACCACCCTGATGGTCACGCACGGTATCGCCGAGGCGGTGTTCCTCTCCGACGAGGTCGCGGTGATGAGCCCGCGCCCGGGACGCGTCATCGAGGTGTTGCCCATCGACCTGCCGCGACCCCGCGTGCCGGAGATGATGCGCACGCCGGAGTTCCACGCCCTCCACGATCACCTGAGCGGACTGCTGTTCGGCGCTGCCGCCCCGGCCCAGACATGAGTTCGATCGACACGAGCACCGCGATCGAGGGCGTTCCCGTTCCGGGGGCGCGATGGGGAGGACTGCGGAGCGCCGGATCACGCTGGGGCGCAGGCGTCGCCGGACTCATCGCCGTCATCGCCGTGTGGACCATCGCCGGTGTCGCGCGATGGTTCTCCGGCACCATCCCGACGCCGTTGGCGGTGATCGACGCGCTCGGCGAGCAGGGCTCGCAGTTCTACTCCACCAACGTCACACCCACCGTCGAGCTGGCGCTGCGCGGATTCCTGTGGGGCAACCTGCTCGCGATCGTGGTGGCGCTGCTGGTGGTCGTGATCCCACTGATCGAGGGCCTGGCAACGCAACTCGCCATCATCAGCTACTGCACGCCCCTCATCGCGGTGGCGCCGATCATCCAGGTCGCGTTCGCCGAGGTGCAGACGATGATCGTGTTCCTGGCGGCGATCTCGGTGTTCTTCACGACGATGATCGGCACACTGACCGGTCTGCGGTCGCCTCCGCAGGCCGGGCTCGACCTGGTGCGCGTGCACGGAGGCGGGGTGTTCGCGCAGCTGGTGCGGGTGCGTGTCGTCGCGGCCCTGCCGAACATCCTCGGCGCAGTGAAGATCGCCGCCCCGGCCGCCGTGCTGGGCGCGGTGCTCGGCGAGTTCCTGTCGATGCCCGAACAGGGCATCGGCCCGGCGATGATCCTCGCCCAGCAGAGTGCCGCGATACCGCAGGTGTGGGCGATCGCCCTCATCGCCGGCGCCGTGGCCGGCATCGGCTACGCGATCGTCGCGGTGGTGTCGATCTTCGTGACCCGCTGGGCCACCGGGAAATCGGTGCGGTCCGGATCGGGTGTGGGCCGATGACCCGCTCCTCCGTCTTCTCCACGACCACCCGCTTCCTCGGCGCGCTCGTCGGCTCGCTGGTGCTGATCGTCGTCATCTGGTCGCTGTTCCTCCTGGCGTTCCCCGACATCGGGCCCATCATCGGTCGCACCCCGATCGACGTGTTCGAGTTCCTCGTCTCCGGTTCGGACGCCGCGTCGCAGAGGTCGGCGATCTTCGACGACCTGTGGATCACGCTCGGTGACACCGGGATCGGGTTCGTGACCGGCATGGTGGCGGCCATCGTGGTCGCCGCGGTGTTCGTGATGTTCCGCCCCGCGGCGCAGACGTTCATGCCGCTCGCGATGTTGCTGCGATCGGTCCCGCTGGTCGCGATGACGCCGCTGATCACCATGATCGTCGGCCGCGGACCGGCGTGTGTGGCCGTGATGGGCGGTATCATCGTGTTCTTCCCCGCCCTGGTGATGATCATGACCGGACTGAACAACGCGCCGCGGCAGATCAGCGACGTCATCACCGCATACGGCGGAACCCGGTTCACGACCATGCGAATGGCGTCGCTGCCCTCGGCCGTGCCCGCGCTGTTCGCCGCGGCGAAGGTGTCGGTGCCCGGCGCGATGATCGGTGCGACGGTCAGCGAATGGCTGGGCACCAACAAGGGTCTCGGCGCCAGCCTGCAACAGGCGCTTCCCGCCGCCGCCTACGACGAACTGTGGGCGTCGGTCGTCGTCATCACCGTCAGTTCCATCGTCCTCTACGCCATCGTCGGCGTCATCGAGAACATCGTGCTCGCCCGCATGGGCACCGAACCCACCTGAGGAGAATCATGAGTCCCACCTTCGATCGTCGTTCCTTCCTGCGCTATTCGCTGATCGCCGGGGGCGCCGCGACCGCCGTCGGCGGCTCGGGGCTGCTCGCCGCGTGCAGTTCGGGATCCTCGTCGTCGAGCTCCGACGCGATCAAGATGCAGCTGTCGTGGATCAAGAACATCGAGTTCGCGGGCGAGTACCACGCGCTCGACAAGGGGTACTACAAGGCCGCGGGCCTGTCCGCCGACCCCGAACTCATCACCGGTGGCGGCGCGGGAACCGGCGTCGAGACCGGCCTCACCTCGAACAAGGTGTGGATCGGCACCACCGCACCGCAGCTCACCGCACCGGTCATCCTGCAGGGCGCCAAGCTGAAAACCGTTGCCGCGACCTATCAGAAGAACCCGTTCTGCATCATGTCGTCCGCGAAGAAGCCCATCTCGACGCCGGCGGACATGAAGGGCAAGAAGATCGGGGTGCAGGCCTCCAACGAGAACGTCTTCAAGGCCCTGCTGACCGCGAACAACCTCAGCGAGAGCGACATCCAGAAGATCACGGTGCAGTACGACCCGACACCGCTCACCACCGGTGACGTCGACGGCTGGGTCGCCTACAGCACCAACGAGCCGATCACGCTGGCCGCGAAAGGGTTCCCCACCGAGACCCTGCTGTTCGCCGACTTCAACCTGCCGCTGGTCGCCGAGACCCTCGTGGTGCGTCAGGAGACCATCGACACCGAGCGCGACAAGCTCAAGAAGTTCCTCAAGGCGGAGGTGCAGGGCTGGAACGATGCCGTCGCCGACCCGCAGAAATCCGCCGAGCTCGCGGTCAACGTGTACGGGAAGTCGTTGGGCCTCAAGCTCGACGAGCAGGTGAAGGAGGCGCAGGCGCAGAACGAACTGGTCGTCTCCGCCGACACGAAGGCCAACGGATTGCTCACGATGACCGACGAGCTCATCGCCAAGAACATCGAGGCGCTGGCCAAAGCCGGCTACACCATCTCCGCCACCGACATCTTCGACATGTCGGTACTGGCCGAGGTCTACGCCGAGAACCCCGACCTCAAGAAGGCCTGACCCGACGCGACGCCGACGCGCATCCACCGTTCATCCGCGCAGGAAGCCTGGCGCGCGTGTGAACGAAGGGCGCGCGTTGTCCGTGCGGGTCAGCCGGTTCCGGTGACCGTGAGGGCGATCAGGGCGATGTTGAGGGCGACGACCACCACGGCGATGGCGATGGCGACGCCGCGCAGGCTGCGGGAGTCGGCGAACTCGCCCATCAGCGCCCGGTCACGGGTGAGGCGGCCCAGCGGGATGATGGCGAACGGGATACCGAAGCTGAGCACCACCTGGCTGATCACCAGGGCCCACGTCGGGTCGACACCGCTGCCGAGCACCACCAACGCGGGGACGAGCGTCACCAACCGCCGCACCACCATCGACAGCCGGATCCGCAACAGGCCCTGCATGATCGACGCCCCGGCGTAGCACCCGACCGAGGTCGAGGCGAGTCCCGAGGCGAGCAGGCCGACGGCGAAGACGGTCGCCATCACCGGGCCCATGGCGTCGCCGACCGCGCGCTGCGCGCCCTCGATGGTGTCGGTGCCGTCTTTGCCCTGCAGGTTCTGTGCCGCCAGCAGGAGCAGCGAGATGTTCACCGCACCGGCGACCACCAACGCGCACACCACATCCCAGCGCGTCGCCCGTACCAGGCGACGACGACGGGCGTCGGTCGTGCTGGGCCCGTGCCGGTCGACGACGAGCGCCGAGTGCAGGTAGATGGCGTGGGGCATCACGGTGGCCCCGAGCATGCTGGTCGCCAGCAGTACGGTGTCGGTGCCCTGGAGACGGGGTACGAGACCGCTGAACACGTTGCCCGCCGACGGCGGGTTGATGACGAGACCCGCGAGGAATCCGACGACGATGATCAGCAGCAGCCCGGCGATGATCGACTCGAAGGTGCGCTGCCGGTTGCGGGACTGGAATCCCAACAGCGCCATCGAGATGACGCCGACGATGGCGCCGCCCACGACGAGGGGGAGGTCGAACAGCAACTGCAACGCGATGGCGCCACCGACGACCTCGGCGATGTCGGTGGCCGCGGCCACGATCTCGGCCTGCCCCCAGAACGCGAGGCGCCGGCGACGCGGGAGCCGCTCACCGAGCAGCGCGGGCAGCGTCTTACCGGTGACGATCCCGAGTTTGGCCGACTGGTACTGGATGACCACGGCCATCGCGCAGGCCACGACGAGAACCCAGACGAGCAGGAAGCCGTACCGTGCACCGGCGGTGACGTTGGCCGCGACATTGCCGGGGTCGACGTAGGCGATGGCCGCGACGAACGCCGGCCCGAGCAGCGCCACGCCGGCGAAGCGACGGGTGCGTCGGCCGGCACCGTCGGTCGAGGTCGGGTCGGCCTCGGGATCCGAGGTCGGCGAGTCGACGGGAGGGGTGGCCATCGGACCAATCTGACACACCCCGACGCCGAGTTCAACTCGGGCGAAGAAAAAGTTTCGGCTGACCTAACTCAGCAGGCCGTTGGTCACTTCTTCGACAGCGCCTGATACCTGCGCAGGGCCTCTTCGCGTTCGGCCTTGTGGTCGACGATGGGGTCGGGGTAGTCCGACGGCCGACCGTCCTTCAGCTCGTGGACGGCCTTGCCCTCGATGTCGGCGAGCTCGGGCACCCACCGGCGGACGTAGTCGCCCGTCGGGTCGAACTTGAGGCCCTGGGTGGTCAAGTTGAACACGCGGAAATACGGCGAGGCGTCGGTGCCGCAGCCCGCGGTCCACTGCCAGCCGTGCTGGTTGCTCGCGAGGTCGCCGTCGATCAGCTGGTCGAGGAACCAGCGTGCGCCCCACTGCCACGGGACGTGGAGATCCTTCACCAGGAACGAGGCGACGATCATGCGCAGACGGTTGTGCATGAACCCCGACCCCGACAGCTGCCGCATGCCCGCGTCGACGATCGGGAAACCCGTCTTGCCCGCCTTCCACGCCTCGAACGCGGCGTCGGCGTCGGTGCCCTCGTCGACCTCGATCGCGTCGAAGTCACGGTTCCAGTTCTGCCAGGCGCTGTGCGGCCATTGCTTGAGGACCGAGGCGTAGAAGTCGCGGAAGCACAGTTCGCGCAGATACGAGGTGGCGCCGGTCTTCGTCTCAGCGTCGGACTCGAGGCGGGTGAGGTCGGCCAGCATGGTGCGCGGATGGATGTTGCCGTACTTGAGGTAGGCCGACATCCGGCTGGTCGCGTCGTGGTCGGGACGGTCGCGCTCGTCGTCGTAGTCGCCGACGGCGTGGTCGCTGTAGTCGCCGGTGCCGCTCCGGAACTGCTTCCACCGCTCGAGGGCCGCGCGCTCGCCGGCGGGGATCGACAGGTCGACGTCGAGGTCGGGGATGTCGTGGGCGTGGATCTCCGACGACGTCACGTCGGCGGGATCGACCCACGTCGCCGACGTCGGTCCGGACTTCGCGGGCGTGTGCCAGCCATGATCGCGCCACGCACGGAAGTACGGCGTGAACACCTTGTACGGCTCACCGTCGGACTTCGTGACGCGGCCCGGCGTCACCGCGAACGACGAACCGGTGGCGTGCAGTTCGACACCGTCACCCACCTTCGACAGCGCCGCCTCGACACGTTCGTCACGGGCCACGCCGTACGGGGTGTGGTCGGCGGAGATGTGGACCGAGTTCGCGCCGACCGCCTTCGCGATCAGCGGGATCCGGTTCTCGGGCTTGCCGCGCACCACCAGGAGTCGGCCGTCGAGCTGCTCGTCGAGATCGCGGAGCGAGTCGTAGAGGAACTTCAGGCGACGCTCGCCGGAGCTCGCGATGAGCGTCGGGTCGAGCACGAAGCACGCGAGCACCTCGTCGGCGGCGTCGGCGGCCGCCAGCAACGACGGCAGGTCGGCGAGACGGAGGTCGCGGCGGAACCAGAGCAGCGCGGTGTCGGTCATCTCCTCCATGCAACCACGACACCGCGCGCGCCGACCACGTGCCCGGCCCGGCGCGCTGGGCACAATGGAACCCATGCCCGACGAGTCGACCTCCGCCACCGACGTCAGTGTCCTCGTCGTCGACGACGACGCCGACGTGCTCCACTCGCTGCAACGCGGGCTGCGCCTGGCCGGGTTCTCCGTCGACACCGCCACCGGCGGCGCCGAGGCGCTGCGCGCGATGCAGGTCCGCCGACCCGCACTGCTCGTGCTCGACATCAACATGCCCGGACTCGACGGTGTCGGCGTGGTGACGGCCCTGCGCGCGATCGGCGACGACATCCCGGTGTGCGTGTTGTCGGCGCGGACGTCGGTCGACGACCGCATCGCCGGACTCGAGGCCGGCGCCGACGACTACCTCACCAAACCGTTCGACCTCGGCGAGCTGGTGGCGCGGATCAAGGCGCTGCTCCGCCGACGCCCCGCCGACGCCCCGGCCCCGGTCACCGCCGCGGCGGGTGGCGCGGAGCGCGACAGGACCGCCGTCGCGGTGCGCAGCGTCGCCCACGTCGACCTCGACCCCGGTGCGCGTCGGGTCTACAGCGACGGCCACCTCGTCGACCTGACGCGACGCGAGTTCGAACTCCTCGCGGTGCTGATGGAGCACCCCGGGATGGTGCTCAGCCGGGTGCAGCTGCTCAGCCAGGTGTGGGGTTACGACTTCGCCGCCGACACCAACGTCGTCGACGTATTTGTCGGTTACCTCCGCCGCAAGCTCGAGGCCCACGGTCAGCCGCGCATCGTCCAGACCGTCCGCGGGGTGGGTTTCGTGGTCCGGACGACGCCGTGACCCGCGCGGCCACGGCCCGGGTGCGGGCCCGACGCGCACGCACACCGTCACTGCGTACCCGCGTCACCCTGGCCGCCACCGCGGCCACCGTGGTCATCGTCGCGATCGTCGGCGCGGTCGCCTGGACCCAGGTGCACACCAGCGCCTACCGCGAACTCGACGCCCGCGTCGACACGCTCTCGGCGGCGATGCAACCCAGCATCTCGAACCCCAACGCGACGACCGTGGCCACCGGCGTGGCCGCCGGCGCGCTCGCCACCATCCGGCTCGGCACCCTCTCGGTCGCGTCGACGACACCGCCGGTCCCGTCGCAGTCGGTGGGTGTGCGCGACCAGACGATCAACGGCACCGACTACCGCGTGAAGACGGTGTCGGTGCTGGACTCGACGGTCCTCAACGGGTTGGCGACGGTGTCGGTCGCGATCCCGTTGCGCGACACCGAGAATCGCATCGACGACCAGCGCCGCGCACTGCTGTTCATCGCGGCGGGCGCGGTCGTGGCGGCGGCGGTGTTGGCGTGGCTGCTCGGCGGTCTCGCCGTGCGTCCCCTGCGTCGACTGGCCCGACAGACAGCGGCCATCGGGGTCGACGCCGGTCCCGAATCCCCCGAACGCACTGCGCTGCAGTCGGTTCGCGGCGCCCGGGAGGCCGAGGACCTCGCCGAGGCCATGGACGCCCTGCTGCACAGGGTGGACGACGAACGCACACGTACCCAGGAGGCGCTGGCCACCGCCCGCGACTTCGCGTCGGTCTCGGCCCACGAACTGCGGACCCCGCTGACGGCGATGCGCACCGACCTCGAGGTGCTCGACACCTTCGCACCCGACGCCGCCGCGCGGGCCGAGATCGTCGGTGACCTGCGGCGCGCCCACGCGCGGATCCAGGAGACCCTCGCGGCGCTGGAGAGTCTCGCCCAGGGCGAGCTCGGCGGGCGGCACCGCGAGACCCTCGACGTCGTCGACCTCCTCGACCGCGTGGTGACCGAGGCGAGCGCGCGCCATCCGGGGGTGCGGATCACCCTCGCCGGCGCGCGGTCGGTGATCGCGCCCGTCGTCGAGACCGGTCTGCGGATGGCGGTCGACAACGCCGTCCTCAACGCGATCCGCCACGGCGAGGCGACCGAGGTCGTCGTCGCCGCGCACCCCGCGCCGACCGGTGCGGCCGTCGTCGTCGACGACAACGGGCGGGGCATCCCCGTCGCCGACCGCGACCGTCTGTTCCGACGGTTCGAGCGCGGCACCAGCAAGCACTCCGGCTCAGGCCTCGGGCTGGCGTTGATCGCCCAGCAGTCGGCACTGCACCACGGCACCGCGACACTCACCGACAGCCCGTCGGGCGGGACGCGGCTCACGATCACCATCGGCGCCTGACCCCACGGCGCGGTTCTCCGGGCTGGTCAGAGCCCGAGCACTGAGCGTGTCCGATTTGTCACGCTACGGTGGAGGACAGGTCGCGACGCTGCAGAACCGCCGGTGCCTGCGCGGCCTCCACCGTGACACTCCATGAGGAGACTCCATGGCCCAGCACATCTCTCGCACCCGCATCTCCCGCGCCGTCGGCGTCGCGATCGCGGCCGCCGGTGTCGGCGCGATCGCCCTCATGCCCGCCACCGCGTCGGCCGCACCGGCCGATCGCGCCGTCCCCGGCACGTCGTGCACCGTCGGCCAGGTCGAGCGAGCCACCACCGCGGTGTCCCCCGCGATCGGCGGCTACCTCCGCAACCCGCAGATCCGCGCCGAGTTCGAGCGCATCGTGGTCCTGCCCGAGCCGCAGCGGCGTGCCGAGGTACGGCGCTACCTCGACCGCAACCCCGACGTCGCCGCCCAGGTCGACCGCTACCGGCCGCAGATCGACCGCGGCGTCGCCCGGGTGATTGCCACCTGCGACCGGTTCTGACCGACCCGCTCTGACCGACCGGGACTCAGCGTTGCGCGAGCAGCGCGCGCCCCAGATCGGCCGCACCCACGATCCCGGCGTCGTCGCCCAGTGCCGACACCACGAACTCCCGATCGGGATTCGGTTGCAGCACCCACGGGGCGGCGGCGTCGGCGATCCGGTCGGCCAGTGCGCCGCCGAGCTTCTCGGCCAGCCCGCCGCCGATCACCACGAGGTCGAGATCGAGCAGGTTGAGCGTCGAACCGATGGCGACGCCCAGGGTCTCGACGGCGGTGTCGAACAGCGATGTCGCCAGGTCGTCGCCGGACTCGAGGGCCTTCTTCCACACCTTCGAGGTCACCTTCGTCTTGCCGACCTCGTCGCGGATCTCGAACAGGCGGGTCTCACGGCCCGCGTCGACCATCGCCTGCGCGGTCGTCTCCATCGATCGCCGACCCGCGTAGGCCTCGACGCAACCGCGGCGCCCACAGCCACACAGCGCGCCGCCCTCCCGCACCACCACGTGGCCGATCTCGCCGGCCGCGCCGCGGGAACCGGAGAAGAAGGCCCCATCGAGGATCAACGCGCCGCCGATACCTGTACCGAGCCACACACCGAGAACGTTCGCGACATCGCGCGCCGCACCGGCACGCCACTCGCCACGCAACCCGACGTTGACGTCGTTGCCCAGTGCGACAGGCAGATCGAGACGGTCGCCGAGGTCGTCGTCGATCGCGACCCGCTCGTGCCAGTTCTCGAGATTGGGGACGGTGAGCACCTCACCGTCGTGCACGACGCCGGGGATGCCCACCCCGACCGCCGCGGGGCGGTGCTCCAGCGATCCGACGAGGTCGGCGATGGTCGACAGCACGGCGTCGGGTCCCTCGGTCGGTGTCGACGCCTTCGCGCGGTCGACCACCTCGTGATCGGCGTTCACCAACCCGACCTCGATGTTGGTGCCGCCGACGTCGACGCCTGCGACCAGTCCCGACCCGCGATGCTGTTTCACCGTCAAAGTCTGTCACGCGGCCGCGCCGTGCTGAGATCAACGGGTGAACGGTGAGAGTGCATGAACGACGACGTATGGAACGAGAACGTCCGCGGCGAGACCCCGATCGAACGCCTCGACCGCAACTGGTCGTTCCTGCTGCAGGAGATGCGCGTGATCCAGACCGGGATCCAGCTGCTCACCGGGTTCCTGCTGACGTTGCCGTTCCAGTCGCGGTTCACCGGTCTGTCCGACCGGGATCTCACGATCTACCTGGTGACGTTGACCGCGTCGGCGCTGGCAACGGTGTTCCTCGTGACACCCGTCGCCATGCATCGCGTGCTGTTCCGTCGGCACGCCATCGCCTCGGTGGTGCGATGGGCCAATCGGCTCGCGGTCGCCGGACTCGTCCTGCTCGGGGTCGCGGTGATCGGCGTGGTGACGCTGATCTTCGACGTCGTCGTCGACGAGACCGCCGGACTGGTGGTGGGTGTCGCGGTCGCGGTGGCCGCGATCGCATTATGGGCGCTACTGCCCCTGTCGATCAGGCGGCACACGCCGTGAGTGGGGCTATCCCACGCCCAGCAGGTCGATGACGAACACGAGCGTCTTGCCCGAGAGTCGGTGTCCCGCACCCGCGGGTCCGTAGGCCAGCTCCGGCGGAGCGATGAGCTTGCGGCGACCGCCGACCTTCATGCCGGGGATGCCCTGCTGCCAGCCCGGGATGAGGCGGTCGAGGGGGAAGTTCGCGGATTGCCCACGGTCCCATGAGGAGTCGAATTCCTCGCCGGTCTCGTACTCGACGCCGACGTAGTGCACGTCGACCATGCCGTGCGGCACGGCCTCGGCGCCGTCACCGACCACGAGGTCCTCGGTGACGAGCTCGGTGGGCGCGGGGCCCTCCGGGAAATCGACCTCCGGCTTGGTCTGGTCGGCCATCAGCGCTGTCCCATCTCGGTGAAGTCACGCTCGGTGTACCCGGTGTAGATCTGGCGCGGGCGGCCGATCTTCGTGCTCGGGTCGGCGTTCATCTCCTGCCAGTGCGCGATCCATCCCGGCAGACGGCCGAGGGCGAACAGCACGGTGAACATGCGCGTCGGGAAGCCCATCGCGCGGTAGATGAGGCCGGTGTAGAAGTCGACGTTCGGGTACAGCTTGCGCTCGATGAAGTAGTCGTCGTGCAGGGCGACGTCCTCGAGTCCCTTGGCGATGTCGAGCAGGTCGTCGGTGACACCGAGGGTCTTGAGGATCGTGTCGGCGGTCTCCTTCACGATGGCCGCGCGCGGGTCGTAGTTCTTGTAGACCCGGTGTCCGAAGCCCATGAGCTTGACCCCGGCCTCCTTGTTCTTCACCCGGTTCATGAACTCCTTGGTGTCGCCACCACCGGCGCGGATGTCGTCGAGCATCTCGAGGACGGCCTGGTTGGCGCCACCGTGCAGCGGACCCCACAGGGCGTTGATGCCGCCGGAGATCGAGGTGAACAGGTTGGCCTGCGACGACCCGACGAGACGGACCGTCGAGGTCGAACAGTTCTGCTCGTGATCGGCGTGGAGGATGAAGAGCATGTCGAGGGCCTTGGCGACCTCGGGATCGACCTCGTAGGGCTCGGCGGGGAACCCGAAGGTCATACGCAGGAAGTTCTCGACCAGGCTCAGCGAGTTGTCCGGGTACAGGAACGGCTGACCGACCGACTTCTTGTACGCGTAGGCCGCGATGGTCGGCAGCTTGGCGAGCAGACGGATCGTCGACAGCTCGACCTGCTCGGGATCCTTCGGATCGAGCGAGTCCTGGTAGTAGGCACTCAGCGCGTTGACGGCACTGGAGAGCACCGGCATCGGGTGTGCGTTGCGGGGGAACCCGTCGAAGAACCGCTTGAGATCCTCGTGGAGCAGGGTGTGCCGCTGGATGCGGTTGGTGAAGTCGTGGAGTTCGCTCGCGCTCGGCAGCTCGCCGTAGATCAGCAGGTAGCTGACCTCGATGAACGTCGACTGCTTCGCGAGCTGGTCGATCGGGTACCCGCGGTAGCGCAGGATGCCCGCGTCACCGTCGATGTAGGTGATGGCCGACTTGGTCGACGCGGTGTTGACGAACCCGCCGTCGAACGTGGTCATGCCGGTCTGGGCGAGGAATTTGCCGAGCCCCACACCGGCGGCACCCTCGGTGGCCTCGATGATCGGGAGGTCGAGTTCGCCCCCGGGGTACTCGAACTTGGCGGTCTGGGCTTCTGCCCCGTTGGACGAGACTGTTTCCGCGGACACTGGAGGCCCCTTTTCGACTGGCTGGAGGGCCTCGTGGGCCGTTTCCAGGGTGTGCGTATGCCTTCCGCTCAACCTAGTCGCTCGTCAGCTCCCCCGCCCACGGAGGGTCGGCGCCGGGTCGCGACACCGTGATCGCCGCGGCACGCGCGGCGAACGACAGCGCCGCCTGCCAGGCCTCGCGGTCGAGGTCGCGCACGGCCTGCGCGCCGAGCGACCCGTGGGCGCCGAGCCAGTGCAGCAGGGCCCCGACGACGGTGTCACCGGCACCGATGGTGTCTGCGGTGACCACGACCGGGGCGGCGACCTCTGCGGTGAAGTCGCCGGTGGTGACGGCGAGTCCGGCACCGCCGCGGGTGGTGACCACCGCACCGACACCGGCGTCGAGCCAGTCGGCGGGACGGGAACCGTCGGATCCGGCGGCGAGCCAGTCGGCGTCGTCGTCGGACACCTTCACCACGTCGACCGACGGCAGCCAGCTCAGGAACCGACGGCGGTAGGCGTCGGCGTCGGCGATGACCGGTGTCCGGATGTTGGGGTCGAGCAGGATCAGGCGTCCCTGGGCGTGATGGGTGTGCATCATCTGCTCGTAGACCGAGGCGCCGGGTTCGAGCACCAGAGACAGCGTGCCGAAGGCGAGCGCGCCGACGGTGCCCGGCAGCGGCCCGGGATCGACGACCCGACGATCGGCGGTGCCCTCGACGTAGAAGGTGTAGCTCGCCGCGCCGTCGTCGCCGAGCGACGCCAGCGCCAGCGAGGTGGGGGCGTCGGGGTCACGTTGCAGCAGAGACAGGTTCACCCCCGCCGCACGCAGCGACGCCACGAGTTCGTCGCCGAAGTGATCGGTGGACACGCGCGAGCAGAACGACACCGCCGACCCGAGCCGACCGAGCGCGACGGCGACGTTGAACGGCCCACCGCCCAGCGCCGGGCGCAGGGGCGCGAGCCCGCCGGTGTGCGCGACGAGGTCGACGAGCGACTCCCCGCAGACCACGATCTCCTTCACGTCGCACCGGCCTCGTGATGGGCGAGTCCCCAACTGCCCGACCACATCTGGCCGGGAGCGCAGACGATGAGGTCGGTGCCCGAGGCCAGGGCGTTCGGCGGCGCGGTCATCGGCTCGATCGCCAGCGCGCGTCCGCGGCCGGGGAACGCCTGATCGTGGGCCGGGTCGGCGGTGAACACCTGCGCCCACCCGAAGCCGAGGTCGGTCCACAGTTCGGTGGACCCGCCGTCGGGTGCGGTGAGTCGGTTGCGGTGGCGGCCGTCGGTCTCGACGAGGTCGGTGAACGGGGTGTCCATCCACACCCCGTCTATACGTCGGGGCGAGGAGAAGTCGAGGTCGGTGCCCGCGACGGGTGTCGGATCACCGGCGGGGAGCTGGCGCTCGGGGTCGAGCGGCAGCGTCGAGGCGCCGGCGAGTTGCAGCGTGCAGTCGTCGATGTCGGCGTCGCCGGCACGCACGAACGTGTGGTGGCCCAGCGCGAACGGTGCGGTGGTGTCACCGACGTTGGTGACGGTGACCGTCACCGTGAGGCCGGTGTCGGCGTCGAGGGCGTACTCGGCGACGAGGGTGAGATCGAACGGCCAGCCCGGGTGCCGGCCGATCGGGACGCCGAGGGTCACCGACCGGTCGGTGACCTCGTGCAGGTTCCACTCGACGGTGCGGACGAAACCGTGGTTGGCGTTGTTGCGGGCGGTCTCGGTGATCTCCAGCTGGTGGTCGACGCCGTCGAACGTGTAGCGGCCGTCGGCGGTGCGGTTGGGCCATGGCGCCAGCACCAGCCCCGCCGACAGCGGCGGTTTGCCGCCCTCGGTGGCCAGCACCTGCGCCGCGTCCCACGTCTCGGTCAGCAGTCGGTCGCCGTGCCGTACCGCCCGAAGGCCGGCCCCGCGGGCCACGATGTCCGCGCTGTAGTCGCCCGCCGCGATCCTGAATTCGCCCACGCCGTCGAGTCTGGCACACCGGGACCGGCCGACGACCGGGCTCGGGAACAGCGATCGACGCCGTCGCGGTGGTGCGCCACGGCGGACGCGACGTACGGTTGGCCGATGCGGGAGTTGCCTGCCGGAATCGACGCCGTGCTGCTCGATTTCGCCGACGCCGAGGCCCCCTGGCGCCACGCTCTGCTCGCCGCCGACGCCGTGCGCGCGGCGGCCGCCGACGGTGTGCTCACCGGTGTCCTCGACGTGGTCCCGACCGCGGAGACGGTACTGGTCCAGGGGACCCCCGGGGCCGGCCTCGACCGTCTCGGCATCCGTCGCGTGCTGCGCGCCGCGGGCTCCGCCCGACCCGACACCGCCGACCCCACCGCGCCGACAGCCCCGTCGATCACGGTCGACGTCCGCTACGACGGCGCCGACCTCGCCGACGTCGCCGCGGCGATCGGCGTCGACCCCGAGCAGGTCGTCGCCGCCCACACCGACACGGTGTGGCGGGTGCAGTTCATGGGTTTCGCCCCGGGTTTCGGCTACCTCGTGCCCGACTCGACCCGATCACCGGACGTCGCGCACGGTCCGACCCTCGACGCCCTGTGTGGGCTCGGCCGGCGCGCGGAGTCGAGGTCGTCGGTGCCGGCGGGATCGGTGGCGATCGCCGCGGGCTACAGCGCCGTCTACCCGCGCTCGAGCCCGGGCGGCTGGAACCTGCTGGGCACGAGCACGATCGACCTGTGGGATGTAGACCGCACCCCGCCCGCCGTGCTGGCGCCCGGCGCCACGGTCCGGTTCCGCGCGACATGACCGGGCCGACCGTCCTCGAGGTGCTCGCGACGGGACCGCTCACGACGGTGCAGGACCTCGGCCGACCGGGGCACGCCCATCTCGGGGTGCCGCTGTCGGGGGCGGCCGACCGGGGAGCGCACCGGCTCGCCAACCGCCTGGTGGGCAACGCCGAGACGGCGGCGACGCTCGAGGTGACCCTCGGTGGGTTGCGGTTGCGTGTGGGCGGCGACGCGTTCGTGGTGGTGACCGGGGCGCCGTGCGCGGTGACCCGCGGCGACACCCCGATGGGCCACGGTGCCGCGTTCGCGGTGCACGCCGGGGACGTGATCACCCTGGGCTCCCCGACCGTCGGGCTGCGTTCGTATCTCGCCGTCCGGGGCGGCCTCGACGTCCCCGCCGTGCTCGGATCGCGCGCCACCGACACCCTCTCGGGACTCGGACCGTCGATCGTGGCGACCGGGCACCGACTACCGATCGGGTCCGACGCCGCGGCGTGGCCGACCGCCACCGAATCGTTCACCGCCGCCGCCGCGCACCACGGCCCGGTCACCCTGGCGATCTCGCCGGGACCGCGCGCCGACGCCCTCGTCGACCACGACGCGCTCACCACCGGCATCTGGATCGTCAACCCCGCGAGCGATCGCGTCGGCGTGCGCCTCGACCGCGACCCCCGTCGCACCGATCCCCCGGCGGCCGTCCACCCGGCGAGCACCGAACGCGCCTCGGAGGGTGTGGCACTCGGGTCGGTGCAGGTGCCGCCGAGCGGACAACCGGTGCTCTTCGGCGTCGATCACCCGGTGACCGGCGGCTATCCCGTCGTCGCGGTGCTCACCGCCGACGCGATCGACGCCGCCGCCCAACTCGTCGCGGGCGAGCGGGTGCGGTTCGTCCCGACGGCTCGGTGATCAGGCCCGCCGCGGACTCCATTGACGAGCACGGTGAGACGGAATTACTATTTCGTCTCATGACGGCCACCCACCCCGACCGGGCCCCGCGCACCGACGACGAGATCCCGACGCTCGGTCCCGACTCGGTGACGTGGCGGTACTTCGGCGGGTGGCGCGGGATGCTCATGGGCCTGTGGTCGGGGTCGATGCAGAACATGCACCCGAAACTCGGTGCCGCGGTGTGGGAACACTCGGACTTCTTCGGTGAGCGGTGGCAGCGGTTGATGCGGTCGCTGTACCCGATCTCGGGCGTGGTGTTCGACCGCACGCCCGCCACCGGTCGCGAGGTGCGCGACTATCACCGCACGATCTCCGGGACGATGCCCGACGGCAGTCGCTACCACGCCCTCGACCCCGATGTCTTCTACTGGGCGCACGCCACGTTCTGGTACGGCGCGGTGCGGTGCGCAGAGGCGTTCGGGCCCCCGATCTCCGAGGCCGACAAGCGCGCGATGTTCGACGAGTCGCGGGTCTGGTACTCGATGTACGGGCTGAGCATGCGCCCGTGCCCGGACACCTACGAGGACTTCCTCGCGTACTGGGATCGCATGTGCCGCACCGTCCTCGAGGACCATCCCGCCGTGCGCACGGTCCTCGACATCGCCGAGTTGCCCCCGCCGCCGTGGATGTCGTGGATGCCCGCCGTGCTGTGGCGCCCGGCCGCGAAGGTCGTCGCGCGGGGCTTCGTGTGGGTCACGACGGGTCTCTACGACGAGCCGGTCCGCGAGCTGCTCGGCCTGTCGTGGTCGGCCCGCGACGAGCGACGATTCCGCCGGTTCGGTCGCGCCGTCGACGTGACGATGCGCCTGGTGCCGCCCCGGTATCGCCTGCATCCGCGTCCGCGCGACGCGTGGGACCGGGTGTCGGGTCGCGTCGCCGTCGACGCCCCCCTCGTGGAGACCCCGATCCGCAATCTCCCGCCGCTCGACCGCCGCGGCCTGCCCGAGCACTACTGCCCGGTGAGCGCTGCGCGGCGGGCCGATCTGCCCTGGCAGCGCTGATCGGCAACTTCAGAATCGACTTTCACACGAACCCTTGGCATGTGTTTTCTGTTGCTCTACAACCATTTCCGAGGCAATGTTTGATCCCACGTTCGGGGGACATACGCGTCAGAAAAGCCTTGTTAGCTTTCGTTCACCACTAGAAAGCAGAGGACCAAACGTGAACAACTCGATACGAAACCTGATCTCCGGGACCCGACGACGGAGTACCTACGCGGTTGTCACGCCGCTAGTGCTGGCGGTCTGCGCAGGGTCTCTTGTCGTGGGCACCGGGAACGCTATGGCTGCGCCGACGGCGAAGGTCATGACGCAGACACAACGAATGTCTGACGCGACATTGAACTCGCGCCAGTTGGGCACCTACGGGCGCGGCAACACACTGAGCCTGTCCTGCTACAAACGCGGGCAATCCGTGAAGGGCTATTTCAGCAAGTACATCGCGGGCGGCTTCGACAACCTCTGGTACAGGACGAGCGATGGCGGGTTCGTCGCGGATGTCGATATCGAAACGCGCTCCAACAACCCGGTGACGGGACCGTGCGCCGCCGCCGCACCCACAGCGCCGGCCCAGCAAACGCAACCCGCCTCGGGAGGTAGGTCGAGAGGCCAAACCCGCACGAGCAACGGCTTCTCGGCTCCCCAATGCACATGGGGTGCAGAGAATTTCTGGAAAGCCGCAACGGGTTCTTTCATCAACGTGAACGGCGACGCCAAGGACTGGGCCACCAGTGCGCGAGCGAACGGCTGGACCGTCACGAATGACCCGCAGCCACGAAGTCTGGTGGTGTTCGTGGGCGGCCACCGTCACATGGCGGGCTACGACAAGATCGGCAACATCTATCGCGGCCACGTCGCGTGGGTCGAGTCAGTCGAGCGTCGTGCCGATGGCCTCTACGTACATGGAATCGAGACCAATTACTACAAATCCCCGTATGCGGCTCACCAGTTCGTTGAGAAACACAGTGCGGGGATGTCTTACATCCTGGCGCCCTGACTGTCGGCGGCGGCGGTCCGGCTGGACTGGCCGGCCCGCCGCTGCTCTGCTCGACATCCCAGCACGGCATGGCACGGAATATATGACCGCGCATGTTGTTGTCCGAGGGGAAGCGGGCGCGACCACCGACGCCCGCACCAACAGAAACGGTGCGCCATGCAGATCGGTATCGACAACTTCGTCTCCTCGGTCGTCGAGTACGACACCGGGCGCGAGATCGACGGTCGGACCCGCATCGGGCATCTGCTCGAGGAGGTCGAGGTCGCCGACCGGTCCGGGGTCGACGTGTACGGCATCGGCGAGCACCATCGCCCCGAGTTCTACGATTCGGCGCCGACGGTGTTGCTCGCCGCCGCCGCGGCCCGCACGCGTGACATCCGGCTCACCAGCGCGGTGTCGGTGCTCTCGGCCGACGACCCGGTACGCCTGCACCAGCAGTTCGCCACCATCGACCTCATCTCGAACGGTCGCGCGGAGATGGTCGTCGGTCGCGGGTCGTTCACCGAGGCGTTCCCGCTGTTCGGACTGGAACTCGCCGACTACGACTCGCTCTTCGCCGCGAAACTCGATCTGCTGCTGCGCATCCGGGAGAACCCGGCGTCGGTCACCTGGAGCGGCCCGCACCGTCCGGCACTGCGCGGGCAGGGTGTGTACCCGAAGCCGGTGCAGGGCGCGATACCGATGTGGCTCGGCGTGGGCGGGAGTCCCGAATCATTCGTGCGCGCAGGCCGTCTCGGGCTGCCGCTGATGGTCGCGATCATCGGCGGTGAGCCACGACGGTTCCGTCCGCTGATCGATCTGTACCGCGAGGCCGGGTCGCGGTCGGGCTTCACCCCCGAGCAGCTGCCCGTCGGCATCCACGCGCCCGGGCTGGTCGCCGACACCGACGACGCCGCGGTGGCGGCCGCCTATCCGGGCTGGGCCGATCTGTTCGGACGCATCGGACGCGAACGCGGCTTCGGCGCACCGGGCCGAGCGGAATTCGACGCCATGGCCGGACCCCACGGGGCGATGTTCGTCGGCTCGCCCGACACCGTCGCGGAGAAGATCGCGCGCGTCTCCGACGATCTCGGCGGCCTCGCACGCCTCACCGTGCAGATGACGAACACCAAGCTGCCGCACGACGCGATGCTGCGCGGTATCGAGTTGCTCGGCGGGTCGGTGAAGCCCGCGGTGGCACAACTGATGGGGGCGACGACGCCGGCCGCGAACCCGTCGGCCACGGACCGGGCGTGATCGAGACCGGCGTCGGCGTCGCCGCAGCCGGGAGAGCGCCGGCCAACGAGGCCTGGGAGGCGCTGTACCGGGCGCAGGCGACGATCGCCCGCGACCTCGCCGACAGCGCCGTGTGGGACGAGGTGCACCCCAGTGAGTACGGCGTGCTGCACGCACTGTCGGCCGGCAAACGCGGAGCGGGCCGGGGCCGGCGGATCACCGAGCTCGCCGAGGACGTGTTGCTGACGCAGCCGGGCCTGTCGCGCCTCATCGCTCGCATGGAGGCCCGCGGCCTCATCGCGCGCAGCCGCGACGACGGCGACGGACGTGCGGTCGTCGTCACCCTCACCGCCACCGGCCGCGAGCTGGCACGGCGGGCTGGTTCCGCGCACGCCCGCGAGGTGTCGCGGGCGATGCGCAGCCGCCTGACACCGGGCCAGATGACGCAGTTGCGCGACCTGTGTCTGCTGGTGATCGACCCGCACGAACAGCCCGGATGACCGGACACCCACCACGACCGATGTATGCTGTACTGCATAGTCCGACGACACGGCTGAGGCGAGAGGTGGGCAGTGATGGCACGACGCGGTGACACACGCGCCCGCATGGTGCGCAGCGCCATCGGCCTCATGCAGCGCAACGGCGCCGCCGCGGTGACCGTCGACGCCGTCCTGGCCGACAGCGACACCCCCCGCGGATCGGTGTACCACCACTTCCCCGGTGGTCGCGATCAGCTCGTCGGCGATGCGCTGCGCAGCGCGGGCGACCTCATGACGTCGATGATCAGAGAGAGTGTCGACAAGCCGATCCCCGAGGCGATCGACACCTTCCTCGAGTTCTGGCGACACCTGTTGACCACGAGCGACTACCGCGCCGGCTGCCCCATCGCCGGCGCGGCGGTCGGCGGCGCCGAGAGCGACCCCGCCCTGCACGATCAGGTGGCCGCGATCTTCGCCGAGTGGCACGTGATCATCCGCGACGCCCTCGTCGCAGCCGGGGCGCCGGCCGCCCGTGCGCAGTCCGTGGCGATCATGCTCGTCGCCGCCACCGAGGGGGCGTTGATCCTCGCCCGTGTCGAGCGCTCGCTCACACCGCTCGACGACGTGGCCGACGAGATCCGGCACGTGATCGACTCGCTCGACCTCACGGCCTGAGACGGCGTCGCGCCTCACCTCCCCGCGGCCCGCGTAGGAGAGCCTGACCTTGCTGGTGCAATCGCTAACACGGTCGTAGCGTGATGCGTGCCAGGCGATCTCGACGCCCCGCGGTCGCCGTGCCCCACGATCACCCCGGAGGTTCCCATGGCCACTCTCGAGATGCCGCACGTCACCGAGTGTTCGGTGAGCGCGTGCTCCTACAACCACGACGGATGCCACGCATTCGCCATCAACGTCAGCGGTGACAACGGCACCGCCGACTGCGCCACCTTCATCCCCCTGTCGACCAAGGGCGGCCTCGACGTCGTCTCGCCCCAGGTCGGTGCCTGTCAACGGGCCGACTGCACACACAACGCCGACCTCGAGTGCACGGCCGCGGCCGTACGCATCGGCGCGGGCGAGTCCTCGGACACCGCCAACTGCCTCACCTACTCGAAGGCCTGACGCAGGCACTGCTCCATCGATGAGAACGCCCCGCGCTCCTTCGCGGGGCGTTCTCGCGTCCACGGGGCACGAGCGATGAGTTCTCACCCTCCCCCGAGTCGACCCCACCGACGAGAACATTCTCGAGGAGAGGACGACGCATGCGCGTGGTGGTGATCGAGCATCTGAGCCTCGACGGTGTCCTCCAGGGACCCGGTCGCATCGACGAGGATCCCCGCGGCGGTTTCGAGCACGGCGGATGGGCGCTGGCGGCGGCCGACCCGAGCACCGGCGCCGCGATGGGCGCGGCGATGGGCACCGACTTCGCCTGGTTGTTCGGTCGTCGCAGCCACGACGACATGCTGGCCCACTGGAACGCGGCCGGCGGCCCCTTCCGTGACGGACTCAACGCCACCACGAAGTACGTCGTGTCCCGCGACCCGACGACACCTCTCCCCTGGCCGAACTCGATCCTCCTCGCCGGCGACGCCGTCGAGAACGTCGCGCGACTGCGTGAGCGCCCGGGCGGGAACCTCGTCGTGATGGGCAGTGGTGAGCTCGTGCGAGCACTGCTGGGCGCCGGACTCGTCGACGAGATGCTGCTGATGGTGCATCCGGTCGTCCTGGGTTCGGGTACACGTCTCTTCGGCCCGGGTGATGCACCGATCCGCCTGCGGCTCGTCGACACCGCGTCGACGCCGACCGGGATCCTGATGACCACGTATCGGCCGCCGACCGACTGATCGCCCGGCGCCGACCCGACGCGGATGCGTCACGCGGTCACACGCGGGCCGGCCACCACACGCGGTTGCCGATGACGGCCATCGCCGCCGGCACCAGAACGGTGCGCACGATCACCACGTCGAGGATCAACCCGACGCCGATGGTGAACCCCAGCTGCAACAGATTGATGACCGTGGCGCTCATGAGCGCGAACATGGTGACCGCGAACACGATTCCCGCCGTGGTGATCACGCCCCCGGTGGAGCCGAACCCGCGCACGATCCCGCCGATCATCCCGGTCGAGGAGTGTTCGCGGATCCGTGACGCGAACAGCATGCTGTAGTCGGCGCCCACGGCCACCAGCGCCATGAACGCGATCGGGATCACCGACCAGTCGAGATCGATGCCCAGAAGGTGTTGCCACACCAGCACACTCACGCCGACGGTCGCGGAGAACGACAGGACGACCGCCAGCACGAGCAGCGCGGGCGCCAGCAGGCTCCGCAGCAGCACACACAGGATCGCGAACACCGCGAGGATCGCCACGATGGCGTAGAGCGCGAAGTCGCGGTCGACCTGGTCGCTCATGTCGGCCGACAGCGACGCCAGTCCGGTCGACGACACCTCGGCCCGCTCGAGCACGGTGCCGGCTGCGGCGGTACGCGCGGTGTCGGCGATCCGGCCGACGTCACGAAGTGCTCTGTATCCGTAGGGGTTGTCGCTGCGGATCACCAACATGCGTGCGGTGTGACCCGTCGGCGAGAGCAGCAGTCTCGACCCGGCGACGAAGCGTGGATCGCTCAACCCCTGCGCGGGGAGGTAGAAGCCGGCGCCGGGGCCCGAGGTGGTGTCGCGGGCCATCGTCTGCAGGTAGCCACCGGCCTGCCCGAGTCCGGCGGTCAGCCGTGCGGTGAGGGCGACGGTCTTGTCGGTTCCGTCCTTCACCTGACGTAATCCGTCGGCCAGGCGGTTCATCCCGCCCGTGAGCTCGCTCATCCCCGCGGTCAGTCGACCGAGGTCGCCGCGCATCTGCTCGATGCTGCGCCCGCCGAGTCCGTCGAGCAGAGCCTGTATCTGGCGCAGTCCGGTGCGGATCTCGGGCAGCGCGGCGGTGGCGCGAGCCACGACCTCACCGGGTACCCCGGCGATCGCCGACACCTCGCGCAGCGCCCTCGAGGCGCGTCCGGCGGTGGCCTGATCGAACATCCCGAACGCCGCGCGGGCGGCGAGGCAGCGCGGATCGGTCCGGCAGGTCGCGTCGGGGGCGGCGGTGAGCATCGGACCGAAGACGTCCTGCAACCGCGCCGCCGCGGCGAGGGTCGACGAATTGCTCTGCGACACATCACGGATGAGGTCTCCGAGCACGTCGGCGAGCACCGAGAGCGCGCGCACGCCCTGCGGCAGGTTCAGCGATCCCCCGGACGCCGCGGCGACGATCCGGTCGGCGGTGTCGGCGGCACCGAGCACCCCGTCGGCCAGCGACACCACCTGATCGGTGCCGGCGACGAGATCGGGCAGCCGGGCGGCCGCCGAATCGGCGCCGTCCCGCAGATCGGTGACACCCGAGGCCAACTGGCGCAGTTGTGGTGTCGCATCGAGCACCTGACGGTGGGCGTCGTCGAGTCGGCCGCCGACCTGTCCGACCTGATAGCCGGTGGACGCCTCCGGGATCGGCGCGCCGTCGGGTCGCGTGATCGAGCGGACGTGGGCGATGTCGGGCAGCTTCGACACCGCCATCGCCATCATCTCCAGGGCCGCGAGGTCATTCGTGTTGCGCATGTCGTGGTCGGCACGCACCACGAGGTATTCGGGGAGGATCTCGTTGACCCCGAAGTGTTTCAGGACCGCGTCGTATCCGCGCGTGGAGTCGTTGGCATACAGCTGCACCGACTCCTCGTCGAAACTCACCCGCATCGTGGGGATCACCATCGCCAACGCGATCAGCACCACCAGCGAGGCCGCGGCGAGCGGTCCACGGTGTCGGATCACCTGCGCGCCGCGCCGTCGCCAGCGACGCTCGGTGTCGGCGCGGGGCTCGAGGTGCCCTCGTCCGGCGGCGACCGCCATCAGCGCGGGGGTCAGCGTCAGCGACACCGCCAGGATGACCAGCACCCCGATCGCGGTGGGTGGACCGGAGGTGGCGAACATGCCCACCTTCGCGAAACCCATCGCGGCGGCGGCCGCGGCGATGGTGAGGGCCGAGGCGACCAGGATCGGCGACACCCGCCCGCTCGCCGTGGCTATCGCCGTGCTCGGATCCTCTCCGGCGCGACGCGCATCGTGGTAGCCCGCGATCAGGAAGATCGCGTAATCGGTTCCCGCGCCGAGCAACAACGCGGTCATGATCGCGATGGTGAAGTTGGAGATCGACACCACCTCGCCGGCGCCGAGCGCGGAGATGATCGGCCGCGCGATCCCGAGACCGACCCCGATGGTGATCAACGGGACCAGCGCCGCCACCAGCGAGCGGTAGGCGATGAGCAGCATCACGGTGATCAGCAGCAGGGACACCACCGTGATGATGAGCAGCGAGACGTCGATCGACGAGAAGAGATCGGCCAGGGTCGGCGAGGCGCCCGTGTAGTACACGTCCAACCCGGGCGGTCGCGGGATCGCGTCGATCTGCGAACGGATCTCGACGGTGCTGTGGTGCGCACGTGTGCTGCCGACGTCACCCTGGGCGACGACCATCGCGGTGACGGCCTTGCCGTCGGGGCTGCGCGCGGAGTCCCGCGTCGCGGGGTTGCCGTACATGTCGAGCACGTAGGCGACGTTGTCGGTGTCGGCGGCGAGCCTGCGGACCAGTTCGCCGTAGAACGTCGTCTCCGCCGGCCCGATACCGCGGTCGGTCGCGAGCACCACGTTGCCGACGGCCGTCGAGGCCGGTGACCCGAAATCGGTCGACATGTCCCGCAGCGCGTCCACCGAGGGCATGTGGTGGGGCAGGAACGCCGCGGACTTCTCGGCGGCGGTGTGTTCGATCTGGGGCACCGCCAGGTTGAGGCCCGCGACGGCGATCAGCCAGAAGCCGATGACCCACCATCGGCGGCGGGCCACGAACTCGCCGGTGCGACCGAGGACCGAACTGTGCCCGTGCGACATCGTGCTCCCACGCCTTCCTTACCAACCGACATTGTTATGTCGGAATGCATAGTAGGACACAGCGGTGGGTCGTTTGCCCACCCCGAGTGACGAGCGACACACAGGGGTCCAGGAGGCGGAGAGGAGGCGACACCGGGCCGCGGTCAGCGACCGGCGACCCACCGCGATTGCGGGACGAACGGTTCCGCGAGCGGAACGCCCCTGCGCGCAGGTGTTCCGATACCCGCGGTGAGCAGCGCGAACACGCCTGCCGCGACGACACCGATGGCGGCGAGCACGAGGTGACCCGTGTGCACGGCCCACACGACGGGGCCGATCGCGGCGACGACAGCGGTCAGCGCCGCGACGCCCGGCGGTACACCCGAGCGCGTCGAATCGGGCACGAGGATCATCGCGGCGCCCACCATGAACAGGGATCCGACGATGTCGCTGGGCCGATGCGCACCGACCTCCATGAGCCCCTGCCCGACCACGGTGGTCCACATGGCGCCGACGACCGCGACGACCGGAGCGACCACCCGGGGCGCCGCACGGATCGCCGCCGCGACACAACCGGCGGCGGCCGCGGTGTGACCGCTGGGAAAGGTGTTGAACGCGGCGCGGGCGATGTCCAACAGCTCGGGCCGCGGGAGGATCTCGGTCCGCAGCATCCGGGCGATCACCACACCGAGCGCGGGCAGGACGAGCAGCGCGATGATGCTGCCCCGGCGGCGCGCCAGCAGGCCCAGCACGATGACGACGACCGCGGCGATGAGCCACAACCGCGGATCGGTGACGCGTTGGAAACCGACCCGGTGCAACAGGTCCCGCCACGAGTCGGCGCCGTACATCGCCTCATAGACCCGTTGGTCGACACGTTGACCTGCCGTGGTCCACACGGTGACGAGATAGACGACCGTCATCGCGGCCAGCAGCACGACGCTGCCGACGATGCGTCCGGTCATCTCCTTCACCGGCTCAGGGTACCGACGCGGCGGGAGAACCCGCTGGGTCAGTGGACCAGGCGATACCGGACGAACGCCGGCACCGCGAGTGCCGCGACGACCGTGAAGACGATGACCGCGACACCGCCGCCCGCGGTGGTCACGGCCACCCCGGCGGTGGCCGCCACACCGCCGTGCGCGACGTCGGCGATGCGGGGCCCTCCGGCCACCACCACCGTGAACACACCCTGCAGGCGGCCGCGCACGTCGTCGTTGGCCGCCGACTGCAGCATCGACTGCCGGAAGGCCGCCGACGCCATGTCGGCCGCACCGCCGATCATCAGCAGCGCCACCGCGATCGGCAGCACCGGCAGCGTCGCTCCCCCGGCGAACGCCACCACCACGCCGAGCCCGGCGATCGACGCACCCCAGATGACGATGCAGACGATCACCGCCAGGCCCTGTCGCTGCACGCGCGACACCCACCCGGAGAACACGCCGCCGACGACCGCGCCCGCCCCGATCGCGGCGAACAGCAGCGCGAAGGCGAGGCCACCGCCGTCGGGACCGCCGAAGTTCTCGTGGGCCATCTGCGGGAACAGTGCGCGCGGCATGCCGAACACCATCGCGATGAGGTCGACGACGAACGACATCATCAGCACCTTGTGTCCGCGCAGGTAGACGAACCCGTCGATCACCGATCGCAGTCCGGCGACCCGTGGCGCGTCGTCGCTGCGTTCGGGTGTCAGCGAGGGCAGCCGGATCACCGCCCACAGCGTCGCGAACAGGAAGATCGTGTCGACGAGGTAGAGGGTGGAGTACCCCAGCTTCGGGATGAGTGCGCCGCCGATGACCGGTCCGGCGATGGCGCCGGCCTGCATCACCGTCATGTTCAACGAGTTCGCGGCGGGCAGGTCCTTGATGTCGACGATCTTCGGCAGGATCGCCGACTTGGTCGGCTGGTTGACCGCGAAGAAACCCTGCTGCACGGCGAACAGCGACAGGATGACCCACACGTTGTCGATCCCCGCGGCGGCCTGCAGCCAGAACAGGGCGCTGCACCCGATCAGGCCGATCGTGGTGATGATCAGCAGCAGCCTGCGGTCGACGATGTCGGCCACGGCGCCGCCCCACAGCCCGAACACGACCAGCGGGACGAGGCCGAACAGACCGGCGAGACCGACGTAGGCCGAGCTGCCGGTGATGAAGAAGATCTGCGCAGGCACCACCACGACGGTGAGCTGGGCGCCGATGACGGTGACGATGTTCGCCGACCAGAGTCGACGGAAGTGCGGACTGCGCAGGGGCGCGGTGTCGGCGAGCAGTCCCGCCATCAGGGCTGCAGCCTGCGGGCGTCCCACACGCCCGTGTCCGGGTCGCGTACGACGCGCACCCGATCGTGCAGGCGGTCGGCACCGCCCTGCCAGAACTCGACGGTCGTCGGTTGGATGCGGTAGCCACCCCAGTTGTCGGGCAGGGGCACCGGCTCGTCGCCGTCGACGCCACCGAAGCGATCGGCCACCGCGCGTGCCTGGGCCTCGAGATCGGCCCGCGACGCGATGGGGTGCGACTGGGTCGAGGCCAGCGCACCGAGCTGTGACCCGCGGGGGCGACTGGCCCAGTACGCCTGCGTCTCGGCACGCTCGATCTGCACCACCGGACCACGGAAGTGGACCTGCCGTTCCATCGCGATCCACGGGAACGTCGCCGAGGCGACGGGTTGCGCCGCCAGATGCCGCCCCTTGTCCGAATCGTGGTTGGTGTAGAACACGATTCCGCGGTCGTCGACCGCCTTGCACAGCACCGTGCGGGTCGCGGGGACACCCTCGGCGTCGACGGTGGCGACCACCATCGCGTTGGGTTCGGGGATGGCGCGGGCGACGCCCTCGGCCAACCACCGCTCGAACAGGTCGAGCCACACCGGCTCACCGGTCAGCGACTCCGGCCCCAGTCCGCCGCCCCCGGCCGACCCGTAGCCGACGCGCATATCGGACACGTTCACTGCCTCACCATCCACGCGAGACGACGCTACTCGCGGGCATTAGAGTTCACGTCGTCAGCAGTGCGCACGGGCGACGAAGGAGTCGACACGATGGCAGAGAGCTCACCGACCCCCTCGGACACCGCACACGTGCCCGACGACTTCGTTCCCGGGCTCGAAGGTGTCACCGCCTTCACCACCGACATCGCCGAACCCGACAAGGCCGGCGGCAACCTGCGCTACCGCGGTGTCGACATCGAGGACCTCGTCGAGAACCGGGTCACCTTCGGCGACGTATGGGCCCTGCTCGTCGACGGTCGCTTCGGTGACGGACTCCCGCCCGCCGAGCCGTTCCCGCTGCCCGTCCACACCGGCGACGTCCGTGTCGACGTCCAGGCCGCGCTGGCCATGCTCGCTCCCATCTGGGGCTACCAGCCGCTGCTCGACATCGACGACGCCACCGCTCGCGACAACCTCGCCCGAGCGTCGGTGATGGCGCTGTCGTACGTGGCGCAGTCGGCGCGCGGCATCGGTCAGCCCGCCGTCCCCCAGGCCCAGGTCGACGGATGCGACACCGTCACCGCACGTTTCATGACCCGGTGGCGGGGCGAGCCGGATCCGGCGCACATCCGCGCGATCGACGCCTACTGGGTCAGCGCAGCCGAACACGGCATGAACGCCTCGACGTTCACCGCCCGCGTGATCGCCTCGACCGGCGCCGATGTCGCCGCATCGTTGTCGGGGGCGGTAGGCGCCATGAGCGGACCGCTGCACGGTGGCGCGCCGGCACGCGTGCTGCCGATGATCGAAGAGGTCGAACGCTCCGACGACGCCCGCGGCCTGGTCAAGGGCATCCTCGACCGCAAGGAGAAGCTGATGGGCTTCGGGCACCGGGTCTACCGGGCCGAGGACCCGCGGGCACGGGTGCTGCGGCGCACCGCAAAGGAGCTGGGGGTGCCGCGTTTCGAGGTCGCCGCCGCACTGGAGCAGGCGGCGCTGACCGAATTGCGCGAACGGCGCCCCGACCGCGCCATCGAGACCAACGTGGAGTTCTGGGCCGCGGTGATCCTCGATTTCGCCGAGGTGCCCACGCACATGATGCCGGCCATGTTCACCTGCGGACGGACCGCGGGATGGTGCGCCCACATCATGGAGCAGAAGCGCCTGGGCAAGCTGGTGCGGCCGGCGGCGATCTACACCGGGCCCGGCCCGCGCCGCCCCGAGGACGTCGACGGGTGGGCCGAGATCTCCTGATCTCGCTGCGCGAGCATCGTTCTCACGGACGAGCGAGCGGTTCGACGAGGAAGGCGCGGCCCGCACCGGCGACCCGGGTGAGCACGATGAGCGCCGAGCGACTGCCGGTGAGTCGGAGCTTGGCGATGAGATCTTCCGGGACCACCTGCACGCCACGTTTTTTCACGGTCAGCGTGCCGACGTCGAGATCCTGCAGAGCCGCCCGTAGCTGCTTGGTCCGGTAGGGCAGTTCGTCGAGCACGAGATACCCGCGGGCGAACGGGGTGTCGGCGGGCTCGTCGGTGGTGATGTAGGCGATGTGCCGGTCGGGCAACCACCCGTCGATCTGCTCGGCCAGGTCGGCGACGAGACCGGCGCGGATCACGGCGTCGTCGGGCTCGAAGAGGTAGCGGCCCACCGGGCCCGCCTCGTCGGTGTCGGCCCCATCGGGCCCGGGGCGCCCGCCGCCGCTCATCGTGGCCCCCGACGGCAGCACCGTCGCGACTCGGGTACCGGCGTCGGGGTGGGCGAATCCCGCTCCCCACAGGCAACATTCGACGAGCTTGCCGCGCTCGGAGACCCATTCGGCGCGCACGCCGTCGCCGATGTCGTCGTGGCCGATGCCGGGCATCACCTTCGCGACCGCGCGCCCCGCCAGCCGCTGCGCCACGAGATCCCATGGTGGCGTGAGGCCGTCGAGCCGGAACACCCGGCCCCGCGCGGTGCGTCGGGCGGGATCGAAGAACGCGACCTCGTCCTCGGCAACGGTCGCGGTGGTGGCGTCGCCGACCTCGACGGTGCCCGGCAGAGCCAGCGCCGCGAGGTTGGCGCGCGCGATCTCGACGCGCACCGGGTCGATGTCGACGCCCCGCACCGCGATGCCGGCTCGCGCGAAGGCGATGAGATCCGACCCGATGCCGCACCCGAGGTCGACCACCGCATCAGCGCCGAGCGACCGCAGCGTCTGCGCACGATGGGTCGCGACCGAGGCGCGGGTGGCCTGCTCGAGGGCGTCGTGGGTGAAGTACATGCGCGCGGCGTCGTCGCCGAACTTGGTCCGCGCCAGCCCGCGCAGATGGTTCTGGGTGACCGCGGCGGCCACGAAGTCGCCGTCGTGGACGGTGCGCAGCCGGCTGCCCAGCGCGTGGTCGGACTCGACGCCGGCCCGCTGCGCGATCTCGGCGAGCAGCGCCTGCCCGGGTTCGGTCAGCAGTCGGCGAAACGTCTCGACATCCACGACCGCATCGTGTCACCTGACCGATCAGCGGGGGATGTCGCGGCGACCGAACCCCCACCCACCGAGCCCGAGCAGCACCGCCGCGGCCACCAGGCTCACGATCGGTGCGACAAGGCCGACGTCGCCGGGCGGCATGCCCGACACGTGGGTGTGGGGCGCGAGGTCGCGCACCCACACGGGTAGGCCGAACAACGCGCCGAACTGTGCGAACAGCATGTCGGCCAGTACCGCGGCCCACCCCACCGCGACGAATCGTGGTCGTAGGCCCCAGGCGGCGACACCGACGGCGACGACGACCAGGGTCCCGGGGATCTGCACGGCGCCGGCGGAGAGGACGGTCCCGATGTCGGGTGCCGCCGACGTCCCGGCGCTGATGCCGTGGGCGACCGCGATCGCGACCGATGCCGCCACGATCACGACGATCGACGCCCCCAGCGCGGCACACGCGGTGCTCACGAACCACCGCGTGCGTGACGTCGCGGTGGCGAGGACCTGCTCGGTGCGGCCCGCGGTCTCGTCGGCGCGGGCCCGCACCACCACCGCGACACCCGCGAGACCGGCGATCACCCCGACGAACCCGAGGACCGCGGCCATCACCGATTCGGCGAGCGCGCCACCACCGCCCAGGTCACGAAGGATGTCGGTCACCCCACCGCCCGACGGCACGAGATCGTTCACCGACGACAGCAGGAACCCCAGCAGCAGGCAGTACGCGGCGGTCGCCGACACCCACGGCGCGATCGTCGGCGCCGACACCCGCGCCACCACCGCCCCCACCGAGCGCAGTCGGCGAGATCCCGCGGGTTCGGGTCGCCGCACCAGCAGGCCCTCCCCGAGGTCGCGGCGACGCGCGATGGTCGCCGCCACCGCCACCCCGACGACACCCACCGCCACACCGGCGACCACGGGCAGCACCCGACGATGCCCGAACGGGTCGATCAGCTCGGCCCACCCCACCGGCGAGGCCCACCTCAACCAGGTGACCCCGTCGACGAGATCACCGACACCGCGCAGGACGTAACCACCGGCGAGGACCGTCACCACGGCGACATTCGCCCCGCGTGCGGTACCGAACACCTGATCGGCGACCGCAGCGATCCCGACGGCCGCGGCGCCGACCGTCACATAGCCGACCCCGACCATCACCGCCGACGCCGCCGACGCTCCGACAAGTGCTGTCGCACAAACCATCACGACGCCGAGGGCGGCGCCGACGATCATCGCGGCCGCGGCGGCGACGAGCACCGGGGCCGTGGGCGCGACGACACCGGCGCGCACGAGTTCGCCCCGTCCGGAGTCCTCCTCGGCGCGGGAATTGCGGATGATGGTGAGGGCAAGAAGGATTCCGGCGACGAGCACGAGGAACAGTCCGATTCGCCACGTCGTGATCGCCGCGGCCGAGGTGTCCTCGCCCAGCGGACCGAGCAGCAGCCGGAACGCGGGGTTGTCCGCGGCACCCGACCGCAACGCCTCGCGCGCGGCCACATCGGGGTACAGCGAGGCCATGGCCGCCCCGGTGACCACCACCAGAATCGGCAACGCGACGATGCCCAGCGACGAGCGGATCCGTTCCCGCCGCAGCGTGACACCGGCCAGCAGCCCCGCGCCCGCGACGTCAGTGCTCATCGCGGTCGGGCCCGTCACCGTGGTGTCCGTAGTAGCCGAGGAACAACTCCTCCAGCGACGGCGGTGCGATCTGCAGTGACCGCACACCACGGGTGCCGAGTGCGGTGAGCAGCGCCGACAGTCCCGCCGGCGCGACGGACAGGGTCACGGCGGTTCCGTCGGTGGTCGATGGCGTCGTCTCGAGGTCGGCGACGTCCGGGAGCTCGGCCAGGCCGTCGGTCGATCCGACGACCTCGGCGGTCACCCGCGTCCTGGTGAGATGACGCATCTGCGCGAGCGTCCCGCTCTCGACGGTGCGTCCGGCCCGGATGATGGTCACGGTGTCGCAGAGGCGTTCCACCTCACCGAGGATGTGGCTCGACAGCAGGACCGACGTGCCCGCGTCGGCCGCCTCGCGCACGCAGCGACCGAAGACGTCCTCCATCAGCGGGTCGAGTCCCGAGGTGGGTTCGTCGAGGATCAACAGATCGGCGCGGGAGGCGAACGCGGCGACGAGCACGACCTTCTGCCGGTTGCCCTTCGAGTACGCCGAGATCCGTTTCGTCGGGTCGAGATCGAAGCGGTCGATCATGGCCGCGCGATCGGCCGGGCGCGGTGTCGCCCCGCGCAACGCGAGCAGGGCGTCGATGCACTCGCCGCCGGTCATCTGCGGCCAGAGGTTCACATCGCCGGGGACGTAGGCGATCCGACGATGGATGGCGACGGCGTCACGCACCGGATCACCGCCGAGGACGCTGACCGACCCGCCGTCGCGCCGGTAGGTCCCGAGCAGCACTCGGATGGTGGTCGACTTCCCGGCGCCGTTCGGGCCGAGAAAGCCCGCGACGGAACCCTTCTCGACGGTGAGATCGAGGCCGTCGAGAACCTGGGTGCGGCCGAAGCGTTTCCGGAGACCCGACACGGCGACAACCGCTTCTGATTCGCTCATCGCTCACTCCCGCGGTAGGCGACGACGGCATCGAGGACGGTGGTGTCGGTGAGGACACCGTGCGTCGCGTATTCCGCGGCGGGCAGCATCGTGCGCTGCGCGTACGCGGCGACGATGGCGGCGCTGTCGGCGTGGTCGGGTGGCGGATGCACGGCGAGGTCGACGAGCATCGCCCCGATCGACTGCGCCACCAGGTACCGCGCCCGGGCCGCCTCGTCGAGCGAGGGACGGATGCGGCCGGCCGCGACGCCGACGGCCATCGATCGCTCGGTGTCGGCCACGAGCCGTTCGATGAACGTGCGCGCGAGGTCGCCGCCCTGCTGCACGCTGCGCAGGAGGTACATCAGCGACGGACCGGCGTCGGCGAGGTCGGCGAGTCGGTGGTCGAGCGCCACATCGTCTCCGACGGGTTCCCGCAGCGACGCGAGGTTGCGGTTCCTCGTCTGCTCGAGCACGTGGGTGTCGCACTCGGCGCGCAGACCGTCCTTCGACCCGAAGTGGTGGATGACCAGGCCGGGACTCACCCCGGCCGCCTCGGCGATCGTTCGCACCGACGCGGAGAACCCGTCGCGGGCGAACACGGCGATGGCGCTGTCACGCACCGTCGCACGCGCCGTGAGGTCGCTCATCGGGTCTCCTCCACTCGGTCGGGCCGCACGTCGATTGAACGCGCGTTCAGGACATTAAACAGTTGTTCAGCCGCGCGCAAGGGACAGGCCGTCGCGGCCGCGCGGGTGGGGCAACATGCGCCGTCGGTGACCTCGGATGCGGCAACTACGATTGCGGCCATGAGCGATTCCGCGATCACGATCCCCGCCGACCTCCTCCCCGCCGACGGCCGCTTCGGTTGCGGCCCGTCCAAGGTCCGCCCCGAGCAGCTGCAGTCGCTCGTCGACACCGGCGCGTCGGTGTTCGGGACCAGCCACCGCCAGGCACCGGTGAAGAACGTCGTCGGCGCCATCCGCGACGGTCTCCACACCTTCTTCTCGCTGCCCGACGGCTACGAGGTGGTCCTCTCCAACGGCGGCTCGACCGCGTTCTGGGATGCCGCGTCGTTCGGCCTCATCGAGAAGAAGTCGCTGCACCTCACCTACGGCGAGTTCTCGTCGAAGTTCGCCAGCGTCGCGAAGAAGGCGCCGTTCATCGAGAACCCGACCGTGATCTCCACCGACCCGGGTACCGCGCCGAACCCGGCCGACATCACCGCCGAGCAGGCCGGCGACGTCGACCTCATCGGCTGGGCGCACAACGAGACCTCGACCGGTGTCGCCGTGCCGGTGTCGCGTCCGTCGGCCGCCGGTGACGCACTCGTCGTGATCGACGCGACCTCGGGTGCCGGTGGCCTACCGGTGAACGCGGCCGACGCCGACGTCTACTACTTCGCGCCGCAGAAGAGCTTCGCCTCCGACGGCGGCATCTGGTTGGCGCTGATGAGCCCCGCCGCACTCGAGCGGATCGCGAAGATCGAGGCCTCGGGCCGCTGGTGCCCCGACTTCCTGTCGCTGCCGACCGCCGTCGACAACAGCTCGAAGAACCAGACCTACAACACCCCTGCCGTCGGGTCGCTGCTGCTGCTGGCCAACCAGCTCGAGTGGATGAACGCCCAGGGCGGGCTCGACTGGGCGACCAAGCGCACCGCAGACAGCTCGAGCCGCCTCTACGACTGGGCCGACGCGAGCGAGTTCGCGACCCCGTTCGCCGCGCCGGAGCACCGCAGCCAGGTGGTCGGCACCATCGACTTCGACGACTCGGTCGACGCCGCCGCGGTCGCCAAGACGCTGCGCGCCAACGGCGTCGTCGACACCGAGCCGTACCGCAAGCTCGGTCGCAACCAGCTGCGCATCGGCATGTTCCCGGCCATCGAACCCGACGACATCACGCAGCTCACGAAGTGCATCGACCACGTGGTCGCGGCCCTCTGACCCCGGTTCTGCCGTCGTTCCGGCGGAGGCGAACGTGACGCATGTGGCCCGTGGGACGATCGATCACAGCCCTGCTGAGCTGGTGTTTCCCGGTGTGTCATCGACCCGACACGCCGTCGCTGCACTAGGGTCGAGTGAACAGTCGCTCGGATGAACATCGGTCATGGCAGATCGGTACCACCCGCTCTCACTCGAGGAGGAGGGGCAGATGCGTGAACTGCGTGTCATCGGTCTGGACACCGACGGCGGATCGGTGATCTGCCAGGATCCCGACTCCGGTGAGAAGTTCCAGCTCCCGGCCGACGATCGGCTCCGCGCCGCCGCACGCGGTGACATCTCCCGACTCGGTCAGATCGAGATCGAGATGGAGTCGACCCTGCGACCGCGCGAGATCCAGGCCCGCATCCGGGCCGGGGCCAGCGTCGCGCAGGTCGCCTCCGCCGCCGGCGTGACGCCCGAGAAGGTGTCGCGCTTCGCCCACCCCGTGCTGCTCGAGCGGTCGCGTGCCGCCGAGTTGGCGTCGTCGTCGCACCCCATCCGCATCGACGGACCGGCCTTGTCCACGCTGGCCGAGGTCGTCGCGTCCGCGCTCGGCGCGCGGGGCCACAATCCCGAGGACACCGACTGGGACGCCTGGAAGAGCGAGGACGGTCGCTGGATCGTCCAGGTCAGCTGGCGCGTCGGACGGTCGGAGAACCATGCCCACTGGCGATACCAGCCGGGCTCGGGTGGCGGCACCACCGAACCGCTCGACGAGACCGCCGACGAGATCACCGATCCCGACCTGAGTCGTCCACTACGCGGGCTGACCTCGGTCGTCTCCCTCGCCTCGGCGGGTGAGCAGTACACCGTCGGCGCCGACGATCTCATCGGCCGCCAGCGTGCGCGGGTGGTCGCCGCCGACACCCCCGATCTGCTGCAGCCCACGCTCGTCGACCACCACGTCGAGCCGGTCGAGGACATCGACGATCTCGATCTCGACGACGTGCCGCCTGCCGAGATCGACAGGGAGCCAGCCGAGATCGCCAGGGAGACAACGGTCGAGCCGCAACCGCCAACGGCGAGCGACACCGAACCGCCGACGCCCGTGGCCGATCCGCTCGACATGCGCAGCAGCGCACCCACATCGGACGAGGCCCCGGCTCCTCGTCGGCGCAAGGCCGCACGCAAACCCGCGGTTCCGGCGTGGGAAGATGTTCTTCTCGGAGTCCGAAGCAACGGACACCAGTAGCGGGTTGAGGCGTTAGTGACCGAAAGGGTGCCTGTCGTGGCGACGACATCGATGCTCTGGTTGATCGACAGCGATGACCCCATCGCCGACCTCCGGGTCGGCGTCGTCAACGACCAGGTCACCGCGGAGACGTTGGCACGCAACGTCATCGGCGATTCGGTGCTCGTGCCGCGTGGCGAGACCACCCTGGATCGTGTCGCCTCGGGTGCCGACGACGAGATCGGCGTGGCCGTCTACGGACGACTCGCGGTCATCGCCGGCCCGCGCCTCGCCGCGACGGCCCCCTCGGAACTGCCGACCGAACTCGTCACCGCGCGCCCCACCGCGCACGCCTACCTCGTCCACACCGACACCGACGCCGCCTACGGCGTGTTCGCGCAATGGGATCAGGGGCGTCTTCGTCGTTCGTTCGCCGCCGACCCGGTCGACATCGTCGAGAACGAGGGCCTGCCCTTCCTCTTCGAACGTCCCTTCTGGGCCGGGGAACACCCGCTGCAGTACATCGACGGCGTGGCCCACGACCCTCAGGCACTGCCGTTCCACCCGGTCGAGTTCGCCGCCTGCGCCGCGCACACCTGGTTGGGGTTGCGTCTCGACGCGGCGTCGGCGTCTCCGAACGACACCGGTTCGGACTTCCCCATCTCCCGTCTTCCCGTGTCGCGCTTCGCGATCCGTCCCCCTGGCCACCAGCCGACCGACGACGACCACGCGCAGGTCACCTCGGCTCCCCCCGCCACCGACACCGACGCCGGGCTCGACGAGGACGACGCACCACCGGTGGTCAAGGTGGCGCGGTGGTTCGGATTCGGCAAACGCTGACTCACCGGGTCGCGGCGTAGCCGACCGCGACCAGCAGACCGACGACGAGGCCGATGAGCGCACCCCCGCCCATCCACCGCAACACCGGGCGACGCCGCCACACCCATGCCGACGGGGCGATGCCGCCGCACACGACGACGACTCCGAGCACGGCGAGCAGACGGCCGGTTTCCGCGATGACGCTGTAGACGCCGAGTACCGCCCCGGTCACGACCACCGCCGAGACCGCGGCCAGCGTGAGGCCCAGCGCCCAGGGCGTCGGCTCGGCGGACGACATGACTCATTGTCTCCCCGCGGGCGCGAGTGGGTAGCGTCGAACCCATGGGTCGCAACGTCGTGTCGCAGGTTCGTCATCCGGTGGTGGCGCTCCGATGACGACCGCCGTGGTGGTCGGGTCGGGTCCGAACGGTCTCGCCGGCGCCGTGCACCTCGCGCGCTCGGGCGTCGCGGTCACCGTGCTCGAGGCCGCCGACACCATCGGCGGCGGCACCCGATCCGGCGAACTGACCCTCCCCGGACTCACCCACGACCACTGTTCGGCATTCCATCCGCTCGGCGTCGGATCGCCGTTCCTGTCGCGTCTCGACCTGGCCCGCTACGGCCTGCAGTGGGATCACGCGCCGATCGACTGTGCGCACCCCCTCGACGACGGCACCGCGGCACTGATCCACCGGTCGATCGACACCACGGTCGACGGCCTGGGCCGCGACGGCCCGCGGTGGCGCGCACTGGTGGGTCCGCTGGCGGCGCGGTTCGACGACCTCGCCACCGAGGTCATGCAGCCGATCGTGCATCTGCCCCGACACCTGCTCGCCCTGGCGACCCTCGGCCCCCGGGCCCTGCCCCCGGCGACGATCACCGCGCGCCTGTTCGCGACCCCACAGGGCCGCGCCGCGTTCGCCGGTGCCGCCGCGCACGCCTACACCCGACTCGACCGACCACTCACCTCCGCGGTCGGACTCATGCTCGCCGCGTCGGGTCACCGCTTCGGGTGGCCGGTCGCCCGGGGCGGCTCGGCCGCGATCACCTCCGCGCTCGCCGCGATGCTCGTCGACCTGGGCGGCACGATCGAGACCGGACACCGGGTGACGAGCACCGCCGACCTGCCGCCGTCCGACATCGTGCTGCTCGACACCTCACCGCAGGTGGCGGCGGACATCTACGGTGACGCCCTCCCCCGCCGGGTGCAGCGCGCCTACCGACGGTTCCGCCGCGCACCGGGCGCCTTCAAGGTCGACTACGCGATCGAGGGCACCGTGCCGTGGACCGCGCCGGGCGTCGCCTCGGCGGGCACGGTCCACGTCTGCGGCGACGCCGACGAGGTGTTCGCCGCCGAACGCCAGGTGGCCCGGGGCGAGATGCCCGCCCGGCCGTTCCTCATCGTGGGACAGCAGTACGTCGCCGACCCGTCCCGCTCCCACGGCGAGCTGAACCCGCTGTACGCCTACGCCCATGTGCCGCACGGGTTCTCCGGCGATGCGACCGAGGCGATCACCGCCCAGATCGAACGGTTCGCACCCGGTTTCCGATCCCGCATCCGTGCGACCTCGGTGACCAGGACCGCCGACTTCGCCTCCGGCAACCCGAATTACGCGGGAGGCGACGTGATCGGCGGCTCCAACGGCGGGCTGCAGGTGGTGCTCCGCCCGCGACCGGCGATCGACCCCTACGCCACCGGGATCGAGGGTGTGTACCTCTGTTCGGCGTCGACTCCCCCGGGTGCGGGCGCCCACGGGATGGGTGGCTTCAACGCGGCCACCTCGGCGCTGCGCCACCTCTGACGGCGAGCAGCTACCGCGCGACGCGGGCGTAGAACGAGATCGCCGCGGCGGTGGCGACATTCAGCGAGTCGGTGCCCCGGGCCATCGGGATCCGTGCCCGCACATCGCCGGCCCGCATCGCGGTCTCCGAGAGTCCGGGGCCCTCGGCGCCCACCATGAACGCGACGCGATCGGCGCCGACGGCATCGGCGAGCGGTACCGCGTCGGCGTCGGGTGTCAGCGACACCACCGTGAACCCGCGCTCGCGGAGGTCGTGGAGATCGCCGGGCCAGTTCTCCGCGGCCGCGAACGGCACGAGCAGCGCGTGTCCCATCGAGACGCGCACGGCGCGGCGGTAGAGGGGGTCGGCGCACCCGCGACCGAAGACGACGGCGTCGACCGCGAGTCCGGCGGCGTTGCGGAAGATGCTGCCGATGTTCTCGTGGTCGTTGACGCCCTCGAGCACGACGACGGTGCGGGCCTGCGCGACGACGTCGTCGACGCTGAGACGTTCCGGTCGACGCGCGACACCGAGGACGCCGCGGTTCAGATGGAATCCGACGATCTCGGCCATCACCTCGGCGGTGGCGCGGTAGAACGGCAGCCCCTCGACCGTGGGCTGCGCGAGGTCGTCGGCGAGTTCATCGAGGCGTTTGTCGACCCCGAGGAACGCGTGCGGGGTGAACCGGGAGGCGATCATCCGCTGCACCACCAGGACGCCCTCGGCGACGACGAGCCCGCGTCCCGGACGTCCGCCGGGCAGCACGGGGAGGTCGGGACGGCGGTCGACGGAGTTCAGGTCTCGGAAATCGTCGACGCGCGGGTCGTCGGGATCGACGATGTCGATGACGTCTACGGACATCCGCCCATCCAACCCGACCGATCCGTCACGACGTCGTCTGGATGGGCAGGGGCGTGGTCGGACGGTCGCGTGCTCAGGCGGGGGCGTCCGCCGTCGCGGGTGTCGGGCGTGCGGCCTCCGCGCGGCGCTCGCGGACCAGCAGCAGCGAGGCGATGGCGACGAGACCGATCACCACGGCGGCGAACGTGATGCCCGCGGTCTTCACCCCCACCGCGCGCGAGAGGAACCCCTCGGCGACGACCGGCAGACTGATCGCGATGTAGGTGATCACGAAGTACGCCGAGGTCACCGCGGCCTTCTCGTCGGCCGGTGCGCCGGTCGCGATGCCCTGCAGACCGCGCGCGAACGCGATGCCCTGTCCGGCCCCGCCCACGATCCCGGCGACCGCGAGCAGCTCCCACCGTCCAACGACGAGGGTGATGATGAGGACGGCCATGCCGGCGATCATCGCGACGATCGCGAGGATGTCGGCGGCCTCGCGGGCGAGTGCGCGGCCGGCGAGCTGGCCCAGCAGCGACCCCGCCATCACCGACACCGTCAGCAGCGCCGCGCCGATCGCCGAGTGCACGCCGACGATCGTGGCCGAGATGGTCGGGGCGAGGGCGGTGAACAGGCCCATCACCGCGAAGCCCGCGAATCCGAGCAGTGCCGCCCGCAGGAAGAAGGCGCGGATCTCCTCGGGCACGCGCACCGGCATCAGGCCGAGCGAACGCTCGCGGTGGCGACCGCGGGTCTCGGGGACGGCCGCGATGATGGCCAGGGCGACGGCCATGAGGCCCAGGTGCACCCAGTAGGTGGTGTGCAGGGGCGCCGGAGCCCACGTGATGAGCATGGACGCGAGAACCGGTCCGAGTCCGAGCCCGCCGATCGTGGCCAGGGAGGCGATCACCGGGGCGCGTCCGGCCAGCCGTCCGCGGGCCATCTCGATGATCGACACCGACGCCGTGCCCACGAACACACCCGCCGACAGACCCGAGACCACCCGGGCCACCAACAGGACGGCCGTGTCGTCGGCGAGCAGGAAGACGACGTCGCTGGCCGCGGAGAACACGACACCGAGCGCGAGGATCGGGCGACGACCCAGCACGTCCGACCAGGTCCCCAGTCCGATGAGGGCCGCGAGCACGCCGACGGCGTACATCGCGTAGACGATGGTCACCGTCAGCAGCGAGAACCCGAACTCGCGCTCGTAGGTGGAGTACAGCGGGGTCGGCATGGTGGTGCCCAGCATCACCGCGCCGAGCACGACGGCGAGCCCGGCGGTGGGCAGAGCGCGCGTGCCGACCCGCTCGTCCGAGGCGGAACTGTTCGAGTGGCTCATGACCACAGTCAAGGCAGGATCGAGTCCCGATATTTCCGGGGCCGGCCTGTGTGAAAACGTAGAAGGTGTGACCGACACCGATCTGACCCTGCGGCGGGCCATCGACGCCGACTGGCCGGCGATCATCGCGGCCGACGCCCGCGCGTTCGCGTTCATCCACCCTCTCGACGCCGAGGCCGAGGCCGACATCCGCAGCAAGCTGCGCGACTCGGATGTGGTGGTGGTCTACGACGACTCCGGTCCGCACGGGTCGGTGCTCGCCGGTGTCGCGATGTTCTACCGGATGACCCTCACCCTGCCGGGCGGCACGCGCGCCGACCTGCCGGGCCTGTCGTGGGTGTCGGTGGCGGCCACGCATCGTCGTCGCGGCATCCTGCGCATGATGATCACCGAGCTGTTCGACCAGTGGGAACGCGAGGAGAGCGTCTTCTCGATCCTCACCGCCAGCGAGGCGACGATCTACGAACGGTTCGGCTACGGCCCCGCCTGCTTCGAGCAGAGCGCGTCGATAGATCTGAACAAGGCGGAGTTGCGTGACCCGCCGCCGTCGTACTCCCCGGTGCGGTTCGCGACCGACGAGCAGGTCCGTGAGCTGGTGCCCGACCTGCACGACCGGTGGGCGTCGATGAACCCGGGCGCGATCGTGCGGTCGCGGGTGTGGTGGAACATGATCTTCGCCGATCGAGAGATGTTGCGCGACGGCCGTTCTGCGCTGCACTACCTCGTGCACCCCGACGGGTACGCGAGCTACCGGATCAACCACGTCGACGGGGAGTCGCGTGCGGAGGTGTCGGAGTTCGTCGCGATCACCGACACCGCGCACACCGATCTGTGGCGCGTTCTGCTCGGCCTCGACCTGACGCCGACGGTCACCGCGTCGATCCCGGTCGACGACCCCCTGCCGATGAAGCTCACCAACCTGCGGGCGCCGACGGTGACGGCGATCAAGGACTCGATGTGGTTGCGCATCATCGACATCCCCGCCGCGCTCGAGGCACGGACGTACTCCGAAGACTTCGACGCGGTGCTCGAGGTCACCGACACCTTCCGCGGCAACGGCGGTCGTTTCGCGTTGTCGGTGCGCGACGGTCAGGCGACCGCGACACCGACCGAGGAGCCCGCGACGGTGCGCATGGACGTGTCGGTGCTGGGCAGCATCTATCTCGGCGGCTATCGCGCCACCGAGTTCGCCGCCGCCGACCGGCTCTGGGCCGCCGACCACACCACCCTGTGCGACCTCGATCAGGCGTTCCTCACCGACCGGAAACCGTTCTCGGGAACCTTCTTCTGACCGTCGCGCTGCCGATATCGTCCCCCTGAGCGCCCTCCGAGGGCATATCCCCCTCGAACGCCCACCACGGGGACGATCTCAGCCGCCGGCGGCGGGAACCGGGGTGAGCACGAGTTTGCCGTGGTCGACGTGGGGCCTGATGCGGCGGACGCGCATGAGGACGACGATGCACGCGACGGTGGCCACGACGCTGATGGCGCCACCGAGGATCAGCGGCGCACGCGGGTCGGTGACCTGGGCGATCCACCCGAGCAACGGGCTCCCGAGCGGCGTGCCGCCGAGGAAGCACAGCATGTAGACGCCCATCACGCGACCGCGCATCGACGAGTCGACCGACAGCTGCACGATGTTCATCGCCGACGTGCTGAAGGTGAGCACCGCCGCACCGGCGGGCACGAGCATCACCGCGACCCACGCGAAGTTCGGCATGAGACCGACGACCACCTCGAGCACCCCGAACGCCGTCGCCGCAGCCAGGAAGTGCCGTAAGCGCGCCGGGTTGCGACGCCGCGCGGCGAGGGTCGCACCGGCCAACGTCCCGACGGCGAGCATGGTCGACAGGAAGCCGTAACCGCCCGCCGACCCGGCAAAGGTGTTGGCGGTCAACAGGGCCAGCGACAGCGGGAAGTTCATGCCGAACGTCGACACCATGAACACGGTGGCGAACACGACGACGAGGTGTGGTCGGGCGCGCACGTAGGCGAGGCCGGCCCGCACCGACGACCGTCCGGTGGACCGTTCGCTGCGCAGCAGGTCGCCGGGCCGCATCAACGTCAACCCGATGAGCACGGCCACGAAGCTGACCACGTTGACGAGGAACACCGGGCCGGTGCCGATCAGGGTGATCAGGACGCCGGCGACGGCCGGGCCGATGATGCGCGCGAGGTTGAAGGTCATCGAGTTCAGCGCCACGGCGTTGGGCAGGTGTTCGGGACCGACCATCTCGACGGTGAACGACTGGCGGATCGGTGCGTCGATCGCCGAGATGCACCCCAGGATGAGCGACAACGCGTAGACCTGCCCCAGGGTGGCCATGCCGAGGGTGTCGGAGACACCGAGGAACAGCGCACAGAGCGCCATCCCGATCTGGGTGGCCATCAGCAGGCGACGTTTGTCGAAGCGGTCGGCCAGCGCACCGGCGGGCATGGAGAGCACGACGGTGGGTCCGAACTGGAGAGCCATCACGATGCCGACGGCGAGTCCGCTGTTCCCGGAGAGATGAAGGACCAACCAGTCCTGGGCGATGCGTTGCATCCAGGTGCCGATCAACGACACCACCTGGCCGCCGGCCCAGAGGCGATAGTTCCGTACCCCGAGGGACGAGAACATCAGGGGCAACGGCACCCGGCCATGTTACCGCCGCTAAGAACAGCTCAGATCCGACGAACCGACCCGTCGCTGCTCGACGTCGAGCTAATCGCTGCTCGACACCATCGTCGACATGATCTCGACGGCCTGGCGGAGGACGGCCTGCTCGGAGCCGTCGAGCTTCTCGAGTTGCCCGCGGAGCCATGCCTCGCGGGCATTTGTCTCGTCACGGACGACCTCGTTGCCGAGATCGGACAACGTGACGATGATCTGGCGGCCGTCGGTGGGGTGCGGATCGCGCTTGACCATGCCGAGATCGGCGAGTGAGGCGATCACGCGTGTCATCGACGGCGGCTGGACACGCTCCTGGGCGGCCATCGCGCCCGGGGTCATGGGTCCCTCGCGATCGAGGGTCGACAAGGCCGACAGCTGCGTCAACGACACCGTGGAGGACTGCCGCCGCCCGCGCAGGTGCCGCGCCAGGCGCACAACCGCAAGGGCCAGATCGCTGGCCAGCTTGTCGTCTTTGGCATTCACGGGCTCAACAATAGGTCACGTGATACCGAATGCACGCCGAACTACCAATGTGACGCGCCAACTCATGTGCACGACTGCGCATCGGTCATCGGTATGAAATGCGTGGTCAACGATCGATCAGCGTCTCGATGGGGCCCTTGGCGAAATAGACCACGAACAGCACCGCGATGATCCACAGCAGCGGGTGCACCGAGCGTGCTCTCCCGCGAGCCGCGGCGAGCACCACCCAGCTGATGAACCCGACGCCGATGCCGTTGGCGATCGAGTAGGTGAACGGCATCACGACGACGGTCAGGAAGCACGGGAGCGCGTACTCGAACCGCGTCAGGTCGATCGACCGGATCTGGGCGATCATCAGCGCGCCCACCACCACCAGCGCCGGTGCGGCGGCCTCGAGCGGCACGATCTGATACAGCGGCGTGAAGAACATCGCGACCAGGAACAGCAGCCCGGTCACCACGTTGGCCAGACCGGTGCGCGCCCCCTCGGCGATGCCCGACGCCGATTCGACGAACACCGTGTTCGACGACGCCGACGCGGTACCGCCGGCGATGGCCCCGACACCTTCGACGACCAGCGCGCGCCCCACGTTCGGCAGGTTGCCGTCGGCGTCGACGAGTCCGGCCTCCTTGCCCAGCCCGGTCATGGTGCCCATGGCGTCGAAGAAGTTCGACAGCACGAGGGTGAACACGAAGATCGACGCCGAGAGGACGCCGATGCGGACGAAGGCGCCGAAGATGTCGACGTCGCCGACGAGGCTGAGATCGGGCAGGTCACCGATGGTCCCCGGCCACGTCGGGATGTTGAGGCTCCATCCGCTGCGGCCGTTGCCCGAGGCGGGCAGGTCGGCGAAGGCCTGCACCACGACCGCGATCAGCGTGGTCACGACGATGCCGATGAGCAGTCCTCCGCGCACCTTGCGCACCACGAGCACACCCATCACGAGCACGCCGATCGCGAACACGAGCGTGGGCAGGGTGGTGATCGAGTTGCCGACACCGAGGCCGACGGGGACGGTGGTGCCCGCGGCATCGGGGGTGCGGGTGACGAACCCGGCGTCGACGAGGCCGATGAACGCGATGAAGCAGCCGATGCCGGCGGCGATGGCGGCCTTGAGTTCGGCGGGGATGGCCGCGAACACGCGACTGCGGAGTCCGGTCACCGCGAGGAGGACGATGATGATGCCGTCGATGACGACGAGGCCCATGGCCTCGGGCCAGGTGACGTCGGGCGCGATGCTGACCGCCAGCAGGCTGTTGATGCCGAGGCCGGTGGCGATGGCGAACGGGTAGTTCGCGATCACGCCGAAGGCGATCGACATGAGTCCGGCGACGAGCGCGGTCACCGCGGCGACGGCGGCGATCGGCAGCACGTTGCCCAGCACGTCGGCGTTGCGGTCGCTGCCGGCGACCCCGCCGATGATGATCGGGTTGAGGACCACGATGTAGGCCATCGTGAAGAAGGTGACCAGCCCGCCGCGCATCTCGCGGGAGATCGTCGAGTCGCGTTCGGAGACATGGAAATATCGGTCGAGCCGACCGCGCACGGCGCCGGATGTGACGGGGGTCGACCCCTGCGCACCGGTGTTCTCGGGATCGGTCTTCTCACTGGGGGTGCGCGGCACGCCCGCCTCCTGGTGTGTCGAGTTCTCGCGGGCCGATGGCCCGTGGGCTGTCCCCTGCCCGGAGGAGACCCTACGCTGGCACCCATGACCGATGCGGGCGATGCGCAGGCCCTTCCCCAACCGCCGCGATGGCTGATGACGCCCGACAACGTCGTCTACGTCGGGATGGCCGCGTGGCTCATCGCGACGGTCGTGATCGCGGCGACCGGCATCGGGTCCACGTCGACACTGGTGAGCGCGATCATCGGCCTGGTGGTGGGTGTCTTCGGCACCACCATCTTCACGGTGCAACGGCGCGCGAGCCGTCGCGGCGACCGCGCGGCGCAGCGCGGCCTCAACTGACGTCGACACCACCCTGCGTGTGTCCGAGGACGGGCCGTAGCGCCTCGGCCACCTCTCGCGGCGACTCCTCGTGGACGAACAGTCGGCCGCCGGGGATGGCGGCGAGCGTGACGGGCCCGCCGAAGGTCGGCATCATCTCGCGGGCCCGCTCCACCGGGAAGAACGCGTCGGCGTCGCCGTAGACCAGGACCACCGGTACCTCGATCGCGCGGTGGAGGGCCGGCAACGCGGCGATCGCGCCGACGTCGAAGGTGCGCAACAACTTCCCGACCGCCCACCGTCGGTCGGCGTCGTCCCGCAGCGGGTCGAGGAAGAACTCGGCGAACTCACCGTCGAGTCTTCCGCGATCGGCGAAGCAGTCCCCGAGCGCGACGCGCAGCCGCCGGAGAGCGGGTGTGGTGAGCGCCGCCGTGAGCGGTCGGCCGACACCCGGCACGTGGCGTAGAGCCAGGAACGACCCGAAGCGCAGGCTCTGACGGCCGGTCTGTTCGGTGGCGACGAGTCCCCACGCCCGGACCCTCGGGTCGCTCGCGAGCGCGTGCCGGGCGATCAGCCCGCCGCTGTCGTGGCCCACCACGGCGACGTCGTCGAGGCCCAGCGCGTCGACGACCGTGCGCACCGACGCGGCGTGCTCGGCGATCCCGAGCGGCGTGTCCCGGTCGAAGCGACTGTCCCCGGCGCCGGGGAGATCGATGACGTGGGAGCGGAAGTCCTCGGCGAGATGCGGTACGAGGTGGCGGAAGGTCGCCCCCGAGACCGGCCAGCCGTGCACGAACAGGACGTCGGGACCGGCACCGACGCTGCGGACGGCGACGGCGCCACCGGACACCTCCACGTGACGATCGGGCGGTGCGCGGAAGAGGTCGACACCGGTGGATGCAGTGCGGTCGTTCATCGTTCGTCCTCTCGTCGAGGGAGACACCGAGATCGGGGGCCTCCTCGAGACCATCGGAACGCACGACCACCGCGGCGGGCAATGACGTGGCGAGGTAGGTGCGGCCCCGGTGCCGGCTGTCCTACGCTGCGCCCATGGCCTCTCGCGAACCGGACTCCCCCGCCCGTCGCGGCGGGGTGTATCCGGCGCTGCTGCGTCACTGGCGTCATCGACGGGGTCTGAGTCAGCTGGATCTGGCGGTCACCGCCGACGTGTCGAGTCGCCACATCAGTTTCCTCGAGACCGGACGGTCGGCGCCCGGCGCCGAGATGGTGGTGCGGCTCGCCACAGCACTCGACGCGCCGCTGCACGCCACGAACGAGATGTTGCGTGCCGCCGGCCATCCGCCACGGTTCCCGGAGGCACCGGCGGGCGGCGATCCGCTCGCGCCGGTCCGCGCGGTCGTCGAGGTGATGAAGTCCCACCACGATCCGCTACCGCTGGTCGTGATGAACCGCGCGTACGCCATCCTCGACCTCAATCGTGGCGCGCAGGCGCTGCTGACCGCGGCGATGGCCGACCTCGACCCCGACCGGGTCGTGGCCGCCGGCCTGAACCTGGCGCGGCTGACCCTCGATCCCGAGATCGGACCGCGGATCATCGTCAACCATCGCGACGTCGCGCGTGACCTGCTGTGGCGAATCCACCACGAGGTGCTCGGCGACGCGAACGACGAGCTCGCCGCGCTGCACGCCGATCTCGTCCGATCGCCTCTGGTCGAGCCCGATTGGCGCTCCCCCGACCCGACGGTGCCCGCCGCACCCTCGCTCGAGCTCGAGGTCCGCGTCGGACCCGACATCCTGCGCTTCGTCGTGACCGTCACCGCGCTGCTGGCGCCGCTGATGGTCGGCGTCGACGACATCCGGGTCGAGCAGTGGTTCGCCGCCGACGCCGAGACCGCCCGGACGTGCGCGCAGATCGCGGGCGATCAGTTCGACGCGGCCACCTGACGACGACGCGTCCGCAGTGCCCGCGCGACCGCGACGGCGAGCACCACCCAGATCGCGCCGATCAGCCAGCCCGCGACGACGTCGGTGGTCCAGTGCACGCCGAGGTAGATCCGGCTGGCCCCGATCAGCAGCGACGCGACGGGGGCGATCGCGAGGACCGGGGCGTGCGCTCGAACCCAGACCGACGTCTGCCACGCCGCGACCGCGACCAGGCCGAGGACGACCGCCGACATCATGGCGTGCCCCGAGGGGAACGAGTAGGTGTCGATGGCGATCACCCGGAACCGCGGTTCGGGACGCGGGCGCGCGGCGAGGTGCTTCAGCGCCTGCATCAGCAGCCACCCCGAGGCCGATCCGATCAGCACGGTCAGCGCCCGGTCGCGGGAGCCGATGCGCCACAGGACGATCGCCGCGACGATCGCGATCAGGGTCATGGCGGCGGTGTTGCCGACGGTGGTGATGACGCGGAAGACATCGGTGAGCCACGCGGTCCGGTGGTCGGCGACCCACTCGGTGACGTCGTGGTCGACACCCGGTGTCGTCAACTGCATGTCACCTTTCTACCGGCTGTGTCCCACCGGTCGGCCCAGGTGGTGGATCCCCGCGTCGTCGACCCACCAGTCGACCTCGACGCGGCGGGTGTCGCTGCCCCGCCGCACATCGAGTCGCACGGTGTCGTGCAGGCGCACCTCGCCGCCGGGCGAGGCGATGCCGGTGGCCAGCGCGAAGGTCAGCGCCACCGCGCTCTGCGCCCACGTCGACGGCTCACCCGGTTCGACGACGGTGACCGCGATGTCCTCCCCCGCGGTCGCGATGTCGAGGATCGTGGCCAGGTGCGACGCGTCGGCCGACACCAGCGGCGGTGGCAGCACCACGGCCTCGCCTGGGTCGACGATCTGCAGCATCCACGGCGCGTCGATGACGACGGCGGTCTCGCAGACGGTGCCCGCGAGGGTGCGCACCCCGACCGGCGGATCCAGGTCGTCGAGGTCGAGCACGCCCCGACGATGTGCGCGCACCAACGCGGCGTGGGCCGTCGCGGCGACACCGGGGGCGATCGCGCGGTCGGGGTCACCGAGGCGACGCAGCACCACCGCGGCCAGATCGGTCGAGGTGACCTCGGCGCCGGCGAGCGCACCGGCGAGCAGAGCGGCGTGCGGATGATCGAGCGGGTCGAGAACACCGGCGAAGGTGGCGTCGTCGGGTGCGCGGAACCACCCCAGCGGCGTGTCGTCGATCTCCGCATAGGTCCGCAGCCACCAGGCGGTGTAGCCGGCCGGATCGGTCAGTGTGGCAACCGTCGTCGGGTCGGTCGCGAGGAGCGACAGAGCGGCGGGCCATCGGTCGGGGTCGACGAGATCGAGATCGCGCACCGCGACGAGTCGTTGCGGCTCGGCATCGAGGTGGTCCCACCACTGCGCCTCGTCGGGGAGGTCGTGGTCGGGGCCCGTGGGCAACTCGTCGGCGACGACGGTGAAACCCCACCCGACACCGATCCGACGCAGCGCGTCGACGCCGTGCCTCGTCACGACATCGGCGGCGACACGACCGAACGGCGCGTCGGCCACGAGCACCGACGCGATCGGACTGTCGGGCAGCAGGAGTTCGTCGGCGGGCCGCAGCGGGTCGTCGTCGGGTGAGTCGGTCCGGGTCGGGATGAGCAACTGCCCCAACCAGGGTGGGATGTCGGCCTCGGGGTCGGCGGCCACGAGACCGAGCACCTCGTGTGCCAACCGCTCCGCCGGGTCGTCGCCGGGGATTCCGTCGGACGCCCACGAGTCGGACTCGTGGGTCTCGGTGATGGCCGACCGCAGTGCGGGGTCGGCGAGCAGCTCGCTCACCGATCGTCGCTGCGCGCCGAGCCGTTCGAGCAGCGGGTGCTCGGCCTCGGGGTGCACCGTGGCGACCCATGAGATCGATGGCGGCGCGGTGTCGTCGGCGCTGTCGGCTCTCGCGCCGACGTCGGCCAGCACCAGGCCGCGGACCCCGATCGACATCCGGCCGTCGGCTCGGGGCACCGGGATCGTCGCGATCTCCCCTCGGACCCTGTCGTCGGCGATCATCGGCGAGATGGCCTCGTAGAGGTCGTGCCACCACCGCGGCGGGCGCGTCACGCCGGAGAGTCGTTCGCACACCTCGACGAGGGACGTCTCGGTGACACCGACCCCGGCGAGGCGGCGCAGCGACGTCGTGTCGGACAGCGCGGCGACGACGACACCGTCGAGGAACTCGGCCACCATGTCGGTGACACGCTCTGTGGCATCGGCGATCACGACGGCGCGAGCGGGAGCGACCAGTTCACCGTCGGCGGTGGGCAACCAACTGTGATCGGCGAGGTCGGCGATCACGGCGTCGCGGAGCACACCGTCGGTGGCGCTCGCCGGGAAACCCGCCGACGGGAGGACCGCGAGTCGGTGCGCGGGGTGCAGCGCCAGGGCGAGTCGATGGTATCCGTCGGCGACGACGCGGATGTCGGTGTCGGGGTGCAGCGCACGCCGATCCGGCGTGACCGCGACGTCGGCGACGCACATCGCGGGCAGGGTCAGGGCCAGGTCGGTGCGGGTGGGGGCGTGCAGGACGTCGGCGCCGTGTGGCACCGGCGCATCCGCGGGCCCGGGCATCAGCCACCGCGCGTGTGCGGTGCGGATCTGCGTCCAGGTCGCGGCGCCGATGGTGATGGTGTCGACGTCGTCGACGGTGCTGTCGTGTCGTCGCACCGACGTGTCGCCGCAGCGGATCGCCTGCAGCGCAGGCAGTTCCAGTAACAGGGTGGTGGCCTCACCGGCCATCGACGCGAGGAGCGCCGGTCCGTCGACGTCGTCGCGCAGCAGGATGACGACCTCGGTGTCGTAGCCGTCGGCGGGTGGAATCGGGTCCGGCCACGGCAACCGGAGCATGGGGACGGTCGACTCCGCGACGGCGACATCGCTGTCGCTCAACGCTTCCCGGGTGCGATCCAGCCCGAACACGACGCCGCCGGTCGTCGATCGGACAGACACCTCGACCCCGACCGAGGCGACGGCGTTGAAGCCCACGCCGAACCGTCCGACCTGTCCCGCTCCCGCATCCGACCCGGCCTTGGCCGACACCCGCAGCGCCGCCAGGGAACGCACACCCTCGGCGTGCAACGGCGAGCCGGTGTTCGCGACGTGGAGGACGGTGTCGGGTTCGAGCCACACCGCGAGCGCTCCACCACCGGCGGCGTGGGCGGCATCGGCGGCGTTGGCCGCGAGTTCGGTCAGCAGTCGATCGCGGTATCCGAACTCGACGAGTTCGGATTCGGCCGCGACGTCCTCGGCGAGCCGGGTGGCCGACGATTCCCACGACCGCAGTGTCGACGACCGGATCGATGCGGTGTCGAACGGGTCGTGGTCCGGCGGAACGACGGTGGTCATCGCCGGCCGCGAAGACGGATCAGCTGTCGGCGGAGGCGGATTCGTCGGCCACGGGCGCGACCTCCGCCTCGGTGGGTGCGTCGACCGACGCGACCGTGTCCGACGCCACCGTGTCCGACTCGGCTTCCGGCGCGGCAACGACAGGCGCGTTGTCGGCGGGTGCGTTGTCGGCGGGTGCGGCGGGCACGATCTCGATGGCGCCGTCGTCGTAGGCGTCGTAGGCGGGCGATCCCTCGCCCGAGGGCGCGACCGCGTCGGAGTGCGCACCGCAACCGTATTCGGCGGAGACGACGGTGCCGTCGGCGGCGTACTCGTTGGCGCAGACACCGAACGCGACTCGGAGGGCGCCGGCGACCGGGAGATAGAAGCCGCAACTCCCGCAGTGCAGTTTGCTGGCTCCGGCCATGTCGCTGTCGGGACCGTGGGCGCCCTCGAACCAGCGGGTCGCGGCATCGTCACGGCCTTCGCGCGAGAGCACGCGGGTGCGTCCGAGTCCGAGTTCGAGCATGACGGCGGACACATCTTCGAGGTCGGACTCCGACTGCAACGAATCGGAGTCGATGTGGTTCGGGACGAGACGCGGGTCGTCGGCCGGGGCGGCCAGGACGTCGCCGGGCCCGAGATCCCCGGGGGCGATCCGCTGCGACCACGGCACCCACTGCGGCGCGGTGAGCGCATCGGAGCCGGGCAGCAGTGCGATCTCGCTGACGGTGATGTCGATGTCATCGCCGGCGTCGACCGGCGGACAGGTCGCGAGCACCGAGCACCAGACCCAGCCGCGGTAGCCGGTGATGTCGGCGGCGAAGTAGTGCGACACGGTGCAGTCGCCCTCGACGACAGCTTCGATGTGCTCGCCCACCGCGCCCTCGCCGGAGGCCTCGACGGCCTCACGCGCGATGTCGACGGCGGCGATCAGGCGCGCCTCGAGATCGGCTGTCGACGTCGACCGGTCGGTCGGCGAGTCCTCGAACGCGGCGTCAGCACCGTCCACCACAGTATTCACACCGTCATTCTGCCGCATCGGACGCCGACACCCGCGTTGCGGGTTGGTCGCGATCGGAGCGATAGGGAAGAATCGGCACGGTGAACCGGCCCGGAGAGCGTCGCGGAGTACGTCCGCGTATGCGGCGCGCGCAGGCCGATCCGGCGGCTCCCACCGACCGTTTCGTGGGGCCCGGCGACCGGCCCGCCGGCGAACATCCGGGCGCCGCGAACTATCCCGTCGACGGGCGTCGTCGCGTCCCGATGCCGCCACGCTCCTCGACCGCACCCCGTACCTCGGCCTACCGGCCGCCGCCCACGCACAATCCGCACCTCGACCCGCTCGACGACCGCGTGGAGCGCGACCACCCGCCGGAGCCCGAGCGCGGCACGACGAGGGACGGTTCGCGCGCGATGCCGCGCAAGCTCACCGTCACCCGGGTCGCCGCCCTGCGCGGGCGCGAGCTCACCTCCAAGGGCATCGACAAACTCCACCGCGCCGCCACCGCCGACGGCGCCGATCGATCGGGCCTCACCGCGCTCACGTTCCCGGTGATCCTGAACAACGCCGTCGACGCCGCGATGACCGTCGCTCTCGCCAACACCCTGTTCTTCGCCGCGGCGAGCGCCGAGTCGAAGGGCAAGGTGGCGCTGTACCTCGCGCTGACCATCGCCCCGTTCGCACTCATCGCGCCGCTCATCGGTCCCGCGCTCGACAAACTGCAGCGCGGGCGTCGCATCGCGATGGCCACCACGTTCGGGATCCGGGTCCTGCTGGCCCTGCTCATCATGACCAACGCCGGGTGGGACCCGGTGAAGGACCAGTTGACCTACGACCCGTGGGTGCTCTATCCCTGTGCGCTGGGTCTGCTGGTGCTGTCGAAATCGTTCGGTGTACTCAAATCCGCTGTCACACCTCGCGTTCTGCCGCCGAGCATCGACCTCGTGCGCGTGAACTCCCGCCTGACCACGTGGGGACTGGTGGCCGGCACGGTCATCGGCGGCGCCACCGCCGCACTGTTCGAGACCATGCTCGGCCAGGTGTTGCCCCTGCACGTGCCGGGCGCCATGGTGTGTCTGGCCTTGCTCGCCATCGCGGGCGCGGTGTTCTGCATGCGCATCCCGGCGTGGGTGGAGGTGACCGCGGGCGAGATCCCCGCGACGCTGGCCTACCACGGTGAGCCGCCCGCCCGCCCCGGCACCGACCGCAAGGAACGCAGCTTCACGCCCGCGGCACTGGCCGCAAAGATGCGACAGCCGTTGGGACGCAACGTGCTCACCGGCCTGTGGGGCAACGGCACCATCCGCGTCCTCACCGGCTTCCTCACCCTGTACATCGCGTTCTGGGCGAAATCGAACCAGAACTCCCACACCGGCTGGATGCAGTTGGCGTTGATCGGTGCGGTCGGGGCGGCCGCGGGTGTCGGCAACTTCGTGGGCAACGCGACCGGTACGCGACTCGAGCTGCGGAACCCACAGAAGATCGTGGTCGCGGTGACCGGCGCGAGCCTCGCCGCCGCCGTGCTGGCCGCGGTGTTCGGATCCATCCTGTTCGCCGCCCTGGCCGCACTCGTCGCCTCGGGGACGAGCGCCATCGGCAAAGTGTGTCTCGACTCGTCGATCCAGGACGACCTGCCCGACGAGTCGCGCGCCTCGGCGTTCGGCCGATCGGAATCGGTTCTGCAGTTGTGCTGGGTGATCGGGGCCGCGCTCGGCGTGCTGCTGCCCTCGACGCTGTGGATCGGTTTCACGGTGGTGTCGGTGCTGCTGGCGCTGGGGATGTCGCAGACGTTCTTCACCTACCGCGGCGCCACCCTGGTCCCCGGGTTCGGTGGACGGCGCCCGGCGCAGACCCAACCCACCGGCGCCATCGACCTCGACCGCCTGGCCACCCGCCGCGTCCGCGTCGAGTCACACGAGAAGAACGGACTGTAGAGCCCCGTGTTCAGACTGAGCTCCGGCGAGAAGAAGTTCGTCGCCATCATCGCGATCATCGGTGTCGTCTTCGTGGCGGTGGTCGCGGGCGGCGTGTTCGCGCTGACCTCCGGCCACGAGGAGGAGGCGCCTTACCTGCAGGCCACCACCGGCAAGACACTGGTGAAGGTGCAGCCGACGATCCTGTGCGACATCGACCTCTCGAACTGTCGCAAGGGCGCCGAGGGCACCTTCGCGCGAGAGCTGCCCGTGCCGGTCGGTGAGCAGGCCATCATCTCGGTGTCGCAGGGCATCGCCGACGCCCCGTGGGCACTCACGATCGAGTACCTGACCCCGAAGGGCTTCGAGCAGGAGCCGCCGGTGTTCTACGCGCCCAACGAGCGGTTCACGTTCACCGTGTCGTCGACGAAGGACAAGATCGTGTCGAACGTGGAGGTACGCCTGCCCTCGGGCCGCACCGACGCCGGCGGCGCACCCATCACCCGCGGCTTCTGGTCGCTCAAGACCCTGCCGCCGAACACCGAGGTACCGGCCGCACGGTAGCGGCGTTCGCACGACGCCGTGTTGTTCGCACGTCGCCAGCGGCATGCGAACGGTCAGGGAGCGCGCGAGCGGTGTCAGAACAGGCGAGAACTCAGTGCTCGAGCTCCCGGGCGACGGCGCGGACGACCTCGGAGATGCGCTGCGCGGTCTTGCGATCCGGGTAGCGGCCGTGACGGAGGTCGGGCTGCACCTTGCCCTCGAGCAGGGTGATGAGATCGGCGACCATGCCGTGCAGCTCGTCGGGTGAATGACGCTTGGCGGCCGGCTCGCGCGCGGCGGCGGCCTCGCGGGCGTTCTTCGCGACGCTCGGGGCCGGTTCCAGCACGGTCACCGACAGCGCCTGCGGGCCGCGACGTCCCGCAGCCATGCCGAACTCGACCTTCTGGCCCGGTTTGAGGCCCTCGACGCCCGAGGGCAGCGCACTCGACCGCACGTAGACATCCTCCCCACCCTCCTGGGACAGGAAGCCGAAGCCCTTTTCTGCGTCGTACCATTTCACCTTGCCGGTAGGCACCGTGCTCACCTTCACATCGTCGTAGCGTCTCGAGTCGTCGGCCCGGGGAATGCCCTGGCACGACGAAAGCGCACCGAGGTGGAGACATCAGTCCCACTCACCGACGCGCTACTCCACCATTCTATGCCCTCGTCGTCGAGTGATTTGCCCGCACGGACTCCATCACCACCGACGGCGGGCGCCGATGCGCGCCCGACCGGCGCGCTGCTCTACCGTCGTGGGTATGCCATCGGCTTCCCGGAACCGGCTGCTCTACGCAGCGCTGATCTTCTTCGCGATCGGCTTCGCGGCCACCGTGACGATGTTCGCCGTCCCCGCACTCGACGACGGCACGCGCGCGCCCGCCCTGGTGTACCTGCTGACCCTCGGCCTGCCGATCGGCTTCGTTCTCGCGCTCGTGTTCGCCCTGCGTTCCGGGCGACGGCACCGATGACGAGGACACCGACGAGGGGGCACGAATGAGGGGATACCGATGACCGTGACCGTGACCGATCTGCGTCCCGCCGCCGACGGCGACGCCCTGCGCAGCGCATACAGCTGTTTCCCGTCGGGGGTCGTGGCGGTGTGCGCCGAGATCGACGGCGTCGCGGTGGGCATGGCCGCGAGCTCGTTCGCCACGGTGTCGCTCGATCCCCCGCTGGTGTCGCTGTGCGTGCAGCACACCTCGAGCACCTGGCCGAAGCTGCGCGACGCCCCGTCGATCGGGGTCAGCGTCTTCTCCGCCGGCCAGGACGCGCTGTGCCGCCAGCTCGCCGGCGCGGCCGATCACCGCTTCGACGGCGTCACCCCCGCGGTCACCGACTCGGGCGCACTGTTCGTCCCCGACGCCGCCGCGATCCTCTCCTGCACCCTCTACAACGAGATCCCCGCCGGCGACCACAATCTGGTGCTGCTCGAGATCACCGCGCTCGACGCCGACCCCGACATCGAGCCGCTGGTGTTCCACGCGAGCACGTTCCGGGCCCTGGAGGCCCGCGCCTGACCCCTGCGCGACCTCGCGGCCGTCGACGTGATCGTCACTCGCGGTCGGAGCTGGCTACGCTGGTGTCATGACAGCCATCGCCCTGGGCATCCCGCTCGCCGTGCCCGGCGTCTCGGGCGCGGCGGTCGACACCGAGGGCATGCCCACCGAGGGTCCGATGCTCGACACCTTCGGTCGTGCCGCCCGTGACCTGCGCGTCTCGCTGACCGATCGCTGCAATCTGCGCTGCACCTACTGCATGCCGGCCGAGGGCCTCGACTGGCTCCCCGGCGACGCCGTGCTCTCGGCCGACGAGATCATCCGGCTCATCACCATCGGTGTCACCGAGCTGGGCATCGAGGCCGTCCGGTTCACCGGCGGCGAGCCGCTGCTCCGCAAGGACCTGCCGCGCATCGTCGAGGCCGTCTCGGCACTGCCCGGGCATCCCGAGACCTCGGTGACCACGAACGGCCTGGGACTGCGTCGTCACGCGCGGGCGCTGGCCGACGCGGGGTTGAGCCGGGTGAACGTCTCCCTCGACACCCTCGACCGCGATCGCTTCGCGGCCATCACCCGCCGCGACCGCATCGCCGACGTGCTCGACGGTCTCGCCGCGGCCGCCGAGGCCGGCCTCACGCCGGTCAAGGTGAACGCGGTGCTCCATCCCGAGGGCGGTCTCGACGACGCCCCGGCCCTGTTGGCCATGTGCCTCGAGCACGGCTTCTCGCTGCGGATCATCGAGCAGATGCCGCTCGACGCCGAGCACCAGTGGTCGCAGGCGGACATGATCACCGCCGATCAGGTCGTCGAGCGGCTCTCGCGCGACTACGTTCTCGTGGCCGACACCGCACCACGCGGATCGGCACCGGCACAGACGTGGATCGTCGACGGCCACCACGTCACCCATGCCGACGGCACCGTCACGCCCGCGCGGGTCGGGATCATCGCCTCGGTGACCCGCCCGTTCTGCGGCGACTGTGACCGCACGCGCCTCACCGCCGACGGTCAGCTGCGCACCTGCCTGTTCTCGACCACCGAGACCGATCTGCGCGCACTCCTGCGCACCGGCGCCGACGACGCCGCGATCGCACTGGCCTGGCGTGGCGCGACCTGGGGCAAATTGCCCGGGCACGCCATCAACGACCCCGGGTTCCTGCAGCCCACCCGTCCGATGTCCGCGATCGGCGGATGAGCGTCGACCGCGGCACCGTGGCGGTGCAGGTGCGCTACTTCGCGGCGGCACGCGCAGCCGCCGGTCACGACGAGGAGACCGTCGAGATCGGGTCGTCGGCGACCGTGGGCGACCTGGAGTCGGCCCTGGGACGCGAGAACCCGGCGTTGGCGCAGGTCCTGCGGCGATGTACCTACCTGCGCGACTCCGTCGCCGTACGCGACCGTTCCCTGCCGGTCGCCCCGTGCGCCGTGATCGAGGTTCTACCACCGTTCGCCGGTGGCTGAGGTCACAACTGCGTATCTGTGAGATCCCGACTGCGCGACCACTTTTCGAGTGTCGACGGAACCATTCCCACCCACGTGAATCCATGCCCGATCCGCGCTGTGACCTTGTTCACATCACGGGGCGATAACGGATCGGACACGGACCGGCTATCAGCGCTGTGGCCTGCGATGACGACCGAAACGCGTTCGTCATACATGGCGACACGTCCACTCGTTCGTCATGCGAAGGTATGACACACCTGAGACGACCACGTAGCGTCTCGTTCGGCTGCACCTGCGGCCACACCCGAAACAACATGTTCTGTCTGCCGCGCCAAACCTCGTTCCGTGGACAGAGCCTCCAGAGACACACTTCAGGAACGAGGGCGGGGGACCCACCTCCGACATCGACGGTCACGACCGCCGGCATCGGAAACGGAGCTCGTCATCAATGACGAGTCCCTCGGGGTGAAGCTCCGCACTGCGGAGCCGGGCAACCTCTCAGCCCGAACCCGACAGCTGACTTCGTCGGCGCGTGGAGAGAGGAAACAACAGCTCTATGTCCGGACGTCATCGCAAGCAGTCATCCGCCACCCGTACCGTCGCCCGAGTGGCCGTGACCTCCGCCGTTCTCGGCGGTGGCGCCACCCTCCTCATGGGAGTGGGCAACGCCTCGGCCGCCACTGATGCAGAGTGGAACCAGGTCGCACAGTGTGAGTCGGGCGGTAACTGGGGAATCAACACCGGCAACGGCTACCAGGGCGGGCTGCAGTTCAGCCAGAGCACCTGGGCCGGCCACGGCGGCACCCAGTACGCACCCACGGCCAACGAGGCCACCAAGGAGCAGCAGATCGCTGTCGCCGAGCGCGTGCTCGCCGGCCAGGGCAAGGGCGCATGGCCCGTCTGCGGCACCGGCCTCGGCGCCCCGACCCCGCGTTCGGCCCCGACCGACGTGCCGAAGCTCCCCGAGTTCAAGGCGCCCGACCTCAACGGCAAGGCCTCGGCCCCCGTGAAGTCGCTGGAGGAGGCCGCACCGGCCAAGACCACCGCCGACGTCAAGAAGCAGGTCGACGAGGCTGTCGCCAAGCCCGGCGTGAACCCGGCCATCGCCGCGTTCTGGGAGCAGGCCAAGCGCAGCGGTTTCCAGCTCGACGCCGGACAGATCGCTCTGTTCAACCAGAACAAGGGACTTCTCCCCCTGCCGTGATCTCCTGACACGGCTCGCAGTCGAAGGGCCCCGCACGTGACCTCGCCGTCCGTGCGGGGCCCTTTTCCATTCCCCGACCGTGCCGAAACTCCCGCCGAGCGGGCCGAAGGTGTCCGCCGAACGTGCCGAGACGTCAGGCCGAGCCGACCCATTCGTCGGTGCCGTCGGCGAAGATCTGGTGCTTCCAGACGGGCAATGCCTCTTTGACGTCGTCGACGAGGCGGGCACAGGCGTCGAAGGCGGCGCGACGGTGGTCGGCCGCCACCGCGACGACGAGCGCCGCGTCGCCGATCACGAGATCACCGACGCGATGCGACACGGCGATCGCGCGCACACCGTCCGATTCCGCGGCGACCTTCGCGACGACCTCGGCGACCACGTCGCCGGCGGTGGGGTGCGCCGAGTAGTGCAGTGCGCGCACATCGCGACCCCCGTCGTGGTTGCGGACCGCGCCGATGAAACCGACGACCGCGCCCGCGGCACCGCCTGCGGCGTCGACCACGGCACGCTCGTGGTCGGCGAGGTCGATGGGCGCGTCGGTCACGACAGCGCGAGCGACGACCGCGGCCATCAGTGGTCGCCGCCGCGGATCTGATCGAGAGCGTGGGCGAGCACCGGCTCGAGCACCGCGAGACCGTCCTTCACGCCGCCGGTGGAGCCGGGGAGGTTCACGATCAGCGTCGAGCCGGCGACACCCGCGGTGCCACGCGAGAGGATCGCGGTGGGCACCTTGTCGACACCCGCGCCGCGCACGGCGTCGGCCAATCCGGGGATCTCGCGGTCGAGGACGGCGCGGGTCTGTTCGGGCGTCAGGTCGGTGGGATGCAGTCCGGTGCCGCCGGTGGTGATGATCAGCGACACCTGCGCCTCGACGGCGGCACGGAGCGCGTCGCCGACGCCGTCCCCGTCGGCCACCACGACGACGTCGTCGACCTCGATGGACCGCTCGGAGAGCCAGATGGCGATCACGGGACCGGTCCGGTCGGTGTAGACACCGGCCGCGGCGCGGGTCGAGGAGACGACGACGCGCGCGGTGTGGGCGGTCATCGCGACCAGGTGCCGCGTTTGCCGCCGGACTTCGTGAGCAGTCGGATGTCGGTCATGCTCGCCCACGGATCGAGTGCCTTGACCATGTCGTGCAGGGTGAGACCGGCGACGGCGACGGCGGTCAGCGCCTCCATCTCGACACCGGTGCGATCCGACGTCGCGGCGGTCGCGGTGACGTCGATGCTCTCGGCGGCGATCGTGAAGTCGACCGTCACCGACGAGAGCGCCACCTGGTGGCACAGCGGGATCAGGTCGGGAGTGCGTTTGGCGCCCATGATGGCCGCGATGCGCGCGGTCGCGAGGGCGTCGCCCTTGGCGAGCGCGCCGTCGGACAGGGCGTCGATCACCTGGGCGGTGGTGCGGAACGTCCCACCGGCGACGGCGACACGGTCGCTGACCGACTTTCCCCCGACATCGACCATGCGCGCGGCACCGGTCGCATCGATGTGCGTCAGACCGGAGGCGACGGGATCCCCGGGGAGGTCGTCACCCGGTGATCGCGAATCAGACACCGATCAGCGGTTGGGCGTGGTCTTGGCGTGCGTGTACGGCAGCTGGTCGACCGGCAGCGGGAACTCGACGTCACCGAAGGGCGACAGCGCTCCGGAGATGCTGGCGGCGAACTCCGACACGGCGTGCTCGTGATCACCCTCGTCCGACTGGGGCCAGCCGTTGTCGACGTATCTCTTCTTTTCAGCCACGGCGATCATTCTGCCATGGGAGCGGTCCCTATCATCGGTGGGATGAGTTCTGGGGATCGACGCGACGGCTCGATCGATGCCGCAGGTCCCGGCGGGCTCGCGGCCGACCTCGGCGCACGCACCGACGACCAGCTCGTCGCGTTGATGGCGGCGCGCCCCGACCTCGCCAGTCCCCCACCCGCGGGCACCGCGGTCCTCGCCCAGCGCGCCCTGGCCGGACCGTCGATCAACCTCGCGGCCGACGACCTCGATCTGCTCACGGTGGCCGTGGCCGAGCAGACGATCCGCCTCGGCACCGACACCGACCGCCGACGCATCGGTGTCCCCACGTCGGTCGACGCGGTCGTCGGGGCGCTCGACGGGCGGGCCGAGAAAGACGACATCGTCGCGCGACTCGATCTGCTGCGTACCCGCGCGCTCGTGTGGGGCACCGACACCGAGCTGATGACCGGCGCCCACACCCCCGCGCTGCTGCCCACCCGGGCACTGCATCTCACCGGCCCGTTGGCCGATCGGACCCTCGCCGACATCGCCGAGACGCTGTCGTCGGTGAGTGAACGCGAGCGGGAACTGTTGGACACGCTGGCAACAGGGTCGCCGCTGGGTCGCACCCGCGACGCCGCGCCCGACGCCGACCCGCAGCGCCCCGTGCCGCGGCTGGTGTCGCTGGGTCTGCTGGCCCGCGTCGACGACCAGACCGTCGAGCTCCCACCCGTCCTCGGACAGTTGCTGCGTGGCGAGAAGCCCAGCGAGCCACACGATCTGCGCGAGCCCGCCCTGGTCCCGGTGACCGGGGCACGGAAGTTCACCGTCGCCGACGTCGAGGCGGCCGCCGGTGGCGAGGCCCTGGAACTGCTACGCCACCTCACCGACACCGTCGACGCGCTGGGCACCACGCCGGCACTGGTGTTGCGGGCGGGCGGCCTCGGCGTCCGGGAGCTGCGCAAGCTGAGCAAGACGACCGGGATCGACGCCACCCGACAGGGTTTCGTGGTGGAACTGCTCGCCGGGGCCCGATTCATCGACAGCGGATTCCCCGATCCGCCCCTGGAGAGCGGCGAGCCGGCGTGGGCGCCGACGGTGTCGGCCGACCCCTGGCTCCACCAACCGCCCGAGCGGCGCTGGCTCGCCATCGCCGACGCCTGGCTGACGTTGCCGCGACGGCCCTGGCAGATCGGCGAGGCGAGCACCGAGGGCGCACCGATCCCCTCGCTCGCCGGTGACCTCTACGACGTCTCGGCGGTGGTCGAACGGCGAATGGTGTTGACCGCGCTGGCCGCCGGTGCGCCCGGCAAGTCGATCGACCCCGACGCGTTGATGGCCCTGATCGCCTGGCGACACCCCCGGTGGCAACGCCGGCTGTCCCGGCGGCTCGTCGATGCCACCCTGGAGGAGGCGCGCGCGCTGGGTCTCGTCGCGCACGGCGCCCTGACGGCGTCGGGCCGCGCGCTGCTGACGATGGCCGAGCGCGACGTCACCGCGGTCGACGTCGACAAGCCGGTCGTGGCCGCGATGGCCAAGGCGCTGCCTGACCCGATCGACTTCTTCCTCACCCAGGCCGACCTCACGGTCACCGCGCCCGGACCGCTCACCGCAGAGTTGTCGGCAGAACTCGCGCTCGTCGCCGATCTCGAATCCGGCGGCGCCGCATCGGTGTATCGCGTCACCGACACCTCGGTGCGCCGCGCCCTCGACACCGGGCGCACCGGCACCGAGTTGATGGGCTTCTTCACCGCGCACTCGAAGACCCCGGTGCCGCAGTCGCTCGAGTACCTGATCGACGACGTCGCGCGGCGCCACGGTCAACTGCGCGTCGGTGTCGCCTCGTCGTTCATCCGGTGCGAGGACGCGACGACGCTGGCGGCTGTGCTGTCCTCGCCGGTCACCGAGGCGCTGGCTCTCCGGGCCCTCGCCCCCACGGTCGCGGTGTCGCAGGCACCGCTGCGGCAGGTGCTCGACGAACTGCGCGCGGCCGGATTCGCACCCGCGGGCGAGGACAGTGCGGGCGATCTGGTCGACCTGCGTGAGCGCGGCGCGCGTGTGCCCATCCAGCGCAATCAACGTCGATCGGCCCGCCGACCACCCACCCCGAACGCCGACCAGCTGGCGACGGTGGTCACCCGCATGCGGATGCAGGACACCGCCGTCTCCGCGGTCCCGGCGCACTCGACGAGCGCGGTCCGCGCCGGCGGAGGCGAGCCGGCCACCGCCCTGTTGCAACTGGCGATGCGCGTGGGCCGCGAGGTGCGGATCGGCTACGTCGACGCGCACGGCTCGGCGAGCAAGCACGTGGTCGTCCCGAAGCTCGTCGGTGCAGGTCAGCTCGTTGTGAACGATGCCGACGGCGCCGACGAGCGCTACGCCCTGCACCGCATCACCTCGGTGGAACTGCTCGAGGGCTCCTAGCTGCGAGGGGCCTGTCCCACCGGCCGCGACACGGTCTGCGAAAACCGTGGACAATGGATCGGTGACCGAAGGCCCTTTGATCGTCCAGTCCGACAAGACCCTGCTCCTCGAGGTCGACCACCCCGATGCGCCCGCCGCGCGTGGCGCGATCGCGCCGTTCGCCGAGCTCGAACGTGCCCCCGAGCACGTGCACACCTATCGCATCACCCCGTTGGCGCTGTGGAACGCGCGCGCCGCCGGTCACGACGCCGAGCAGGTGGTCGACGCCCTGGTCAGCTTCTCCCGCTATGCGGTGCCCCAGCCGCTGCTGATGGACATCGTCGACACCATGGGCCGCTTCGGCCGTCTGCAGCTGGTGAAGAGCCCGGTGCACGGTCTCACCCTGGTCAGCCTCGATCGCGCGGTGCTCGAAGAGGTGATGCGACACAAGAAGATCGCGCCGATGCTCGGCGCGCGGCTCGACGACGACACCGTCGTGGTGCATCCGTCGGAGCGCGGTCACATCAAGCAGTTGCTGCTCAAGATCGGTTGGCCTGCTGAGGATCTCGCCGGGTACGTCGACGGCGAGGCGCATCCGATCGAGCTCGCCGAGACCGACTGGGAGCTCCGCGATTATCAGCAGATGGCGGCCGATTCGTTCTGGGCCGGCGGCTCGGGCGTCGTCGTGCTGCCCTGTGGCGCGGGCAAGACCATGGTCGGCGCCGCGGCGATGGCCAAGGCCGGCGCCACCACCCTGATCCTGGTGACGAACACCGTCGCCGGTCGGCAGTGGAAGCGCGAGCTCATCGCCCGCACGTCGCTGACCGAGGAGGAGATCGGCGAGTACTCCGGTGAGCGCAAGGAGATCCGTCCGGTCACCATCGCGACGTATCAGGTGATGACCCGTCGCTCGAAGGGCGAGTACCGCAACCTGGAGCTGTTCGACTCCCGCGACTGGGGACTCATCATCTACGACGAGGTGCACCTGCTGCCCGCGCCGGTGTTCCGGATGACCGCCGACCTGCAGTCGCGCCGCCGCCTCGGCCTCACCGCGACGTTGGTCCGCGAGGACGGTCGCGAGGGCGACGTGTTCAGCCTGATCGGGCCGAAACGCTATGACGCGCCGTGGAAGGACATCGAGGCACAGGGCTGGATCGCGCCCGCGGACTGCATCGAGGTCCGGGTCACACTCACCGACGAGGAGCGGCTGCAGTACGCCGTGGCCGAGCCGGAGGAGAAGTACAAGCTCTGCTCGACCGCGCACACCAAGGTCAACGTGGTGAAGTCGATCCTGGCCCGCCACGAGGATGCGCCCACACTGATCATCGGCGCCTACATCGATCAGCTCGAGGAACTCGGTGCCGCGCTCGACGCGCCGGTGATCCAGGGGTCGACCAAGAACTCCGAGCGCGAGATCCTGTTCGAGCAGTTCCGGCGCGGCGAGGTCTCGACTCTGGTGGTCAGCAAGGTCGCCAACTTCTCCATCGATCTGCCCGAAGCGTCTGTGGCCGTGCAGGTCTCGGGAACGTTCGGGTCACGCCAGGAGGAGGCGCAGCGTCTCGGCCGGCTGCTGCGACCGAAGAAGGACGGCGGTCAGGCCCACTTCTACTCGGTGGTCTCCCGCGACACCCTCGATGCCGACTACGCCGCGCACCGGCAGCGTTTCCTCGCCGAGCAGGGCTACGCCTACCGCATCACCGACGCCGACGACCTGCTCGGACCGGCGATCGGCTGAGCCGGCCGTTCAGGTGGGTGTGCCCGACGGCGGTGCGAGGCAGTAGCCGACGGGGCGCGGCAGCGCGAACCCGACGGCCCGACTGCCGTCCGGACAATCCGGCGTGATGTCGCCCGCGGTCCGGCGGGCGACCTGCACGATGGTGTTCGATCCGCGGGCGATCGCGGTGCATGCACGGTCGACGAACGCCGATCGTGAGCCGATCTCGTAGCACCGACCTTCGCGGAGATTCGGTGACAGACACAGTGATCCGTCTCCGGACAGCGAGACCTGGTCGTAGGCCGGGCCCGGGCACTGCGACCGTGACAGGTCCGACGTACTCGCGACGTAATAGGTGACCTCGTCGCGGCCACAACTGGCCCGCCGGACGCTGACCTCGTCGTTGTCGGCGTTGCGCACCGAGACGCAGTCCCCCACGGCGACGTCGTCCGTCGAGTCGACGCGGTTGTGGATGTTCGTGAACGCGAACACCGCGACGGCGATCACGAGACCGAGGATGACGACCAGCGCGGCCCAGAGGATCGGGGGCACCGCGCGTCGTCGCGCCGACGGCAGCGGGGGGTACCCGCCGTAGGGCGATGGGGGGCCGAGAGGCGGCGGCCCGAAGCCGGGGTGGGTCACGGACTCGTTCCTGTCATTGCGGGGTCAGCAGGGATGCGCAGTAGGTGAGCGGGTGCACCGACT
>NZ_JXYP01000014.1 GCF_000964005.1 Williamsia herbipolensis
CAGTTTGTTAAATCCGATGACACCGAACCCCCGGGCGGCGACGATGACCACCACGATCACGAGGAGAGCGATGAGCACGAGGACCTTCCTTTTCCCAAAAGATTTTGCTGGTTACCAGGCCCCGCCGCCGCCACCGCCGCCTCCCCCACCACCGGAGAACCCGCCACCGCCACTGCTGCTCGACGACTGCTGGGTGGCCTCGTAGGAGGAGATCGAAGAAGCGACCGACGAGGTGAAATCCGACGAGAAGGAGCTCATCGAGCCCAGTCCGTATCCGACGCCGAGTCCGTGACCGGTGTTGAGATATCCGGGCGTCGGCGGCTCTTGTCGGTTCGCGACGCGATACTTCTCGGCCCACTCGTCGGCGACGTCGAATGCGACAGCCCAGGGGATGTACTTGGTGTAGAGCTCGTGGCGCCCGCTGAAATCGAATCGCGCCTCGCTCGAGGGGGTGCCCAGCACCCTGCGGAATCCGCCCAGCTGCGACCACACGTCACGACCGCGCTTGGTGCGGAACGTCATCGCGCCGGGCGCCAGAACCGGCACCGCGACGACGGCGAAGACCGCGAAAGGCAGACCGAACATCGACCGGTCGAACGGGTTGATGAAGTAGAACACCGCGGCGGCGATCACCCCGACGACCAGCAACACGCGCCCGGCTCCGCCGAGGCCGGCGCGTTCCATGAGCCCCGCGGTACGGGCCCACCCCGACACCGAACCGTCGAAAGCCCGTCGCGACTCTCGTAGTGACTTGCCGCCCTCGGCGTCGTCGGGATCGGCGACAAAGGACTGCCCCGGCGAGATGCCCAGGGTCGACGCGGCCTGCCGGGTGACGGTGTCGAGTGCGTCCCAGTTCCCGTCCTTGCCGCTGATCCGCCAGGTGGTGCCGTCTTTCTCCAGCGTCGCGACCCCCGCCTCGCCGAGTTGCAACATGGTCGCCGCGAAGTGGTCGTCGGTGACCGTCTCGGTCAACAGGTAGGCGCCCTGCGCGGGTCCGATGCCCTCGGGAGGGCCGTACATCAGCGGGAAGGCCGGCGAACTCTCGTGGGTGGTGCGCACGATGAGCCACGCCGCGATGCCGGCCACCACCGCGAGCACGCCGATCACGACGACCAACCAGACCGAGCGGCCGAGGACGGGATCGAGGGTCACCGACCAGGGCACGCTCACCCGCCCCGGTGCGGGTACGTCGAGCGAGGACTGCACGGTGACCGGCGTATGCGGCTCGAGGGCACCGGTCACGACCATCAGCGAGTTCCCGGTCGTGGTCGCCGTGCACCCGGTGTCGGACGCCGCGCCGACGGCGCAGCGGGTGTCCTGCGGTGCGGCAGGCAGATTCACCGTCAGCGCGCTGCGCTCGATCGGCATCTGCCAGCCACCGGGGATCAGGTTCCAGTAGAACTGAGCGCCGTCCCGCCCGCTCAGCGGCGCCGACAGCGCACCGGGCACGGTGTAGGTGATGACGTAGACGTGTGAGCCGGTGATGGTCTCGTCGGCGTCGCCGATCTTCGCCACCACGTACCGTCCGCCGCTCTCGGTGCTCACGTCGAGGCCGTCGGGGCGTCCGTCGCGGGTCACCCCGATGTCCTTCGGGACCAATCGTGCGTCGGGGTTGTTCGGGTCGACCACGTCGAAGAAGCGGAAGATGCCGTGGCGGCGGCGGGTCCTGGTAACCAGCAACATCTTTCGAGAAAAGGAAGGTCCTCGTGCTCATCGCTCTCATCGTGATCGTGGTGCTCATCGTCGCCGCCGTGGCGTTCGGTGTCATCGGATTCAACAAACTGAAGAAGGCCGACATCGGCGCCCAGGAGGCGCTCGGTGGCATCGACGTCCAGCTGACGCGACGGGCCGACCTCATCCCGAACCTCGTGAACACCGTGAAGGGTTATGCGGCCCATGAGAAGGGCGTGTTCGAGGCGGTCACCGAGGCGCGTTCGCGGGTCGCGGCCGCGGCGCAGGGTGACGCGGTGCCCGAGAAGGCCACCGCCGATGCGCAGCTGAACAAGGCGCTCGTCGATGTGATGGCCGTGGCCGAGGCCTACCCCGATCTCAAGGCCAATCAGGGATTCCTCGATCTGCAGGGCCAGTTGGCCGAGACCGAGAACCAGATCTCCTTTGCCCGCCAGTTCTACAACGACGCGGTCACCACGCTGAACACTCTCGTCCAGACCATCCCGTGGATGTTCTTCGCCGGCTTCGCCAAGGTCTCGACCCGCGAGTTCTACAAGGCGCCCGAAGGCCAGCAGGCGCCGCCGACGGTGAGTTTCTGACACCTGGCCGCGCGGGGGACAGCCAGCAGGCGCCGCCGACGGTGAGTTTCTAGGCCGGGAACTGCTCGATCGCGTCGGCGGCGGCCGCGACACCGCCGTGGGCGCGGACCTCGGCGCTGACCTCGCCGGCTCGGACGGACAGACGCTCGGCGGCGGCGACGGCGTCGGCGAGCGTCTGGGCGGTCACCTCGGCCTGCGACAGCTGCACTCCCACTCCGAGTTCGACGAGCATGTCGGCGTTGCCGAACTGATCGACGGCCGCAGGGATCGCCACGGTGGGCACCCCGAACCACAGCGATTCGGTGCAGCCGCCCATCCCGGCGTGGGTGATGAACACCGATGCGGCCTCGAGGACCGCGAGCTGCGGGACGTGCTGATGCACCTGCACGTTCGGCGGGAGTTCACCGAGGTCTGTGGGGTCGACGCGGTGGCCGATGGACATGACCACCAGCCAGTCGGTGCCGGCGAACGTGTCGATGCACAGACGGTAGAAGTCGGGTTGTTCGTTGAAGCCGGTGCCGAACGACACGTAGAGGATCTTCCCGTCGGGTGGGGTCCAGCTGCGATCGGCCAGGCGCACAGGGTCGAGACACGGTCCGACGAACTGCACATGGTCGCCGACGCGATCGGCGTGCGGCTGCATCACCCTCGGGATGAGCGACAGGCAGTGCTCGGGATAGGTGATCCAGTCCCACGGGTCGGTGTCGATACCGTTGCTGCGCAACCACTCCGCATACACGTCGTGGTATCGCACGCCGGTCGCCGAACTGCGCAGCGGACCGATGGCGTCGGCGAGATCCTCGGCGTACCCGTCCCACGCCACATACGCGGGTGACAGCTGCACCGCGGGTACGCCGTAACGCTCACCGAGCACAGGTGCGGCCATACCGCCGATGTCGTAGAGAAGCAGATCAGGTCGATCGTCGTCATAGAAACCGATCAGCACAGGGAACGCCGCGATGGTCTCGTCGAGGAACACGTGCATCGCCGCCGCCGGATCGTCGGGCCACGCATCCTGGCCCTGCGGCAGAACCGACTCCCACGACACGATCTCGACGCCGTACGGCTCGACGATCGACGCGGCCGATCGGCCCACCGCGTAGGTGATCCGATGTCCGCGTCGTACCAGTTCGGCGATCGCGGCCAGCGACGGGTAGATGTGACTGGGGGCTGTCGTGCCGATCATCGCGATGTGCATGGATCCGAGGGTAGGTGGCCGATCGCAGACTGCGCGAGCCGTTTTCGACAGGGGCTAGATGCGTGGGCCGATGGTCGCGACGAGTGTCCAGGTGCCGGCACGGGTGTATCTGCCGGCGACCCCGCTCGCGGTGATCTCCTCTGCAGGAACCACTCTCGGGTCGACGAGCTCATGGCGTCTGCCGGCCCGTCTGATCTCGCCGCCGTTCGCGGCGATCAGGTTCTTGACCCACTGGGTGCGTGGGCCGTAGAGAACGGGTATCGCGAATCCCTCGGGTGTGTGGAAACCGACGACGGGCGTCCGGTACGCACGCCCGGATGTCCGACCGGTGTGCAGGACAACCGCCCACGGCGGGATCAACCACGCCCACAGACCCTGCACGCGATTCGTCACATGTTTGTTCACGATCGCGACCACACCCGGGATCTGCATGGTGGCTCATGCTAGCCGCGAAGACTCGTCGTGGCATGGGTCCGTGGACGCAGGTATGCTCGAACATGTATTCGATGGATGATTCGGGGGGATCATGGACACCACGCAGGACGCAGGAGTGGTTGCGCTGCAGGCGGTCTTGTCGTCCCTCGGCGACCTCCCACCCGCGGACACCGAAGCGTCGGCGGTCGACCAGATCGCACTTCTCGAGTCGGCGAAGGCGGCATGTGCTGCAGCGCAGGCAAAGCAGACCATGCGCCTCGAGGAACTGCGTCTCAAATCGGAGACCGCCGCCGGGTACCGAAGGCCCGCCAGGGTCGTGGGTTGGCCGCCGAGGTCGCACTCGCACGCAAAGCGTCCGGCTCTGCTGGTGGTCGGCACCTCGGGTTCGCGCGTGCGTTGATGCGCGAGATGCCCTACACCCGTGCGGCGTTGGCGTCCGGTGCGCTCACCGAGTGGCGCGCGACGATCCTCGTCCGGGAGACCGCGCACCTCACGCCACATGATCGCGCCGAGGTCGACCGCCGCCTGTGTGCTGACGTGTCGGTGCTGGAAGGCGTCGGCGACCGGGCGTTGGACGCCGAGGTCAAGCGGCTCGCCTACGAACTCGATCCACAGGCGGTGGTCGACCGGCACGCCCAGGCGGCGAAAGATCGTCGGGTGTCGACCCGACCCGCGCCCGACGGGATGGTGCGGCTGTCGGCGTTGCTGCCGTTGGTGTCGGGGAGCTCGGTGTACGCGGCGTTGAAGAAGCATGCCGATGCCACCGTTGGCGTCGACGACCGCACGCACGCGCAGGTGATGGCCGATGCTCTCGTCGAGCAGATCACCGGTGCCGCGACGGTCGACGCTCTGCCGGTGGCGGTGAACGTCGTGATGTCCGACGAGGTCTTGGCCGGGAACGGCAGTGCGGCCGCCCATGTCACCGGGTACGGACCGATCCCCGCCGACACCGCTCGCGGTCTCATCGCCGAGTCCCTCGACGCCGACGCCGCCACCACGTTGCGTCGCCTCTACCAGGCCCCGACGAGCGGTTCATTGGTCGCGATGGACTCCACCGCACGTCTGTTTCCAAGCGGGCTCAAACAGTTCCTCGACCTACGTGACGAATCGTGTCGCATCCCGTACTGCGACGCTCCGATCGCCGAATACGACCACGCTGACCCGTACTCACGAGGCGGACAGACCAATGCTCGCAACGGCCTCGGCATGTGCGCGAGCCACAACCGTGCGAAACAGAACCCAGGCTGGACAGTCGTCACCGACGTCGACACCGGCAGACATACAGCCACTCTCACCACACCCACCGGGCACAGCCATGTCTCGCGCGCGCCGGCACCGCCGGGCCACCACGATCAGCCCGTCAGTCTCGTCGAACGACAGCTCCGCGCGTTGCTGGACGCTGCCTAGCTGCGCGCCCGCTTGGCCAGTTCGACGGTGGCGGCACGGAGATCGTCGATGGAATCGATCGGCGTCGCGTATCCGACACGGGTGTAGGCGATCCCGCGGGGTGTCGACACCTTGAGATCCAAGCCGTAGCGATCCGCCGCGGTGCACGACGCGCCGGTCGCGTCCGGGAAGCCGCCGAGTGCCTGGGCCATCGCGGTGAGCGAGTCGGCATGGTCGTCGTTGAGGTGATCGATCGCGCCGGCCGCCTTCGGCGACACCGCATCGGGCCGCGCCGCCAGGTAATCTGCAGCCGAGGCCGAATCCATCCGGCCGTAGCCGCCCACCCAGCGCACGCGCTCCACCCGCAGCACCCACAGGGTGAAGTCGCTGTAGTCGATGTAGTACTTCGCCGCCGCCACCGCCGCGAGATGCGCCTCGCGCGCCGCGGTGTACTCGTCGCCCGTCGGGCGCTCGACCCGACCGGCGAGCGTGATCCGTCCGCTCGCGAGCGGATCGGGATCGGTGGTGGGGGCGACGATCGCGAGACTGGCGCGCGCATCGCCGGAGAGATTGCGACCGTGCTCGGCCATGTGCGAGACACACAGCACCGGTTGACCGTCGAGCAATCCATAGGTCACGTACGAGGCCCAGGGCTCACCGTCGGCGGTGATGCTCGCCAGCGTCGCCGTCGACGTGGAGGCGGCGATGGTGCGAGCCTCCTCGGCGGCACTCGGCCGCGCGTCGTTCGTGACCGGTGTCAACGGTGCGGGCACCGAGGGTGCGTCACCCGGATCGCCGTGATCGCGCAATGTCTCGGCCACGGTCAGTTGCCTCCCAGTGCTGATGCGGCGGCGCGTCCGGCGGTGCGCCCCGAGAACAGGCAGCCACCGAGGAACGTGCCCTCCAGCGAGTTGTACCCGTGCACCCCGCCGCCGCCGAATCCGGCGGCCTCACCGGCCGCGTACAGGCCGTCGATCGCGACACCCTCGGAATCGAGGACACGGGAATCGAGGTCGGTCTGGATGCCGCCCAACGACTTCCGGGTGATGACGTGCAGCTTCACACCGATCAGCGGGCCGTCCTCGGGGTCGAGGATCTTGCCGGGCGCGGCGGTCCGGCCGAGCCGCTCACCGATGAACGCCCGCGAATTGCGGATGGCCATGATCTGGCTGTCCTTGCTGTAGGCGTTGTCGAGCTGGGAATCGCGGGCCTCGATCTGTTCGCGGATCGCCAGCGAGTCGAGCAGCTCGGTGTCGGTGAGCTTGTTCATCCCCGCGACGAGCTCCTCGAGGGTGTCGGCGACCACGAAGTCGGCGCCGCGGCGCATGAACGCGTCGACCGGTCCCGGTGCCGACGAGCTCAGGCGCTCGCGGGCCATGGCGAGCTTGCTCTTGCTGGTGATGTCGGGGTTCTGCTCAGACCCCGACAGCGCGAACTCCTTCGCGATGATCCGCTGGTTGAGGATGAACCACGAATGGTCGTGCTCGGCGATGTCGGGTGTGGTTCGCAGGTGCTTGAGGGTGGCGAGGGTGTCGAAGCCAGGAAGGCATGGGTTGGGGAGTCGTCGACCCAGCGCGTCGAACCACATCGACGACGGAACCGGCAGGATCCGGATGCCGTGGGACGCCCAGATGGGGTTCCAGTTCTGCACGCCCTCGGTGTAGTGCCACATACGATCCCGGTTCACCAGGCGCGCGCCGGCCTGTTCGGCGATTCCGAGCATCCGGCCGTCGACGTACTCCGGGACACCGGTGATCATCGTCGAGGGTGCGGTGCCGAGACGCTCCGGCCAGAACTCGCGCACCAGGTCGTGGTTGCCGCCGATACCGCCAGTCGTCACGACCACCGCCTGGGCCCGCAGCTCGAAATCACCGATCACCTCCCGCGAGGTGGGTGCACCACGCACGGCACGGTCGGGTGCGAGGACGGTTCCGCTGACACCCACCACCGCGCCGCCCTCGCGGATGATCGCGTCGACGCGATGGCGGTGGTGAAAGGTGAGGGTGCCCGCCGCGGCGGCGCGGTGCGCGTGGGCGATGAACGGCTCGACCACACCGGTACCGGTGCCCCACGCGACGTGGAAACGCGGCACGGAGTTGCCGTGGGCATCGGCGCGCAGACCGCCGCGCTCCGCCCACCCGACGGTCGGCAGGAACTTCACGCCGTGGCCGTCGAGCCACGGACGCTTCTCTCCGGCGGCGAACTCGACGTAGGCGCGGGCCCACTGCACGGCCCAGGAGTCCTCGTCGTCGAGCCGGTCGAACCGGGCGCTGTTGCGCCAGTCCTGCCAGGCGAGATCGAACGAGTCCTTCACCCGCAGCCGGCGCTGCTCGGGACTGTCGACGAAGAACAGCCCTCCGAACGACCACCAAGCCTGACCACCGAGGTTCTCGGCGTTCTCCTGGTCGAGCAGCGCGACACGATGCCCGACACTGGTGAGTTCGTGGGCAGCGACGAGACCCGCGAGGCCTGCTCCCACCACGATGACGTCGACGTCCACGCTGCACCCCTGTCGGTCTGTGCGTACCTGCGATCCTCGATCGAGACTACTGCGCGGCGCGGCGGTGGTGAACGGGCATGATCGCTCGCATGGCGGGTGCAGCACAGGGAACCGGGACGGTCGTCGTGGTCGGCTCGATCAACGTCGACGAGGTGGCCGAGGTCGAGCGGATCCCGCGGCCGGGGGAGACCGTTCTGGCGACGGCGTCGCGACGCAATGTCGGCGGCAAGGGCGCCAACCAGGCCGTCGCGGCCTGCATCGTCGCCGACGAGGTCGCGTTCATCGGACGGGTCGGAGCCGACGCGCACGGTGACTTCCTCCGCCGCGGCCTGCACGATCACGGCGTCGACGTCGCGATGCTCGTCGCGGTCGACGGCCACGAGAGCGGCGCGGCCCACATCACGGTCGCCGACGGTGAGAACACGATCGTGGTGGTCGGCGGCGCCAATCGGGCCTGGGACCGTCTCGACGACTCAGAAGCGGCCCGCGTCGGCGCCGCAGCCGTCGTGGTGTGTCAGCTCGAGATCCCGCCCACCGTGGTCGACGATACGGCCGCCCACACGCGAGGTCGGTTCGTCCTCAACGCCGCACCCGCCGGGCCCGTGTCGGCGCCGACGCTCCGGCGATGCGACCCGGTGATCGTCAACGAGCACGAACTCGCCGAACTCACCGGCCAGGCGGTCGGCGACATCGCGTCGGCGACCGCCGCAGCCACCGCACTGCGCGAGCAGGGTGCGCTCAGCGTCGTCGCGACCCTCGGCGCATCCGGCGCCGTCTGGGTCACCGACGACGGCAGCGGCCACAGTCCCGCGCCGACGGTGCGGGTGGTCGACAGCACCGGGGCGGGCGACCTGTTCGTCGGCGTACTCGCCGGGCGCCTGGCGACGGGGGAGCCGATGAACATCGCGGTCGCCGATGCCGTCGGCGCGGCATCGGTGTCGGTGGGTGCGGCGGGCACCATCGACTCCTATCCGGTGCGCGGCGAACTCTGAACGGGGCGCGCCGACGTCTGATTAGGTCCACGGACCGCGGCAGTTCAGGATGATGCGATGCTGACTGTGATCGTCCTCACCGCGGTGGGGTCGTGGGGCGTCGTCTCCCCGGTGGCGGCGGTGCTGATCGGTTCGATGATCTCCCTGCGCGATGTCGGTCCGTCGCCCGCCGCGCCACCGCCGGCCACCGTGAGCGACCTGCATGCCCCGGCGTAGCGCCGGGCTCCTGATCCATCGCGGCACCGGCGACGGGATCGAGGTCCTGCTGGGCCATCCCGGCGGTCCGTTCTACGCCCGGAAGGACGACGGGTCGTGGTCGATCCCGAAGGGCGAGTACACCGACGAGGATCCCCTCGACGCGGCCCGACGCGAGTTCGTCGAGGAGGTCGGCATCGCGGTGCCCGATGGCCCTGCGGTCGACCTGGGTGAGGTGCGTCAGTCGAGCGGCAAGATCGTCACCGCATGGGCCGTCGCCGGAGACATCGACGTGACCGTCGCGGTCAGCAACACCTTCGAGATCGAGTGGCCACCGCGGTCGGGAACGCTGCAGAGCTTCCCCGAGATCGATCGCGTCGAGTGGTTCGACCTGCCGACCGCGGACACCAAGATCCTTGCCTCACAACGGCCGTTCCTCGAGCGGCTGCGCGCCGCCGTCACCTGAGGTGCCGGGTCAGACGGTCGCCGGGTCGAGGCGGTGTCGGATGAGGCGCGAACTGTTGGTCACCACGGCCACCGACGACGCGTTGTGCAGGATCGCCGCCAACACCGGTGACAACGCTCCGCCGGCACCGACGAGCAGGCCCACGGCGTTCACCGCGATCGACATCCCGTAGTTCTGGCCGATGAGATCGACGGTTCGGCCACCGAGTTCGCGTACATCGACCAGACGCCGCAGATCGTCGCCCGCCAGCGCGATGTCGGCGGCCTCGACCGCGACATCGGTGCCCCCGAGGCCCATCGCGATCCCGATGTCGGCCGCGGCGAGCGCCGGCGCGTCGTTGATGCCGTCGCCCACGACCGCCACCACGTGGCCCGACTCCTGCAGCGCGCGCACCGCCTCGAGCTTGTCGTCGGGCAGCACCTCCGCGCGCCACTCGTCGATGCCCAGTTCGGCGGCGACCGCGGCGGCGGTCACCGGGTGGTCGCCGGTGAGCATGACGATGCGGGTCACCCCGACCGCGCGGAGATCGCTGATCACCTGCGCGGCCTCGGCGCGGACCTCGTCACGCAGACTGATCAACCCGACGAGCTCACCGTCGACGGCGAGCAGCAACGGGGTCTCGGCGCGGTGGCGCAGATCGTCGACCCAGCGGTCGGCGTCGTCGGTCACCGCGACACCCTCGCCCGACAGGAACGACGGACTGCCCAGCAGCAGGGTGCGTCCGTCGGCGCGTGTCCGCATGCCCAGCCCGACGAGCACCTCGCACTCCTCATGCGGCGGGATGGCGATGGCACGTTCCTCGGTGGAGCGGATCACGGCCTCGGCCAACGGATGTCGGGAATGGATCTCCGAGCTGGCCGCGTAGGCGAGGACCTGCTCGGGCTGCCACGCATCGTGGAAGGAGACGACGTTGGTGACGACCGGGCGCCCCTGGGTGAGCGTGCCGGTCGTGTCGAACACGACGGCGTCGAACCGGCCGGCCTGCTCGAGATGGGACCCGCCCTTGATCAGGATGCCGCGCCGGGCCCCGTTGCCGATGGCCGCGCTGATCGCGGTGGGGGTGGCCAGTCCGACCGCACACGGGCAGGCGATGAGGAGCATCGTCATGGCGCGGCGCACGTCGAGGGTGACGGCAAAGGTCAACGCCGACAACGCGAACGACGCGGGCACGAAACGGCGCGAGAAGTTCTCGCCGACGGTCTGGATCTGCGCGCGGTCGTGCTGGGCCTCCTCGACGCGGGAGATGATGCGCCCGATCGTCGTGTTGTCGCCGACGGCCTGCGCACGCAGCACCAGTCGACCGGTGACGACCACCGAGCCCGCGAAGATCTGGTGACCCACCGCCACCGCGACCGGCAGGCTCTCTCCGGTGATCGCCGACTGGTCGACGAGGGCGTCGCCGTCGACGACCACCCCGTCGATGGGGACCGCGACGTGGTCGTGCACGACGACCTCGTCGCCGACCTGAAGCGTCTCGATGCCGACCTGGACCTCGGTGCCGTCGGCACCACGGACCCAGGCCGTGTCCTGGTTGCCGCGCAGGAGGTCGGAGATGGCGCGACGGGTGCGCCGCAGTGTGAGGTCCTGCAGGAACTCGCCGATGTTGAGCAGCACAGGACCGTGAGCGCGACGACGTTCTCGCGCAACAGCAGACTGGCCACCGTCGCCGCCGACACGAGGGCGTCGGTGCCCGCGGCCCGACCGACCCGCAGCGAGCGCAGCGCGCCGCGCAGGAACGGGTAACCGGTCACGATGGTGACGCCGGTGGCGGCGAGGCGACTGGTGGGGCCGAGCAGCTGCGGGCGACGCAGCCCGTAGCGCCGGAAACCCAGCAGCACCAACGCGACTCCGCCGATGCTCATGCGCAGGATGTCGCCGCCGGCGACCTCCGCCGAGTACGGGGCGCGTGCCGGGAGCAGATCGGTGGGGGTGTCGTGGGCCGCGGCGACCGCGGTGAGGACCTCGGGGACGGTGACCTGACCGGTGCGGTACCAGACCACCACCGACGCCGATCGCGGATAGGCGTGCACGGCGCGGACGCCGGCGAGCCGCAGTACCGACTCCTCGATGGCCACCGCGCCGGTGGTGGTGCCGCGCAGCCAGTCGACGCGGACACGCAACCGACCGGCGGCGTCGGACAGGACGACCGGGGATGTCACAGCGGTGACCGGCTCAGTGCTGGTGATCGTGGCCGGTGTCGGCCGCCCCGGGTGGGGTGACCTCCTCGCCGATCCGGCCCTTCGCCTCGGCCACGACGTCGGCGACCGCGAGCCGTGCGTTCTCGGCGGCGGCCTCGGCCTTGCGGGTGCCGCGCAGGCCCCACGAGGTGAGGACCACCGCGGTGTCGCGGGGCGAGGACTTCGCGTACGCCTTGCGGGCCAGGTCGTAGGCGGCCGCACCGACCGCGCCGGTCACCACCGTGGTCGCCGCTTTTGCGAGAAGGCCGTGCAGGGGCATCGTCGCGCATCCTTTGCTGGGGGGTCACCGGTCGCGGAACGATCCCGCGACTGCCGACAATCTACTCGATGCGGCGACGCAGCAGCGTTGTCGGAGCGCCCTATTAGGGTATGTGCATCAGTTGATGACTCGTGGAACGCGGGTCACCGACGACGATCGACAGCGATGGATCGAGAAGGGGAATCGATGATCGAGAACACGGGTACCGCCGGCGCAGGCGACACCGGACGCCGGATCGTCGTCTTCGCTCCCGGCGACGGAAGTGACACCTACGCAACCACTCTGCGTTCGGTGGCCGGCTTCTCCAAGGTCGCCTCGACGCGGGACTACGAGGGTCAGGTGCTCGACGTCGACCAGAGCCGGTCGGCGCAGGCGACGATCTTCGCCGAACTCGGCGTCGCGATCGTCGACGCCGACGCCGATCAACTCGCCGCACTGGATGCGCAGTGCTCGCCGCAGGGATCGATCCGGTTCATCGAACCCGAACGGGTGCAACGGATCCGGACCGCTTCCCCCGATTACCTGCGGGGCTACCGCGACGGCGTCAGTGACCTCACCGATCGCCTCACGGGCGCGGGTGTCGCCGCAGCCTCACCCGCCGGCCCGTTCGCCGACACCGACGAGTTCACCTGGGGACTCCAGGCGACGCGGGTGCCCGCCTCGGCGGCGACCGGTGCCGGGATCAAGGTCGCCGTGCTCGACACCGGTGTCGACCTCACCCACCCCGACCTCGCCGGCCGGGCGATCACCGCGCAGTCGTTCGTGTCCGGTGAGCAGCCGCAGGACGGGCACGGGCACGGCACCCACTGCGTGGGGACGTCGTGCGGACCGCAGCGCCCGACGACCGGCCGTCGCTACGGCATCGCGTTCGAGGCGGAGATCTTCGTCGGAAAGGTGCTCTCGAACGACGGCGGCGGCCCCGACGCGGGCATCCTGGCCGGCCTGAACTAGGCACTGGCCAACGGGGTCCACGTGGTGTCGATGTCGCTGGGCGCCGACGTGGACCAGGTGTCGCAGGCCTACGAGACGGTGGGTCGTCGCGCCCTGGCCGCGGGAACCCTGATCGTGGCCGCTGCGGGCAACAACGCGAACCGCCCGACCGATCCCGGATTCGTCGGCGTCCCCGCCAACAGTCCGTCGATCATGGCGATCGCCGCGATCGACACCGCGCTCGCCGTCGCCCCGTTCTCCGCGCGGAGCAGTGCCGTCGACGGTGGTGGCGTCGACGTGGCCGCACCCGGTGTCGACGTCTACTCGTCGTGGCCGGTGGCGGTGGACCCCAAGCGCTACAACACCATCAGCGGCACCAGCATGGCGACGCCGCATGTCGCGGGCCTCGCCGCGTTGTGGGCGCAGAGCACCGGGCGCCGCGGTCGCGACCTGTGGTCGACGCTCACCCAGCAGACGCTGCGGCTCGACGCCGCCGCGTCGGATGTGGGCGCGGGAATGGTCCTGGCCCCCTGAATGACCCCGTGTACACAGACAGGCTCCGTAGACTCTGGGCCATGACCGAGGTCACCATCACCGTCGACGACGACCACCTCGCCTCCATCGACGAGGTGGTCGCCGCGGTGCGTGCGAGCGGTGTTCAGGTGACGCAGGTGCACGCGGCCATCGGCATCATCTCCGGGACGATGGCCCCCGATGCCCGCCACGCACTCACCGCGATACGGGGAGTGGGTGCGATCGAGGAATCGCCGCAGTTCGGTGTGGCGCCACCGGATTCACCGATCCAGTAGTCCGCGAACGACTACGGACGGCGCCGCGCGCACACCCGATGATCACGGCGCCACCGACGATCATCGCCGCTGTGACCGGCTCGCCGAGCAGCGCCGCTGACCACACCAGGCTCAGGACCGGCTGGACCAACTGCACCTGGCTGACCGCGGTCATCGGTCCCAACGCCAGCCCGCGGTACCAGGCGAAGAACCCCAGGAACATGCTCACGACACCGAGATAGGCGAAGGCCGCCCACTGACCCGAGGTGGCGCGGGGAGGGTCCACGATCCATTCGATCGCCGTCGCGGTCGTCATCACCGGTAACGCGGCGACCAGCGCCCAGCTGATGGTCTGCCAGGCACCGATCTCGCGAGCCATCAGGCCGCCCTCGGCGTAGCCGATCGCGGCGAGGACCACCGCACCCAGCAGGTACAGATCGCCGATCGTGGGCGCGGACAGTGCGCCGTGGGCGGCGAGGGAATACCCGACGACCGCGACCGCACCGACCGCGCTGAAGGTCCAGAACCGTCGCCCGGGCCGTTCGCCGGTGCGGATCACCACCACCGACGCGGTCACCGCAGGGAGCAGACCGATGATGACCGCGCTGTGGCCCGCGGTGGTCGTCTGCAGCGCCAGCGACGTCAGGACGGGGAAGCCGGCGACGATGCCGAGGGCGATCACGGCCAGTCGTGCCCACTGGGTGCCACGAGGAGCACGGCTGCGCGTGACGAGCAGGGCGATGGCGGCCAGGACGCCGGCGACGACGGCTCGGGCGGTACCGACGAACAGAGGGTGCAGCCCCTCGACGGCGATGCGTGTGAACGGGACGGTGAAGGAGAACGCCAGCACGCCGAGGACGCCGAAGGCGATGCCCGACGACCCCAGCCGCGATAGCGGACCGCTCGAGGTGTCGATAGCGCTATTCTCTGTACTCATGGGCAACGATAGCAGTGAGCGGATCGTGCGTCACCTGCGTGACGTGGTCGCCGAATCCGGGCCGGGCGGCCGCTTGCCGTCGACCCGGGTGCTGGCCCGCAGGTTCGGAGCCGGACCGGTCACCGTGCAGAAGGCCATCGGTCACCTCGTCGCCGAGGGATCGGTCGAGACGCGTCCGGGGGCAGGCACTTTCGTCACCCGGCCTCCGACGGCACGGCGCGCTCTCGAGGTCGACTGGCAGACCACGGCGCTCGGCCCCGAACGCAGCGGTCCCTCACCCATCGGGTCGACATTGCGGGGCATCGACCCCGACACGATCGCCATGCACGGGGGATACCCGGCGATCGACCTCATGCCGATGCGCGACGTGCGATCGGCACTGACACGCGCGGCGCGGTCGGACGAGGCGTTCGACCGTCCACCGGTGACCGGGGTCGCCGAACTGCGCGCGTGGTTCGTGCGGGAGCTGTCGGCCGACGGGGCGTCCGGATCCGGCCGGGGCCAGCCGTGGCGCGAATCCGACGCCGTCATCACCTCGGGCGGTCAGAGCGCGTTGTCGGCGGTGTTCCGCGCGCTCGCCGGACCGGGGGAGTCCATCGTGATGGAGTCACCCACCTACTGGGGTGCCATCGCCGCGGCACGACAGGCCGGTCTGGTGATCGTGCCGGTCGCGCGGACCACGCGGGCGCCGTCGGCCGACGACCTCGACGAGGCGATGCGGGCGTCGGGTGCACGACTGTTCTACGCGCAGCCCAACTTCGCGAACCCGACCGGCGCCCTGTGGACCCCCGACGAACGTCGTGCGGTCCTCGACGTCGTCGCCGACCGTCGCGGGTTCCTCGTCGAGGACGACTGGGCCCACGATTTCGCCATCGACGCCCCGGTCGCGCCGGTGGCGGCCGACGACACCGACGGTCACGTCGTCTACATCCGGTCGCTGACCAAGTCGGCGTCGCTGGCGCTGCGGGTCGCGGCGGTGATCGCTCGGGGGCCGGCGCGCCAGCGCATCTCCAACGCCCTCGCCGTCAGCGACCTGTACGTGTCACCGATCCTGCAGCGCGCCGCCCTCGACGTGGTGACCCGACCGGCGTGGCGCACCCACTGCACCCGGCTGCGGCGCGACCTCGCCGAGCGCCGCGACCGACTCGTCGCCGCGATCGGTGACCATGCACCCGGCCTGGAGATCACCCACATCCCGCGCGGTGGATTGAATCTGTGGCTGCGACTGCCCGAGGACGTCGACGCGGAGGTCTTCGCCGCGCGCAGTCTCGCTGCGGGGGTGTCGATCTCGCCCGGAGCCGAGTGGTTCCCGGCCGCGGTCGCCGGACCCTACATCCGGTTGAACTACGGCAGCGCCGACCCGACGCGGCACGTCGAGGCGGCCCGCATCCTCGAGTCGTTGCTGTGACGAGCGGACATCAGCGCTCGAGGAGGGCGCTGCCGGTGCCGGTGAGCGCGATCATGAAGAACGCCAGCAACAGCCAGCTCGCGCCCTGCCACACCTGCCACATGCCGCCGGTTTTGTAACACGTGTACGTGCGACGCAGGGCGCCGACGGCGCCCGCCAGGATGATCAGCGGGAAGACGACGATCATCACCGTCGGCACCTGGTCGTAGAGCAGCGCGGCGACACCGATGAACGCGAGCGCGACCACCATCACGGCCAGCACGTAGAGACCGGCCGAGCGGATGGTGGTGGTGTTCACGGGGAGGTGCCTCCAGGGTTGGGGGTTGCGATCGTCGCGTCGGCGGACAGTCCGGTACTGCGGTGCCCGAGAACGGCGACGTTGATCATCAGCGCCACCATCGCCGCGGCCACCAGGGTGAACACGGGTCCCGATCCGTTCGCGTCGAGGAACGGCAGCAGGATGAACGGCAGCACACCGGTGGTCAGTTTCGACAGCGAGTACGCGGCTCCGGCCGCGGTGCCCCGGATGGCTGTGGGGTACGAATCGGCCAGATACACATGGTAGGCGTTCGAGAACAGGTTGCTGGCCATCGTGTAGAGCACCCCCGACACCACGATCGCCCACGCCGCGCCCGCCACACCGAACCAGATGCCGAACGCCGCCATCAGACCCGCCGAGCCGATCACCAGCCATTTCCGTTCGACGCGTTCGACGATCGGGATGGCGAGGATCGACCCCAAGGGGTAACCGAGATACGTCGCGGCCACGAATCCCAGCGAGGTCACCAGGTCGAAGCCCTTGTCGAGCAGCACGATCGGGGCCAGGGTGCCGAACCCGTAGTAGCCGAACACCTCGAGGATCGACAGGATCCACAGCATCGTGGTGCGCCGCCCGAGGGGCGGACGGAACAGCGCGGCAGGTGAGACCTTGCGCATCGGGGTGACCTGCAGGTGCGGGTCGGGGTCGGCCAGGGTGTGACCGGCGTCGATGGCCTGCTGTTCGAAACGTCGGCAGATCTCGTCGGCCTCCGCGTGCCTGCCCTGCGTCTCGAGCCAGCGCGGCGACTCGGGCAGTCCGCGGCGGACCAGCCAGACCGCGAACGACCCCAACGCGCCCAGGACGAACAGCCAGCGCCACCCGTCGATCCCGAACGGGTCGATGGGGACGAGCCAGCGCGCGAGCAGGCCGACGGTCGGCACGCCGAAGAACGCGATCGTGTACGCCCACGAGATGAACTTGCCGCGCACGTTCTTCGGCAGCAGGTCGGACAGGTACGAGTCGGCGAGTGCGAACTCGGCGCCGATGCCGACGCCGGCGATGAACCGCGTGATCACCAGGAACGTCGCGTTCGGGCTGAACGCGCCGAGCAGGGAGAACAGCGAGTACACCGCGAGATTGATCATGAACGCGCGGCGTCGCCCGACGCGGTCGGCGTATCGACCCATCACCGCGGCGCCGAGGAACTGCCCGAGGAAGGCCGATCCGAGGAGCAGGTTCAGTTCGTTGCGGCTGAGGTCGAGCTCGGTCTTGAGCACCGAGGAGATCGTCGCGGCGAGGAAGTTCTCGTAGAGGTCGAAGAACAGTCCGAGGCCGATGACGCCGGTCGCAACCCAGTGGGCGCGCACGATCGGCAGGCGGTCGAGGCGGGCGGCGACGCTGACGGAGGGGGTCTGCAGGTCGGTCACTTTCCCAGACTAAACACCCGCCCACCTCACACGGCGGCGACGGCCGCCTCGAGGTCGGCGACGACGATGCGGGTCATCGACATCATCGCGCCCATCGCCGCGCGCGCCCGCGCCGGATCCGGGTCGGCGAGCAGTTCGGGGAGGCGGGCGGGCACGATCTGCCAGCTGAGTCCGAAGCGATCCTTGAGCCACCCGCACTGCGACTGTTCTCCGCCGTCGAGCAACGCGTCGTAGTAGCGGTCGGCCTCGGCCTGGTCGGCGCAGTCGATGGTGAACGACACCGCCTCGGTGAACGGGAACATCGGGCCGGCGTTCATGGCGAGGAACCGCTGGCCGTTGATCTCGAAACTGGCTGTGGTGACGGCGTCGCCGGCCTTGCCGACGTGGTGGACGGTCATGTCGTCGAAGATGCCTCGATAGAACTCGAGGGCGGCCTCGAGGTCGTCGTCGAACCACAGTGACGGGGTGATGGCGGCCATGATGGTGCTCCTGTCGGTCGAATCGGCGGTGTCCGGAGATACCGACTCGCCTCGCCCGCCGAACTCATCGGCGCTCAGACCACGTGACGGTCGGCGAGGTCGAGGACCTCGTCGAGAACTCCCATCGCGTGGGTGAGGTCGTCGTCGGAGGTGACCAGCGGCGGCGCGAGGTGGATGCGGTTGAAGTGGGTGAACGGCCACACCCCGCGCTCCTTGAACGCACCGACGAGTTCGGTCATCGGGGCCGCGGCCGCACCGGAGGCGTTGAACGGCACGAGACCCTCGCGGGTCGCCGGGTCGCGGACGAGTTCGATCGCCCAGAAGAACCCCATGCCGCGGATCTCCCCGACCGACGGGTGGTTGTCGGCGATCTTCTCCAGGGTGGGACGGATGAGGTCCTCACCGGTGGTGCGGACACGGTCGATGACGCCGTCGGCCTCGAACGCCCTGATCGACGCCACACCCGCCGCGCAGGCCAACGGATGGCCGCTGTAGGTGAGGCCGCCGGGATAGGGCGTGTCGGCGAAGTGGTCGGCGATGCGCGACCCGATGACGACGCCGCCGAGCGGGACGTAGCCGGAGTTGACGCCCTTGGCGAAGGTGATGAGGTCGGGCGTGACGTCGAACGCGTTGACGCCGAACCACTCTCCGAGACGGCCGAACCCGACCATGACCTCGTCGGCGATGTAGACGATGCCGTACTCGTCGCACAGGGCGCGGACACCGGCGAGGTACCCCGGCGGCGGGACGATGACGCCGTTGGTGCCGATGACGGTCTCGATGATGATCGCGGCGATCGTCGCCGGACCCTGCAGTTCGACCACCTGGCGCAGATGGTTCAGTGCCGCAACGCCTTCGGCCTCGATCGAATCGGTGTTCCACGGCGACTGGAACGGATACGGGCCGAAGAACCGGGCGACGTCGTTGCCCGTGGGCTCGGCGCGCCAGCGGCGGGGGTCGCCGGTGAGACCGATGGTGGTGCCCGAGGCACCGTGGTAGCTGCGGTACATCGCCAGCACCGTCGATCGGCCGGTGGCCACCCGCGCCATGCGGATCGCGTGCTCGTTCGCCTCGGCGCCGGCGTTGGTGAAGAACACCTTGTTCAGGTCGCCCGGTGCGCGCTCGGCGATCAGGCGGGCCAGTTCGCCGCGCTTGTCGTTCGCGAACGACGGGGCGATGGTCGGCAGGATGCGGGCCTGTTCGCAGATGGCGTCGACGATCGCGGGGTGGCCGTGGCCGGCGTTGGCGTTGACGAGCTGCGAGCCGAGATCGAGGTAGCGGTTGCCGTCGTAGTCCCAGAACCAGGAGCCCTGCGCACCGGCGATCGGCAGCGGATCGATCTGCGCCTGCGCCGACCACGAGTGGAATACGTGGGCGCGATCGTCGGCGCGGACCTGTGCGCCCGCGGCGGGGTCGGGGGTGGGGACGGAGGTGTCGGTCATGGCCTCATTGTGCCTCGCGACAGCGCAGGCATGACATGCGCGCCGTAGGCCTCGAGCGTCGCGGAGTTGGCGTCGTGTTGCAGGTAGACGGCGAACTGGTCGACGCCGAGTTCGTGCAGCTCGGAGAGGCGGGCCACATGGGTGTCCGGCGGACCGATGACGCAGAAACGGTCGACGATGTCGTCAGGCACGAAGGTGGTGTGGGTGTTCCCGGCGCGGCCGTGCTCGCTGTAGTCGTAACCGGTGCGGCCGGCGATGTAGGAGGTGAGCGCCTCCGGGACCTCTGAGGTCGCGCCGTACCGGGTGACGATGTCGGCGACGTGGTTGCCCACCATCCCGCCGAACCAGCGGCACTGATCGCGCGCGTGGGCCATCGCGTCGGGGGAGTCGTCGTCGGTGACGTACGCCGGTGCCGCGACGCAGAACCGGATCGCGGCGGGGTCTCGTCCGGCGCGTTCGGCGGCGGCCCGCACCTGCCCGATCATCCACACGGCGATGTCGGGGTCGCCGAGCTGCAGGATGTAGCCGTCGGCGACCTCCCCGGTGAGCGCGAGCGCCTTCGGACCGTAGGCCGCGACCCACACCTCGAGGGAGGAACCGTGACTCCACGGCAGTCGTAGCGTGGTGCCGTCGACGGCGACCTCGCCGGAGTTGCCCAGCGCACCGATCACGCGGATCGACTCCCGCAGGGTGGCCAGCGTGCTGGGCCGTCCGTCGAGGGTGCGGACCGCGGAGTCCCCGCGCCCGATGCCGCAGATGGTGCGGTTGCCGTACATCTCGTTGAGTGTGGCGAACGTGGAGGCGGTGACCGTGGGTTCACGCGTCGCGGGATTGGTCACCATCGGTCCGACGACGACCCGATCGGTGGCGGCGAGGATCGCCGAATGGATGACGTACGGCTCCTGCCACAACAGGTGGGAGTCGAACGTCCAGACGTGGCTGAACCCCAGTTGTTCGGCCCGCACCGCGAGGTCGATCACCTGCGACGCGGGTGGATTGCACTGCAGCACGACACCGAGATCCATGGGGCTCCTATCTCGTCACATGAGGTTCTGCGACAGGCCGCGTCTGACGAACGCGCCGTGGCCTGCGGTGCCGCGGTAGGCGCCGTCGTCGATCACGATGCGCCCCCGCGAGATCACGGTGTCGACGTGGCCGTCGATCTCGAAACCCTCGTAGGCGGAATAGTCCATGCTCATGTGGTGGGTCTTCTGCACGCCGATGCTGGTGTGGCCGTTCGGGTCGTAGATGACGATGTCGGCGTCGGCGCCAGGGGAGATGATGCCCTTGCGCGGGTACATGCCGAACATGCGCGCGGGTGTCGTCGCGCAGATGTCGACCCACCGTTCGAGCGAGATCCTGCCGTCCTGCACCCCCTGGAACATGAGGTCGATACGGTGCTCGACCGAGCCGATCCCGTTGGGGATCTTCGAGAAATCCCCGACGCCCATGTCCTTCTGGTCCTTCATGCAGAACGGGCAGTGGTCGGTGGCGACCGCGGTGACGTCGCCGGTGCGGATGTAGCGCCACAGCTCGTCCTGGTGTCCTTCGGCGCGGGGCCGCAGCGGCGTCGAGCACACCCACTTCGCGCCGTCGAAACCCGGTGCGCCCAGCTGTTCCTCGAGCGACAGGTACAGATACTGCGGGCACGTCTCGGCGAACACGTTCTGCCCGTTGCCCCGAGCCGTCGCGATCTGCTCGAGAGCCTGCTTCGCCGAGACGTGCACCACGTACAGCGGTGCGCCGGTGAGGTGGGCCAACATGATCGCGCGGTGGGTGGCCTCCTCCTCCATCTGCCAGGCCCGCGAGGTGCCGTGGAAGTAGGGGGAGGTGTCGCCGCGCGCGAGGGCCTGCTCCACCAGGACGTCGATGGCGATGCCGTTCTCGGCGTGCATCATCATCACCGCGCCGAGTTCGGCCGCGGACTGCATCGCCCGCAGGATCTGACCGTCGGTGGAGTAGAAGACACCCGGATACGCCATGAAGAGCTTGAAACTCGTCACGCCCTCGGAGACGAGTTCACCCATGGCGCGCAGTGATTCGGCGTCGACACCACCCATGATCTGGTGGAAGCCGTAGTCGATCGCACAGTTGCCCGCCGCCTTCTCGTGCCAGGTCGCGAGGGTGTCCTGCAGGCGCATCCCCGGGTTCTGGATGGCGAAATCGATGACGGTGGTGGTGCCGCCCCACGCCGCGGCCCGGGTGCCGGTCTCGAAGGTGTCGCTGGCCTGTGTGCCACCGAACGGCATCTCCATGTGGGTGTGGGCGTCGACGCCACCGGGGATCACGTAACGGCCGGTCGCATCGATGGCGGTGTCGGCGGTGGCGGCGAGATCGGCACCGAGAGCGGTGGATCCCGGTGCCAGCAGCGCCACGATCGTCTCACCGTCGACGAGGACGTCGAGATCCTGGACGCCGGTGGACGACACCACGGTCCCGCCGTGGATGAACGTGGTCGACATGGTGGTCGTCCCTTCGATCGTGGCGGTGTCAGGGGGCGGTGAGCGGACCGTAGGCGTCGGGGCGCCGGTCACGATAGAACGCCCACCGGTTGCGGACGGTCTCGATGAGGCTCAGGTCGAGGTCGCGGACGATCAGTTCGGGCTCGGTGTCGGACCCGACCTCACCGACGAACTTCCCCTCGGGATCGACGAAATAGCTAGTGCCGTAGAAGTCGTTGTCGCCGTAATCGGACTCGACGCCGACCCGGTTGATCGCCGCCACGAAGTACTCGTTGGCCACCGCCGACGCGGGCTGTTCGAGTTTCCACAGGTAACTCGAGAGGCCTCTGCTCGTCGCGGACGGGTTGTAGACGATCTGGGCACCGGCCAGTCCCAGGGCGCGCCACCCCTCTGGAAAGTGCCTGTCGTAACAGATGTAGACGCCCACCTTGCCGACGGCGGTGTCGAACACGGGCCAGCCGAGGTTGCCGGGGCGGAAGTAGAACTTCTCCCAGAACCCTGGAAGCTGCGGGATGTGGTGCTTGCGGTACTTCCCGAGCAACGTCCCGTCGGCGTCGATCACGACCGCCGTGTTGTAGAGGAAGCCGCCCTGTTCCCGTTCGTAGATGGGCACCACCATCACCATCGACAGCTCGCGCGCCAGATCGCAGAAAGGTGTCGGTGGTGGGCCCGATGATCGCGACGGCGGTGTCGGGCCCGGGCAGCAACGTGAGCAGCGCGGCGAGAGCGAGGAAAGCCCCGTACGACGTCCAGTCCATGGCGCCACGATAAGTCGGACGCACCGTCGGGGCCAGCCGGGATCACGATGTCCCATCCGGCGGTGTGGACGGCGACGTGGCAGCGGCGGCACAGGAGGCATCCGTTGTCGACGACGGTCTTCCCGCCGTCGGCGTAGTGGGTGATGTGGTGGACGTCGCACCACGCAGCAGGAGCCCCACACTTCACGCAGCACCAGTCGCGGGTGAGGACAATTTTGCGTGCGCGACCGGTGAACGTGCGTTGTTCTGCCGCGACGCTGATGGGTGCGCCGTTGAGGTCGACGCCGACGCCGAGAAGTCTCGCGTCGCATCGCAGGAGTTTGGCGGTGAGGTCGCTGATGGGTCCGAGCCAGGTCAAGCGGGCCGGTTCGGTGCTGTCGAGGGGGACGGTGACCACGATTTCCGTGGCCGGCGCTCCCGACAACGCATCTGGTGTGAGCCCACGGGTGGCCAGCTCCAGTAATTGTCCGAACCCGTCGGCCCGTCGACGGGCAGTTGGTCGCTCGTCAGGGTCTCCGCCGGTATGGGGCCGGGGTCTCGATGCCTTGTCGAGGGCGGTGATGAGGCGTTCGCCGGTGGCGACGTCGAGGTCGAATGTGCCGTGGAGCCGACCGCCGTCTCCTTGGTGGTAGCCCAGTTCGTTGAGCGCGGAGTCTTCGGCGATCGGTATCGCTGGGGGTTCTGCGGGCGTGTGAGTGATCGCCGCGGCGCGGGCGGCGTCGGTGATCTCGGCCGGTGTCGCTCCCGACAGGGCCTGTGATACCAGCCGTTGTTCGAGGCCGATGATCAGATCGGACTCGACCGGTTCCCCGGTGCGTCGTGCGACATGGTCGATCCCGCGAGCGACAGCATCGAGGTGTTCGGCCGACAGGCCACCGTCGCGGGAGTGTCGAGCGAGCACCGGTAGGACCTCCGCGGCCCGTCCGAGGCGCATCAATCGTGACGCCACGGCCGGCGCGACACCGTTGGCGACCAACAGTTCTCGCAACGACATCCCGCAGTGTGTCGCGACCCCGACACGCTCGGCCTGCGACGTCAACCGCGCCAACACCCCGTCGACCACCGCTCGAAGAGCGACGGCACCACGGATGGCGGCGACGATCTCGGCGTCGACGTCGGCGACAACTGTTCTCTGTGTGCCGAGTTCGTCGACCAGTCGGTCGGCGAACTCGATGAATGATCCCCGGTCATCCTTCTACCGTACGCACGTTCGAACCCGTGTGTAAGAGGATAAGCGACGAATAATGCTGGAAGGCAATGGAATAACGGCTTGGGCGACGCCCCCGATCACCACGCTACTGGACGGTGCCGACAATGATCGGAGTGAACATCACGTTGATCCACAGGCCGTGGAGACGAAGTGCCCAATCGTCGCGATCACCTCCCCAGACGACGGATGTGGGTGACGGTGGTCGCGACGAGGGCGAGCACGGCCATGGCCATCACCCCGGCGTAGGTCTGCAGCGACGTGTCGCCCTGGCCCGAGGTGTAACCGTCACCGCCGCTGCGATTCCCACCCATTCCGCCACGCGCTCTGCCGCCCGCTCCGCCAGACGGGCGGCCACCGCCCATGCCCGCGTCCGGGCGTGGGCCGCCTCCGCCGGGGCCGCCACCGGGCCGCCCTCCGAACCCGCCACCGGCCTGGTCGCCGGTGAGGGAGTCGTAATAGCCTCCGAACGAGGCGATCTGGACGAGGATCGGGATGATCCAGTAGCGCATGGGCAGGTAGAACGCCACGATGACGGTGAGCACCTCGGCCATGTAGAAGTACCGCTCGTGCATGGCGGGGAGGAAGAACGGCACCACCACGGCACTGGTCGCGACCGCGAGGAGGATGGCGGTGTCGTCGAGCTCCGGCTTGTGGCGCAGCGCGTAGAGCAACGCCGCGGCGGTGAGTACGCAGACCACACCGACACCCGCGTAGGCAATCCAGGTGACGGTGCCGCCCAACGAGATCCACTGATACAGGTTCGGCGCACCCAGCGTCAGCTGCTTGTACGAACCGGTCTGGTTCACGTACACGCCCAGCACCTCACCGATCGGTGCGCCGACCAGCAGCGGAGGGATGTCGAGCAGCAGCATCACCGCGGGGATCGCGAGCAGCGACCGCCACGGTATCCGGCGCCGCAGCACGAGGAACGCGACCACCGGGATCAGGAAGATCGCCTGCAACTTGAACGACAGTGCGAGACCGATGAACACGCACGCGAGCCACGGCCGACGACGCAGGAGGAAGTAGACCCCGCCGACGGCGAAGGCGGAGTAGATGCCGTCGGCCTGGCCCCAGTAGGAGCTGTTGGCGACCACGGTCGGCAGGAACAGGATCAGTCCGAACACCAGGGCCCGCGGCCAGAACGTGGGATACCGCAGCCCGACGATGCGATAGGCGAAGTAGGCGAGCACGAAGTCGAACGCGATCGAGATGCCCTTGATGCCGACCAGCGCCGGAATGTGCAGGTAGGTGAGGATCGCGATCAGGTACAGGTACGGGTAGTTGTAATCGGCGAACGACTCGGAGAACGCCGCGAAGCCGCCGTTGTCGGCGATATGGGTGTACCAGCGGTCGAGGAACGCGGTGAAGTCGAGACTGCGGTGGTCGAGGAAGGCCAGTCGCAGGCCCAGCGCCGCGACGGCGATGACCACGAGCACGGCCGCGCGGACGAGTCGGGAGCGGTCACCTCGAGGTGCGGGTGGCGTCGTCGGCGCGACGGCCGTGCGGGGTGGCGCGGCCGGGGTGGCGGCATGGCTGGTCATGGCACCCACGATGACGCGGGAGTCTGGGAGGTCGGTGTGGCGTGCCCGGCAGTTCCCTGACCGCCGACGACTCGTAGTCTGGCGTCGTGAGCAGAACAACCGTCGCTGTTGCATTGGGGAGTGGCGGTGCCAGGGGCTATGCCCACATCGGGGTGTTGCAGGTCCTCGCCGAGCACGACTACGAGATCGTGGCGATCGCCGGTTCGTCGATGGGTGCGCTGATCGCCGGGCTGCACGCGGCCGGGCGTCTCGACCAGTACACGTCGTGGGTGCAGGGCCTCAACCAGCTCGACGTGATGCGCCTGATGGATGTGTCGCTGTCGGCGCCGGGCGTCATCCACGCCGCGAAGATCCTCGACAAGGTGCGCGAGATCCTCGGGGAGGTCCACATCGAGGACCTGCCGATCCCGTTCACCGCAGTCGCCACCGACCTCACGTCCGGGCGCCCGAAGTGGTTCCAGAAGGGGCCGGTCGACACCGCGATCCGCGCCTCGATCGCGATCCCGGGTGTCATCACCCCGTACGTCCACAACGGTCGTGTGCTGGTCGACGGCGGCATCCTCGACCCCGTGCCGATCGCGCCGCTCGCCGCGGCCGGCGCCGACCTGATCATCGGCGTCGATCTCGGCGCGGACACCGGCGGCATCGACGCCGAGGTCGGCGACACCCACACGCCGACGGTGCCCGGTGCGATCGAGGCGATCCGCCAGGCCGCGTCGCCGATCCTCGACCGCGACTTCGTGCGCTCCATCGTCGACCGGTTCGCCGGTGACCCCGGCGCCAACGACGCCGACACCGTCGACGCGGACACCATCGACGCCGAGGCCGACTCGTCGGCGCGTCGCCATCCCGAGACCGAGTCGCGTGTGATCACCAGCCCGTCCGACGACTCCGCCGTCCGCAAACTCAGCCGGTTCACCGTCATGGACCGATCGCTCGACATCATGCAGGAGGCGCTGGCGCGCTATCAGCTCGCGGCGTTCCCCCCGGACCTGCTGATCGAGGTGCCCCGCACCGCCATTCGCAGCCTCGACTTCCACCGCGCCGGCGAGATGATCGACCTCGGCCGCACTCTCACCGAACGCGCACTCGACGATCTGCAGACCCGCCGCTGGTGACGCCGACGCGGGTCTCGTCGCAGTCGACGTTCACCTTCCGTCCGGTGACCCGGGCGGACTACCCGCGTGTCGGTCGATGGCTCGCCACACCGGATGTCGAGCGGTGGTGGAACCAGGCGTACGACCCCGCGTCGCTCGAGAAGCAGTTCGGACCGGTGATCGACGGTGAGACGCCCGCCGAGGATCTCGTCGTCGAGGCCGACGGCGAACCCATCGGACTCCTGCAGCGCTGCCGGATCATCGATTTCGGCGACTACGTCGACGAACTCGCGCCGGTCATCGGACCGGTCGCCGCCACGACCTACACGATCGACTACCTGATCGGGGTCCCCGAACTGCTCGGTCGTGGCATCGGGCCCGGGGTGATCGTCGCCGGATGCGCCGACACCTTCGCCCGACACCCCGACGCCGAACGGATCGTCGTCCCGGTCGTCGCCGCCAACCGCCGCTCGTGGCGCGCACTCGAGAAGGCCGGCTTCCGCATCGTCGCGAGCGGGGCACTCACCCCCGACAACCCGATCGACGACCGCGCCCACCACATCCTGGCGCTCGAACGTCAGCGCAGGTGACGGGCCAGGAACTCAGCGGTGCGCGGGCTGCTCGGCGCGGTGAAGATCTGCTCGGGCGGACCGGACTCCTCGATCGCGCCGTCGGCGAGGAACACGACCCGGTCGGACACCTCGCGGGCGAACGTCATCTCGTGGGTGGCCATCACGATCGTCATCCCGTCGGCGCGCAGGCCGCGGATCACGTCGAGCACCTCGCCGACGAGCATCGGATCGAGCGCGGAAGTGATCTCGTCGAGCAGCAGCACCCGCGGGCGCATCGCGATGGCGCGGGCGAGCGCGACGCGCTGCTGCTGCCCACCCGACAACGCATCGGGGTAGGCGTCGGCCTTCTCGGCCAGTCCGACACGGTCGAGCAGGGTGAGCGCCTCGCTGCGGGCCTCCGCGCGGGGCACACCGAGCGCCCGGACCGGCCCCAGGGTGATGTTGGCCAGCACCGACAGGTGCGGGAAGAGGTTGTAGGCCTGGAAGACGATGCCGATCGATCGGCGCACCTCGTCGGCGTCGACACGGGGATCGGTGATCTCGCGGTCGTCGAGGAAGATGTCGCCGTCGTCGACCTCCTCGAGCAGGTTCAGACACCGCAGCAGCGTCGACTTGCCCGACCCCGACGCACCGATGAGGCACACGACCTCACCCTCGGCGACGTCGAGATCGACACCGCGCAGCACCTCGTGACCGCCGAACGACTTGCGGATCGCACTCGCCCGCAGCATCAGATGCCGTTCTCGCGGCGCAGCGACCGCACCGTCAGATGGTCGGTCAGTCGGGCGAGCGGGATGGTCGCGACGATGAAGAAGCACGCCGCGACCACGTACGGGGTGAACACGAAGTCGCGGCCCGAGATCACCTGGGCGGCGCGCAACGACTCGACGAGCCCGATCGTCGACAGCAGTGCGGTGTCCTTCTGCAGCGACACGAAGTCGTTGAGCAGGGGCGGGGCCACCCGCCGCAACGCCTGCGGCAACACCACATGGCGCAGGGTCTTCGCGTACGACAGACCGATCGCGCGACCACTGGCCCACTGCGACGGGTGGACCGAGAGGATCCCGGCGCGGATCACCTCGGCCACGTAGGCGCCGTAGCTCAGCGTCAGGGCGATCACGCCGAGCCAGAACAGGCTCGTCGGCAGACCGGTGAGTTCCAGCGCGGGCACGCCGAACCCGACGAGCAGCACGATGAGGAGGGTGGGCGTACCGCGGAAGACGTCGGTGTAGACGACGGCGATCACCTTCACCGGGGCGAGCGCGGGCGCCGGGATCACCCGGATCACCGCGATCAGCAGACCGAGCACGAGCACCGCGACCTCGACGGTGAGGAACAGTCGGATGTTGAGCACAAACGCCGACGCGACGTCGCCGAGGGAACCGACGGCGTCGTCGTAGTCGAAGAACGTCGCCCGCACGCGATCCCAGCCCGGCGAGGCCAGCACCACCCCGACCAGGGCACCGAGCACGACGATCGTCGACACCGCCGCGACGGTCGCGCGGATCCGGTTGCGTCGCCGTCGGTATCGCTCGCGTTCGCGTTGTCTCGCGCTGCGGGCAGGGGCCTCGGTCAACGGAGTTCGGGGACGCTGGTCGCCTGGGTGAGCCAGCGGTCCTGCAGGCGGGTCAGCGTGCCGTCCGAGGTCAGAGCGTCGACCGCGGCCGAGACACAGGGTGTGAGCGCACTGCCCTTCGACAGGAGCAGCCCGAAGCGCTCCTGTTCGCCCTTGGTCGGCTGGAACTCCCCGACGATCTTCGCGCCGGTGAGCTCGGCGGAGGTGAGGTAGTACGCGGTGGGGAGATCGGCGACGATGGCGTCGACCTGTCGGTTCTGCAACGCCTGCCCGGCCTTCGACGTGTCGTCGTACACCAGCGGTGCGGTGGTGGGGGCGATCTGGTCGATCGCGGTGAGCGAGGTGGTCGCGATCTGCGCACCGAGCTTCGCGCCCTTGAGGTCGGCCAGCGATGTCGCGCCCGCGTACTTCGAACCCTGCAACGTGATGATGGCCTGTGAGGCCGAGTAGTACGGACTCGAGAAGTCGACGGCCTTCGCCCGCTGGGCGGAGATCGAGAACTGGTTGATGTCGAAGTCGAAGTTCTTCTTCCCGGGCTGGATGACCTGGTTGAACCCGGCCTTCGTCCAGGTCACCTGGTTCTTGGCGAACCCCAGCTTGTCGGCGACGGCATAGGCGACCGCCGACTCGAAGCCCTCACCGTTGGTGGGCGTGTTGTCGACGAACCACGGCGAGTACGCCGGGTCGTCGGTGGCGACGGTCAGGACGCCGGGTGTGGTCAACGCCAGCGAGCCCGGACGGCAGTCGGCCAGCGACGTCGACGACGACGCAGGCGCCGAGGCATCCGCGGAATCGGATGCGGGGGCACAGGCGGCGGCCGTGACGGTGAGCGCGAGAACCGCGGCCGAGAGGACGAGCCGAGGCGCCGGGAGGCGGGGAGTGGTGCACGAGATACGCATCCAGAGATCGTAGAGACGTCCGGCGATTTTGGTGCAGGGGCGCCCATCGTCGACGATCGGGGTATGGCCGCACACCCGAGTCCCCGTCCAGAGCGACACCGGTGAAGCAGATCCCCCGCGGCATCTGGGTCCTGCTCGCGGCGAACGTGGTCATCGCACTGGGCTACGGGCTGATCGCGCCCGCCCTGCCCACCTTCGCGCGCAGCTTCGACGTGTCGGTGGCCGCGGCGACGGTGATCGTGTCGGCCTTCGCGATGATGCGACTGCTGTTCGCGCCGGCCAGCGGCAAGCTGGTGTCGTGGCTGGGCGAGCGCCGCATCTATCTCACGGGCCTGCTCATCGTCGCCGCGTCGACCCTCGCGTGCGCCTTCGCCCAGACCTATTGGCAGCTGCTCGTGTTCCGCGGGCTCGGCGGCATCGGGTCGACGATGTTCAGCGTCTCGGCGCTCGCCCTGCTCATCCGTCTCTCACCGCCCGACATCCGCGGTCGCGTCTCGGGCTTCTTCAGCGGCGGTTTCCTGCTGGGCAACATCACCGGTCCGCTGATCGGTGCCGGGCTCGTGAGCTACGGGCTGCGCCTGCCGTTCGTGGTCTACGCGATCGCGTTGCTGATCGCGTCGGCCGTGGTGGCGACCGCGCTGCGCGACGTGGGGGGCCGACCGGTCGCCGGCAGCGGACCGGTCATCGATCCGATGGGTCTGCGGGAGGCACTGCGCGACAGGACCTATCGGGCCATCCTCGCCTCGAGCTTCACCCAGGGATTCGCCAGCCAGGGTGTGCGTGTCGCGCTGGTCCCGCTGTACATCGTCTACGGGCTCGACGAGTCGAGTGCGTGGTCGGGTGTGGTGCTCGCGATCTACGCCGCGGGCAACGTCGCGTCGATCCTGCTGGCGGGGCGGCTCTCCGACCGCTACGGCCGCAAACCGATCATGCTGCCGGGTCTGGCGTTGATGTCGGGGGCGACGCTCGTCCTCGGTTTCAGCGGATCACTGTGGGTCGCCGGCGTGCTGAGCTTCGTCGCGGGCACCGGCTCGGGTCTGTTCGCCCCCACCCACCAGGCGGCACTCGCCGACCTGCTCGCCGCACGCGGACAGGGCGGCACCGCGCTGGCGGCGTTCCAGATGATCTCCGACGTCGGTGCCGTCAGCGGACCGATCCTCGCCGGCCTGATGGTCGACCACGCCGGTGGCTACGGGCCCGCGTTCGCGCTCACCGGTGCGGTCCCGCTGGTGGCCCTGGCGCTGTGGGCCTTCGCGCGGGAGACCGCGCCCGTTCGTGTGGGTATCGCCGCGTCCGAGGCGCACTCGCCCTGAACGAGCACTACCGTGATCCCATGGAGAACGCGGATCCCCGGGGACATGCGCTGGGTTCCGATTCGGAGGTGGGCAGACTCCGGACGGTGATGCTGCACCGCCCCGGTGACGAACTGCGCCGCCTCACCCCGCGCAACAGCGACCAACTGCTGTTCGACGGACTGCCGTGGGTCGACCGGGCCCAGGAGGAGCACGACGGGTTCGCCGAGGTGCTGCGCGAACGCGGGGTCGAGGTGTTGCTTCTCGGCGACCTCCTGGTCGAGACGATCGAGCGCAGCGGCGCCGCCCGCATGCAGGGGATCGCCGCCGCGGTCAGCGCGCGCAGGCTCGGACACCACCTGGCCCAGGAACTCACCGGACACCTGCGGACACTGGCCCCGCGTGACCTCGCGTCGGTGTTGACCGCCGGGATGACCTTCGACGAACTCCCGGAGAGCCCGGCGGCGGCGCGGTCGTCGCTGGTGCGGCGGATGCACCACGGCGTCGAGTTCGCCATCGACCCGCTGCCGAATCTGCTGTTCACCAGGGACAGTTCGTTCTGGATCGGCGCGCGGTTCGCCATCACCAGTCTCGCGTTGCCCGCCCGCAGCCGCGAGACCTCGCTGACCGACCTCATCTACGCCCACCATCCCCGTTTCCGGGGAGCCCGTCGCGCCTACGAATCGCACAGCGCGCCGGTCGAGGGTGGCGACGTGCTGCTGCTCGCGCCCGGTGTCGTGGCCGTCGGGGTGGGGGAGCGCACCACCCCGGCCGGGGCGGAGGCGTTGGCGCGCAGCCTCTTCGACGACGAACTCGCGCACACGGTGCTCGCGGTGCCGATCGAGCAGCGGCGGGCGTCGATGCACCTCGACACCGTCTGCACCATGGTCGACGTCGACGCCGTCGTGATGTACCCCGCCATCCAGGACACGTTGTCGGCCTTCACCATCCGGCGCACCGGCGGACGCGGCGAGCACCCCAGCGTCACCGGGCCCGCGCCCTTCGTCACCGCCGCGGCCGAGGCCATGGCCATCGAGAAGCTGCGCGTGATCGACACCGGACTCGACGCGGTGACCGCCGAACGCGAACAGTGGGACGACGGCAACAACACCCTCGCGGTCTCACCGGGTGTCGTCGTCGCCTACGACCGCAACGTCGAGACCAACCGGCGCCTGCGCGATTCCGGGATCGAGGTGCTCACCATCAGCGGCAGCGAACTCGGTTCGGGGCGTGGCGGTCCGCGGTGCATGTCGTGTCCGGTCGCCCGGGATCCGTTGTGACCGCAAGGGAAACGGCCCGATGAAGATCACGATCGATCCGGGGTCGGCGGTTGCACCCTACGAGCAGGTGCGGATGCGGATCATCGAACTCGTCGGCTCGGGGGACCTGCTGGTGGGCACCCGCCTCCCCACGGTGCGCGCCCTGGCCGATCAGCTCTCGATCGCGCCGAACACCGTCGCGCGGGCCTACCGCGAGCTCGAGTCGGCGGGGGTCATCGAGACACGAGGGCGCAACGGATCCTTCATCCGGGCGCGGTCGGACTCCGCGACGCAGCGTGCCCAACGTCTCACCGTCTCCCACGTCGCGGCCCTGCGTGCGCTCGGCGTCGACGACGCGGCGATCGCATCGATGCTGCGCACAGCTCTGGACACCGACTGATCGGGCCGTCCGCGCATACCCGAACGTGACCACGGCACCCCCGGTGTTACGGGTGGGTGTCCATTTCCGCGGTTCGTTTGTCCGAACTGCCGCCGTGCTGCGACAGTGAGTTATGGCTGTTTCGACCGGTATGCACTCTCCCGACGCCCACGGCGACGTCTCACCGACGGCGACCCACCCCGCATCGACGCAGGTGGCGCCCGATCCCCACGCCGGTGACGGCGGACGGATGAGGGTCGACTTCGTGGTCTTCGGGGTGACCGCGGCGCTGGTCGTGGCGTTCCTGGTGTGGGGCATCGTGGACAAGACGAGCCTCAAGGACGTCACCCGCACCATCCTCGACTGGATCACCGACAACCTCGGCTGGATGTTCATCCTCTCGGCCACCGGGTTCGTGCTGTTCGCGATCTTCCTGGCGGCCAGCAAGTACGGGAAGATCCCCCTCGGCCGCGACGGTGAGAAGCCCGAGTTCCGCACCGTCAGTTGGATCGCGATGATGTTCAGCGCCGGCATGGGCATCGGCCTGATGTTCTACGGCGCCTACGAGCCGCTCACCCACTTCAGCACCGCGCCCCCCGGGACCGAGGGGCAGAACGTGGGTGTCGCCATGGCCACCACCATGTTCCACTGGGGCTTCCACCCCTGGGCGATGTACGCCGTCGTCGGACTCGCGATCGCCTACAGCACGTACCGATGCGGCCGCGGCCAGCTCATGAGCGCGGTGTTCGCGCCCCTGCTCGGCCACCGCGCGAACGGGTGGGGCGGCAAGGTCATCGACATCCTCGCGATCTTCGCGACCCTGTTCGGCACCGTCGCCTCGCTGGGCCTGGGTGCGGCACAGATCGGTTCGGGCTTCGAGGAGCTCAACTGGGCGGGCGAGAGCGGAAAGCTGTTGCTGGTCGGCATCATCGCGGTCCTGACCGCGGCGTTCGTGGCCTCCGCGGTCTCCGGTGTCGCCAAGGGCATCCAATGGCTGTCGAACATCAACATGGTGCTCGCGATCGTGCTGGCGCTGTTCATCTTCGTCGTCGGTCCGACCGTGTTCATCCTCAACGTCATCCCCACCTCGCTGGGCAGCTACGCCCGTGAGATCACCGCTGACGCCGCGCGCACCAGCGCCAACACCGACGCCGCCGGACAACAGTGGCTGTCGGACTGGACGATCTTCTACTGGGCCTGGTGGGTGTCCTGGACGCCGTTCGTGGGCATGTTCCTGGCCAAGATCAGCCGGGGTCGCACCATCCGCCAGTTCGTGGTGGGCGTCATGGTGGTGCCGTCGACGGTGTCGCTGGTGTGGTTCGCGATCTTCGGTGGCACGGCCATCAGTCAGCAGATGAACGGAAAGGGACTGGCGGACAGCCCGAACGAGGAGTCGCAGCTGTTCGACATGCTCGGCAACCTCCCGTGGGCGGGTATCGCCTCGGTCCTCGTCATGGTCCTCGTCGCGATCTTCTTCGTCTCCGGCGCAGACTCGGCGTCGCTGGTGATGGCGACGCTGTCCGAACGCGGACGCGCCGAACCCTCCAAGGGCGTCACCGTGTTCTGGGGTGTGCTCACCGGCGCCGTTGCCGCACTGCTGCTCTGGGTGAGCGGCGACGACGCGCTGCAGGGCATCAAGACGATGGCCATCATCGCGGCGCTGCCGTTCGTGATCGTGATGATCGTGATGTGCGTGTCGCTCTACAAGGACCTGCGCCGCGATCCGCTGATCCTGGCCGAGAAGCACCGCAGCGACGGACTCGAGGACAAGCTGCGCGTCCACGCCAACACGATCGCCGCGACCGACGACACCAACGACGTGTTGCCGTCGGACGATCTGCCCGTGGACACCTCGCTTGTGCGCGAGGAGAAGGTCTGACGTTATACGGTCGGTAGGTTCCCATCTTCTGGGAGCCGGAGACCGACAGTGACGAAGGACGACCATGATCGAGTTCGAGCGGGTCTCGAAGACGTATCCCGACGGGACGGTCGCGGTCGACGGTCTCGATCTGACCGCCCCGAACGGTGAGATCACGGTCCTGGTCGGGCCGTCGGGATGTGGCAAGACCACGACGATGCGGATGGTCAACCGACTGATCGACCCGACCGAGGGTCGCATCACCCTCGACGGCACCGACACCGCGTCGATCGACGCCGTCACGCTGCGCCGCCGCATCGGGTACGTCATCCAGAACGCCGGGCTGTTCCCGCACCGCACCGTGGTCGACAACGTCGCCGCGCTGCCGCGCCTGCTCGGCGACGGCAAGAAGCAGACCCGTGCCGCGGCGATGGACCTGCTCGAGCGCGTCGGGCTCGACGCGACGTTCGCCAAGCGGTATCCGTGGCAGCTCTCCGGCGGACAGCAACAGCGGGTCGGTGTTGCGCGAGCGCTCGCGACCGACCCGCCGTTCCTGCTGATGGACGAGCCCTTCAGTGCCGTCGACCCCATCGTGCGGGCGCAGCTGCAGGACGAGTTCCTGCGCCTGCAGGCCGACATCTCGAAGACGATCATCCTGGTCACCCACGACATCGACGAGGCGCTCAAACTCGGCGACCGTGTCGCGGTGCTCCGTCAGGGCGGCCGGCTGGCCCAGGTCGCCACACCGGCCGAGCTCCTCGAGGCGCCGGCCGATGCGTTCGTCGCCGACTTCGTCGGCAGCACACGGGGATACCGCTCACTCGGCTTCCGGTTCGGTGACGACGAGCTCATCCCGCAGACCGAGCCGACGGTCACCCTCGGCGAACCCGTCGGTGAGATCGACGGCCGTTGGGCCCTGGCCGTCGGTGCCGAGGGCCGGCCGGTCGGGTGGGTCGACGCCTCGGCGGTCGGGACCCGCGCGGTGGAGTCGGACGACATCAACCTCGCCGGCACGGTCGCGCGCGCCGACAGTCCGCTGCGCGAACTGCTCAACTCGGCGCTGTCGAGTCCGGCGGGCCGCTGCGTGATCGTCGACGACGACGGTGTTCTCGTCGGTTCGGTGACCGACACCGATGTGCTGGCGGCGATCCGCCGGGCGCGGGCGAGCGAGGGTGCGGCGTGAGCAAGATCCTCGACTGGGTCGGCGACAACTACGGGCTCGTGTGGTCGCTGACGGTCAGCCACATCTGGCTGACGCTGATACCCACCGCCATCGGTCTGCTCATCGCACTACCGCTGGGCTGGTGGGCGTATCGCTCGCGCCGGAGCTACACCCCGATCGTCGGTGTCGCGGGCCTGTTCTACACGATCCCGTCGCTGGCGCTGTTCATCTTCCTACCGCCGGTCATCGGTACAAAGATCCTCGATCCCATCAATGTCGTTCTGGCGCTGACGATCTACACCGTGGCGTTGCTCGTGCGCGTCGTCGCCGACGGACTGGCGTCGGTGCCCGTGGAGACCGTCCTCGCCGCGCGCGCCATGGGGTACCGGACGTGGCAGATCCTGTTCCTGGTGGAGCTGCCGGTCGCGGTGCCCGTGATCAGCGCCGGACTCCGGGTCGCGGTGGTGTCGAACGTGTCGATCGTGACCCTTGCCGCGCTGCTCGGCATCTCGCAGCTCGGGTCGTTGTTCACCCAGGGTCTCCAGCTGCAGCTCTACGGCCCGCTGGTGTCGGGCGTGGTGATGTGTGTGGTCCTCGCGGTGATCTTCGACGTGGCGATCCAGATCGCGAACCGCATCGCCACGCCGTGGCGTGAACGGGTCGTGACCTCGTGAACGTGCCGGGCTGGTTCGCCGACAGCTCTCACTGGACCGGACCCGACGGTGTGCCGGCCCAGATCGGCCACCACCTCGTCTACACCCTGCTCGCACTGGGCATCTCGCTCGTGATCGCCGTGCCGCTGGGGATGTTCGTCGGCTACACCGGTCGGGGCGGAGGACTCGTGGTGGGTTCGGCCAACGCCCTGCGCGCGCTCCCGACCCTCGGTGCACTGGTGCTGCTGTTCCTGCTCATCTCCTCGAGTGTCAGCGGGCAGGCGGTCTACCTGATCCCGACGACCGCCGTGCTCGTGTTGCTCGGGGTGCCACCGATTCTCGCCGGCACCTACGCCGGCATCCAGAACGCCGACTCGGGAGCGGTGGGCGCCGCGCGGGCGATGGGCTACACCCGCGCCCAGATCCTGATGCGCGTCCAGTTGCCGTGCGCGCTGCCGCTGATGCTGTCCGGGATCCGCAGCGCGACACTCCAGATCGTCTCGACCGCCACCGTCGCGGCCTACGTCGGGCTGCAGGGCCTCGGTCGGTTCATCCTCGACGGGCGCGCCGAGGCCGATTTCACGAAGATGACCGCAGGCGCCCTCCTCGTCGCGGTTCTCGCGATAGCGTTCGAGGTGTTGTTCGCCCTGCTCGGTCGATTCACGATCTCGCCCGGTCTGCGACGTTCCGAGGCCTCGGCGACCCGTTCACGCCCCTCGCCGGCGATCCCGGTGGCGGCGCCGGGCACGTGAACCCTCGCCCCGCGCACCCACCCCACAGTCGTCCACCCCAGCGTCACCACATCGAGGAGAACCCATGAAGAAGACCACCCTGGTCGCGGCCGCCATCGCCGCCGCGACCGTCATGACCGTCTCGGCCTGTGGTGGCGACCCGCTCAACAGCAGCACCGACCAGTCGGGTTCGTCGGGTTCCCAGATCATCATCGGCTCCGCCGATTTCACCGAGAGCCAGCTCGTCGGTGAGATCTACGCCCAGGCCCTGCAATCCAAGGGTGTCGCGGTGAAGACCCAGTTCAACATCGGCAGCCGCGAGGTGTACTTCACGGCGCTGAAGGACTCGTCGATCGACCTCGTGCCCGAGTACACCGGCGCGCTGCTGAAGTACCTGGACGAGAAGTCGACGGCGTCGACCCCGCAGGCGGTGGACGCCGAGCTCACCCAGAAGCTGCCCGAGGGCATCGTGGGCCTGACCCCCTCGCCCGCCGAGGACAAGGACGCGATCTGCGTCACCCAGGACACCGCCTCGAAGTACAAGCTCGCGAAGGTCTCCGATCTGGCGCCGGTCGCAGGAGAACTGGCGTTGGGCGCCGCTCCGGAGTTCAAGACCCGCGTGCAGGGTGTGGTCGGCCTGAAGGACGTCTACGGCGTCACCTTCAAGAGCTTCGTACCGCTCGACGCCGGCGGCACGCTGACGATGAACGCGCTCACCAGCGGACAGGTGCAGGCGGCCAACCTCTTCACCACCGACCCGGGTATCGCCAAGAACAAGCTGGTCGCCCTCACCGACGACAAGTCGCTCTTCTCGGCGCAGAACGTGTTGCCCGTCATCAAGAAGTCGAAGCAGACCGACACCGTGACGACCACGTTGAACGCGGTGTCGGCGAAGCTGACCACCGCCGATCTGATCACCTTGAACGGACAGGCCGCCGACGGCACCAAGCCCGCCGACATCGCCAAGCAGTGGTTGGCGGCGCACCCCGTCTGACGGAGGAGACGCGGTCGTTCTCCGCGCGAACGATGTGTGGTACTTTTCGGTACCGGACATTCGCGACAGTTGGAGACCACGTGATGCCACGCATCGGCCGTACCGCCCTGATCAGCCGCCGCGGCCTGACCGCCGCGATCGCGACCCTCGCCGCCACGGCGGGGGTCGTGGTCGGTGTCGCGCCCGGCGCCGCCGCGCCCACCACCGGCTCGGCGGCGTTGCTGCCCCCGAACACCGTGCTGTCGCCGCCGTCGCTGCTCAACGCGCCGTATGTCGACATCCTCGCCGCCACCGTCGACTACCGACCGGCGTTGGGGCGGGTGTCGGCCACCGTGTTCCTCCGGGGCGTGCCCACCCCGGCGGCGCTCGGCGGTCCCGCCTACAGCATCACCCTGCGTGGCCCGGTCATCGGACGGGGCGCGTCGATCGGTGCCGGCGTGGTCGGCGTGCCGGCGCGCGGTTCGCTCGCGGTGGACCGCACCGGGTCGGGGCAGGACACCGTCGTCCCCGCCCGGATCTCCTACAACGGTGCGTCGGTCGTCGTCACCGCCACCGACGACCGCCTCGCGAACCTGCCTCTCACCGCGTTCGATGTCACCGCGACCAGCGCGGGCAACGGGACGGTCACCAGCCCGCTCGGCGTCGACAGGGTGTCCGGCCGACTCGGCGGCTGAGCGGCCGCCGGACGGGTCCGCGTGATGTCGTTCGGCGGGGGCGTGCGAACTGCAATACTTCTCCGGACACGTCCGTTCGGAATCGCCTCAGGGGTCTGTATGCATCGCACTGCTCGTCGTTCCGCCGCTCGTCTGTCCGCCGTCGCGCTCGCCGGCTTGGCCGCGGTGACCGGCGTGGTGACCGCCGCCGGACCGGCGTCGGCGGCGTCGGTGACGGTGCGGTCCCCTATCGAGGCGGTCGTCGGCAGCGTCGACATCACCTCGACCACGGTCGACTACGACCGCGCCGTGGGGCGCCTCGACATCACCATCGTCGTGCGCACCAAGGCAGGTGTCGGACGGGGTTACGGTCCGAACTATTCGGTGCTGCTCTACGGTCCGCGCAACGTCACCGGCGGCACCGGACAAGCCGTGGCGGCGATCTCGGCAATCGGTCGTCCGCTGCTCAAGGGCTTCCCGGTTCGCCCGGGCACCCCGGTTCCCGTCCCGCTGATCGTCAACCCGGTCGGCACCGATCAGGACCAGATCGTCCAGGTCCCGACCCGGATCATCGGCAACCGTGTGGAGTTCCGCGTCACCGACAACCGGTTGAAGAACCTGCCGCTGCGCTACTTCGACGTGCAGACGAGCCTCGACCGCAACTTCGTGGGCGGCGACTTCGCCACCACCGACACCCTCCGCGGACGCCTGCCGAACTGATCTCCGGCGAGATCACCGCCAGCTGGGCAGCCACATCTGCATGTTCCACATGTGCAGGGACAGTGGCGCTCCGGTGAGGATCGGCCACATCCACACGAAGTTCATGATCACCAGACCGATGTAGATCGACGCGACGATCGCACCGAGCATGCGGCGTTCCCGGCCGAACGTCGCCCATCGCCCGTCGGCGCCCAGCAGGTCACCGACGCACAGCGCCAACCCCATGATCAGGAACGGCGCCATCGCGGTGGCGTAGAAGAAGTACATCTGACGGTCGAGGTTGGCGAACCAGGGGAGCCACGCCGCGCCGTAGCCGACGATGACCACCGCGTACCGCCAGTCGCGGCGCAGGATCCACCGCCACAGACCCCACAGCAGCATCGGGAACGCCAGCCACCACATGGCGGGCGTGCCGATCAGCATCTGCACGCGGATGCATTCGCCGCCGCCGCACCGGTCGGGGCCGTTCTGCACGGCGTAGAGCATGGGGCGCAGGCTCATCGGCCACGTCCACGGCTTCGACTCCCACGGGTGGTGGTTGCCCGCGGAGTTGGTCAGGCCCTCGTGGAACTTCAGGATCCCGGCCTCGTAGTACCAGAGCGACCGGAAGGCGCCGGGCACCCACGAGAACGGGCCGTCGTAGCCGACGGCGTTGCCGACCTCGTAGCGGTAGACCGACGTCTCACCGGCGAACCACGGCGCGAAGCTGCCGAGGTAGACCATGATCGGCACCGCGCCGAGACTGAACCCGGCCGGGATCAGGTCACGACGCAGTGTGCCGAGCCAGGGACGCTGTACGTGATAGGCCTTGCGGTTGGCGACGTCGAACCCGACCGACAGCAGCAGGAAGAACAACACGAAGTAGATGCCCGACCACTTGGTGGCGCATCCGAGCCCGAGCAGCACCGCGGCGCCGAAACGCCACCAGCGGAAACCCAACCGGGGCCCGAACGGTGAGTCGGCCATGCGGCCCTCGACCGACACCCGATGCAGCCGGGCGCGCATCTGATCACGGTCGGCGACCAACGCCGCCATCGCACCGAGCACGAAGAAGATCTGGAAGATGTCGAGCATCCCGACGCGCGACGACACGAACGTCACGCCGTCGACGATCATGAACACGCCCGCGATGGCGCCGATCAGCGTGGAGCGCGTGACGCGGCGGGTGAGTCGGTAGACGATGAGGACCATGACGATGCCGACGACCGCGGACATGAACCGCCAGCCCAGCGGGGTGTAACCGAAGAGACCCTCGCCGGCGGCGATGAACCACTTGCCGACCGGCGGATGCACCACGAGCCCGTAGGCGGGGTTGTCCTCGATCCAGTTCCCGCCGGTGAGCACCTGCCAGGCCTGGGGCACGTAGTGCTTCTCGTCGAACACCGGGGTGCCGTTGTCGGTGGGGCTGGCCAGCCCCCAGAACCGGGTGATCGCGGCGATCCCGGTCAGCACCGCGGCGACGATCCATCCCCGCTTGCGGTCGTCGGCGCCGAACACCGGAGCGGGGATCGACGGCCCGGGGCGACGGCCGAGGTCCTCCGCCGCGCCACCGTCGTCGGTCGGGCCGTCGTAGCGGTCGACCGCGTCGGTGATCGGAGGCGCGAGGGTCACGTGCTCGATCGTAGGCTGTGCGGTGATGACGACGACGGATGACGCAGCGCACGAACGGTCCGATACCGGACAGACGTCTCGAAACGGGCGCGGTGTGTTGATCCTGGCGGCGACTCCGATGGGTCAGCCCGGCGACGCCTCCCAGCGGCTGCGCGACGCGCTGCACTCCGCCGACGTGGTCGCCGCCGAGGACACCCGTCGGACGCGGTCGCTGGCCGCCGCTCTCGGGGTCGAGATCACCGGACGCATCGTCAGCTACTACGACCAGGTGGAGGCCCAGCGCACGCCGGGACTGCTCGCCGACATCGACAACGGCCTCACCGTGCTGCTGGTCACCGACGCGGGCATGCCGTCGGTGAGCGATCCCGGGTACCGGTTGGTGCTGGCGTGCGCGCAGGCCGACCTGCCCATCACGTGCCTTCCGGGTCCGTCGGCGGTGACGACCGCGCTCGCGCTGTCGGCGCTGCCGGTCGAACGGTTCTGCTTCGACGGGTTCGCGCCCCGCAAGTCCGGTGCGCGTAAGTCGTGGCTGGCCGAACTGGTCGACCAGCCGCGCACGGTCGTCTTCTTCGAGTCCCCCCATCGGCTCGCCGACTGCCTCGACGACGCCGTCGAGGTGCTGGGCCCGACCCGTCGCGCCGCGGTGTGTCGGGAGCTGACCAAGACCTACGAGGAGGTCCGGCGCGGCCCGATGGCCGAACTCGCCCGGTGGGCGCACGACGGCGTGCGCGGGGAGATCACCGTCGTGATCGAGGGCGCTCAACCGGTGGTGGCCGATCTGGAGACCCTCGTCGACGCGGTGGAGGCACTCGTCGCCGACGGCGCGCGACTCAAGGACGCGTGCGCCGAGATCGCCGCGCGCGGTGGTGCCGGCAAACGCGAGCTGTATCAGGCGGCGTTGGCCCGGCGGTGACCGGCGGCGGTCAGCCGCCGACGTGGCGCAGGCCCACGATGCTCGCGGCCTTGTCGAGGCATTCCTGCCACTCCCGGTCGGGGTCGGAGTCGATGGTGATGCCGCCGCCGACGCCGAGCTGCATCGAGTTGTCCGGGGCGATCTCGACGGTGCGGATGGCGACGTTGAGATCGAGATCGCCGTCGGGTGCGACGACGCCGATCGCGCCGCAGTAGACGCCGCGGGCGTCTGTTTCCCACCGTCGCAGCAACTCTCGCGCGCGCACCTTGGGTGCCCCGGTCACCGACCCCGGCGGGAACGTCGCGTCGAGCAGTTGCGTCGTGCCCACCGCGGAGGTCACCCGCGCGGCGACGCTGGACACGAGATGCCAGACCCCCGGTGCCGGCCTGGTCACCAACAGTTCCGGCACCGTCACCGATCCCGCGACGGCCACGCGTCCGAGGTCGTTGCGGACGAGGTCGACGATCATGATGTTCTCGGCGACGTCCTTGACCGAGGTGAGCAGCGCGGCCGGATCGGTCGAGGCGGGGACGGTGCCCTTGATGGGACTCGACACGACGTCCTCACCCGTGCGCCGCAGGAAGGTCTCCGGGGAGAACGACACCACCGAGCCCCACCCGCCGGAGAGGAACGCCGCCTTGCGCGGAGCCAGCGCCGCGATGCCCGTGCGCGCCACATCGATCGCCGCACCGCGCAGGTCGCCGCGATAGCGCGTGCAGACACACGCCTGGTAGACCTCGCCGGCCCTGATCGCGGCCAGGCAGGCGCCGATGGCCTCGTCGTGCGGCTCGCGTGGGGGAGCGGTCCACGAGGCCGTCCACGGCCGGGGTGGATCGGCGGCGGGATTCGGGGTGAGACACGCGCGAATCCAGTCGGGGCAGGGTGTTCCGGTGATCGTCCGATAGGCCCACCGGTCGTCATCGTGCACGAGCACCCCGTCGGTCACGCCTCCGACGGCCGCGGGCAGGGCGGCCTCGGCGACGCGGTCGGGGAACGACACGTGGCCGAACCACCATCCGTGCGGTCGATCCGGCGGCGCGACCCCCGCGTCGAGACGGATCGAGGGTGCGATCACCGCGGCGTGGCCCAGCCAGTCGCCGATCACCGCGGCGGGCCCGGGCCGACCCGCGAGCCGCGTCGCGTCGTCGAGTCGACCGAGCACGTCGACCGGAGCGGGCCCGGGACCGAGGTCCTCGGCCGCGTGGGTCACGTCAGCTCTTGGTGTCGTACCGGGGGAACACCGGCGACGGCGCGGGCAACGTGACACCCGCGGCGAGGCGGTCGGCGATCGAGGCGAAGGTGCGCGACTCGGCGTCGACGGCGAGGAGATCGAGGATCTTCCCGGTGGCGTCGGGCATGACCGGCTGGGCGAGCAGCGCGACGATGCGCACCACCTCGGCGCACACCCACAGCACGGTTCCGGCGCGGTCGAGATCGACCTTCACCAGCTTCCATGGCTCCTGCGCCGAGATGTAGCGGTTGGTCTCGGCGAGCACCTCCCACAGGGCTTCGAGCGCGAGATGCAGTGCCTGGTCATCGAACTCGGCGCGCACCTTCTCGAGCAGGCCGTCGGCTCGGGCGAGCAGCGCGGCGTCGTCGTCGGTGAGGGCACCGGGCGTCGGCACGGTGTGGTCGTAGTTCTTGCCGATCATCGACAGCGACCGCTGCGCCAGGTTGCCCAGCTCGTTGGACAGGTCGGCGTTGATGCGGGCGACGATCGCCTCGTGGCTGTAGGACCCGTCCTGCCCGTAGGACACCTCGCGCAGCAGGAAGTACCGCAGCGGGTCGAGGCCGTACTGCTCGACGAGGGTGTACGGATCGACGACGTTGCCCACCGACTTGGACATCTTCTCGCCCTTGTTGAACAGGAACCCGTGTGCGAACACACGTTTGGGCAGTTCGATGCCCGCGCTCATCAGGAACGCCGGCCAGTACACGCAGTGGAACCGGACGATGTCCTTGCCGATGATGTGCAGATCGGCGGGCCAGAACCGGGCGAACGCATCGGGGTCGGTGTCCGGGAAGCCCACGCCGGTCAGGTAGTTGGTGAGGGCATCGACCCACACGTACATCACGTGATCGGGATCGCCGGGCACCGGCACGCCCCAGTCGAACGTGGTGCGCGAGATCGACAGGTCGCGCAGGCCACCGCGCACGAAGCTCGCGACCTCGTTGCGCCGCGTCGCCGGTCCGATGAACTCCGGGTGCGACTCGTAGAGCTCGAGGAGCTTGTCCCCGTATGCCGACAGCCGGAAGAAGTAGCTCGATTCCTCGGTCCACTCCACCGGTGTCCCGGTCGCGGTGGCCGTGCGGCTGCCGTCGGGCGCCACGGTGAGTTCGTCGTCGGCGTAGTAGGCCTCGTCGCGCACCGAGTACCAGCCGCTGAACGTGTCGAGATAGATGTCGCCGTTGTCGGCCATCCGCTGCCAGATCGCCTGCGACGCCGTCGTGTGGTCGTCGTCGGTGGTGCGGATGAACCGGTCGAAGCTGCTGCCGAGTGCACGCTGCAGATCGCGGAATGCGGCGGCGTTGCGGTCGGCGAGGGCCCGGGTCTCGATGCCCTGCGCCGCCGCGGTCTGCTGCATCTTCTGCCCGTGCTCGTCGGTGCCGGTGAGGAAGTAGACGTCGAACCCGTCGAGCCGCTTGAACCGGGCGATCGCGTCGGCCGAGATGTACTCGTAGGCGTGCCCGATGTGCGGTACGCCGTTCGGGTAGGCGATCGCGGTGGTGATGTAGAACGGTGTCTTCGCTGCCGATGCCATGGTGGGGAGAGCTTATCGGTCCACCCGTGCGGGCTCAGGCGCGGCGGAAGTTGGCGAACAGCTCCGAGGTGATCTGAGGCCACAGCGGCTCGGGCAGATCGTGGCCCATGCCGTCGATGAGCACCAGCTTCGACCCCGTCACCGCGTGCGCGATGGCCTTGCCGCCCGAGGGCCGCATCAGGCCGTCGGCCTTGCCGTGGATGACCACGGTCGGCGCGGTGACCTTCCGGGCGTAGCGGCGCAGGCTGCCGCTGCCCATCACCGCGGTCATCTGCCGCATCACCCCGGCCGGGTTGTGCGACCGGTCGTGGTACTCGGTGGCCATCGCCAGGGCCTCGGCGTCGCTCAGCGGGTAGGCGGGGCTGCCGATGGTCTGCATCGCCTTCGCCGATCCGGCGATGTACTGCTCGCGGGTGGCGCCTTTGCCCGGACCCGAGATCAGCGCGAGGAGCTTGCGGGGATCGGGTGGTGGGAGCAGGGCCTGCAGCGTGCTGGAGAACAGGATCGCGAGGGAGAGAACGCGCTCGGGATACTTGCCGCCGACGACCTGCGCGATCATGCCGCCCATCGACGCCCCGACCACATGGGCGCGCTCGATGCCGAGATGGTCGAGGACCCCGATGGCGTCGGCGGCCATGTCCGGGACGGTGTAGGGCACCGAGCTCCCGATGCCCAACTCGGTCTTCACCATCCGCGCGATCATCGAACCGCCGACGCGGACGCCGTCGAGGTGGGTCGACAGACCGATGTCGCGGTTGTCGAAACGGATGACCCGCAGGCCCTCGGCGGCGAGCAGCTCGCAGAACCCCGACGGCCACATGGTGAGTTGCGCGGACAGGCCCATGATCAGCAGCACCGGCGGGGCGTCGAGGTCGCCGGCGTCCTCGTAGTAGATGTCGAGGTCGCCGACGCGAGCGGTTCCGGTGCGGGTGTCGTTCCGACTCATCCGACCGACGCTAGCGGCTCACCGAACCGGTCGCGGGAGCGGCAACCCCTTCGACGCCAGCACCGCGCGCAGGCGGTCGGGGTAGTCGGTGATGAGGCCGTCGACACCGAGGTCGATGAAGTGGGCCATCGTCGCCGGGTCGTCGACGGTCCAGGGGATCACCGCCAGGCCGACGCGATGGGCGTCGGCGACCATCCGGGCGTCGGGGTAGGGCACGAAGCCGGCGTCGCCGATGGCGCCGTCCTGCGGGGTGCCCTGCACCGGCGAGATGGCGGTGACGCCCGCGATCGCGCGGGCGGTGCGCACCAGGTCGCCGCCGAAGTCGTCGGCGTCGAGACCGCCGAGCCACGGTGAGCGTCCCGGTTGGCCGACCTGGAGGAAGTCCTTGTTGGTCAGGGCGATCAGGGGCAGTCGGGGGTCGAGTCGGTGCATGACCCGCAGTGCGCCCCAGTCGAAACTCTCGATGCTGATCTGGCGGGCGAGGCCCGACCGGGCGATCTCGTCGTGGACGCGACCGACGAACAGTTCGCGCGGTTGGGTCTGCTCGGGTGAACCGGCCTCGACCTTCGTCTCGATGTTCATCCGCACGCCGAACGCCCGACGCTCGTGGATGAGGTCGAACAGCTGGTGCAGTTCGAGGAGTTTCGCGCCGGGGACACGTCGCTGGTTCGGGAACTGCGGCAGCTGTCGGTAACCGCAGTCGAGAGTGCGGATCTGAGCGAGGGTGAGGTCGCGGATGTAACGGCCGACGTACGGGAACTGCGGGTCGCCGGGGGTCGCGGGCGCGGTGTCGCGGCACTTGTCGCCCGAGATCTGGCGATCGTGGGAGATCACCACCCGGAGATCGCGGGTGACCTGGGTGTCGAGTTCGAGTGTGGTCACGCCGAGTCGCATCGCGGTGTCGAACGCCTCGAGCGTGGACTCGGTCGTCAGCCCGATGCCACCGCGATGGGCCTGCAGGTCGACGGCGCGGCGGGGTTGTCCGTGGTCACCGGGCCGGGCGTCGGCGAGGCCCGCCGTCGACGACGCGATGGTCACCGTGACGAGCACCGCCGCGAGGAGGGTCGCGCGGCGTCGCGCGGCGCGGAGGCGAGGGGAGAACATGGGCGCCGACGCTAACGGCCTCCGGCCAACCCGACGCGAACCGGCGGTGACCACCGGGCGACACGCGATGGTCAGTGCCGTGTGCTCGGCACGGCCTTGCCGAAACAGCGACTCAGTGGACTGCTCGCGTACTCGCCGAACGCGTCGATCGGGGTGTAGCCGACGGCGATGTACAGCGCGATGGCCTCCGGCTGTCGGATGCCGGTCTCGAGCACCACGCTCGTCATACCGCGCTCGCCCGCGCGCTCCTCGAGGGCGGTGACCAGCCGGGCCGCGATCCCGCGGCGCCGACCGTCGACGTGCACGAACATCCGCTTGATCTCGCCGCGGCCGCCGCCGATGTCGCGGAGCCCGACGCAGCCGACACCCCGGCCGTCGAGTCGGGCGACGAAGTACTCCGCGCCGGCGACGACCGGGTCGGGGGAGTAGTCGGGGTAGCGCTCGTTGAGGTCGGCGACGCACGCGGTCAGCAGTGCGACGAGGTCGGGATCGGAGGGGTCGACGAGTCGATCGATCGTCACCGACCCCGTCGCGGCGTCGGGGTCACGGGCGTCACCAGATGTCATCGTGAGCCGACGCTACGCGGGTGCGTGATGACGATCGGCTCGGCGTGATCAGGGGAAGTAGATGACCCCGTTGGCGAACCGCTGCAGGAAGGTGTTGTTGCCCAGGCGGATCTCGTCGCTGACAGGGAGGCCGACGGCGGAGTTGACGCCGCCCTGCGCCCGCCACTTCGACAGGATCCCGCCCCAGATCTGGTGGGCACCGGTGTTCTGCGACCAATAGATGGTGCCGCCCTGGAAGATGCTGACCCGCGCGGATCCCTGCCCGAATTCGTTGGTGACCGGGTAGCCCAATGCGCCGTTCTCCCAGTTCAGCGACGCCCACTTGCCGCGGATGGCACCGCTGATCTGGTGGGCGCGCCCGTAATCGACGCCGGCGTTCCAGTAGAACGCGGTGTTCTTGGCGAACACCTGGAACCGCCCGTTGTTGCGTGCGCGGAGTTCGGTGCTGCGCGGTCCGCCCCATTTCTCGACGCCCCCCCTCTCGAAGTACGCCTGCTCGATCCGACCGCCGACATTGATGCCGTCGATGACCGTGTCCGCGGATGCGGCGCCCGCTCCCTGGCCGACCGCGGTCATCCCCGCGATCCCCGCCGCGGTCAGAACTGCTGCCCAGCGCTGCTTCGTCGTGGTCTTCATCGTGTTCTCCTCGGTTCTCGCATTCGGTCGGGATCGGTCGACCCCGCGGCGCGCGACGACCAGGTACGCCTACGTACCATCGCGTGCTTGTTCTCACTATCGGTGTGGGTGGCGATGCGTTACAGGCGCGGACACCGCGGGTGGTCGGGTCGGTCCGTTCGGCGGCGGAACGTAGGCTCGCAGCCATGGTGACCTCCCGTTCCTTCGCTCAGGTCGACGTCTTCGCATCGGGTCCGATCTCCGGGAATCCCGTCGCCGTGGTGCTCGACGCGCGGGGCCTCGACGACGACCAGATGGCCGCGTTCGCGCGCTGGACCAACCTCTCGGAGACGACGTTCGTGCTGCCACCGACCGACGTGGCCGCGGACTACCGGCTGCGGATCTTCACCCCCGGCGGCGAACTGCCGTTCGCGGGTCATCCGACGCTGGGATCGGCACATGCCTGGCTGGAGTCCGGGGGCCGCCCGCGCGCGGACGTGATCGTGCAGGAGTGCGGCGCCGGACTGATCGCGATCCGCCGCGACGGCGACCGGCTCGCGTTCGCCGCGCCCCCGCTGCGTCGATCGGGACCCGTGGACGCCGACGTGCTCGCCGAGATCCGCGCGGCGCTCGGACTCCATCCCTCCGATGTGGTGGCGTCGAACTGGGTCGACAACGGGCCCGGGTGGATCGGCCTGATGCTGACCTCGGGCGAACGTGTCCTCGAGGTGCGGCCCGATCACGCCGCCCTCGGTGACCACGAGGTCGGACTCATCGGGGCCTATCGCGGCGCGGGTCACGATGCCGACTACGAGGTGCGCGCCTTCGCCCCCGGCGACGGCGTTCCCGAGGATCCGGTGACCGGCAGCCTCAACGCCGGTTTCGCCACCTGGCTGCGCGCCACCGAGGAGATCCCGGCCCGCTACGTCGCGGCGCAGGGGACCGCGATGGGTCGCGCCGGGCGGGTGTTCGTCGACGACGACGGCACCGACATCTGGGTCGGTGGGGCCACTGTGTCCACCATCACCGGGACGGTCGACCTGTGAGCCGGTCGAAGCGTCGCGAGGCCCCGCCCGATCCCGAGCCGTTGAGCCCGCTGATCGACGCCCACACCCACCTCGCTGCGTGCGGTGGGCGCGATGCCGCAACGGTCGCGGCGATCCTCGACCGCGCCGAGGCCGTCGGGGTGCGCGGTGTCGTGACGGTGGCCGACGACATGGTCGACGCCCGGTGGGCCATCGCTGCCGCGGAATGGGACGACCGTGCCTGGGCCGCGACCGCGCTGCACCCGACCCACGCCGGCGACCTGAACGACGAGACGGCCGCGGAGCTGCGCGCGATGGCCGTGCATCCGCGGGTCGTCGCGGTGGGGGAGACGGGGCTCGACTACCACTGGCTCGACAAGTCCGACGACTGTGCGCCGAAATCCGTTCAGCACGAGTCGTTCCGATGGCACATCGACCTCGCCAAGGAGGTCGGCAAACCGCTGATGATCCACAACCGCGAGGCCGACCGCGACCTGCTCGACGTCCTCGCCGACGAGGGCGCCCCCGAGACGGTGATCATGCACTGCTTCTCCGGCGACGAGGCCATCGCGCGCGAGTGCGTCGAACGCGGGTACGTCCTGAGCTTCTCGGGCACCGTCAGCTTCGCCAACGCGGCGTCGTTGCAGGCCGCCGCCCGCGTGGTCCCCGACGAGCTCGTGCTCGTCGAGACCGACGCACCGTTCCTCACCCCGCATCCCTTCCGCGGGGCGCCGAACCAGTCGTACGTCCTGCCGTACACCGTGCGCGCACTCGCCGACATCCGCGGCACCGACGCGACCGAACTCGCGGCGCACCTCTACGACAACAGCCGCCGGGTCTACCGGTTGGCTTTGCCAGACCAGTAGGTCGCCGTTATCCTTCTGTGATCCTGCCGAGTCTCGCCGGATACCCGACGTCCCCGACAAGAAACTGACGTGTGTCTTTTTTAGCCAAGATCAACGATTCGAACTCCACAAAGGTGCGCGTCGCCGTCGCCGCCCTGCTCCTCACCCTTCTCGCGGGTGGCGTGATGGGTGTGGTCATGCACAAGACCGTGAAGATCGACGTCGACGGCAAGATCGTCACCGTCGCCACCATGCGTTCGTCGGTGGAGGACGTCCTCGCCGATCAGGGGTACGAGCCCGCCAACGGTGACCTCGTCAGCCCGAAGCCGTCGGCCGGCGTCGCCGACGGCCAGACCATCACGTTCCACCGCCTCAAGACCCTCGTGATCGACGTCGACGGCGCCAAGCGCGAGGTCAAGACCAATGCGGTCACCGTCGAGCAGGCGCTCGCGCAGGAGAACCTCGCGTCGCCGACGATCGACGTGCAGGCCCCGCGGACCGAGACGCTGCCGGTCGACGGAGCGGCCCTGTCGGTGACGCTGCCCAAGAAGGTCACCCTCGTCGACGCGACGAAGAAGTCGACCCCCGAGGTCGCCGCGAAGACCGTGGGCGAGCTGCTCGCCGACATGGGTGCGCCGCTGGCCGGCGACGACACCGTCGTCCCTGCCGCCGACACCGCGGTCACCGCGAACATGAACATCGCCGTCACCCGCATCCGGACCGAGCAGGTCGAGGCCACCGAGCCGCTGACCGCGCCGGACAAGGAGACCCCCGACCCCGAGCTCGTCAAGGACAAGCGTGAGGTGAAGGTCCCCGGCAAGCCCGGCACCCAGCAGGTGACGTACTCGGTCACCACCGTGAACGGCAAGGAGACCAAGCGGGTCAAGCTCGGCTCGCAGGAGCTCGAGCAGCCGGTCGCCGCGCAGGTCAACGTCGGCACCAAGCCCGGCGCCCCGTTCGTCCCGAACGGCTCGGTGTGGGATCAGCTGGTGCAGTGCGAGTCGACCGGCAACTGGGCCATCAACACCGGCAACGGTTTCTACGGCGGCGTGCAGTTCGACCAGAACACCTGGGACCGCTGGGGCGGCCAGGAGTACGCGCCGCGCGCCGACCTCGCCACCCGCGAGGAGCAGATCGCCGTCGCCGAGAAGACCCTCGCCGCCCAGGGGTGGGGCGCCTGGCCGTCGTGCTCGGCAAAATTGGGCCTGCGCTGAGCGACTCCCAGAACCCTCCCCGGCTGCTCGGACCGGTCCAGATCCGCGCACTCGCCGCCGAATTCGGGATCCGTCCCACCAAGACCCTCGGGCAGAACTTCGTCCATGACGCCAACACGGTGCGACGCATCGTGGCCGGCGCCGACGTGGGTCCGGACGACGAGGTCCTCGAGGTCGACCCCGGACTGGGTTCACTGACGCTGGCGCTGTTGGCCGTGGCCGGAGGTGTGACCGCGGTCGAGATCGATCCGGTGCTCGCCGGCGCGCTGCCCCGCACGATCGCCGACCACGCGCCCGCGCAGGCCGACCGCTTGACCGTCGTCGGTGCCGACGCCCTGACCGTCTCGGCCGACGACCTCCCGGTGCCGCCCACCGCGCTGGTCGCGAATCTGCCGTACAACGTGGCGGTCCCGGTGCTGCTGCACCTGCTCGCCGAACTCCCGCAGATCCGGACCGCCCTGGTGATGGTGCAACTCGAGGTCGCCGAGCGGCTGGCCGCCACACCCGGGGGACGCATCTACGGCGTCCCCAGCGTGAAGGCCCGGTTCTTCGGTGATGTCCGCCGCGCGGGCACCGTCGGTGCGGGTGTGTTCTGGCCCGAACCGAAGGTCGAGTCGGGGCTGGTGCGCGTCGATCGACGCGAGATGCCGTGGCCCACCGACGCCGTCACCCGCCGTCGGGTGTTCGCCGTCATCGACGCGGCCTTCGCCCAACGACGCAAGACACTGCGCGCCGCGCTGGCCGGCTGGGCCGGGTCGCCCACCGAGGCCGAGCGACGCCTGCGCGCCGCCGATATCGACCCGACGCTGCGCGGCGAACGGCTCGACGTCGCCGACTACGTGCGCCTGGCCGCCGTGGCAGGCGACCCGCCGCCGAACGACTAGGCTGAACAGTCGTGCTGTCTGTCGTCCCCCGGCCCGTTCGTGTGCGGGTACCCGCCAAGATCAACCTCCACCTCGGTGTCGGTGATCTCCGCGACGACGGCTACCACCAGCTCGAGACCGTCTTCCAGGCCGTGTCGCTGAGCGACGAGGTCACCGTCGCGCCCGCCGATCGCCGATCCATAACGGTGATCGGCGACAACGCGAACGCCGTCCCCACCGATCACACGAACCTGGCCTGGACCGCGATCGACGCACTGGCCGCCATGACCGGCCACCGCGGTGAGGTCGCCGTCGAGATCACCAAGGGCATCCCGGTCGCAGGGGGCATGGCCGGTGGCAGCGCCGACGCCGCCGCGGTGCTGGTGGGCCTGACCAGGTTGTGGCGCAGCGACATCGACCGCGACGACCTGTCGTCGGTGGCCGCCGGTATCGGCAGCGACGTCCCCTTCTCGTTGCGCGGTGGCACCGCCCTCGGGACCGGCCGCGGCGAACAGCTCGTCGGCGTGCTCTCGCGCGGATCGTTCCACTGGGTGATCGCGGTCGCCGGCGGCGGACTGTCGACGCCGGAGGTCTACCGCGAACTCGACCACCTGCGCGCGGGATCGGCGACCGGGGAACATCGCGCCGGCCCGCCCGACGAACTCCTGCAGGCCCTCGCCGCGGGCGACGCGCGCCGACTGGCGCCCGCCCTGTGCAACGACCTGCAACCGGCGGCCCTGTCGCTGATGCCCACGCTGCGCCGCACCCTGCGCGCGGGCACCGAGGCCGGCGCCCTGGCCGGCATCGTGTCCGGGTCGGGGCCGACATGTGCATTCCTGTGCGACGACGCCGACCACGCGGTCGACATCGCCGCCGAACTGGCCGGTGCCGGCGTCTGCCGTTCGGTCCGGATCGCGAGCGGTCCGGTCCCGGGCGCACGTGTGGTGCCCGACGAGACGATCGGAGACGACCGGTGAGCAACCTGGTCAACGCGGAGAAGATCAGCAAGAGCTTCGGGATCACCCCGCTGCTCGACTCGGTGAGTCTCGGTGTGCAGGAAGGTCAACGGATCGGCGTCGTCGGCCTCAACGGCGGCGGCAAGACCACGATGCTCGAGATCCTGGCCGGCATCACCGAGCCCGACTCGGGTCGCGTGTCGATCGCCGGCGGCGTCCGCATGGCGACGGTCACCCAGCGCGGCGTGCTGCCACCCGGGTCGACCGTCGGTGACGTGGTCCTCGGGCCGCTCGACGTCGCCGAACACGAGTGGGCGTCGGACGCACGTGTGCGCGCGGTGCTGGCGGGTATCGGTATCGACCGCCTCGACGGGGGACTCGACCGCAGCGTCGAGGAGCTGTCGGGCGGGCAGCGTCGCCGTGTCGCGCTCGCGGCGGCACTGGTGCAGGACCTCGACCTGCTGATCCTCGACGAGCCCACCAACCATCTCGACGTCGAGGGTGTGCAGTGGCTCGCCGACCACGTCGTGAACCGCCGCAGCGCGCTCGTCGTCGTCACCCACGACCGGTGGTTCCTCGACACCGTCGCCACGCGCACCTGGGAGGTCGCACACGGATCGGTGACGGAATACGAAGGCGGATACAACGACTGGATCTACGCGCGCGCCGAGCGGGGACGCCTCGCCGACGCCGCCGAGGAACGTCGCCGCAACCTCGCCCGCAAAGAACTCGCGTGGCTGCGCCGCGGGCCGCCGGCACGGACCTCGAAGCCGAAGTACCGCATCGAGGCCGCCGAGAAGTTGATCGCCGACGTCCCTCCCGTGCGCGACAGCGTGGCCCTGTCGACGTTCGCCAAGCGGCGGCTCGGCCGCGTCGTCATCGAACTCGAGGACGCCACCCTGCGCACACCCGATGACCGGGTGCTGGTCGAGAACCTCACCTGGCGACTGCAGCCCGGTGAGCGCATCGGTCTGGTCGGCATCAACGGCTCCGGGAAGACCACACTGCTGCGCGCGTTGGCCGGTGAGGTACCGGTCGACCCGGGCCGTCGCAAAGAGGGCACCACGGTGTCCATCGGCTGGCTGCGACAGGAACTCGACGATCTCCCCACCGACATGCGCGTGCTCGAGGCGGTCGAGGACGTGGCCGGGCGCATCACCATCGGCGCGGGCACCAAGCAGGAGAAGGAGATCTCGGCCGGCCAGCTCGCCGAGCGCCTCGGCTTCTCCCCGGCCCGACAGCGCACCCCGGTCGGCGACCTCTCCGGTGGCGAACGTCGTCGGCTGCAGCTGACCCGTGTGCTGATGGCGCAGCCCAACGTCCTGCTGCTCGACGAGCCCACCAACGATCTCGACATCGACACCCTGCAGCAGCTCGAGGACATCCTCGACGGCTGGGCCGGGACAATGGTCGTCATCAGTCACGATCGCTACCTCATCGAGCGGATCTGCGACAGCACCTGGGCGCTCTTCGGCGATGGCGGGCTCACCAACCTTCCCGGCGGCATCGAGTCGTACCTGCAGCGCCGCGCGCGCCAGGGCGACGGTGCCACCCCGGTCTCGTCGGTGGCGGGGCGATCGGATTCGCCTGCCGCGGCACCGGTTCGGGACGCCGGAGCCGAGCGCGACGCACAGAAGGCGATGAAGCGGCTCGAACGTCAGATCGCCAAGTTCGACGCCCGCGAGACCGAGCTGCACGGACTGCTCGCTGCCGCGGCGACCGACGCCGGCCGCCTCCGCGAACTCGACTCCGAGCTCACCTCGGTGGTGGCGGAGAAGGAAGCCGCCGAAACCGAGTGGATGGAACTCGCCGAACAGTGGGGCTAGTACGGTACGTGCATGTCCTACATTCGTAGCTCGGTCGCGAACGGGGTCGGCGAGATCGTCCTCGATCGGCCCAAGGCCCTGAATGCGCTCGATCAGACCATGATCGACGACATGACCGACGTCCTGCGACGGTGGGCCGACGACGACACCGTCGAGACCGTGCTGGTGACCTCGGGCAGCGAGCGGGCCTTCTGCGCCGGAGGTGACATCCGCGCCATCCGCGACAACGCACTCTCCGGCGACGCGGCGGCGATCACGAAGTACTTCGGATCCGAGTACGAACTCGACCAGCTCATCGCCGAGTACCCCAAGCCCTACATCACGCTCATCGACGGTGCGGCGATGGGCGGCGGCCTCGGGATCAGCGTGCACGGCGAGATCCGCGTCGTCACCGAGAAGGCCCTGATGGCCATGCCGGAGACCGCGATCGGCTTCTTCCCCGACATCGGCGCCACCTACTTCCTGCCACGTCTGCCCGCCGGAGTCGGGATGTGGCTGGGCCTCACCGGCGCCCGCGTCACCGGTTCCGACGCCGTGACCCTGGGCCTGGCAACGCATTACGTGCCCCGTGAGCGTCTCGGTGCGGTCGCCGACTCGATCCGGTCGGGTGCGCCGCTGGTCGAAGCGCTGGGGCTCGGTGTCGATGTCGACGCCGCCCACGACACCGATCTACCGCTCACCAAGATCGCCGAGTACTTCGGCGACAGCTCGGTTCCCGGGATCCTCGGCGGCCTGCGTGGCGCCGTGGGCGACGACTGGGCCGCGGAGATGGTGAGCCTGATGGCGGCAGGGTCGCCGACCAGCCTCCTGGTGACCGCCCGGCTCATCGAGCTCGGGGCCTCGTCGCTGCTCGACGAGTGCTTCGAGCGGGAGCTGCGCGCGGCCGAGAGGATCTGCGCCACCCCCGATTTCGCCGAGGGTGTGCGCGCGGTGCTCGTCGACAAGGACCGCGACCCCCACTTCAGTCCCGCCGAGGTCGATGCCGTCGACGTCGGTGAGATCGCACGTATCGTCGGCGACTGACGGGCGACTGACGGGGGCGACCTATCGGTCGAGGACGAACCACCCCGACAGCACCGCGGCAGGCGCTGGCGTCGTGGTCGTCGGCGGTGACGGCGCGGACGGACCCGGGATCACCGGGGTCGGCGACTCCGGAAGACGATCCGCGGAGTCGATGGAGTCGTCGGGCGCGAACGGGTTGGTCTGCACCGACTCCGCCGACGGGCATCGGAAACGTCCTGCGGTACGCGCCTCGTTCACGCTCGACATCTGCACCGGGCACGTCGCCGAGGCGAACACGTCTCCATCGGACACGACCGTGACCTGACCGGTCAGGTCGGTGCGGGAGACGAGGTCGGCCAGGGACACCTCGACGATCACACCGTCGGCGCTGCTGTCGGCGAACACGAACAGTGCGCTGTCGAGTGGCACCACGACGTCGCGATTTCCCCAGCGCGGGAACGAGAAACAGCCATCTGCGCTGCTGACGTCGTCGGGGTCGGATTCGCCGGGACGTCGCTCGGGGGCGATCGGTGCGGGAATGCGTTGTACGCGTGCGCGTGCCTCACCGCGGGAGAACACCAGGCCACCCGGTGCGCGGGTCACCGCACCGGTCGGCGGGGCTGCGTCGCAGTCGGAGTCGTCGACACGGGCGTCCACCCGTGCCGTCGACGAGGCGGTCGTCGAACCCGGGCGGTCGCCGGCGGTGATCCCCGAGGTCTGCGTCCCGCAGGCGACGATGCCACCGAGGATCCCGGCGACCGCGACCAGTGCGAGTGTTCGTGTCGTCGGATCAGTCCGCCGTGGCGACAAGGGGTTCCAACGTCAGTGTCGGATGCTCTTTCTCGATGTACTGCAGACGCCACTTGTCGCTGACGAGGGCGAGCATCACACCGTCGCTCCGGGTGAACACCTCGACCCCGCGCTGACGGCCGAGGTCGGCTGCGCTGTCGGCGTCGGTGCGGCGCGCCAGGGAGTAGGGGAGGTTCTGGATGGAGGTCTCGACCCCGAACTCGCTCTTCATGCGCGCGGTGACGACCTCGAACTGCATCGGCCCGACCGCGGCGAGAACGGGGGAGGCGTCGCCGCGGATCTCGTTGCGCAGGACCTGCACCACGCCCTCGGAGTCGAGCTGATCCATCGCCTTGCGGAACTGCTTGTACTTGCCTGCGCTCTCGGCGCGCAGCACCGCGAAGTGCTCGGGCGCGAACGACGGGATGGGCGGGAACTCGACCGCCTCGTCGGTGTAGAGGGTGTCGCCGGGCGCGAGCGCCATCGCGTTGACCAGTCCGACGACGTCGCCCGGATAGGCGGTGTCGACGGTGGACCGGTCGCGACCGAAGACGGCCTGGGCGTACTTGGTGGCGAACGGTTTTCCCGTCTGGGCGTGCGTGACGACCATGCCGCGCTCGAATTCACCCGACACGATCCGCATGTACGCCAGACGATCTCGATGCGAGGAGTCCATGCCGGCCTGCACCTTGAACACCACCGCGCTGAACGGGTCGGTGACCTCGCGATCGTGGTGGTCGATGCCCTCGCGACCCGCGGGCGGCGGGGCGAGCTCGACGAGCGCCTCGAGAAGCTGTCGGACACCGAAATTCAGTGCGGCGGAGGCGAAGATCATGGGTGAGGTCTCCCCGGCGAGGAACAGTTCCTCGTCGTGGTCCTGGCCCATCTCCGACAGCAGGTCGCTCTCCTCGACCGCGGCGGTCCACTCGTCGCCCTCGCGCGCGGCGGCGGCATCGGGGCTGAGCAGTTCCTCGGGGGCGATGGTCGCACCACCGGCGGTGCGGGTGAAGCGGATGTACTCGCCGGTGCGTCGGTCGAGGACCCCGCGGAAGTCGCCGGCGATCCCGACCGGGAAGTACAGCGGTGTCGGGGTGAGGCCGATGCGCTCGCTGATCTCGTCGATGAGTTCGAGCGGTGTGCGACCGGGCCGATCCCACTTGTTCACGACCGTGATCACCGGCACCCCGCGGTGGCGACACACCTGGAAGAGCTTGAGCGTCTGCGGTTCCAGGCCTTTCGCGGCGTCGATGAGCATGACCGCGGCGTCGACGGCGGTGAGCACCCGGTAGGTGTCCTCGGAGAAGTCGGCGTGGCCGGGTGTGTCGACGAGGTTGATGACCGCGACCTCGGTGTCGCCGGTGTCGGGATCGGAGATCGTGTAATTGAACTGCAGCGCAGTGGAACTGACCGAGATCCCGCGCGCCTTCTCCATCTCCATCCAGTCCGAGACCGTCGACTTGCGGCCGGCCTTGCCGTGGATGGCACCCGCCTCGCTGATCATCCGGGCGTGCAACGCGAGCGCCTCGGTCATCGTGGACTTACCCGCGTCGGGGTGGGAGATGATGGCGAAGGTACGCCGACGCGCGACCTCTCGGGCAACGGTGTCGGGACTGGCACTCACCGGGGCCAGGTTACGCGACGCCGCTGGTCAGGCGAAAATCGCGAATCCGTAGCAGTAAGTGTCGCCGCGCGACACACACCGCTACCGATCGAACGAGCGGAACCGACGGGAGGGCTTCGGCGTCGTACATTACATGTCGCCAGATCTCCGTGCGTTGCTGTCCGCTCACGACAGGGTGGTGACGCTGACCCAGGCCGCCGCCGTCGGGCTCGACCGGTCTGCGGTCCAGCGGCGCGTCGTGACCGGTGAATGGGAACGCGTCGGCCGCGGCGTCTACTTCGCCGCCGATCGTGCGATGTCGACGCAGGCGAGGATGCGGATCGCTTGTCTGTCGCTCGGACCGCGGGCGGTGCTGTCCTCGACATCGGCGGCGTGGTGGCACGGACTGATCGATGCCGATCCCCGGTCGGCCACGGTCACGGTCCCTCGGGGGCGGCACGGGACGCCGGTCGTGGGAATCGAGGTCGTGCAAAGCGATCTCGAGTCGTGCGACGTCGTCGAACGCCGCCACCTGCGCGTGACAGCGCTGCCACTGACGGTGATCGAGGCGGCGGCATCGTCGGGCAGCCAGATCCTCGATTCCGCGCTGCTGCGCGGCAGGGTGTCACTCCGTCAACTGCGCGACGCGCACGCGCGATACCCGGGTCGCCGCGGGGCGGGAGCCACCACACGCCACCTGCTGGGCGCCGAGTCGGGTGCGCGATCGGTGGCCGAGCGACTCCTGCATCGGCTGTTGCGATCGGCGCGTATCACGGGATGGACGGCCAACCACCCGAAGTGCGGGTACGTCGTCGATGCGGCGTTCACCGCCGAGATGGTTGCCGTCGAGATCGACGGAAACGCATGTCACTCCGGGCGGAGGCGAAGAGCGGTAGCAGTGCGTGTCGGTGAGCGATACGAACTGCTACCGCTGGCGTCAGAGGCTGGTGATCGTCGGGTTCGGGGGGAGGGTGACGACCTGGCCGGCGTAGGTGAGGCCCGAACCGAAGCCGAGGAGAAGCGCGGTCTGGCCGCCCTTGGCCTTGCCGGTCGCGAGCATCTCCTCCATCGCCAGCGGGATCGAGGCGGCCGAGGTGTTGCCGGTGTTCTCGATGTCGTTGGCCATCGCGACGTGGTCGCCGAAGCCGAGGTTCTTCTTCATCAGTTCGTTGATGCGGGCGTTGGCCTGGTGGGGGACGAAGACCTCGATGTCGTCGACCGACACCCCCGAGTCGGCGAGGGTGGTGGCCAACGCCTTCGGCAGGGTGATGGCGGCCCAGCGGAAGACGCGCGGGCCCTGCATGGTGACCACCATGCGGTTGACCGGGTCGGTGTCGGGGTCGAGCGCCTGGTGCTCCTGCGCGCGATCCATGTACTCGATGATGTCGTAGCTCTGGCCGATTGCCTCGGCGTTCTCGCCGTCGCTGCCCCACACGGTGGGGGAGATGCCGTTCTCCTCACTCGGTCCGACGATCACCGCGCCCGCGCCGTCGCCGAAGATGAAGGCCGTGTTGCGGTCGGTGGGATCGAGGACCACCGACAGTGTCTCGACACAGATCAGGAGCACGTACTCGCTCGAACCGGACCGCACCATGTCCGATGCGATGCCCAGTCCGTAGCCGAATCCACTGCACCCCGGCGCGAGGTCGACGGCCGCGACACCGTTGATGCCCAGGTCGAAGGCGACCGACGGTGCGCCCTGCGGGATCTTGGTCTTCCAGCTCAGGGTCGAGAGGAGGACCGCGCCGATCTTCTCCCGGGGGATCCCGGAGTTGATGATCGCGCGCTCGCCTGCGGCCACCGCCATCGATCGTGCCGATTCGTCACCGCTGATGTAGCGGCGGTTGCGGATGCCGCTGCGCTCGAAGATCCACTCGTCGGTCGAATCGAGGGTCTCGCAGACCTCGGCGTTGCTCACCAGTCGGGTCGGGCGGTAGGCTCCGATCCCCAGCATGGCGACGTTCTCGCGGCCCTTGTTGGCCTTGATGGCGGTCACGGTGATCTCCTCGGTGATGTGTCGCGGGCCGTCATCGTCGTCGATGCGGGAACGGGTCGTGCGGGCTTCGCGCCGACGTCGTTGTCGCGGACACGGGAACCGTCGATCAGGTGTGACTCACCAAGCGTGCACGGTGTTCTGCGCATCCTCGAGCGTCGAGGTGATGAGCAGTTCGATCGCGTCGACACCGTTGCCGATCATGAGGTCGACCTCGGTGCGCTGTGCGCTCGCGAACGGTTTGAGCACGAAATCGGCCGGGTCCTGCCGTCCGGGCGGACGACCGATGCCCAGGCGCACCCGCAGATAGTCGCGGGTCCCCAACGCCGACGAGATGGACCGAAGTCCATTGTGGCCGCCCTCGCCGCCGCCGCGCTTGAGGCGCACCAGACCGAAGTCGATGTCGAGCTCGTCGTGGGCGACGATGACCTCGGTCGGGTCGACAGAGAAGAAGGACGCCAGCGGACCGACCTGGCGGCCGGTCTCGTTCATGAACACGCGTGGTCGCGCGACGAGAACAGACGATCCGGCCACCGACACCGTGGCGATGTCGGCGCCGGATCGCTTGTGGAGCTTGAAACGTTCGCCGGCCCCGGCGACCATCGCGTCGACCACCATCGCACCGATGTTGTGGCGCGTGGCGGCGTAGCGAGGTCCCGGGTTGCCGGGACCGACGACGAGACGCACTCAGTCGTCGGAGGAGTCGCCCTCGGACGCGGACTCGTCGCCCTCGCCCTCGGCGGAGGCCTCGTCGCCCTCGGACTCGCCCTCGGCGTCGGGCAGCAGGTCCTGGTCGAGCTCGGCCTCGAGGTCCTCCTCGGTCGGAGCCTCGTTGACGGCGACGACGAGCACCTCGGGATCGGAGATGAGGGTGACGCCCTCGGGCAGTTCGAGGTCGGCGCCGGTGACGGTGTAGCCGATCGCGGCCTCCTCCACCGAGACGACGATCTGCTCGGGGATCGACATGACGTCGGCCTCGATCTCGACGGTGTTCGCGTCCTGGGTGACCAGGGTGCCGGGCTGCGGGTCGCCCTCGACGACGACGGTGACCTCGACGGTGACCTTCTCGCCGCGCTTGATCACGAGGAGATCGGCGTGCTCGATGTAGTTGCGCACGGGGTGCACGTCGACCTGCTTGGTCAGCGCGAGCTGCTTGGTGCCCTCGATGTCGAGCTCGATGACGGCGTTGGTGCCGTTGTTACGCAGGATGGCCGCGAACTCGAGCGAGGGGAGCGCGAGGTGCTGCGGGTCGGTGCCACGGCCGTAGAGCACGGCGGGAACGTTGCCGGCGCGGCGCGCGCGACGGGCCGCGCCCTTGCCGCGCTCGGTGCGCGTGGTGACGGTCAACGGGTTCGCCTGGGTGGCCATGAGTGTCTCCTGAATGCTGGTTTTCGGGTCGGTCGCGGCACTCGGCGGCGGGCATCGACATCCACATCAGGTGAACGCACGTTGGTCCTCGCCGATAACGGTGGGCGCTTGCGCACTCACCCTCGCCGGTCAACGACGGCAACGATAGCGCAGCGCCGAACGCCGTGTCACATCCGTGAGCTGGGATCGGCCGCGCATTCACGGGTTCGTCTCAGGCATTGTTCGCCGTCCCGTCATGTCGAGTTGGCGTCGGTGTCGTGCGTCACGCGGAGTATGGGTCCTCCGTACCGCACCCGAACACCCGACCGTCCCGAGGAGGCCGCACCGTGAGCGTCTCCGCGCACCACTGCCTCCTGTGGTCGGCAGAGGACGTCGCCGTCCGATTCCTCGAGTCGTTGGCCGTCGGCGACGCCGAGATCGCCGAGCACCTCCTGGCACCCGATGTCGACTACCGGTGCGGCGTCCTGTGGTCGCGACGGGGGCGGTCCGAGGTCACGCGCATGCTCACCCGGATGGTCGGGACGTCACGCGGCTTCGACGTCGCCATCGCCTCGATCGACCTCGAGCCCGGCGGGAACGACGCGGACGGGGGCGAGATCGACGTGGTGCGGACGGTACGTACCGATCACGTCGTGCTGGGTCGGGTCCGCGTCCAGCTGTCCGTCCGAGGACGAGCCGAGATCCGCGCGGGCAAGATCGTCGCCTGGCACGACGACTTCGATCGGTGGCATCTCACGACGGCCGTGCTCCGCGGCATGTGCGGGGCAGTGGTGCCGTCGATGCGTCCGCACCTGCCGTCGCACTGACGGCCGGCCCGGCGTATCGGCTCCGAACAGGCTCGCGCTCAGAGGATCTCGTCGAGCCGATCGAGAGGGCGGGCGAGGCGGGTTCCGCGGGCGGTCACCACGAAGGGTCGTTCGATGAGACGTGGGTGCGCGACCATCGCGTCGAGCAATTCGTCGTCGGATGCGTCGGCGAGACCGAGTTCGGCGAACAACGGTTCACGCCGACGGACCGCGGCGCTCACCTCGATGCCGGCGTCGGCGATGAGCGTGACCAGCTCGGCCCGCGTCGGCGGCGTGTCGAGGTACTTCACGATCGTCGGTTCCACACCCGACTCCCGCAGCCGGTCGAGGGCCTTGCGCGAGGTCGAGCACTTCGGGTTGTGGAAGATCGTGGCCCCGTCGGTGTCCGGGCCGGTGGTGGGCGCCACGGCGATCAGGCGTGACCGTCGAACAGGCTTGTCACCGAACCGTTCTCGAACACCTGCTGGATCGTCTGGGCCAGCAGCGGTGCGATGGACAGCACGGTGAGGGTCTCGAACTGCTTGTCCGGGGTGATCGGCAGCGTGTCGGTGGCGATGACCTCACGTGCACCACACGACGCGAGGCGCTCGGCAGCCGGGTGCGAGAACACGCCGTGGGTGGTGGCGATGATGACGTCACCCGCGCCGGCGTCCTTGAGCACGCGCACCGCGCCGGCGATGGTGCCACCGGTGTCGATCATGTCGTCGATCAGGACGCACAGACGCCCCTCGACGTCACCGACCACACGGTTCGACTTGACCTGGTTGGGCACCAGCGGATCTCGCGTCTTGTGGATGAACGCCAGCGGTGCGCCGTTGAACGAATCGGCCCACTTCTCGGCGACGCGCACACGACCGGAGTCCGGCGACACCACCGTCACGTTGTCGGTGCCGTACTTGGTCCGCACGTACTCCGCGAGCTGACCCTGGGCGTGCATGTGGTCGACGGGGCCGTCGAAGAAGCCCTGGATCTGATCGGTGTGCAGGTCGACGGTGATGATGCGGTCGGCGCCGGCGGTCTTGAGCAGGTCGGCGACGAGGCGGGCCGAGATCGGCTCGCGTCCGCGGTGCTTCTTGTCCTGGCGGGCGTAGGGGTAGAACGGCAGGATCGCGGTGATGCGCTTGGCCGATCCGCGCTTGAGGGCGTCGATCATGATCAGCTGTTCCATCAGCCACGTGTTCAACGGAGCGGGGTGGCTCTGCAGCACGAAGGCGTCGGAGCCGCGCACCGAGTCCTCGAACCGGACGAAGATCTCGCCGTTGGCGAAGTCACGCGCGGTCTGCGGGGTGACCTCGACGCCGAGCTCCTTGGCGACGGCCTCGGCGAGCTCCGGGTGGGCGCGACCGGAGAACAGCATGAGGTTCTTCTGATTGTCCGTTGTCCAGTTCACTGCTCGTCCATCTCTGTCGATTTCGCCGGATCGGCCTGGTCGCCGGTGGTGTCGGCGGCCTCCGACGCACGGCGGGCTGCGTGCGCGGACGGGGTGTCGGGGCGTCTGTCGGCGACCCACCCCTCGATGTTGCGTTGACGCCCACCCGAGATCGCCAGTGCACCCGGGGGGACATCTTGCCTGAGCACGGTACCGGCACCGGTGTAGGCGCCGTCACCCACGGTCACCGGCGCCACGAACATGTTGTCCGAACCGGTGCGGCAGTACGAACCGACGGTCGTCCTGCTCTTGGAGACGCCGTCGTAGTTCACGAAGACGCTCGAGGCGCCGATGTTGCTGTGTTCGCCGATGGTGGCGTCGCCGACGTAGGTCAGGTGCGGCACCTTCGATCCCTCGCCGATCGTGGCGTTCTTCGTCTCGACGAAGGTGCCGATCTTGCCGTCGGCGCCGAGGTGCGTCCCGGGCCGCAGGAAGGCGAACGGGCCGACCTGGGCGCCGGCGCCGATCACCGATTCGCTGCCGTGCGTACGGACCACCGAGGCGCCGTCGCCGATCTCGACGTCGGTGAGGGTGGTGTCGGGTCCCACCACGGCGTGTTCGCCGACCACGGTGCGACCGTGCAGTTGGGTGCCGGGCAGCAGCGCTGCGTCGGCCTTCACGCGGACGTCGATGTCGACCCAGGTGGTGCCGGGGTCGACCACGGTCACACCGCCGAGCATGAGATCGACGAGGATCCGACGGTTCAGCTCCGCGCCGAGCACACTGAGCTGCAGCCGGTCGTTGCAACCGGCGACGAGAGCGGCGTCGTCGATGTGGTTGGCGTGCACCGTCTTCCCCATGCTCCGCGCGACCGCGACGACGTCGGTCAGATACACCTCGTTCTGCGCGTTCTGGGTTCCCAGCCGGCCGAGGGCCGCACGCAACGTGGTCGAGTCGAACGCGTAGACACCGGAGTTCACCTCGGTGATCAGCTTCTGCTGCGGCGTCGCGTCGGCCTGCTCGACGATCTCGGTGACCTCCCCGTCCTGAGTCCGCAGCACGCGGCCGTAGCCCGTCGGATCGGGAGCGGTCGAGGTCATCAGCGTCACGTGCGAGCCCGTCGCGACATGGTGGTCACGCAGTTCGCGCAGCGCTTCGCCGGTGAGCAGCGGTACGTCGGCGGCGGTGACGACGACGATGCCGTCGAACTCGTCGGGCAGTCCGGTCAGGCCGGCGCGCACCGCCCCGCCGGTGCCGTCCTGGGTCTCCTGGACCGCGGTCGAGATCGGCCGACCGATCGTCTCGGACACCTCGGCACACGCCTCGGTGACCCGTTCGCGCTCGTGGCCGACGACGGCGACGAGGTGATCGGGGTCGAGCCCGGAGGCGGCGTAAATCGAATGGGCGAGAAGGGTGCGACCGCAGATGCGGTGCAGCACCTTGGGCACCGACGACTTCATCCGGGTGCCCGCGCCTGCGGCGAGGATGAGGACAGCCGTCGGAACCGTCTGATCCGAGGATCCGAGATCGGTGGTCAGGGCGGTCATGGAACTCCTGTGTCACTGGCTCGCCGATGATGGAACGGGTGCGATCCTACGCACTGGTAGAACTGACGAAGGCCACAGGAGTCCGCGACCGCCGGAGAATCGGACGGCGTCGGCTCCGCGTCGGGGCGACCCGGGGAAGAGGTAACGGTGAGCGATCGTCGGACAGCAATAGTCACAGGCGCGGGACGGGGGATCGGAGCCGCGATCGCCACGCGACTCGCCCAGGACGGCCTGGCCGTCGCGGTGCTCGACCTCACCGAGGAATCGTGCGCCGACACCGTCTCGGCGATCACCGACGCGGGCGGTTCGGCCATCGCGGTCGGCGCCGACGTCTCCGACGAGGCCTCGGTCACCGCGGCCGTCGACAAGGTCGCCGCGGAGCTCGGCGCACCGACCGTGCTGGTCAACAACGCGGGCATCCTCCGCGACAACCTGCTCTTCAAGATGTCGGTCGACGACTGGGACGCGGTGCTCGGCGTACACCTGCGCGGCGCCTTCCTCATGACCCGCGCGGTCCAGAAGCACATGGTCGACGCCGGGTGGGGCCGGGTGGTCAACCTGTCGAGCACGTCGGCGCTCGGCAACCGTGGTCAGGCCAATTACTCCGCCGCCAAGGCGGGCATGCAGGGCTTCACCAAGACCCTCGCGATCGAGCTCGGCAAGTTCGGCGTCACCGCCAACGCCATCGCCCCCGGCTTCATCCAGACCGACATGACCAAGGCGACCGCCGAGCGTGTCGGCATGGAGTGGGAGGACTTCGTCAAGGCCAACGCCGACGCCATCCCGGTCAAGCGCGGCGGCGTCCCGGAGGACATCGCCCACACCGCCTCGTTCTTCGCCAGCGAGGGCGCCGGATTCGTCTCCGGCCAGGTCATCTACGTCGCGGGCGGGCCCCGCGACTGAGGGTTCTGTCGACCCGGCGGATCGTGTCGTACGTCTGCTCGGGCGAATGCCTGCCCCGAGGCGTTCGGTGACATAGGCTCGGCGAGGGTCTGCCGAGCCGGACACCGGGGAGGCTCGCGACGTGGACGAGACGAGCGATGCTGTGTCCACCACGCCTCCTCGGGTGATCGCCGTCGGCAGCTCGGCCGGCGGGCTCGACGCCCTGTCGCGGTTGTTCGCGACCGCGGACCGTGGTCGGAACCAGTGTTTCGTCGTCGCCCAGCATCTCGCACCGACCGGTGAGAGCCACCTCGCCGAACTCCTCGACGACGCCACCGCCCTGACGGTGGTGACGGCCACCGACGGTTCCCCCATCACGGCGGACACGGTGTTCGTGGCGCCGCCCGGGTGCGACCTCGGTCTGTACGGAGGGGTGCTGAGGGTCGTCGCCCCCGACGGCGACCGTCGTCCGTGGCCCAGCATCGATCGCCTGTTCACCTCGGTGGCCATGTCGATGGGGTCCGACGCGGTGGCGATCGTGTTGTCGGGTACCGGCGACGACGGTTCCTCCGGCGTCGAATCGGTGCAGAGCGCCGGTGGAATGGTGGTGATCCAGGAGCCGGCGACCGCAGCTTTTCCCGGCATGCCCGACGCCGGGCTGGCCACCGGCTCGGTGGATCTCGTTCTCCCCGTCGATCAGATGTTGGCGGGCATCGCGCGCGTGGTCGACTCGTCGAATGTGACGGCAGCGAACAGTGATTCGGCCCCAGACCTCGATGACGGCGTGCTCGAGCACATCATCGCGGTCGTACGGGATGCGACGGGGGTCGACTTCTCCGGATACAAGCAGTCGACGCTGATCCGACAGATCCACCGACGCCGTCGGCTCGTCGACCTGCCCGTCGACGCCTACCTCCGACGGGTCGCCGAGGACTCCGCCGAGGCGATCGCACTGAGCCGGAACGTCCTCGTGAGCGTGACCGCCTTCTTCCGGGACTCCGAGGTGTGGACCGCTCTCGACGTACACCTGCGAGCCCTCGCCACGCGCCTCGCCGCGAGCGACGAGCTCCGTATCTGGGTCCCCGGCTGCGCGAGCGGTGAGGAGGCGTTCACCATCGCGATGCTCGCCGCCGACGCACTCCGGGAACGGCCGGATGCTCCTCCGTTGCGTCTGCGCGTGTTCGCCACCGACCTCGACGAACGTGCGCTGGCGGTGGCCCGTCGTGGCCGCTATCCCGACGCGGCCGTCGCCGCGGTTCCCGAACATCTGCGCACCCGGTGGATGCGCCGGGTCGACGCGGACTGGGAGGTGGTCCCCGAGCTCCGGGAGACCCTGGTGATCGCGCGCCACAACGTGGCCTATGACCCGCCGTTCCCGAGGATCGACGTCATCTCTCTGCGTAACACCATGATTTATTTCCAGAGCCACCTCCAGGAACGGGTCCTGCAGCTCTGCCAGTTCGCGATGGTCCCCGGTGGGATGTTGGTGCTCGGCCAGTCCGAGCGGATCCCACGGGTCGACGGCCTGTTCGCTGTCGTCGATCCGGTGCACCGGCTCTACCGCCGAGGCATGTCCAGTCGTCAGCACCACCTGCCGGTCGGTCGGTACATCCCGCCGCTGTACGTCCAACCCGTCTTCGCACAGGCCGCCGGCCGTGAGCCGACGGCCGACGCATTGCGTCAGCTGCTCGCCACGGTGGCCTCGCCGTCCCTCGTCCTCGACGACGCCGAGACCGTGATCGAGGTCATCGGAGACGTGTCGTCCTGGTGCGCGGTGTCGGTGGGTCGACACACCGGCCACGTGGTCGATCTGATCCGTGAGCGTTATCGGCCCGCCGTGCGGACGATGCTCAGTCAGCTGCGCCACTCCGAGCCCGACCGGGTGACGCGCACCGTCGTCGAACCCGCAGCCCGCCGCGTGGAGATCACCGTCGCACGCTCCCGGCAGCAGGTACCGGTGCGGTGGTGTCCTTCCGGCCGCTGCCCGACGCCGTCGACGGGATTCCGACACCACCCGGGCGCGACGACCTCGTCATCGACGAAGACCTCCACGCTACGCAGGACGCGCTGCAGTCGACGATCGAGGACCTGAGCTCGTCGAACGAGGAGCTGCAGGCGCTCAACGAGGAGCTGCAGGCCTCGGCCGAGGAATTGCAGGCGACCTCGGAGGAGGCCCAGGCGTCGAACGAGGAGTTGGAGGCCACCAACGAGGAGCTGTCGACCCTCAACTCCGAGCTGCAGATGCGAGGCGAGGAGATGGCGCGACTCAACGGAGACCTGCGCAACATCGCGTCGTCGTTGACCAGCGGCCTGGTGATCGTCGACCGCGAGCTGAAGGTCACGCGCTACACCCCGCTGGCGGTACGGCTCTTCTCGCTGATCGTCGAGGACATCGGGAGGCCGCTGCCCGCGGTTCCGACAACCCTCCCGGTACCTGATCTCGCCGGTGACCTCGACGCGACCATCCGATCCCGCGAGTCGCGCATGCGCGAGTTGTCGAGCGACGACCGCGATCTGCTGATCCAGATCCAGCCCTATGTGGGTTTCGACGACGAGGTGCTGGGCGCGATCGTCGTCGTCCTCGACGTCGGCGATGTCGCCGACGCCCGGCGGGCGCGTGAGGCCGCGATCCACAATCTCCGACAGGTGGCCGAATCCGTCCGCGAGGTGGTGTGGCAGCGCAATGCGGCGAACGAGCTGGTGATGATCACGTCGCGGGTCGAGGAGATCTACGGTCTCGACCGAGCGGCGGTTCTCGCCGACCCCGAGCTGCTTCTCGGGTCGGTCCATGCGGACGACGTCGTCCGCGTCCGCGCGGCGATGGCATCGGCCGACCGTCGCTGGCAGGTCACGTTCCGGATCGTCCGTCCGGACGGGAGTGTGCGCTGGCTCGACGAGGTGGCCGGCGCCGCCCAGGTGGACGGTGACGACGGAATGGTCATCGGCAGCGCCATCGATGTGACCGAGGCGCACGAGATCGCGCGCCTCGCCGAGCAACGCACGGCCGTCCTCGACGCCATCTTGAACACCGCCGACACGGCATCCTGATCCTCGACGCCGACGACCGGGTGTTGTTGGCCAACCGAGGTGTGGCCGAGCTGACCGGGTACTCGCCGGCCTCCCTGATCGGTACGCCGCTGACCGTGCTGATGGAGCACGACGAAGGTGGTTCGGCGCGGGAGGCCGACGCGGACGGTGAGTCCGCGTCGCGGCGCATCATGACCTCCGCCGGTGCGGCCCGTCAGGTGACCGTCGAGGTGCAACCGGTCGACATTGTCGGGGACATCGACGGCCGTCACGGCGGTCAGGGCGTACCCGGTGCGGTGGCGCTCGTCCGAGACGTGTCGCGTATGCGAGAGATCTCCTTGGCACTGGCGACGCGCGAGCATTACGACCTCCAGACCGGTCTGCTGACACGGAACTACCTGCTCGCGAAGATCGACGAGCTGATGAAGGCCGGGCTCCACGGCGTCGCACTGCTCTGGATCGACCTGGACGGGTTCAAGGAGGTCAACGACCGTTTCGGTCACCGTGCGGGCGACGCCGTCCTCGCAACCGTCGCCACACGCCTGCAGCAGACGGCGCGCCGGTACGACATCGTCGGACGTCTCGGTGGAGACGAGTTCGCCCTGCTGGTCACGCGAATGCGCGACCTCGACACACTCGACACCCTGGCGTTGCGCGTCCTCGCCGCGATCCGTGAACCGATCGCGCTGCAGGACTCCCTGGCGTATGTGTCGGCGTCGGTCGGTGTCGCGATCTACCCCCAGGACGCCTTCGACGGCGATCAGCTGATGCACAACGCCGACACCGCGATGTACGTGGCCAAGAGTCGCGGTCGCGACCGGCACGCCTATTTCGCTCCGGAGATGAACGAGGCCGCCGATGCGCGGGCGGCGATGCGCCAGCGACTGGGAGCGGCGATCAGCCGCAACGAGTTCGAGCTGTTCTACCAGCCGGTCGTCGACGCCGACAGCGGCGAGGTGGCCATGATGGAGGCGCTGCTGCGCTGGCGACGCGACGGATCGGTGGTCAGCGCGTCGGAGTTCATCGGCCACGCGGTCGAGACCGGGCAGATGCGGGCCCTGGGGAGGATCGTGCTCGAGCGCCTCGCCCACGACACCGGCGAGTTCCATGCGCGGCTCGGCCAGAACCGTGTCCCCGTCGCGGTGAACCTCTCGGCGAGCGAGCTCGACGAGCGCGACATCACCGACTGGCTGCTCTCCTGGAACCCGCCGGGAGGGCTCGATCTCGTCGTCGTCGAGGTCACCGAGTCGGTCCTCCTCGAACCGGAGAGTCGTGCGATCGACACCCTCGCGGTATTGCGCCGACTCGGTGCCACGATCAGCATCGACGATTTCGGTACCGGCTACTCCAACCTCGAACTCCTCGATCGCATCGAACCCGGGATCATCAAGATCGACCGGTCGCTCCTCTGGCGGGCCGTGGAGTCCGAACGAGGGGTCAACATCCTGCGCGCCGCGATCGCCCTGGCGCACGCACTCGATGCGCGCGCGGTGGTCGAGGGTGTCGAGGACGAGGCGATGCGGCAGATGGCCATCGACCAGGGCGCCGATCTCGTCCAGGGCTTTCACATCGCCCACCCCATGCAGCTCGCCGAGGCGATCGAATGGCGCGCCCGCTGACTCGAGGCCGCATGGCACAATTGCCGCGACGGATCGTCGTCGATCCCCCATGGTGTAATCGGCAACACTTCTGATTTTGGTTCAGGCATTCCAGGTTCGAGTCCTGGTGGGGGAGCAAAACCAGTCCTTAACAGCGCTTTAGCGCTCAAGTCCAATCGCCGCAGGGATCGGATATCGCACATCTATCGCACAATCTCACCCGATCGGGTCGTGGCGTGCGATCAGAGGCTCAGGGCACCGTCGAGTTTGGCAACAGCACGGCTTGTCACCGACGGCCACAGGTGCGTGTACGTGGACAGGGTCTCGTTCGCACTCGCGTGTCCGAGTAGGGCTTGCACCGTCGGTACATCCGCCCCCTGCGAGATCAGCGCCGAGGCGTACAGATGGCGACAATGGTGGGGCGTGACCTTGGTACGAACCTTGGCCAAGTCACGCGCCGTCGCGAACGCGCCGCCATAGGTGTTCGAGGTGAACATTCCTCCGAGCCGCGACAGGAACAGCGGCTCGTCGGGGCCATCGTCGGGCCGAACTAAAAGCTGATCACGGATAATCTCGATGGCCCGGTCGGAGAGTTCGATGTCTCGCTTAGATGCCGGGGTCTTGAGGGGGTGCCATTCCTTTGCTGCAGTCCGTCCCGACTGGTGGCGCACCATCAGGACGCGAGCGTCGAGATCGACACTGCGCCGTCTCAGGCCGCACAATTCCCCCGGTCGCAGTCCCGTGTACGCCTGCAGTCTGATCATGCGCCCAACGACGGCGGGAGCGTGTTCGATGATCGCGCTGAGGTCCGACTGTGAGACAAGTTCGTCGGAGGAGACCGGGTCGCCGCCCGCCCCCTTGGGTGGTTTTACGTCCCGAGCGGGGGAGCGGTAGAGGATCTCATCCGTCACCGCCTGATTCAGCACCGTTTTGACCGATCGCAGGTGAAGCGCTGCCGATCTTGGCTTCAAAGGCTTGCCGTCGGCCCAGGGGCGACCGTTCAACAGCAATGCGAGCCAGTCACGCACATGTACCGGGGTGATGGTGCCGACCGGCATGTCGGCCAGCGGTCCGAGGTTGTTGGCCGCCGCCTGCTTCAGTGCTCGCGTGTTCGGCACATCGGTCCGTTCGACAGTCTTTGCCATCAACTCACCGAGCGTCATCCTTTGCTTGTCGGGGGCGATGAACTCGCCCCGGTGCGACTTGGACTCCTGCTCAGACTTGAACGCCTTTGCCTCACCCTCAAGTTCGAACGTGCGGCTGTGGTGCTTGCCATCGGAGGTGCGATATCGCACGTCGTACCGGAACTTCTGCGTTTTGAGAGGCTTTCCGGTCCGCGGGTTAACTGCAAGAGGGATCGGACGTCTGGTGATGGAGGCCATGGGCCGATCGTATCGCACAATATGTAGTTCCAGGCTCGCCTACCGCGCCGAGATTGGCGCGAGTGGATACCCCGATTCGGCGCCGACCCCGTGTGACACTTGGTGGGACCTGATCGACTCCGGTGAATGCGAGCCGGATCGGCGACTACAGAAGGTTCCTGCCTGGAACCCCCGGCAGCATCCCCTGCCACCCTGCGGCTCCCTCAGGAGATCGTCATGTCCACCTCCACCTCCGCCGTCACTAGCCCCGGCGCATTGCGCGACATGTCCTGGTTGCTTGGCTTCCTCGGGATCTCGCGCACGGTCGGCTATGCCCTCGTGCGTCGCAACGAGATTCCGCACGTGCGCATCGGCCAGGCAATTAGGTTTGATGAGAACCAGATTCAGGCATGGGTAGACGGACACCCTCGCGTCGGTGGCCGGTAATTCGAATCCCCTTGTGCGGGGGCTTCAGGCCAGCGGAGAATGAAGGTAGACCGAGTCGCTGACGCCCACTCGTCCACCGGTCGAGTCGGAGCCTCTTCGCACCCCCCCCGAGACCGTTAGGCGGTACCCCCATGCTCGACCCTGTCATCCTCGACATCTTCTGTGCTCGGCGCCATCTCCGAGCAGCGTTCGACATCAGTGAGCGAACCCTCCGAACCATTTTGCGAGACAATGATGTTCGCACCTTCGACACACCTGGAGGCGAGCTTCGATACAGCCTCGCTGACTTCAGGGAGGCCATCGGCCTCGAGCGCCACCCGCAGGTACCGGACTGCTACGCGCCGCCGATGTCGTGAGCGGTCACCTCACCGTCCCGCAATTCTCGCGCATTGCCGCTGAACCTCGTGACGAGATCCTGTCCCTGATAGCCACGAAGCAACTCGACGCGCACCAGGTCGGCGGTATCTGGCTTATCGAACTTGGTTCCGCCGCACGGTATCTCGCCCGCCGCAATACGTAAATGTCCACACCATGGATAGAACAATGCCCCCGCTCGGCTTACCGGGCCAGGTGCGGGGGCATCGAAAAGGACTTAGCTCAAATGATACCACCGACTTTGCTCGAGGTCGCTGCGATACGCGAGGCATTCGAGACTGGCCAGCGGCCCGCGTTCGACCCCGGTCAGTGTGCTGACGCACTCCCTCCGGAATACCCCCGAATTGATCGGTACGAGCCCGACTACGCCAGCGACACCGACAGCAGGCCATTCGACCCGACCCCGTGGGCACAGGTTGCGCGCCGACTCTCCGACTGGCACGAGTTCCGCCGCGACAATCTCTGGGCCATAAGGGTTAAGGGCTCGGCATCATGACAATTGCTCTTACTCCACCGTTCGCTTACGGCACCGAGTACGACGAGAACGGATTCGAGGTCGACTCCGCGCCTGTGACACCGTCCGTTTTGGACGTGATCGACCTTATCGCCGGCGACGACCTCGACGCGATGGAGTTCCCCGACCTCGAGTGGGCAGTGCGAGGCGTGGTCCCCGAAGGTTTCGGCCTTATCGTCGCACCACCGAAGGCGGGCAAGTCATGGCTTGTCGCCGGTATCGGGCTTGCCTGCGCCACGGGTGGCGTTGCACTGGGACACATCCCGGTCGAACAACGGCCAGTGCTCTACATGGCGCTCGAGGATGGGCGTCGTCGACTGCAGTCGAGATATCGCACGCTTCTGCAGGGTGCGCCTATCCCCGCTGAGATGGTCTCGGTGACCGACCTCAAGCTGCAGGACGTTACCGAGGTCATCACCGCATTTTGTGAACGCAATGCAGACCGCAAGCCGCTGGTCATCCTCGACACCCTCGGCAAGGTTAAACCTGCCAAGAAGGCGAATGCCGATAGCTATCAGGCCGATTACGCGATCGGATCGGCGCTCAAGCGAGTGATCGACGCCCATCCCGGCTCGACGTTGCTGGCCGTCCACCACACGCGCAAGGCCGAGTCAGAGGACTTCGTCGATGCCGTCAGCGGAACCCACGGCATCGCCGGGTCTGCGGACTTCGTCCTGGTGCTCTCCCGCAAGCGGCAGTCCCAGGACGCTGTACTCGCCATCACGGGCCGCGATGTCGCAGAGACCGAGGTGGCACTTGTCACCGACGGTGGGGCGTGGAGCCTAACGAGTTCTAGCCTTACGCAAGCAACCGAGGATGCTGTTATCCGTCGAGAGCGGTCGGGCAAGTCGGATCGAACGATCCGTGCACTTGAGTACGTGAACAGCCGACCGACCACCCGCCCACCCGAACTGGCCGCGTGGCTCGATATCAACATCGACGACGCCGGGCGCTACCTACGGCGGATGTATGACGACGGATTAATTGACAAGCAATCCAGAGGTCTTTACCGACCCGTGTCCGAAGCGTCCGAAGTGTCCGAACGGTTCAAAACTTCGGACACTCGCGCACTTACGGACAGTACTGATGGAGCTTTAAAACTACCGCTGAACAGCGAAAAGGACACTTCGGACGCTTCGGACACGAAACGTTGCGCACGCTGTGACTGCCCGATGACTTTCCCCGACGACATCGCCAACGGTTCTCACATCGAGTGCACCTAGACATCCCCAACCCAGATCCGTGCGGGCCTACGCACTGGCTCGACTCAACGGCCACCACCTGACCGCCCAGGCCGCTCGAGGTGCCGCAGTCCTCGCCCGACTCTCTCGACCGCCACAGCCACGCTCACCTGCGACGTGCGAGATCTGCGATGGCCCCATGACCTTTCCGGAAGACATCGACATCGGCCATCACCTCGGATGCGCCACCACCATGACAAGGACACGATGACCACACCCACCAACCGCACTCGACACCGCAACGAGCGCCGAGACCTGGAGCGCCGTGTCGAGCACGCCCGCGACTCGCTTCGCATCCTGGCCGGCCTGCTCGTGGAGCAACGCGACGCCATGACCCTGGTGCGGCACGAACTCGACGCACTCACCGACCGACACGCCGCACTTATGGCCGTCGCGGCCATCGCCATCGACGACACCGGCCTGCTTGAGGATCGGGTAATCAAATGATCTCAGACAACGAAATACGCACGGCACAAGCGCTGTTCGACCTACAGACGATCATCGCCGACCAACAGAAGCTCATCGATTATCTGGCTCAGTGCTGCCAGTCCTACCACGGCGCGCTACTGGCACACGATCGGCGACTCACGATGATCGAGGCACGGTGACAGCGGCTACGGACCCGGAACGCTTTGGCTGGCGTTTCTGGCTGATCTCCGACACATATGGGCAGCTGATGACACCGTGGGCCAACCAGGACGAACTGGTCGATCTCAACATGTCAGACCCCATCTTCAGCAACCCGAAACCCGCTGTCACCGCGACGTGTACCGGTGGGCATCCCGTACCGTCACCGTTCTGCACCTGCGGTATCCACTACTGTCCTGGCGCGGAAACATTCTTCCAAGCACTCAATGGCGGGTTTTTGAACAAGACCGTGGATCGGGAACTGGTCGCGGTCGCTTTCGGTGTCGCGGGCGGCGGCGTCATGTTCGATCCGAAAAACGGCGACTGGGGAGGCATCCGCCCCCGACGCGCATCGAGCTTCCACGTCCTGGGGCTGATGCTCCCCGAGACATCATCGTGGCAGCAGGCTTTCGAGGATCGGTACAACATCCCGGTCATCAAAGGGGTCGATCTGGAGGCTGCAAAAGCTCTGGAGAGGACCGCGCTCGCAACACTTTTCATGACTACCACCGACGAGGAATTGGACATTCTGATGGACGATCACACCACAATTGAGGTTTTAGCAGCCTATATGCGAGAGCAGTCCGTAATCGTTAAGGATCTGCTCGACATGATGACCACCCACCACGCTGGCATGCTCGATCTGGAAAGCCGATTGAAAGCGCTAGAGGGTGCCGAATGAACCTCGATACGAACAGCCTCGGGGAACGTCTCGCGGTCGGGGACATCCGCGGGATCATCGCGTACACACACCTCGGTGAGCACCAGGACGCCCACGACAGCACCCTCGAAGCCGATCTCGCTAACGCCCGGTTCCGAAGGGCAGCAACCGACCTTGAGGTCGAACTGCTGCGCCACGTCGGCGCTCTCGCTGCCGACGACAACCGGGCCGTGGTCGTGACAAACCGATGGTCTGGTCCCATTCGCTGCAGCACTTACAGTGCCGGTCGCGAAGTACTCCGCGACCCGCGCACCCTTCCCACCGCCCCGACCGAGGACACCGAACAATGAGCGAACTCGACAGCACGAACCCCGTTCCCGCCCCTCTCGCCGAGCAGGCGCAGCCGAATACCGATCCGGCCAACACCGAGACCCCTGAGATCGACCCGGCGGCCAACGACCACACAGACGAGCGAAAGCTACGCCGCCGAGCCCAGGCGGCCGAGGCCGAACGTGACACTCTCGCAGCACGCCTCAAGGGGCTGCAGCTGGCCGAGGTCGAGCGCCAACTCGCAGTAGTCCTCGCGGTCCCCGGCGACTTGTTTGACTTCTCCGACACCACGCTTGCTGACCTCTGCGACCCCGACACGGGCGCGGTCGATCCCGAGAAGGTCACCGAGGCCGCATCGGCACTCGTCGAGCTGCGCCCGGGCCTGGCATATGTCGCGCCGAGGCCCGCATCACGTGCTGGGACTTATCAGAACGCAGGTCAGGGCCGGGGATACTCAGACCGGCCCTCGCCGGTCGGCTGGGATCAAGTCTTCGGGTGAATCGCCTTGTCAGGCCATGACAAACCCGGGACAATTGGTACTAGGCGATGGGATGCCGGGGCAGTAAGGCCCCACCTCACCCGCCACGTTCTCGCCCAGTATCGGGCCACCACGTCCGCGCCAGTACTGGTGCCGTGAGTTCTCCACTCACACAAAGGTATTCACATGAGTCTGACCACCAACAACAGCAAGCCATTGGCCCCGTCCGAGATCTCGGACCTGATCGTGGCACCCACCTTCGAGAAGGCCACCGCATCGCAGGCCGCCACCGTCATGGAGTTTGCCACGCCTGACCTGCGAGTGCCGATTATCGAGGACGGGTCGTCGGCGTTCGTGAGCGAAGGCAGCGAGATCGCGATCTCGGAGCCGACGTTCACCGAGGCGGTCATCGTCCCCAAGAAGGTGGCCCAGCTCGTGCCGGTCACCAACGAGTTGCTTGCAGACGCCGCCGGGGACATCAAGACCCTGATCGGTGAGAGCATGACCCGCTCGCTTGCACGCCGGATTGACGCCCAGTTCTGGGCAGCGACCACCGGGCCACTGGGATTCAAGGCCATCGGATCGGTCGCCGACGTGCTCACCGCCACTAGCAACCTCAGCAACCTGGATGTGTGGATTGAGGCCATCGCCGACCTCGCAGCACACGGACATACCGCCACAGCCGCCGTCGTCAGCCCCGACGTGTTCAAGGCACTGGCAACGCTCAAGACATCTGCGGGCAGCAACGTCACGTTGCTGCAGGCCTCGCCGACCGAAGCGGCACAGCTGCGCGTGGCCGGTCTGCCCGTAATCCTCACCGACGCGCTGCCCGCGAACACTGCCTACGTCACCGATGCCAGCAAGGTGCTGATCGGCGTGCGCACCTCGGATGTCCAGATCGACGTGGACCAGAGCGTGTTTTTCTCCAGCGACCGCGCCGCGATCCGTGCCACGCTCCGCGTTGGGGTGGCATATCCAGCTCCGACGGCCATCGTGAGAATCACCCTCACCTGATCTTGGCGATGTGCACGCTAGGCGACGAGATGTCGTGATCTCGTCGCAGCACATCGCCCCGCTGTTCGGTCGCCGCTAGGTTCTTGCTTCCTGGCGTGTGCCCGTTTGGCATCCCACTCAGCCCTGTCTCTGGTTGCCGCAATCGACATGAGGCAGGGCTGAGTTATATCCGAAAGACATTGAGAGGCAATCGAATGAAGATCACCCAGGCCGAGCGAAGATCATGGTCGACGCGTGCTCGCCAGTTCGCTGGCGAGTTGGAAGGCCAGTTCGATCTGACCGCCGGCGAGGTCGTCACCCTCGTGGAAGTGTGCCGCGGCATCACCAGGCTCGATGCGTTGCATGAAGCGCTGCAGGATGGATCGCTGACCGTCGAGGACCGTTTCGGCGCGACCGTCACGCACCCACTCATGGTCGAGGCCAGGCTTACTTCGGCCACTGTCGCGAAGTTGATCGGCGCGCTACGGGTTCCCGAGATCGAGACCGATGCCACCACTGGCGAGGTCACGGCGGGCAAGCGGGCTGTGAGACGTGTACACACACGCCCAGGGCAGTATTCCCCGGGCCTGTCGGTCGTGCCGGGTTGAGGCTCAAGACCCAACCTCGAGCGCCACGCGGTGACGACGGCGGGCCACCCTGGCCACTCTCCGACGGCCCGACGGTCGAGCACTTCGCCCCCGACTACTGGCACGACTCTCACGGGATCGAGCCTGACCATTCGGACCCCGACTGGTGGGCAGCGCTGATGCAGGCCCGTCGATCGCATCGTGAGTACCACTTCAGGTGGGCGGGAGACGTGGGGCTTGGTGACGACGAGGCCGAGCGCACGATGGTGCATCGACGGCCACGCTGGTGAGCATGCAAGACAGAAAGCCCCGCACCTCAAGGTGTGGGGCTTCTGTTGTCCGTGGGTCGTCAGGCGTACTGAACCGAGTCGCTCCATGCGACCAGCGCGCCGAAGTGTTCCGACGAGCGTCGGTCCTCGAGGATCCGACGCTCGGCGAGCAGCATGTAGACGAGATCGGGATCGTAGTCGGCGCCGACCTTGGCATCCTCATCGAGCAACCGAGCCTCGACCTCGGCCAGCTTGGCGGTCGTCGCGTCAGCTGCAGCCTCGAACCCGCGCTGATCGAGCTGCGCCTCGGCGCGTCGGTGGTTCGGCTTGCGTGAGGCCTGGAAGAACCATTCGAGGACAACTGCGCCGATCATCGGTTCACCCCCGCAACGGTCGCGGTGATCATGTCGAGCAATGCAGGCACTTGGTCGAGAGAGAGTTCGATGATGTCGTCCCCTGCCTCAAGGCAGAGAAAGTGTGTGCCGGGGTCTCCGTCGACAATCGAGGCGGTAATCATCGCGCGTTGTGGCGAGCTGCAGAATGTGAAATCGGATGTCGTCATGAAGCAAGGAATACACGCGCCGAATTGATAGCGCAATACCCGGACGACATATTGCATGCCTCAATTGTCGGGCTGCAGCTGCGAGACAGCAATTATTGCGTGCCCCGGTTCAGTGCGCGGAACCATCACGCCTCTCCTCGAGGCCGGCCCGGCTGTGGCCTGTGGCGCCCCGGGTCGAGACCCCCTGTCCCCCATGATCTTTGGCCGCCGCATCGCTCTGTTGCTGACAGTGCGGCTTAGCTGAACGTCTCCATGTCGCCGGTCAAACTGCAGGTAGAACCCTATTTCGCCCGCTGAAGACCGAGCAAATATCGGCATAAACACCACGAAACCCACCGAAACGAGTCCCAAAACATGCAAGAAACGGCCCAATTACGCGATGCGCTGCTCTCCGACGAACCCACAGATGCCATGGTGCGACTGATCAGCGCCGCCGCAAGCGACATAAAAATGTCTGCGCCGAGGTCCGCTCAACAATGGCCCGAGAAAGCGTCGCTTATCGAGAGGACGAACAATCCTCAATTAGAGTTCGCCGTATCTCAGTGGACTCATGGCGGCATTCACTCGCTGTTTATCGACGAATGGCGCAACGAGGCCCGCGCAGCCCTACTCGACCCAACCACCGCCGACGGCATTGGAGGCATCCTCGTCGCCGAGGCACTGGCGCAGCCAGCAACGTCCACTTACCTGTATCGCGGCGTTGCATCCTGGGACAGCCCCACGTTCTGCGATCTGTCCTCGTGGACCACCGACCCCCTGGTGGCGCTCATCTATGCCGCAATGGTTGGTGATGACGAGATGACCGTCCTACGCCTCGCCCCCGGTGCTCTCGCTGCAGACCTATCCACCCCGAGCGGTGAGTACGTCACGCTTGGCCCGATCGCTCCCACGGATAGTCCAGTGGGCCCACCACGGGGCGGCGTGCGCGTTGTGGACCTCGTGCCGGGCGAGGGGTGGCGCGTGGCGTGAGGCGCTGTTCTCTCTGCGGGGTCTCATCGCACACATATCGCACACTTGGTGCCCAACTCCGTGTTATCCGGTAGAACGACGTATCACGACTGCATCGCTAGAAAGCCGTTGAGCTGCAAATATGGTCCACTGTTGACAACCCCGTGATATTGTGTAGCACCGCTCATAACTCGGTTCAGGCATTCCAGGTTCGAGTCCTGGTGGGGGAGCACTACGTCGAACGCGGCCATGCGAATGAGCTGACGGAAGGCGGCGGTTCTGAGGAGCCATCGAGTCCGTCCGCCGGGCACCGCAGCCGCCTCGTTCTCCAGAGCGGTGATCATGTGCTGTGTGAAGCCGAGACGCGGATGCCGCTCGAGAAGCTCGGCCACCCAGGTTGGGTCCAGATCGGCCAGTCGATCACCGATGACGTCCACCGCGGCGCCGGCCGACACGAACCCGACACCGCCGAGATCGTCGGCGATGCCGACCGTCAGGTGGCCGGCGATCGCCGCTCCTATGGCGTGGGCGCGCGTCGGGTCGGCGCCGTTGGCGCGGGTGAAAGCGACTGCGCGCTCGGCGCCCGTGACAGCGAAGCACCGGCCCGGCGTCGGGCGTTCGAGGTGCAGGTCGTGGAGCAGGCTCGCCACGAATGCGAGTTCGTCGTCGAAGGCGATGCCACGTAGTTCGCAGAGTGCGCGCGCGAAGAAGTAGGTGCGATAGGAATGCTCCACTACATGGGGTGTGAGGCTCGTCCTGGCCTCCTCCTCCGCAGCGACCGCCAGGCGTGAGGACGGCAGTCTCAGCCCGTTGAAGTCGACGCGACCGTTACCCCGCCGACCCATGGCGACCCTCGCGTAGCCGGCCACCGTCCGAGGTAGTTCGGCGATGAGCGCGACCGCCAATGACCGTCGCGCAGCGGGCGACAACACCCCGCCGGTCGAGATGGCCCACTCCCAGTCCCACTGATCCACTGCGGTCATCGTTGCCCCTCGGGTCGTGAACGGCTGACCGTACCGGCCAGTCGGGACATGCGACAGGGCCACTGCGTTCCGCGGAGCGTGGTCGCGGTCGTCGGAATCTGTTCAGTTGCTGCCGAATGTGGGCGCAGGTGCCGGTGTGGACTCCACGTAGGGGATCGCGACGACGTTGTTCGAGAGGTTCGGATCGAACGGTGTCACGCCGTTCTCGGCTATGGGGCCGGCGACGAGGTAGAGGACTTTGTCGGACTCCAGCGCGGTGCAGGTGGTGGAATACTCCACCTTGACGCTGGTACCGGCGACCACGGGGCCGAGGTCTCGGAAGTAAACCTTCTCGAAGAAGTCCGACGGCGCGATGGAGACCCGGACGGTGTCGGGGCCGAGATTGGTCACCCCCAGGGTGCATCCGGACCCGGGCGTCGGGGTGAGCAATGCGAGTGCGATGTCAGCGGTCGGTGGGGTGGCCGCGCTTGCCGCGCCCGTTCCGATGGTGATGGCGGTGGTCGCGGCGGCCATGCAGCCGACCAGGGTGGCGAGGACGTTCTTCACGGGTGGCTCCGATCTTCGGTGGGCGAGTTCTCGCACTCGTGGAACGGAACAGTACCAAATCTCGTTCGTTTGTATGCCGAACAGTCAGACGGCGTGCATGAAGCTCTTCTGTTCGCGTCGCCCGGTGAAGCGCCATGTGTCGTCGATGCGGGCGAAGGTGTCGTGGTACCAGACCCCGACGAGCAGCATCTGCTGCTTCTCGCCTCCGGCGACGACCATCGGGTTGAAGCACATCGTGGTCGCCGAGGCGGTGTCGCCGTCGAGGGTGATCGAGTGGTTGCCGTTGAGGTGTTGGTAGTCGGAGAACAGGGCGAGGTTCTCACGCAGCCACGGCACCACCTGTTCGGTGGTTCCCACCGCGCCGCCGACCGGGGAGTAGTCGATCACCGCCTCGGGGGTGAACAACTCGCGCAGCCGGTCGAAGTCGCGGGTGTCGACGGCGGTCGAGTAGTCGGTGATCAGTGCGGTGATCTCCATGCGGTCGGAGATCTCGACGAGATCCATCATGGGTCGAAAGTAGTGCGATCGGCCCTGCGTGGGATCGGAGATGGGAAGATCGGGGCAAGCGATCAGCGTCGATCCGCACTGTCGGCGCCTACACGGGTGGGGTGATGACATGGCAGTCGACAGACCGGCCGACACCGAGAAGGACGTCCGGGCGGCGCCGCGGACGCGGATGACCGGCCCGCAACGACGCCTTCAACTCATCGAGGTCGCGCGCGGCCTGTTCGCCGAACGTGGCTTCGAGGGAACGTCGGTCGAGGAGATCGCACAGCGAGCCGCGGTGTCGAAACCCGTTGTCTACGAACACTTCGGAGGCAAGGAGGGTCTGTACGCGGTCATCGTCGATCGCGAGATGGAGACGCTGCTCGAGATGGTGACGCTGTCGCTCACCACCAATCGCTCGCGACAGCGTGTGGAGAGTGTCGCCCTCGCCCTGCTGACCTACATGGAGGACCGCACCGACGGCTTCCGGATCCTGGTGCACGGCAGCCATGGCGGTGGCGCCGACGCGAAGTACTCGAGCCTGCTCAACGACGCCATCAGCCAGGTGGAACACATCCTGGCCGGCGATTTCGAGCGCCGCGGGTTCGACGCGGGGCTCGCCCCGCTCTACGCCCAGGCTCTCGTCGGGATGGTCTCGGTGACCGCCCAGTGGTGGCTCGATGTCCGCGAACCCGCGAAGGAGGTCGTGGCGGCACACCTGGTGAACCTCTGCTGGAACGGGCTCACCAACCTCGAGATCTCACCGGAACTCGCCGACAGCGCTCACGAACCGATCACGTCGGACGGCACCGCGCGCGAGAACCCGGAGAACGACGCCGAGGGCTGATCAGGCCAGCGACACACTGCGTTTGGACAACCCCATCCAGAATCCGTCGATCACCTGATCGGGGATCTGGCCGGGGTCGTCGCTCGCCCCGAGGGTCACGAACAGCGGCGCGAAGTGCTCGATCGTGGGGTGCGCGTACGGCATTCCCGGCGCACGGTTGCGGAAGTCGATCAGCCCATCGACATCGCCGGCAGCGAAGCGTTCCGCGGTCCACGCGTCGAACTCCTGCGACCATCCCGGCGCGACGGCGTCGGGCCGCGGGTCGGTGAGGAACGGGAGCCCGTGGGTGGTGAAACCGGACCCGAGTATCAGCACGCCCTCGTCGCGCAGTTCGCGCAGTCGACGACCCAGTCCTATGAGGGCGGTCGGGTCGAGGGTCGGCAGGGAGATCTGTACCACCGGGATGTCGGCGTCGGGGTACATCACCGTCAGGGGTACGAAGGCCCCGTGATCGAGTCGCCGCTGCGCATCGTGATGGACGACCATCGGGTCGGGCATCAGTGCCGTCACGCGCTGCGCGAGGTCGGTCGCGCCGGGCGGGGCGTAGGTGATGTCGTAGAAGCGCTGCTCGAATCCCCAGAAATCGTAGGTGAGCGGCGTGCGGGGGTCGGTGGACCCGATGGTGAGCGGAGCCGACTCCCAGTGCGCGGACACCACCAGGATGGCCGTGGGCCGGGGCAGCGCCGTGGCCAGGGCGGCCAGCTCGCCGACCCAGCGCTCGTCGTCGAGCAGCGGTGGCGCCCCGTGACTGATGAACAGTGCGGGGGTGCGGACGGGACTCGCGATACTCATGACGGAGAAAACGGACCAGAGTCCGATTCTGTTCCCGGGACCGTGTACTGCAGCACTGCGCAGTCGATCCACCGACCGTTCTTGTACCCGATGCTCTGCAGCACACCGGTCTGCACGAAGCCGAACCGCTGGTGCAGGCGGATCGAGACGTCGGAGGAGATGATCGAGATCACCGCGACCACGCGACGCACCGACGACGGGTCGAGGCCGGTGAGCAACGCCTCGAGCAACGTGGAGCCCAGGCGGCGGCCCGTAACGTCGGGGCGGAGGTAGATCGAGTCCTCGGTGGTCCAGTCGTAGGCGTGTTTGGTGCGGAACTCGCCGAGATAGGCGTAACCGAGCACCGTGTCGGCACCGGTGTCGTCGGGCTCCACCGCGACGACGAACGGCCGACCTCGCGCGGTGATCGCGGCGAGGCGTTCTTCCCAGTCGTCGACCGAGGGGGACTCGTAATCGAAGGTGATCACCGAGTTCTCGACGTAGTGGCGGTAGATCTCGGCGATCTGGGGGCAGTCGGCCGAGGTGGCGGTACGCACGGTGGCGGTCATGCCGACAGCTCCGATCCGGTCAGGGCGGCGGCGGTCTCCCAGAAGCGTTCGGCGAGAACGGGATCAGCGGCCTGCGTGGATCGTCCGACGAGCGTGGGCGCACCGCGCATCCCGAGGAACCCGTCGGGGCCGACGAAACTCCCCGACGGGATCGGCATCGCCGCGGCGTAGAGGCTGCAGGCCGCTCCGGCGACGGCGGTGTTCGCGATCGTGTTGCCCAGCCACGTCACCAACGCATCGACGGCGGCGACACGGGTCACCCCGGTCATCTCGGTCGCCGCCCAGCCCGGATGGGCCATCGCGGTCGTCACCTCCGACCGCGCGGCGCGAAGGCGGCGGTCGAGCGCCAACATCCACAGGGCCTGGGCCAGCTTCGACTGCGCGTAGGCGCGGGCGCCCGAGAACGCGCGACGCTCGAAGTGCAGATCGGTGAAGTCGATGCGGCCGGCGGAGTGGACGGTGGAGTTGACGGCCACGATCCGCCCGCGGATCCGGTCGGCGAGCAGGTTGGTGAGGACGAACGGCCCGAGGACGTTCGTCGCGAGCGCGGACTCGAAACCGTCGGCGGTCTCGACCCGCGAGGTGGGCAGCACACCGGCGTTGTGGACCAGGATGTCGATCTCGCCGACCGAGTCGGCGAACCGCTCGATCGACGCGCGATCTGTCAGGTCGAGGGTGGCCGCTCTGCTCGATCCGCCGAGCGAACGGGCGACGGCATCGGCGGCGTCGTGGTCGCGCCCGGCGACGATCACGGTGGCGCCGGCGGCGGCCGCTCCGCGGGCGGTCGCGACGCCCAGCCCGCGGGTCGCCCCGGTGACGACCACCGTGACGCCGTCGAGACGGGGGAGTCGCGCTGCGGTCCAGGTCATGGCGTCACGATACGACGACCGTCGTCCGCCACTGCACACGCCGTGGCGACCCGGGGCGTCAGTAGAGCATGCGCCGGTAGTTCTCCTCGGCGTAGTGCCGCTCGAGTTCGGCGAGCCCCGGGCTCAGCATCACCGCGTGGCTGATCTCGGCGACGCTCGGCAGGTCGTCGGGATGCCAGGTGTCGGTGTCCCACAGCTTCGACCGCATGAACGCCTTCGCGCAGTGGAAGAACGTCTCCTCGACGCTGATCTCCAACGCCAGGATCGGGCGGTTCCCGGAGACGACCATGTCGTCGAAGTAGTCGGCGTCGGAGACGATGCGGGCGGTGCCGTTGACGCGCAACGTGTCGCCGCGACCGGGGACCACGAAGAGTGTCCCGACGTGTGGATCGGTCAGGACGTTGAGGTAGCCGTCGACCCGCTTGTTGCCCGGCCGCTCGGGGATGGCGATGGTGGTGTCATCGAGGACGCGCACGAACCCCGGGGGGTCGCCCTTGGGCGAGACGTCGACGGCGCCGCCCTCACCGGTGGTCGACACGACCACGAACGGCGACTGCGCGATCCACTCGCGGTGCACGTCGGTGAGTCGGTCGCGGACCTTGGTGGCGACCCGTTCGTTCGGGTGACCCACGATGGACCGCAGTTGCTCGACGGTCGTCACGGTGTGATCGTCCGCTGTGTGATCGTTCGTTGCGTGATCGTGGTGAGGGGGATGCACGTCACCATCCTCACCCGCCGAGGCCCGACTGCGGAACCCCGACGAATACCATCGTGTGGTGGCATCTCCTCTTTCGTCCGTCGATGCGCGCCCCGCCGATCCGGCCCCCGTCGATCCGCTCGCCGGACTCGCCGCCGTCGCGTGTGGCGATGCGGCGATCGCCGGCATCCGCGCGCTGCGCGGGCGTCGCGCACTCGACATCACCGGTCCCGACTCGGCGCGGCCTTTCGTCCTCGCCGCGGCGGCCCAGCCGGGCGACGATCCCGCGGTGCCCTCGGGTCCGCTGTTGGTGGTGTCGGCCAACGGCCGCGAGGCGGACGACCTGACGGCCGAACTACGCCAGATGATCGGCGACGCGGTCGCGCAGTTCCCGTCGTGGGAGACGCTGCCGCACGAACGACTCTCGCCCAGCGCCGACACCGTCGGTGCGAGACTCCAGGTGCTGCATCGCCTGGCCCACCCCGAGGACGCCGCCTACGGCCCGCCGCTGACGGTGGTCGTCACCACGGTGCGGTCGCTGGTGCAGCCCATGGCGCCGGGCGTGGGCGACACCGACCCCATCACCCTGCGTGAGGGCGCGGAGTTCGATTTCGACGCCCTTCTCGCGAGGCTGGTGGAGCTGGCCTACGAACGCGTCGACATGGTCGGCAAGCGCGGCGAGTTCGCGGTCCGCGGCGGCATCCTCGACGTGTTCCCCACGACCTCCGATCTCCCGGTGCGCGTGGAGTTCTGGGGTGATGAGATCACCGAGCAGCGCGCGTTCTCCGTCGCCGACCAACGCAGCCAGCCCGAGGTCGACGCCTCGGTGGTGCACGTGCACCCGTGTCGTGAACTGATCCTGACCGACGCCGTGCGGGCCCGTGCCGCCGAGCTGATCGACACCGAGGGCGCCGATCGATCGCTCACCGAGATGCTCACGAAACTGTCCGAGGGCATGCCGGCCGAGGGCATGGAGGCGCTCATCCCGGTCCTCGTGGGTGGACAGATGCAGTTGCTCACCGAGGTGATGCCCGAGGGCACACACGTCCTCGTTCTCGACCCCGAGAAGGTGCGCACCCGCGCCGCCGACCTCGCGAAGACCGGAGCGGAGTTCCTCGAGGCGTCGTGGACGGCGGCGTCGATGGGGGGTGACGCACCGCTCGACTCGAACGCCGGGGACGGCAACGGTCTCGGCGGGATCGACCTGCAGGCCAGCAGCTATCGGCCCCTCGCGGAGGTCCAGGAGACCACCGTCGCCGCGGGTCGACCGTGGTGGACGATGAGTCCGCTCGAGACCGCACCCGACATCGACGACGAGACGACCGTGCGCCTCGATCTCGCCCCGGGGCCCGCGCCCCGCGGGTCGGAGACCGAGCTCGCGACGACGTTCGCCTCGTTGCGCGCGCACGTCACCACCGGTGGCCGTGCGACGATCGTCGTCGCCGGACGGGGAACCGCCCAGCGCTACCTCGAACGCCTCGGTGAGGCGGAGGTCCCCGCGACGATCGGCGACATCGGGTCGACACCGGAACCCGGCATCGTCTCCATCCTCTGTGGGACGTTGCGGCACGGGCTGATCTGTCCCGATGCGGGCCTGGTGATCGTCTCCGAGGCCGACCTCACCGGGTCGAGGGTCGCCGGAGCCCGCGAGGGCAAGCGACTGCCGGCCAAGCGCCGCAACCAGGTCGACCCGCTGGCGCTGACCGCCGGCGACATGGTCGTCCACGATCAACACGGCATCGGCAAGTTCGTCGAGATGATCGAACGCACCGTCGCCGGTGCGCGCCGTGAGTACCTGGTGATCGAGTACGCACCCAGCAAGCGTGGCCACCCCGGTGACCGCCTGTTCGTGCCGATGGACTCCCTCGACCAGCTCTCCCGCTACGTCGGCGGCGAGCAGCCGTCGCTGTCGAAGCTCGGCGGATCGGACTGGCAGAACACCAAGCGCAAGGCGCGCAAGGCCGTTCGCGAGATCGCCGGTGAGCTCGTCGCGCTCTACGCCGCGCGCCACGCCGCACCGGGGCACGCCTTCGCCCCCGACACCCCGTGGCAGACCGAGATGGAGGACGCCTTCGGTTTCACCGAGACCGTCGATCAGATGACGGTGATCGGCGAGGTCAAGTCCGACATGGAGAAGGCGGTCCCGATGGACCGCGTCATCGTCGGCGACGTGGGCTACGGCAAGACCGAGATCGCGGTGCGCGCCGCGTTCAAGGCGGTGCAGGACGGCAAACAGGTCGCCGTGCTGGTGCCGACGACCATTCTGGCGCAACAGCATCTGCAGACCTTCACCGAACGCATGGCGGGGTTCCCGGTGACCATCCGCGGGCTGTCGCGTTTCACCGACGCCAAGGAGTCGCGCGAGATCATCGACTCGATGGCCGAGGGCGGCGTCGACATCGTGGTCGGCACCCACCGACTGCTGCAGACCGCGGTCCGGTGGAAGGACCTCGGACTCGTGATCGTCGACGAGGAGCAGCGTTTCGGCGTCGAACACAAGGAACACATCAAGGCGCTGCGGACCCACGTCGACGTGCTGACGATGTCGGCGACACCGATCCCACGCACCCTGGAGATGTCGATGGCGGGCATCCGCGAGATGTCGACCATCCTCACGCCACCCGAGGAACGCCACCCGGTGCTCACCTACGTCGGCGCCTATCAACCCAAGCAGGTCGCCGCGGCGATCCGACGTGAACTGCTGCGCGACGGCCAGGTGTTCTTCGTGCACAACCGGGTGAGCTCGATCGACAAGGCCGCCAAGAACATCCAGGATATGGTGCCCGAGGCGAGGGTCGTGGTCGCGCACGGCCAGATGGGCGAGGAGCAGCTCGAACGCACCGTCGCCGGCTTCTGGAACCGCGAGTTCGACGTCCTCGTCTGCACGACGATCATCGAGACCGGTCTCGACATCTCCAACGCGAACACACTCATCGTCGACCGCGCCGAGGCGCTGGGTCTCTCGCAGCTCCACCAGTTGCGCGGCCGCGTGGGTCGCAGTCGCGAACGCGGGTACGCCTACCTCCTCTACAGCCCCGAGAAGCCGCTCACCGAGACGGCCTACGACCGGCTGGCCACCATCGCGCAGAACAACGAACTCGGTGCCGGTATGGCCGTCGCGCTCAAGGACCTGGAGCTCCGCGGTGCGGGAAACGTATTGGGGGCCGAGCAGTCCGGACACGTCGCCGGGGTGGGTTTCGACCTCTACGTCCGGCTGGTCGGCGAGGCCGTGGAGGCCTATCGCGCTGCGGCCGACGGCAAGCCGATCATGTCGGAGGAGAACCGCGAGGTCCGCATCGACCTGCCGGTCGACGCCCACATCCCGGCCGACTACGTCGACTCCGACCGTCTGCGCCTCGAGGCCTACCGCAAACTGGCGGCAGCACTCGACGAGTCGGACATCACCTCGATCGTCGACGAACTCCTCGACCGCTATGGTCCGCTGCCCGCGGAGGTGTCGCGCCTGGTGTCGGTGGCCAAACTGCGTCTGCTGGCGCGCGAACTCGGCGTCACCGAGATCGGGATGGCCGGTACGCAGGTCAAGATCGCGCAGGTGTCCCTGCTCGACAGCCAGCAGATCCGGATCAAGCGCATCTACCCCGGATCGTCGTATCGGGCGACGACATCTGTTCTCACCCTTCCGGTTCCGCGCACCGCAGGGGTCGGCAGCGCCCGGGTGCGCGACGTCGAACTCATCCAGGTCGTCGCCGACGTGTTGCTGGTGATCCACGGATCCGATCCGGGCTCGCGCGACATGCGCGGTCCAACGATCACCGACGACCACGCGGTGTCGTGACCGAGCCCCGTCCGCGCAGCGGTGAGGCACTGCTCGAGGCCGTCGAGCTGATGGATCGTCTGCGCCGCACCGGCCCCTGGGAGGCGGCGCAGACCCACGACTCGCTGCGTCGCTATCTGCTCGAGGAGACCTACGAACTGCTCGACGCCATCGAGGGCGGCAGCCGCGCCGACCTTCTCGAGGAACTCGCCGACATCCTGTTGCAGGTGCTGTTCCACGCGCGGATCGCCTCCGACGATCCGACCGAACCGTTCGACATCGACGACGTCGCACGTGCGTTCACCGCGAAGATCTCCTCGCGCACGGCCGGTGTGTTGGCGGGGGAGACCGATCTCGAGACGCAACTGCGTCAATGGGAGGAGAGCAAGGCCGCCGAGAAGGCCCGCGACTCCGTGCTGGACGGCGTGGCGGTGTCGCAACCGGCGTTGGCGTTGACGCAGAAGGTGATCGAGCGTCTTGACGCGGCGGCTTTCCCGCGTGACCTGATCCCGGAGTCGCTGTTGACGATCCACTTCGCGACCCATCTCGCCGGCGACCCGGAGGCCAGTCTCGAGGACCGTCAGCGCAGCCGCATCGTCGCCTTCATGGATCGGGTACGCACCGCGGAGAAGGCTCTCCGGACCGCCGGGGTCACCGCGCCCGATCCCGAGGACTGGCGTCGCGGGTTCGTGTCGATCGACTGAGGGCTACTCGTCGGTCGTCGGCGGGTCGAGCAGGAGGATGTCGTCGGCGGGGAGCCGCAGCGGCACCTCGGTGAACCGTTCGGCGTGGTGCGGATAGGCGGCGCGGATCCACACGGCGTTGTCGTCGAGCTGGGTCATCGCCACCCGCCGCCACCGCCACTCCGGTTGCGGCCGGGTGAAGTCGGTGTCGCGGGTGATCGGGATCGGCGCCCGCGCCCAACACGGTGCGGTCAACGACGCGAGCCCTCGCGCCGCCAACACCTCGGCGGCGTCGGCGATGTCGATCGCGGTGGCGACGACCTGTCCGACGGGGTTCACCGCGTCGACGACGTCTGCGTAGGGATCCTTCGAGATCGTCCAGCCGATGATCTCGGCGTCGGACGATCGACGGACCGGGAGTCGGCTGCGCCAGCGGTCGATGTCCACGAGTCCACGGTACCGATCAGGTGAAGAGGTGCTGTCCCCACCACTCGCCGGGCTTCAACCCGGGCGGGCAGGCGAACAGTGCGCTGCCGTTGTGCGACAGGTACTCCATCATCGCGTCCTTGGAGGCGAGTTGGCGCTGCATGGGCACGAACTGGGCGCCCGGGTCGCGGCAGTAGGCGATGAAGAACAGGCCGGCGTCGAGGTGGCCGAAACCGTCGGAGCCGTCGGTGAAGTTGTAACCGCGCCGCAGGATCTGGATGCCGTTCAGGTTGTCCGGGTGGGCGAGTCGGACGTGCGCGTCGCGGGCGATGGTCGGTCCGTCGGAGGTGGCGACCGCGAAGTTCGGGGTGTCGTCCTCGCGGGTCATGCCCAGCGGGGCGCCGACGCCCTTGGTGCGTCCGACGATGGCCTCCTGCTCGGAGAGGTTCGCGCGGTCCCAGGGCTCGATGTCCATGCGGATGCGGCGCGCGACGAGGTAGCTGCCGCCGGTCATCCACTGCGCCGAGGCCGGGTTGTCGGCCGGGTCGACCCACACCCACCGGTCGAGGACGTCGGTCTGCTCGGCGCGGATGTTCGCGGTGCCGTCCTTGAACCCGAACATGTTCCGCGGTGTCTGCTGGTTGGCGGTGGTCGTCGAGGTGCGGCCGAAGCCGAGCTGGGACCACCGCACGCTCACCACACCGAAACCGAGTCGAGCGAGGTTGCGGATGGCGTGCACCGCCACCTGCGGGTCGTTGGCACACGCCTGCACGCAGATGTCGCCGTGGCTGCGCGACGGCTCGATCGCATCCTTGGCGAATCCCGGGAGATCCTTCAGCGCAGCGGGTTTGCGGTCTCCGATGCCGAAGCGATCGCCGCGTGACGGGTCTGACGCGCTGGGTCCGAACAGGCCGGGACCGAAACCGACGGTCAACGTCAGCGCCGAGGCCTCGAGCCCGAGTGCCTCGCCGGTGTCGGCGGGAGGGTTGTACTCACCGTGGTCGACGGCCCCGCCGTCGACGGTCTCCTGGCCCTTGGTCATGCGCTCGGCCGCGGAGGTCCAGCGCTTGAGCATGTCGATCAGCTCGTCGCGCGAGTCGGTGATCACGTCGAACGAGGCGAAGTGGAGTCGGTCCTGCGCCTCGGTGATGATGCCGGCCTGCCGGGTCCCGCGGAACGCCACGACATCCGATGACGACGAGTCGCCCTCGGCGAGACGGGCGCCGGTGACACCCGCGGCGGCCGCGACCACCACCCCCGCGCCCGTCGCACCGAACAGCGTGCGACGGGAGAACCGCCGAGACGACGTCGGTGGTCCGGGAGTGGGAGCGGTGGGTTCGGTCACTGACCCAGCACCAGCCCCGGAACCTGGCTCAGCGACTGCGACAGGGCATCGATCTGATCCGACAACGACTTCCGCTTCTCGGCGGGGACGGTGTCGTAGGAGACGTACCCGTCGCCGGAGCGGAACGAGTTGATGTCGTTGCGGATGGTCTGGAACTGCGCGGTGATCTTGTCCATCAGCGCCGGGTTCTTCGCCGAGATGACCGGCTGCAGATCGGCGATGAGCGTCTCCGAGCCGTCGATGTTGGCGGCGAAGTCGAACAGGTCGGTGTGGGAGTAGCGATCCTCCTCGCCGCCGACCTTGGTCGCCGCGATCTCGTCGACAAGGGCCTGCGGGCCCTTCACGAACGACTGTGTCTCGAAGGTGAAGTCGGGCTTGGCGACCTCGGTCACGAGACGGCCCACGTCGGTGTTCAGCTGGGCGGCGACCTTGTCGATCGCGTCCTTGGTGTCGGCGGTGCGGCTGTTGGCCAGGTCGGCGGCGGCGACATCGCTGCCCTGCTCGCCGACGTCGGACTGCTGCGGCGGCCACAGGAAACGCTCGAGGCGGTGGAAGCCGGTGAACGGCTCACTGCCGTCGGCGGTGTCGTCCCACCGCATGTCGATGGCGGGGTCGAGGTCGGGGAACGACTCGGCCACGGGCTCGATGCGTTCGTAGAAGGTGCGGGTGAGTCCGAACTGCGCCCGTGCGGCGTCGAGGTCGCCGGCGATGATCGCGTCGGTGAACGACTTCGTCTGTGCCTGCAGCCCGTTGAGCTGGCCGCGGACGTAGGTGAGGTAGGTCTGCTTGGCGGTCTCGACACTGGCCGGCGCCTGCGACTTCTCCTTCTTCTCGCCGGAGACGGTGAGGTCCTTGCGGATCCCGTCGCCGACCATGCCCGGCTTGCAGGCGACCTGGTAGGTGGCGGGGTCGACGATCTCGACGGTGAGCTTGCCGGTGAGGCCGGGACCGATGTTCTCGACCTCGCCGAGCACACGGTTGTTGTTGCCGTAGACGTAGAACTCGGTGACCTTGTCGCCGTTGTTGTTGACGGTGAAGTCGACGTTGCCGGTCTGCGCCTCCGACGTCGACAGGTCGCACGAGCTGTCGGTGGAGGTGACGGCGATCGTCTTCTCCGACGACGTCGCCTTCTCGGTGCACGCGGCGAGGAGCAGTGGCGCAGCGAGCGCCGCGCACGCGGCAGTGGTCGTGATGAGCCTGGATGTCACCGGGTTCCCTTTCAGCATCCGGCTCACTGGGCGGCCGGGGTCTCGACGCGTGCGGCAGGTGCGGCGGCCGTGGACTGGCCGGTGCTGCGACGCGGGCGGAAGAACAGGGTCATCACGACGGCGAGGTAGGCGACCCACGCGACGACCTGGAGCACCGTGGGCTCCGGAGTGAAGTTGAAGATGCCACCGAGAAGCGTTCCGTACCACGACGACTGGTCGTACACCGAGGAGATGTCGAACGCGCGATCGGACAGTCCGGGGAGCCAGCCGACGGTCTGCACGGCGTGGATCCCGTAGGCCAGGATCCCGGCCGCGACGACGATGAGGAACGCGCCGGTGTAGGTGAAGAACTTCTGCAGGTTGATCTTCACGGTGCCGAAGTAGAGGCCGATGGTGATGCCCACCGCGATGAGGACGCCGATGAGCAGCCCGACCAACGGCCAGCTGCTGCCGGAGGTGTTCTCGGCGTAGCCGACCATGAGCAGCGCCGTCTCGATGCCCTCACGACCGACGGCGAGGAACGCCAGGGCGAGGACGGCGGGTGCGCCGAGTTCGAGTGCGCGGCCCATCCCGGCCTTCAGATCGCCCGAGATGTGCGCGGCGGCCCCGCGCATCCACAGAACCATCAGCGTGACGATGACGACCGCGACCAGCGAGGCGACGCCGGCGACCGCCTCGGCGGCCAGCCCGGAGATGGTGGAGGTGCCGTAATGGATGCCCGCGAACACCGCGAACACCATGGCGACCGCGGCCGCCACGCCGGTCCACACCCACCGCAGCGCGTCACGACGGTCGGATTTGACGAGGAACGCGACCAGGATCATCACGACGATCCCGGTCTCGAGGCCCTCGCGCACGCCGATGAGTCCACTACCGAACAACTGGGTCACCACGGAGGGGGAGTTCATGTGGCGTGATCCTTCGGGGTTCGGGCGAACTGGCCGGGCTCAGCTAAGGCTGTGCAACGTTCGGTAAGGCTAACTTCGGGAGAGTACCCCGTGCGGCGTGGGAACGATAAATGTCGCCGAGCAGTTGAGACGCTGGACCGATGAACAGAAAGGGGTCGACCGTGCGCAGGCCAGTGCGATCACCGTGGACGGTCGGCGCGCGCCGTCGCTCACGCACGCTGGCACCGCTGGTGTTGGCGCCGGTGGTGGCGGTGATGGCGAGCGCGTGTATCGATCTCCCCGGACGCCAGTCGGCGCCGATCCCCGACGGCGTCCCGCCCGGTCCGGGCGCTGCGGTCCCGTATCTCGACATCAACGCCCCCGGTCGGACGGCCGACCGTCTCGAGGCCTGGGCGCGACCCATCGCCGCCTCGACCGGCATCCCGCTGACCTCGATGGAGGCCTACGGCAACGCCGCGGAGATCCAGCGACAGCAGCACCCCGAATGCGGTCTGGCCTGGACCACCCTGGCCGGGGTGGCCGGCGTGGAGAGCAAGCACGGGACCTACCGGGGCTCGACGGTCGCGCCCAACGGCGACGTGCGCCCACCGATCCGAGGTGTGCTGCTCGACGGCACGTCGGGCAACGCGAAGATCGCCGACACCGACGGCGGCACCCTCGACGGCGACAGCACCCTCGACCGCGCGATGGGGCCGTTCCAGTTCATCCCCGAGACGTGGAAGCGCTACGGCGTCGACGCCAACGGCGACGGGGTCGCGAGCCCCGACAACATCGACGACGCGGCGTTGTCGGCTGCGCGGTACCTGTGTGTCTCCGGTGGGGACCTGACCACGCCGCAGGGGTGGGAGAAGGCGGTCATGGTCTACAACAACTCGATGAAATACGTGCTCGACGTCCGCGATCACGCCAACGCCTACTCGGTCGACGTCGCCTTCTAGCCATCGGTGCGGCCGTCCCTGGCCGAGTCGGTCGTCGGCGCGGGCGAGTCAGACGCCGGTCGACGGGGTGCTTGGCATTAGTCTTTGACCCGAACATGGCGTTCGGTGACCGACACCCGGTCTCACCGACGCCGTCGAGCGACGACGAAGGGGCGCCACGTGGCCACGATCGATCAGGTGGGAGCGCGAGAGATACTCGACTCCCGGGGAAATCCGACCGTCGAGGTCGAGGTGGTCCTCGACGACGGGACCTTCACCCGCGCTGCGGTGCCCTCAGGCGCCTCCACCGGTGAGCACGAGGCCGTCGAGCTGCGCGACGGCGGCGACCGCTACGGCGGCAAGGGCGTGACCAAGGCCGTCGAGTCCGTCCTCGGCGAGATCGCCCCCGCGGTCATCGGCATCGAGGCCGACGACCAGCGCGTCGTCGACCAGGCGCTGCTCGATCTCGACGGCACCGCCGACAAGTCGCGACTCGGCGCCAACGCCCTGCTCGGTGTGTCGCTCGCGGTCGCCAAGGGCGCTGCGGAGTCGGCCGGGCTGCCGCTGTTCCGTTACGTCGGTGGACCCAACGCACACATCCTCCCCGTGCCGATGATGAACATCATCAACGGTGGCGCCCACGCCGACAGCGGCGTCGACGTGCAGGAGTTCATGATCGCCCCCGTCGGCGCGCCGACCTTCAAGGAGGCGCTGCGCTGGGGCGCGGAGGTCTACCACGCGCTGAAGTCGGTGCTCAAGGACAAGGGCCTCTCGACCGGTCTCGGCGACGAGGGCGGCTTCGCCCCCGACCTCGCGGGCACCAAGGCCGCGCTCGACCTCATCCTCGAGGCCATCGGCAAGACCGGGCTGACCCCCGGTCGCGACATCGCGCTCGCGCTCGACGTCGCCGCGACCGAGTTCTACACCGCAGGAACCGGTTACGCGTTCGAGAAGGAGACCAAGACCGCGGCCGAGATGTCGGCGTTCTACGCCGAGCTCGTGGCGTCGTACCCGCTCGTCTCGATCGAGGACCCGCTCGACGAGAACGACTGGGACGGTTGGGTGTCGCTGACGGAGTCGATCGGCGACAAGGTGCAGCTCGTCGGTGACGACCTCTTCGTCACCAACCCCGAGCGCCTCGAGGACGGCATCAACAAGGGTGCCGCCAACGCGTTGCTCGTCAAGGTGAACCAGATCGGCACCCTCACCGAGACCCTCGACGCCGTCGCGCTCGCGCACAACAACGGCTACAAGACGATGATGAGCCACCGTTCCGGCGAGACCGAGGACACCACCATCGCCGACCTCGCCGTCGCGTGCAGCTGTGGCCAGATCAAGACCGGTGCCCCGGCGCGCAGCGAGCGCGTCGCGAAGTACAACCAGCTTCTCCGTATCGAGGAGGGCCTGGGCGACGCCGCCCGCTACGCAGGCGATCTGGCGTTCCCGCGCTTCTCGTTCGAGGGCTGAGCAGGAGGACTCGGACCGTGACGGGCTACGACCGATGACCGGGCGCAACGATCGACGGGGGCGGGGGCGCGGTTCTGCGCGCCCGACCCCGGCACGTCGCGCCGACGGTCGTCGTGTGAGCGGCTCGCGCATGGACCGGGCACGCACCGAGTCACGTCGTGCCGAGACCCCGGTGACGCCGGATCCTCTCGACACGGCGGCCTCGGTCGACGACAACATCGACCGCTCGCCCCGAGACGAGGCCGGTCGGGACGTCGGCTCGACGGCCGTCGTCGACGATCGTCCGCGTCGGCGTCTGGTGCGGGGCATGAGCCCGAAACGTGCGGTGCTGCTCGCGATGGTGGTGAGCGTCGTCGCGTTGACGCTCGCGGTGCCGTTGCGAACGTACTTCTCGCAGCAGTCGGAATCGGATCAGCTCGCGGGAGCGAACACCTCGCTGCGCACCGAGGTCTCGGAGCTGCAGTCGAAGGTCGACGAGCAGAACGATCCCGCGTACATCCAGGCCCAGGCCCGCGATCGTCTCCAGTTCGTGATGCCCGGTGACAAGGCCGTCGTCATGCAGTTCCCGACACCGCCCGCGAAGTCCGACGAGGAGAAGCGGGCCGAACGTCGCGCCGGCAACGCCTGGTACACCAACCTCCTGGACTCGGTGTCCACGCCGGTCGACCGGTGAGGACAGACCGGGAGTGACCGATCAGGCCCACCGGCAGCCCTCGCAGGAGGATCTCGCCGCGGTCGCCGCGCAACTCGGGCGCGAGCCGCGCGGTGTGCTGGAGATCAGCTACCGCACGCCCGACGGTGCCCCCGCGGTGGTGAAGACCGCGCCGCGGCTGCCCGACGGCACGCCGTTCCCGACTTTGTTCTACCTGACCGACCCGCGGCTGACCGCCGAGGCGAGCCGACTGGAGTCGGCAGGGGTGATGCGGTCGATGTCGCAGCGGCTGCTGACCGACACCGAGCTCGCGGCACGGTACCGCGACGCCCACCTGTCGTATCTCGCCGAGCGTGACGAGATCGAATCGTTGGGTACGGATTTCACCGGCGGCGGTATGCCCGACCGCGTGAAATGTCTGCATGTGCTCATCGCGCATTCGCTGGCGAAGGGCCCGGGGGCGAACCCGTTCGGCGACGAGGCGGTGGCGCTGGCGGCCGAATCATCCTTGCGCGGAACGGCGTTGCCCGCCGACTGGCCCCGTGCCGCCGACTTCCCCGATCTCGATGTGGAGGGCTCGTCGTGAGCACCGTCGCCGCCGTCGACTGCGGCACCAACTCGATCCGACTGCTCATCTCCCGCCGCGACGACGACGGCGGCCTGCTCGACGTGCACCGCGAGATGCGCGTGGTGCGGCTCGGTGAAGGTGTCGATGCGACCGGCGAGTTCACGACCGGCGCCCTGGCCCGCACGCGCACGGCGTTGGCCGACTACGTGACGGTGATGGAGGCCAACGGTGTCACGGCGGTGCGGATGGTCGCCACGTCGGCGACCCGCGACGCGGGCAACCGTGACGAGTTCTTCGCCATGACCCGTGAGCTGCTCGGCCGTGTGTCGGACGGTGCGGTCGCCGAGGTGATCACCGGTGACGAGGAGGCGCGGTTGTCGTTCGCCGGCGCCGTCGGCGAGTTCGACCCGGCGCTCGGCCCGTTCGTGGTGACCGACCTCGGTGGCGGATCGACCGAGGTGGTCCTCGGCGACGCGGGCTCCGGGGTGTCGGCAGCGTTCTCGACGAACGTCGGGTGCGTGCGGCTCACCGAACGGGTGCTGCACTCCGATCCGCCGACCGCCGATGAGGTCTCCCGGGCGCGCGATATCGCGGCGACCGAACTCGCCCGTGCCTTCGCCGTGGTGCCGGTCGATCAGGCGCGCACCTGGGTGGGCGTGGCCGGCACGATGACGACGCTGGCGGCACTCGCTCTCGATCTCCCCACCTACGACGCCGAACGCATCCACCGATCGCGGATCGCGCTGGGCGATCTGACCCAGGTGTGCGAGCGACTGGTGTCGATGACCCGCGAGGACCGCGCCGCGCTGGGTCCGATGCACCCGGGCCGTGTCGACGTGATCGGCGGGGGCTCGCTGGTGACGCTCGAACTCGCGCGGGTGCTCGCCGAGCGGGCGGGGATCACCGAACTCGTGGTGAGTGAGCACGACATCCTCGACGGGATCGCGCTCTCGATCTCGTAGAGGCGCGCGTCAGGCCGGTGAGCGCAGCGAGATGTTGTTGCAGGCCTCGCACACGCTCTCGGGGATGACGCCGCGGCGCTGGAGGAAGCCGAAGATGATGCAGCCGAGGCAGATCCCGGCAGCCGACTCGAGCAGTGCGGCGATCACCACGAGCCCGACCGTGATCTGGGCGGCGAGGCCGAAGCCGAGCAGACTGAGGATGAGAGCGACGCCGGTGATGGTGAGGCCGATCGCCTGGGCGAAACGCTTGGGCGGGCCGGGGACCATCTTGGTGAGGCCCAGCCGGGGCACGATCACGCGGACCGACAGCTGTCCGAAGGGGGACAGGGTGGGGCCGGAGATGACGCGGAGCAGAAATCCCGCCGCGAGCACGGCGTAGAGGATCGGGTTGTCGACGACGATCGTCACGATCGCGAGCACCACGACCAGTGCCGCCGTGGAACGCGCGGCGTACTCGTTGACCGGGTTGGGGAAGGTCAACGCGGCCGGCCGTCGCCGTGCGGCGGGCTCGGTGGGGACAGTCTGATTCGACACGTGGCCGACACTAATGCGGCCGTCCACCCCGGGCAATCGTTGGCGCCACGCTGGGCCGATGTCCGACGGTGGGAATAGATGTGGGGGTATGTCTCACGCGATCGCCGGCTCGGCGTCCTCGCTGTCCAGTGACGCCAGGTGCTCTTTCACGACGTCGAGGCGGGGCAGCAGTGCCGCCGATGCCGCGGCCAGGGCGTAGCCGATGATCGGTACCCACGCGGCGAGGCTCAGCGCGTGCAGGAGCTCGGGCTGGCTGTAGCGGCCCGCGGCGTCGAAGAAGATGACGCCGGTGACCGCGACGCCGAGAGCGCCGCCCACCTGTTGGAACGTGCCGAGGACACCCGACGCCGCGCCGGAGTCACGGGTGTCGACCGTCGCCAGCGCGATGTCGAGCAGCGGCACCAACATGACCGTGAGCCCGATGCCGGCAATCGCCATCGGGATCACCGAGTCCCACGCCGAGTACGAGGTGCCCTCGCTCCGGAGGACCTGGATGGTCCACGCGGTGCCGATCGTGATCAGCACCCCGCCGACCGCGGGGAGGATCCGGCCGAGACGCGAGACGAGTGCGGCCGCGACCCCGGCCGCGAGCATCGCCCCGAGACTGAACGGCAGGGTGAGTGCACCCGAGGCGATCGCGGAGAACCCGAGGCCGGTCTGCACGTAGAGGGCGAGGATGAGGAAGAACGAGGTGATCGATCCCTGGAACAGGAACTGGATCGCGATGCCGCCGGTGAACCCGCGATCGGTGAACAGTCTCAGCGGCATCATCGCGCCGTCGGCGTCGTGGCGGCGTTCGTTCAGCACGAAGAGCAACAGCACCACCGGCGACAGCGCCATCAGCACGAACGACCACACCGGCCAGCCGAGCTGACGTCCCTCGACCAACGGGTAGACGAGCAGCAGGATGCCGCCCACCGCGAGGAGTACGCCCAGCGGATCGAGCGGAGATGGACGCTCTGCCTTGGTGTTCGGGACGAAGGCGACCGCAGCGATGGCGATGATGACGCCGACGGGAACGTTGATGAAGAAGATGGCACGCCATCCGCCCCCGAACGGGTTGCTGGTGACCAGCCACCCGCCGAGGACGGGGCCGATGACCGCGGCCAATGCCGTGATGACGCCGATGATCGCGAAGATCGGCGCGCGCTCGCGCGGTTTGTAGAGCGCCTGCACGCTGGCGAGCACCTGCGGGACCATCAGGCCGGCGAACAGGCCCTGCCCGACACGGGACCCGACAAGTGTCTCGCCGTTCTGGGCCAGCGACGCGGTGAGGGACGCCAGGGTGAAGCCGACGATGCCGACGATGAAGACCCGTTGCCGACCGTAGCGATCGCCGAGGCGGCCGGCGGTGATCAGAACCCCGGCGAACGCCAGCACGTATCCGCCGATGAGCCACTCGAGCTGTGAGGGACTCGCGTCGAGATCGTCGCGGATCGCGGGCAACGCGACGTTGACGATGGTGACGTCCATCAGATCCATGAACATCGCGAAGGTGAGGACCGCGGTGGCCAGGCCGCGGAGGCGGGTCATCGCGCGCAACCGATCAGATGTGTGTGCACCCGCAGAGAGTAGCGAGCGGGTCGGACAATTGCCCGGTCAGTTCTTCTCGCGCTTGGCCCAGAAGTCGCGGCCGGGATGGTCCTCGGGGTTGATGGGCGAGTCGATCTCGGGCAGGTCGCCCTCATCGATCTCGGCCTTCTTCGCCGCCTCACGCATCTCGACGCCGTCGGCGACGAGATCCCCGATCTCTCGGGTGATCTCGACGACGGCGCCGGTGATGATGGTGGCGATGCGGCCGACGTGGGTGGCGGTGGACTCGACGGCGGTCTGCAGCAGATCCTTGTTGCGTTCGAACCGTCCGACCATCGTCACCGCCTCCTCACGTCGTCGCCGCGCCGCGACCGCTCAGGCCACGTCCTGCTTCTGCCGGTCGACCTTAACACTGAACTCGACGTCGTCGGAGACCATCGAATTGGGCAGCGACAGCTTCGCGATCTTCTTCCACGTCGACCCGATCTGATGACTGAAAGTGCCTGTGTTGTAGGGCAATCCGTACTTCTCGCAGATCGCCTGCACCTCGGGCGCCATCTCCGGGTACCGGTTGGCCGGGATGTCGGGGAACAGGTGGTGCTCGATCTGGTGCGAGAGGTTGCCGCTCATGATGTGGAAGAGCGGGCTACCGGTGATGTTGGCCGAGCCGAGCATCTGACGCAGGTACCACTGGCCCTTCGTCTCGTTCTCGCATTCCTCCGGTGTGAAGGTCTGCACCCCCGACGGGAAGTGCCCGCAGAAGATGATGGAGAAGGTCCACAGGTTGCGGATCAGGTTGGCGCTCACGTTGCCCGCCAGGGTCAGCGGGAACAGCGGCCCGGTGAGCGCCGGGTAGACGACGTAGTCCTTGAGGACCTGCTTGCCGGCCTTGCGCCACATGCCCTTCACGAGCCCCTTGACGTCGGTCCACTTGCGCTTGCCGGCCACGATGTTCTCGACCTCGAGGTCGTGGAGCATGACGCCCCACTCGAAGCCCACCATCAGCGCGGTCGCGTAGGCGAGGTTGCCCAGGTAGTAGGGGTTCCACTTCTGGTCACGGTCCATGCGCAGGATGCCGTAGCCGATGTCGCGGTCCTCGCCGAGGATGTTGGTGAAGGTGTGGTGCATGTAGTTGTGGCTGTGACGCCACTGGTCCGACGGGCACACGGTGTCCCACTCGAACTCCCGCGAGTTCAGCGACGGTTCACGCATCCAGTCGTACTGGCCGTGCATGACGTTGTGGCCGATCTCCATGTTGTCGAGGATCTTCGACACGCTCAGCGCGGCGACGCCTGCGATCCAGGCCGGCGGGAACCACCCGAGGTAGGCCAGGCCGCGGCCGGCGACCTCGAACCCGCGCTGCGCCTTGATGATCTTGTAGATGTACTCGCGGTCGCGCTCGCCGAGGTCGGCGACGATGCGCGCACGCAGTTCGTCCAGTTCGCGACCGAGCTCCTCGACCTCCTCGTAGCTCAGGACGAGCTGGTTGGGGTCGGCCGCATCGGTGTCGGTGGTGTCGTTCTCGATGGTGGTGGGCAGCTGCATGATCGTCATGGTGTGTCCTTTCTCAGATGTCGATCTCGACGTCGCCGACCGGCGCGGAGATACAGAGTTGGATGTGCTTGTCGGATTCGGTGTCCATCTCGCCGGTGAGCACGTTGCGCGTGCATCCCGACTTCTTCGGTGCGGTGCACGAGAAGCAGATCCCCATGCGGCAACCGAACTCCGGGGTCAACCCGGCGGCCTCGGCCTGTTCGAGAATGGTGCGGCCGTCGTTGTCGGATTCGGTCTTCGACGATGCGAAGCGCAGCGTGCCGCTCACCGGCTCGTCGGGATCGGGTGCGAAGGATGCCGGCGCGGTGAACGCCTCGCTGTGGACCCGATCGCCCAGGCCGCGGACGTCGAAGAACTCCCGCGCCGCGTCCATGAGTCCCGCAGGGCCGCAGACGAACACCTCGACGTCGGCGAGGCCGGGCACCAGATCGGTCAGGTGCTCGTCGGTGAGGTGACCGCTGTGGCGGGCGCCGTCGACCGCGTGGCGGGTGTGGATGGTGTGCACGGTGACGGCGTCGTGGAGCCGGTCGAGATCGACGAGCTCGTCGGCGTAGGCGACGTCGTCGGGCGAGGCGGCGTAGTGGATGAAGGTCATCCGGCCGGTGTGACGCTCGGCGACGAGCGTGCGCAACATCGAGAGAACAGGTGTCACCCCACTTCCGCCGCTGATGAACACCGCGTTGCGGGGGCGCTGCTCGGGGAGCACGAAGTCTCCGGTGGCAGGGGTGAGGCCGACGACGTCGCCGACCTTCGCGTGATCGCGCAGGTGTTTGGAGACGAATCCGTCGTCGTGGGCGGTGATCGTGAGCTCGACCCGGCCGTCGCGACCGCTCTCGGCGTTGGCCGGCGAGAAGCATCGGGTGTGGCGCACGCCGTTGATGACGGTGCTCAGCTGGATGTACTGACCTGCGCGGAAGCCGGTCCACTGGCGTGTGGGGGCCAGCACCAGGGTGACGGCGCGCGGGGTGGGACGGCGGACCTCGACGACCTTGGCGCGCAGATCGCTCCACGTGATCATGGGGTCGACGAGTTCGAGATATCGGTCGACGGGGTGGGGGGCGAGCGCGGCTTCGATCACGGAGCCGAACAAGGCGGGGAAGCGTTCGAACATCGGTGCCTCCATCAGGATGGGAGAGTGTGGGGTACAGCGGCGGGCCGAGCAATTTCGGTGAACACTTGTACACCGATAGTGTGCCACTCGATGGTGGGCAGTGGTCAAGGGCGGAGGTCGGTCGGGGCCGTCACACACCCTTCGCGCATGTGACGCAGTTCACTCCCGGGGGCCATGTCGGACGTGTGGACGCAGCGGTTCTGCCTAGACTTGCCTGGTGCCGCGCCCTGTAGATGACCTGACGACGCGGGCGTCTCGGAGCTCGCGGACGTCCGGCGCGTCTCGGTCGGCGAGTCGTCCGGCCGCGGTCGACGCCGCCGAGAGCCGGTCGGCGCGGAAGAGCAGAACGCGGTCGGCGCTCCTCGACGAGACCCTCGCCCTCGTCGTCGATCGCAGCTTCTCGAGTCTCAGCCTGCGCGAGGTCGCGAAGGCCGCGGGCATCGTGCCCACCGCCTTCTATCGGCACTTCGCCTCCATGGAGGACCTCGGTGTGACGCTCGTCGAGGACTCGATGCGCGTGCTGCGGACCATGCTGCGGGAGGGTCGTCGCGACCTCGCTGCCCGCGACGCCGTCCCCACCGCGCAGAGTTCGCTGGCGATCGTCGTCCGGCAGGTTCGCGACAACGAGGCCCAGTTCCGCTTCCTCGTGCGTGAGCAGCACGGCGGGGTCGCCGAGATCCGACGTGCGATCGACACCGAGCTGCGCTTGTTCGTCAAAGAGCTCGCGATCGATCTCTCCCGCATTCCCGAGATGGCCCGCTGGGGCGCGGAGGATCTCGAACTCGCGGCCGATCTGATCGTCACGGTGATACTGCAGGCGGTCGCGGAACTGCTCGACGCGAACCGGCGTGATCCGACCGGCGATCACGAACTGTTCGAACGCACCCGCCGCAAGCTGATCATGGTCATCCTCGGCATGCGTTCCTGGCGCACCGACGGGACCTGACGGCCGCGTTTCGCGGGCCGATCACCTTAGGATCAGCAACCATGACCGACGTGCCCGAGCCACCCCGGCGCCCCAATCCCTCTCGCGGTGCGCTCGTTCTCGTCGGGATCCTCGCCCTGGCCTTCGTGATCGGTCTCGCGGCGGTCATCGGCTACGTGGTGCTCGGACGGTCGAGCACCGCCGGGACCTTCCCCACGGGTGCTCCCGCGGCGTCTGTGACGACCACCGCGACGACATCGGACGGGTCGTCGGAGACGCTGTCATCCGTCCCGTCGGCCCCGCCCTCGTCCTCGTCGTCGCGGTCGAGCTCGTCGCCGTCCCGCGCACCGGTCACCACGGCGTCGGGTGCACCGAACGGGTCGACACCCTGTCCCATCCGCTACGCCCGCACCGGCCTCTACCGGGCGTCGTCGGTGGGGAACTCGGCGACGAGTTGTGGTTTCGCCGAGGAGGTGCGGATCGCCTACGCGCGCAGCGGCCGGCCCGGGCAGCTGCCGCGGCCCATCTCGGCCACGAGTCCGGAGACCGGTGAGACCACCCGGATGATGTGCGCGGCAGAGGGGCCCACCGTGACCTGCACCGGTGGCGATGACGCGGTCGTCTACCTGTACTGAGTCTCGGCGCACACGGCGGGGATCTTCGGCACGCTCGGCGGAGGTCCCGGATGACGCCGCCGAGCGTGCCGATACCTACCCGCGAGTGTGCCGAAACTGCGCACCGACCGTGCCGATCGGTGCGTCAGCAGTCGTCGGGGACCGTCGAGGGCGGCGTGTCGCCGGGTCCCTTGCGTTCCGCGCGGGCGATGAGCGCGGGCAGACCGTCGGAGAGTATCGGCGAGTGCGAGATGAAGCTGACGCATCCGCCCTGGTGGAAGCCGCCGACAATCCCGATGACGGACCGTTTCACCAGCCACGGCGAGCCGCTCGTCCCGTCGACGAGCCCGCGACAGGTGATGGTCGGGGCCCCGCGCGCGATGCGGGTCGATCCGCGGCATCCGACCGGTGAGTCGCCGCTGCCCGCGCCGTACCCGATCACCCGTACCCCGACACCCGCGCGAAACGGCAGGAACGAGAAGCCGCGACCGGTGGCGGCCTCGAGGGATCGGCGATGTTTCCCGGGTGGCGGGGCGACGCGCAGTACCGCGAAGTCGTGGTTGTCGTCCTGGCCCGAGATCCAGGCCGGGTCGAGATAGATGGCGGTGACCGACCATGACCCGAACGGTTCTCGGCCCGCGGCATAACCGGGCACCACGTGCAGTGGTGCGGTGATCGCCGAGACGCAGTGGGCGGCCGTCAGCATCAGGTCGCCGGTGGTGGAGTGGATCGACTCGGCCGTGCAGGTGTGTCGGTCGGTGTCACCGACGAACACCGCGGCGACTCGTCGATTGGGGGAGAGGTCGGTCGAGGTCGATGTGACCGACCCGCCCACGAGAAGCGCGACGGCGATGATCGCCACGGCGATCACGATGCGTCGCATCTCGCCATCGTAGAGACTTCGCGGCCCTGGCCGCGGGGGTCACCGCACGGTGACCGAGATGTCGGTGTCACGTGTCGTGGCGGGCAGTTTCGTGGTGTCGATGACGAGGATCTCGCCGGAATCCTGGAGCCCGTTCGCCAGGGTCTTCGGTTCGAGGGTGAACGGTGGTGTGGTGGAGGCGAGTCCGGCGAGCCCGAAGTCACTGTCGTTCGAGATCGCCAGACGCTTGCCTCCGTCGAGGGCCGTCACGCCCTCGATCTTGTCGTGGCCGAAGAAGCCGCCCGAGGGGTCGAGTCCGGTGACGAGTCCGCGGAGGTCGACGTCGAGTGTCTTGCCCGCCGTGACGATTCCCATCGATCGCAGGCGCGCGACGGCGTCGGTGTCGGTCGTGACACCGACCGCGGTCTCGATGGGACGGTTGCCCACCAGCAGTCCGCCGGCGTCAGGGGCGTAGCGACTTCCCGCCACACGCGAGCGGGGCCCGACATCGGTCGCGCCGGAGATGTCGGCGAGCCAGAGCTTCTTGTCGGCCCCGGGTTCGAGCTTGCCGTCGCGTTCGTCGACGATGAAGCGCGTCGCGCTGAGGGCGGTGATCTCCGAGACCGCGACCTTCGTCTTCTGCGGATTCGCCAGGGGGTAGAGGTACTCCGACACCGCGCGCGAGCGGAGGTCGACGGTGACGATGCGTGTCACCGGAACCGATTTCGCCGATCCGGACAGTCCCGGCGTCCTCAGCGCCGATTGCATGATGCCGACGAGGGTGGTGCCGTCCGGTGTGACGGTCAGGCCCTCCATGCCCTGATTCGGCGTGCGCAGTGAGAGCTCGCGGGGGAGGGATCCGTCGAAGGGGACAGGCGATCGAGTTCCCGCCCGGTGGCATCGACGTGCACGATGAAGGGCCCGTACTCGTCGGAGATCCAGAACGTTCCGTCGGGTAGCGCCACGAGGCCCTCGGTGTCGAGGCCGTGATCGGACGTCGGCAGCGCCGCACCCGTGAGATCGACGAGGGTCTCGCCGGTGGTGGCCTGGGGATCGACCAGGCCGTTGAGGGGCTGACCGTCGGTGCCCTCGAGGGTGATCGTCGAGACCAGTTCTGCGCGACCGGCGACGAGACGGAAGCGACCGATGGCGGGATGAAACTCGGGCAGCGGCAACACCTTCTCGCTGTCGGTGCGCCCGTCGACGTTCGGGCCACGGTCGGTGAGACCGTAGAACTCGGTCGTGCTGCCGGGGACGGCGGTCAACGCCGAACCGAAGGCGCTCCCGCCGATCGGCACCCCACCGATCGTGGTCAGCGGCGCGATGTCGGAGGGGTACAGCGACACCGCGTCGGACGTGGTGGCGGAGATGGTGTCGGTGCCCGAGTACCCGGCCGCCGGCATGTAGGTGATGCCACCGTTCGCCGCGGGCCGGATGGTCCCGTGGACCGGCTGCGCGAAGCGCACGGGCGTCGCGCCGCCTGTGGCCGCGAGCACTTGGGCCGCGGTGAAGGTGGTCGGCTGTCCTGTCGTGGCGGTCAGCCCGTTCGCGGACGTGTCCGTCGAGTCCGAGGAACACGCACCGGCCGCGACGATCCCGGTGATGGCGACGACCGTCATGGTGCTGCGGAACAGTGTCTTTCGGTCCGTGTGCATCGCGAAGGCCTACCAAGACAGGGCGACGGTCGGGTGACGAGGCGGTGAACGGCCGGCGAGCGTCGAGACCACCGGCCGTTCATGAGCGCGGCTTACGGTCCCGGCCATGACCCGACACCGCCTGCGCGTACTGATCGTCTCCGCGTCCCTGGCCGTCTCGTTCGGCGCCGCCACCGCGACTGCCCACGCCGACGCGAATGCCGTCCCCGACTACGAGGTGAAGCTGGACTTCCTCGCCTCCGCGATCGACGGTTCGGGTGTCCCGACGTCCGCGGTGCGATCGGCGTTCGGTCTGTCGGCCACGGCCTCGACGCGGTCGTACGAGTACTTCGACACCGGCTCGCGTGCGCTGAAGGGCCAGGGATGGAGTGTGCGGCTGCGCCACAAGAGCGGCAAGGACCTGGAGTTGAACTACAAGAAGCGTTTCGACGTCACGAACGGGAACGTGGACGCCGCACTCAACACGGCCAATTCGGCCGGGTTCGACTCGTCCGACACCAACTACGACGCGCAGGTCGACTGGGGCTACGCGCAGCAGGAGCTCAGTTTCAGCAACGACAAATCGTCAAGTGCGTCGACATACTCCGGCACCACGCTGCCCGGCGAATCGACCGCGCGTGGGCTGCTGGTGTCGAACATCCCGGGCAAACTCGACGACTGGACGTCGAAGAACTGGGGGACCGACCGGCTCTCGGAGTCCGCGGCCCACGGCCCGGTGACCACGAAGGTCTACAGCGGATCGTGGCAGGGCACGGCACCGAGTATCGAGGTGCTGACGGTGCCCGCGGCGTCGGGATCGGGGACGCAGACCGTGATCGAGTTCTCGTTCACCGTCGACACTCGGTCGGAGGCGTCGAACCTACGGTCGCAGGCGATCTCGATCGCCGACGGCAAGGGATGGCTCTACCACGGCGACATCCTCAAGACCGACCTCATCCTCGACCGGCTCTGACGCCGGTCGCACCCCGCGGGCTCAGCTCAGGGCCCACTTCACGTTCACCGAGACACTCACCGTCTGCTGACCGGGCTCGATGGGGACGGCGAGACTCTGTGCGCTGCGGGCCGAATCGGCGGTCGACGACTGCTCCTGTCCGCTGACGTTCTCACTGATCGAGAGCACCTTGCCGAGGTCGCTGCCCGACAGCTTGGCGTACTCCTCCGCCCGCTTCTTCGCGTCGGCGAAGGCGCGAGACCGTGCGTCGGAGAGCAGCTTGGAGATGTCGTCGACCCGGAACGACACCCCGGAGAGTCGGGCCGCGTTGCCGCCGGCCGAGACGGCGTCGCCGAGAACGGTCGATGCCTTCGACAGGTCACGCACCGTCACGCGCAGCGTGTTCGTGGCCTGGTAGCCCGATATGGCGTTGGTCCCACCCGGGAGGGCGCCGGAGTACTGCGGCGTGATCGACACCTGTTGGGTCTGCACGTCGGCGCGGTTGACGCCCGCCGACACCACGGCGTTCGTCACGGTGGTGATCGCGGCGTTCGAGGCCTCGATCGCGGCGGTCACGTCGCCGGCCTGTGTCTCCACGCCGATCTGCGCGGTGAGGGTGTCGGGAGCACCCTCCACCTCGCCGGTGCCGCTCACACTGACCGCCGGCGGACCGTCGGATGACGAGGTGGACGCGGGGGAGTCGCTGCCGCAGGCCGCGACGGCGGACAGGGTCGTGAGGACGGCGGCGGCACCGAGCGCACGCAGCGCCCATCGTTGTCGGGTCACCCGGTCAGTGTCCCCGACGCGTGTCGGGCCGGCGAGCGCTTTGCAGGAAGGCCCCGGTGGCGGGGTCGACGCGTCCGTCGCCCCGCCACGCCCACACGAGGCGGGCCCGGATTTGTGGGCGGAGCTCGACGCACACCACGTCCTGCCGAGCGCGGGCCAGGGACTCCGGCACGATCGCGACACCCAGCTCGCGGGCGGCGAGATCGGTCAGCGCCGGTGGGGTCCCGGCCTCGAAGGCGATGCGTACCGACACCCCGGCGGCTGCGCACGCACTGTCGAACTGTCGACGCAGACCTGTTCCGCGCGGCAGGGCAATCAACGGGAGCCCCACGAGCTCATCGAGTCCCACCGACTCGTGCGCCGCGAGGGGGTGGCCGATGGACACCGCTGCGACGATCGCCTGATCGGTGATGGTCTCGACCGCGAGGGACGAGGGTGTGTCATCGACGGCGATCGACGCGATCGCCAGGTCGATCCGTCCGTCCCGCAGGCCGGCGATCAGGGCATCGGAATCGTCGGTGCTCAGGGAGATCTCGACGGCGGGGTGCTCATCGTGGAAGTCCGCCAGGAGTGACGCGAGATCGACGTCGTGCGAGGCGACGGTCCCGATGCGCAGGGTTCCACGGATCACGGCACCGACCTCGTCGACGGCCGCGGCGACGTCGGCAACGGCCGCGAGGGCGGCACGCGCATGCGGCAGCGCCGCCTGCCCGGCGTCGGTGAGTCGGACGACGCGCCGACTGCGGTCGAAGAGAGGGCGGCCGAGCTCGCGTTCCAAGCGCGCGATCTGGGCACTGACGGCCGGCTGGGCGACATGGCAGCGGTCCGCAGCGCGGGTGAAGTTCGATTCCTCCGCGACGGCGACGAGGTATTGGAGCTGGCGCAGTTCCATAGCGGGATCTTATGGTTTGCAGAGCAAAGATGTATTGGACTTATGGATCTGGGGCGGCGAGCGTGGAGGGTGGAAGGGAGAGACCATGACCCAGCAACCCACCTACGTCCTGATACCCGGAGCCTGCCACGGCGCGTGGTGCTTCGACGAGCTCGCCGCGACACTGCGCGCCACCGGACACCGCGTCCTCGCCTACACCCTGACCGGGGTGTCCGAGCGAGCCCACCTCGCCGACCGCGGCGTGAACCTGCAGACCCACATCGACGACGTGGTCGCGGCGCTCGCCGTCGACGCTGCCGACGAACCGCTCGTGCTGGTCGGACACAGCTACGGCGGCATGGTGATCACCGGAGTCGTCGACCGACTGCGGGCTCCCGAACGGGTGGCGGCCGCGGTGTACCTCGACGCGTTCGTGCCCCGCGACGGCGAATCGTGCTGGATGCTCACCAACGACGAACAGCGACAGTGGTATTCCGAGGTGGACGCCTCGGGTTTCGGTGTGCCGGCGCTGCCGTTCTTCGATGCCCGGACGTCGGCCCATCCGCTGGCCTCGCTGATGCAGCGCATCACCCTGCGTGCGGATCTCTCGGCGATCGGCGAGCGGGTCTACGTGTTCGCGGCCGGATGGGAGGGAACTCCGTTCGCACCGACCCATCGCCGACTGGCCAGCGATCCGGCGTGGACCACACATGCGTTGCCGGGCGGCCACAACCTGATGCGCGATTGCCCCGAGCACCTCGCGTCCATCGTCGGAGCCGCGGGCCGCGGCGATCAGCGCAACTGATCGACCGAGGCGCCCCGCCCGGCGCGCGCGGTGAACGCGGTCGGTGTGGGCCCACCCGCGCGCTCCGCGGCCGCGACCACCGACGCGACGAGGGTGTCGACGCGTGCCGTCTCGACGAGGGTGATCACGCATCCACCGAAACCCCCGCCGGTCATCCGAGCGCCGAGCGCGCCGGCCGAGCGTGCGGTCTCCGCGATCAGATCGATTCCGGGCGTGGTGATCTCGAAGTCGTCGCGCATGGAGGTGTGGGAGGCGTCCATCATCGCGCCGACCGCCGCGAGGTCACCGTCTCGCAGCGCCTCGCATGCGCGCAGGACGCGGGTGTTCTCGGTGAGCACGTGGCGCGCCCGTCGTCGGTCGACGTCGTCGTGCACCGCGGACAGCACGACGTCGGGATGTCCCGAGGCCACCGCGCGCAGATTCGGCAGTCCGAGGTCGGCGGCGGCCCGTTCACACGAGGCACGACGGGCGGCGTACTCGCCGCCGGCATGGCCGTGGGTGATGTGGGAATCGATCACGACGAGGGTCACGCCGGCGGTGGTGGGGTCGAACGGGACCGGGTCGACCGTGAGTGAGTCGAAGTCGATCAGCAGGGCCCGGTCGGCGACACCGTGCAGCGACGCCAGCTGGTCGAGCAAACCGGTCGGGGCGCCCACGAAGTCGTTCTCCGCGCGCTGGGCGATACGCGCCCAGGTGAGTCGGTCGGGCACCCCGGTGGCCGCGGTGAAAGCGCCGATGAGCGAACACTGCAGTGCCGCCGATGAACTGAGTCCGGCGCCGACGGGGACGTCGCTCGTGATGTGCAGCCGCCCACCCGTCACCGGTCGCCCCTCGACGCCCAGGGACCACGCGACACCGGCGACGTAGGCCGCCCATCCGTCGACCTCTCCGGGGGTGGTACCGACGGGGATCGTCAGCTGCCCGTAACCCTCTGCGTCGACCACGAGGCACCCGGAGTCCTCGGATGCGAAGCGGACCTCGGTGCGTGCGGTCAGGGCGATGGGGAGCGCGAGACCCTGGTTGTAGTCGGTATGTTCACCGAGAAGGTTCACCCGTCCGGGCGCCGACGCGACGACGGTCACGCGCCGGCCTCGGCGATGGTGTCGCGGAGACGGCGGGCGACCGATTCGGGCGTCACGTCGGTGATGAAGGCGTCCATCGCCGACTCCGACCCGGCGAGGAACTTCAGTTTGGTCGCCGATCGCCGCACCGACATCAACTCGATGTGCAGGTAGCCCTCGGCCTGCTCGGGATCCGACGAATACTGGTGCACCGCGGCAATGTAGGGCAGCGGTGTCGGGTAGAGGGCATCGAAGGTGCGCAGGATCTGCAGGTAGGTGTCGGTGAGGGCATCGAGCTCGGCGTCGTCGAGTTCGGTCAGGTCGCGGACGCGGCGGTGCGGGTAGATGTGCACCTCCACCGGCCAGCGGGCGGCGAACGGCACGAATGCGGTCATGTGCTCGGAGCGCGAGACGATACGCGCGCCGTCGGAGATCTCCGTGGCGAGGATGTCGTCGAACAGGTTGCGGTCGTGGGCCGCTCGATGGCGGGACGCCTGATCGAGCATCGACCGCGTGCGTGGCGTCAGGTACGGGTAGGCGTAGATCTGGCCGTGCGGGTGGGTCAGCGTGACGCCGATGTCCTCACCGCGGTTCTCGAAACAGAACACCTCGGCGACCCCGGGTGACGCCGACAGGGCCGCGGTCCGACTCCTCCAGGCGTCGACCACCAGCCGGGCGTGCGCGTGATCCAGCGACGCGAACGACGCCTGGTGATCGCTGGAGAAGCAGATGACCTCGCAGCGGCCATGCCCCACCGCGGACACGGGCGTCTCCGTCGTCTCGGCGGGGAGCACGAAGGTCGAATCGAGCTGTGCGCCGGACAGACTGGGGAAACGGTTCTCGAACACCGCGACGTCGTAGTCGTGGGCGGGCACCTCGCTGTCGTTCCCGGAGGGCGAGGGGCACAGCGGGCACTGATCGGCGGGTGGCTTGTAGGTGCGGTCCTGGCGCAGGGCGGCGATCGCCACCCAGTGGCCGGTGGCCCGATCGAGGCGGATCTCCGACTGCAGGCCGTCACGTGCCGGGAGCGGTCGCAGATCGGTGACGGGACGGGGGTCGCGTCCGGGGAGGCTGAAGAACAACAGGTCACGGCCGTCGGCGAGGTGGGCGACGGTGTCGGCGGGGCGGATCGCGATGTCGCTCATGCGTCGCCCCGCGTCTGCGCCACGCGGACGTCGTCGATCACGTCGGTGAGATCGGCGCGTGCGGCCGCGGTCAGCCCGTCGTCGACGACGAGGGTGTCGACACGATCGAGTGTGGCGATCACGTGCGCGCCCACCTCCTGGTACTTGGTGTGGTCGGCGACCACCACGAGGCGGTGTCCGATGTCGATGAGTCGTCGGTTCGTCTGCGCTTCGGCCATGTTCGGCGTGGTGAGTCCGGCGTCGCGGTCGAGACCGTGCACGCCGAGGATGCTGAGGTCGACGCGGAACGCCGCGAGCGCCGCCTCGGCGATCGGGCCCACCAACGCGTTCGACGGGGTACGCGACCCGCCGGTGAGGTACACCTCGGGGCCGTGGCCGGGCCGGGTGTGCGGATCGGTCAGTTCCTGGAACACCGAGATCGAGTTGGTGACCACGGTGATCGAGGACCGCTCGTGGAGTCGGCGGGCCACCTCGAGGGTCGTGGTGCCGGCGCTGATCGCGAGCGTCATGCCGTCGTCGATCACGTCCATCGTCGCCGCGGCGATCGACTGCTTCTCGCTGCGCTGTTGTGCGGCTTTGGTTTCCGACCACGGTTCCTCGCCGCGGTTGGTGCGGGCGACGGCGCCACCGTGCACCTTGTGCAGCGCGGCTCCGCTCTCCAGGGCATCGAGGTCGCGACGCACGGTCATCTCCGACACGCCGAACTCGTCGGCCAGCACGCTCACCCGTACGGTGCCCTCACGCTCGAGCACGTCGAGGATCCGTCGACGTCGCTGCGCTGCGAGCATCCGGTCTCCCTCGGTCGGCGATCAGACCCGAACAGTATCAAACATCGCGCGTGTTGCTATTTGTTTGTAAATGTGTGAGGTTGTTGGGCGAAGTGACCTGGCTCACGTAGCCGGTTGTTCGTGCATCGAAGGAGCTGTCGAATGAACGTCGCCTCGGACTCCGTGCTCCGGCTCAACGCCGGAGCAGTGGACTACGTGCTGATCGCGCTGTATTTCGTGTTCGTCCTCGGGATCGGGTACATGGCGCGCAGCCAGATCTCCTCGAGTCTGGACTTCTTCCTCTCCGGGCGACGGCTCCCCGCGTGGGTCACCGGAATCGCCTTCGTCTCGGCCAATCTCGGCGCGGTCGAGATCATGGGCATGTCGGCCAACGGCGCGCAGATCGGTCTGGCGACCATGCACTACTACTGGATCGGCGCCATCCCCGCGATGCTGTTCCTCGGCGTCGTGATGATGCCCTTCTACTACGGCTCGAAGGTGCGCAGCGTCCCCGAGTTCATGCGACGGCGTTTCGGCACCGGTGCGCACCTCGTGAACGCGATCAGCTTCGCCGTCGCCCAGGTCCTCATCGCCGGCGTCAACCTGTACCTGCTCGCCACCATCGTCAACGTCATCCTCGGGTGGAGTCAGTGGGTGTCGCTGATCGTCGCCGCGGCGATCGTGTTGACCTACACCGCACTCGGCGGACTCTCGGCGGCGATCTACAACGAGGTGCTGCAGTTCTTCGTCATCCTCGCCGCGCTCGTGCCGCTCACCGTGTTCGGGCTCATCAAGGTCGGCGGGTGGAACGGTCTCAAGGAGAAGATCGTCGACACCACCACCGACGGCAAGGTGACGGCGAGCATCGGCGAGCAGATGTCTTCGTGGCCCGGTAATGCGTTGAGCGGCTTCGACAGTCCCGTGTGGTCGGTCATCGGCATCGTGTTCGGGCTCGGTTTCGTGCTGTCGTTCGGCTACTGGACGACCAACTTCGTCGAGGTGCAGCGGGCGATGGCGTCGAACTCGATGTCGGCGTCGCGACGCGCACCCATCATCGGCGCCATCCCGAAGATGTTCATCCCGTTCGTGGTGGTGATCCCCGGCATGATCTGCGCCGCGGTGATCGGCGACATGATCTCGCTCAAGAGCGGGCCCAACGCCGCCGACGTGACCTACAACGACGCGATGCTGTTGATGATCCGTGACATCTTGCCGAATGGGCTGCTCGGTGTGGCGGTGGCCGGACTGCTGGCCTCGTTCATGGCCGGTATGGCGGCGAACATCTCGGCGTTCAACACCGTGTTCAGCTACGACATCTGGCAGCAGTACATCGTGAAGAACAAGCCCGACAACTACTACATCACCGTGGGTCGCCTGGCGACGGTCGGTGCGACGGTGCTGGCCATCTTCACCGCGCTCATCGCGTCGGGCTATTCGAATCTCATGGATTACCTGCAGACGTTGTTCGGGTTCTTCAACGCCCCGTTGTTCGCGACGTTCCTGCTCGGCATGTTCTGGAAGCGCATGACCCCCACCGCGGGATGGATGGGCCTGGTGGCCGGAACGCTGTCGGCGGTGTTCGTCTTCGTGCTGTCCGAGACCGGGGTGATCAACCTGCCGGGCCAGGGCATGCCGTTCGTGGCCGCATCGGCGGCGTTCGTCGTCGACATCATCGTGAGCGTCGTGGTGAGCTCGATGACCGCGGCGAAGCCGGTGAAGGAACTCGTGGGGCTGGTGTACTCCGAGACCCCGGCATCACACTTCACCGACCCGGCCGATGCCGGTGACGCGTGGTTCAAGCGACCGGTCCCGCTCGCGGGCATCGCCCTGGTGATGGTGGTCGCCCTCAACATCGCCTTCCACTGACCTCGTCCGGCCTCTCGACATCACGCAGGAGCACATCATGATCACCACGCAACCCCATCCGAGCACCAGCCGGAAGATGCGAATCCTCGCCCGGCTGTTCGACATCCGCATGATCATCGCGTTGTTGATCGGCATCTACGGCATCGTGCTGGTCGTCGCCGGGATCATCCCCGACGTCCTCGGGGTGCAGTCGCATCAACCCGGCGACGCCAACACCGTCGATCTCGAGGCCGGCACCCGGGCGAACCTCTGGGTGGGACTCATCATGGTCGCGGTGGCCGCCCTGTTCGCCGTGTGGGCGGTGGCGCGGCCCCTGCCCGTCGACGACAAGCCCGTCGACGACAAGCCCGTCGATGACAAGTCCGCGGCCGACACCGCCGCCGACGGCTCGACGGCAGATCACGCCGAGAGCTGAGCGCCGACCGGCGCGGCGGTCATCCGGCGGAGGCAGGTGGCGAGGATCGCCACCGCGGCGAGGGCGTAGACGGTGTAGCTCACCAGCGATACCACGAGATCGGCTGTCCCCGAACCGTACCCGGCGGTGAACGCGCGCCAGGAGTACGTGAGCAGCATTCCGGCCGCGACCGCGAACACCTGGGTGGCACCCCAGCCCGTGCGGCGTGACCAGGCGGCGACCGCGGTGAGCAGCGCGGCGATGGCGCCGATCATGATGACGATCGCCGCCGCGGTCGGCGCATGCATGCCGAGCTGGAAGGCGCCCGCGCACAGCATCGTCGTGGCGACCACGACGCCTGCCCGCGGCGCCTGCCCGATGTCGACGCGGGTCGAGCCGTGCGCCAGTAGGGCGATCGCGACGAGGAGCGCAGCGATCGCAGCGGAGACGATCAACTGCGGGGCCGAGGCGATGAAGTGCCCGTAGGCCGGGTAGTTGGTGCCGAACACGACGACCGCCCCGACCACGGTGATCGCGACGACGGCACGCAGGGCTCGCCCGCTCAACCACGGTTCGGTGCGTCGACCCGGTTGGGCGGTCTCCATGAGCGCGATCGGTGTCGCGACACTCCACCCGACGTGGAGTGCGAGCACGAAGATCGTCCACGGCACCCCGATCCCCAGCATCGCGATGTGGCCGCGGTCGAGCAGGCGTTGATCGGCGTAGTCGGGGTTGAACAGCGACATCGTGAGCAGTCCCTCCTCGATGATCGCGAACGCCAGACCCAGCAGGAGGACGGACCGCCAACCGAGCCCGCGGCGACGGACGATCTCGCGGATCAGCAGAGCGCCTCCGCCGTACCAGAGGCTCAAAGGGATCAGCAGTGGGAGCATGACGATGGGGAAGTCGCCGAGAAAGAACTCGGCGATCAACGGGGCCAGGAAGTACAGGCCCACTGCGGGGCTGTGGAGCACCGAACGGAGGACTTTTCTCATGGACACCACCGTTGCTCCCATGGAGACGACGAACCAGTGACAGCTGTCATGGATCGGCGCGTGCAGATGTCACCGCACCGTCGACTCATCACAGGACGACACACGCCAGCTCGACACACGATGAGGGGACGCGCATGACCACGGTTGCATTGCTCGGCACAGGCTTGATGGGGGCGGGGATGGCCCGCAGCATGCTCCGGCACGGACTCGACGTGGTGGTGTGGAACCGCAGCCCGGAGAAGGCCGCGCCGCTGGCCGACGTCGGGGCGCGTGTCGCCGACGACCCCGAATCGGCTGTGCGCGACGCGGACATCGTGGTCACGATGCTCTTCGACGCGGACTCGGTCGCCGAGGTCGCCGAGCAGGTTCTCCCGTCGTTCGGCGACGGCGTCCCGTGGGTGCAGACGTCGACCGTCGGGCTCGACGGCACGCGTCGCCTCGCCGCACTCGCCGAGGAACACGATGTGACGTACGTGGATGCTCCGGTGCTGGGCACTCGTAAGCCCGCGGAGACCGGGGCTCTGACCGTGCTCGCCGGCGGACCGGAGGACATCCGCGACACGGTGAAACCCGTGTTCGACGCCATCGGCGCGAAGACCGTGTGGGTGGGCACCGAACCCGGGGACGGTCATCGGCTCAAACTGGTCGCCAACTCGTGGGTGTTGTCGGTGACGACGGCGACCGCGCAGGCGGTCGGTCTCGCCCAGCACCTCGATCTCGATCCGCGTCAGTTCCTCGGATCCATCAAGGGCGGGCCCCTCGACTGTGGCTACGCACAACTCAAAGGTGAGGCGATGATCACGGGCGAGCTCGAGGCCTCCTTCGGGCTCGACGGGGCGCAGAAGGACGCCGGCCTCATCGCTGACGCGATGGACGGCAACGAGATGAACTCTGAGGTCATGCGGGCGATCGGGGCGCGTTTCGCGGCCGCATCGGAGGCCGGTCACGGCAAGGACGACATGGCTGCGGTGATCCACGGATTCGAGTGAGCGACGTCATCGGATCGCGCCACGGCGGTGGAATAGCGGCGTCGGGCGTGAAGTTGGACGCTATGTTCAGTACTGGCGGCCGTGTGGTTCGCCGGTCACGCACTTCGACACCCGAGGAGGAACCATGGCTTCCCGAGCAACGAGAACCGCTGGTTCTGGATCCGATGACGCCCGCGGCCGCCGTGCCCGCCTGACGAAGGCCTCCCGGTGGGGCGCGGTGGTCTGGATCGCCTTCATGCTGGGATCGGCGGGCCTTGCTCTCGGGATCGCCGGCATCGCGACGCAGCACGCGGTGCTCGCGCCGATCTCGCTTGCTCTGTGGGTGGTGCTGTACGGCGTCGCGATCTACTCGCTGCGCGCAAGTGCCCGCGCCCGCGGCGATCGCACCCTTCAGGAGCACATCGCCCGCGTACGCCGGACCAAGTACCTGCGCGAGTACCCGCATTCGGAGCCGTCGCAGGACCGGTGATCCCCGCGGCGCGTCAGTTGGTGAAGGTGATGCGCACCGAGATCGGATCACTCTGCAGCGCGCGGAATCCGGCAGCGTTCAGCGACGCGAGAACCGGATTGCGCGAGAAGGTCCGCGAACGCGCGACGACGTCGTCGTCGGGTCGGAATGTCGCCTGACCCGTCCGCCAGGTGGATCCCTGCATGATGCGCACCTCGGGGTCGGACTCGATGTTGCGGCCCCATCCCGACCGTCGCCCGTGTTGGCTGATCAACCACGCACCGGTGTCGTCGAAGGAGGCGGCGACCGGCACCCTACGAGCGAGTCCGGTGGTACGGCCGGTGGTCTCGAGTTCGGTGGCGAGATGGGTGCGGACGCCCAGCTTCCGCAGCGCCAGGACAGCCGGGTTCGCTAAGTAGCGTCCGATCAGGCGTTCTCGGCGGAACTTGCGCACCGCGGACTGCTGTGCCGCCCCGGCCGTGACGGCCCGCTTGCTGCGAAAGGCGTCGATACCGTTGCGCTTGACGGTGGTGACCGCTGTCTTGCGCAGTGGCCGTTGCGGATCCGGCTCGCGGTCTGCGCCCATGGCGTGCAGCTGGTCGGTGTGCCATTGGAGGTCGAGTGCACCCTCGATCGACTTCACGCTCGGCGAGGTCCGGAGTCGGCTGGGCAGCCGGAGGGAGAGGTCGGCGGAATCGAGCACAGGGGTCCGCCCCGAGATGACACGGTGCGCGGACTCGGGAACCACCGCGGTCGGTCGGCCGAGGCCGACGACATCGCAGTCTCCGGAACCGATGGCCTCCGACATGGCTGTCTCGCTGCGGAATCCGCCGGTGACGGCAATCGGAGTGGAGGGTGCGGCCGCGCGAACCGTCGCGGCGTAGTCGAGAAAATAGGCCTCGCGGGCGCGTGTGCTCGCCGAGGCGGTGCTCGGCTTGCCCATCATCGCGGGGGATTCGTAGCTCCCGCCGCTGATCTCGATGAGGTCGATCGATTCGCGGGAGAGCATCTCGACCACCGCACGGGACTCGTCCTCGGTGAAACCACCGCGCTGGAAATCCGCGGAGTTGAGCTTCACCGCGACCGCGAAACCGGGAGCCACCGCCGCACGGACCGCGCGGACCACCTCGAGTAGGAAGCGCGCCCGGTGGTCGATGTCGCCACCCCACGCATCGGTGCGCAGGTTCGACAGCGGGGAGAGGAACTGCGACACGAGATAACCGTGGGCGGCGTGGATCTGGACGCCGTCGAACCCGCATTCCTCGGCGACGGTCGCGGCGGTGGCGAAGCGCTCGATGATGTCGTGGATCTCGGCATCGGTGAGCTCCCGCGGCGCGGGGATGCCCGGGATGGTGACACCCACCGCCGACGGCGCGACCGTCCGGCCGTCGGTGGTGATCGGATTGCCCTGGCGTCCCGGATGATTCAGCTGCATCCAGATCGGCGATCCACCGTCCTTCGCGGTCTTGGCCCATCGCGTGAGCGCATCGGCGTCGCGGGAATCCTCGATCACGACGTTGCCCGGCTCGCCGAGGAAGCGGCGGTCGACCATGACGTTGCCGGTCACGAGCAGGCCGTAGCCGCCCGAACCCCACCGGGCGTAGAGGCGTTCGAGCCGGACGTCGGGGGAGTGGTCGTCGGTGCCTAGGCCCTCGCTCAGTGCCGATTTCATGATGCGGTTCGGCAACACCTGTCCGCACGGCAGGGTGAGCGGACTCGACAACGACAGCGCGGAGGTGGTCATGGCGCCACGCTATTATGCTATTCACCATAGCGCAAGGTCGTGCCCCGTCAGAAGGCGTCGCCGGTGCGCCAGGCCATCTCCTGCAACGTGAGCGAGTTGCCGTCGGGATCGGCGAACCCGGCGTACCGCACGCCGCCGCCGACGTCGTTCACCTCCCCGATCTCGAGGCCCCTGTCGGCGAGTTCGGCTCGCGCGGCGTCGATGTCGGCCACTACGAGGTGCAGCGCCTTCACCGATCCGGGCGCCATCTCGTCGTAGGCCCCCAGACCCGATCCGAAGCCCAGCGAGCACGCCGACCCAGGCGGCGTCACCTGCACCACCCGTGCGCCGTCGAACGGCGTCACGTCGACGTCGAGGGTGAAGCCCAGGGTGTCGACGTAGAACGCCTTGGCCCGGTCCACATCGGACACCGGGACGATCACGAGCTCGAGCTTCATCTGCATCGGGTGATCATCGCAGTCGCAGCGCACCGTGAGTGCGCTGTGTGGAGAAGTGCCCCCAGTCGGACTCGAACCGACACTGGGCGGATTTTAAGTCCGCTGCCTCTGCCAATTGGGCTATGGGGGCCGTTGCTGTGGGTAACCACCTGTTTTCTGACACACAGCATCTCATCGACTCGCAGCGGGAATCGCGACAGGTCGGACAGTTGCTTGTGACCTACACCGAGCGCAGGGAAACGCTCGACGAGCCCCGGGGGCCTGTGTCAGGGTTGGCGAGTTCGTGAGCGGTCGGCCGCGGGGTTCCGACACATCTTGACTTCGATCGTCGAGAGCGACACCATTCTCCCCACCCCTCGTACAGACGAACAGTTGGAAACGCTGACACCTCATGACGCGCATCGACATGGCCACCGATCTCGACTGCTCTGCTGAGCAGGCGTGGAAGCTGCTGACCGACCCGACGCAGAAGAACACCTGGTCGCCGGTGCTGACCACCGTCGAGGATCCGGGTGGGGACGACCGGATGGACCGGCCCGGCGCGATGCGCGAGGTCAACCTCGGCACCCCGGTGTGGAACACGGTGCACGAGGTGGTCACCGTGGCCGACGAGCCGCATCGATTCGACTACGTCGTCTACAAGAGCCCGGCTGTTCTGCGTAATTACCGCTGCCGCATCGACATCGACCCCAAGGACGACGGGTGCGCGGTCCGCTACACCGTCGACGTCGACTTCGTCTCCAAGCTGGGTGCCCTCGCGGAACCGGGCGTGCGGAGAGGACTCGAACGCTCCCTCGCAGGGTTGTCGGCCCAGTCGAAGCTGTTGCCGGCGGCATCCGATCGCAGTCGGCCCACGTCGCGACGCCGTCCGCGCCGTTCGACGGCGATGCTGCTGCGCCCCGAGGCGGGGCGGCAACTCGAACACCAGACGCACCTCGCCGCCGAACTCGCCGCCGAGGGTGACCCCAAGTACTGGTTCGCCCGGATGGTCGAGCTGACCACCGAGGAACTGCTCCGCCTGGTCGATGCCGAGGTCTTCGCCGAGCCCGAGTGGGTGCTGCGCCTGCTGGCGGCGATCCATCGCCGGCATGTCTCGGTTCTGCACAGCTATCGCACCGACGGCCCGGTGCCACCGCGCTGGCGGGCGGCGTGGGGTGCGTGCGACGAGATCGGTGACGGTCGCCGATTCCGGCACATGGCCGGCGGCGTGGTGAGTGCAGCACAGGCCCACATGAACGAGGACATGCACCGCGCGCTGGCCGAGGTCTACGACGTCCACTACCGGGACTCGCGTCACTACAAGGAGTTCCGACCCGACTACCTGCGGATGGCGCCGATGTACGGCGCAGCGCTCGACCGGCTCATCGCCGACATCCCGGCGCCGCTGATGCCGCGGCTGTTCCGCCTCAGCCGTATCGTCGCCCCGGAACTGCGGGACTCATTACTGCGGCGCTGCTATTACGACGTCGAGCGCGACCGGATGCTGGCCTTCGAACGCGGCTATCACCTCACCCGCGACGGCGTCGGTCGTCGCTGACTCGCGCCCCGCGGCGTTCTCAGCCTCGGCTGCTACGTTGACGAATCCCCACCGATTGATCACAGCGTCGATCTCGTAGCCGGAGGCCATCAGCGTGCTCGCCCGTTCGACCCGTCGGGTGACCGCCGCACCCCGTGTCGTCCTGGCGATCGCCGTCGTGTTCGTCGCCGTGTGCGGCGTGCTGGGCATCGGCGTCGCATCCCACCTGTCGGCGGGCGGTTACAGCGACCCGTCGTCGGAGTCGGCGCGGGCCGACCAGATGCTCGAGTCGGCGTTCGGTCGCGGCGGACTCCAGGTGGTCATCGCCCTGCGGATGCCGGCCGACGGTGACATCGGCTCGGACGCCACCGCCACCAACCTCGCCGGTGACATCACGAAATCGCTGTCCACCGATTCCTTTGTGCAGCAACCGATCGTGTCGCTGTGGCAGAACCCCGACTTCGGTGCATCTCTGCGCAGCACCGACGGCCGCACCGGCCTGATCGTGTTCTCGGTGCTGGGCGGTGAACGTGACGGCGCCCGCCACGCCCAGGAGATCGCCGACCGTTTCCGCGACACCTCGGGCATCACCGTGACCGTGGGCGGCGAGGCGTTGGCCTACCGCCAGGTGAACGACCAGACCTCCCGTGATCTCGCCATCGCCGAGGCGATCGCCATCCCCATCAGCTTCGCGCTGCTCGTCTTCGTGTTCGGTGGGCTCGTCGCCGCGGCCATCCCGATCGCGATCGGCATCGTGTCCATCATCGGCACCGCCGCGATCCTCCGTGTGCTGACCTCGTTCACCGACGTCTCGGTGTTCGCGCTCAACATGGCCACGGCGTTGGGTCTCGCGCTGGCGATCGACTACACCCTGCTGATCATCACCCGATATCGGGAGGAGATCGGCAACGGGTTCGACCGCCCACGGGCCCTGCTGCGCACCATGATGACCGCCGGTCGCACGGTGATCTTCTCCGCGGTCACCGTCGCCCTGGCGCTCTCGGCGATGGCGATCTTCCCGATGTACTTCCTGCGGTCGTTCGCCTACGCCGGTCTCGGGGTGATCCCGCTCGCCGCGATCGCCGCCCTCGTCCTCACCCCGGCCATCCTCACCGTGCTCGGTGACCGCGTCGACGACGGTGACGTCCGCCGCCCCCTACGTCGCCTGTTCCGCAGACCGCCGCCGACACCGGGTTTGCCCGAGACCTCGATCTTCTACCGCACCACCCGCGTCGTGTTCGGGCGTCCGCTCGTGATCGGAGTCGTGATCACCGCGTTCCTCCTGCTCCTCGGCGCCCCCTTCCTCGGCATCAAGCTCGGCTTCCCGGACGAACGTGTGCTGCCGTCGTCGGCGTCGACCTATCAGGTGGGGCAGCAGCTGCGGACGGCGTTCCAGACCAACGCGTCCTCGACGGTCACCGCCGTGCTGCCGCGGGTGGGAACCGATGCCGCGGCGAACACGGCGATCGAGACCTACGCCGCGCAACTGTCACAGGTCGCCGATGTCGAGTCGGTGACGACGGCCGCCGCCTCCTACGTCGACAACCGCAAGGAGGGCAGCGGCGACCCGGGGGCGAGCGGCTCGGCCGGGCAGTTCGTCACCATCTCGACCGCGCTCGATCCGTTCTCCTCGGCCGGGACACGACAAATCGATGCGTTGCGCGCGGTGCCGCGCCCCGCCGACACCCCCGTGTTGTTCACCGGGCTCGCACAACAGAACGTCGACAATGTCGCCGCGATCACCGACCGCCTGCCCCTGGTGCTCGGGGTCATCGCGATCACCACCGTGCTGCTGCTGTTCATGCTGACCGGCTCGATCCTGCTGCCGCTCAAAGCGCTGGTGCTCAACGTGCTCTCGCTGAGCGCGACCTTCGGCGCGATGGTGTGGATCTTCCAGGACGGTCACCTCGGTGGGCTCGGGACGACGGTCACCGGGACCCTCGCGGCGACGATGCCGGTCGTGATGTTCTGCATCGCCTTCGGACTCTCGATGGACTACGAGGTGTTCCTGCTGTCGCGGATACGCGAGGAGTGGCTGCGCACAGGCCGCGCCACCCGGGTCGACAGCGAGACCGCGGTCGCCTACGGACTGGCCCGCACCGGCCGGGTCGTCACCGCGGCGGCGGTGTTGATGGCGATCGTGTTCGCGGGCATCGTCGCGTCGCAGGTGTCGTTCATGCGCATGTTCGGGCTCGGGTTGATGATCGCCGTCCTCGTCGACGCGACACTCGTCCGCATGCTGCTGCTGCCGGCCATCATGAAGCTCGCGGGGCGGGCGAACTGGTGGGCACCGGCGCCTCTGCGTCGACTGCACGACCGCTTCGGACTCGCCGAACCCGGCCTCCCCGCCCCGCCGCGCCCGCCGGGGGAGACCGACGACTCGGCACCGCGTCGCGGGGGCATCACCAGGTCCCCGGCCCGCCCGCCTGTCGCCCGGGGCGCGCGGACGCGGGTGTCGTCGACACGGCTTTCTGCGACAAAGGTCAAGAGGAAGTAAAGTCGAACCGGAACTCACCGACGACCTCGGTCGTTGAACGGGTAATCGCTCGACCAGTCGGTCACGGGCGAGGAGATCACAGACGAATCGAAGGGACCAGACGGTGCGAGAAAGTAGCAATCCGGTGATGCGGGGTGTCCTCCGCGACAACCAGAAGGCGGGTGGCTATGCCGGGTTCGGAACCGGGATGGCCGGTGCCGGCCAAGGAGCCGTGTTCGGCCAGACCGGACAGCCCCAGCAGGTCGATCCCTACGCCCGCCCCGGGCAGCCGGTCGGCTCCCGCTCACTGACCATCGACGACGTCGTCACCAAGACCGCCAGCACCCTCGGCGTCCTGATCGTGTCGGCGATCATCTCCTACTTCCTCGTGCACCAGAACGAGGGCCTGGCGATGCCGCTGCTGCTGATCGGCGCGCTCGGCGGACTCGCGCTCGTCCTGGTCGCGACGTTCGGTCGCAAGCAGGACAACCCGGCCATCGTGCTCTCCTACGCGGTGCTCGAGGGCCTGTTCGTCGGCGCGATCTCGTTCGTGTTCGCCAACTACGCGGTCAGCGGCATCTCCGCCGGAGTGCTCATCGGGCAGGCCGTCCTCGGCACGTTCGGTGTCTTCGCGGGCATGCTCGTCGTCTACAAGACGGGCGCCATCCGCGTCACCCCTCGCTTCACCCGCATGCTGTTCGCCGCGATGATGGGCGTCATCGTCCTCATCCTCGGCAACCTGGTCGTCGGCTTCTTCAACGGCGGCTCGGGCCTGGGCCTGTACGACGGTGGCCCGCTGGCCATCATCTTCTCGCTGGTCTGCATCGGCCTGGCGGCGTTCAGCTTCCTCGTCGACTTCGACTCCGCCGACCGCCTCATCCGCGCCGGCGCACCGGAGAAGGCGGCCTGGGGCATCGCCCTCGGCCTCACCGTCACCCTGGTGTGGCTGTACGTCGAGATCCTGCGACTGCTCAGCTACTTCAACTCCGACTAGTCACCCGATGACGCAGAGAACCCCGCACCTCCTCGAAGGGGGTGCGGGGTTCTCTGCGTTGCGGGAGAGGTGCGCTCAGCTGAGGCGCTCGAGCACCATCGCCATACCCTGACCGCCACCGACACACATCGACTCGATGCCGAAGGTCTTGTCGTGGGTGGTGAGGTTGTTGAGCAGCGTGGTGGTGATCCGCGCACCGGTCATGCCGAACGGGTGACCGAGGGCGATCGCACCGCCGGACACGTTCAGCTTGTCGTGGTCGATGCCGAGCTCGGCGGCCGAACCGAGCACCTGGACGGCGAACGCCTCGTTGATCTCGACGAGGTCGATGTCGGAGATCGTCATCCCGGTGTTCTTGAGCACCTTGCGGATCGCCTCGATCGGACCGAGACCCATGATCTCCGGCGACAGGCCGGTCGCCGCGGTCGCGACCACGCGCGCCAGCGGGGTGAGGCCGAGTTCCTTGGCCTTGGTGTCGCTCATGATGACCAGCGCCGCGGCGCCGTCGTTGAGCGGACACGCGTTGCCGGCGGTGATGGTGCCGTCGGGACGGAACACCGGCTTGAGCTGCGACACCTTCTCGTAGGTGGTGCCGGCGCGCGGACCGTCGTCGGTGGAGACCACGGTGCCGTCGGGCAGGGTCACCGGATCGATCTCGCGCTCGAAGAAGCCCGACTTGATGGCCTCCTCAGCGCGGTTCTGGCTGAGCACACCCCAGCGGTCCTGGTCCTCACGCGAGATGCCGGTCATGGAGGCGACGTTCTCGGCGGTCTGGCCCATCGGGATGTAGACGTCGGGGATGAGGCCCGAGCCGCGCGGATCGGTCCATGCGGGGGCGCCGCCCTGTGCGGTCTTGTCGGTGCGGGCCATGGCCTCGTCGAACAGCGGGTTCTTGCTGTCGGGCCAGCCGTCGGCGCTGCCCACGGCGAAACTGGAGACGCTCTCCACGCCGCCGGAGATGAAGACGTCGCCCTCGCCGGCCTTGATGGCGTGCAGCGCCATACGGGTGGTCTGCAGCGACGACGAGCAGTAGCGGTTGACCGTCACGCCGGGGACGTGATCGAGGCCGAGCTCCACGGCGACGACACGGGCGATGTTGAAGCCGCCCTGTCCGCCCGGCTGGCCGATGCCGAGGTGGATGTCCTCGATGTCGGCACGGTCGAGTGCGGGCACCTTGTCGAGTGCGACCTGCACCATCTGGCGGGCCAGTTCATCGGGGCGGAGATCCTTCAACGAGCCCTTGCCGGCTCGGCCGATGGGCGAGCGCGCAGTGGAGACGATGACGGCTTCGGGCATGACGAGGCTCCTCAGGAGTTCGTGGGTGATGCGTGGGCCAATCGGACGTTACGCCATCACCGTCACGCGACCGACCTAGCGCTCGGCCAACGCGACCTCGGCCCGCCTGCGGCGCAGTCTGACCGGCCATCCGAGGCGCCGGCGCACACGCACCACCAGCCGATTGTTCTCGGCGAACTCCGAGACCTCGGGCGGGTCCGGCAGAGGTCCTGCGCCCCACTCGCCGATCGCGGCGAGCACCTCGGGGAGCATCGTCTGCGCGGCGAGCAGATACCCCGCCGCCGACGGGTGGTAGTTGTCGGCGGAGAACATCCGCTCGGGGGCGGCGAGGAACTCCTTGGCCAACAGATCGGCCAGGGGGACCGGGCGTCCGCCGGCGGCGCGCACCTCGTGCTCCTGGGCGGCGGCGAGCCGGAAACCCCACTGCCGCAGCACCGATCGCAGTGGCTGGGGGATCGCGGTGACCGCCCCGAGGTCGGGGCACGTGCCCACGATGACGTGCGCGTCGACCTCCCGGAGCCTCCGGACCGCCGACCCGAGCCGCCGCGCCGCGGGGCCGGGGCGGTTGCGGGCGGTGATGTCGTTGGCGCCGACGAGGATCACCGCGACGTCGGGTGGGGCGCCGGCGATGAGCATCGCGTCGACCTGTCCGGACAACCCGCGCGAGGTGGCACCCACGATCGCCTTCGTGCTCAACCGCACGGAGAGCCCGCTCTCGCGACACAGCATCCGGGTCAGCGCCACCCCCGGTGTCTCGTCGGCGACGTCGGCACCGAGACCCGCGGCGGTCGAGTCGCCGAACACCATCAGGTGCAGGTCGAACTCGCTGCGCGGGGTGATGCGTTCGGGACCGGATCCGTCGGGGAGATAGAGGCCGTCACCGTTGGGGGCGTTGTCGGTGCGGTGGGGGATCACCTCGCGTGCGGTGCGCGCCTGACCGGTGAGGAACGAGTACACCGCCCACCCGGCGCCGGCACTGCCCGCCGTCGCCGCCACCGTCGCGGTGACATCGCGGACCACTCGCCGCCGGGTTGCAGGCACGGGTTCAGCGTATCGGCTCGGACCGGTCGAACCGGCGCGAAGGCCGAGGGCTCGCCGGGTCGAGGGCATCGCCTGCGACACCTCGCGCGCGGGTCTGGAACGATGGACGCATGCGCATCGCCAATCACGTCGTCGACCTGGTCGGCGGCACCCCGCTGGTCAAGGTGAACTCGGTCGTCAGCCCCGGATCGGGGCTGGTGGCGGCCAAGGTCGAGTACCTCAACCCCGGTGGATCCTCCAAGGACCGCATCGCGGTCAAGATGGTCGACGCCGCCGAGGCGTCCGGGGAGCTCAAGCCCGGCGGCACGATCGTCGAGCCCACGTCGGGCAACACCGGCGTCGGCCTGGCCCTCGTCGCCCAGCAGCGCGGGTACCACTGCGTGTTCGTGTGCCCCGACAAGGTCGGCGAGGACAAGCGCAACGTGCTCAAGGCCTACGGCGCCGAGGTCGTCGTGTGCCCGACCGCGGTCGCCCCGGAGGATCCGGGCAGCTATTACAGCGTCTCCGACCGGCTGGTCCGCGAGATCGACGGCGCGTGGAAGCCGAACCAGTACGCCAACCCCGCCGGCCCGCAGAGCCACTACGAGACCACCGGTCCCGAGATCTGGGCCGACACCGAGGGCAAGATCACCCACTTCGTCGCGGGTGTCGGCACCGGCGGCACCATCACCGGTACCGGCCGCTACCTCAAGGAGGTGTCCGACGGTCGCGTGAAGATCATCGGCGCCGACCCGGAGGGTTCGGTCTACTCCGGTGGCACCGGTCGCCCCTACCTCGTCGAGGGTGTCGGCGAGGATTTCTGGCCCAGTGCCTACGACCCGTCGATCCCCGACGAGATCATCGCCGTCTCCGACGCCGACTCGTTCGACATGACCCGACGTCTGGCCCGCGAGGAGGGCCTGCTGGTCGGTGGTTCCTGCGGCATGGCGATGGTCGCGGCCCTCAAGGTGGCCGAGCGTGAGGGCCCCGACGCGATCGTCGTCGTCCTGCTGCCCGACGGCGGCCGCGGCTACATGGCGAAGATCTTCAACGACCGGTGGATGAGCAGCTACGGATTCCTGCGCACCCCGCTCGACGGCAAGGACAAGGGCGACCCGTCGGTCGGCGACGTGCTGCGCGGCAAGTCCGGCGCCCTGCCCGACTTCGTGCACACCCACCCCTCGGAGACCCTGCGCGACGCCATCGAGATCCTGCGCGAGTTCGAGGTGTCGCAGATGCCCGTCGTCGGTGCCGAGCCGCCCATCATGGCGGGCGAGGTCGCCGGTGCGGTCACCGAACGTGAACTGCTCTCCGCGGTGTTCGAGGGCCGCGCGAGCCTCGCAGACCCGGTCTCGGCCCACATGGGTGAGCCGTTCCCGCTGATCGGCGCCGGCGAGCCGGTGTCGGCGGCCACCAAGGCCCTGAGCGAATCCGACGCGCTGATGGTCGTCGAGGACGGCAAGCCGATCGGCGTCATCACCCGTCACGACCTGCTGGCCTTCGTCAGCTCCTCACCCCGGATCGGAGCATCGTCATGAGTGAACAGCGCAGTCGTGTCGACGCGAGTCGGTGGCAGGGCTTCGGTACCAAGGCGATCCACGCCGGGTACGAACCCGACCCGCTGACCGGCGCGGTCAACCCCCCGATCTACGCCAGCTCCACCTTCGCCCAGGACGGCGTCGGCGGGATGCGCGGGGGCTTCGAGTACGCGCGTACCGGCAATCCCACCCGACAGGCCCTCGAAGGCAACCTCGCGGCGATCGAGAGCGGTTCGTACGGACGGGGATTCGCCTCCGGTATGGCGGCGACCGACGCGCTGCTGCGCGCCACGCTGCGCCCCGGTGATCACCTGGTGATCCCGCACGATGCCTACGGCGGCACGTTCCGACTGATCGACAAGGTGTTCACCCAGTGGGGGATCAGCTACTCGGTCGCCCCGGTCTCCGACATCGACGCGGTGCGTGCGGCCATCACCCCGGCGACCAAGCTCGTGTGGGTCGAGACGCCCACCAACCCTCTGCTCAACATCGGTGACATCGAGGCACTCTCGGGTGTCGCCCACTCCGCCGGCGCCAAGCTCGTCGTCGACAACACCTTCGCCTCGCCGTATCTGCAGCAGCCGTTGACGCTCGGGGCCGACGTGGTGCTGCACTCGACGACCAAGTACCTCGGCGGGCATTCCGACGTCGTCGGTGGCGCACTGGTCACCGACGACGAGCAGCTCGACACCGATCTGGCGTTCCTGCAGAACGGTGCCGGCGCGGTCCCCGGACCGTTCGACGCCTATCTGACGATGCGCGGCATCAAGACCCTCGCGGTGCGTATGGACCGGCACAGCGACAACGCCGAGAAGATCGTCGAGTACCTGCAATCGCATCCCAAGATCGAGAAGGTGCTCTACCCGGGCCTCGAGTCGCATCCGAACCACGCCGTCGCGGCGCGGCAGATGAAGCGCTTCGGCGGCATGATCTCGGTGCTCGTCGCGGGCGGAGCCCCGGCGGCGCAGGAGTTCTGTGCCCGCACCGAGGTGTTCACACTCGCCGAGTCGCTGGGCGGCATCGAGTCGTTGATCGAGCACCCGGCGGCCATGACGCACGCCTCCACCGAGGGCTCCCTGCTCGAGGTCCCCGCCAACCTCGTCCGCCTGTCGGTGGGCATCGAGGACATCGCCGACCTCCTCGGCGACGTGGAGAACGCGCTGAGCTGAGCGAGGCGCGCGACCGATACGGGGTCTACCGTCGGATCCATGGTGATCACCTCTGCGCAGATCGACGAGGTGGTGGCGATGTTGGCGCCGGTGATGCGCCGGACGCCGATGGTGGCGTCCCGCGCACTGTCGGACATGTGCGGTGCGGACGTGTGGCTGAAGTGCGAGAACCTGCAGCGCACAGGGTCGTTCAAGCCCCGAGGGGCCTATCGGCGCATCGCCGGACTCACCGACGCCGAACGTGCGCGAGGAGTCGTCGCGGCGAGTGCGGGCAACCACGCTCAAGGTGTGGTGTGGTCGGCCACGACGCTGGGCATCACCTCGCGGGTGTACATGCCCACGGGCGCATCGTTGCCGAAGGTGACCGCGACCCGTGCCTACGGCGCGGAGGTGGTGCTCGAGGGCGAGATCATCGACGAGAGTCTCGTTGCCGCACAGGCGTTCTCCGAAGAGACCGGCGCCGTGCTGATCCACCCGTTCGATCACGCCGACATCGTCGCCGGCCAGGCGACGGTCGGGGTGGAGATCGCCGAGCAGATGCCCGACGTCGGCACCGTGGTGGTGCCGCTGGGTGGAGGTGGGCTGCTCGCCGGGGTGGCTGCGGCCATCAAATCAGTACGTCCGCAGACGCGTGTCGTGGGCGTGCAGGCGGCGGCGGCCGCGGCCTGGCCCGGCTCGATCGCCGCGGGTACGCCGACCCGGGTGGCCGAGATGAACACGATGGCCGACGGCATCGCAGTGGCGATGCCGGGCGCGGTCACGTTCGCCCATGTCGACGAGCTCGTCGACGAGATCGTGACCGTCGGTGAGGATCTCATCAGCCGCGCGGTCCTGCTGATGCTCGAGCGCGCGAAGTTGTTGGTCGAGCCCGGCGGCGCGGTGGCGGTGGCCGCCCTGATGGAGCCCGGTGCGCTGGCGCTACCCGGGCCGGTGTGCGCGGTGCTCTCCGGAGGCAACGTCGACCCGTTGTTGCTGTCGCACCTCACCACCCACGGTTTGCAGGCGGCGGGCCGGTACCTCACCGTCGCGGTGACGGTGCCCGACCGGCCGGGCGGCCTCGCGATGCTGCTGGAGACCCTGCGCGATTCCGGGGCGAGCGTGGTCGACGTCATCCATTCCCGCGTCGCGGGCGAACTGCGTCTCGGCGAGGTCCAGGTGACGGTCAGTCTCGAGACCCGCGGACCGGAACACCAGGCGATGGTGCGCGAGGCGCTGCGCTCGGCGGGGTTCTTCGACTGATCAGGCCGCGAGGGCGACGGTGTGCTCCGCGGTGTCGTCGAGAGTTGCACGCATCGGGTCGATGACGAGGTCGAGGGGGCCGAAGCACGAGCGTGCCGTGACCATGAGAGCGTCGCGGGCCGCGGCGTCACCGTGGTCGCCGACCACGGCCGCGGCGCGGGCGGAACCATATCCGCGCACTGCGTCGAGCAACACCCCGACGTCGGTCCCGATCACCACCACGCGGCATCCGCGGCGCAGCATCAGCTGAGCCAGATCGACGGCCAGGTGGTCGGGTGTCGCGTCGGTGGGGACGAGGAGAAGCACTGTTGTGGTCATGTCCCCAGCACACCGGGCGAGTGTGAGGAAACTCTGTTGCCGTGATGAGGAGTCGGCAACGATGTGGTCTCACGCCGCCGCAGCGGACTCCCTGCCGCCGGCCACGACGTCGTCGGTGCGCCACGGGCCGACGGTGATGGCGCCACCCGGATCGGCGACGAGTGTTACCGGACCCAGGCGACGTCCGACGCGGGTGAGCATGTCGCCGACCATCGTGGGGTCGTCGAGATCAACGACCATCGCCGGCGCCGAGGTCCCGGCGACCAGATCGACGAGTCGGGTGATCCGCGGGCCGGCGACGGCGACATGGTGGCCGGCCTTGATCAGGTCGCGTGCCAGATCGGCGCCGGCGCGATCGGCCACGGCGACGACGATGACGTCGAGTGGGCCGGGGGATGTGATTCGTGCGGATGCCATGTGTGCGTTCCTCTCGTGGGGGTTGTCGGTGCGCAACCCACGACACCCCACGAGCCTGTGCGGACGCTGCCCGTGCGCTGGGAGCCCGGCGGCAGTCGCCGGTCCGGGGTCAGGGGAGCGGGCCCTCCACGACGACAGCCCGCGTCCAGGCGGACGCGGGCTGTCAGGTCGATCGTGATCAGGAGTGGTACGGCTCCGCGCTGACGAGCGTCACCTTCACCACGGCGCCACTGGGCACCGAGTACTCGCGGGTCTCGCCGACCTCGGCGTCGATGAGCGCGCCTCCGAGAGGCGACACCGGCGAGTACACCTCGAGCGACGAGTCGCCGGCGCCCTCTTCGCGGGTGGCGATGAGGAAGGTCTCGGTGTCGGACTCGTCGCCGTCGTAGTAGACCTTGACGACCGAACCCGGGAGGGCGACACCCGACTTGGTGGGCGTCTCACCGACCTTGGCGTTGTTCAGGAGCTCCTGGAGCTGGCGGATGCGGGCTTCCTGCTGGCCCTGCTCCTCGCGGGCGGCGTGGTAGCCGCCGTTCTCCTTGAGATCGCCCTCTTCGCGTCGCTCGTTGATCTCCGCGGCGATGACGGGTCGATTGGCGATCAGGCCATCGAGTTCGTTCTTGAGCCGATCATGGGACTCCTGGGTCAGCCAGGTCACCTGTGTGTCGGTCATGGACGTCACTCCTGTCGAATCTTCTCCGCCCGCGATTCGGGCCGCGCGGTGTACCCAACTCCTGCAGGCACCTGCAAAATGCAGCAACACGGCCCCACCCTGGGGCCGTGTGTCGTTCGATGTTACCAGGTCTGCCCCGGTGAGAGCCCACACCGACGCAGCTCAGGCCGCGGCGTCGATGCGTGTGAGCGCCTCCTGATAGCTCGGTTCCGCCTTCTTCAGTCGACCTACGACGGCGTAGGTGATCGGCATGACGACGATCTCGACGAGCGTCTTCCACACGAAGCCGATCACGGTGTAGTTGACGAAGTCCTGCCAGGTGGAGATGCCCAGTGCCGACGCCGCGATGGAGCAGAACACGAGGGTGTCGAAGAACTCCCCGACGATCGTGGAGCTGATGAGACGTGCCCACAGGCGGCGTTCGCCGCTGCGCTCCTTCATCTTGACCATCACGTAGGAGTTCAGGAACTCGCCGACGAGGTACCCCGAGAGGCCCGCGAGCAGGAACTGCGGGACCACGCCGGCGACGGTCTCGAAGGCCTGCTGGCCGTCGTAGAAGTCGGCGGCGGGTAGGTGAATCGTCAGCCAGAAGCATCCCGAGGCGAGCAGGAGGACGCCGAACCCGCTGTAGATGACCCTGCGCATGGCGCGAAAGCCGTAGACCTCGCTGATCACGTCGCCGAGGACGTAGGCGAGGGGGAAGAGGTAGAAGGCGCCGTCGGTGACGAGTCCGTGCACCGAGAGGGGGCCCAGATCGAAACTCAGCGACGGGAACAGCAGCACACCCTTGGTGCCGGTGATGTTGCTGATGATCATCACCCCGACGAACAGGGCGACGAGGATAGGGAAGTAGGGACTGGTGAGCGAGGCGAAGGCCGGTGTCGCCGGGCGTGAGGCCCGCTGATCGGGATCAGTCTGCGAAACCGGCCGCCCAGACTTGGCGGTGGTCATGGTGGCCAAGTATGCCGCTCGTGGCGACGGATCAGCACTTTCCCTGGGTCACCGCGAACGGAAGTGTTCCGTCCATCACCACACGCGACCCGTTCCATCGGAACGTCACCTGCGTCGATCCCTGCGGTGCGGCGAGCGGCTCGTCGCCGGTGAGGTACCGGTATCGCACGGTGATCCGGTCGCGGCTCGCGCCGATCACCTCCTGGTAGCCGACGTTGCACTTGATCCCCGTCCCGATGAACCGCATGTCGCGGTTGAAGATCAGCAGTTGCTGCGGCGAGGACACGGTGGCTCCCTGGGTGTCGAGCTCCATGTAGGAGATGTCGTTGCAGCTGTCGAAATTCGCGGCGCCCGTCACCCAGCGATATCCGGGCCCGTCGGTGGGGACCGACGCGATGGCCCTGTCGAGCTCTGCGGGAGCAGGGTTGGTCGTGCCGCATCGGCGCAGCGGCGCCCGGTCAGAGGTGGGCGCGGGCGCGGCGACGTCGCCCCCGCTGCCGCCGTCGGAGCCCGAGCCACCCTGCGCCGTGTCGGCGACGTCGGTCTCGGGTGCGTCCACCGACGTGGTCGTGCTCGGCGACGATGCGGTGACCGTCACGGTCGCGGGGGTCGCGGTGGTCGCGTCGTCGGAACCGCAGGCGGCGAGGGAGGCAACTGCGCAGAGTCCGAGAACGGCTGTCGCGGTGCGTGTCACGATGGTCATGATCGTCTTTCGGGTCGGGTGGTCTCGGGTTGTGGGGGCGGGTGTGACGAGGTGGTCAGCATCGGCCTCGGGTGATCTCGTACGGCAAGGTCCCCTCCATCACGATGCGAGATCCGTTCCAGCGGAACTCGACGTTCGCGACGCCCACCGGGTTCTGGGTCGTCGACTGGAGGGGGTCGGAGGGGTCGGGAGAACGGTAGGTCACGCGGATGCCGTTGTTCGCGGGCAGCGACACGTACTCGGGATACCTGGTCTGACAACGGATACCGGTTCCGAGAAACCGGCCGTCGTGGTAGATCAGGAGTTGCCGTGGTGGTTGGATCACCGCCGCAGACGCGAACACCTCGACCCAGCTCAGGCCGACGCACGGGTTGCCACCCACCTGGGATACGCGCCACGTCGGGGACGTGATCGGCGGAGCGATACGTCGCATGTCGGCCGACACGGTCGACGGCACGCCCGAATCGGGGTCGCATGACGCTGTCGCCTGCTGCGCGCCCGAGCCGGAGCCACCGGAATCCTCTCCGCCGCTTGCGGAGTCACCGCCAGAGACGTCCGTTTCCGCCGCGGCGGAGGACGACGCAGTTGGCGCGGATGGGGACGACGTCGCGGTGACTGTCACGGTAGAGGGTGACGCGGTACCGGGGGTGTCGCCACAGCCGGTGAGCACGCCGCCGGTGGCGAGGGCCAGGACGAGGGCACAGGTGAGCCGGCGCCCGCCGTACATCGCCACAGTCGAGCGTCGAGTCGCGGTCATGTCAGCACTTCCCCTCGGTGAAGGCGTACGGCAGCGTGCCGTCCATCACGACGTGAGAACCGTTCCAGCGGAACGTGACATCGACCTTGCCGACACCGCCCTGAGAGTGCTGTTGCGCCGGATTGGTCAGGTCTATGTAGGTGTACTGGACGGTGATGGCGTCCGGTGAGGTCGCGAGAACGTATTGCCCCCAGCGCGCTTCGCACCTGATCCCGGTGCCCTGGAAGTGGCCGTCGTGATAGATCAATATCTGGTGCTCACGGACCGGTGCGAGTGCGCCTGCCCGATCGAGTTCGATCCGGCTCAGTCCTCGGCACCACGCACCGCCGGCGTTGTACGCGTGCCACGAACCGTTGCCGCCGGGCTGCGGGATGCGCGGGGCGTCTCGTACGGCCGCGGCGGCGGTTCCGATGTTCGGTGCGCAACCGGAGTTGCCCGTGCCGTCGGAATCCGACCCTCCGGTGCCCCCACCCCCGCCGGACGCGGGAACGACCGCGGTCACCGTGGTGGTCGAGGGGAGGGGTGTCGTCACCGGAGCGACATCGGAGGATGGATCTGCGGTGGCCGTGGCGGTTGCCGTGCGGTCGCGCGTGGGGAACGACACATCGTCTGTGCCGCAGCCGGCGAGGACGCCGACCGCGCACGCGCTGAGGCTCAGAAGGGCGACGGAACGGGGAAACGAGGGGAGGGCAATTCTCATGGCGGGGTCTCTGCTCTCTACCGGGACGTGTTGTCCGGTATCTCGCAGTACCGCTGCACTTCGTTAGCGGAGAAAAACGACTGATACCAACCTGTTATCGGATGTGGTCCGATCGTATGAAGCAGATCAGTCGGTGGGCGGCCGCAGATAGGCCGGCACGGTCTGCGAGCACCCGAACACCTCGCCGATGGCGGGTGCGGCGGAGGTCCGGACCCGCGACACGACGCCGGTCTGCTGCGCATCGCCCGGGGCGACGAGGACCTCGCGGCGTCCGACCTCGGAGCCGTCGCGCGCACGGGCGCGCACCACGCAGGCGACCGGCTCGCGCGGGTCGCTGCGGGTGACGGTGAACTGGACGTCGATGGTGGTGGCGTCGACGATGTCGTAACCGGTCGCCTCGCCCGAGACCGGCGGGTCGGCGAACTTCTTGTAGCCGACGAAGGCGACGGTGAGGCCCGCGGCGACCACGACGATCGACAGGATGATCAGCCAGCGGCGCCGGGTGCTCACCGGACGCTCGGTGGGGTACCGGCCGGGGGGCGGTGTGAGGCCGGTGGTCATGGTCCATACCTACCATGAGTGCGAGGGCGCTCCGGTTCGGCAGCAGTGGTGCGATCAGGGGCGCGCGGCCCGTCGGGACCTCCCGGTGGGAGAATTGCTGCAGCGAGCGGTGACGGAGCCCGACCGGGCCGATGAGCGGCGAGCGATGACGAGCGGTGTCGAAAGAAGTGAGGACGAGTGCAGTGAGTGGCCTTCGGTTGATGGCGGTGCACGCGCACCCCGACGACGAGTCGAGCAAGGGTGCGGCGACCATGGCCAAGTACTCCTCGGAGGGCCACGACGTCCTGGTGGTGACCCTGACCGGCGGCGAACGTGGCGACATCCTCAACCCGGCGATGGACCTGCCGGGGATCAAGGAGCGCATGCCCGAGGTCCGCAAGGAGGAGATGGCCAAGGCCGCCGCGGCGCTGGGTGTCGAACAGACGTGGTTGGGTTACGTCGATTCCGGTCTGCCCGAGGGCGATCCGCTGCCACCGCTCCCGGAGGGCTGTTTCGCGCTCGTCCCCCTCGAGGAGTCGACCGAGGCGCTGGTCCGGGTCGTCCGCGACTTCCGTCCGCACGTGATGATCACCTACGACGAGCGCGGCGGGTACCCGCATCCCGATCACATCCGTTGCCACGAGGTCTCGATGGCCGCCTACGAGGCGGCTGGTGACCCTGAGCGGTTCCCCGACGCGGGAGACCCCTGGACGGTCCCGAAGATCTACTACACACACGGCTTCATCCGCGACCGGATGATCCGTTTCTCCGACGAGTTCGACAAGCACGGGCAGGACAACCCGTACAAGGAATGGCTCGCGAACTGGGACCCCAGTCGCGGTGACCTGATGGGGCGCGTCACCACACAGATCACCTGCGGTGACTTCTTCACCGCGCGCGACGAGGCGTTGCGGGCGCACGCGACACAGATCGACCCGAACGGGGTCTTCTTCGCCGTGCCGATGGAGTGGCAGCAGCGGCTGTGGCCCACCGAGGAGTACGAGCTCGCGAAGACGCGGGTGAAGACGGCCATCCCCGAGACCGACCTGTTCGCCGGCCTCGACGCCGCCGCGGAGCAGTCGTGAACAGCACCCTGGTCCTTGCCGGCGCGCACGTCACCGACGTGCTCGCACGCGACGCCGACGGTCCGGAGTTCGGCAAGGCGTCGCCGCTGGGCCTTCTGCTCGTCCTGTTGCTGCTGGTGGGAACCGTGTTCCTCATCCGGTCGATGAACAAACGACTGCGCAAGCTGCCCACGAGTTTCTCCCGCGACGAGCCCGAGCCCGATCAGGCCGCCGACGACGGAACCGATCCCGGCAGCGTGGGGAACGACACCGGCCCCGCACGAGGTCGCGACAACTAGTAGCGACAACGCACGGGGCCGGATGGGTCGGACCCGATCGATCAGGACAGGGTGAAGGCCGGGTTCGGCTTGACGGTCAGGTTGTTGATCGTGCAGTTGCCCGGCAGCGACTGGTTGGTCGAGGTCAGGGTGTTGGTCAGGTTGTCGAACGATCCCGCGAGGGTCGCCGGGCCGCAGTTGCTGCTCAGCACCGAGAACGCGACGCCGGAGACCTGGCCGGTGGTGGCGCTGGTGGGCGTGAGGGTCCACGGCAGGCCCTTGATCACGGGCACGCCGCAGAGGAAGTTGCTGCCGCTGACCTTCGCGCCGGTGATCGATGCGGCACTGCCGTCGGCGTTCACCGAGCCGGTGAGGGTGATGTTGCAGTTGACCGGCACGCCGAACGACGCGTCCGAGGTGACCGAGATCGTTCCGGGTGCGGTGAACGCGGTGTTCGCCGGGGAGATCGTCGCGGCACCGGCCACTCCGGCCCCGATCGTCGCGCCGACGACGGCAACCGTCGCGGCGACGGTGGCGAGAGCGCGCGAGCGGACGGTGGTGTTGAACCTCATGGGTGTGTCCTCCAGGTAAGGGTGTCGAACGGGTGATCGTGACGTCGATCACTCGAAAAGGGACGTTAGGCTCACGAACTTCAGGTAACGCACCCTTCCGAACAGGTCTGTGAGAAAACACAACAAGCCCGATTTGTCGTGGTGACGAAGGGCTCGTGTACATTCGCAAATGTGATCACCACCGGCTGCGCCTATTACTGGCGTTTTATCGAGGCTCCGGGTGGAGCCGTCGATGGAGCGCGTCGAGCGACGTAGCCAGCGAACCCCCACCCCGGAGCCCCGAGCAGTGACCGTCACGGTCGCTGCTTTTTGTTTGTCGGCGCCGGGGCGGATCGCAACGTGTGCCGTAGTCCACGAAAGGCACACCCCATGACCACCGACCTGACCGACATGGCCGCGGAATCGACGTCGGATCGACGTATCCGCGCCTTCCGGCCGATCCCCTCGCCGCACACGTTGCTGGCCGAACTCCCGTTGACCGACCGTCGTGCGCGACGGGTCGCCGCCGATCGGGCCGAGATCGCCGACATCCTCGCCGGCACCGACGACCGCCTGCTCGTGGTGGTGGGACCGTGCTCGGTCCATGACCCGGTGGCCGCGCTCGACTACGCGCGGCGGCTGGCCGTGGTGGCCGACACCCACGCCTCGCGTCTGAAGATCGTGATGCGGGTGTACTTCGAGAAGCCGCGCACCACGGTCGGATGGAAGGGCCTCATCAACGACCCCGCCATGGACGGCAGCTTCGACATCGAACGCGGGCTCCGGACCGCGCGGGCCCTGCTGCTCGACGTCATCGACCTCGGCCTGCCGGTCGGATGCGAGTTCCTCGAGCCCACCAGCCCGCAGTACATCGCCGATGCGGTGTCGTGGGGCGCCATCGGTGCCCGCACCACCGAATCGCAGGTGCACCGGCAACTCGCCTCGGGTCTGTCGATGCCGATCGGGTTCAAGAACGGCACCGACGGCGACGTACAGGCCGCAGTCGACGGTGTGAACGCCGCTGCGGCGCAACACGTCTTCTTCGGCGTCGACGACCAGGGTCGAGCGGCGGTGGTCGAGACCGCGGGCAACGCCGACTGTCACGTCATCCTGCGCGGCGGCCGATCCGGGACCAACTTCGACATCGACTCGGTGCGGGCCGCCGCGGACGTCCTCTCGGCGGCCGGCAACCCGCCGCGCGTGATGATCGACTGCTCGCACGCCAACTCAGGCAAGGATCACCGTCGTCAGGCCGAGGTGGGCACCGAGGTCGCCGCGATGATCGGCCGCGGCACACAGGAGGTCTCGGGGATCATGCTCGAGAGCTTCCTCGTCGCCGGTGCCCAGTCGCTCGATCACCGGACACCGGGCGAGCCGCTCGTCTACGGGCAGTCGGTGACCGACAAGTGCATGGACTTCGACACCACCGTCGACGTGATCGAGTCGCTGTCGGCAGCGGTCGCGAGAAGGTCCGCGAGCGCGGCGATGTCGGCCTGAAACCTGTGTTCGGGGGGTGTGGCGAAGCCGACCACGATCCCCCCGGACGGCAGTGGGGTGGCGTCCGGATGTCGGAACCCGTCGAGTCCCGCGACGACGAACCGGCGCTGTGCCGCGAGCTCCAGAGCCCTCGCCTCGACCGTCGGCGACACGGTGAGCACGGCGTGCAACCCGGCCGACATCCCCGACACCTCCACCCCGCGGGCCTGCATGGTGGCGGTGATGGCGTCTCGCCGCACCCGGTAGTGCGATCGGCTGCGCCGCACGTGGCGGTCGTAGGCACCCGATTCGATCATGTCGGCGAAGACCATCTGATCGACGATGCTGGCCGTCGCCTCGCGAAGCCCCTTGGCGCGCACCACGTCCGCCAGTATCCGGTCGGGCACCACGATCCACCCGATGCGCACGGCCGGCGACAGCGACTTGCCGGCCGAACCGAGGTAGATCACGTCCTCGGGAGCCAGCCCCTGGATCGCGCCGACCGGGTCGCGGTCGTAGCGCAGCTCCCCGTCGTAGTCGTCCTCGACGATGAGGCCGCCACGCGTACGTGCCCAATCCACGAGGTGGGCCCGCCGGCGGGGGTCGAGTGCGTGACCGGTGGGGTACTGGTGACTCGGGGTGACGACCACGGCCGTCGCCGCCGATTCCGCGAGTCGGGAGACGTCGAGACCGCCGGCGTCGATCGCGATCGGTGTGACCCGGGTGCCGCCGCGTTCGATGACCTCGCGGTGGAACGGCAGGCCATAGCTCTCGACGGCGACGGTGTCACCGAACACAGTGCGCGAGAGCAGTTCCAACGACTGTGAGACCGATGTGGTGAGCACGATGTGGTGTTCGTCGGTACGCACGCCCCGCACGCGGCCGAGGTATGCCGCCAACGCCTTTCGCGTCGCGAGATGGCCCTGCGGATCGCCCACCCCGAACGCGGAGTGAGGCGCCGCCTCCACAGCTCGGCGGGTGCTGCGGATCCAGTCGGCGCGGGGGAACAGTGCCGGCTGGGGCTGGCCGAGTCGGAAGTCGTACGCGGGGACCGCCGGCTGATCGGGGCGGGAGTACGGGGTGGTCGCGACGTGTGTCAGATCGGCGACGCGGGTGGCCGATCCGACCCGCGCGACCAACCACCCCTCCGCGATCAGCTCCTGGTAGACGCCGGCGACGGTTCCGCGGGCCATCTGCAGGTCAGCGGCGAGTGAGCGGTAGGGCGGCAGCGTGCTGCCCGGGACGAGACGTCCGTCGGTGATCGCCGCGCGCAGTGCGGCCGCCAGAGCGGTCCGTCGCCCCCGCGAACCGGGTGCGGACTCGACGTCGAGAATCAGGTCGGCACCCAGCCGTCCGGCCAGATCGGCCCACGAATTCGTCATCGGATTGGACTCTACTGCGTGTCAATCGGTCCCTAGCGTGGCTCGTATGACCACAGAAACGCACCCTGCGCCCAGCCGGCGAGTGGCCATCCCGGCGACCAATCCCAGGGTCTACGACGCGCTCGTCGCCCTGCAGGCCGCGGCAGCGGACGGCGTCGACGCCGAACTCGGCGAACTGATCAAGATCCGGGCCTCGCAGTTGAACGGCTGTGCCTACTGCCTGCACATGCACGTCTCCGACGCGACCGCCCTGGGCATGTCCGACAGCAAGCTGCACATGGTCGCCGTGTGGCGTGAGGCGCCGAACTTCTTCACGGTAAGGGAACAGGCGGTGCTCGAGTTCACCGAGGCCGTCACCCGCCTCGGCGACCGCGGGGTACCCGACGACGTCTACGCGCGCGCCGCCGAACACTTCGACACCCGCGCGATGGGACAGCTGCTCGCCACCGTCATCATGATCAACGCGTGGAACCGGATCGCCGTCACGAGCCGCTATCCCGCAGGTGCCGACGAACGGCGGGCCTGACGACGCCCCGGCTCAACCGACGGTGAACACCACGAGCCACACGGCGATGTAGTGCACGAGCGCAGCGATGACGGTGGCCGCGTGGAAGAACTCGTGGTGGCCGAAAGTGGACGGCCACGGGTCGGGCCACTGGATCGCGTACAGGACGGCACCGACGCTGTAGAAGAACCCACCGACCGCGAGGAGAACGACCACCGCGACCCCGGTGCGGTCGAGCAGCTGGGGGAGCACGGCGACGATGGTCCACCCCAGCAGCAGGTACAGCGGCACCCCGACCCAGCGAGGTGCGCGGGGCCACACCATCTTCAGGGTGACCCCGGCGGCGGCACCCGACCACACGACGGCCAGGACGATCCACTTCGCCGGCGCGGTGAGACCCAGCACGCAGAACGGGGTGTAGCTGCCGGCGATGAAGATGAAGATCATCGAGTGGTCGGCGCGTTTCATCCAGACGCGGGCACGTGCGGTCGACCAGTTCACCCGGTGGTAGGTGGCGCTGACCCCGAACACGCCGCACACGGTGAGAGCGTAGAGGCCGCACGCCGCGGCGGCGACCGGGCCGACCAGCGCCCACGAGACCGAGACGAGCGTCGCGCCGGTGACGATGGCGACGAACCCCGAGTAGAGGTGGATCCAGCCGCGCATCCGGGGCCTGAGGTCGGCGAGCACCGACAACTCGGCGACGTCGTGGGCGCGCGTACTCACTGGGATGTGCCCGGGGGATCGCCCTGCCGGAGGTCGATCCGTCGAGAACTGCTCGGTCACCATGGGTGCCGCCTTCCGTCGGAGTGATCGTACGGCGTGAAACCTACGGTAGCGTAGGTTCCTGGCTCGATGGTTCCGGTGACACGCAGGGAGGGCGAGTATTCTTCCGTTCCGTGAAGGCGATCCGTGATGACTCCGCCGCCGAGAGCCTGATGTCGTGAGACTGATCCCGACCGGTGTCCGCGGACCGATGTACCGGATCTACGAGAGCCGCCTCGTCCAGCTCATGGACGCCGAGCGACTGCCCCGGCACATCGCGATCATCTGTGACGGGAACCGGCGGTGGGCTCGCGAGGCGGGGTTCGAGGACGTCAGTCACGGCCACCGGGTCGGTGCCCAGAAGATCGCCGAGATGCTGCGCTGGTGCTCGGAACTCTCCATCGAGACCGTCACCATCTACCTGCTCTCCACCGAGAACCTCCAGCGCGCCTCCGACGAGCTCGAGGCGCTGATGGAGATCGTCCCCGACATCGTCGAGGAGATCGCGACCCCCGACGAGCAATGGCGGGTGCGGATCGTGGGCACCCTCGACCAATTGCCCGAACAGGTGGCCCGTCGGTTGAAGACCGCTCAGGAACGCACGATCGACCGCACCGGCATGCACGTCAACGTGGCCGTCGGGTACGGCGGTCGGCAGGAAATCGTCGACGCGGTGCGCTCGCTTCTGGCCGATCGGGTCGCCGAGGGTGCCGATGTGGACGATCTGGTGGCGGCGGTCAGCGTCGAGGCGATCGACGCCCACCTCTACACCAAGGGACAGGCCGACCCCGATCTGGTGATCCGGACCTCCGGGGAACAGCGACTCTCGGGATTTCTCCTGTGGCAGAGCGCGTATTCGGAGATCTGGTTCACCGATGCCTACTGGCCCGAGTTCCGCCGTGTGGATTTCCTTCGCGCACTGCGCGATTACGCTGCACGCAGCCGTCGCTTCGGGCGCTGAACCACACCCTGCACGCGTGCGATCTAGATCTTTCTCAGCCGGACCCTGTTGATCGAGTGGTCGGCGTCCTTGCGCAGCACCAGCGTCGCGCGCGGTCGCGACGGGAGGATGTTCTGCACCAGGTTCGGCAGGTTGATGCCGTGCCAGAGGTCGTGCGCGGCCTGCGTGGCCGCGGCGTCGGAGAGCGACGAGTACGCGTGGAAGTGCGAGTTCGGGTCGGCGAAGGCGGTCGACCGCATCGCGAGGAAACGGTGCACGTACCAGTCCTCGATGTCCTCGATGCGGGCGTCGACGTAGACCGAGAAGTCGAACAGGTCCGACACCATGAGCCGCTGCCCGGTCTGCAGGACGTTGAGGCCCTCGAGGATGAGGATGTCGGGTTGGCGTACGTGATGTCGCTCGCCGCGCACGATGTCGTAGGTGAGATGGGAGTACACCGGTGCGGCGGCGTCGGCGGCACCGGATTTGACCTCGGTGACGAATCGCAGCAGGGCGCGTCGATCGTAGGATTCCGGAAATCCCTTGCGGTGCATGATGCCCCGGCGCTCGAGCTCCTTGGTGGGGTAGAGGAAGCCGTCGGTGGTGACGAGATCGACGCGCGGGTGGGCGTCCCAGCGCGACAGCAGCGCCTGCAGCACGCGCGCGGTGGTCGACTTGCCCACGGCCACACTGCCGGCGACCCCGATCACGAACGGCACCTGGCGTTCGGGCTGGCTCTCGCCGAGGAACGTCGACGTGGCGGCGAACAGGCGTTGCCGCGCGGCCACCTGCAGGTGGATCAGTCGCGACAGGGGCAGATAGACGTCGGCGACCTCGGAGAGATCGATCTGCTCGCCGAGACCCCGGTGACCGCGGAGTTCCTCCTCGTTCATCGCCAACGGCACCGACTGACGCAGCTGCCGCCACTGGGCGCGGTCCAGCTCGATGTACGGGCTGGGTTCGGTCACGCGGGACACGCCACCCCTGACCGCCGGACCCGCATCCCCGATCGCCGTGTGGTCGGCGATGTCGCCTGGCGAGGAGGCCTGGAGGGGAGTCGCTCGATCCCGAGTGCGCGCGGCATGGGGACAAGTGTCGCGAACGTGACGACGAACCGACACCCCGGGGTGGCCCGGTAGCGTCGCCCGCATGGATGACGCCACCGATTCCGAGTCGCTGATCACCGACTACCTGCGTGCGGGCCTGGCGTTCGACCGGCTCGAGGAGGGCTTCGTCGACGCCTACACCGGTGATCCGCAGCTGCGTGCGCAGTCGCAGCGCGACGCTGCCCCCGACCCCGCGGAACTCGCCCGTCGGGTGCGCGGGATGCGCGCCGATGTGGAGGCGTCGGATCTGCCCGCCGCCCGGCGCGACTTCGTCGCCTCGCACCTGCGCGCGATGGAGTGTTCGGCCCGACGGTTCGCCGGCGAGGAGATCGGGTTCGTCGAGGAGGTGTCGCACTATTTCGACGTCGACATCGCGATGGGCGACCCCGACACCTACCGGGCATCCCACAGTGCGCTCGACGAGGTGCTGGCCGGACGCGGCGATCTCGCCGAGCGCTACGCCGCGCACCGCTCCGCCGACGAGATCCCCGCCGACCGACTCGACGAGTGTGTGTCGGCGTTCAGTTCGGCTCTGCGCGAACGGGTCCGGGCCGATCACCCACTGCCCGACTCCGAGGTCGTCGAGTTCGAGGTGGTGGGCGACAAGCCGTGGTCGGGCTTCAACTACTACCTCGGTGACTACCGCTCGAAGGTCGCGATCAACTCCGATCTCACCCAGCACATGGCGTCGCTGCCGCACCTCATCGCCCACGAGGCCTATCCGGGCCACCACACCGAGCACTGCCGCAAGGAGCAACTGCTCGTCGGGTCGGGGCAGCGCGAGCAGACGATCTTCCTGGTCAACACCCCGCAGTGCCTGATGGCCGAGGGCCTCGCCGACCACGCGCTGACCGCGACGATCGGTCCGGACTGGGGGCTGTGGGCGCAGGAGATCTACGCCGATCTCGGTCTGCGGTTCGACGGCGAGCGGGCCCAGCGCATCGCAACGGCCACCGGTGGCCTGCTCGGGGTCCGACAAGACGCGGTGCTGCTGCTGCACGACCGCGGTCGCGACAGCGACACCGTCGCGCAGTACCTGCAGACCTGGCTGCTCGCGTCGCCGGCCCGGGCGCGACAGATGCTGCGCTTCCTGTCCTCGCCGCTGTGGCGGGCCTACATCAGCACCTACGTCGAGGGCTATCGACTGCTGGCGCAATGGCTCGAGTACGGACCGGGTGCGACGTCGGTGGCCGCACGGTCGGCCCGCTTCGGTCGGTTGCTCGACGAGCCGCTGACCCCGGCGGCCCTGCGGACCGAATTGGCGCAATAGACTGGGCGCATGACCGCCCACGATGTGACCTCCGCGTCCCTGGCCGAACTCGACCCCGACGTCGCCGCGGCGATGAACGGCGAGCTCAGCCGTCAACGCGACACGCTCGAGATGATCGCGTCGGAGAACTTCGTGCCGCGTGCGGTGCTGCAGGCCCAAGGCAGTGTCCTGACCAACAAGTACGCCGAGGGATATCCGGGCCGTCGCTACTACGGCGGCTGCGAATACGTCGACGTCGTCGAGGACATCGCTCGCGACCGCGCGAAGTCGCTGTTCGGCGCCGAGTTCGCCAACGTGCAGCCCCATTCGGGTGCCTCGGCCAACGCCGCGGTGCTCATGGCGCTGATGGAGCCCGGCGAGAAGCTCCTCGGTCTCGACCTCGCCCACGGCGGCCACCTCACCCACGGGATGCGCCTGAACTTCTCGGGCAAGCTCTACGACATCTCGACCTACGGCGTGAGCAAGGAGGACTTCCGCATCGACATGGACGAGGTCCGGTCGATCGCGGTGGAGAACAAGCCGAAGGTCATCGTCGCAGGATGGTCGGCCTACCCGCGGACCCTCGACTTCGAGGCGTTCCGCTCGATCGCCGAAGAGGTCGGCGCACTGCTCTGGGTCGACATGGCGCACTTCGCCGGACTCGTCGCCGCCGGTGTGCACCCGTCGCCCGTGCCCTACGCCGACGTGGTGTCGACCACCGTCCACAAGACCCTGGGTGGCCCCCGCTCGGGTCTGATCCTCGCCAAGAAGGAGTGGGCCAAGAAGCTCAACTCCGCGGTGTTCCCCGGCCAGCAGGGCGGGCCGCTCATGCACGCCGTGGCGGCCAAGGCGGTCACGTTCAAGATCGCCGCGACCGAGGAGTTCGCCGAGCGTCAGCGCCGCACCCTGGAGGGCGCGCGCATCCTCGCCGACCGACTCACCGGTGCCGACGTCGCCGGCGCGGGGGTGTCGGTGCTCACCGGTGGCACCGACGTCCACCTCGTGCTGGCCGATCTGCGCAACAGCGAACTCGACGGCCAGCAGGCCGAGGACTTGTTGCACCAGGTCGGGATCACCGTCAACCGCAACGCCGTGCCGTTCGATCCCCGCCCGCCGATGGTGACCTCCGGACTGCGGATCGGCACCCCGGCCCTGGCCACCCGCGGGTTCGGCACCGAGCAGTTCACCGAGGTCGCCGACATCATCGGCACCGCGCTCGCCGCGGGCACCGACGCCGACGTCACCGCGCTGCGCAGCCGCGTGTCGCAGCTGGCGCTGGACTTCCCGCTCTACGACGGACTCGAGGACTGGGGGATGCTCAGCACCCCTGCGCGCGTCTAGAGGACGGGGTTCGTTTCCCTCCCGCACGGGCAGTCACTATCCTGACCAGCGTGACTTCAATCGCCGACGACGAACTGATCATGGTCCTCGAGAAGGCGCTGCCTGAGATCGCCGAGGAACACGAGAACAACTCGATCACGTGGAACCCGCACGACCTCGTGCCGTGGGACGAGGGCCGCAACTTCTCGTTCCTCGGGGGCGACGACTGGGAGCCCGGCGAGTCGACGATGTCCGACGAGGTCCGCGCGGCGGTGCTGGCTCTGCTGATGACCAAGGAGAACCTGCCGTCGTTCCACCGCGTCCTGGGGATCCACTTCCCGCCCTTCTCCGAATGGCGTGCGCTGGTCGGGCGTTGGACCGCCGAGGACAACCGCCACTCCATCGCGCTGCGTGACCACCTCGTGGTGACACGCCAGGTCGATCCCGAGCGGGTCGAGGCGCTGCGACTGTCGCACGTCACGCACGGCTACCAGCAGAACCCCGAGTCGCGCACCATGTCGCCGGCGTACGTCCTCGCCACGATGGCCGTCCACGAGAACCAGAGCGTCGCGTTCGCGAACCGTCTGGCCGAGAAGGTCGAGACCGAGAGTCTCGCCGGGATCCTGCGCAACGTGGCCAAGGACGACGAGATCCAGGCGTCGACGTTCGCCGCGTTCCTCAACGCGACGCTCAACGCCCAGCCCGACGCCACCGTCATCGCGGTGGCCACCGCTCTCGACAACGCCGTCCCGATCGGCGCCGACATCTCCGGCTTCGAGGCCGAGCAGGCCCTCATCGCCGACTACGGCGACGAGTCGGTTCTGGTCGGCGTCGCGAAGACCCTGGTCGAGCAGCTCGGTCTGCGTTCGCTCGACGGACTCTCCGACTCCGCCGAGGCGGCCCGTCAGAAGCTGCTCACCCGCGCGGACAGCTGACGCCCGCGGGCGTCGCGCTCCGGTCAGGCCGTCACGTCGGCGCGTGAACGACCGTCGGGGATGGTGACCGTCGCCCGACGGTGCAGCGTGGTCCGCGGGTCGGCGATCGAATCGGCGACCCGGAACTCCGCCTCCCACTGCGTCCGCGTGACGCGGTTGAGCACGTAGCCGCGCTGGGCGTTGCCGAACTGTACGTGGGGTGAGGCGGCCTTGAGCAGCTTGTCCGACGCGTCGCTGTCGGCGCCGTCCTTGCCCGAAGCGATCGATGTCCCCGCGAGTTCGATTCCCACCGTGGGGGATTCGCGGGTGTAGGTCGACCGCAGGTCGGAGACCACGTTGCGGTGGATGTCGCCGACGATGGACACCAGGTTGCGGACACCCCGCTGCCGCGCGCCGTCGAGGATGCGTGCCCGCGACGCCTCGTAGCCGCTCCAGCCGTCCATGCTCACCACACGGCGACCGTCGACCTGTCGCGCGAGGTCGGCGATGGTCGTCTGGTGGGCGAGCACGTTCCACCGGCGCCCGCTGTTGCCCAGGCCGTCGAGGATCCACTTCTCCTGCCGCGCACCGGTGATGGTGCGGCGCGGGTCGGCGGTCTGTGCGTCCTGCGGGGAATCGTTGTCGCCGTTGACCTGGTCGCTGCGGTATTGGCGGGTGTCGAGGACAGAGAACCGCGCGAGATCACCGAAGTCGAAGCGTCGGTAGGCCTGCACGTCGGCACCGCGGGGGCGTTGGGCGGCACGTACCGGGGTGTTCTCCCACCAGGCCTTCATCGCGCCGGCGCGGCGGAGGAGGAACTCGGGGATCGGTGCGTTGTCCTCCGAGATCGGGCCCGCCCAGTTGTTCTCCACCTCGTGGTCGTCGAAGACGGTGATGAACGGACTGGCCCGATGTGCCTGCTGCAGTTGGGGATCGAGCTCGTACAGCGCGTAGCGGTCGCGGTAGTCGTCGAGCGCCATCATCTCTCGGGCACATGATTCGGGCAGGGCCACCGAGGTGCGGCGTCCGCTGCCGACGATGCCCTTCTCGTACACGTAGTCGCCGAGATGGAAGACGACATCGGGTGCCGCTGCGGCCATGTCGGCGAACGCGTTGAAGTATCCGTCACCCCACGACTGGCACGACGCCCACGCGAACGTCAATGCCGCGAGCGGTGATCCGGGCGCCGGGGCGGTGCGTGTGCGACCGACGTCGGAGACGTGGCCGTCGGCGCGGAAGCGGTAGAAGTAGTCGCGCGCGGGGGCGAGTCCGCGTACGTCGACGTGCACGCTGTGACCGTCGGCCGCGGTCGCCAGCGCTACGCCCCGGCGCAGCACCGACCGCATCGCCTCGTCGCCGGCGAGTTCCCACTCTACGAGCACGGGTCGCTGTCCCATACCGCCGCCGCGGGCCAGGGGATCTGCGGCCAGTCGTGTCCACAGCACCACGCTGTCGGGAAGCGGATCACCCGACGCCACCCCCAGGGTGAAGAGGTGGTCGCCCCGTGAGGGGGACGGACCGATGGGTGCGGCGTCGGCGACGAGCCCTGGGGTGAAGGCCAGCGCGCCGGCGACACCGGTCCAGGTGAGGAAGCGACGCCGGGAGACCCCTGCGTGCAGGGTCTTGTCGGGGCCGACGGTGATGTTCGTGGCGTCGCGCGACGATGCGGAGAGACGGTTGCTCATGCGTACAACCCGACCAGTCTGTGCTGGACCGCTCGCGACCTGCGCACGACGCGTCGATGACCGGTTCGTGAAGATCGACTCCCCGCGCACCGCGCGGTGTGAACGCCGGCCGAACGGCGGTCCGCGGCGCGTTACGCGTTGTTCACGAACACGCGTTCTCGCCTGACGCGAAAGTCGACCGCGCCGGGCGTACGTTCAGCAGTGACGGACCGCGGGGAAGTGGTTCGTCCGGGAGGTTCTATTCGTGGTTTGGTCACACACCGCGAGGGGACCGGCCCCGGTCCCTGTACCGGCCCGGTCCTGTCGAAACTGCCTGCGCGGGAGCCGCGTCGGCCGAGGAGCCCTTCGTGACCACACGCACCTATGTCCTTGACACCTCTGTGCTGCTGTCCGACCCCTGGGCGGTGACGCGATTCGCCGAGCATCGCGTCGTCCTTCCCCTGGTGGTGATCAGCGAGCTGGAGGGCAAACGGCATCACCACGAGCTGGGATGGTTTGCGCGCGAGGCGTTGCGGATGCTCGACGATCTCCGTCTGGAGCACGGTCGGCTCGATATGCCGGTCCCGATCGGTGACGAGGACGGCACCGTCCAGGTCGAGCTCAACCACACCGATCCGGCCGTGCTGCCCGCGGGCTTCCGCACCGACACCAACGATTCGCGAATCCTCGCCTGCGCGTTGAACCTCCGCGCCGAGGGCAAGGATGTCGTGTTGGTCTCGAAGGACACCCCGTTGCGTGTGAAGGCCGGTGCCGTCGGCCTCGCCGCCGACGAGTACCACGCGCAGGACGTGGTGGTGTCGGGCTGGTCGGGGATGGCTGAGGTGGAGGTCGACTCCGGTGACATCGACAGGTTGTTCGCCGAGGGCGTGACCGACATCGACGCCGCGCGAGAGATGCCGTGCCACACCGGCGTTCGGCTCCTCGGGGGCTCCTCGAGTGCACTGGGTCGGGTGAACGCCGACAAGCAGGTCCAGCTCGTGCGCGGCGAGCGCGAGGCGTTCGGGTTGCGCGGGCGTTCGGCCGAACAGCGCGTCGCGCTCGACCTCTTGCTCGACGAGAGCGTGGGCATCGTGTCTCTCGGCGGCAAGGCGGGTACCGGCAAGTCGGCGCTGGCGCTGTGCGCGGGACTCGAGGCGGTTCTCGAACGACGAACCCACCGCAAGGTGGTCGTCTTCCGCCCGCTCTACGCCGTCGGCGGCCAGCAGCTCGGATACCTCCCGGGCAGCGAGGCCGACAAGATGGGCCCATGGGCGCAGGCGGTGTTCGACACCCTCGAGGGACTGGCCTCGACCGAGGTCATCGAGGAGGTCCTCAGCCGCGGGATGCTCGAGGTGCTGCCGCTGACCCACATCCGCGGTAGGTCGCTGCACGACTCGTTCGTGATCGTCGACGAGGCGCAGTCGCTGGAACGTAACGTCCTGCTGACGGTGTTGTCGCGCTTGGGATCCGGCTCGCGGGTGGTGTTGACCCACGACGTCGCCCAGCGAGACAATCTCCGGGTCGGCCGTCACGACGGTGTCGCCGCGGTGATCGAGAAGCTCAAGGGGCACCCGCTCTTCGCCCACATCACCCTCACCCGCTCGGAGCGGTCGCCGATCGCGGCGCTCGTCACCGAGATGCTCGAGGAGTTCGCGCCGGGAGCCTGAGCGCCGGGAGCCTGAGCGCCGGCAGCGCGGCTCGCGAGTAAGCCAGCTCACACGCCGATCGGTGACCGTATATCTGCTGTGTTGTGACCGCGCGGATATCGATTACCGGTCGGCGTGCTCGCATACTTCTCTGGTGTCTGAGTTACGTATGTGGTCAATGTTGCGCATGAGGTCCGCCCTCACCGCGCTGTCCCTGTCGGTTCTCGTGGTCGCCGGCGGCGCCCTGGGATCGGCGTCCGCCTCCGCCGACCCCGTGGTCGCGGGCCCGGTTGATTTCCCCTCGACCACGCAGATGGTCACCGTCTCGGTGGCCAAGCGATCGGACACCACCGGGACCCTGACCGCCTACGACAAGGTCGACGGCGTGTGGCGGCCGGTCATCGGGCCGGTGAAGGCGTTCGTGGGCTCGATGGGCATCGGCGTCCCCAAGGACGACGTACCGCGTACCCCCGAGGGCACCTTCGCCTTCGACCAGGCCTTCGGCCGCCAGGCGAACCCGGGCACGAAGATGCCGTACTTCCAGGCCGACACCCAGGACTGGTGGGACGAGTTTCCCTCGTCACCCACCTACAACACCCACGTTCGACAGGTCGCGAGCCCCGGCGGCGACAGCGAGAACCTCTACACCAGCGGCCCGGTCTACGACTACGCGGTCAACATCGCCCACAACCCGCAGCGCCGTCCCGGATACGCCTCGGGCATCTTCCTGCACGTCACCGACGGCAACCCCACGCAGGGATGTGTCGCGATCGACAGGGCGACGATGATCTCGGTCCTCAAATGGCTCGATCCCGCACGCGACCCGGTGATCGACATCGGCGTCGTCGGTGCAGCGCAGACGGCGTAGACGACACCGCAAAGAGGACAAGGCCGGTCATACGGTCGGACGACAGGTTCTCGATGCGCGGAATCCACGTACCCAATGCAAGAATGACCGCATGCAACGCTCTTCTTTGCGAGTCTTCATCGTCGGTGTGGTCTCCGCAATCGCTCTGGCGCTCTTCTCGGTACCGACGGCCTCGGCCGCTCCGCTGGTCCCCGCGGCCGGGTACGGCTTCACCGAGGGTGCCCTGATCACCACGTTGTCCCAGCAGGACATCGATCGTGAGATGAACACCGTCGCGCAGACCAACGCGAGTTGGTTCCGGGTGCTGATCGACCGCAGCACCATCGAGAAGAGCCCCGGCGTCTACGACTGGTCGGGCACCGACCGCGTCGTGAACGCGGCCCGTTCGCGCGGACTGCGGATCATCGGTCTCATCGCCTTCACCCCGTTCTTCCAGGGCGGCGGGATCCTGCGCACCGCACCGCCGGCGCGTGCCACCGATTTCTCCGACTTCGTCGGCAAGGCCGTGCAGCGCTACCGCGGCAGCTCGAACACGTGGGAGATCTGGAACGAACCGAACCTGCCGGCCTTCTTCGGTCTGGTGCCGAACAAGCCGCAGCGCTACACCGAACTGCTGCGCGTGAGCTACCCGGTGATCAAGCGGATCCAGCCGCAGTCGACGGTGATCGCCGCGGGTCTGAGCCGCATCTCCGGTACCGACTCACCGCCGCAGTTCATCGCCGACATGTACAAGGCGGGCGCGCGCCCGTTCTTCGATGCCGCCGCCCTGCACCCGTACGTGTTCCCGAACGGGATCGCGAACGCCCCCGACAACGCCATCTCCGACGTCGCCCGGGTGCGCGCACTCATGGTCGCCAACGGTGACGCGAACAAGAAGATCTGGTTCACCGAGATCGGCGCCCCCAGCAACGGTCCGGGCCGAGGTGGCAACACACCCGAGCAGCAGCGCGATCAGATCCGCGATCTCCTCGCCTTCATCGCGCGCCTGCCCTACGCAGGGCCGGCGATCATCTACAGCATCCGTGACTTCTCGAGTGATCCCCGCACTCTCGGCGATCGCGAGACCCGGTTCGGCGCCCTGCTGACCCAGGACTACAAGCTCAAGCCGACGTACTTCCTGCTCAAGAAGTAGTCACCCGCGACCAAAACAGCCTCCCGCGACCATCCTGATGGTCGCGGGAGGCTGTTTTGGTCGCGCCGGGTGTTGTTACCGCTCGTGGTCGAGGTTGGCCATCTTCAGCACGTCGAGGCGGGCGTCGAGTTCGGCTTCGGAGAGCGTGTCGCCGATCAGTCCGCGATCGATCACCGTCTGGCGGATCGTCTTGCCCTCCTTGAGGGCCTGCTTGGCGACGGCAGCCGCCTCCTCGTAGCCGATGGCCGAGTTGAGCGGCGTCACGATCGATGGCGAGCTCTCGGCGAGGGTCTTGAGGTGATCGGTGTTCGCCTCGAGGCCACTGATGCAGCGATCGGCGAACAGGCGGGACACGTTGGCCAACAGCTTCAGTGACTCGAGGACGTTGCGCGCCATCATCGGGATGTACACGTTGAGCTCGAAGGCGCCGTTGCCGCCACCCCAGGTGACGGCGGCGTCGTTGCCGATGACCTGCGCGGCGACCTGCGTGACCGCCTCGGGCAGAACGGGGTTGACCTTGCCGGGCATGATCGAGCTACCGGGCTGCAGGTCGGGCAGACGGATCTCGCCGAGACCGGTCAGCGGACCCGACCCCATCCAGCGGACGTCGTTGGCGATCTTGGTGAGCGACACCGCGATGGTCTTGAGGACGCCGGAGAGCTCGACGAGACCGTCGCGTGCGGCCTGGGCCTCGAAGTTGTCCTTCGCGAGGCTGAGGTGCTCGACACCGGTGCGCGACACGAGATCTGCGACGACCTTCGTGCCGAAACGGGCGGGTGCGTTGAGCCCGGTACCGACGGCGGTGCCGCCGATGGGCAGCTCGCCGACACGCACCAACGATGCCTCGACGCGCTCGATGCCGGCCTCGATCTGACGGGCGTACCCGCCGAACTCCTGGCCGAGGGTGACCGGCACGGCATCCATCAGGTGGGTGCGACCGGACTTGACGACCTCGCGCCACTGCGTCGCCTTGCCGACGAGCGCCTCGTGAAGGTGCGCGAGAGCCGGGATGAGGTCGGTGGCAGCGGCTTCGGTGGCCGCGACGTGGGTGGCGGTGGGGAAGGTGTCGTTCGACGACTGCGACATGTTGACGTGGTCGTTGGGGTGGACCTCGACGCCGTTCGACTTCGCGATCGACGCGATGACCTCATTGGCGTTCATGTTGGAGCTGGTGCCCGAACCGGTCTGGAAGACGTCGATCGGGAACTGGTCGTCGTGTGCACCGTCGGCGATCTCGGTCGCCGCGGCGATGATCGCATCGGCCTTCTCCGCATCGAGCAGCCCGAGATCTTTGTTCACCTGTGCGCAGGCCGCCTTCAGCAGACCCATCGCGCGGATCTGGGTGCGCTCGAGCGGACGGTGCGAGATCGGGAAGTTCTCGACAGCGCGCTGGGTCTGGGCCCGCCACAAAGCGGCCGCAGGAACGCGGACCTCGCCCATCGTGTCGTGTTCGATGCGGTATTCGGTGGCGTCGTTGCTCATGTTGGGTACCCTAACGGGCCGCCGCGCACCGCGCCGCGACAGCCCTCGTCGCCGCGGGGGCGGTCAGTCGCCGGGGCCGAGGTCGACCGAGGCGAACTCGCGCAGCTTTGCCAACTGGTGCACACCCTCGATGTGGCGGATGGTGCCAGACTTCGACCGCATGACCAGCGACCGGGTGGTCGCGCCGTTGCGGCGGTAGGTGACCCCGCGCAGCATGTCGCCGTTGGTGACGCCGGTGGCGCAGAAGAACATGTTCTCGCCGCTGACGAGATCGTCGGTCTTGAGGACCCGTCCGAGATCGTGTCCGGCGTCGATCGCCTTCTGCTTCTCCTCGTCGTCGCGCGGCCACAGGCGTGCCTGGATCTCTCCGCCCATGCACTTCATCGAGACCGCGGTGATGATGCCCTCGGGCGTACCGCCGATGCCCATGAGCATGTCGACGGAGCTGTACTCGCCGGCCGCGGCGATGGCGCCGGCGACGTCGCCGTCGGAGATGAGGCGCACCTTCGCGCCGGCGGCGCGGATCTCACCGATCAGATCGGCGTGGCGCGGACGGTCGAGCACGACGACGGTCACGTCACCGACCTCGATGCCCTTGGCGTCGGCGACGGCGCGGACGTTCCACTCGACGGGCTTGGTGATGTCGATCGATCCGGCGGCCTCGGGACCGACGGCGATCTTCTCCATGTAGAACACCGCCGACGGGTCGAACATGGTGCCGCGCTCGGACACCGCGATGACGGCGATCGAATTGGGGCGGCCCTCGGCCATCAGGGTGGTGCCGTCGATCGGGTCGACGGCGACGTCGACCTCGGGCCCCTGGCCGTTGCCGACCTCCTCGCCGTTGTAGAGCATCGGCGCCTCGTCCTTCTCGCCCTCACCGATGACCACCACGCCGCGCATCGACACCGTCGACAGCAGTTCGCGCATCGCGTCGACAGCGGCCTTGTCGCCACCGTTCTTGTCTCCGCGACCCACCCACCGGCCCGCGGCCAGCGCCGCGGCCTCGGTCACACGCACCAGCTCCATCGCCAGGTTGCGGTCCGGGGCCTGCGGGTTACGGGTGGGGGTGGACATCTACGGCCTCCTGGGGTCGTCTGGTGTGGTGGGGTAATCCTGTCACGAGCGGGGTGGATACTGGTCTGGTGGCTGCCAAACCCCGGATCCTCACCGATCACAAGGACATGATCTGGTCGCTGATACCGCTCATAGCGATCTGCGCCATCATCGCCGTCGTCTCGGGCAACTGCTCGGTGGGTCTCACCGGGGGTGCGAGCGACGACAAGACGCCCGCCTACGACGTACGGGCCGGGCTCACCGCCAACGCCGCGTCGCTGCCGTTCCCGGTGCGTCTGCCCGAGACACCGCGGGGCTGGAAGCCCAACACCGGCAGCACCGCGGGCATCGACGCCACCTCGGTGAGCAACACCGGATACCTCACCACCGACGGCGCGTACATGCAGCTCAGCCAGACCAACGCGCCCGAGGACTCGCTGGTCGGATATCTGTCACCGGGCGAGTCCCTGGGCCGCGGGACCATCACGGTCGGCGAGAAGCAGTGGGTGCAGTACCGCACCGACAACGACCGGTCGATCTGGGTCGCCAACCTCGGCGACGTCCGTATCGGGCTCTACAGCAAGGGCGGTGACGGGGACTTCACCACGATGGCCATGGCGGTCCTGGCCGCCCCCGTCATCCCGCGCAGCGCGCTGCCCGTCCCGACGGGATAGGTCGCGGCGCGCGGGCGCTCAGTCGTCGAGGTCGTCGTCATCGGCGAGATCGCCGTCGGCGTCGTCCGCGTCGACGTCACCGAGCGCGGTCTCGATCCGCTCGCGAGCACCCTCGAGATGTTCCTCACATCGGCGCGCCAACGCCTCGCCGCGTTCCCACAGCGTCAGCGACGCATCGAGATCGAGGCCGCCCTGCTCGAGGGTCCGCACCACACCGATCAACTCGTCGCGCGCCTGTTCGTAGCCCAGCGACTCGATCGATTCCTCGGCGTCCGACCCCCCGGTACTTCCGTCGGTCGCGGCGTCGGGCTTGCGGGTGGCCATGATCAGCGGTCCTCACGTCGGGTGATGGGTTTCTCGGCGGCCTGCATGACCGCGGCGCGCATCGCGCCGTCGGCCACGCGGACCCGGATCTGCGACCCGATGGGCATGTCGTCGACCGAACCGACCACGTGTGGGGGTTCGTCGCCCGAGATGCGTTGCACCACGGCGTAACCGCGGGCGAGGGTCTGTGCGGGTCCCAGCGTGGCCACCCGCGACGACAGGTTCTCGATGCGCTGCTCCTCGTAGCCCACGAAACGCGCCACCTCGCGGCGCAACTCGCCGCGGGCGCGCTCGATGCCGGCCACGCGTTCGTCGATCATGCGCAGGGGATCGGCGAGTACCGGCCGGGCACGCAGGCCCGCGAGCCCGTGCTGCTCGCGCGACACCCAGTTCCGCAGCGCGCCGGCACATCTCGCACGCAGCTCACCCAGCAGGGCCAGTTCGGCGGCGACATCGGGAACCACGCGTTTGGCGGCGTCGGTCGGGGTCGCGGCACGCAGATCGGCGACGAGGTCCAACAGCGGGTGGTCGGGCTCGTGGCCGATCGCCGAGACGATCGGCGTGCGGGCCCGCGACACCGCGCGGCACAGGGCCTCGTCGGAGAACGGCAACAGATCCTCCACCGAACCACCGCCACGGGCGATCACGATGACCGACACCGACGGATCCGCGTCGAGATCGGCGAGTGCCTTGAGTATCGCCGGCACCGCCGTCGGTCCCTGAACGGGGGTGTTGCGCACCATCATCCGCACCGATGGCCACCGGCCCTGCGCGACGCTCACCACGTCCCGCTCGGCCGCACTGGCCCGTCCGGTGATCACACCGACGCCGTGCGGCAGGAAGGGCAGTGGTCGTTTGAGTCGGTCGTCGAAGAGTCCCTCGGCGGCGAGGAGGCGGCGCAGACGCTCGATGCGCGCGAGGAGTTCCCCGATGCCGACGGGCCGGATCTCGGTGACCCGCAACGAGATCGTCGCCCGCCCGGCGTAGAAGCTGGGTCGACCGGCCATGATGACGCGGGCACCCTCGGTCAGCGGTACCTCACAGCGGTCGATCACCGTCGGCGAGCACGTGATGGTCAGCGAGATGTCGGCCGACGGGTCCCGCAGCTGCAGGAACGCCGTCTTCGTGCCCGGCCGTCGGCTGATCTGGGTGATCTGACCCTCCACCCACACCTGCCCGAGCCGGTGGATCCAGTCACCGATCTTCGCGTTGAGCGTCCGCACCGGCCACGGCGCCTCCGGTGTGGACTTGCCCGGCGCGGTCACCGTGTGGAGGAACGGGTTCGGGAGTCGGCGGGGACGGTGTCCACGCCGATCACTTCGCCGATGCGGCGGTGATCCGGTTGTCGAGCATCGTCTGGAACGGGGCGCGTCCGCGATGGCCGCGCTCGTAGTCGGCCAGCGCGCGCAGGTCGTCGAGATCGACCGAACGGATCTTCGCCCGCAGCTGGGCGAGGGTGAGGGCGTCGTAGTCGAGGAACTCGACGATCTCGGGGGCATCGGCCGCGGGGGCGGCGGGGGACGACTCGACGTCGGACTGCAGGACGGTCTCCGGTGCCGAGCTGTACAGCGCGAAACGGCCCTTGCCCGTCGCGCCCGTCTCGTCGTCGGATGCGCTGGCGGCAGCTGCCTTCGCAGGTGCCTTCTTCGCGGGCGCCCTGGCCGGGGCCTTCTTCGCCGGGGCCTTCGCCGCCGCCTTTTTGGCGGGTGCCTTCTTCGCCGGGGCCTTCTTCACGGGCGGGGTGGGCTCGACGGTCTCGGCCTGGTGTTCGGGCATGTCGGCGGGGGTGGCCGCCGCGGCGCCGGGTGCGGCCGAGATCGGGGTGACGGTGGCGCCACCGTCGGACTCAGCGGTCCCGTTGTCGCCGGACGCCGGCGAGTCGCCGTCGCCGTGGTCACCGTCGCGGTCGGCAGCGGGGGAGCGGTCGGTGCGTGTCGGCGACGGGTCCATGAACGCGTCGTCGTCGTCGAAGGTGGCCCACTCGGGCTTCTCCTCGGCGCGGTGGAAGAGCGTGTCGAACACCTCGTCGCCCTTGATGGCGAGTTCGGCGATGTTCTGTTGCCACCGCATCGCCGCCTGCACCGTGGAGCTCACGGCGGTCATGGGCAGGGTGACCGCGGTGGTCGGAAGCTTTTTCGTCTCCTCGATCGCGGTCACTATCAGACCGGTGACCACTCGAGCCGCAAACGGTGGGCGAAACATGGCTCAACTCTGCCTCATCAGCGCGGCGGTGACCACTGACGGGGTGGTCGCCGACACCGTCGGTGTCGGTTCCGGCGGAATCCCCACCATCGGATGGGGGCCGTAGGCTGGGGGACATGACCACCACTGCCGAGCCCACCAAGCGAGTGCTGTTGGCCGAGCCGCGCGGATACTGCGCCGGCGTGGACCGCGCCATCGAGACCGTCGAGAAGGCCCTCGAGAAGCACGGCGCGCCCGTCTACGTCCGCAAGGAGATCGTCCACAACCGCCACGTGGTGGAGACGTTGACCGGCAAGGGCGTCGTCTTCGTCGACGAGACCGACGAGGTGCCCGAGGGCCAGCTCGTCGTGTTCTCCGCCCACGGTGTGTCGCCCGCGGTCCACGAGACGGCGGCGTCGCGCAACCTGCGCACCATCGACGCGACCTGCCCCCTGGTGACCAAGGTGCACCAGGAGGCCAAGCGCTTCGCCCGCGACGACTTCGACATCCTGCTCATCGGCCACGAGGGCCACGAGGAGGTCGAGGGCACCGCGGGTGAGGCCCCCGAGCACATCCAGCTCGTCGACGGACCCGCGAGCGTCGACGGCGTCACCGTCCGCGACGAGTCGAAGGTGATCTGGCTGTCGCAGACGACGCTGTCGGTCGACGAGACCATGGAGACGGTGTCGAAGCTGCGCGAGCGGTTCCCGCTGCTGCAGGACCCGCCGAGCGACGACATCTGCTACGCCACCCAGAACCGTCAGGTCGCGGTGAAGGCGATGGCCCCGCACTGCGACCTCCTCATCGTCGTCGGGTCGACCAACTCCTCGAACTCGGTGCGACTGGTCGAGGTGGCGCTGCAGGCCGGCGCCCGGGCCTCGTACCTGGTCGACTACGCCCGCGACATCGACACCAGCTGGTTCGAGCGCGCGCAGACCGTCGGTGTCACCTCGGGCGCCTCGGTGCCCGAGGTCCTGGTTCGCGGTGTCGTCGACCTGCTCGCCGAGCACGGATTCGGGTCGGTCGAGACCGTGACCACCGCCAACGAGACGCTCACCTTCGCCCTGCCGCGCGAACTGCGACCGGCCCGCAACGCGGGCTGAGGACCACCGGTGTCGGGGGACGCCCACGAACGAACCGGTGACGCCGAGCAGCGCGACACCGTCACGGTCGAGCGGTCGACGGTCGTCGACGTCGCCTACGCGCGCCTCGAGGTCGGTGGCCGACCTGGTGTGCGGGTCGGCACGTTGATCGAGTCGATCGACAGCGACCACGTCCAGCTCCACGGCGCGCGGCGTCAGATCGCCGATGGCTGGGCGCAGGCGATCGGTGACGTCCTCGGGCCGCGTCTGCCGCGCTCGCTCACCATCGCCCACCCCACCACGTGGGGTAGTCGTCGCGCGGGGATCGTCATCGACGCGGCGCGGACCGTCGTCGCACGCGCCGGAGCGTCGACCACCGTGCACGCCGGCCCACGCGCGGTCCTGGTGGCGGCGACCCACCTCGAACCGTCGGCGCGGGTCTGCGTGGTCGCCGAGAGTCACGACGGCCGCCTCGACGTGCATCGCGTCGCCCGGGACGACGACGGATGGCAGGTGGCGCGGACCGACGTCCTCGACGATCCCGCCGACCCCGCAGTCCTGGGGGAACTGGTCGACGACACGGTCGAGGCGATCCTCGTCGACGGTGACAACCGTGACCGCCTCGCCGCCACGATCCGCCTGTTCGAGGACGCGACCCCGACCGGCCGTGTCGCCGCGGCCGAGCGGGCACTGATCCACCGTTTCGGGGGAGAGGTGCTCCCGTCGAGCCCACCCCCGCGACCACCCGACACCACCGCCGTCCGGCGGCCGAGCCGTCGCACCCTGGTCGTCGGTGCGGTCGCCGTCGCTGTCGTGATCGCCGCCGCCGTCGCGGGCACCGTCGTCGTCGGCGGGTCCGACGACGACCCTCCCTCCGCGTCCGCGGCCCCGGCGACGTCAGTTCGGGCCGATGTGGGTCGGGTGTCGATGGTGGTGCCCGTCGACTGGCGCCGCGCGAGCGACAGCGCCGACGACACCGGAGCCATCCCCTTCACCACCTTCGCCGCGCGTACCGACGACCGGCGGATCATCGTCGTGCAGAACGCGGTGCGGATCGATTCGACCCCGACCACGGTGGCGACCAGCCTGCGCAACCGGCTGCAGCAGAGCGGGGGCGACACGGTGTCGGAGTTCTCGGCCGTCACCCGGTACGCCGACCGCGACGTGATCAGCTACCGGGAGACACCGGGCTCGGGTGCGGCGATCCGGTGGTACGTGATGGTCTCCTCGGCGCTGCAGGTGAGCGTCGGGTGCCAGCCCGGCACCCGCGGGGAGTCCGTCGACGCCGCCTGCGCCGCCGCGGTCGGCTCGGTCACGATCGCACCGCTGCGCTGAGGAGCATCGGGCCAGGTGAGGCGCCCACCCGAGCGTTTTGACCGGCCCGGGGCGACCCCGTACTCTGAACTGCTGGTGCGCGGCACCCCGTCATGCGGGGCGAACCGGGTCCCCGGGTCCCCACTGGTCGCCGGGAATCACCCCGCCGTCGCATCCGACCAGCTCCACACCAACGGAACGGAACACCTGTGTCCACCTACACCCCGAAGGCCGGTGACATCACGCACGCGTGGCACGTCATCGACGCCACCGACGTGGTGCTCGGCCGGCTCGCCGTGCAGACCGCCCATCTGCTGCGCGGCAAGCACAAGCCGACCTACGCCCCGCACATGGACGGCGGCGACTTCGTCGTCATCATCAACGCCGAGAAGATCGTGCTCACCAGCAACAAGGCCGAGCGCAAGCTCAACTACCGGCACTCCGGGCATCCGGGTGGTCTCACCTCGCGTACCACCGCACAGCTGCTCGAGACCCATCCCGAGCGCGTGATCGAGAAGGCCGTCAACGGCATGCTCCCCAAGACCAAGCTGGGCCGGGCGATGTTCGGCAAGCTCAAGGTCTACGCCGGCCCCGACCATCCCCATGCGGCACAGCGTCCCGCTCCCTTCGAGATCAAGCAGGTGTCCCAGTGACCGAGCCCCAGTCCGACGTGTCACCGTCGACAGAGAACACCATCGGCGACGCCGTGGAGGGTCAGTACACCCCGGTCGATGTCGCCGCGGCCGAGGTCGCCAGTGACGACTACGTGGTCGACGAGGCCACCGGCACCGAGGCCCTCGACGCCACCCCGGCGCCGGCCCCGATCCACCTCGACCGTCCGATCCAGACCGTCGGTCGCCGCAAGGAGGCCGTCGTCCGCGTGCGGATGGCCCCCGGTTCGGGTCAGTTCACGCTGAACGGCCGCACCCTCGAGGCGTACTTCCCGAACAAGGTGCACCAGCAGCTGATCAAGGCCCCGCTGGTCATCGTCGAGCGCACCGAGTCCTTCGACGTCCACGCCAAGCTCGTCGGCGGCGGACCGTCGGGACAGGCCGGCGCGCTGCGTCTGGCGATCGCCCGCGCCCTCATCGAGGTCGCCCCCGACGATCGTCCCGCGCTCAAGAAGGCCGGGTTCCTCACCCGCGACCCGCGCGCGGTCGAGCGCAAGAAGTACGGCCTCAAGAAGGCCCGTAAGGCATCGCAGTACTCGAAGCGTTGATCACTGCGCCTGTGCGCTGATCTCCGCCTGCACCGAGCAGGTGTTCAGGATCCTCTGGACACCTGCTCGAGTGCGTTCTGTGACACCTTTCTCCCGATCGAACAGGGGCACCGGAATGGGACGACTCTTCGGCACCGACGGCGTACGTGGTCTCGCCAACGCCGATCTCACACCCGAGCTGGCCGTGAGCGTGGCCCGCGCGGCCGCGAACGTGCTCGCCGCACCGTCCGCCGACCCCGGCGTCCGGCCCGTGGCGGTCGTCGGACGCGACCCCCGAGCCTCCGGTGAGATGCTCGAGGCCGCCGTGTGCGCCGGTCTCACCGCCGCCGGCGTCGACGCTCTGCGCGTCGGGGTGCTGCCGACGCCCGCCGTCGCGTTCCTCACCGATCATCACCGCGCCGCCTTCGGCGTGATGATCTCGGCCTCGCACAATCCCATGCCCGACAACGGGATCAAGCTCTTCGCCGCCGGCGGCCACAAGCTCGCCGACGACCTCGAGGAACGCATCGAGGCGGCGATCGCCGATCCCGCGGATGCCCCGGCACGGCCGGTGGGTGCGGGAATCGGTCGCGTCCTCGACGCCGCCGACGCCGCGCGCCCCTACCTCGACCACCTCGCCTCCGTGGTGTCCGCACCGCTCGACGGCATCACTGTCGTGGTCGACTGTGCCCACGGCGCGGCGAGTCTCACCGCCCCGACCGCCTACCGCGCGGCCGGTGCCACGGTCATCTCCCTGAACGCAGAGCCCGACGGGCTCAACATCAACGACGGGTGCGGCTCGACCCATCTCGACGTGATCCGCAAGGCGGTCATCGAACACGGCGCCGACATCGGGCTCGCCCACGACGGCGATGCCGACCGTTGTCTCGCCGTCGACGCGGCCGGTGATGTCGTCGACGGCGACGCCATCCTGGCGGTGCTCGCGGTGGCGATGAAAGAGTCGAACACGTTGACCCACAACACCCTCGTCGCCACCGTCATGAGCAACCTGGGGCTGCACATCGCGATGCGGTCGGCCGGTATCGACCTGCGCACCACCGCCGTCGGCGACCGGTACGTGCTGGAAGAACTCCGCTCCGGGGCGTTCGCGCTCGGCGGGGAGCAATCCGGACACGTGGTGCTCCCGTCGTTCGCCACCACCGGTGACGGCATCCTGACCGGGCTGATGCTGATGGCGCGCATGGCGCAGACCGGACGCGATCTGGCCGACCTGGCGTCGGTCATCACCACGCTGCCGCAGATCCTCATCAACGTCCCCGTCGCTGACAAGGACGCCGTCGCCGGTGCGGAATCGGTGCGCGAGGCGGTCGTCACCGCCGGTGCCGAACTCGGCGATTCCGGGCGAGTTCTGTTGCGCCCGTCGGGAACCGAGCAACTCGTACGAGTGATGGTGGAGGCCACCACCGCGCACGAAGCCGACAGCATCGCCCGGCGGATCGCCGACGTCGTCGGATCGGTCGGGCAGTGACCGGAGACGACGGGCGGTCTCCGACCGGAGACGACGGGCGGTCTCCGACCGGAGACGACGGGCGGTCTCCGACCGGGAACGTCGCGGCGGTCCTCTTCGATTTCTCGGGCACCCTGTTCCGCTTCACCGAGCGGGCCGAGTGGTTCACCGAGCTGCACGACGAGGATGGCGCCCCGATCGACGGGCACCTGCAGGCCGAGTTGATCCGCCGGATGACGGCCCCCACCGGTGTACCCGCGGAACTCGACGACGAGATGCGCGCGGCCTGGCTGCGCCGCGACCTCGATCCCGCTCTGCACCGGGCGTCCTATCTCGCGGTGCTGCGCGCATCGGGTCTCGCTGTGCCCGGCCACGCCGAATCCCTGTACGAGCGGGTCCTCGCCGCCGAGTCGTGGGATGCCTACCCCGACACGGTGTCGGCGCTGACACTGCTGGCCGAGCGCGGCATCGCCATCGGCATCGTCAGCAACATCGCCTTCGACCTGCGGGCGGTGTTCGCCCGCCACGGCATCGACCACCTCGTCGACGTGTGGGCGCTGTCGCACGAGGTCGGGATCACCAAGCCCGATGCGGGCATCTACCGATTCGCGACCGATCACCTCGACGTCGATCCCTCCCGGACGCTGATGATCGGTGACAGCGAGGAGGCCGACGGCGGCGCACGCGGTATCGGTTGCTCGTTCGCCCTCGTCGCACCCCTCCCGGTGCCCGACCGCCCACACGCGCTCCTCGACGCACTGTCCGCGGCGCACATCGCCTGAGGCGCCTGCTCCGCGATCTGCCCTGTCAGGGGAACCCATCGGGCCCGGTCGGCGTCCTATCATCGTCGAACCGAGAATCGGCGGGTCAGGGACGGACACAGGGACAGGGGGTAGGCGCGCATGGACGAGTCGTTGCGGATCGACGTCGGCGGCGTCGGGGAACTGGCTGACGAGGTGCATCGCGCCGGCGAGTCGCTCGCCGCCGCCACACGCGCCGTCGACATGCCGGTGTTCGGCCCCCGATCGGTCGGCGCCGCATACCTCGGCCACGCCGAGGCGTACGTCGCGGGCATGCACGCACTGCACCGAGAGATCGCGGCGATGCGTTCGTCGATCGACCGGCTCGCCGACGGATCGCGCACGGCGGCAGCTGTTCTCGCCGACACCGACTCCGGATCGGCCGGCCGGATCGGTGGATCGGGACTGCGATGACCACCGCACAGCCCATCGACAACCGTGTCGACACCCTGCGTCCCGCCGCGCTGGCGGGGCTGCGCTGGTTCGCGGTCGTGCGCCCCATCGCCACCGCGATCGGGGTGGCGATCCCCTCCGACGCCGACCTCGCCGCCCGGTTCGAGGTGACCGAGGGGATCGACCTGTCCGCGCTCGTCCACGACGCGTCGGCCCTGCGATCGGTCATCACGGCCGCCACCGACGCCACCCGGAGCGTCGATGCCGTCGGTGACCGGATCCCCGCGGTGTGGACCGGCGTGGCCTCCGACGCCATGGGCGCGGCACTCGACCGACACGTGGTGCGGGCCGACGACGCTTTCGATCAGATCCGCGACGTCGCCACCACCGTCGAGGCGACGGCTGCGGCCCTCTCACGTGTGCTGGTCGCGAAGTACCTCTCGATCGCGGCCCTCGCGACCGACCTCGTGGCGGGTCGTCCGATGACGTCGGTCACGGTCGCCGACGCCGAGGAGAACCGCGATGCGATCGCGGCCGACATCGCGGCCAAGACAGCGTTGTTCGGTGCCGCCGTCGAGGTCGCCGACGCCGCCGTCGGTGAGATCCTCACCGTCCTCGCCGCGTCGTTCGAGGGACTCGCGACCCGCGCGCCGTATCCGGACGGTCTCACCGTCGTGGCGCAGGGCATCCGATCCCACCGCCCGACGTCCCCTCCCGGCGGGACGCGAACCGACATCGCGCTCGCGGCACCCGCGGGCGGGGCGGTGTCGCGAGCGGTCGCGCCGACAGGTCGAACCGGCGGCGGTCGCGGTGACGGGGCCCGCATCGTCGAGCCCGACGTCGCGCCGGCCGGCGTGGGGCACTCGGCGACGATCGGGGGAGTCGACCCGGTACCGCTGGCGTCGGCCCTGGCCCAGGCCGCCGTGGCGTCGGCATCCGCGGTGGGGATGGCGGCCGCCGGGGGACTCGGCGCCGTGTTGAACCTCGCCGTCGAGGCACTCGGTGGCGCGCAGGATCAGGGCCGCGGTGGCCTCCTGCCCGACGCGTCCACGAGATCTGGTCCGACGCTGTCGCTGAACCTCGACCTCGGCCTCGACATCGGCCACGACCACGACCAGGGCCGTGATCGCGACGCCGGCGACTCGGATCACCCGCGCGACACCGCGCCCGAGGGCCCGCAACCGAGATCGGCGCCGCGCCCGGTCGTGCCCGAGACCGTGTCGCCACCCGCCCCGCCGTCACCCTCTCCGGTGTCGCCGACTCCGCCGACGCCTGCGCCGGCAATGCCGTTCGTCGACGAGGAGAGCCGGGAGGCACCGACGCCTCCCGATCCGCCGATACGTCCCGAGCCGACCGTCGGCCCCGGTTCGTCGGCCGAACCGAGAGTCCGTCCCGATCGCGTCGAGGAGCCCGCCGCCGACACGAGCCGTCCACCGCGTGCGAGCCCCGACCCCGGAGACGACGGCGGTCTGGCGCTGGCCGGTGACCGGTGAGACCCGCCGATCAGATCGAGGAGATCCTGCGCACGGCGACCGAGACGCTGGAACGTGCACGCAACCGTCACCACCGCGCGTCGATCACGGCCGCGCAGGCGTGGCGGGACCCGACGCCCTCTGATGACGATCCGGACGACGATCGCACCGAGCGCGACTCCGACGGTCGCGACCGCGACCCGGGTGATGACAACGTGGAGGTGCGGCGCCGACGACCGATCCTGGACTCCGAACCGCGATGACCGGGGCCCGGTGAGGCGGGAGCCGCCGGGTCAGCTGCGCAGCAGGCGGGTGATCGGATCGGTGGTGTCGATCTCGACACCGGCGGGATCGACGGTCTCGAGCTTGCCGATGGCGACCGACGGGTCGGCGAAGTCGGAGTAGGTGGGGTCGCCGATCGCGGTCTTACCGCGTGCCGCCGTGCCCCCGAGATGCGCGAGCAGGAATCCGGTGAGCATGGCGCGCGTGGCCTTCTGGGTCTTCGAGTGGTCCGAGCCGTCGCCCAGGCGCTTGCGCACGCTGAACCCCTCGGCGAGTCCGCGGTTGGTCGACTTCGGGACCGTGCGCAGCGCGACCCGGTCGCCCTGCAGAGCGTTGCGCAGCGCCAGCGCGTTGGAGGTGATGCCGTCGAGGTCCTTCGGCGCCGCGAGGATCAGCGCCGGCACCCGGGCGCGATGCGCGGCGGGCAGTACCGCCGGCCCGGTCGGGGCGGGGAACAGGGCGGCCAGCGCCTTCGCCCGCTGCGAGTCCCCGGCGGCGAGAACGGCCGCCGAGGCGCCCAGACCGTGTCCGGCCAGCGCGAGCCGTTCGGGATGCACGGTGATCGCGCCGGAGCCCAGTCGGACACTCGAGATGATCGCCAGCGCGGTCTCGAGATCGACGGCGAGCGCGCGGTCCGACGCCAGCGGGCCCCGCTCGGTGTCGGGGACGGCGACGACGATGCCCCACGAGGCGAGGTGCTCGAGGGTGTCGCGGTACTGCCTGCTGTGGGTGAGCCATCCGTGGCCGAACGCCACCCCGGGCAGGTCGTTGCCCGATTCGGGGGTGTAGACGAGGCCCGGGAGTCCGACGATGGCCATGTCGCCCCGCAGCACACGGTGCGGTCCGCGACGGGACAGCTGCGCAAACAACTTCTTCACCGAGGTCACGGCTCGACCCTATGACACCCGGGGTGCCGAACGTGCCGCCCGACCCCCGGTAACCTGTGTCGAATGTGCGGAATCGTCGGATACGTGGGTCACCGGGACGCCCTGGAGATCGTCGTGGAGGCCCTGCGCCGGATGGAGTACCGCGGGTACGACTCCGCGGGCGTCGCCATTCTCGACGGAGCCGGTCACACCGCCGTCGAGAAGAAGGCTGGTCGGCTCGAGAACCTCGACAAGCAGCTCGCGACCGTGGGTCGCGAGGCGTTCGCGGGTACCAGCGGGATGGGCCACACACGGTGGGCGACCCACGGGCGTCCCACCGACCGCAACGCCCACCCCCACGTGAGCCGCGACGGGAAGTTCGCGGTGGTCCACAACGGGATCATCGAGAACTACGCTGCGCTGCGCGCCGAGGTGGAGGCGGCCGGGGTCGAGTTCAGCTCCGACACCGACACCGAGACCGCGGTCCACATGCTCGACCTCGAGTACGCCAACGGTGCGAATGCGGGTGACTTCGTCGCGTCGGCGTACGCCGTCCTCGGTTGCCTCGAGGGTGCGTTCACGCTGGTGTTCACCCATTCCGATCACCCGGGCACCATCGTCGCCGCCCGGCGGTCGACCCCGCTGGTGGTCGGCGTCGGGGTGAACGAGATGTTCGTGGGCTCCGATGTCGCCGCGTTCATCGAGCACACGCGCGACGCCGTCGAGCTCGGACACGACCAGGTGGTCGTCATCACCGCCGAGCGCTACACCATCACCGACTTCGACGGCACGCCGCAGGAGGGCAAGCCGTTCCACATCGACTGGGATCTCGCCGCCGCCGAGAAGGGTGGCCACGATTTCTTCATGCTCAAGGAGATCGCCGAGCAGCCGCAGGCGCTCGCCGACACCCTCGTGGGGCACTTCGAGAACGGTCGCATCGTCCTCGACGAGCAACGCATCACCGATCAGGACCTGCGCGACATCGACAAGATCTTCGTCGTCGCGTGTGGCACCGCCTATCACGCGGGCATGTTGGCGAAGTACGCGATCGAGCACTGGACCCGGCTGCCGGTCGAGGTCGAGTTGGCCAGCGAGTTCCGCTACCGCGACCCCGTGCTGGACCGGTCGACCCTCGTGGTCGCCATCTCGCAATCGGGGGAGACCGCCGACACCCTCGAGGCGGTCCGGCACGCCAAAGAACAGAAGGCGCGCGTGCTGGCGATCTGCAACACCAACGGTGCGCAGATCCCGCGGGAGTCCGATGCGGTGCTCTACACCCACGCCGGACCCGAGATCGGTGTCGCGTCGACCAAGTGTTTCCTCGCGCAGATCGCCGCGGCGTACCTCGTCGGCCTGGCGCTCGCGCAGGCCCGGGGTACGAAATACCCCGACGAGGTCGCGCGCGAGTTCCGTGAGCTCGAGCAGATGCCGCACGCGGTCGAGCGCGTTCTCGAGACCGTCGAACCCGTTCGCGCCCTGGCCCGTTCGCTCGTCGACGCGCGCACCGTGCTGTTCCTGGGCCGTCACGTCGGCTATCCGGTGGCGCTCGAGGGCGCGCTCAAGCTCAAGGAACTGGCCTACATGCACGCCGAGGGCTTCGCGGCGGGCGAGCTCAAGCACGGCCCCATCGCGCTCATCGAGGACGGCCTGCCGGTGATCATCGTGATGCCGTCGCCGAGTGGCCGACCGCTGCTGCACTCGAAGATGGTCAGCAACATCCGGGAGATCCAGGCGCGCGGCGCCCGCACCATCGTCATCGCCGAGGAGGGCGATGTCGCCGTGGCCGGGTTCGCCGATCACCTCATCGAGATCCCGGTGACCTCGACCCTGCTGCAACCGCTGGTCTCCACCGTGCCACTGCAGGTGTTCGCCGCGGCGGTCGCGCAGGCGCGCGGTTACGACGTCGACAAGCCGAGGAACCTCGCCAAATCGGTGACGGTCGAGTAGTCGGCGTGATCGGCCATCACACCGCCGACGAGATCCGGGCGGCCGAGCAGGCGACGGGTGAGCTGTTGACCTCGGGCGTGCTGATGCGCCGCGCCGCAACCGGTCTCGCGCACGTGATCCTCGCCGAACTCCGCCTCCGGCGGGGCGCGATCTACGGGGCGCGGGTGGTGCTGATCGTCGGTGCCGGTGACAACGGAGGCGATGCGCTCCACGCCGGTGCACTCGTGCGCGCCCGGGGTGTGGTCGTCGACGCCGTGCTCACCGCAGCCGACCGCGCGCACCCCGGCGGTCTGGCCGCGCTGCGGCGAGCGGGTGGTCGCGTCGTGTCGGTCGCCTCCGGGGCATACGACCTCGCCGTGGACGGAGTCGTGGGTATCGGGGGATCGGGTCCGCTACGCCCGACGGCGGCCGCGGCATTCGAGCACGTCACCGCACCGATCATCGCCGTCGACATCCCGTCGGGTGTCGACGCCGACACCGGAGAGGTGCACGATCCGTCGGTCCTCGCCGAGGTGACCGTCACCTTCGGTACCCGTCGCCGAGCCCACGCACTGGCCGCGCACCGCTGCGGTCGCATCGAGTGCATCGACATCGGTATCGATCCGCCCGCAGCGCATCTCGTCGCCCTCGGCGACGCCGAGATCGGTGACCTGTGGCCGGTCCCGGGCCCCGCCGACGACAAGTACACCCAGGGCGTGACCGGGGTCATCGCCGGGTCTGATCGCTTTCCCGGTGCTGCGGTCCTGTGCACGGGAGCCGCCGTCGCCGCCACGTCCGGAATGGTCCGGTACGCGGGATCGGCCGCATCGCAGGTGGTGTCGCGTCATCCCGAGATCGTCGCGTCGATGGTGCGTGAGGCGGGCGATCTCGACGACGTGGGTCGGGTCCAGGCGTGGGTCATCGGTCCCGGGGCCGGGACCGACAGCCGCGCCGCCGATCTCGTCGCTGCCGTGCTCGACACCGATCTCCCCGTCCTCCTCGACGCCGACGCCATCACCGTCGTCTCCGACCACCGGTCGTGGGTCGCCGACCGCGCGGCGCCGACGCTGCTGACGCCGCACGCGGGCGAGTTCGCGCGACTCGCCGGACGCCCTGTGGGTGCCGATCGCGTGGCCGCGGTCACCGAGCTCGCCGTCGAGCTCGGCGCCACCGTGCTGCTCAAGGGCCGCGCGACGCTCGTCGCCGACGGCGCGGGACCGGTACTGGTCAACGACGCCGGATCGTCCTGGGCGGCGACCGCGGGCGCGGGAGATGTGTTGTCGGGCATTGCCGGTGCGTTGCTGGCGGCCGGCCTCGCCCCGCGACCGGCCGCCGCGGCGGCCGCACGTGCCCACGCCCGGGCGGCGTCGCTGGCGGCACAGGGCGACGGTGACGGCCGGGGCGCGCCGATCGGGGCGTCGGATCTGCTGGCTGCGGTGCGCCCGGCCATTCGCGCCCTGCGCAGCGCCCGAGACGGGCAGCGATGACCGCCGACATCACCGCAGCGCCCGCGCTCTCGGTGCCCGCCCTCGAAGCCGTGGTCGACCTCGACGCGATCGCCCACAACGTGGGGGTGCTGCGTGCGCGCGCGGGCGCCGACGTGATGGCGGTCGTGAAGGCCGACGGCTACGGTCACGGCGCGGTCGAGGTCGGCCACGCCGCGCTCGCCGCCGGTGCCCGCGCACTGGGTGTCGCCACGGTGGCCGAGGCCCTCGCCCTGCGCGCAGGCGGTGTCGTCGCTCCCGTTCTGGCCTGGTTGCACTCCTCGGCCACCGATTTCGCGGCCGCCGTCGCCGCCGACATCGACATCGCGGTCTCCTCGACCGCGCACCTCGACGCCGTCGTGGCCGCGGCACGGGGGCTCGGACGAACGGCGACGGTGACGATCAAGATCGACACCGGACTCGCCCGCAACGGGGTCGGCCCGGCCGACTGGCCCGACCTGCGCGACGCCGTCGCGACGGCCGTGGCCGAGGGATCGATCGTGCTCGGCGGCATGATGTGCCACCTCGCGCACGGCGACACCCCCGACCACCCGCTCAACGACTCCCAGGCCGCGCGACTCGACGCCTGCGTCGCCGAGATGGCCCGCCTCGGGGTCACACCGCAGACGGTCCACATCTCCAATTCCGCTGCCGCACTGACCCGTCCGGACCTCTCGCGCGACCTCGTCCGCCCCGGTATCGCGGTGTACGGGCTCTCCCCGCTGCCCCACGGCTTCGACGACCTCCCGCTGATCCCCGCGATGACGCTGACGGCCGAGGTGGTGATGGTGAAGGCGGTTGCCGCAGGACAGGGTGTGTCGTACGCGCACACGTGGACCGCGCCGCACGACACGACGCTCGGGCTGGTGCCGGCCGGATACGCCGACGGTGTCCCGCGCCTGCTGTCGAACCGATTGCGGGTACGCATCGGTGACCGTGTCTACCCGGGCGTCGGGCGGGTGTGCATGGACCAGATGGTGATCGACCTCGGCGCGGACACCACCGTGCGCGAGGGCGATCGGGCCGAGCTCTTCGGTCGCGGCACGCAGGGCGGACCGACCGCCACCGAGTGGGCCGACACGATCGGCACCATCGACTACGAGATCGTCAGCGGCATCCGCGGGCGCACGGTCCGCCGCCATCGCGGCGGACCGCAGAGCGGCTCGACGCGATGACCGTCCACCGTGGGAGGAGTCCAGGATGAGCGGAGACCAACGGCCACAACGACTCGGGATCCTCGCCGGTGTCGCGGGCGTCGCGGCGCTCGGCGCGGTCACCATCGGCGGTGTCGCCCGCAACCTCACGCGCCGCCCGTCCGGCCGTGCCGACCCGAACGCGGAGGAGAACTTCCGCACCATCTACTCCGACCGCGCCAGCATCGTCACCGCCGACGACGGGGTACCCCTCGCCGTCCGCGAGGTGGGACCGCCCGATGCGCCGGTGACCGTCGTGTTCTCCCACGGGTTCACGATGCGACTGTCCAGCTGGCACTTCCAGCGCCGGCGGCTCGAGGAGGTGTGGGGCGACCGTGTGCGCCTGGTGTTCTTCGACCACCGCGGGCACGGGAAGTCCGGTGCGGCACCGGCGCACACCGCGACCATCGCCCAGCTGGGCGCCGACATCGCCACGGTCATCCGCGCCGTGGTCCCCGACGGCCCCGTCGTCCTCGTCGGTCACTCGATGGGTGCCATGGCCATCATGGGTCTCGCCACGCGTCGTCCGGAACTGTTCGGCGACAAGATCATCGGCGTCGGGCTCATCGCGACAGCCGCGAAGGGTATCACCGAGGCCGGCCTGGGTCAGGGATTGCAGAACCCGCTGATCGACGCGTTCCGGTACTCGGTGCGCACCGCGCCGCGCGCCGTACAGGCCGGACGCGGGGTGACCCGGGTGATCATGTCGCCGATGTTCACCGCCGCGGCGTTCGGTTCGACGTTCCACTCACCGGCGACGAGTGCGTTCGTCTCGGCGATGATCCAGAGCACCCCGATCGACACCGTCGTCAACTTCCTCCGGTCGCTCGAGAGTCACGACGAGACCGGCGCGCTGCCCGTGCTGGCCCGGGTGCCCACGGTGGTGGCGTGTGGTTACGAGGACAAACTCACCCCGCTGCCGAACTCGGTCGACCTGCACTCCGCGCTGCCCGGCAGCGAACTCGTCGGCGTCCCCGACTGCGGGCACCTCGTGCTCCTCGAACGGCCCGCCGTCGTCACCGACGCGATCGAGAGACTCGTTCAACGCAGCGTGGCCCCGTGACGACGACCGACCGGACGCAGACGCTGGCGACGGTTCACGACACCGAGGCCTTCGGGGCGGGACTGGCGTCCGAGCTCTCCGCCGGTGACCTCGTGATCCTCGACGGGCCGCTGGGTGCGGGCAAGACCGCCCTGACCCGGGGCATCGGCGCCGGACTGCGCGTGCAGGGACGCATCACCTCACCGACGTTCGTGATCGCCCGTGTGCACCCGCCCGGCACACCCGGCGGGATCGGACTGGTGCACGTCGACTCCTACCGGCTCGGCACCACCGGGTCGGACGTGCTCGCCGACCTCGACGCCCTCGACCTCGACACCGAACTCGACACCGCCGTGGTCGTCGTCGAATGGGGCGCCGGCGTCGCCGAACGACTCACCGACCGGCATCTGCTCGTACGCCTGCAGCGCAACCCCGACGGATCCGATCCCGACTCGGACGAGCGCACGGTCACCTGGGGTTGGCGCGCGTCGGCCGACCTCACCTAGGCTCGGCGACCGTGCTTGTTCTGGCCATCGACACCTCGACACCCACGGTGACCACCGGGGTCGCCGAGGTGACCCCGGGCGACGGGATCGTGGTGCGCGCCGAGCGTGCCGTCGACACCCCGCGCGGCCACGCGGAGATCCTCACCACCCTGATCCTCGACTGTCTCACCGAGGCCGGCGTGGCCCGCGCCGTCCTCGACGCCGTCGTGGTGGGGTGCGGGCCGGGTCCGTTCACCGGGCTGCGTGTGGGGATGGCCACGGCGGCGGCGTTCGCCGACGCGCTGGGGTTGCCGCTGCACGGGGTGTGTTCGCTCGACGCGATCGCCTCCGACGCCGCCGCGACCGGCGCAGGGCGGGTCCTCGTCGTGACCGACGCCCGTCGTCGTGAGGTCTACTGGGCGCTCTACGGACCCGACGGCCGCCTGGCCGGTCCCGCCGTGGACACCCCCGCAGACCTGATCGAGTGGTTGCGCGGCGAGCAGGCTCCGGACGTCACGGTCGGGTCGCCCGACCACGTCCGCCTCATCGGAGCGCAGCACGTCGACGCGGCCACGTCCCCGACCACCGCGGGTCTGGTCGCGACGGCGCGCTCCTCGGTGGAGTCGCGAGCCACCCCCGAACCCGTTGTCCCGCTGTATCTGCGGCGCCCCGACGCCGTCGCCACCGCGGATCGCGCCCGATGATCGGCCCACTGGCCCCCGCCGATGCCGCGCGCTGCGCCGAGCTGGAGGCGATGATCTTCCCCGACGAATCGCCGTGGCCGGTCGAGGCGTTCACCGCGGAGATCGCCTCCCCGCATAACCGTTACTTCGCTGCCCGTGACGCCGACGGGCAGACGCTCATCGGGTACGCGGGGATCTCGCTGCTGGGTCGGATCGGGACGTTCGAATGCGAGATCCACACCATCGCGGTCGATCCCGCGCACCGCGGCGCCGGACACGGCGCAGCGCTGATGGCGGCCATGCTCGAGGTGGCCGACTCCCATGGGGCCGAGGTGTTCCTCGAGGTCCGCACCGACAACGACGTCGCCATCGACATGTACCGACACAACGGCTTCGAACAGATGGGGCTGCGCAAGCGCTACTACCAACCCAGTGGGGCCGATGCGTACACGATGCGGCGACCGCCGCGCAGCAGCGGCGAGGGGTCGTCGCGGCAGGGGGGCGGTGACTCGTGATCGTGATGGGGATCGAGAGTTCGTGCGACGAGACCGGTGTCGGCATCGTGCGGTGGAACGACGACGCGACGACCACCCTGCTCGCCGACGAGGTCGCCTCGAGCGTCGCCGAACACGCGCGCTTCGGCGGCGTGGTGCCCGAGGTCGCCTCGCGGGCCCATCTCGAGGCGATCGTGCCGACCATGTCCCGCGCCCGTGACGTCGCCGGCGTCGACCGTCCCGACGCGATCGCGGTGACGATCGGGCCGGGTCTGGCGGGTGCCCTGCTGGTCGGGGTCGCGGCGGCGAAAGCCTATGCGGCGGCGTGGGACATCCCCCTCTACGCGGTGAACCACCTCGGGGGGCATGTGGCCGTCGACACCCTCGAACACGGTCCGATGCCGCAGTGCGTCGCGCTACTGGTGTCGGGTGGGCACACCCACCTGCTGAAGGTCGACGATCTCGGTGCGCCGATCGTCGAGTTGGGCACCACGGTCGACGACGCGGCCGGCGAGGCCTTCGACAAGGTGGCCCGCCTGCTCGGGCTCGGATACCCGGGTGGCCCCGCGCTCGATGCCGCCGCCGAGCAGGGCGATCCCACCGCGATCCGGTTCCCGCGCGGTATGACCGGCCCGCGGGACGCGCGCTACGACTTCTCGTTCAGCGGACTGAAGACGGCGGTCGCCCGATTCGTCGAGAAGTGCGAGCGGGCCGGCGATCCGATCCCGCTCGCCGATGTGGCCGCGTCGTTCCAGGAGGCCGTCGCCGACGTGTTGAGCCTCAAGGCGATGCGTGCCTGTGAGGACTCCGGCGTCGACACGCTCGTCCTCGGCGGTGGCGCGACCGCGAATTCCCGCATCCGGTCGTTGACCGCGCAGCGATGCGCCGATGCCGGTGTGACGCTGCGGGTCCCGCGTCCGCGCCTGTGTACCGACAACGGGGTGATGATCGCGACGCTGGGTGCCCACGTCATCGCCGGAGGTGCACAGGCCTCGCCGCTGACGGTGGCCACCGATCCGGGTATGTCGGTGCAGATCAGCGCGTACTGACCCGCGAACCGTCGTCCACAGCGGCGGCGGCGGCCGCGAAATCGTCCGCGCCGCAGAGCGAGCCGGTGTCGGCGTCGACCGTGGCGGCACGAAGGATCGCGCGCTGTACGGGGCGCGCGCGCTCGTAGAGGTCGCGTCCGGCGGTGGTCAACGCGGTGAACACCGATCGACGGTCGTTCTCGCACATGGTCCGCTGCGCGAGGCCGTTCTTCTCCAGACCCGCGACCAGTCGCGACAACGCGCTCTGACTGAGGTGCACCTGGCCGGCGAGCTCACTCATCCGCAGCGAACAGTCCGGTTGCGCGGCGAGCAGCTCGAGGACCTCGAACTCGCTCCCGCTGATCTGGTGACTCGCCTCGAGGGTCCGGTCGATCTCGCAGTGCAGCCGGTGATACCGGACGGTGAGCTGATGCCACGCGGCCGCGAGGGCGTCCTCGTCACAGGAGCCACCCGAGGTGGGTGAGTGCACGGCGTCGGACATGGGCCGATGTTACCAGATGTGATCGCATTATTTGCAGGCAAATTATTTGTAGACACATTGAATGCAATTGCATATGGTTCTCCGCATGACAGTTCATTCACCGGTCACACCAGCGGACGACCCGACCGACGTCGGGTCACGAACAGAGGGGGAAGCCCGGGCAGGGACGGTGCAGCAGGGGAGCGCCGCGCACGAGGTGACATCGGCGCGAGGGTGGGCGACGGCGACGTGGATCCTGCTCGTCGTCCTGGCCGGCGCCCTATTCCTCGACGGTCTCGACATCTCCATGGTGGGCGTGGCGCTGCCGTCCATGGGCGCCGATCTCGGCATGGATCAATCGCACCTGCAATGGATCGTCAGCGGATACGTGCTCGGGTACGGCGGGTTCCTGCTGTTGGGAGGACGTGCGAGTGACCTCTTCGGTCGTCGGCAGGTCTTCCTTGCGGCGCTCGCGGTGTTCGGTGTCGCGTCGATCGTCAGCGCGGTCGTCCAGGTCGATGCGGCGATCACTGCCCTGCGTTTCGTGAAGGGGGTCGCCGCGGCCTTCACCGTCCCGGCGGGCCTGTCGATCATCACGACGACGTTCGCCGAGGGCCCGGCCCGCAACCGGGCGCTGAGCATCTACACCGTGTGCGGCGCCAGCGGGTTCTCGCTCGGCCTCGTGTTCGGTGGTCTGCTCACCGAGGTCTCGTGGCAGGCCACGCTGCTGTTCCCCGGACCTGTCGCCGCACTGCTGTTCCTCGCCGGCATGAAGGTGATCCCGAGGACCGGGCGCCCGGCGATCACCTGGTCGCACCTCGATGTCGGCGGAGCCCTCACGAGCACCGGTGCGCTGCTCGTCCTCGTCTACGCGGTGGTCGCCGCCCCGGAGGCGGGGTGGGCCGCGCCCTCGACGATCGGGCTCTTCGTCGCCGCGGCGGCGTTCGGCGTCGCGTTCGTGCTGATCGAGGCGCGCCACGGCAACCCGCTCCTGCGACTGGGCATCCTGCGGTCGTTGACCCTGGTGCACGCGAACGTGTCCGCGGCGGTGATGTTCGGCAGCTACGTGGCCTTCCAGTTCCTCGTCACTTTGTACCTGCAGGACACGTTGGGATGGTCGCCGATCGCGATGGCGCTCGGATTCCTGCCCGCCGGTCTGCTGGTGGTCGCCAGCGCCCTGCGGATGGACCGGGTGCTCGACCGGGTGGGCACGCCGATCCTCATCGCGGTCGGGCTCACGGCGTTCGTCGGTGGGTACCTGCTGTTCCTGCGTGCTCAGCCGGGCATGGGGTACGTCGACTTCCTGCTGCCCACCATCGTGTTGCTGGGCATCGGTTTCGCGCTCTGCTTCCCGTCGGTGAACGCCCAGGCGACCACCGGCGTGTCCGACGACGAGCAGGGCCTGGCGTCGGGGCTGGTGAACACCAGCATCCAGGTCGGCGGTGCGGTGATGCTCGCGGTGGTCACGGCCATCGTGACCAGCGCGCAGGCCGGCGGTGAGCAGGGTTCGGGGCTCCCCGCGGGCATGTCGTCGGCGATCGTCCTGATCTCGGTGTTGTCGGTGCTCGGGGTCCTCGGGAGCCTGGTCGTCATCGCGCTGCGGCGTCGGCGGGCCACGGCCGCGCCGCTGGCACTCCCGGGTACTTGAGTGCTGGCACTCGCATGTATAGAGTGCCAGGTGGCACCGAGTGAGGTTTCGGCTCCCGCGACGACGGAACCGAGCAAGGCGCCGTAATCATCTGTCATCAGAAAACGGGCACGGACGTCCCAGTCCGGCCCAGTACCCCGAAAGTGGAGGGCTCACATCGTGGCGAGCGTGAACATCAAGCCCCTCGAGGACAAGATCCTCGTCCAGGCCAACGAGGCCGAGACGACGACCGCCTCCGGTCTGGTCATCCCCGACACGGCCAAGGAGAAGCCCCAGGAGGGCACCGTCATCGCCGTGGGCGAGGGACGCGTGACCGAGCAGGGCAACCGTGTGCCGGTCGACGTCAAGGAGGGCGACACCGTCATCTACAGCAAGTACGGCGGCACCGAGATCAAGTACTCCGGCGAGGAGTACCTGATCCTCTCGGCACGCGACGTGCTGGCGGTCATCTCCAAGTAGTCATCACCCACCGACCCGCCACCGCCCTGCGGTGACGGATCGGTGACGGTTCCCGCCCCGGGCGCTCCCTCACGGGGGCGACCGGGGCGGGCTCGTCTGTTCGCCCGCCCGACCTCGCATCACCGAAGCACCCGCACCACCCACCACCTCTCAGGAGTGCAGCCACACATGGCAAAAGACATCGAATTCAGTGACGCGGCGCGTCGCTCCCTCGAGCGCGGCGTCGACAAGCTCGCCGACACGGTCAAGGTCACGTTGGGGCCCCGCGGCCGCCACGTGGTGCTCGCCAAGGCCTTCGGTGGACCCACCGTCACCAACGACGGCGTGACCATCGCCCGCGAGATCGACCTCTCCGACCCCTTCGAGGACCTCGGCGCGCAGCTGGTGAAGTCGGTCGCCACGAAGACCAACGACGTCGCCGGCGACGGGACCACCACGGCCACCGTGCTCGCACAGGCCATCATCAAGGCCGGACTGCGCAACGTCACCGCCGGCGCCAACCCCATCGAGCTCGGCTCGGGCATCTCGAAGGCCGCCGACGCGATCTCCGAGGCACTGCTCGCCGCGGCCACCCCGGTCGAGGGCGCCACCGCCATCGGCCAGGTCGCCACGGTCTCCTCGCGTGACCCCGAGATCGGCGAGATGGTCGGCAAGGCCATGACCGAGGTCGGCGTCGACGGCGTCGTCACCGTCGAGGAGAGCTCGGGGCTGGTCACCGACCTCGAGGTCACCGAGGGCGTGCAGTTCGACAAGGGCTACCTCTCGCCGTACTTCGTCACCGACGTCGACAGCCAGGAGGCCGTCCTGGAGGACGCCCGCGTGCTGCTCTTCCGCGACAAGATCACCTCGCTGCCCGACTTCCTCCCGCTGCTGGAGAAGGTCGCCGAGGCCGGCAAGCCGCTGCTGATCATCGCCGAGGACATCGAGGGCGAGCCGCTGTCGACGCTGGTCGTGAACTCGATCCGCAAGACCATTCACGCCGTCGCGGTCAAGGCGCCGTTCTTCGGCGACCGTCGCAAGGCCTTTCTCGAGGATCTCGCGGTCGTCACCGACGGCACCGTGATCAGCTCCGACATCGGGCTGTCGCTGGCCGAGGCGGGTCTGGACCTGCTCGGCTCGGTGCGCCGCGTGGTCGTCACCAAGGACTCGACGACCATCGTCGACGGCGCGGGCACCAGCCAGGCCATCGCCGACCGGTCGGCGCAGCTGCGACGCGAGATCGAGGCGAGCGATTCGGACTGGGACCGCGAGAAGCTCTCCGAGCGTCTGGCGAAGCTCTCCGGCGGCGTCGCGGTGATCCGCGTCGGTGCGGCCACCGAGACCGCGCTCAAGGAGCGCAAGCACCGCGTGGAGGATGCGGTCGCCGCGGCCAAGGCCGCGGTCGAGGAGGGCATCATCCCCGGCGGTGGCTCGGCCATCGTCCAGGCCTCGGCGGCCCTCGACGATCTCCAGGCGACCCTGTCGGGTGACGAGGCCCTCGGTGTCTCGGTGGTCCGTACCGCCGTGCGGGCCCCGCTGCACTGGATCGCCACCAACGCCGGCGTCGACGGCTCGGTGGTCACCGCCACCGTCGCCGCCGCCGAGAAGGGCCACGGCTTCAACGCCGCGACCCTCACCTACGGCGATCTGCTGGCCGAGGGCATCGTCGACCCGGTCAAGGTGACCCGGTCGGCGATCGTCAACGCCGCATCGGTGGCACGCATGGTGCTCACCACCGAGAGCGCCATCATCGAGAAGCAGGCCGGCTCCGACGAGCACGCCGGCCACGGTCACGGACACAGCCACTGAGCGGTCCGACATGATCGGCTGAGACAGAGCGAACACGAAGGGCACCCGGGAGAACCCGGGTGCCCTTCGTCGTGGACATCGTGTGCGGCGCGATCAGCCCGCCATGCGGCGACCGACGCCGCGCTTCATGAGGATGCTGCGCTCGCTCTCGGAGAGGCCGCCCCAGATCCCGTAGGGCTCGGCGACGGCGAGCGCGTGCTCGCGGCACTGGGCGATCACGGGGCACTGGTGGCACAGTTCCTTGGCGCGGCGTTCGCGGTGTGCCCGTGCCCGGCCGCGCTCACCGTCGGGATGGAAGAACATCGACGAGTCGACACCGCGGCACAGGCCCTTCATCTGCCAGTCCCAGATGTCGGCGTTCGGTCCGGGAAGGTGGTTTGGCTGAGGCAATGTGGAGCTCCTTGTACGTGCCGATTTCGGCGTGAACTGGTTGGGTGAAGCAGTTCTCCGGAGTCGAGTACGACGTTGTCCCCGCCCGACTCGCTCAACGTAGGCGACGGTCGGAAAACCAGTCAACAACCCCGCACGGCTGAGCAAAACCCTTGGTGGGAACCAGATGTTAAGCAGATGTTGCGTCGGTGCCCGGTCTGATCGAAGGCCACATCGGACGTCGCGGCGGGCCGTGAACAGAGGTGAATCGCCACGCCACAGGGCACTTCGCGCCGTGCGTGACGATCGTGTCGACACGCGGCCGGATGTCCGTCGGTGTCCGATCGGGTCCGAGTGGTTAACGTCGCGGACATCCGCGGGTGACCTCGGGGTGACACCCGGGCCGAAATCGGTCGGTCACGAGCAGGTTAACTTTTCGCTAAATCGGGGCTCGGATGCCCTGAAGGAGGCCCACAGCTGTGATCGACATCGCTTTCGGGGCCCGTCCCGACGCCGTCGTCGATGCCTCGTCCGGGGTCGACGACGGCGTGACCGGCCACGACAGATGGCTGCGCGCGGTGGCTCTGGGCGCGAGCGGTCACTACGCACGCGCACTAACAGAACTGCAGCGGTCGCGCGCAGCGACGGCCGCCGGGCCGCACTCGTCGGCGCTGCTGTCCCTCGTCGCCTCGACGCAGGCGTCGCATCTGCGCCAGTGCGGCCGGCATGCCGACGCGCGTCGCCTCGACGGGGACGCCCTGGCGCTCGCGGTGGCGGCGCCCCCGTCACCCACGGCGACCTCGGCGACCGCGGACGCCCTCGTGGGGCTGGCCGCCGATCATCTCGGACTCGCCGCCTTCGATGTCGCGGAGCGTCTCCTGGATCGCGCCGTGTCGGGGTCGGCGGATCGCGACGGGATCGGACGGGCTGAGTCCGAGGGCGACGCGCATCTGTGGACATGGGTGCACGGCGGCCGACTCGCGCTGCGTGCAGCCTGGGTGCGGACCGAACTGTGTCTGTATCGCGGCGATCCCGTGGGCGCCCGGCGCAGCGCGGACACCGCCATCGCCGCGGCGCAGGGGTGCCCGTCGGTGCGGCACGTGCTCAAGACCGACCTCATCGAGGCGGCGACGCGCGCGACGTGCGGCGACATCGGCGGCGCGATCGATCTGGCCGCCGACTGCGTCCGGGGGGCCGATTGTCTGGGGCTCGACCCGTTGCGATGGGCTGCGGCGGCGCTGCTCGTGGGTCTGTCGCCGCACCTGGACCAGCCCACTTCACGCTGGGCGGACGAGCAGGAGGCGCGGGCACGTCGGGCGGTGAACGCACGCGGCGGTCACCTGCAGCCGGCTCGGTAGGTGCAGAGGTGTCCAGTGGGATGCCAGGACACCGATGTGACCCGCGACCGCTCGCTAAGCTGACTACCGAGTTGGCGCCGCACGACGGCCCACCCCGCCGACTCTCCTCCGCCGCACGCCGGTCCGACGCCCCGAACCGCCCCGCCCACCCGAACTCCGACGCATGTAACGCAGGGACCTCACTCGACGATGATTCTCACAGGTGACGAGTTGGATCGCGCTGTCGCCGCCGCAGGGCGGGGTAGTCGGTCTGCTCTCTCCGATGTACTCGAGAGTGTTCGACCCCTCGTCGTGCGGTATTGCCGGGCGAGGGTGGGGGCAGGCGAGCGGCACACGCTGTCCGCCGACGATGTGGCGCAGGAGGTCTGTATGGCCGTTATGACCGCGCTGCCCAGGTATACCGACCAGGGGCGGCCGTTCATGGCCTTCGTGTACGGCATCGCCGCACACAAGGTGGCGGACGCGCATCGTGGTGCCGCGCGGATCAAGTCCGATCCGTTCGAGACCATCCCCGAGACGATGGACGTCGACGACGGCCCCGAACAGGCCGCTCTGAACGCCGATGCGAGCAGGCGGATGGATCGCCTGCTGAGCAGGCTGCCGGAGAAGCAGCGCGAGATCCTCGTGTTGCGCCTGGTGGTGGGGCTGTCGGCCGAGGAGACCGCCGATGCGGTCGGGAGCACGCCCGGCGCGGTGCGCGTCGCACAGCACCGGGCCCTGAACAAGTTGAAGAACGAGATGACGAGAGCAGGTGAGGGACGATGAACGACGACGATCGCACGTCGCCCTTCGGTCGAGGTCCGTCCGGACGTGACCGCTCTGGTCGGTGGGAAACAGTGAACGCACACGGCGGAGACGCACCCGACGGAGTCGACGCGGCGACGGTCGACATGGAGGCCGTCCGCGCCGACGATCGCCTCCTCGACGCGCTGGCCCGCAACCAGATGCCCGGCGGCTTCGGTACCGACGCGTCCGATCAGCAGCTCGCCTCGCTCCTCGCGGGCTGGCGGTACGAGATCGACGCCGTCCCGATGCCCTCGGGGCCGACGATCGACGAGATCGAGGCGGAGATCGCCCGTGGCGGCCGAATGGACTCGCGCAGGACGGCCATGCGTCGCCTGCGGGTCGTCGCCGGTGCGGCCTCGGTCGCGCTGGTGGCGTTCGGTGCGGTCACGGTGCTGGCCCAGAACTCCAACCCCGGCGATCCGCTGTGGGGTGTGAAGCAGGCGATGTTCGGTTCCGCGGCCAGCGCGACCGTGGCCTCGGCCGATGCGCAGTCGAACCTCGAACAGGCCGAACAGGCCCTGTCGACGGGCGACAAGCGCCGCGCCGCGGAACTGTTGGTGGAGGCGCAGAAAAAGGTCGGCGGCATGTCCGGCGACGACTCGCGTCAGCGGATGCAGGACTGGACGCAGCGTCTGGCCCAGCAGGTCGGACCGATCCCGAACAACCCGCTGACGTCCATCACGAATCTGCCGTCGATCTCCGGGATCCCGCCGATCCAGCTGCCGCCGGACGTCACGCTTCCCTCGATCGAGATCCCGTCGAACGTCCCGGACCCGCGCACGCTGTTGCTGCGTCCGATGCCCCCGAAGTCGACCGCGCCGACCACGACGACCCCGATCCCGTCCAGTGCGGCGCCGTCGGACACCACGACGACGACCACGACGCCGGCAGGCTAGTCCCAGCAGCGTTCGGCACGGTGGGAACGAGAAAACCTCGAGCTCAGTCCTCGTCGGTGTGCATGACCGCGTCGGCGTAACCACGGCAGTAGTCCCACGTCACGTACGCCTCGGGCGCCGGGTCGACAGCGGGCTCGTGCGGGCGGACGGTGCCCTCGACCAACAGCTGCAACAGGTTCGCGCGCAGCATGTCCCAGTCGTGGTAGTGGTCGAGCTGACAGTCGTCGCAGACGACGACGAGACCCCGGACACCGCGTCGGGCCAAGAGGGCCTCGTACACCGCGAGATCGGCGAGATCCTCCTCGACCGCGAGGCGTTCCTCGGCGTCGAGCGGCTGCGCCGGTTCCACCGAATCCAGGGCCGCGCAGGGGTCGCTCGGATCATCGGCGAAGGGATCCGGGGGCAGCCCCGGCGGCAGGTGGTCGCGCACACGGCCACCGTAGTCAGCGACACGCGTCGGGCGCCACCTCAGTACTCCCGCTGATCGCAAATGCCACCGACGGATCCTCGTCACCCCGGTCTTCTCGGGGCTTATACGATGGGACGACACGTCGGCACCCCACGGCAGCGTCGTCCATCCCGAGGACGTCGCGCGATCGCCACCCACGCCCGTCGAGATCGGCGCGGACGGTTGACCCCGGAATCCGACGACACCATCGAGAGGTTGATCTGACGATGACCCCACCCACCGACCACCAGGCCTCCCTCGACACCACGCCCAGCACACCGGCCGTGCGCACCGGCGGCGACGACCCCGGCAAGGTCGCGATGATGGGTCTCACCTTCGACGACGTGCTGCTGTTGCCGGCGGCGTCGGACGTGATCCCCAGCGAGGTCGACACCTCCTCGCAGGTGACCCGCGAGATCCGACTCAAGGTGCCGCTGGTGAGCTCGGCCATGGACACCGTCACCGAGTCGCGGATGGCGATCGCCATGGCGCGCGCCGGCGGCATGGGCGTGTTGCACCGCAACCTGTCCATCGACGACCAGGCGGGTCAGGTCGAGACCGTCAAGCGGTCCGAGGCCGGCATGGTCACCGACCCGGTCACGTGCAGCCCCACGAACACCCTCGCCGAGGTCGACGCGATGTGTGCGCGGTTCCGTATCTCCGGGCTGCCGGTCACCGACGCCGACGACAACCTGCTGGGCATCATCACCAACCGCGACATGCGCTTCGAGGTCGACCAGAACCGCCCGGTCTCGGAGGTCATGACCAAGGCGCCGCTGATCACCGCCCAGGAGGGCGTGTCGGCCGAGGCCGCGTTGGGTCTGCTGCGGCGGAACAAGCTCGAGAAGCTGCCCATCGTCGACGGCAACGGCAAGCTCACCGGTCTGATCACGGTGAAGGACTTCGTGAAGACCGAGCAGCACCCCGACGCCACGAAGGACTCCGACGGTCGCCTGCTCGTCGGCGCCGCCATCGGCACCGGTGATCAGCAGTGGGCCCGGGCGATGGCGCTCACCGACGCCGGCGCGGACGTGATCATCGTCGACACCGCCCACGCCCACAACCGTCTCGTCCTCGAGATGGTGGCCAAGCTCAAGGCCGAGGTCGGCGACCGTGTGCAGATCGTCGGCGGCAACGTCGCGACGCGCGAGGCCGCCCAGGCACTCGTCGACGCGGGCGCCGACGCGGTGAAGGTCGGCGTCGGGCCCGGATCCATCTGCACCACCCGTGTGGTCGCCGGCGTCGGGGCGCCGCAGATCACCGCGGTGATGGAGGCGGTCGCGGTGTGCAAGCGCGCCGGGGTCCCGGTGATCGCCGACGGCGGCCTGCAGTTCTCCGGCGACATCGCCAAGGCGCTGGCCGCCGGTGCGTCGACGGTGATGCTCGGCTCGCTCCTCGCGGGCACCGCCGAGGCGCCCGGTGAACTGATCCTGGTGAACGGCAAGCAGTTCAAGAGCTACCGCGGCATGGGATCGCTCGGCGCGATGCAAGGCCGCGGCGAGAAGAAGTCGTTCTCCAAGGACCGCTACTTCCAGGACGACGTGCTCGCCGAGGAGAAGCTGGTCCCCGAGGGCATCGAGGGTCGGGTGCCGTTCCGCGGTCCGCTCACCCAGGTCATCCACCAGCTCCGCGGTGGGCTGCGCGCGGCGATGGGCTACACCGGTTCGGCGACCATCGAGCATCTGCAGGAGGCCCGCTTCGTGCAGATCACCGCGGCCGGGCTCAAGGAGAGCCACCCGCACGACATCACCATGACGGTCGAGGCACCGAACTACTATTCGCGCTGATCGCCCTGACCACAGGGTGTCGCCGGTTCTCGGCGGCACCGGCGGGGGCGCGGCTCACAACGGAAAGGTGCACCGGTGCGTGACCTGGTGGACATCGGCATGGGCAGAACGGCCCGGCAGACCTTCGAACTCGACGACATCAACATCGTCCCGTCGCGGCGGACCCGCTCGTCGAGTGAGGTGTCAACGGCGTGGCAGCTCGACGCCTACCGCTTCGACACCCCGATCCTGACCCACCCGACCGACGCGTTGGTCTCACCGGAGTCGGCGATCGAACTCGGTCGACAGGGGGCGCTCGGCGTCCTCAACGGTGAGGGACTGTGGGCGCGACACCGCGACGTCGAGGCGAAGATCGCCGAGGTGATCGCGATCGCGATCGAGGAGGTCGATCCGTCGGCGGCCATCCGACGCCTGCAGGAACTCCACGCCGCCCCGCTCGACACGGGACTGCTGGGGGAGAACGTCGCCCGCGTCCGCGAGGCCGGGGTGACGACCGCGGTGCGCGTCAGCCCGCAGCACGCGCAGGAGATCACGCCGACACTCGTCGCCGCCGGGGTCGACCTGCTGGTCATCCACGGCACGATCATCTCCGCCGAGCACGTCTCGCACGACGGCCGTGAACCGCTGAACCTCAAGACTTTCATCAGCGAGCTCGACATCCCGGTGGTCGCCGGCGGCGTCCACGACCACCGCACCGCGCTGCACCTGATGCGGACCGGCGCGGCGGGCGTGATCGTCGGATACGGCTCGGCCGAGGGGTCGACCACCACCGGTGAGGTGCTGGGGATCGGTGTGCCGATGGCGACGGCGATCGCCGACGCCGCGGCCGCGCGCCGCGAGTACCTCGACGAGACCGGTGGCCGCTACGTGCACGTGATCGCCGACGGCGACATCCACACCTCGGGTCACCTCGCCAAGGCGATCGCGTGTGGCGCCGACGCCGCGATGCTGGGTACCCCGCTCGCCGCCGCCGCGCAGGCGCCGGGCCAGGGCTGGTTCTGGACCGCAGCGGCCGCTCACCCCTCGCTTCCCCGCGGCGCCCTGCTGCAGGTGGCCCTCGGCGACGACCGTCCCGGCCTCGATGTGGTGCTGCACGGTCCGTCCTCGGAGCCGTTCGGGCAGCTCAACGTCGTCGGAGGTCTGCGCCGGTCGATGGCGAAGGCGGGCTACTCCGATCTGAAGGAGTTCCAGAAGGTCGGGCTCACCGCGCACTCCTGACCGGTGTGACGAGGGCTGTGCGGGAACGTGGACAGTTCGTCGAATCCGACAATGGGTGTTGTACGATGAGGTCTGCGTCATAGCGGTTCAGTCCGTCTCCGGTGACGCGATCACACGATCTGTCGCGAGGTGACCCGATGCCCACTCCCGGTACGCACGACTACGACGTCCTGATCATCGGATCGGGTTTCGGCGGCAGCGTGAGCGCGTTACGGCTGGTCGAGAAGGGCTATCGCGTCGGTGTCATCGAGGCCGGCCGTCGGTTCGAGGACCCGGATTTCGCCAAGACCAGCTGGCGTCTCAACAAGTTCGTGTGGGCGCCCAAGCTAGGGCTGTTCGGGATCCAGCGGATCCACATGCTGCGCGACGTGATGGTGCTCGCGGGCGCCGGCGTGGGCGGCGGTTCGCTGAACTACGCCAACACCCTCTACAAGCCCCCGACGCCGTTCTTCACCGATCCGCAGTGGGGACACATCACCGACTGGGACGACGAGCTCGAATCGCACTACGACCAGGCGCGTCGCATGCTCGGCGTGGTCACCAACCCCACCTTCACCAATTCCGACCGTGTCATGAAGGAACTCGCCGAGGAGATGGGTGTCGCCGACACCTTCGGCCCCACCCCGGTCGGTGTGTTCTTCGGCGAGAAGACCGGTGGCGAGGGCAAGCCCGGGCAGACGGTGCCCGACCCCTACTTCGGGGGCGCCGGACCGGAACGCACCGCCTGCACCGAGTGCGGGTCGTGCATGACCGGCTGCCGGGTGGGCGCCAAGAACACCCTGCTGAAGAACTACCTGGGTCTCGCCGAGCGGAACGGCGCGCAGATCCTCGACCGCACCACCGTCACCGGGTTGCACCCGCACGCCGACGGTTCGTGGTCGGTCGACACCGAGCGTACCGGCACCTGGACCCGTCTCGGCGCGCGTCGGCGCACGCTGACCGCCGGCCAGGTGATCGTGGCCGCGGGCACGTACAACACCCAGAAACTGCTCCACCTCGCCAAGGACGACGGGTCGCTGCCCGCCCTGTCCGACGCCCTCGGTCAGCTGACCCGCACCAACTCCGAATCGATCCTGGGGGCCATGCGCAGCAAGGTCGACCCGACCGACGACTTCTCCGAGGGCGTCGCCATCACCTCGTCGATCCACCCGGCGTCGGACACCCACATCGAGCCGTGCCGATACGGCAAGGGCTCCAACGCGATGGGGCTGCTGCAGACGATGCTCACCGACGGTGAGCCCGGACGGAACCGCTTCCTCAAGTTCCTCGACGAGGTACGCAAAAACCCGTTCGCGTTGCTGCAGCTCATCAACGTGCGCAACTGGTCGCAGCGCACGGTGATCCTGCTGGTGATGCAGAACAAGAACAACTCGCTGTCGACGTTCGTCCAGCGGTTCGGGCCGTTCCGGTTCGTCAACAGCCGCCAGGGCCACGGCGAACCCAACCCGACGTGGATCCCCAAGGGCAACGAGGCGGCACAGCGCGTCGCGGCGAAGCTCGAGGGACTGGCCGGCGGGACCTGGGGCGACGTGTTCAACATGCCGATGACCGCGCACTACCTCGGCGGGTGCGTCATCTCGGACTCGCCGTCGAACGGCGTGATCGACCCGTACCACCGGGTGTGGAACTACCCGACGCTCCACATCACCGACGGTGCGTCGATCAGCGCGAACCTCGGCGTGAACCCGTCGCTGTCGATCAGCGCGCAGGCCGAACGTGCGATGTCGTTCTGGCCCAACAAGAACGAGGCCGACACGCGGCCGTCGCAGGCTCAGCCGTACCGTCGCCTCGAGGCCGTCGCCCCGCAGGCGCCGGTGGTCCCCGACAGTGCACCGGGTGCCCTGCGTCTGCCGATCGTGGCGATCACCTCGGGTGGCACGGCGCCGCGATCCGATGACGCCCTGCTGCCCACCGCGCAGGTCAGCCGCGACGGGGTCAGCGCCTAGACTGAGCGGCGTGACCGCACCCGAACAGTCGAGCCCGGCCGCTTCGTCGCCTGCCGAATCGGCCGCCCCCCGCCCCGTCCTCGTCGTCGATTTCGGCGCGCAGTACGCGCAGCTCATCGCACGGCGGGTCCGCGAGGCGCGTGTCTACTCCGAGGTGATCGCCCACTCGGCCTCCATCGAGGAGATCAAGGCCAAAAACCCGGTGGCGCTGGTCCTCTCGGGCGGCCCGGCGTCGGTCTACGCCGAGGACGCACCGGGTCTCGACCCCGCCGTCCTCGACCTCGACATCCCCGTGTTCGGCATCTGCTACGGCTACCAGGCCATGGCCAACGAGCTCGGCGGGGTGGTGGCCAACACCGGCGGCCGCGAGTTCGGCCGCACCACCCTGTCGCTGACGGGGGAGTCGGTCCTGCACTCCGGTCTGCCCGAGAGCCAGCCGGTGTGGATGAGCCACAACGACGCCGTGCAGGAGCCCCCCGCCGGGTTCACCGTCACCGCGTCGACCCCGGGTGCGCCGGTCGCGGCGTTCGAGAACCTGGAACGCCGGATGGCCGGAGTGCAGTACCACCCGGAGGTCATGCACACCCCACACGGCCAGCAGGTGCTCACGCGCTTCCTCTACGAGGTCGCCGGGCTCGAACCGAGCTGGACGGCGGCCAACATCGCCGACGCCCTCGTCGAGCAGGTGCGCGCCCAGGTCGGCGAGACCGGTCTCGCGCTGTGCGGTCTGTCGGGCGGCGTCGACTCCGCGGTCGCCGCGGCGCTGGTGCAGAAGGCGATCGGGGATCGGCTCACGTGCGTCTTCGTCGACCACGGTCTGCTGCGTGCCGGCGAGCGCGAACAGGTCCAGAAGGACTTCGTCGCCGCGACCGGGGCCCGCCTGATCACCGTCGACGCCGAGGAGACCTTCCTCCGTGAGCTCGCCGGGCACAGCGATCCCGAGACCAAACGCAAGATCATCGGTCGCGAGTTTATCCGGTCGTTCGAGGGTGCGGTCTCCGACGTGATCGGCGATGCCGACTCGAGTGTCGATTTCCTGGTGCAGGGGACGTTGTATCCCGACGTCGTCGAGTCCGGCGGGGGCAGCGGCACCGCGAACATCAAGAGCCACCACAACGTCGGCGGACTGCCCGAGGATCTCGAGTTCGCCCTCGTCGAACCCCTGCGCCTGCTGTTCAAGGACGAGGTGCGGGCGGTCGGTCGCGAGCTGGGTCTGCCCGAGGAGATCGTTGCGCGCCAACCGTTCCCGGGTCCCGGCCTGGCGATCCGCATCGTCGGTGAGGTCACCGCGCAACGGCTCGACATCCTGCGCGCCGCCGACCTGATCGCCCGTGAGGAACTCACCGCGGCCGGACTCGACGACACCATCTGGCAGTGCCCCGTGGTGCTGCTCGCCGACGTCCGCAGTGTCGGGGTGCAGGGTGACGGGCGGACCTACGGACACCCGATCGTCCTGCGGCCGGTGTCGAGCGAGGACGCCATGACCGCCGACTGGACCCGCGTTCCCTACGAGACCCTCGAGCTCATCTCGACCCGCATCACCAACGAGGTCGCCGAGGTCAACCGCGTGGTCCTCGACGTCACCAGCAAGCCCCCGGGCACGATCGAGTGGGAATAGCCCCCCAGTTGGGCACGTAACGACGCCGGTTGGGCACGTAATGCCGTCGGTTGGGCACGTAATGCCGTCGGTTGGGCGGGTAGTGCAGCCCCCGTGCAGTGTGGTGCCCAACTGCGGTATCTACGTGCCCAACTGCGGTATTTGCGTGCCCAACTGGGGTGGGGTCAGGGTTTGCGGCGACTGACGCCACCGGCGACGATCAGCGCGACCCCGAGGATCACGGCCACCCCGACCGCGGCCCATCGCAGGACAGCGGTGTCGGCGACCTCCGGTGATCCGGCGAGTCCCCAGAGGGCGATCGCCAGACCGGCGACCCCGACGAGTGCCTGGGCGGGCCGCAGGCCCCGTTCGTCATCCACGATCCACCGTCACCTGTCCGAGGACGTTCGAGATGTCCACGCGCAGAACCGGACCCGCGGTACCGTCGTCACCGCTCGGGCACGTCTGGTCACCCACGATCACCCTGCACCGGGTGTCGAGGTTCATCCCCTTCGGAGCGATGACCCGGATCTCGCCGACGCCGCCGCGTACCCGCACCGACCGGTCGGCGGTGAGCGTCACCGATCGTAGGTCGAGTGTCGCCTGCCCCACCGAGTGGTCGTATTGCGCGGCGATGTCGGCCTCGGTCAGCGGTCGCCATTCACGTTGTCCCACGCCGCCTCCGGGCAGCAGATCGCTACCCGCCAGCAGTGACCCGCCGACGACGCCGACCGCGAGGATCACCGCGAGCCCGACGAGGCCCGAACCGCGCCGCGACACCACCCCGACGAGCAGACCGACACACACGACGGCCAGCGACAAGGCCATGATGCGGACCGGTGTGAGGGCGGAGACGCCGGCGAATGCCGCGGTCGTCGCTGCGGCCGCGACCAGTAGGGCGACACCCAGGGTGATCGGGGTGAGAGCCGAGCGTGGCCTCCGTGTGGCGGGCGGATAGGTCGGGGCGGGATCGGAGGGTTCGGGCAGATCCCAGGCGAACGGGGCGACACCCAGGGGATCCCACGCCGGTGGTGTGCTCGGCATCTCGGTCGTCGGCCCGGTGTCGGAGTCCGTGTCGGCGGTTGCCGAGCGCTCCTTCGTCAGGTCGACGGGTCCGGAGGCCGTGGTGCCGGCAGCTGACGGGTCGGTCCAGGCGCGGGGAGTCCAGCGGGTGAAGGTCTCGGTGGCCGCCAGGGTGGCCGCGCCGACGGTGTCGGCGGAGGTGCCGGCCACGGGATCGGGGCACCGTTGATACAGCAGCCACCACGCGAGGAGCATCAGCGCTGCTCCGAGGAGGCCACCCGATCCCCAGGCCACGTTCGGGCCGAACGAGGTGACGGCGACGACGAGGATCACCAGCACCACGACCGGCGGCGACAGGTGCGGCCCCCGCCCGTCGTGTCCGTGAACGTGCCGCCGGCGCCCGCGACGACCACGCGCGGCCCGGAACCGGTCGCGCTGATCGCGTCGCGACACGCCGTCGGAGACGCCGTCGGAAGGGAAGGTGACCCATGCGGCGATGTAGAGCACGATGCCGCTGCCGCCGAACAACGTGGCGACGACGAACGCGACCTTCACGAGCGTCGGATCGATGCGGTATCGCTGTGCGACACCGCCGCACACACCGGCGACGGTGCGGTCGCCGCCGGTGCGGACGGGCCGCGTGTCCCACATCCGGTGCAGCGTCTCGGAATTGATCGCGCCGGGATTCGGCGTGCCCGGGTTCCGGTTCGGTGTCTCCGTGTCCATGCCGACCATCCTGGTGCGCCGACGGGCCGCGCACCATCGGTGTTCACCCTGAATCGGTGCGCCGATTCCGCGCGCCCGGTCAGGGTCGTCCCTGATGTGCGGTGCGGGGTGTGCGTGTCACCATCTAGGCGTGAACGGGCAGGACGAGGGGCGCGCGCACGACGCCGCGGTGCGCGCGGGGGTGCCCGGCCGTGTCCTGCGTCGCGACGGCGGCCGGATCATCGGTGGCGTCGCCGGCGGTGTCGCCGACCATCTCGGCGTCGACGTGGTGGTCGTGCGGATCGTGTTCGTGGTGCTCAGCGCCCTCGCCGGCGCCGGGGTGTGCGCGTACGGCCTGCTGTGGTTCTTCTGCCCACCGGGTACCGACACGCGACCACCGCCGCGCGGCGAACGTGCCCAGGCCTACGGTCTGGCGCTCGTCGGTCTCGCCGCGGTGGTGGTCGTCGGCTTCGCGGCATCGGGGACGCCGGCGGAGTACCTGGTGCCGCTGGTGGTGGTCGCGGTCGGCGCGAGCCTCGTGTGGCGCGAGTTCGACACCGGCCACGGCGGTACCCGCAGCCGGGTGATGACCTGGACCCGCGTCGCCGGCGGAGGCGTCCTGGTGATCGGTGGACTCGTCGTCGCGGTCCTCGCCACCGACCGATCGTTCGGCGGTCTCGGGACCACCCTGCTCGCCGTGGTCGCGACCCTGCTCGGCGTGGTGCTGCTGACCGTCCCGCTGTGGATGCGGATGCTGCGCACCGTGAACGCCGAACGCGCCGCGCGGATCCGCGCCGCCGAGCGCGACGAGATCGCCACCCACCTCCACGATTCGGTGCTGCAGACACTCGCGTTGATCCAGAAGCAGGCCCATCGCCCCGAGGAGGTCACCCGACTCGCGCGCGGACAGGAACGCGAGTTGCGGCGATGGTTGTTCGGCGAGACCGACCGGGCGGGCAGTTCACTCGCCGCGGCGGTGAAGCTGATGGCCGGCGACGTCGAGGACGCGTACGGCATCGAGGTCGACGTGGTGACCGTCGGCGACCTCACGTGGCCGCACGGATCGCCGCGGTCCGACGTGCCCGACACCAAGCGGTGGGCCGCGCTCGTCGCAGCCATACGCGAGGCATTGATCAACGCGGCCAAGCACTCCGGTGAGCACAAGGTCGATGTGTTCGCCGAGGTCACCGCAGACGGCGTCGAGGCCTTCGTGCGCGACCGCGGGCGGGGTTTCGATCCCGACGCGGTGCCCCACGACCGACAGGGTCTGGCGAAGTCGATCCGCGGGCGCGTCGAACGCCACGGGGGCTCGGTGGTCGTGAAGACCGCGATCGGCCGCGGCACCGAGATCGTCTTGTCGATGCCGCGTGAGCATCACGCATCCGAGAACGCGACCGACGGCGTGCACACCGTGCCCGCCGAGAGCGGGGAGAACCGATGACCGATGTCACCACGACGTGCCGGGTGTTCCTGGTCGACGACCACGCCGTGTTCCGCTCCGGGGTGCGCGCCGAACTCGCGACGGCGAGCGGCATCAGCATCGTGGGGGAGGCGGGGACGGTGGCCGACGCGGTGGCCGGGATCGTCGAGGCCACACCGGATGTCGTGCTCCTCGACGTCCACATGCCCGACGGGGGCGGCGTCGCCGTCGTCCGCGGTGTCGCCGATTCGCGTATCGCGCAACCGCCGGTGTTCCTGGCGCTCAGCGTGTCCGACGCCGCCGAGGACGTCATCGCCACCATCCGCGCCGGTGCCCGCGGGTACGTCACGAAGACCATCGCCGGCACCGAACTCGCCGACGCCGTGCGCCGGGTCGCCGACGGTGACGCGGTGTTCAGCCCTCGCCTGGCCGGGTTCGTCCTCGACTCGTTCACCGGACGCTCACCGATGCCCGAACCGCACCTCGACCCCGAGCTGGACTCCCTCACCCCGCGGGAACTCGAGGTGCTGCGCCTGCTGGCCCGCGGCTACACCTATCGCGAGATCGCCGAGGACCTCTTCATCTCGGTCAAGACGGTGGAGACCCACGCCTCCAACGTGTTGCGCAAGACCCAGCAGTCCAACCGCAACGCACTGACGCGATGGGCGGCGAACCGCCACATCCGTTGACACGGAACAGACGTGGTGTGACGGCAGGCACGTAGCGACCCCACAGCAATCGTCGCGGTGACCACACAGATTCGGTTCCTACCTTCACGGGTGTCGGCAAGAGATGCCGACACGAGAGAAGGAGTCCGACATGGCATTCGCACAGCAGAACCCCACCCCCAACCGCACCGCCCCGAAGCGTCGTCAGCGCACGTGGGATCCGCGCACCCGTCGGTGGACCTGGATCTGGCGCTGACCCGGTCCCTCGCCACGCCGGTGTCACACCGTTCTCTGGGGCCCGCGATCATCGCGGGCCCCAGAGCTGTTGTGCGCCCGGATCACAGCCGTCACCTCGACAACCGGAGAACCCCATGACCTTCACCGCCGCCCTACGCCGCTTCGGGCCCCTGTTGCGTCCCGATCGCGCCACGATCGGACTGGCCGCACTCCTCCTGTCGGTGGCCGCCGCGTGCGAGATCGCCGCGGTGTTCTTCCTCTCCGACCTGATCGACTCCGCGCTGAGCGCGGAGTCCACCGCCGACTTCGTCGAGTCGGCCGTCATCTGGTTGATCGTCACCGCTGTCGCCGCCGCAGCCGGCTACCTCGGTCTGCTCACCGCGGTGGGTACATCGGAACGCTTCGTGCTGGCACTGCGCACGAAGCTCTATGCGCACGTGCAACGGCTGAGTCCCCGCACGCATCGCCGCATCGGGATCGGTGATCTCGTCGCCCGCCACACCGGCGACATCGAGGCCGTCGAACACATGACCGCGTCGGGGCTGTTGCAACTCGCGATCGGGCTCGCCCATGTCGTGGGCCTGCTGGTGGTCGCGATCGTCATGAGCTGGCAGGTGTCGACCGTCGCCGTGGCGGCCATCGTTGTCCTGGCGGCGTCGTCGGCGCTGTTCGGTCGGTCCCAGACCGCGGCCACGCGCGCCGAACGGGTCGCGACCGCCGACATCGGTGTCGCGGTCCACGAGAGCCTCGCCGGCCTCGAGACGACCGTGGCGTACAACCAGCAGGACCGCGAGCAGCACGTCCTGTCCCGTCACGGTCGGTCGTGGCTGGCGGCCCGGATGTCGCAGACCCGCGTGGAGGCGGGCTTCGGTGCCGTCATGAACGTCGGCCAGGTGCTCACGATGTTGGCCGTCGCCGTCGTCGGTGCCTGGCAGATCCGTGCGGGCGCACTGAGTCTCGGTGGTCTCGTCGCTCTCACCGGTTACCTCGGGTACCTCTATCCGAAGGTCCAGGAGATCGCCGAGATCCGCCTCGCGATCGCCTCGTCGGTGGTCAGTGCCGACCGCGTCGCCGAGATCCTGGACATGCCGGCGTCGACCGTCGACGAACCCACCGCCCATGCGCTGCCCACCGTCCGTCCGCGCCTGGAGCTGTCGGGCGTCGCCTTCGGCTTCGATCGGCCGCTGCTCACCGATGCGACGCTGTCGGTGCGTCCCGGAGCGATCGTCGCGCTCGTCGGGGCCAGCGGATCCGGGAAATCCACTCTGGCGGCGCTGATCACGCGCCTCGAACGCCCCCACCGCGGGACGATCCGAGTCGACGGGAACGACATCACTAGCGCCACAGCGCAATCGGTCCGCGAGGCCATCACGCTGCTACCGCAGCAGGTCGTGATCCGCAGTGGCACCATCGCCGACAACATCGCTTTCGGGCGACCGGATGCGACCCCCGAGCAGATCGCCGACGCCGCGCGCGCGGCCGACGCCCACCGGTTCATCTCAGCCATGCCGCAGGCCTATCAGACGGTGGTGACCGACGGCGGTTTGTCGTTGTCCGGTGGTCAACGTCAGCGGATCGCCATGGCTCGCGCCCTCATCCGCGACACACCGGTCCTCGTCCTCGACGAGCCGACGACCGGCCTCGACGCCGAGTCGGTGCACAGGGTCATCGCTCCGATCCGGCGACAGGCGGCCGGGCGGGCCACCCTCGTCATCACCCACGACCGTCGCCTCGCGGCGATGGCCGACGAGGTGATCGAGCTGCGCGACGGGGTCACGCGACGCATCGATCAGAAGGCGACGACGACGATGACGAGCAACACCACGAGGAGAACCACCACGGCCACGCCGATCAGGGCGGGTGAGATCGGGCTGACCGGTTCGGGAGTCGGCGGCGAGGGCGCCACCGGTGGTCGGGGTGCGACCGGCGGCTGGGATGCGACCGGTGTCGGGGGTGCCACCGGCGGCGGTGGCGTCACCGGAGGAGGTGTGGCCGCCGGTGGTGCGGGGGAGACGGTCGCGCCGGTGATCTCACTGCGGGGACGGATCGGTGCACCGGTGGGCTGACCGGTCGGACGCGGACCCGTCGATGACGGTGCATGCGACGTCGTCGGGTGTACGCGCGCCGCGGGCAGTCCCGTCTCGGTGCGGGGCGCGCTTCGTGAACCCCGTGTCGTCGAACGTCCTCCGAGACCCCAGATCGGGATGGCGCTGTCGGTGCGCGGCAGTGGAGAGGCGAGCACCGCCGCCGGGTTGCCGCCCGGTCCGGCCGCCACGGCGGCGAGCAGATCGCGAGCCCGGGCCATCGTCGGTCGGTTGCCCGGGCTCGGCTCGAGCATCGCCAGCAGTGCCGGCGTCAGATCACCGGCGCGCACAGGCGGATTGATCTCTCCGCGCGCGACGCGGTGCAGCAGTTTCAGGGAGTCCTCGTCGACACCGAACGGCGGTTCGCCCTCCACCATGGTGAAGACTGTCGCACCCAGCGAGTACACATCGGAGGCCTCGGTGGGCTCCGCCCCGCGGGCCACCTCGGGCGCGAAATAGGCCGGGGTACCGGTGATCACGCCGGTGTCGGGTCCGGCCGCCTCGTCCTTGGCGCGGGAGATGCCGAAGTCGGAGATCTTCACCGTCCCGGCGTCGCGGCCGGTGTTGGCGATCAGGATGTTGCCGGGCTTGATGTCGCGGTGGACGATGCCTTCGCGGTGCGCGGTCGCCATCGCCGACGCGACCTGGGCGCCGATCTGCGCCGCGTGGCGCATCGACAACGTGCCGGTGGTGTGCAGGATCTGCGCGACGCTGCGCGAGGGGAGGTACTCCATCACCAGCCAGGGCTCGCCGCCGTCGACGGCGATGTCGTGCATGGCGATCGCGTTGCGGTGGGCCAGACGCGCCGCCATCCGTCCCTCCCGCAGGGCGCGGGTACGCACGTCGTCCGCGGACTCCTCGGTGAGCCCCTCGGTCGACACCACCTGCTTGACGGCCACCTCGCGGTCGAGCAGCTGATCACGCGCCAGCCACACCGCACCCATGCCGCCGCCACCCAGCTTCGACCGCAGTCGGTACCGGCCGGCGACGAGCGAGCCGGGGCCCCGGATCTCGCGGGGTGTACGTGGAGCGGTCACGGGAATCGAGGTTAGTGGACGAACTGTGTGCTCGTGCGGATGTACACCTCAACCGACCCGCGGCGTCGGTCCTCAGCGGGCGATCACGTGGGAGGCGGTGACCTCGGCGAGTTTGTCGGGGTTGCGGACGACGTACACCCCGGAGATGGTCGTACCCCTGCTCTCGAGGACGAACACCGAGTCGACGGCGCCGGCGGAGGTGATGATCACCGCGGGTGACCCGTTGTAGCGCGCGGGTTCGAAACCGGGTTCCGGGATCCCCCGCCGGGCGATGCCGACGAGGAAGCGGCTGACGGCATCGGCGCCGTGGATCGGTCGACGGGCCGCGTTGACCTTGCCGCCACCGTCGGAGATCAACACCGCATCGGGCGCCAACATGTCCATCAGCCCCTGGACGTCCCCGGTCATCGCCGCGGTGAGGAAGGCGGTGGTGACCTCGGCGACATCACCGTCGGCGTCGAACCGTCGCCGGCGCGACTGCACGTGCGACCGTGCACGATGCGACATCTGACGGACCGCGGCGACCGAACGTCCCACGGCGGCGGCGATCTCGGCGTGGGAGAACCCGAAGACCTCCCGCAGCACGAACACCGCCCGCTCGTCGGGACCGAGGGTCTCGAGGACGACCATCATCGCCATCGACACCGACTCGCTCAGCACGACATCGGCCTCGGGGTCACTGTCGTCGAGACGCAGCGGCTCCGGAAGCCACGGCCCGACGTAGTCCTCGCGTCGACGGGATGCCGAACGCAGTGCGTTCAACGACTGGCGCGTGACGATCGCCGCGAGATACGAGCGGTCGGCGTCGACCGTGTCGAGATCGACGTCGGCCCACCGCAGGTAACTCTCCTGCAGGACGTCGTCGGCGTCGGTGGTCGAACCGGTGATCTCGTAGGCGATCGTGAACAGCAGCGGTCGCAGCGCGGTGAAGACCTGCGCGTGATCCCGGACCGGACCGGTCACCGCCGGGGTCCGCGTGTCCAGGAGTACGAGCCGCCCTTGCGGCCCTCGCCGGCGATCCACCGCACCGTCATACGGCACACCTGTTCCTTCACGAGCCCACCGGCGCGCCCACCGATGTGCACTCGCCGAGGTCGGTCGGATCGATCGGTGAGCACGACGGTGCCGCCGTCGCGGCCCAGACCGATGCACTGCGCCGCGAAGCCCTGGTCGACGCGGCGGGGTGGCGTGCCGTCGAGCAGCGCGGTCACCGTGCCCGCGGCCTGCGCCCCCAGCGGCAACGCCGCCTGGCAGCTCATCCGCAGGTCGATGCCGTCGACCACCACGGCGTCCCCGGCCCCGACGATCCGCGGATCGGACACGCTCACCAGGTGGTCGTCGACACGCAGTCGACCGGAGTCGTCGGTTGCCAACCCGCTGTCGCGGGCGAGTGGGGGAACACCGAATCCCGTTGTCCAGACGGTGATGTCGGCGGCCAGCGTGCGACCGTCGGCGAGAGTGACCTTGCTGTCGGAGACCTCGCTCGCCGTGGTGCCGTCGATGACGTCGACCCCGAGACGTCGCAGGCGCCGCGCGACCGATCGTGCCCCGCTCGCCCCGGCCGTGGGCACCAGACCGCCACCGGCCACCAGCGTCACCGACCCGTGCGGTCGGACCTGTGCCATCTCGGCGGCCACCTCCACACCGGTCAGGCCGCCGCCGACCACCACGATCGCGGCGTCGCGGGGTGCGCCGGCCAGTCGGTCGGCGAGCCGCTGCGCCTCGTCGGCGTCACCCAACCGGTCCGCGAACTCCGCGACGCCGGGAACCGACGACGAGCCGGTCCCGCTGCCGACGGCGTAGATCATCGCGTCGTAGGTCAGTGATCGTTCGCCATCGCCATTGCCATCGAGGACGACGCGGCGGGCGGGTCCGTCGATCCGCGTGACGGCGGCCTGGACACGGGTGATCTCCGGATGCAGCAGGGTCGCGAAGTCGAGGGTCGCGGCGCCGGTGCCCGCGGCGAGCTGGTGGAGCCGGATGCGTTCGACGAACCGCGGATGCGGATCGATCAGGGTCACCCGCGCGGCACCGGTCGCCTGCAGTCGGTTGGCGGCCATGCATCCCGCATAGCCGGCCCCGATGACGATCACGTGATGGTCGGTCATGGTCTTCCTCTCGCCGGGTCGGTGGCGACACTTGTCGGCGTCGTCACCCCCTTCAGACACCGGTCGGACCGAGAACGTGACAGGCGCCGGTCTACGGGGTGTTGTCGAATCGGCTGCGCGCGGCCACCCAGCGGTGGAGCACGTCGTCGGTGGGCACCACGTCCCCGTCGGGGGAGCGGGTGTCGGAGCCGCGGATCTCCTCGTGCAGGTGTTCCATCGTGGCGTCGAGTCGGTGTGCGGTCTCGGCCGCCTCGGCCAGTTCGTCGAGCAGACCGGCGGGCACCACCGTGTCGTACTTGTAATAGATCTTGTGCTCGAGGCTGGCCCAGAAATCCATGGCAATGGTGCGGATCTGGAGTTCCACGGTCACGGTGACCACCCGGTCGCTCATGTTGACCGGGATCGCCAGCAGCGCATGAAGGCTGCGGTAGCCGTTGGGTTTGGGACGGGCGATGTAGTCGCGGATCTCGATCACCGTCACGTCGTCCTGGCGGGTCAACATGTCGAGCACGCGGTAGACATCGGACACGAACGAGGTGGTGACGCGGACCCCGGCGATGTCGGTGATGGCCGCGCGGATGCCGTCGAAGGTCGGCGGGCACTTCTTGCGACCGATCTTGTCAAGGATGCTGTCGGGTGACTTCAGTCGCGACGACAGGTTCTCGATCGGGTTGTAGTCGTGCAGGTGGGTGAGCTCGTCGCGCAGGATGGCGATCTTCGTGTGCACGGTGTCGATGCCGAACTTGTACTCCATCATGAAGCGCGCGAAGTCATCTCGCAGCTGCCGCATGTCGGCGTGTCCCACACCGTCGGGGAACATCTCGGTGGGGATCAGGTCGGGCAGCCGTGGGTTCGAGACTGTGATGTCCGATTCGGTCACGCCACGACTGTACGTATCGCCGGGGGAGTCAGTCATCGGTGCGCACGTGCGCGCGCTCGCCCTGCTTGCCGAACAGCATCAGCACCTCGGCCGGGCCCCGATCGGTGGTACCGATCCAGTGCGGCAGGTGGGTGTCGAACTCGGCGGCCTCACCGGGAGCGAGTTCGAGGTCGCGGTCGCCGAGGACGAGGCGTACACGGCCGTCGAGCACATAGAGCCACTCGTAGCCCTCGTGCGATCCGGTGGTCACGCGGTCGCCGGGGCTTGCGGTCGGGATCACCACCTTGTATGCCTGCAGTCCGCCGGCGCGACGGGTCAGCGGGAGGTAGGTCCGGCCGTGTCGGTCGATGGGCCGCAGCGTGATCCGCGGATCCCCGGTCTCGGGTGCACCCACCAGATCGTCGAGGGCGACGCGGTACTCGCGAGCGAGGGGGAGCAGTTGCTCGAGCGTCGGCTTGCGCTGGCCGGATTCCAGTCGCGAGAGGGTGCTGACCGAGATGCCGGTCGCGTCGGAGACCTCGGTGAGGGTGGCCTCGCGGCGGGTGCGGAGCGTGCGCAGCCGCGGTCCGACGGCGGCGAGCACGGAGTCGGTGTCGGTGAGTGGGTCGGCCATGGGCCCATTTTGCCATATCGGCAAGAATGTTTGCCAGCATCTGCGGTGGGGTTGCAGTGTGGTTCTCACGACCGATGACCGGAGGAGAACGTGATGGACGAGATGATGGACGTGGCCGTGATCGGAGGCGGCGCGGCAGGTTTGGCGACGGGGGTGACCGCGAGTCGGTCACGTCGATCGGTGGTGGTGATCGACGCGGGGTCGCCGCGCAACGCCACCGCCGCCGGGGCGCACAACGTCCTCACCCGCGAGGGGATCTCACCCGCCGAGTTGGGGTCGCTCGGCCGTGCCGAGGTGGAGCACTACGGCGGTGTGGTCGTCAGCGGGACCGCGGTGCGCGTCGACGGCGGCATCGGGGACTTCACGGTGGTCCTCGACGGCGGACGCACGGTGCGCGCTCGGCGGATCGTGATCGCCGCCGGCGTCACCGACGATCTGCCCGACATCCCGGGCCTGCGCGAGCGGTGGGGGCGCGACGTCCTGCACTGCCCGTTCTGTCACGGGTGGGAGGTGCGTGATCAGGCCATCGTCATCATCGCGACCGGGTCGACGTCGGCGCATCAGGCGCAGATGTTCCGTCAGTTGAGCGAGAACGTGACGATCGCCCGCAACACCGCGCCCGAGTTCGACGCGGAGACCCTCGAGCAGCTCACGGCCCGCGGCATCGGCGTCGTCGACGGGGCCGTGGCGGAGGTGGTGGTGGTCGACGACCGGCTGGTCGGGGTGCGACTGGCGTCGGGTGAGGTGATCGGCTGCGACGCTGCGGTCGTCGCGACCACGGGTCGCGTGTTCGGTGCGGTGGTGGAGTCGCTCGGTCTCGCGGTGTCGGAGGTCCGCTTCGGCGACCATCTGATGGCCACGGTGATCGACGTCAATCCGATGGGCGCGACCACCGTTCCCGGCGTCTTCGCCGCGGGCAACGTCGCCGACGCCCGCGCGACGGTGATCGCCTCGGCCGCGGCTGGGGTCAACGTCGCGATGGGCGTGCACGCGAGCCTCATGGCCGACGACATCGCCGGCGCGCTGGCCGCGCATCGGGAACGGTCCGGCGCGGCCGTCTGAGAGGTCGTACCCGATCGGCGCACTGCCGATTGACGGTTGTCGGACCCCGCACCTACGATCGGAATCGAAAACCTGTTCGAACGGTCGTGAGTGTTCGCACCTTCCCTGCGCACACCTTCCCCGCGACTCCCATGAGGTGTTGAGGCTCGAGGTGTTGAGGAATGGTGCGATGACGTCTGTAGACGTGAGGGAAGCCGACAAGCGGGTCGCGGACACGCTGGCGGAATTGCGCAAGAAGCTCGCCACGGTCTCGTCGACCAAGGCGAAACCCGTTGTCCCGCAGAACCAGAGAACGGTCACGGTCGCCGCCTCGGAGCAGGTCGACAAAGAGATGCTGCCGATCCCGGCCCCACTCGCGCAGATCATGCCCGGTGGGGGCCTCGCGCGGGGATCGGTGGTCGCGGTCGACGGCGCGCGGTCGGTGCTGGTCTCGATCATCGCCGAGATCACCGCCTCGGGCGGATACGTGGCGGTGATCGGCCTGCCCCACCTGAGTCTGCACGCGGTGGAGGAGATGGGTGGCGACCTGGCGCACGTGGCGGTGGTGTCCGGACAGGGCGATCCGGGGGTCTTTGATCCCGGGCGGAGCCCGGTCCGGTTCGACCCCGTGGAGGTGGCCGCGGTGTTGCTCGACGGGCTCGATCTGGTGGTGGTCGGTCTGGGCGGGGTGTCGGTGCCGCCGTCGCGGGCGCGGGCGGTGATGGCCCGGGCGCGGGCCAAGGGGTCGACGCTGATGGTGACCGACGGACGGTGGTCGGGTGTGCAGGCGACGCTCAGCGCCCAGGTCGCCGATTATCGGCACCTGCCGTTCCGGGCGGCCGGGCACGGTCGGATCTCCGGGTTGTCGTTGTCGGTGCAGGCGCGTGGTCGCGGTACACGGGTGACCGAGACCCGGATCGATGTGGTGCACGCCGACGATCGGGTCCGGTTGGTCGCCGCGCGCGGTCGGTGCCGTCGCCGCCCCGGTCACCGCCACCGGTGGACTCACGATCGCCCATGCGAACTGATGTCAGGGGCGAACTGATGACGTCCGCACCCGCGGGGAAGCCCCGACGCACCCTGGCGCTGTGGTGTCCGGACTGGCCCGCGGTGGCCGCCGCGGCCGACGCCGACATCTCCCCGGACGAACCGGTCGCGGTGATCTCGGCCAACCGCGTGGTCACCTGTTCGGCGACCGCGCGGGCGGCCGGGGTGCGCCGCGGGATGCGCAAGAGGGAATCGCAGGCACGCTGTCCCTCCCTGCACGTGATGACCGCCGATCCCGGGCGTGACGGCCGACTCTTCGAGCCGCTGGTGGCTGCGGTGGCCGAGGTGATCCCCATCGTGGAGGTGTTGCGACCGGGTCTCATGCTGCTCCCCGCCGCGGGCGCCGCACGGTACTTCGGGGGCGAGGAGGTGGCGGCGGAGAAACTCATCGACGTCGTATCCGTCTGCGGTACGGAGTCGTTCACCGGGATCGCCGACGAGCTGTTCACCGCCGTGGTGGCCGCGCGGCACGGTCAGATCGTGCCCGCCGGCGGTGACGTCGATTTCCTCGCACCGCTGTCGATCGCCGAGCTCGGAGCCGAGCCCAGCCTGTGCGGCGACGACCGGGACCACCTGATCGATCTGCTGTGGCGGTTGGGTGTGCGCACGATGGGCGCCTTCGCGGCGTTGTCGGTGACCGACGTCGCGACGCGCTTCGGTGCCGACGCCGTCGTCGCGCACCGGGCCACCCGTGCCGAGGCCGGCCGGCCGGCGTCGGGTCGCCTGCCCAGCACCGACGTCGTCATCGACCACGAGTGCGATCCGCCGATCGACCGGGTCGACGCCGCGGCGTTCGTCGGTCGCCGACTGGCCGATGAACTGCACCGTGCGCTGATGGCGGCGTCGGTGGCCTGCACCCGACTCACCGTCCACGCCTCCACCACCGGTGGACAGCACTCGTCACGCACCTGGCGATGCGCCGAGCCGTTGACCCCGGAGGCCACCGCCGACCGCATCCGATGGCAGCTCGACGGATGGCTCAGCGGGAAGGATTCCGGCAACCGACCGGACTCACCGATCTCCCGTCTGCGGCTGGAGCCGGTGGAACTCGTCGACTCCGGTGCCCTGCAGTTCGGCTTCCGTGGGGCGGGGATCCCCGGCGGCGACGGCGAGGTGGCCGATCGGGCCCGTCGGGCACTGGTGCGCGTGCAGGGTCTCCTCGGTGGTGAGGCCGTCCGTGTCCCGGTGCGCAGCGGCGGACGCGGTGTGGCCGAACGGATCACGCTCATCCCGCTGGGGGACGAGCTGACACCGGCGTCCGACCCCGACGCCCCCTGGCCGGGGCGGATCCCCGAACCGGCGCCGGCGGTGGTGCTCAGCGCGCCGGTGACGGTGCGCGACTGCAACGACGACCCCGTGCAGGTCACCCGCCGCGGGATGTTCAGCGCCGAACCGACCACGGTCACCTGGGGATCGCGGAGCTGGGATCTGCTCTGGTGGGCCGGTCCGTGGCCGGCCGACGAACGCTGGTGGGCCGCCCCCGGTGAACAGGTGGGCACCCACGCGAGAGCGCAGGTGCTGCTGAACGATTCGCGCGCCCTGCTGCTGCGATACCAGCAGCAGGGATGGACGGTCGAAGGCGTCTACGAGTGAGCCGCGGTGTGCACTTCTACGAGGCGGACGGGTCGTTCATGGTGCCGAGGAACACCGGCAGACCCGTTGCGGTGTCGACGATCTGGTAGACGAACGCCCGATCAGCGGTGAAGGTGACCGTCGGAGGTTGCGGAACACCGGTGACGATCGGCACGCCGGTGGCCGCCGCGGCGACGGTGCCCCGTTCGCCGACGGTGATGACGCCGGCCTGCGCGGCGCCGCTGACCACCGCACCGGGTGCGATGCCGTCGAGCGACCCCGGTGCGAAGATCCGCCCCATCCCGAGCGCGCGCAACACCGGGCCGAGATCGATCGACGCCTCGGTCTTCCAGCGCGGCACCGTCACCTCCACACCCGGTGTCGGTGTCGCCGCGCGCAGGGCCCCCGACACCGACGCCAACACGGTGTCGGACAACACCGATCGCGTCGTGGCACCGGACGCCGGCATGATCACCTGCATCGCCAGACCGGCACCGGCATAAGGGAGTTCGGCGGCAGTCCACCCGGGCCCGTTCGCCAGACGGGTCGAGAAGGTCCCACCCATCAGCGGCGCCGACACGGTACGACCCGTCGCCGTGGTGAACGGCTCGTCACGCGTCGCATCCGGACTGAACGGCGACGCCCAGGCGGCCGCCAGATAGACGGTGGTCAGCAGCGCGAGGTCGGTGTCGGAGCCGATCGGCACCGGTGCACGGGTGATCTGCCCGCCGGTGTTGACCGCCACCCACTCGTTCACCGCCTCCCGTGCCTGCGGTGTCGCGAAGTCCAGTGGATAGACACCGGAGTCGAAATACCGTGCGAGAGCAGTGAGATAGTCGCGACGAGGCGGATGCGAGTACGCGATGAACGCGCCCGCACCCTGCTGATACACCGGGGGACTGGGCGGGTTGTCCACATCCACCGTGCCGGGATCGCCACCGATCGCACCGAGCTGACCCAACAGCGCCGCGATCGCCTCCGGACGGCTCGTGCCGAGCACACGGTCGATCTCCGCGGCCGCGGTGTCGTCGGCACCGGCCCGCACCATCCCGATCGCCGTCACCGCGCTCCACGGGGAGACGACGGTGTTCGGCGACCCCGTCGACGACGATGCCGACGCCATCGCGACGCCGACGCGCCGGACCCCGTCGACCAACGCCTCGGTGGCCGCGCGCTCGGTGTCGATGCCGATCTGTGCGAATGTCACGCTCGGTGCCTTACTCAGTTGTGCCGTGTCGGGTGGCACCGCATCGGTGGCACACCCGCTGAACAGCAGGACCGTAGCCACGGCCACCGACACGGCCGTCCGTCGTCGAGAGGCGATGGAGCTCACGAGTTCGCTCCGGCATCCTGGGGAGCTCACGAGTTCGCTCCGCGAGCGAGGAGGGGCCATCGCCCGACCTCGCCCGCATCGGTCACCGCGACGAGGTCGTCGACGAGATTGACCGTGATGCACACGTGGTTAGGCACCACCCGGACCACCGATCCGGCGTCGGGGAGCCGACCCTCGCTCACCACGGTCGCGTGGTGCTCGGACAGCGCGACGATGCGTGCGTCGGGAAGGTCGGGGAGCAGTCCGAAACCCGGTACCCAGTCGGGCTTCTCGGAACCCAGGATCTTGCTCCCGCAGTCGAGAACGGCGCGCCCCGGCTCACGACGGATGACCGTGGCGGCCACCGACAACGACACGTCGTCGAGTCCCGCGCGCCCCAACGCCACCTGCTGGGCGTCGTTGAACGGGTACACACCCGGACGGACCTCCGTCAGGACATCGGGATGGGCGAACTCGACCGTCGGCGTGGAACCGCCGCTGCGGACGATCGGATCGACCCCCACCGACGCCAACGCATCGGCGGCGTCGGAGATGGCCCGGGCCTCCTGATGCGCAGCGGACTCGCGCCCGGCGGGGGAGTAGCCGTGGCCCGGGAACGTGAACACACCCACCACCCTCAGACCGTGCGCAACAGCCTGTGCGGCAACGATTCCGGCGTCGGCCGGGGCGGTACCCGTGCGATGCTGACCACTGTCGACCTCGACGAGCACCTCGACCGATTCGCGGGCGTCGCCGAGTGCCTGCGCCATCGCGATCGCACCGGCCACCGAGTCGACCGCCACCCGCAACGAGGCGTCGTGTGCCACCGACCGCAACCGCTCGGCCTTCGACGCGGTGAGCCACAGGGGATAGGCGATGAAGAGGTCGTCGAAGCCCGCAGCGGCGAACGCCTGCGCCTCACCGATCGTCGCGACGGTCAACCCGACGGCGCCGGAGGCGATCTGGCGCCGTGCGATGTCGGCGCACTTGTGGGTCTTGGCGTGGGGCCGGAGCGCGAGTCCCTGCGCGGCGACCCGCGTCGCCATGGTCGCGATGTTCGCCTCGAGCACGCCGGTGTCGACGCGGACGTACGGGGTGTCGGCGAGAGGGGGTCGGGTCGGCATCACCGAGGACTCTACGACCCGATCCTGCCGCCGAGCGGACACCTGACCAGTTGTTTCTGATCGGTAACGATTGCCGTACGCCTGTTCTCGTGTTCGGTACGTGTGCGTACCGTAAAGGTTTCAGGCCGCGCACAGGGCGCGGCCCACCACGGAGGTCTGACATGCGTCTGCCCCGCGTTCTCGGCACGATGGTCGCCGCTCTGCTGGTCGCCGCCCTGGGCTCGGCCGCCGCGGTCGGCTCAGCCCACGCAGATCCGGTGGAACCCGTCTCACGACTCATCGCCGCAGGCGTCCCGGTCGATGTCGCGGTGCTGGCCCGGTTCGCGGCTCCCGCCGCGGCAACCGCAACCGTTCCGTTGTCTTCGGGTGGGTTCCCCGGAGTCGGGCTCGACGCGGTCATCGATCGCCGGGCCGGCACCGTCACCGTCATCCAGCGCTGGCTCGACTACCAGCCGTCGCGGCTCACCGTGGGGTGGGTCAACCTCGCCAACGGTCGGTCGGGCGTCTCGACGTTCTCCCGCACGCTGCCGGGGAAGGTGCCCTGGACCTCGTACCCGACGCTCGATCGGGCGGCCCTGCTGCGGACGGGAACCGGTCCGGTGGCGATCGTCGTCTACGGCAAGGTCCCGGGAACCGTGGCCCTCATCGGACTGTCCTCGGAGGCATACGGATACCTCACCCCGATCGTGCGGCTGCTCCAGGTGTGAGGCGGTGCAAGCGACGAACCGGACTTCGGGCAAGCGCATCACCCGGGACGGGTCGCGGCGGTTACGCTGTGCGCATGCTCAAACGATCCTTCATGGCCATCCTGTGCGGCGTGATCGCCGCGGTCGGCCTGTCGGCGACCACCACCGTCACCGCTGCCTCCGCCGCGCCGTCGTGCGCGAACGTCGAGGTGCTCTTCGCCCGCGGTACCGCCGAGCCCGCGCCCCCGGTCGGACTGACCGGTCTGTCGTTCGGGCAGGCCCTTCGCGGTGCGTTGCCCGGTAAGTCGGTCGTGGTGCGCGGGGTGAACTACCCGGCGAGCGCGAACTTCCGCGACCGGATCGGCCTCGCGCAGACGGTGATCAACGGCGTGAAGGACACCCAGAACCGCATCACGTTCCTCGCCCGCACCTGCCCGCAGACCCGCATCGTCCTCGGCGGGTACTCCCAGGGCGCGGTCGTGGCGGGCTATGCGATCGCTCCTCGCGTCACGCTGCCCGCCCAGTACCGCGGCTCTGCGCCGACTCCGCTGCCGGCGTCGGTGGCCCGCAACGTCGCCGCGGTCGTGCTGTTCGCGCCGCCGAGTGCCCGTTTCCTCCGCGACGCCCAGGCGCCTGCGATCGAGGTCGGCCCGCTCTACCGGGGCAAGACGATCCGCTACTGCATCGCCGGCGACACCATCTGCAACGGCGCGCCCCTGGGTCAGCCGAACGGTCTGCACGTGCTCTACGCGGTCAACGGCGACACGGTGAACGCCGCCGGTCGCGTCGCCGCACGCATCTGACGTGGAACCGGTGCACCCGCGGGTTCTCTCCGACGGGTCGGTGATCCGCGCCGCGCAGCCCGGTGACGAGGCGGGCCTGCTGGCCGCGATCACCGCGCTCGCGGAGTACGAGCGCGAGCCCGACGCGGTCGACAACTCCGTCGCCGCGCTGACCGCGGCACTGTTCGGCGACGACCCCGCGGTGTTCGCCCATGTCGCCGAACGCGACGGCGCCGTGGTGGGGATCGCGATCTGGTTCGTCACCTACTCCACGTGGACCGGGCGTCACGGCATCTGGCTCGAGGACCTGTTCGTGTACGAATCCGAGCGGGGACGCGGGTACGGCGTGGCCCTGCTGGCGTCGCTCGCCGCGGTGTGTGTGAACCGCGGATACGCGCGGCTGGAGTGGACGGTCCTCGACTGGAACGCGCCGAGCATCGCGTTCTACCGCTCGCTCGGTGCGCGCCCGATGGACGAGTGGACCACGCAGCGGCTGGTCGGGGACGACCTCGCCGCCCTCGCCGACCGCTGAGGCCGGCACGCGCATTCGACTCGAATACGTGTTCGATTCTCGGTACAGTCGGGTGTGGGTTGGAACGAGGGCCCGCCCACCTGGGCGGAGATGGAGCGGGTGCTGTCCGGGCGCCCGAACCAGGGCGGTCGACCGGGTGAGACGTTCCCCGGCGACGGCAGCGACAGCCCCGCGTGGTCACGCAAGCGCGAACCGTTCCGGGCCGACGACATCGAGCGCGGGCGCACCAGCACCCCGTACGCCGAGTTGCACGCCCACACCTCCTACAGCTTCCTCGACGGCGCGAGTTCTCCCGAGGAGATGGTCACCGAGGCCCACCGCCTCGGACTGTCGGCGCTCGCGGTCACCGATCACGACGGGTTCTACGGGGTCGTCCGATTCGCCGAGGCCGCCCGCGAGTGGCGCATGCCGACGGTCTTCGGCGCGGAGCTGTCGCTGCAGCACGACGCCGCGCGCACCGGCGTCGCCGATCCCGGTGGCGCACATCTGTTGGTTCTCGCGCGCGGGCAGGACGGATACCGCCGGTTGTCGCGTCAGATGGCGGCCGCGCACATGGCCGCGGGTGAGAAGGGGTTGCTGCGCCACGATCTCGACACCCTCGCCGCGGCGGCCGATGATTCCTGGCTGATCCTCACCGGGTGTCGTAAAGGCGCGGTGCGACAGGCGTTGTCGACCGGTGGTCCCGATGCCGCCGCGACCGAGCTACGGACTCTGATCGACCGGTTCGGCCGCGACAACGTCGTCGTCGAACTGTCCACCGCCGGGTTGCCCACCGACGACGAACGCAACGCGGCGCTCGCCACGCTCGCCGCCGCCCACGGCCTGCACGCGGTGGCGACCACCGGAGCCCACTTCGCCGCCCCGAACCGGCGGCGTCTGGCGATGGCACTCGCCGCGGTGCGCGCACGGTCGAGTCTCGACGAGATCGCCGGGTGGCTCGGCCCGCTCGGGGGAGCGCACCTGCGCAGCGGCGACGAGATGGCGACACTGCTCGCCGCACACCCCGAGGCCATCGACAACTCCGCACAGTTCGGCATCGACTGTGCCTTCGAACTCCGTCTGATCGCACCGGAACTGCCGCCGTTCGACGTGCCGGCCGGGCACACCGAGAAAACCTGGCTGCGGGAGCTGACCATGCGAGGTGCCGCCGACCGCTACGGCACACCCGCGACACACCCCAAGGCCTATCGACAGATCGAACACGAACTGGCGGTGATCGATTCGCTGAACTTCCCGGGGTACTTCCTGGTGGTGCACGACATCGTCGACTTCTGCAAACGGTCCGACATCCTCTGTCAGGGTCGCGGCAGCGCCGCCAACTCCGCGGTGTGTTTCGCCCTCGGTGTCACCAACGTCGACCCGGTGCGCAACAGCCTGCTGTTCGAACGGTTCCTATCGCCCGAGCGGGACGGTCCGCCCGACATCGACGTCGACATCGAATCCGATCGACGCGAGGAGGCCATCCAGCACGTCTACTCGAAGTACGGCCGCGAGTACAGCGCACAGGTCGCCAACGTCATCACCTACCGCGGGCGGTCGTCGGTGCGGGACATGGCTCGCGCACTGGGGTATTCGATCGGGCAGCAGGACGCGTGGAGCAAACAGGTCAGCCGATGGGGACGCACGGTCGACCAAGATGAGAACCCAGGCGACGAGAACCCAGAAGCAGATATCCCCGCCGATGTCCTCGATCTCGCCGGTCAGGTGTCGGGGATGCCGCGACATCTCGGCATCCACTCCGGCGGCATGGTGATCTGCGACCGCCCCATCGCCGACGTCTGCCCCACCGAGTGGGCGCGGATGCCCGGCCGCAGCGTGCTGCAGTGGGACAAAGATGACTGTGCGGCCATCGGTCTGGTCAAGTTCGACCTGCTCGGCCTCGGCATGCTCTCCGCGCTGCACTACGCGATCGATCTCGTCGCCGAGCACAAGGAGCTGCACGTCGATCTCGCGCGGATCGACCTGGGGGAGAAGGCCGTCTACGACATGCTCTGTGCCGCCGACTCGGTCGGCGTGTTCCAGGTGGAGTCGCGCGCGCAGATGGCCACCCTGCCCCGGCTGAAACCCCGCGAGTTCTACGACCTCGTGGTCGAGGTGGCGCTCATCCGTCCCGGCCCCATCCAGGGCGGGTCCGTCCACCCCTACATCCGGCGACGCAACGGACTCGAGGTGACCGGATACGAGCACCCGTCCATGCGGGCGGCGCTCGAACGGACCCTCGGGGTCCCGCTGTTCCAGGAGCAGCTGATGCAGCTCGCCGTCGACGTCGCCGGATTCGACGCCGCCGAGGCCGATCAGCTGCGACGCGCGATGGGATCGAAGCGGTCGCCGGAGAAGATGCAGAAGCTCAAGGAACGCTTCTACACCGGTATGGAACAGACCCACGGGATCACCGGCGAGATCGCCGACCGAGTGTTCGAGAAGATGGCCGCGTTCGCCAACTTCGGCTTCCCCGAGAGTCATTCGCAGAGTTTCGCGGCGCTGGTGTTCTACTCCTCGTGGTTCAAGTACCACCATCCGGCGGCGTTCTGCGCCGCGCTGCTGCGGGCGCAACCGATGGGGTTCTACTCGCCGCAGTCACTGGTGGCCGATGCGCGCAGGCACGGTGTCGCCGTCCACGGCCCCGACATCAACATCTCACTGGCCCACGCGAATCTCGAGAACAGTGGTCTCGACGTGCGGATGGGGTTGGGATCGGTGCGTCACATCGGCGACGAGGTGGCGCAGGTCATCGTCGACCGCCGTGTCGCCGACGGCCCCTACCGCACCCCCGCCGACCTGGCCCGTCGCGCCGAACTCGGCGAGAGGCAACTCGAGGCGCTGGCGACCGCGGGTGCGTTCGACTGTTTCGGCGGCAGTCGGCGGCAGGCGCTGTGGGATGCCGGGGCGGCCGCGTTCGAGCGAGCCGATCAGCTCGCGCTCGAGGCGTCGCTGACCGCGCCGACACTGCCCGGTCTCACCGATGTGGAGACCGCGGCCGCCGATGCGTGGGCCACCGGGGTCACGCCGAACGTCTATCCCACCCAGTTCCTGCGGCCCCGCCTGACCGCGATGGGTGTCGTCGCGGCCGACGGTCTGCTCGCCGTGCCCGACGGGTCACGGGTCGTCGTCGCCGGGGCGGTCACCCATCGGCAACGCCCGGCCACCGCGTCCGGCGTCACCTTCATCAACCTCGAGGACGAGACCGGCATGGTGAACGTCGTCTGTTCGGTGGGTTTGTGGAAGCGCTACCGCCGCCTCGCCCAGAACGCCACCGCGCTGGTCATCCGCGGCACGGTGCAGAACGCCGAGGGCGCGGTCACCGTGGTCGCCGAACACCTGGAGAAGATGGACCTCAAGGTCGGCACCCGATCCCGCGACTGGCGATAGTGAGCCATGGCAACATGATCGGATGCGTGGTGGGCGAGACGAGAACGGGGTGACACACCCGTCTCAGGGGCAACCCCTGGGTACACCACACAGCGAGACCCTGCGTCCGACGCCGGACCGCACGCTGCGCGTGCATCGCGGCGCCGAGGACAGGAGAATTCGGTCGACTCGCCCGCCACGCATCCGGTGACGATCGAGGCCGTGCGACGGTATCCGCGCTCGACGGCCGAGATGCTCGCCGCCATCGTCGATGCGGCCGATCCCGAATGGACGCGAGAGGGTCTCGCCGACGCGCTCTCGGCACACCGCCGCGGTCTCGACGACGCGCAGGCGGACGCCGTCGCAGGTCACCTCCTCGTCGCGTTTCCCCGCCAACCTCCGGATCGGCGTGACGCGATCGCCGGGCGCATCGTCGAACTGGCGATGCCGCCCATGCGTGAGCGCCCGGCGCTGCGCGAGTTGTGGGACGGTCTGCCGCGCTACACCGACTACTACGCCCTCGCGGCGGCCTACGACATGACCGTGCCCGAGCTCGACTGGCTGGCCGACCGCGGAACCTGGTTGCGGTCGAGAACCGGTCCGCTGCAGCACTATCGCGTGACCCCCATCCCCAAACGGCGAGGTGCCCGCGTCCTCGAGATCCCGAAACCGCGACTCCGTGAGACACAGCGACGCATCCTGCGCCGTGTCCTCGACCGGCTGCCGCCTCACCCTGCCGCACAGGGATTCGTCGCCGGGACGTCGCCGGCGACGTTCTCGAGCCCCCACGCCGGTCGGCCGGTGGTCATCCGCATCGACCTCCGCCGGTGCTTCGAGACGATCACCGTCGCCCGCGTCCGTGCGGTGTTCGCCGCGGTCGGATACCCACCCGCCGTAGCCCGCGCGCTGGCCGACCTGTGCACCACGACAACACCGGCGGAACGCCTCGTCGGCGTGGACCCCGTGCACGCGGCGATCCTGCGATCCCGCCACCTGCCGCAGGGGGCGCCGACCTCGCCCGCTCTGGCCAACCTCGTGATGCGCACTCTCGACCGCCGCATCACCGGCTATGCCCACCGACACGGACTCGTCTACACGCGCTACGGCGACGACATGGCCCTGAGCGGAACCATCGACGACCCGTCGGCAGTCGTGTGGGTGGTGCGGCAGATCGTCGCCGACGAGGGTTTCACCGTCCACGGCGACAAGACGCGCATCATGTACGCCCACCAGCAGCAGCGCCTCACCGGATTGGTGATCAACGATCGTCCGCGCGTGTGCCGATCCGAATACGACGATCTGCGGGCGTTGTTGCACAACGCGATTCGGACCGGGGCCCGGGCCCAGAATCGCGACGACGTCGGGGACTTCGAGGCCCACGTCCGCGGACGGATCGCGTGGGTCGGGGCGACGAGCCCCGCCCGGCGGCAGAAGCTTCTCGAGATGGCGTCCCGGGTGGACTGGAGCAGTGACTGATCCCGCTGTCATGGGCTCGATCTCGCGTGTCGGGGGTGACTCGCACGCTTGCGTGTCGTTCGCATGCCGTCGGGGGCGTGCGACCAGTGAGCAGGCGTGCAAACGGTGAGAGAGCGCGCGAACGCGATCCGCTAGACCGCGCCCTCGAAGCCGTTCTGACGCCAGGCCTCGTACATCACGATGCTCGCGGCGTTGGCGAGGTTGAGCGATCGACGACCGGCGAGCATCGGGATGCGCAGTCGTTCGGTGACGTGCGGGTCGGCGAGGACCTCGTCGGACAGGCCGGTCGGCTCGGGCCCGAACAGCAGCACGTCACCCGGCCGGTAGTCGACCGCGGTGTGGAACTTCTCGGCGTGCGCGGTGAACGCGTAGACGCGTTCGGGGGCGAGCGCCTCCCAGGCGGCGTCGAGATCGCGGTGCACCGTCACCGACGCCATCTCGTGGTAGTCCAATCCCGCCCGCTTCACCTTCGCCGCATCGAGATCGAAGCCGAGCGGTTCCACGAGATGCAGCTCACACCCCGTGTTGGCCGCCAGACGGATGGCGTTGCCGGTATTGGGGGGTATGCGAGGTTCATGGAACAAAATGCGGAACACAAGCGTCTACTGTGCCTGAGCACCTGTCGAGCACGACGGGGCAGGGCAGACCCGGCGCAGGCGGTGGTCACGGAACGAACTGGGTGGGACATGCGGGACACGGTGCGCACCACGTCCGGGGTCGTCTGGCGCTACGTGCGGTCGGCGCCGGGAACCTATCTCTGGCTCGTCGTCCTGTTCGTCACCACCGTGATCGCCCATCGCGTCGCGCCCGACCAGCTGACGCACATCCTCCAGAACCGCTCCACCAACCTCCGCCACCTGCTGCACAACCCGCTCCCGAGCCTGTTCCGCAGCGCCTTCTGGATCGACGGCAACGGTTGGTTCCTCTACGCGATCGTGTTCTCCCTCATCCACGCACCGGTCGAACGCTGGCTCGGGACGGCGCGCTGGGTGGCGGTCGTGGTCATCGCCCACGTCACAGCCACCTACATCAGCCAGGGCATCCTGCTGTGGGCCATCGACAGCGGTCGTGCACCGCAGAGCGATCTCGCGGTGATCGACATCGGCGTCAGCTACGGGCTGGCCGGTGTGGCGGGGATCCTCGTCTACCGGATCGCGCGCCGATGGCGCTGGCTCTACGGCGGTGCCCTGGCCGTCGTCTGTCTCACCCCGATCGTGTGGCCTCTGGTGCACGGCACACACTTCACGTTCACCGACATCGGCCACCTCTGCGCCGCGATCGTCGGGCTCGCCTGCTACCCGATCACCCGGATCGGTCGACGACGGACACGGGTCGTCGGCGACCTCCCGCCTGTGTCGCCGCTTCTGGTCGAGCACATGACCACCGAGCCCGCACTGCCCCCGGTGTCGCCCCACCTGCTCGAACGCATGCCGGCACCCGCGGTCACGTCCCCGGCCCGGCGACGGCGCATCATGGGCATCCATGACCGCCTACGACGACCACACCTTCGACGAGGAGGACCTGTCGGGCCAGACGTGGTCGGGTGACACGTTCGACGACTGCACCTTCCTCGACTGCGACCTCTCCGAACTGACCACCGAGGCGGTCGTGTTCACCCGGTGCTCGTTCGTCGGCTGTCGTCTCGCCGACTCCGAGCACCGCCGGACCGCGTTCCGTACGTGCACCCTCGACCGTTGCCCGATGCCGGGCGCCACCTTCACCGACTGCAGCCTCCTGGGGTCGACCATCACGCAGTCGCTGATGCGTCGGGTGTCGCTGACCGACTGCGACATGTCCCTGACGTCGCTGGGCGGTCTCACCCTGCACCGAGTCGATCTGACCGGCTCGCGTCTGCGCGAGGCCAATCTGGCGTCGACGACCGTCACCTCGTCGACTCTGGCGGGCGTCGACCTGACCGGGTCGCGTGCCGTCGGTGCGACGGTCACCGACTCCGACCTGCGTGGGGCGCGGATCGACCCGGCGTTCTGGGTCGCGGCGAGGGTCACCGCCACCGTCGTCGACCACGACCACGCCGTCGACTACGCGCTGGCCCACGGATTGCGGTTGGCCTGAACGCAGGCCCACGGCCCCGATCGGGGACACTGGTGGCGTGACGGCGACAGCACTCGACGGCAAGGCCACCCGCGACGAGATCTTCGTCGACCTCGCGGCACGCGTGGCGACGCTTCGTGAGGCCGGGGTCACCCCGGGCCTCGGCACGGTCCTCGTGGGTGACGACCCCGGATCGCAGGCCTATGTCCGCGGCAAACACGCCGACTGCGCGAAGGTAGGCATCGCGTCACTGCGCCGCGATCTGCCCGCCGACACCACCACCGAACAACTCAACGCCGTCATCGACGAGCTGAACGCCGATCCGGCCTGCACCGGCTACATCGTGCAGTTGCCGCTGCCCCCGCAGCTCGACGACAACGCCGCCCTCGAACGCATCGATCCCGGCAAGGACGCCGACGGCCTGCATCCGATCAACCTCGGCCGCCTCGTGCTGGGCACCGACGCGGCGCTGCCCTGCACCCCCCGCGGTGTCGTGCACCTGCTGCGCCGCTACGACATCCCCATCGCCGGCGTGCGCGTCGTGGTGGTCGGTCGCGGCGTCACGATCGGTCGCCCGATCGGGCTGCTGCTCACCCGCCGCAGCGAGAACGCCACGGTCACGCTGTGCCACACCGGTACCACCGATCTCGCCGCCGAGGTCTCGCGCGCCGACATCGTCGTCGCGGCGGCGGGAGTACCCCACCTCATCACCGCCGACATGGTCAAGCCCGGTGCGGCCGTGCTCGATGTCGGGGTGAGTCGCACCGACGCCGGTCTCGTCGGTGACGTCGCCCCCGAGGTGTGGGACGTCGCCGGTCACGTCTCGCCGAATCCCGGCGGTGTGGGCCCGCTGACCCGCGCGTTCCTGCTCGTCAACGTCGTCGAGCGGGCCGAGGCCCTGCTGCGGCAACGCACGTCGTGAGCGGTCGCCGGCGATGAGCAACCGCGGCCCCGGCCGCTCGGTCGACGATGTCCGTCGTGCGCGCCGTCGACGCTCGGTCCTGGTGCAGATCCCGTTCGTGATCGTGCTGGCGTTCGTGGCCGTGGCGCTGATCTTCCTCATCTTGGATCGCTGGCGACGGGGAGCGTTCGTGTTCGGCGGCGGAGCGCTGATGGCGGCCCTCCTGCGCGCGGTGCTACCGAGTTCGCGCGTGGGATTGCTGCAGGTGAGGGGCCGTTTCGTGGATGTGGTGGCCATGGCGATCGCCGGTGGCGCGATCATCTGGTTGGCCGCCTCGATCGACGCCCTGGGCACCGGTATCGATCAATAGTCGGTCGCTTTCGCATCGGCCCACCGACTATTCTGGGTCGCGATGACGGCCACTTCTTCGACCGATCCGCGGCCGCCGATCACCACTCTGGGGGTGTCGGCGGGCGGGGGCATGACGCACTTCGCCCTGGTCACCGTCGATGACCACGAGCGCCTCGTGGTCGATTCGCGGGTCATCGAGGTCGACGACACCGACCGGCTCGACCGTGCGGGCAGGGTGAACGCGGGCATCGATCTGATGCTCGGCAGCGCCGCGTCGGCGGGTCTGTCGGTTGCCGCGATCGGCGTCGCCTCCCGTGACTCGGGTCGCCGTGGGGGGTTCTCCTCGCCCGGCTCGGGTCCCCGACGGCAGATCCACCTCCTCGGCGACGCCGAATCGGTCGCCCACGCGCTGGCCGAGTCCGGCGAGATCGCCGCACACGACGAGACGATCCTGCTCGACTGCGGCGACACCGGTGTGACGATCTCGCGGCTGAACCCGGCGACGGGAAAGCTCACCGCCACAACGCGTTCGACCGTGATGTCGGGACACGCCATCGACGGAGCACTCGCCGATCTGGTCGGCGACGCCCTGCCCTCGACCACACGCGCCTCGCGCCGGGCGCTGATCGGCGCCTGCCGTACGGCGAAAGAAGAACTCGCCGAACAGGATGCGACGACCGTTCTCGTGCGGGGACGATCGGTACAGCTCACCGCGGACATGGTCTCGGCGGTGAGCGAGCCGATGGCCGAGCTCCTCGCCGACGAGGTCACGGACTACGTTCGTGCCCAGTCGATCCCGGAGGGCACGCCTCTGGTGGTGGTCGGTGGTGTCGCGAACATCGCCGCGGTGCGGCGGGTTCTCGAGCGCGCGACGGAGCGCGCGGTCGTCGTCGCGTCGACGCCCGATCTCCTCGGCGCGGTCGGGGCCGCGCTGCTCGCGCGCCCCAACCGGTCCTCGGCGCTGCGCCTGGCGTTCATCGGTGGCCGCGGACACCGTGACTGGTGGTCGGCGGTACCGCTGGCGATCGTGGGATGTTTCCTCGCGGTCGCGATGCTCGCGGTCTACGCCTTCACCGCCGCCCTCGACGGATCGTCCTCACCGGTGCGCGACGTCGAGATCACCGCGTCGACGGCAGCGCCGTCCGACGTGCCCACCGGAGGCCGGCCCGACACCGCCACGCCGGTCGTCCGGACGACCTCCGCCGGGGTCGGGGTGCCGAACGACCGGGTGCCCCCGCGGTCGACCGTCGTACCGCCGGCCGGGACGGCCGAGCTGCCCACCACCACGACATCGCCGACGCTGGGCTATCCGAACGGTGGGATGGACCGACGCGAGGAACGTCCCTGGGCGACAACCGAACTGGCGACCCCCGAGGACACCTCCGGTCCGACGTCGACCATCGCTCCCACCAGTCCGCCGCTGACCCCGGATGTGCCGGGGACCCCCGGACCATCGTCGGGGTCGGGTCCGCAGACCTCGCCACCGCTGGTGTCGCCGGTGGTGCCGTCGGATCCCCTCTCGCTCACGCCGTACCCGTTCGTCGCGATACCTGCACCGCGGTCGACGCCGGCGCCGGCGTCGGTCACGCCGACGGTGACACCCGCACCCTGACGCGCCGGGAACCCCGCTGTCCGACGGGTCAGCGGCGGGCGAGTTCCATCGTCCGCTTCAGCAGGTCGGCGATCGCGTCGAACTCGGTGAGGAAGCCGTCGTGTCCGCTGTCGGACTGGATGACGTGCAGTCCACCGACGCAGCCGGGCATGAGGTCGGCCAGCTCGGCCTGGGTTCGCAAGGGATACAACCGATCCGACGAGATCCCGCCGACGATCACCGGGACGTCGCAGCTGCGCAGCGCGGCTTCGGTGCCCCCGCGGTTGCGTCCGACATCGTGGTGGTTGAGCACCTCGCTGAGGACCACATAGCTGCTGGGATCGAAGCGACCGGCGAGCTTGTCGGCCTGGTGTTCGAGGTAGCTCTGCACGGCGTAGCGGCCGCCGGCGAGCGGGACCTCTTCTCCCTGAGCATCATTGGCGAACCGCTGGTCGAGTTCGATCTCCGAGCGATAGGTCAGGTGGGCGATGCGACGGGCGATGCCCAGGCCGGCGACGGGGCGCACATCGGTGCCGTGGTAGTCGCCGCCCCGCCAATCCGGGTCGGAGGTGATGGCGGCGATCTGCGTGGTCTGGGTGCCGATCTGATCGGCTGTGGCCCGCGGTCCCACGGCCAGCACGAGCCCGCTGCGGACCCGCTCGGGGTAGCCGATGAGCCACTCGAGTGACCGGGCGCCACCCATCGAACCGCCGAGAACCGCTGCGACCGCGCCGATGTCGAGCGCGTCCATGAGGGCGACCTCGGCGCGCACCTGGTCGAGCACGGTGATGTGGGGGAAGCGGGAACCCCAGGCCCGGCCGTCGGGACCCGGCGACGCCGGTCCCGTCGACCCTCCGCAGCCACCCAGGACGTTCGCCGAGATCACGCACCACTCGTCGGTGTCGACCGCGCAGCCGGGTCCGATGAGCCCTTCCCACCATCCGGGGAGCGGGTGACCGGGCCCCGGGGCGCCGACGACGTGTGAGTCACCGGTGAGCGCATGGAGCGTCAGCACGACGTTGTCGCGGGCCGGCGACAACGTGCCCCAGCGCTGGAACGCCAGGGTCACGTCGTCGATCCGGCCACCGTTGTCGAGTTCCACCGAACCCACGGACGCGTACGTCAACTCACCGTCGGGGAGACTCTCCCATTCGGGCGGCGTGGAGGCGCCACCGGCGACGGTGGACGTTCGGGATTCGGTGGTCACGATCAGTTCGCCGCCCGGAATCCCGTCTCGAGGTCGGCGATGATGTCGTCGATCCCCTCGATGCCGACCGCGAGACGCACCAATCCCGGTGTGACGCCTGCGGAGACCTGCTCCTCGGGCGTCAGCTGCGAGTGGGTGGTGGAGGCCGGGTGGATCACCAGCGACCGCACATCTCCGATGTTGGCGACGTGGCTGTGCAGGGTGAGCGCGTCGACGAAACGCTTGCCGGCGTCGACGCCGCCGACGATCTCGAAGGCGACGATCGCGCCCTGGCCACGCGGTGCGAGCTGCTGTCCGCGCTCGTACCACGGCGACGACGGCAGGCCCGCGTAGGCGACCGACTCGACCTGGGCGTGACCCTCGAGGAACTCGGCCACCTTGCGGGCGTTGGCGACGTGGCGCTCGATGCGCAGGCTCAGGGTCTCGAGGCCCTGCGCGATGAGGAACGCGTTGAACGGAGCGATCGCCGCACCGGTGTCACGCAGCCACTGCACGCGCGCCTTGAGTGCGAACGCCGGTGCGCCGAGATCGGCGAACACCGCACCGTGGTAGCTCGCATCGGGGGTGGTGAAACCGGGGAAGAGGTCCTGTCCGTCGCGCTGTACCCGCCAGTCGAAGGTGCCGCCGTCGACGATCACGCCGCCGACCGCGGTGCCGTGGCCACCGATGTACTTGGTCGCCGAGTGCACCACGATGTCCGCACCATGGGCCAGCGGCTGGATGAGGTACGGCGTCGCCACCGTGTTGTCGACGATCAGCGGCACACCGGTCTCGTGCGCGAGCGCCGAGACGGCCGGGATGTCGAGGATCTCGTTGTTCGGGTTGGCGATGGTCTCGCCGTAGAACGCGCGGGTGTTCGGGCGGATGGCCGCGCGCCACGACTCGATGTCGTCGGGCTGCTCGACGAACGACACCTCGATACCCAGCTTCGGCAGGGTGTAGTGGAAGAGGTTGTACGTGCCGCCGTAGAGACGGGGGCTCGACACCACGTGACCGCCGGTCTCGACCGCGTTGAGGATCGCGTAGGTCTCGGCGGCCTGACCCGACGACACCAGCAACGCGGCGACGCCACCTTCGAGGGCGGCGAGACGCTGTTCGACGGTGTCCTGTGTCGGGTTCATGATGCGCGTGTAGATGTTGCCGGGCTCGGCGAGTCCGAACAGGTCGGCGGCGTGCTGGGTGTCGCGGAAGGTGTACGAGGTGGTCTGGTAGATCGGCAGTGCACGGGCCGAGGTCGCCGCGTCGGCGGTCTGCCCGGCATGGACCTGCTTGGTCTCGAAGGCCCAGTGGGAGGTGGGGTCGACCTCGACGGCGTCGACGGTTGCTTCAGACATCTTCGGAAACAGCTCTCTTTCGGTCGGTGGGGCGACAGTGCCCCGTGGGTCCGACCATCGGACCCGCGCTTGCTGCGGAGCGTCGCCTTCGGCGAACGCCCACAACCTGGTCTTTCACCCGGAGCACCCCACCGCGGTTGGAGGGTTGCCGATCAGCGAGCCGGGGCTTGGCGCTGATGCTCATGACCTGGCGTCAAGGATATAACATCGCCGATTTCGTCCCGAAAGGATCCCGCGCAGCCGGATTCGAAAGAATCGACCTCGCGTACCGTGTGCGCGGAATCTTTTCTCGACCTCATGACGTTGAGGTTCTCTGTGCGCGGCGACCGATCGCCGTCGATGCCCTGGCGCCCACCGGTGTGCGCCTCCCGAGTTCTGTCGCGAGAGGTTGCCGCATGCCCGTGTCCACCACCGCCCGCCGCAACGCCATCCTCGCGCTGGCCCTGGGTGGCTTCGGTATCGGCACGACAGAGTTCGTGTCGATGGGACTCCTGCCGAGCATCGCCGACTCGCTGCGGATCTCCGAGCCCACCGCCGGCCACGTCATCTCCGCCTACGCGCTCGGCGTCGTCGTCGGGGCACCCCTGATCGCCGCGGCCACCGCGCGGATGTCGCGACGTGCGCTGCTGATCACCCTGATGGTGGCGTTCACCGTCGGCAACGCCGCGACCGTCGTCGCCCCGACCTACGGCACCCTCATGGCCGCACGCTTCGTCGCGGGCCTCCCGCACGGCGCCTACTTCGGCGTGGCGGCCCTGGTGGCGGCGCACCTCGCCGGGCCGGGCAGCCGCGCCAAGGCGGTCGGTCAGGTGATGCTGGGACTCAGCGTCGCCAACGTCGTCGGTGTCCCGGCCGCCACGTGGCTCGGTGAGGCGTTCGGCTGGCGCACCGCGTTCGGCGTGGTCGTCGTCATCGGTCTCGCCACCATCGCGTCACTGCTGCGGCACCTCCCGTCGCTGACGGGCATGACCGCGAGCAACCCGGTCACCGAGCTCGGCGCCCTCGCGCGCCCGCAGGTGTGGTTCACGCTGCTCATCGGCGTGGTCGGATTCGGTGGCATGTTCGCCTTCTACACCTACATCCACACCACTCTGACCGACGTCTCCGGTCTGCCCGGCGGTCTCGTCCCGTTCGCGCTGATGCTGTTCGGCATCGGCATGGTGGTCGGCAACATCGTCGGCGGTGCGCTCGCCGATCGATCGGTGATCGGCACCATGGTGGCGGGACTCGTGGCCATCCTGGTCAGTCTGGTGGTGTTCGCCGTGGTGGCGGGGACCGTGTGGGCCGCGCTGCCGTTGGTGTTCGCGGTCGGGGTGACCGGCTCGGCGCTCGTCCCGGCGTTGCAGACGCGTCTGATGGATGTGGCCGACGACGCACAGACACTGGCGGCCGCACTGAACCACTCGGCGCTCAACATCGCCAACGCCGCCGGTGCGTGGCTCGGTGGCCTGGTGATCAGCGCCGGGTACGGCTACCGCGCCCCGTCGCTGCTCGGTGCGGCGCTCGCCGCGGCCGGGCTGGTGGTCCTCGGGGTGACGCTGCTGGCGCACCGTCGCTCCGACGAGGTGGTGGCCCACGACACCCACGCCGATCGCGGGAGCGCCCTCGGCGAGACGAAGGCGGTTGCGGCGCAGGAGATCACCGCCGTCCACTGATGTCGGGACCCCTCGCTACACTCGCCGCGTGTCCCTCACCATCACCTCGGTCAACGTCAACGGCATCCGCGCCGCGGTGAAGGAGCGCAATCCCGACAACCCGGGGATCCTGCCCTGGCTGGGCGCGCCCACGGGCCGTCGGTTCGTGCTCCTGCAGGAGATCCGCGCGTCCCGTGATCAGGCCGTCGAGGCGCTCGCACCGGCCCTCGATGCGGGGTGGTCACTGTCGATGACGGAATCGTCGGTGAAGGGCCATGCGGGCGTCGGGGTCCTCGGCACCGTCGCCCCCGATGCCGTGCGCGTCGGCTTCGGCAGCGAGGAGTTCGACGGCACCGGCCGCTACCTGGAGATCGACGTCGCCGCCGACGGTGACGTCCCCGCGCTGACCCTGGGGTCTGTCTACCTGCCCAAGGGTGCCTCCGACGGACCCAAGCGGGACGAGAAGTTCCGCTTCCTCGACGAGTTCGGCGCCCACCTCGACACGTTGTCCCGGCGACGGCGCGGGGTGGTCGTCGGTGGCGACTGGAACATCGCGCACAGCGAACTGGACCTCAAGGCGTGGAAGACCAATCAGCGCAGCCCGGGATTCCTCCCCGAGGAGCGTGCGTGGGTCGGGGGGCTGCTCGACCGCTCCTGGGTCGACGTGACGCGAGCGCTCGTCGGAGACGAGCCCGGTCCCTATTCGTGGTGGTCGTGGCGCGGCAAGGCGTTCGACAACGACTCGGGCTGGCGTATCGACTACCACCTCGCCAATCCGGTGATGGCGCGCCGGGCGTGCGCCACCCGCGTCGAGCGTGCCGACGCCTACGACCGGCGGTGGTCCGACCACGCACCGGTCACCGTCGAATTCGCTTGAGGCCGGATGAAACAATGCCCCTCATGAGCAACACCGCACGCGTCCTCTCCGGTATCCAACCGACAAGTGACTCCTTCCACCTGGGCAATTATCTGGGTGCGGTGCGGCAGTGGGTGGCGCTGCAGGACGATTTCGAGGCCTACTACTTCATCCCGGACATGCACGCGATCACCGCGCCCCACGATCCCGTGGCGTTGCGCGAGCGCACGCTGATCAGCGTGGCGCAGATGCTGGCCGTCGGCGTCGATCCGGACCGGTCGACGATCTATGTCCAGTCGCATGTGCCCGAGATCGCGCAGCTGACGTGGGTTCTGTCGTGTATCACCGGCTTCGGCGAGGCCAACCGCATGACGCAGTTCAAGGACAAGGCGGCCAAGCAGGGCGCCGATTCCGCGGGCGTCGGCCTGTTCACCTACCCCATCCTGATGGCCGCCGACATCCTCGCGTTCCAGGTCGACCGGGTGCCCGTCGGCGAGGACCAGCGCCAACACCTCGAGCTCACCCGAAACCTGGCGCAGCGCTTCAACTCCCGGTTCGGTGAGACGTTCACGGTGCCCGAGGCGCACATCGTGGCCGAGACCGCGAAGATCTACGACCTGCAGAACCCGACGGCGAAGATGAGCAAGTCGGCAGACTCCGACGCCGGCCTCATCAACCTGCTCGACGACCCGAAGCGTTCGGCGAAGAAGGTCCGCTCGGCGGTCACCGACAACGAGCGCGAGATCCGACTCGACTGGGAGAACAAGCCCGGTGTCAGCAACCTGTTGAGCATCCAGTCCGCGCTGACCGGCACCCCTGTCGACGATCTGGTGTCGGGATACGAGGGCAAGGGGTACGGCGACCTCAAGGTCGACACCGCCACCGTGCTGGCCGACTTCGTGGCACCTCTGCGTGGGCGTGTCGACGAGCTGATGTCCGACCGCGCCGAACTGGACGCGATCCTCGTCCGGGGTGCCGACCGTGCCCGAGAGGTCGCCGCGCAGACGCTGGCGAGCGCCTATGACAAGGTGGGGTTCCTGCCGCGGCGATGACGCGCGTATGAGGAGGAGTCGACGAGCGGAGTGACCATGGCCGACACCGACGAGACATCGACCGAGAAGGGACCGTCGCGCCTCGAACAGCTGCGGGCGCGGTATCCCTGGCTCGACCACCTGGTGCGGGCCGGCGGCCGCTACCAGGATTCCAAGGGCGACTTCTTCGCCGCCGGTGCCACCTACTTCAGCATCCTGGCGCTGTTCCCGCTCCTCATGATCGGTTTCGCCGCAGCGGGATTCGTCTTCGCCGCCAGCCCCGGCCTCCTCGACGACGCGAAGAACAAGATCGCCGACTCGGTCCAGGGCGACATGGGCAATCAGCTCCAGGACCTCATGGACCAGGCAATCAGTTCCCGTGCGTCGATCGGCGTGATCGGTCTGGTGCTCGCGCTCTACTCCGGGCTGGGGTGGATGGCCAACCTGCGCAACGCCCTGACCGTGCAGTGGGGAGCCGAGCCCCCGGCGTCGACGTTCGTCAAGACCAAGATCGGTGACCTGGGTGCCCTGCTGGGGCTGTTCCTCGCGCTGGTGGTGTCGTTCGGACTGTCGGCGATCGCGGGGAGCGGACTGACCACGACGATCCTCGAGTTCGTCGGGCTCGATCACGTGCCCGGTGTGTTCATCGTCGTCCGCGTGCTGTCGATCGTGGTGTCGTTGGTCGCCTCGACGCTGCTGTTCACCTGGGTCATCGCCCGGCTGCCGCGGATCCCGCTGCCGTATCGCAACGCCGCGAAGGCCGGTCTGCTCACCGCGGTGGTCTTCGAGATCTTCAAGTTCATCGCGACCTTCTACCTGAAGGGCGTCACCAGCGGTCCCGCCGGAGCCACCTTCGGCCCCATCATCGGCATCATGGTGTTCGCCTTCTTCACCACGCGGATCATCCTTTTCGCGACCGCATGGGCGGCGACCGATCCGATGAACGCGCAATACCAGGCCGCTGCGGTGCCCGATCCGGTGACGATCGCACCCGTGGTCGCGATCCGGCCCGAGCCGTCGGCGGTCATCCTCGCGGCGACCGCGCTCACGGGCGCGGCGGCCGCACTCGGGTACTCACGACTGCGCGCGCGCCGTCACCGACGCTGAACGCGTCAGCGTGATCGGCGGTTGACCCGCAACGCCGCGTAGACCAGCCCGAGGATGACGACGAGCCCGATGCCGCCGAACAGCAGTCGGTCGGTCCACGGCGAGCCGGAGGCGCCGTCCTCGGACGAGGGGTAGGCGACCGCACCGCTGTGGCCGTCGCCCGACGACGCCCGGCCGGCCGACGGGTCCGACGCCGACGAGTCGGAGGTCGTCTCGTCGACCAGCCGCCCCACCGACTCGCCCGTCGGGATGCCGAATCCGAGTTCGAGGAGCCCTTTCGCCTGGTCCCAGTAGGAGTCGTCGACCTCGTTGAGGCCATACATCTGCACCACGATCAGCGTGCGTCCGGACCGCTCGACCGCGCCGACGAACGTCTTGCGGGCGTCGTCGGTGTACCCCGTCTTCCCGCCGATGATGCCGGGGTAGTCGTCGAGGAGCAGTCGGTTCTGGGTCTGCATCATGTAGCCTGGGTGCGGTTTGTCGTTCGGCACGTCGGCGAGCGGCGGGTAGCCCGGGAACGGCGCGTTCACGTGTGAGATGAGGTCGCGGAACGTCGAGTCCTTCAGGGCCGCGCGGAAGATCAGCGCCAGGTCGTAGGGGGAGGTGCTCATCCCGGGGGCGTCGAGGCCCGAGGGTGACGCCGCGCGGGTGTCCTCGGCGCCCAGTCGGTGGGCCATCTCGTTCATCTTCCGGACCGCGACCTCGTAGCCGCCGAGTTCCCGGGCCAGTGCGTTGGCGCAGTCGTTGCCCGACACCATCAGCAGACCCTGCAGCAGTTGTCGCACGGTGTAGCGGCCGTCGGGACCGATCCCGGCCGAGTCGCCCTCCATGCTGTAGTCGGCGCGGGTACCGGTGACGGTGGTGTCGAGATCGAGTTCGTCGAGGGCGACCAGTGCCAGCAGCGTCTTGATGGTGCTGGCGGGACGGTAGCGGCCGTGCGGGTCCTTCGCGGCGAGGACGGCGCCGGTTCCCGCGTCGGCGACCAGCCAGCCGGCCGAGGTGATGCCGCGGGGGATCGACGCGGCGTTGCCGGCGGTGACGACGCCACATGCGCCGAGCTTCTCGCCGCCGACCGGCGGGTCGGGCACCGGTAGCGGAGCCGGGGCCGTCTGCCCCGAGGGCGGTACCTCCGAGGTGTCCACGGCCGCCGCAGGGGATGTGCGGTAGGGGCACCTCTCGGTGTCGGGTGTGCTCGGCGGCCCTGCCGTCGGCGTCGGGACGACGGGGTCCGCCGACACCGCGGCGGCGCCGAACGTCGCGCACGCGACGACCACGGCGACGGCCGACACCGACGCGGCGAGGATTCGGGACGATCGGCGCAGGGCTGGCATCGAGGTCGAAAGTACCCCGACGAACCTCAGGCCCCGAGGAACCGCGCGGCGCGTGCTCCCCACTGTCGGACGTGGTCGGGTTCGGTGGCGATCTCGAGCGTCGCGTCGGGGAGGAGTTCGGCGAGCCGTTGTGCGGTGCTGACCGGGTGTCCGGCGTCGGTGTCCCAGGGCAGCAGCAGCGTGGGGTGGGTGATCTGCGTGACGCTCTCGACGTCGGGGAGGTCGGACTGCGCCGCGCCTCTCATCACCGAGGGCAACAGACCGACGTCGACGGCGGGAGGACGCGGCTCGGTCGACCATCCGCCCGCGGTGATGATCGGCGGCGGAGGCATGGCGGACACCATCGCGAACAGGGCATCGAGACCCTCGTTCTCGAGGAGGGCCGCGGTGCTCAGGTACCCGCTCGAGTGGCCCGCGCGTGTCTCCCAGGCGGTGGGAGTGAGCGACAGGACGAGTCGTCGGAAGCGGTGGGGAGCGCGCAGGACGGCCCAGAGGATGGCCGCCGAGCCCATCGATGCGCCGATGGCGTCGACGGGTTCCTCGGGCGACACCGCGTCGATCACGGCCAACAGGTCGTCGGCGAGCGCGGTCCAGATGTAATCCGCCGGGACCGGCCGTCCGGTCGACTCGCCGTGGCCGCGCGCGTCGAACCGCACGAGCTCGCGGTCGTCGCCGTCGACGGGCGTCCAGTCGAAGATGCCGCTCTCGTCGTCGAACCGGCGGCTGGAGGACATGCCGTGGGCGTAGACGGCGATCGGTCGCGCCCCCGACGGGCGGTCGACAGCGAGATCAGCACCGTCGCGGGGGATTCGGAGGTCGGTCACCGGGCAGACGATAGGCGTAGGCCGAAACTGTACGGATGTCGGGAACCGTTTTCGGGCTCGGGAACAATCCTCGGCCCGGATGGCGTTACATCACCCGACGGGCCCGATTCACTGCCCCGGGTACCACCCCATTTGCCGCCACGAGCGGCCTTCTGCCGAGAGGCGCAATGGCGGGTCCGTCCTCCGCGTGGCCGTCCACCCCCGATCGGGGTGGGCGGCCCGCTGTGCGTCGGCACCCGGTCAGATCCCCCCGGTGAGTCGGTCAGATCTTCCCGGTGAACCGGTCAGATCTTGCTGTAGGCCTCGGTGAGGACGCCACGCAGGATCGATTCGATCTCGTCGAACTCGCGCTGCCCGCAGATGAGCGGCGGCGCGAGCTGCACGACGGGATCGCCGCGATCGTCGGCGCGGCAGTACAGCCCGGCCTCGAACAGCGCGTGCGACAGGAACCCGCGCAGGACCCGTTCGGACTCGTCGGCGGTGAACGTCTCCTTCGTGGCCTGGTCCTTGACCAGTTCGATCCCGTAGAAGTAGCCCTCTCCGCGGACGTCGCCGACGATCGGCAGATCCTTGAGTCGCTCCAGGGTCGAGCGGAACGCGCCGGCGTTGTTCTTGACGTTGTCGGTGATGCCCTCGCGCTCGAAGATGTCGAGGTTGGCCAGCGCGACGGCCGCCGAGACCGGGTGCCCGCCGAAGGTGTAGCCGTGGGCGAACGAGGTCACGCCGTCGTCGAACGGCTCGAAGAGCCGGTCGCTGGCGATCATCGCGCCGATGGGCGAGTACCCCGAGGTCATGCCCTTGGCGCACGTGATGATGTCGGGCACGTAGCCGAAGTCGTCGCAGGCGAACATCGAGCCGATGCGCCCGAAGGCGCAGATGACCTCGTCGGAGACCAGCAGCACGTCGTACTCATCGCAGATCTCGCGCACCCGCTCGAAGTACCCGGGCGGCGGCGGGAAGCAGCCGCCCGCGTTCTGTACGGGTTCGAGGAACACCGCGGCGACGGTGTCGGGGCCCTCGAACTCGATGGCCTCGGCGATGCGGTCGGCGGCCCAGCGCCCGAACGCCTTCGGGTCGTCGGCGTGTTCGGTGGCGCGGTAGAAGTTGGTGTTGGGCACGCGGAACGCCCCGGGTGTCAGCGGCTCGAAGTCCTGCTTCATCGCCGGGATGCCGGTGATGGCGAGCGCTCCCTGCGGCGTGCCGTGATAGGCGACGGCACGGGAGATCACCTTGTGCTTGTACGGCTTCCCCGTCAGCTTGAAGTATTTCTTGGCCAGCTTCCACGCACTCTCGACCGCCTCGCCACCGCCGGTGGTGAAGAAGACGCGGTTGAGGTCGCCGGGGGCGTGGTGGGCGAGTCGTTCGGCGAGCTCGATCGCCGGCGGTGTCGCGTAGGACCAGAGCGGGAAGAAGCCGAGCGTCTGAGCCTGATTCGCGGCGGCGCGCGCGAGCTCTTCACGACCGTGGCCGACCTGCACGACGAACAGCCCCGACAGTCCGTCGATGTAGCTGCGACCGCGGTCGTCGAAGATGCGATGCCCCTCGCCGCGCGTGATCACCGGCGGGGTGATGTGTTCGCCGTGACGGGCGAAGTGGCCCCAGAGGTGTCGGGCGCTGCGGGCGCCGAGGTCGGAACCCGCGGCATCGGAGGAGGAGCTCACGGGCATTGCTGTGGTGGTCATCGGGTTCCCCAGTTGTATTGCTGTTTGACGAGTTTCAGGTAGACGAGCGTCTCGGTCGCGGTGACACCGGGCTGGGTGCGGACCGTGCGGTTGAGCAGGTCCAGCAGGCCGTCGTCGTCCTCGCAGACGACCTCGATCATGATGTCGAAGCTCCCCGCGGTGAGGACGACGTAGTCGATCTCGGGGATCTCGGCGAGATTCTTGGCCAGTGCAACCGAGTCGCCCGTGCAGCGGATGCCGATCATGGCCTGCCGGGCGAATCCCACCTGCAACGGGTCGGTCACCGCGACGATCTGCAGAACGCCACTGTCGCTGAGCTTTTGAACGCGATTGCGCACCGCGGCCTCCGACAACCCGATCGACTTGCCCACCGAGGCGTAGGACCGACGGCCGTCGGTCTGCAACGCTTCGATGATCTGTTTGGAGACGTGATCGAGGTCTTTGGCCACAGCGCCATCGTGACGGATTCCGCAGATTCGTGCAACAAAAACCACCGATCCAGTGGTTTGCGACCAGATTTGATGGTGCATTTCGTCGTCATTCCCCTACGATCGAACGCATGCCGTCAACTCTGCCCGCCGGATGGATGTCCGGGAGGGACTTCGTCGCCGCGGGCCCCGTACACACCGTCGTCGACCCCTCGACCGACCTACCCGTCGCGCAGATGGCTTTGGCGACCGCCGCCGACGTCGACACCGCTGTCACCGTGGCGCGCGCCGCTCTACCCGGCTGGTCGGGTGCCACGCCGGCGACGCGCAGTGCCGTGTTGCGGCGTCTCGCCGCCATCCTCGAGCGCGAGTCCGCTGCCCTGGCCGCGCAGGAGGTGAGCCAGACGGGCAAACCGATCCGTCTGGCCACCGAGTTCGATCTCCCGGGCGCGGTCGACAACACCGACTTCTTCGCCGGCCTCGCCCGCGCACTCGAGGGAAAGGCCGCCGCCGAGTACTCCGGTGACCACACCTCCTCGATCCGCCGGGAGGCCGTCGGCGTCGTCGCGTCGATCACGCCGTGGAACTACCCGCTGGGCATGGCGGTCTGGAAGGTGATGCCCGCGTTGGCCGCCGGGTGCACCGTCGTCCTCAAACCGGCCGAGCTCACGCCACTCACCACGCTCACCCTCGCGCGCCTGGCCACCGAGGCCGGCGTCCCCGACGGAGTCCTGAACGTCCTCACCGGTACCGGCGCCGAGGTGGGCGCCGCACTCGCCGGTCACCGCGGCGTCGACGTGGTGACCTTCACCGGCTCGACCGGTGTGGGACGGCGTGTGATGGCGGCCGCCGCCACACGGGGTACCCGCGTACAGCTCGAGCTCGGCGGCAAGGCGCCGTTCCTCGTGTTCGACGACGCCGACCTCACCGCCGCCGTCCACGGAGCGGTCGCCGGGGCGCTCATCAACTCCGGTCAGGACTGCACCGCGGCCACCCGCGCCATCGTCGCGCGGCCCCTCTACGACGACTTCGTCGACGGCGTCGCCGAGGTGATGTCGCAGGTGAAAATGGGCGACCCCACCGATCCCGCCACCGACATGGGCCCGCTCATCTCCCGCACCCATCGCGACAAGGTGGCCGGGATGGTCTCGCGCGCAGCCGCTTCGGGCATCCGCGTGGTGACCGGCGGGACCGTCCCGTCGGGTCCGGGCGCGTACTATCCGCCGACCCTGCTCGCCGAGGTCGACGAGGACGCGGAGGTGTACCGCGACGAGGTGTTCGGTCCGGTGCTCACCGTGAGCACCTTCGACGACGATGACGACGGCATCCGGCGCGCCAACGACACCGACTACGGGCTGGCGGCCTCGGCGTGGACACGTGATGTCTACCGCGCGCAGCGGGCTGCACGCGACATCCGTGCCGGATGCGTGTGGATCAACGACCACATCCCGATCGTCAGCGAGATGCCGCACGGTGGTTTCGGGGCATCGGGATTCGGCAAGGACATGTCGGCCTACTCCCTCGACGAGTACCTCTCGATCAAGCACGTGATGAGCGACATCACCGGGGTGGCCCGCAAGCCCTGGCATCGAACGGTGTTCGCGGCAGCGGAGGAGGCGTGACCGTCTCCGCCTGGGCCGAGGAACCGACCGAACGTGGCCGTCGGATGATCGCCGACGCCGCGCGCCGACCGTTCTGGCTCGACCGTCCCGAACGCCCCGAGGCCCGTCCGGCGCTGCGCGGGGACCGTCGATGCGATCTGCTGGTGATCGGCGCCGGCTTCACCGGACTGTGGGCCGCGGTGCAGGCAATCGAGGCCGACCCCGACCGCCAGGTGATCCTCGTCGATCGCGACCGGGTGGCCGAGCAGGCGTCGGGACGCAACGGAGGATTCTGTTCGGCGAGCATCACCCACGGGCTGTCGAACGGGATGTCGCGCTTCGCCGACGAGCTGCCGACGTTGCTACGCATGGGGGACGAGACACTCGACGAGATCGAGAAGGCGGTACACCGCCTCGGTGTCGACGCCGACCTCGAACGGACCGGTGAACTCGACATCGCCAACTTCGACTGGCAGGTCGATGCGGTCCGCGACGGGGTGGAGGAGGCCGTCGCCCTGGAACGCGACACCACCTTCCACGACAAGGAAGAAGCCCGATCGAAGGTGCGCTCGCCGATGGTGGCGGCCGCCGCCCACGACCCGGCGGTCATCATGCTCGACCCGGCCAAGCTCGCGTGGGGGCTCGCCGCCGCCGCGGAGCGCCTCGGCGTCGTGATCTGTGAGAACACCGAGATCACCGGCCTCCGTCGCCGTGGCCGAGGTGTCCACGCCGAGTCGCCGCGGGGGTCGGTGACCGCGAACAAGGTCATCGTGGCCACGGCCGCGGCGCGGCCCCTGCGGCGATGGAACCGGTGGGGGACGGTCCCGGTGTGGGACTACGTGCTGATGACCGCGCCGCTCACCGACGCCCTACGGGCATCGATCGGCTGGGACGGCCGCGAGGGGCTGGCCGACGGCGGCAACCGCTTCCACTACTTCCGGCTCACCACCGACAACCGGATCCTCTTCGGGGGATGGGATGCGGTGTACCGCTACGGATCCGACCGCGACGACCGCCACAGCAGCGACGACCACGAGTTCGCCGTCCTCGCCGAACATCTGCTGCAGATGTTCCCGCAGCTCGAGGGCATCGAGATCACCCACGCATGGGGCGGGGCCATCGACACCAGTTCGCGGTTCTGCGCCTACTGGCACACCAGCATGCGCGGACGGGTCGTGTCGGTGCTCGGATTCACCGGGCTGGGCGTCGGCGCATCGCATTTCGGCGCCCGCACCGCGCTCGACCTCGTCGACGGTCACGACACCGAACGCACCCGCCTGCAGATGGTGCGCACCCGGCCCATCCCGTTCCCACCCGAACCGCTGCGCTGGATCGGCATCACCATCACCCGCCGACAGTTCGCCCGCGCCGACCGCTCACAGGGTCGCCGCGGGATCTGGCTGCGCACCATGGACAAGGTCGGGCTGGGCTTCGACAGCTGATCGCTCCGCGATCGGTTTCGACAGTTGATCGCTCCGCGATCGGATGTACGGCGAACGACCTCGCGTACGTTTGGTGGGGTACGTCACCGTCGACCGGAGGATCCCCTCATGACCGATCAGACCAGCGTCACCGTCGAGCGTCTCATCGACGCATCCGCCAAGGACGTCTTCGACATCCTGTCCAACCCCAAGCGCCACGTCGAACTCGACGGCTCCGGTTTCGTTCGTGGCGACGAGAACGGCGAGCGGATCAGTGCCGTGGGCGATGTGTTCACGATGAACATGGACGGCCCGCACATGGGTGGCGAGTACAAGACCGACAACCACGTCAGCGGTTTCGCGAAGGACAAGTTGATCGCGTGGAAGACCGCGCCCGCCGGCACCGAGCCGCCCGGATGGGAATGGCTGTGGGAGCTCGATTCCCAGGGCCCCGACTCCACCCTCGTTCATCTCACCTACGACTGGTCGAAGGTGACCGACAAGAAGCTGCTCGAGCAGATCAAGTTCCCGCTCGTCAGCGAGGGTGAACTCGAGGACAGCCTCGGCCGCCTCGCGGCCGCGACGACCGGCTAGTCGCCCGGCCACCGAGGACGCCGACGCCTCAGTCGGCGGCCTTGGGCACCACGATCATCGGCGCGGTGGTGTTCCGCAGGATGCGAGCCGCCGTCGATCCGAGGAACGCGCGACTCGGCGGGCCCAGGCGCGCCGAACCGACCGCGACGAGATCACCCTCACCCCAGCGCAGGCTGTCGAGTGCCTCGGAGAGGGTGTCGCCGTCGGCGACCACCGATTCCACCGACAGCGTCGACGGCGCGCGCCGTGTCGCCTCGTCGAGGATGTCGGTCGCCGCGGAGATGTGGCGAGCACGGGTCTGCGCCGACGTCTCGGTGTCGAGATCGCCTGCGTCGTCGAGAGACACCAACGACACCAGGCGCAGCGCGAGATGTGCCTCCTCGGCGAGGGCCACCGCGAACGGCAGTGGGTTGTCGCTGCGACCGGTCGTCGGTACCGCGACGGTGAGGGAGTCGAGGACGACTTCGTCACGCTCGGCGTACCCCCGGGGTGCCAACGCCACCGGCAGCGGTGACCAGTGCACGAGTTCGGAGCTGATGGAGCCCAGCGTGTGGCGGCCGAGCAGTCCGTCGCGCGTCCCGCCGACCACGATCAGGCGCGCACCGGAGGCGTCCGCGAAGTCGATCAACCCCTCTGTGAACGACTCCGCGACCGGTGTGTGGACCTCGACGGTGACGTCGTCGGGCACGAGATCGGCACCCGCCGCGACCCACTCGCGGGCGCGACGGATCAACATGTCCTGGTACGAGGCGCGGCCCGGCGTCCCGTCGGGCTCCTCCGACCGCACCACGCACACGAGATCGATGCAGGCCCCGGTGGCGCGGGCCAGGGCGACGGCGAGTGCGACACCGTCGTCGCCGGATGCGGTGGCCAGATAGCCGACGGTGATGCGCGCGGGCGTCGCGGGGGAGTCGACGGAGTTCGTCGTGTCAGTAGACATCGGGGACCTTCACCTCGGTGCCGGCGTTGAGAGAGCGGCCGCTGAAGAACTCCCGGCCGCCGGCCACGCACAGCAACATCAGGGGGATACCGAGCACCAGCATCCCGACGCCGAGGATGAACACCCCGCCGATGCCGCCGAACGACGTCGACCCGTAGTCGGGCTTGATCATGTCGATGGAGCTCTGCACGAACGCCCACGTCATCGCGAGTGCTCCGAGCAGCGGGAACAGCCCGCGCATCAGGAAGTTCCGCACCGAGGCGAACAGGGTGCGACGGAAATACCAGACGCAGGCGTAGGCGGTGATGCCGTAGTAGAAGGCGACCGCCAGCCCCAGCGACGACACCGAGTCGCCGAGCGTGTCCTCGCTGGCGAGGGCGAGCACCAGGTAGAAGAACAGGGCGGCTCCACCCATGACCGCGGTACCGAACGCGGGCGTCATGTACTTCGGGTGGATGCGGGCAAAACGTTGCGGTAGAGCCTGATAGACCGCCATCGACAGAGTGCCACGCGCCGTGGGCAGGATCGTCGACTGTGTGGACGACAACGCCGAGATCGACACCGTCAGCAGCAGCAGGGACGACATGACCACTCCGGCAACGGGATCACCGAGGATGGTCAGCACGTCGTCGGCGTTGTCGGGGTTGTTGAGGCCGATACCCGTCTCGCCGAATCCGGCGAACGACTGCACCGCGTAGGCGACCAGCACATAGGTGCACACGAGGATCAGTGTCGTCAGGACGGCCGCACGACCGGGGGTCTTCGTCGAGTCCTTCGTCTCCTCGCCGACGGCGAGACAGGCATCCCAGCCCCAGTAGATGAAGATGCACAGGATGATCGCCGCCGCGAGTTGCGAGGAGGTCACCCCGCTCGGCCACAGCCAGTCCCAGCTCGGTGAGATCGCCTGCGGTCCGGCCTTGTCGAAGCCGATCTTCACCAGCGCGATGACGCTGGCGACGATCAGGACCCCGAACTGCACCGCGATGAGGACGTTCTGCATCCGCTCGCTGATGAGGATCCCGCGGATGCTGACCCAGGTCATCGCGATGATGAAGAAGCACCCGACGCCGACCTTCACGAGGAGGTTGTCGGCCAGCGACTCCAGTCCGAGGAACTTGAAGAGGTAGATCGCGGCGATCTCGGCCACGTTGGCCAGCACGATGATCGCCGACACGGCCAGGCCCCAGCCGCCCATCCACCCGATCCAGGGACCGAAAGCCTTCGTCGCCCAGGTGAAGGTGGTGCCGCAGTCGGGGGTGTCCTCGCCGAGTTCTCGGTACGCGAAGGCGATGAGCAGCATCGGGATGAACGCGAGGACGAACATGGCCGGCGCTTTCGTGCCGACCTCGGCCACGACGTAGCCCAGCGTCGCGGCGAGGCTGTAGGCCGGTGCCACGGCGGAGAGTCCGATGACGACGTTGCCGACGAGCCCCAGGGAACCGGCGCGCAGACCCTTGTCGGACGCGGGGGCCGGGAGCATGGGCGACGGCTTCGATACTGCCATGTGGGAACAGTACGGTTTCGGTCGTGATCACGCGTGACAACGACGGATTTGTTTTCTGTGCGGTAACACGACGACTGATTCAGTCGTCTCACGACCTGTGGCGGTAGTTTTCGTCGACCGCGTTCCGGCGCGGCTACTGTCTATGGGTGATCGATGCACTCGTCGAATGGTTGCTCGACCTGCCCCCATGGGTGGCGTTGGGTATGGCGTTTCTGTTCCCGGCCCTCGAGGCCTCGATCTTCATCGGCGTGGTGGTGCCCGGCGAGATCGCGGTTCTCATCGCCGGCGTCATCGCCAACGGCGGCCGACTCGAGCTGTGGGAAGTCCTCGTCGCCGCCGTCGCCGGAGCGATCATCGGCGACTTCATCGGGTTCGAGGTGGGTCGCCGGTGGGGCACCACCCTGCTCGAGAAGCTGCCCGAACGCCTCGTGAAACCCGAGCACGTCGATCGCGGCCGGGAGGCGTTGCGCAAGCGCGGTGCCGTCGCGGTGCTGTTCGGCCGATGGATCGCGGCCCTGCGAGCGCTGATCCCGGGGCTCGCGGGGATGAGTGAGGTCCGGTTACGGACCTTCGTGATCGCCAACGCCATCGGTGGCACCATCTGGGCGTGCGTGGTCGGATCACTCGGCTACATCGCCGGCAAGTCCTACAAGACCGTCGAGAAGGATCTCGGGTACACCTCGTACGTCTTCATCGCACTGTTCGTCGTCGTCGCACTCGGCCTCTACATCCGGCACCGCGTGCGGGCCCGCCGTGCACCGCAGTCGAATCCGCAGGCCGCCGATCAGTCGAAGAGTATGACCTGACGGATCGCCGTCCCATCGGCGAGAGCATCCATCGCCGAGTTGATGTCGCTCAGGCGGATCCGCGACGAGATCAGCCTCTCCACCGGTAGCCGCCCCTCGCGCCACAGCTGCTCGTACACCGGGATGTCGCGGGCCGGGACCGCCGAGCCGAGGTAGCTGCCGACGATGGTGCGCGCACCGGCGACCAGTCCGAGCGGGGCGATCGACGACCGCGCATCCGGTGAGGGCAGGCCCACGGTGACGGTGATCCCGCCGGGTGCGGTCGCGGCGACGGCCGTCTCGAACGCCTTCGCGTTGCCCGCGGCCTCGATGACGATCGGTGCGGTGATGCCCTGTTCGGCGACCTCGGCGGGGGAGTAGACCGCAGCGGCGCCGGCATCGGTGGCGGCGGCGAGTTTCTCGGGCAGGGAGTCGACGGCGATCACGTCACCGGTCTCCAAGGAGAGAGCGGTCAACACCGCGGCCATGCCGACGCCGCCGAGTCCGACCACCATCACCGACTGCCCGGGCTCGGGTTTGCCGGCGTTGATGACGGCGCCGCCTCCGGTGAGCACGGCGCATCCGAGGACCGCGGCGATCTCGGCGGGTACGTCGGCGCCCACGACCACCGCCGACCGACGGTCGACCACCGCGTGGGTGGCGAAACCGGAGACCCCGAGGTGGTGGTGCACGGTCGCCTCGGGATCGGCGGGGTCGTGCAGGCGACGGTCGCCCTCGAGGAGGGTGCCGGCGTTGTTGGCCGCCGATCCCGGCGCGCACGGCAGCCGTCCGTCGGTGGCGCACTCGGCGCACTCGCCGCAGCGGGGCAGGAACGCCATGACCACGCGGTCGCCGATCGCGATGTCGTCGACGCCCTCGCCGAGGGATTCCACGATGCCCGCGGCCTCGTGTCCGAGGGCCATGGGCAGGGGGCGCAGGCGGTTTCCTCGACGACCGACAGATCCGAGTGGCAGACGCCTGCCGCTTCGATGCGGACGCCGATCTCCCCGGGGCCGGGCTCGTCGAGGTCGAGCTCGCGGATCACCATCGGGGTCGAGTCGGTGTAGGGCCGCGATCGGCCCGATTCCACCAGAACTGCTGCGTCGATCTTCATCGGTCGTCCCTGTCTCGTGTGTCGGTCTCGTCGGACGCCGTCGTAGGTCCGCTGATGTCGGCGGTGGTCAGGAGTGCGCGGATCTCGTCGGGGATCGGGACGGGTCGGCGCGTGGTGGTGTCGACGTAGACGTGCACCCACCGCCCCCGTGCGGCGATGGTGGGTGGTGCGGCCTCGGAGTCGGTCGGCCCGGCGAAGAGCCCGAGGTCGTAGGTGACGCTCGACGAACCGAGACGGGCCACGGCGATGGCGACGGTCACCGGTTCGGGGAACTGCACCGACGAGAAGTAGCGGCAGCCGGACTCGACCACCACGCCCTGCGCGGCAGATCGCGTCGGGTCGACCCCCGTCGCCTCGATGATCCAGGCGTTGATGGCGGTGTCGAACAGTTGGTAGTAGACGGCGTTGTTGAGATGGCCGTACATGTCGTTGTCGGCCCAGCGCGTCGTCATCGGCCGTGCGACCGGGAAGTGGCCGAGTGCGGGCCTGTCGTCGTTCGTCACCTGTGGCGCTCCTCGTCCCCGCTCCGGTCTGTCCCGTCGGCACACGTCGAACCCGATTTCCGCCCGGTCGGTACCGGTGGGACGATATGCCGTGATGAACCCGCCACCGACACCCGCCGCCGATCTCGAACCCGAGGATATCGGTTCCCGCATCGACCCCGTGCTCGCCCGTAGCTGGCTCCTGGTCAACGGGATCGCCTTCGATCGCTTCCAGGCCGCGGCACATTCCCGCGCCGACATCGTGGTGCTCGACATCGAGGACGCCGTCGCCCCGAAGGACAAGGTCGCCGCGCGGGAGAACGTCGTCCGATGGCTCGAGGCGGGCAATCGCGACTGGGTGCGCGTCAACGGGTTCGGCACCCAGTGGTGGGAGGCCGATCTCGCGGCGCTCCACGACGTCGGTGACAACCTGGGCGGCGTGATGCTCGCGATGGTCGAATCGGTCGACCACGTCACCGAGACCGCGAAGAAGCTGCCCGGCATCCCGATCGTGGCGTTGGTGGAGACCGCGCGCGGCCTCGAGCGGATCAGTGAGATCGCCTCGGCGAAGGGCACATTCCGTCTCGCCTTCGGCATCGGTGACTTCCGCCGCGACACCGGCTTCGGGGAGCATCCCGCCACTCTCGCCTACGCCCGTTCGCGTTTCACGATCGCGGCGAAGGCAGCGCACCTGCCGAGCGCCATCGACGGCCCCACGGTGGGGTCGTCGGCGTTGAAGCTCAGCGAGGCCACCGCGGTCAGCCGCGAGTTCGGGATGACCGGCAAGATCTGCCTGAGCCCCGACCAGTGCTCCTCGGTCAACGAGGGACTCTCGCCCTCGCAGGAGGAGATCGCCTGGGCGCGTGAGTTCTTCGGTGAGTTCGAACGCGACGGAGGTGAGATCCGCAACGGCTCGGATCTTCCCCGCATCGCTCGTGCGACCAAGATCGTCGACCTGGCGCGGTCCTACGGCACCGAGGTGCACGCCGAGTACGACGACCCCGATCACGCCCCGGCGCCCTCGGACACCTACCACTACTGAGGCTGCGCATTCGTTCCCGCGCAACGGCATCCGGTGGGCGGCGAACCTCAGCCGATCCGCAGCATGGCGGTGTCGCCGCCGGCGACGGTGATGCGGATCGGTGCACCCGCGGCGACGATCTGACGTCCGGTCCAGAGGTCGGTCACCGCTCCCTGCGCACCGACGGCAGAGCGATCGACCGTCACAGTCCGGGCGTCGGCGGACGAATTCGTGACCGACACAGTCGTCGTCCCGTCGGCCATCCGCTTGGTCCGTGTCAAGCCGTCGGCAGACACCGACCGCGCCGGGGCGGTCGTGTCCTGATCGATCGCGAGGATGCCGGGCGAGGAGAGCAGCGTTCGCGTCGCGGGGTCCATGCGGGTGAGGTCGTTGCCGGCGATGAGCGGTGACCCCGCCATCGCCCACAGCCCGAGATGCGACCGCTGTTGAGCCTCGGTGAGCGCGGTGCCGACACCGATCTCGAGCATGTCGAGATCGAGCCACCGTCCGGCGCGGGTATCGGCCGATGCGCTCGCCGACGCCGCGGCGATGTCGAGAACCCCCTGATACCCCGAGACACCCGCCGACGTACTCCACTGCGCGGTGATGTCGTTGGTGAGGCGCGTCATCGTCGCGACACCGCCCCAGTCGTGGGCCGAGCCGGGGACCGCGGCGGTGTCGGCATCGGCGGGGAGCGCGATCCCGCTGTTGGGGTTGATGCTGTAGACCATCGGCCGTCCGGTCGCGCGGATCGCGTCACGCATGGCCACGAAGGCGTCGCGCTGGTCGCCGACATCGGACTCCGACGAACACCAGTCGTATTTCACGTAGTCGACGCCCCAGGAGGCGAAGGTCGCGGCGTCGGTGGCCTCGTGGCCGCGGCTGCCCGTGGCCCGGGGATAGGTCCCCGACAACTGTGCACAGGTGCGATCGCTCGCGCCGGCGTAGATGCCGAATCGAAGACCCCGGGCGTGCAGGTAGGCGCCGAGTGCGGCCATCCCCGACGGGAACCGTGACGACGACGCGGTCAGTCGGCCTGCGGCGTCACGGGCCGGGGTGTACCAACAGTCGTCGACGACCACGTAGCGGTAGCCGGCCGCGGCGAGTCCGGACGAGACGAGGGCATCGGCCTGCGCCCGGATCGTCGTCTCGTCGATGTCGCAGCCGAAGGTGTTCCAGCTGTTCCACCCCATCGGTGGTGTGGCCGCGACGCCCGCGATGGCGGGGGCGGAGCCGCCGAGGTCGTGGGGGAGTGCGGTGGCGCATCCGGACAGGACCGCGGCCGACACCACGAGCGCAGACGCGGCGCGACGCAGGCGGTGGGTGGTCATCGACGGCGAGTGTAGGGAGCCGACCTGGCAACCGACTGCGGGGCGACTGTGCGGCCTCTTATAGCGTGGACATGTCCACGGTGGATGGGCACTGCTGACGAGGGGTGGGAGTGTTCAAACGGCTCGACGCCCTGCAGCGGCGCAACCGCGGTGTGGGTTTCGTCTTCGCGGTGATCTACAAGTTCGTCGACGACCAGGGTGGCTACCTCGCGGCGCTGGTCACCTATTACGCCTTCCTGTCGCTGTTCCCGCTGCTGTTGTTGTCGACGACCATTCTCGGGTTCGTCCTCGCCGGCGATCCCGGGCTGCAGGAGCGGCTTCTCAACTCGGCGCTGGGTGAATTCCCGATCATCGGCGACCAGCTCGGCGAACCGCGTCGGCTCGGTGGCGGGTCGACCGGCGTCATCATCGGTGTGATCGGTGCCCTGTACGGCGCGTCGGGTATCGGGCAGGCCACGCAGAACGCCATGAACACGGTGTGGGCGGTCCCGCGCAACAGCCGCCCCAACCCGTTCCTCGCGCGCATCCGCAGTGTGCGGTTGCTGCTGGTGTTGGTCGTCGCGCTCGCCGGGACGACGACGTTGTCGTTGCTGGGCAACATCTTCGATTCATTGGGATCGGTGTGGACCGCCGTCTCCGTGGTCGGCGCCGTCGTCATCAACGCCGTCGTGTTCGCCTACGGATATCGCATCGGGACGTCACGCGACCTCGCGATGCGTCAGGTGCTCCCGGGTGCGGCGGTGATGGCGGTCGTGTGGCAACTCCTGCAGACCTTCGGCGCCTACTACGTCGAACGGGTGGTCCGGAACGCCAGCGCCACCAACAGCGTCTTCGCCGTGGTGCTGGGCCTCATGGCGTTCCTCTACCTCACGGCCATCTCGGTGGTGTTCACCGCCGAGATCAACAGCGTGCGCGTCGACAAGCTCTATCCCCGCGCCCTTCTCACCCCGTTCACCGACGACGTCGTGCTCACCCGTGGCGACCGTCGCGCCTACACCAATCAGGCCAAGGCGCAGCGCGCGAAGGGTTTCGAACAGATCGACGTCACCTTCGACAAACGCCCACCGCCCGAGGATCCCGACGACGACAGCCCTCGCGGCTGATCGCACGGACCCGGTTGTGTCCCGGAACGCACGATCCCGGCGACCTGTTCGGTCGCCGGGATCGGGTGGGGATTCGCGGGTCGTCTAGCGCGAGAACATCAGCGCGCGCTTGACCTCTTGGATCGCCTGGGTGACCTGGATGCCGCGGGGGCATGCGTCGGTGCAGTTGAAGGTGGTGCGGCAGCGCCAGACGCCGTCGACGTCGTTGAGGATGTCGAGACGCTCGGCGGCACCTTCGTCGCGGCTGTCGAAGATGAACCGGTGCGCGTTGACGATGGCAGCGGGACCGAAGTAGCTGCCCTCGTTCCAGAACACCGGGCAGCTCGTGGTGCAGCAGGCACACAGGATGCACTTGGTGGTGTCGTCGAACCGCGCGCGATCGGTCTGGCTCTGGATGCGCTCGCGAGTCGGCTCGTTGCCGCTGGTCATCAAGAACGGCTTCACGGCGCGGTACGCGTCGAAGAACGGCTCCATGTCGACGATCAGGTCCTTCTCGACCGGCAGGCCACGAATGGGCTCGATGGTGATGGTGACCTCTTTGCCCTCTTTGAAGGCGCCGTCTTTGTCGGTCGGCAGCATGTCCTTCATCAACAGCTTGCAGGCGAGGCGGTTCACGCCGTTGATGCGCATCGCGTCGCTGCCGCAGACGCCGTGTGCACAGCTGCGACGGAAGGTGAGGGTGCCGTCGAGGTAGCCCTTCACGTACAGCAGCAGGTTGAGCATGCGGTCGGTCGGCAGAGCCGGAACACGGAAGCTCTCCCAGCCGTGGGCGTCCGGGTTCTCCGGATCGAAACGGGCGATCTTCAAGGTCACCATCGTCGCCTCGTCGGGGACGGGCGGCAACGGCGGATCGTCGGACGCGGGGGTCTTCGAGACCTCGGGTGCGATGGTCATCAGTACTTGCGCTCCATCGGTTCGTAGCGGGTCTGCACCACGGGCTTCCAGCCCAGTTCGATGTCCGAGAGCAGCTCACTGCCCTTCTTGTAGGCCATCGTGTGGCGCATGTAGTTGGTGTCGTCGCGATCGGGGTAGTCCTCACGGGCGTGTCCGCCGCGCGACTCCTTGCGGTTGAGCGCACCGACGACGGTGACCTCTGCCATCTCCAACAGGAACCCGAGCTCGATGGCCTCGAGCAGATCGCTGTTGTACCGGGTTCCCTTGTCGTGCACCCGGATGTGGTTGTACCGCTCCTTGAGGCCGTGGATGTCGGTCAACGCCTGCTTGAGCGTCTCCTCGGTGCGGAACACCGACGCGTTGGCGTCCATCGAGGCCTGCAGCTCGGTGCGGATGTCGGCGACACGCTCGTGACCGTGCTCGGACAGCACCAGCTCGAGCCAGCTGTCGACCATCGAGGTCGGGTTCTCGGGCAGCGCGACGAACTCGGCCTTCTCGGCGTACTCCGAGGCGTAGATGCCGGCGCGACGACCGAACACGTTGATGTCGAGCAGCGAGTTGGTGCCCAGACGGTTGGCGCCGTGCACCGAGACGCACGCACACTCGCCGGCGGCGTAGAGACCCTTGACCACGGTGTCGGCGTCGGAGAGGACCTCGCCGCGGATGTTGGTCGGGATACCACCCATGGCGTAGTGACACGTCGGGAAGACGGGCACGTACTCGGTCACCGGGTCGACACCGAGGTAGGTACGGGCGAACTCGGTGATGTCGGGGAGCTTCTCCTCGAGCACCTCGGCACCCAGGTGGGTCACGTCGATGTAGACGTAGTCCTTGTTCGGTCCGGCACCGCGGCCCTCGAGGACCTCCAGGACCATCGATCGCGCGACGATGTCGCGAGGCGCGAGGTCCTTGATGGTGGGGGCGTAGCGCTCCATGAACCGCTCGCCGTCGGCGTTGCGGAGGATGCCGCCCTCACCGCGCACCGCCTCGGAGATGAGGATGCCGAGACCCGCGAGGCCTGTCGGATGGAACTGGTGGAACTCCATGTCCTCGAGGGGGAGTCCCTTGCGGAAGACGATGCCCATGCCGTCACCGGTGAGGGTGTGGGCGTTCGACGTCGTCTTGAACATGCGGCCCGAACCACCGGTGGCGAGGATGACCGACTTCGCGTGGAAGACGTGGATCTCTCCGGTGGCCAGCTCGTAGGCGACGACGCCGGTGGCGACCTGTTCGCCGGCCTCGTTCTCCGAGAGGCAGAGGTCGAGCGCGTAGAACTCGTTGAAGAACTCGACGTCGTTCTTCACACAGTTCTGGTAGAGCGTCTGCAGGATCATGTGGCCGGTGCGGTCGGCGGCGTAGCAGGACCGGCGGACGGGGCTCTTGCCGTGGTCACGGGTGTGGCCGCCGAAGCGACGCTGGTCGATCTTGCCCTCGGGGGTGCGGTTGAACGGCAGCCCCATCTTCTCGAGGTCGAGGACGGCGTCGATCGCCTCCTTGCACATGATCTCGACCGCGTCCTGATCGGCGATGTAGTCGCCGCCCTTCACGGTGTCGAACGTGTGCCACTCCCAGTTGTCCTCTTCGACGTTCGCCAGCGCGGCACACATGCCGCCCTGGGCCGCGCCGGTGTGGCTGCGCGTGGGATAAAGCTTGGTGAGCACGGCGGTCCGCGCTCGGGGGCCGGCCTCGATGGCTGCGCGCATACCCGCGCCACCGGCACCGACTATGAGGACGTCGTAGCGATGTTCTTGCATCTGTGGTTCCCCTCTGGAGCCTGTGGCTGATGGCTGGATGTCAGACGGATGTCAGCTGACCGAGTTCACGTCGAAGGTGAGGATCGCGTAGGTGCCGAGTCCGACGGTCAGGATCATCGACAGCGCGAGGACCACGTTGAGCCAGAAGCGGGTCGAGTCCTTGCGCGAGTAGTCGGCGATCACCGTGCGGACGCCGTTGCCGCCGTGCAGCTGTGCGAGCCACAACATGCTGAGGTCCCAGATCTGCCAGAAGGGCTGGCTCCACCGCTGGGCGACGAACGATGCGTCGATGCGATGCACGCCACTGTCGAGCGTCAGCATGATCGTCATGTGGCCGAGCGTGAGGAAGATCAGCGCGATGCCGGAGAAGCGCATGAACAGCCATGCGTTCTTCTCGAAGTTGCCGCTCTTCGGACGCCGCGGCGACCGCGGGTTGTCGAGACTGGCGGGGCGGTCGTGGGCGGTGCCGACCGTCTTGGCGAGCTTGGGTGCTTCTGAGGTGGTCATCGTTGTCCTCCCCTCCTAGACGTGATCGATCAGGATCGCGAGCAGCCGGACTGCGGCTGCGGCGAAGACGACGAAGAAGATGCCGAGGATCGTCCAGAGCATCTGACGCTGGTACTTCGGGCCCTTCGACCAGAAGTCGACCAGGATGATCCGCACGCCGTTGAGCGCGTGGTAGAGCACGCAGGCGACCAGACCGATCTCCATGAGACCGATGATCGGCGACTTGTAGGTGTCGATGATCTGCGTGTACGTGTCCGGGTTCACGCGGATCATCGCGGTGTCCAGGACGTGGACGAACAGGAAGAAGAAGATCGACACGCCGGTGATGCGGTGCAGGACCCAGGACCACATGCCTGGATCACCGCGGTACAGGGAGCGGCGGCGGATCGGCTCCGGCGCAACCTCGGTCTGAGTACTCATCGAGAAAATGGCCTCCAACATCGGCGGTGGATGCGATGAACCCGGCGTGCTCCGGCTCAATCGTCGACCTACCTCACCGACTTTAAACCTAAGCTGACGGCGGTAAGAATCGGTATGAGTCGAAGCGCGAACAGCGGTGTTTGCGAATAAGGCTTGCCTTACTTGAGTTTCGGCGCCGGGAGTCGCCCCGGACGCCCCGCGACGGCCGGACGGGGAGGGCCCACGGTGACCGCAGAAATCGACTGGGATCTGTTGCGTGACAAGGCGACAGGGGTGATGCGCACGGCCTATGCGCCCTACTCGGACTATCCGGTCGGCGCGGCCGCACTCACCTCCGATGGACGTGTCGTCGTCGGATGCAATGTGGAGAATGTCTCATACGGTCTGGGGATCTGCGCGGAGTGTTCCCTGGCCGCGGACCTGCACCGGACCGGTGGAGGGCGTCTGAGAGCGGTCAGCGTGGCCGATCGGCGCGGTCAGATCCTCATGCCCTGCGGCCGGTGCCGACAGATCCTGTTCGAGCACGGCGGAGGCGAGCTCCTCGTCGACCACCGTGGGGGACCACGCCCGCTGGCGACGCTGCTGCCCGACGCGTTCGGCCCCGACGACCTGTCGGCCGGCCGCGCGACCGACCCGGCGACGGGGTCATGACGGTCCCCGACGCCGTGTCGGTGATCGCGGCCAAACGTGACGGCCACGCACTGACCGACGAGCAGATCGACTGGGTCGTCGACGCCTTCACGACCGGCGACGTCGCCGACGAGCAGATGTCGGCGCTCGCGATGGCGATCCTGCTGCGCGGTATGGACCGTCGGGAGGTCGCGCGATGGACCGCGGCGATGATCGCCTCCGGTGAGCGGATGGACTTCTCGGGTCTGCGGCGCGGCGACCGCGCGCTGCCGACGGTGGACAAGCACTCGACAGGCGGTGTCGGGGACAAGATCACGCTCCCGCTCGCACCCCTGGTCGCCTCGTACGGGGTGGCGGTCCCGCAGCTGTCCGGTCGGGGCCTGGGCCACACCGGCGGAACCCTCGACAAGCTCGAGGCGATCCCGGGCTGGCGGGCGGACCTCACCACCGACGAGATGATGACGCAGCTCCGCGACGTCGGCGCGGTCGTCTGTGCGGCGGGAGCGGGTCTCGCCCCGGCCGACAAGAAGCTCTACGCCCTGCGTGACGTGACCGGCACCGTCGAGTCCATCCCGCTCATCGCCTCGTCGATCATGAGCAAGAAGATCGCCGAGGGCACCGGCGCACTGGTCCTCGATGTGAAGGTGGGCACCGGCGCGTTCATCAAGACCCTCGACGACGCACGCGAGCTCGCACAGACCATGGTCGCTCTCGGCGCCGACTCGGGCGTCGCGACGGTGGCGCTGCTGACCGCGATGTCGACACCGCTGGGACGGACCGCCGGCAACGCCCTCGAGGTCGGGGAGTCCCTCGAGGTACTCGCCGGCGGCGGCCCCGCGGACGTGGTGGAGCTGACCGTCACCCTGGCGCGCGAGATGCTCGCGGCGGCCGGCGTCGACGTCGATCCCGCCGAGCACCTGCGCAACGGACGGGCGATGGACAGCTGGCGGTCGATGATCTCCGCCCAGGGCGGCGATCCCGACGCCCCGCTTCCGACCGCGCACCACACCGAGGACGTCCTCGCCGCCGACGACGGCGTCGTGACACGGCTCGACGCGATGGCCGTCGGGGTGGCCGCCTGGCGCCTGGGGGCGGGTCGCGCACGCCAGGGGGCACCGGTGCAGGCCGAGGCCGGGGTGCGATGGCATGTGGTGCCCGGTGATCGTGTCCGGCGCGGCCAACCGCTCATGACGCTGGCGACGCAGACCCCCGAGCGATTCGACGCCGCGCGTGCCGCTCTCGCCGACGCCGTCGACATCGGGCCCGTGCCCGCCGGCGACAGCGATGCGATGTCGGCCACGATCGGCGGGCCGTTGATCATCGAGCGCGTTACCGTCGGGTCATGACCGCCGCCGCTGATCCGTCGTTCTCACCCACCCCCGCCGCGATGGATCTGTCGTCGGTGGCGCTGGCCCCGAAAGTGTTGCTCCACGACCACCTCGACGGTGGTCTGCGTCCGGCGACCGTCCTCGATCTCGCGCACGAGGTCGGGTACTCCGAGCTGCCCGCCGACGACGCCGACGGTCTGGCCCGCTGGTTCCGCGAGTCGGCCGACAGCGGGTCGCTGGTGCGGTACCTCGAGACCTTCACCCACACCGTCGCGGTGATGCAGACCGCCCCCGCCCTGGCGCGGGTGGCCCGCGAGTGCGCGCTCGATCTCGCGAACGACGGTGTCGTCTACGCCGAGATCCGCTTCGCCCCCGAGCAACACCTGACGACCGGCCTGAGTCTCGACGAGGTCGTCGAGGCCGTTCTGCTGGGGTTCGACGAGGGCGCCGCCGAGGCCGCCGACGCAGGACGCCGCATCGAGGTCCGCTGCCTCGTCACCGCCATGCGCCACGCCGCGCGGTCCCGCGAGATCGCCGAGCTGGCGGTGCGGTTCCGTGACCGGGGGGTCGTCGGCTTCGACATCGCCGGCGCCGAGGCGGGTTACCCGCCGAGTCGACACCTCGACGCCTTCGAGTACATGCGGGCCAACAACGCGCCGTTCACGATCCACGCCGGCGAGGCGTTCGGACTGCCCTCGATCCATGAGGCGATCAGCTTCTGCGGCACCGACCGGCTGGGCCACGGGGTGCGGGTCATCGACGACATCACGCTGCCCGCCGGGACCGATCTCGCCGCCCACCAGTTCGCTGGTGCGGAACTGGGCGTCATCGCGAACTATGTGCGCGACAAGCGCATCCCGCTGGAACTGTGCCCGAGTTCGAACGTGCAGACCGGCGCGGTCGCGAGTATTGCCGAGCACCCCTTCAACGTGCTGGCGCGTCTGCGTTTCCGTGTGACGGTGAACACCGACAACCGACTGATGAGTGACACGTCGATGAGCAAGGAGTTCATCACGTTGCATAACCAGTTCGGTTACGGCTGGGCCGATTTCGAACGTTTCACGGTCAACGCGATGAAGTCCGCGTTCGTGCACTTCGACGAGCGCCTCGCGCTCATCGACGACGTGATCAAGCCCGGCTACGCGGTGCTGATCGGCTGACCGGCCCCGTGGCGCCGACCGCTCACTTCACGGTGAGGCGGTCCTCGAGCTCGTGCACCAGCGCGCGCCACGCCTCGGACTCGTTGTCGAAGGGTCCGCTGGGAGCCAGCCGCTTCGGGTCCGGGTTGATCGCGTAGTTGACGAACCACCCCAGTGGGGTGGTCGATCCCAACGCCTCGGACACCGAGTCGTCGTCGGCGAAGTCGGCTGCGTCGTTGAGCAGTTCGACCGCGAGCTCGAGCTGCTTGCGGTCGATGCGGCGCGGGCCGTCGGTGATGTCCTCGGCGAGCCCGGGGAGCACGTAGACGTTCTCGTCGAAGACGTCGACCTCGAGGGAGCCGTCGGTGGCGGCCACCTGGATCTCCGGGTAGGTGCTCACCTCCGACAACTCGTGGTCGGTGTTGTCGGCGAGGTACCGGACGAGCGCGCGCTCGGACGTGAAGACGTAGATCGAACCGTCCTTGCCCAGGAAGATCGGGTCGTCACCGAGGTAGCAGCGCAGCGTGAAGTACTCCGAGGCGTCGGTGACGATGCGGATCGGGTCGATGCCTACCCCACCCCAGAAGTCGTCCTCGAGCTCCTGCTCGTCGGCGTCGTCCTCGTCGTCGGCGGCCGCGGCGTGGCGGCCGCGGGACTCCGACGCGTCCGAATCCTCACCGGGCGTGACGATCTCGACGTCGTCGTCCTCGCCGGGCTCGTCCTCGTCCTCGGCGCTCGCCGCGGCCTCGAGCTCGGCTTCGGCCACCGAGACCGCCGATGCGTCGACCTCGGGCGTGGAGATCACGTCGTCGATGGCGTCGACCACGTCGTCCCAGTGCTTGTCGATCAGGCCGCCGATGCGTCCCCAGAGCTCCTGGCCCTCTTTGCCGATGAAGTTGCGGGTGCCGGTGGTGACCGCACCGAGGATCGGGTTGCCGTTGAAGAACTTGGTGACGGTGGTGAGTTCGCAGACCTCGCCGATGATCCGCACGATCTCCAGGACGTCCTCGAGCTCGGCGATCACCTCGGGGGAGGGGTCCTCGGAGGCCAGTTCGGGCACACCGATCAGGTCGTACGACTTGTCCTCCGCGGGGACCAGTTCCTCGGCCTGCAACCCCACCACGGTCTCCCAGGCGGGGTGTTCGACGAGATCGTTGTCGTCGTTGGTGCGGATGAACGCCACGAGATGGGCGACATCACCGAAGCCGTAGAGGTCCTCGTCGAGCCCGAGGAAGGCCTCCCACTCGTCGTCACCCTCACGCCACCGAGGCGCCCACAGGGTGAAGGCGTTCCCGTCGGTCAATCCGAGTTCGATCGGTACGATGTCTCCGGCCATGGGAACGAAGCCTAGCCACCGATTCTGATGAGCGGCCACGTGCCCTGGTGAACATCGTGTGCGCGTCTCGTTCGCGCCGTATGCCCGGTCATCGCGGACGGTAGAAGCCCTCGAAGGTCTGATCGAGATTCGTGGTCCGGATGGGTGACAACCCGACCGGATCGCCCGCCTCGATCATCTGGCCGTTTCCGACGATCATCGCGACATGCCCCGACCAGACGGCGAGGTCTCCCGGTAGCAGTTCGGACCGGTCCACGCGGAACCCCGCCGTGTCCTGGTCCTGCGCGAGCCGAGGGAGCTCGACCCCGGCCTGGCGATAGGCGTATTGGGTCAGGGCGCTGCAGTCCAGTCCGCGCCCCGGTGTGGTGCCGCCCCAGGCGTAGGGGACGCCACGCTGGCTCAACGCGGCACGAACCGCCGTGGCCGCACGCTGGTTCGGCGCCCAGGCGACCGAGCCGTCGGGCAACGTGACCGGTACCGCGCCGGGGGTGGGTGGGCGCCCAGCGGGCGCGGTCGCGTGGGGATCGCCGGCCGACGCCGCGTGGGTGGACGCGCCGGACGAGGTGGCGGGACGGTCGGTCTGTCGACCGGGTCGCGACGACGACGGTCCGGCAGACGTGCTGACCTGTTTCATCAGCGTGGCGAGATCGGGCATCGATGCCGGTGCGGCCTGCCGACCCAGGCGCTGCGCGCGCCGGGCCAGCGCACCGAGGCGATCGTGGGTGCGCCGCACCACCGCGAGGGCGCGTCGGAGGTGTTCGGCGGCGATCGGGATCAGCGCGGCGACACCGTTCGGGGTGTACACCGACGGCCCGAGGGCGTCGGCCGCGGAGACGAACGAGTCGAGAACGGTCCGCAGCTCTCGGGCGGCCGCGGCGACCTCCGCCCGCCCCTCGTCGAGGAGGTCGGCGAGGTCGGCGCTGTCGTCGGCGAGTTGCCGGCCATGGCGGCGGTGTGCCCCGATGGTCTGCTCGGCGGAGTCGGCCGCCCGTGACCGCCACTGCGACAACGCCTTCTGCGTCGCACCTTCGAGGTCGCGCGACGATCCCTCCAGACGGCAGCAGCAGTCGCGCAGTTCCGCCGCGGGATCGGCGCCCGGCATCTCGCCGGTTCCGACCGAGGCCAACAGCGTGCGGATCGGCGTGGCCAGGAGATCGATCGGGCTGCTCATGCGAGCCTCCCGTCGAGGGACCGTGCCGCATCGGTGTCGGAGCGCAGGTACGCCACCCGCGTCGCCTCGACGGCTGCGCCGATCAGGGCGAGCCGACGCCCGTGATCGGCCACCGATGTGGTGTGTCGGGTGGTGGTGTCGAGGATGGCCTCGGCGAACTCGGCCCCGATCGGGCCGACGGTGGCGGCGAACGGCGCCATGGCGGCGACCGCGGCGTGCGGCGCGACGACGGACGCGGCGAGCGCGGTGACGGTGTGATGTAACTGCGACAGTGCATCCGGGGTGACCGATACGGAATCCATGCCCCTTACGACGGGGTGGTGGCCCGCGCGGTTCCCGCGGATCTCCGTTCGTCGTCGCGACGGCTCTAGGATCGCCCCATGGACGTGACGGTCGTCGACCACCCACTGGCCCGAGCTCGACTCACCACCCTGCGTGATCGACGCACCGACAACGCGTCGTTCCGCGGGGCGCTCGCCGACCTCACCCAGATGCTGATCTACGAGGCGCTGGCGTCGGCCGAGGTCGCCGACGTCTCGATCACCACCCCGGTCTCCGACACCGTGGGCGCGCGGTTGGCGAACCCGCCGCTGCTGGTGCCGGTGCTCCGTGCCGGACTGGGCATGGTGGAGCAGGCCCACGCGATGGTTCCCGAGTCGAACGTCGGCTTCGTCGGCATCGCCCGCGACGAGGCGACACATCAGCCGGTCCCGTACCTGGAGTCGTTGCCCGCGGACCTCTCGTCGACGCCGGTGTTCGTCCTCGACCCCATGTTGGCGACCGGGGGGTCGATGCTGCACACCATCGACCTGCTGCGGCAGCGCGGTGCGGTCGACGTGACCGCGGTGTGTGTCGTCGCCGCTCCCGAGGGTGTTGCCACGCTGGAGGATTCAGGCCATCCGATGCGACTGATCACCGCGGCCGTCGACGACGGCCTCAACGGCGACGCCTACATCGTGCCCGGCCTCGGCGACGCCGGCGACCGTCAGTTCGGCCCGCGCTGACCCGGTGAGGTGGCCGACCACCGTCCGTCGGTGCGGCGCAACTCCACCGGGTGCGCGAAGCACTCGGTGATCGTCGTCGAGGTCAACGAGTCCGCGACCGGACCCTGCACCACGCTGCGACCGTCGCGCAGGAGCAGGGCGTGTGAGGTCGACGTCGGCAGGTCCTCGAGGTGGTGGGTGACCAGGATGCTCGCGAGATCGGCGACCTGAGAACGCAACTGATCGATCCCGGCGAGGAGTTGCTCCCGGGCGGCGAGATCGAGGCCGGTCGCCGGCTCGTCGAGCAGCAGCAGCGACGGTTGCGCTATGAGGGCACGGGCGACGAGGGTACGTCCCCGCTCGCCCTGGCTCATCGTGGTCCACCGCAGTTCACGCCGGTCGGCCATGCCCAGGATGGCGAGCAGGTCATCGGCGCGCTCGTGCTCGGCGCGGGTGTAGGTGCGGCGGTGGTCGAGCTCGGGGGTGTTGGTGAGGCCGGTCAGGACGACGTCGTGGACCGGCAGCGGCAGGTCGAGCCGATGGCGTGGGTCGACGTGGCCGATGTGGGTGCGCAGCTCCCGCATGTCGACTCGTCCGAGCCGGGCCCCGAGGACGTCGACCGTGCCGTGTGTGGGATGTCCGAAGGCGCCCAGGATGTGCAGCAGCGTCGACTTCCCCGCGCCGTTCGGACCGAGCAGCGCCCAGTGTTCCCCGGCGGAGACCTCGAGCGAGATGTCCCGCAACAGGAACCGCCCCCCGCGGACCACGTCGACCCCCGACACCGCGACGACCGGGCCGATCATCGGAGGTCACCGAGTTCGCGCGCTGCGGCGCGCAGGTCGTCCAGCAGGGTGTCGGCGCGACGCTTGTCCTCGTCGAGACGTTCGGGGCCGCCCGCCGCGACGACGACCTCGAGATAGAACTTGACCTTCGGCTCGGTGCCCGAGGGGCGGACGATCACGCGGACGTCGTGGCCGGGGGAGTGGCCGGTGAACTCGACGGCGTCGGTGCGCAGATGGTCGGTGCGCGTGGCGAAGTCGCAACGGGCGACGGCGACGCCGCAGAGCGTCGCCGGGGGACGGTTGCGCAGGCGGGTCATGATGGCGGTGATGTCGTCGGCGGTGTCGGTGCGGACCGACACCTGCCCGGTGCGGTGGACGCCGTGGCGCGCGAACAGCTCGTCGAGGGCTGCGGCGAGATCCTGTCCGGCAGATCTCTGTTCGTGCGCGAGCACCGCGAGAGCCACCGCCGCACTGATGCCGTCCTTGTCGCGGACGGCGTCGGGATCGACACAGTGCCCGATGGCCTCCTCGTAGGCGTAGCGCAGGCCCTCACCGGCCCGGACCAGCCATTTGAAGCCGGTGAGCGTGCGGGTGTGCCGCGCGCCGGCGGCCTCGGCGATGCGGCCGAGGAGGGTGCTCGACACGATGGTCGTGGCGACCAACGGAATGCCTGCATCGGTCGACGAATCGTGCTGCGACAGTGCGGTCGTGGACAGCAGCGCACCCGTCTCGTCGCCGGTCAGCATCCGCCACGCGCCGTCGACGACGGCGCCCACGGCGCACCGATCGGCGTCGGGATCCAGTGCGATCGCGATGTCGGCGTCGGTTCGGGCGGCCAGCTCCAGCAGCAGATCCGCCGCCCCCGGCTCCTCGGGGTTCGGGAAGGCGACGGTGGGGAAGTCGGGGTCGGGGGTGAACTGCTCGTCGACCACCACCACATCGGTGACACCCGCGGCGGCCAGCGCGCGGAGAGCGAGATCACCGCCGACACCGTGCATCGGCGTCAACGCCACGCGGAGGGTCGACGAGCGGGAGCCGTGTCGCTCGAGCAGCCGCGACAGGTAGGCCTCGACCGCGTCGACGGCCCGCGGATCGGAGACCGCCGCTCCGGCGGCGGGCACCACGAGCGAGTCGACGGCGATCCGCGCGATACGTTCCTCGATCTCGGCGTCGACGGGCGGGATGATCTGCGCCCCGGCGTCCATCGGCCCACCACCGAGGTAGACCTTGTACCCGTTGTCGGCCGGCGGGTTGTGGGACGCGGTGATCATCACCCCGGCGACCGCGTCGAACCGGCGGGTGGTGAACGCGACGACAGGCGTGGGAACCGGTGTGGCGAAGGCGATGACGTCGAACCCGCGATCGCGGAGCACGCCGGCGGCGTCGGCGGCGAAGGGGTGCGAACCGTGGCGGGCGTCGTGCCCCACCACGACCGATCCGCCGGCGTGACCGGCGTCGATCAGCCAGTCGGCGAGAGCAGTGGTCGTGTGGATCACAACCAGGCGGTTCATCCCGTCGGGCCCGCCGCGGACCGGCCCGCGCAGTCCTGCGGTCCCGAAATGCAGACGGTCGGCGAAGCGCTGCGCCAGCGCGGTCGGATCGAGTCCGGTGAGCTCGTCGCGCGTCACCGGGTCGGGATCGGCGGCGATCCACGCCTCGACGGCTGTCGTGTGGTTCGAGGTCACAGGCGCTCGATGACCTGGGCCAGCAGGTGACCCATGTCGCCCGCCGACCGACGGCCGACATCGAGGACCTCGGTGTGATCGAGAGGCTCCCCGGTGATCCCGGCGGCGAGGTTGGTCACCAGCGACATGCCCAGGACCTCCATGCCCGCGGCGCGGGCGGCGACGGTCTCGTGCACGGTCGACATGCCCACGAGGTCGGCGCCCATCGTGCGCAACATCCGGATCTCTGCGGGGGTCTCGTAGTGCGGGCCGGGCAGTCCGGCGTAGACACCCTCGACGAGGTCACCGCGCACGTCGCGGGCGATCGCGCGCAGGCGCGGCGAGTAGGCATCGACCAGGTCGACGAACTGTGCGCCCACGAGCGGTGATCGAGCGGTGAGGTTCAGGTGGTCGCTGATCAAGACCGGTTGACCGACCGACATGTCGTCGCGCAGCCCGCCCGCGGCGTTGGTGAGCACGACCGTCGTCGCCCCGGTGGCGGCGGCGGTGCGCACCGCGTGCACGACACGCGCCAGGGGATTGCCCTCGTAGGCGTGGGTGCGTCCGAGCAGGACCAGCACCGATCGGGAACCGATGCGCACCGAGTGGACGAGGCCGGAGTGTCCGGCGGCGCTCGGTGCCGTGAAGCCCGGCAGGTCCGCCATCGCGAGTGTCGCGACCGGGGAACAGAGGGCGTCGGCGGCCGGCGCCCATCCCGAGCCCAGCACGACGGCGACGTCGTGTGTCGGCACGCCGGTCGCCTCGCCGATCGCGGCGGCGGCCGCGTCGGCGGCGGCGGTGGGGTCAACGGTCGGGTCGGGATCGCTGGACGCGGGTCCGCTGCTCATGGGTCGAGGGTAGATCGACGCCGACGCCTGCGCCGCGGGAGGATATGGTCGTGCGATGCCGTATCTGACCCGCACCGATGACATCTGGGAGCTCTACCTGGGTGCCGAGGGATCCGAACTCGATCCGGACAACCCGGAGAACCGATTCGCAGGTTCGTGGATCACCGAGGTCCGCGGCCTGCTCGAGACCGTCGCCGACGACGCCACCGGGGCACTGGTGATCACCGCGACCGGGAAGTTCTTCAGCAACGGACTCGAGATCGCCGAGGTCGCCGATCCGACGAAGCTCGAGGGCTACATCGATTCGGTGCACGACATCTACGCCCGGGTCCTCACGCTCCCGGTGGCCACGGTTTCCGCGGTCAACGGCCATGCCTTCGGTGCCGGAGCCATGCTCGCACTGTGCGCCGACCACCGCGTCATGCGCACCGAGCGCGGCTACTGGTCGCTGCCCGAGGTGGCGCTCGGCATGCCGTTCCCGCTGGGAATGGCGTCACTGCTGCACGAACGGCTGCCCGAGTCGGTCCGCACAGAGGCGATGACGACGGGACGCCGCTACGGCGGCTCTGAGTCGGCGCAGCTCGGGATCGTCGAGGAGGCCGTCGACGTCGACGAGTTGCTCACCCGCGCCCGCGCCGTGGCCGCCGAACGCACCGCATTCGCCGGCGCCAACCTCCACGCCATCAAGAAGGGGATGCGTCGGGCTCTGCTCGCCGACCTCGCGCCGCAGACGTCGTGATGGACCTCGTCGACGCGTGGCTCGCGACGCACGAGACCGAGATGATCGGCTGGCGCCGAGACCTCCACGCCCACCCCGAGCTGTCACGCCAGGAACACCGCACCACCGAGTTCGTGATGGCCGAGCTGACAAGCGTCGGTCTGCACCCCCAACGGTTGCCGCTCGGCACCGGTGTCGTGTGCGATCTCGGTCCGGCGGGCCCACGTATCGCACTGCGCGCCGACATGGACGCGCTGCCGATCGCCGAGCGCACCGGGTTGCCGTTCACCTCCACCATCGACGGGGTCTCGCACTCCTGCGGCCACGACGCACACACCGCGATCCTGGTCGCCGTCGCGAAGATCCTGGCCGCCGCCGGCGATCTCCCGGTCGGTGTGCGTCTGGTGTTCCAGGCCGCGGAGGAGGTGATGCCCGGAGGCGCTCGTGACGCCGTCGAAGCCGGTGTCACCCAGGGCATCTCACGATTCTTCGCATTGCACTGCGACCCGAAGCTCGAGGTCGGCAAGGTGGGACTGCGGGTCGGCCCCATCACCTCGGCAGCCGACCACATCGATCTGCAGCTGCATTCGCCCGGCGGCCACACCTCGCGGCCACACCTCACCGGTGACCTCGTGCACGCCATGGGGACGGTCATCACCGGCCTGCCCGCCGTGCTGTCGCGCCGTATCGACCCGCGCACCGGCACGGTGATGGTCTGGGGGTCGGCCCATGCCGGTAACGCCGCCAACGCCATTCCCCAGGAGGGGCGTCTGCGCGGCACGGTTCGTACCGGTGACCACGCGACGTGGGCTCTGCTGGAGCCGCTGGTGACCGAGGTGATCGCGGGTCTGTTGGCCCCGCTCGGTGTGCGTCACCAGCTGAACTACCACCGCGGCGTGCCGCCGGTGGTCAACGATCCCGAGGCGACCGAGATGTTGCGGCGCAGCGCGCAGGCCGTGGGTCCCGACACCGTCGCCGGCACCGCGCAATCCGGTGGTGGCGAGGACTTCTCGTGGTACCTCGAACACGTCCCGGGGTCGATGGGCCGTCTCGGCGTGTGGAGCGGTGACGGTGCGCAGGTCGACCTGCACCAGCCGAATTTCGACCTCGACGAACGCGCCATGGCCGTGGGCGTCCGCACCCTCGCGGGACTCGTGCTCGGCGCTCCCGCCGCCTGACGGTCAGGTGTTGAAGCTCTCCCCGGGGCCGGGACCGACGTTCCGGGCGTCGCGCACGCGCAGGGCGTGGACGTACTCGGCGGGTGCACCGGCGATCTCGGCCGCCTCGGCCATCACGCCGATGTAGCGGGCCGAGGGCAGCCCGCCCTCGAAGGCGTCGAGTACATAGAGCCACGCGAGCACGGCGCCGTCGGCGGTGTCGATGCGTGCGCGGATCTTGCGGTGGATCCCGAGTTCGGATCCCTCCCAGCTGTCCAGCGAACTCTCGTCCTCGGGTGTGACGTCATAGAGGACGACGAAGACGCGCGCGTCGGGATCGGACTTGTCCTCGGTGACCGTGGCGAGGGCGCCCTCCCAGCCGATGTCGCCGCCACCGAAGGTGAGGCGCCACCCGTTGAGCCAGCCGGTGCCGGCCATGGGGGAGTGCGGGGCGCGTTCCATCATCTGGTCCGGATGCATGTTCGATCCGTACGCGGCGTAAATCGGCACGGCGAAAGCCTAGATGGTCCCGTCCGCACAGGACAGGGCGCGGTGGGTGAAGTCGTCACCGATCGAGCTCTGGTGCCGGATCGACTAGGTTCTGGGTCAGGGCGGGCACAACCCGGCGCCCTGGACGACGTCGGATTCGAGAATCCAGGAGTGATGCACACGTGACGACCATCGCGATCATCGGCGGCGGACCGGCCGGTTACGAAGCGGCCCTGGTGGCCGCCGCGTACGGGGCCGAGGTCACCGTGATCGACGCCGACGGCATCGGTGGCGCGTGTGTGCTGTGGGACTGCGTCCCCTCGAAGACGTTCATCGCCTCGACCGGTATCCGCACCGAGGTGCGCCGTGCGGTCGACCTGGGCATCAACCTCCACCACGACGACGCGGTCGTCTCTCTCCCACAGATCCACCAGCGGGTACGCGACCTCGCCTACGCGCAGTCGGCCGACATCCGCTCGCGACTGCTCAGCGAGGGCGTGACGGTGATCGCCGGACGCGGCCGACTCGGTGACGTCGAGACGGGCATGTCCACCCACACCGTGATCGTCACCCCGGTGGGCGACGACGGTGCCGCCGACGCCGAGGAGCAGACGGTCCTGGCCGACGTGGTCCTCATCGCGACCGGGGCATCGCCGCGCGTGCTGCCCTCGGCCCAGCCCGACGGTGAACGGATCCTCACGTGGCGTCAGCTCTACGACCTGGAGGAGTTGCCCGAGCACCTCGTGGTCGTCGGATCCGGTGTCACCGGCGCGGAGTTCGTGCACGCCTACACCGAGCTCGGCGTGCAGGTGACCCTGGTCTCCAGTCGCGACCGCGTGCTGCCCGGTGAGGACGAGGACGCGGCGCTGGTCCTCGAGGACGTCCTGGCCGAACGCGGTGTCACGCTGATCAAGCACGCCCGCGCCGACGCCGTCCGACGCACCGACGACGGTGTGGACGTCCACCTCGCCGACGGGAGGGTCATCACCGGATCGCACGTGCTGATGACGGTCGGATCGGTGCCCAACACCGAGAACCTGGGGCTCGCCAAGGTCGGGGTCGAACTGTCGGCCGGCGGCTACCTGTCGGTCGACCGGGTCTCTCGTACCGGGGCGTCGGGCGTCTACGCGGCCGGCGACTGCACGGGACTGCTGCCGCTCGCTTCGGTCGCGGCGATGCAGGGCCGTATCGCGATGTACCACGCCCTCGGCGAGGGCGTCGTGCCGATCAAGCTCAAGACCGTCGCGTCGGCGATCTTCACCCGTCCCGAGATCGCGACCGTCGGTGTGAGCCAACAGGCCATCGACGACGGCGAGTACCCCGCCCGCACGGTGATGTTGCCGCTGGCGACCAACCCCCGCGCGAAGATGAGCGGGCTCCGTCGTGGATTCGTGAAGATCTTCTGCCGACCCGCGACCGGTGTCGTGATCGGTGGTGTCGTGGTGGCGCCCAACGCATCCGAGCTCATCCTTCCCATCGCTCTGGCCGTACAGAACAAGCTGCCGGTCAACGATCTCGCGCAGACGTTCTCGGTGTACCCGTCGCTCACGGGTTCGGTGACCGAGGCGGCGCGGCAGCTGATCCGCCACGACGACCTCGACTGACCTTTCTCACATATCGGGAAACGCATTCCATTCTGTGGCGGGATGGGCGTAGCGTCACCGACGGGACATCCCCACCCTCTCTGGTGACCACACGCATCACCGATTCTTCTCGCCCCTGTCGGAGTGTGTCGTGCCCACCTCTTCTTCCCTCGTCCCGCCGTCTGTCCATCCGTCGCGTTCGGCCGCCGCCGTGCGGGGATCGGCCATCCGAGACCTCCTGCGGCTGACCGAATCGCCCGCGGTCCTGAGCATGGCCGGAGGACTGCCCGCGACCGAGCTGATACCGGCGCAGCGCATCGCCGCCGCCGCCGCCTCGGCCGTCGGTGACCGAGATCTGCTGCAGTACACCGCCAGTGCGGGTCTGCGGCGCACGCGCGAGTCGATCGCCCGCCACGAGGCCGTGGCTCCCGAGCAGGTCCTCGTCACCCATGGTTCGCAGCAGGCGCTGTCGCTGCTCGCCGCGGCGCTGGTCGACCCCGGCGACGTCGTCGTGGTCGATGACCCGGTCTACGTGGGCGCGATGCAGGTCTTCGCATCGGTCGGAGCCGACATCCGGGGGCTGCCCCTGACCGAGAAGGGCATCGACGTGTCGCTGCTCGCGCGGTGGTGCGCCGACGGGCTTCGGCCGACGATCGTGCACACGGTCACCGCCTTCCACAATCCCGGGGGCGTGAGCGCCGACGCGGCTCGACGACGTGACCTCGCCGAGCTCGCCGATCGTCACGGCTTCTGGGTCATCGACGACGACCCATACGGCCGCCTGCGATTCCGTGGTGACGTGCCGGCACCCACGCGCAGCTTCGGCGACCGCGTCATCACCCTCGGTTCGGCGTCGAAGATCCTCGCACCCGCCCTCCGCGTCGGATGGCTGATCGCCCCGCCGCAGGTCGTCGCACTCGTCGAGCGGCTGCGCCAGAGCGCGGACCTGTGCGGCTCGGCCCTGTGCCAGGCCGTCGTCGGCGACCTGCTCGACGACACGGACTGGCTCTCCGCGCACATCGCCGCGGTCGCCGGAGCCTACGGCCGGCGTGCCCATGCACTCGTCGCTGCCCTCGCCGACGTCTTCGGTGAGGCCATCGAGACGTCGGTCCCCGACGGCGGCATGTTCTGCTGGGCGCGGCTTCCCGGCGTGGACACCACAGCGCTGCTCGACGCGGCGGTCGATCATGGGGTGGCATACGTTCCGGGACAGGCATTCTCGGTGCGTCGAGATCTGTCCGATCGACTCCGTCTCAGCTTCGCGACGTTGACCGAGGATCAGTTGCGCACGGCAGCGGGCCGGCTACACGCGGCGACGGCCGCTGGTTAGAGTGAGGTGCCCGCTCGTCGTGTCCGGTCGTGAAGGAGCACCCATGCCCACAGTTCTCGTCACCGGAGCCGGTCGCGGAATCGGTCTCGCGACGACCGAGCGACTCGCCTCGGCGGGCTGGCAGGTCTACGCCGGAGCGCGGTCGGCCGACCATCTCGCGGCCCTGGGTGCGCTCGCCGACGTGCACCCGGTCCGCCTCGACGTCACCGATCCCGATGACGTCGCCGCTCTCGCCGACGTTCTGCCCGAGCGTCTCGACGCCGTGGTCAACAATGCGGGGATCGTGGTGCAGGGACCGGTCGAGGGTGTCGCGCCGGCCGACATCTCCCGCCAACTCGACGTGAACGTCACGGGTCAGATCGCGGTGACGCAGGCGGTGCTGCCGTTGCTGCGGGCGGGCGCGGGTCGGATCGTGTTCATCTCCTCGGTGAGTGGGCGCGTCACCACGCCGGGTACCGGCGTGTACAGCGCATCGAAGTACGCGCTGGAATCACTGGCCGACGCCCTGCGGATCGAGTTGCGTCCGTGGAAGATCGGGGTCAGCCTCATCGAGCCGGGCACCACACACACCGACATCTGGACCGGCATGCTCGACGACTTCGATGCCATGGTGTCGGGGCTCAGCGACGAGCACCGCCGCCTCTACGCCTCACAGAACGCAGGTATGCGGCGACTCCTCCCGCGGATGCAGAAGACCGCCGTGCCGCCGGAGAAGGTTGCCACCGCCGTCGAGAAGGCGCTGACCGATCGGCGGCCGAAGCCGCGTTACCTCTGCGACGCACCGAGTCGTGCCCAGGTCACGCTCAGCGCCGTGACCCCGACGCGTGTCACCGATCTCGTCTTGTCGGTCGCCACGCGCAAGCGCTGAACCGCGGTAGGTCACAGCCGCGGCCAAGAGGTGCCGGTCTCGGTCTCGGCGCGTTGCCAGAGGCGTTGCGCGAGAGCGTAATCACTGGCCTGGGCGGTTCGTCCGGCCAGGGTGGGACCGCCCTTGAGCCCGAGGCGGCTGTCGATGCCGACGTAGCTGCCCGGCGGGATCGGTTCGGTCATGCAGTAGAGCGTGGGTGCCGCGCCGGCGTCGGTGTCGTTGGCGAGGGTCTTGGCGATCGTCTGGGTCACGGTGTGGAACACCGACATCAGCGGTGCGTCGGAGACGTTCGAGAGATTCGACGCGACCCACCCCGGGTGGGTCAGCGCGGTGGTGACCGTCGAGCCCGACTCCCGGAGGCGTCGATCGAGTTCGAGACCCCACAGCATGACGGCGAGCTTCGAACGCCCGTAGGCGCCCATGGGGTTCCACCGCGAGCAGGTGAGGTGCAGATCGTCGAGGTCGAGCGTCGCGAACTTGTGGGCGTCGGAGCCGACATTGACGATCTGCGAACGGACACGCGGTGCCACGAGGTTGGTCAGGGCGAACGGCCCGAGAAAGTTGGTCCCGATCGACATCTCGAAACCGTCGGTGGTCGTCTCGCGCTTCTGCGCGACCAGTCCGGCGTTGTTGACGAGGACGTCGACGTCATCGGTGAGCCGGTCGGCGAACGCGTGCACCGACGCGAGGTCGGACAGGTCCACGTGGGAGACCTCGGTGGACCCACCCATCTCGGCGGCTCGCCGTTCGCCGAGTTCGACGTTGCGCACCGCGAGGATGACGTGTGCGCCGGCCCGGGCCAGGGCGTGGGCGGTCGCGAGCCCGATGCCGTTGGTCGCGCCGGTCACGATCACCCGCTGACCGCTCCGGTCGCCGAGTCGTGCGGGTGTCCACTGCTGATCGCCTGCCATGCGATCCACAGTAGAGGCGGACTCACCCTCGCAGGTCAGGCCGCCCAGGGGCCGACCCCACCGACCTTGTCGATGCGGATGCGGGTGATGAAGCCGGGAGGTGCGTCGGGCGGTGGAAACGCGGTGCCGGGTGGGGCGAGGGTCGCGGCGAGTTCGGTGAGGAGTTCCGGCGCACCACCTTCGATGATCTCCGCGGTGCCGCTGATCGACAGATAGGGCGTCATCATCGATCCCGGGTCCGACCCCAGGATGGTCAGCGCGACCCGTCCGTCGCGACGGACGTTGCGCACCTTGCGGTAGACACCCAGGTGGGCGGTGTGCAACTCGTCGCCGTCGGGTGTCCGCCTCAGGGCGACCCACACCACCGAGACCTGCGGGCTGCCGTCGGGGTCGATCGTCACCAGCGTCGCATCCGCTCCCGAGCCGATCAGGTTCCGTGCCGATTCGTCGAGTTTCATGCCGAGATCAACGCGTGGGTGCCGCGTCCATTCCGGGGTTGTGCCCTCGACGGTCAGGTCTGGCAGGTGGTGCAGTGGTAGAGCACGCGGTCGGTGTCGGAGAAGCCGTCGGGCTCGCCCAGGAAGTCGCGACTCACCGGCGTCCCGCATCGGAAACACGGCCGACCGCCGCGCCCGTAGACGTGATACCGCCTGCCGCTGACCGTGACCCCGGTGGTCGTACGGACGCGATTGGTGCGGTTGGCCTGGAGGAGCCGATGGCACAGATCGACCATGGCCGGGATGTCGACATCACCGACCGGACGGCGCGGATCGACGCCCCGCAGGAAACAGGCCTCACAGCGGAAGACGTTGCCCACCCCGGCCATCAGGTGCTGGTCGAGCAGGGCCAGCCCGACGGGCCGCGCCGGATCGGCGGAGATCAACGCGACGGCGCGGTCGGCGTCCCATCCCGGACCGAGCAGGTCGGGGCCGAGGTAGGCCAACGCCGCGTCGGGTGCGGCCAGCATCTCGGTCGTCCCCAGGTCGAAGCCGACCGCCTCTGCGGCATCGGTGCGCAGCACGATGCGGGCCGTGTACGCCGGCTTGCGCCAGCGGGTCCCGATCCGGTGGACGTGCCAGGCGCCCTCCATCTTGAGATGAGAGTGGATGGCCAGGTCGTCACCGACGTCGATCAGCAGGTGCTTGCCGATCGACCGGACCGATTCGACGGTGCGTCCGGTGAGGTCGGTCGTGGCGTATCGCGGCACACGGAACTGCGTGTACTCCAGCGTCTTCTGCTCGAACGCACGCCGGATACGCGCCGCCGCCTGATACACGGTGTCACCCTCGGGCATGTCAGCGCGCCATGTGCCGCAGTCGTATCCCGCGCGGGGTGGCGGTGAAACCGGATTCGACGAATGCCGCGGCGATCTCGGTGCCGTGGACCGCCTCACCGTCGACGCGTTCGATCTGCAGTTTGCTGACGCGCCCGGACCGCACCACCTCGGCCAGGGCCGCAGCGGCCGGGGCCACGCGGTCGGAGGTATCGCCGAAGGTGAGCACGGTCTTTCCGCCGCGCTCGACGAACAGCGTGAGGTGGCCGTCGACGATCACCACCAGCGCACCGGGTTTGCGGCCCGGACGGTGACCACTGCCCTCGGTCTGTGTGGACTCGGGCCACGGCAGCGCGGCACCGAACGGGTTGGCCGGGTCGGTCGAGGCGAGCACGACGGGGACCGGGGGCTCGGAACGGTCGTCGGTGGTGTCGACGGAATGCTCGCGAAGCGCGTCGACGGTGCCGACCGCCGCGAACTGGGCGCCGCCGAGTCCGTCGATGTAGTAGCCGCGACGGACCTTGCCGCTGTCCTCGAAACCGCTGAGCGCCTTGTAGACCCGGGCGAAACCGCCGGGCACCTCCTCGCCGGTGACCGACCCCTTCGTGACCACCCCGTAGCGTTCCAGCAGCTGCTCGCAGGTGCCGTGGACCGCCACCGTCGCGTCGTCGACACGCCCGGGCAGCGCGAACCAGCGGCCCGCCACCGTCGGCGGGGTGGTACGGGTGCCGAGCTGGTTCTCGGTGAGATAGCGCGTGGTGAGGCGGTGGGCGCGCAGTCGAGGAGCCCGCCCACGACTGCGGTGTGTCGGGTTGCCGCGGGGTGCGCTGCCCACCCGCCGCGGGCTCAGCAGGGCCCGCACCGCGCCGAACGAATCGGTGCTGACATGCCCGGCCCACACCAGGTCCCACAGCGACCGCTCGACGTCCTCGTCGGCCGGTGCGGCGACCGGCGGTGCCGGATCTTTCTGGGCGGGATCGTTCTGTGGGGGATCGTTCTGGGCGGGACCGTCCTGGGACGCATCGACCGCCGCCGAGGGCACCGTCGCCAGTTGGCGGAACTGGTAGGCCCCTCCGCGGGCGAGCGTCTCGATGATGGCCTCGTGGGTGGCGGTGGTGTCGATGTCGACCGGCTCGGGCAGGGTGACCGGCGCGAGGTCGGTGGGGTGCAGGCTGATCCACCCGTCGGAGGTGCCGAGTCGGCCGTGGCCGGCCCACGCGATCTCGCCGGAGGCGAACAACTCGTCGAGCATCGCGGGCTGGTAGTCGACGACCCGGCTGGGCAGCACCAGTGATTCCAGAGCCGAGGCCGGGACGGGCAGTCCGGCCAGCTGGTCGATGGCCGTCGCGACACCGTCGATGCCGCGCAGGCGGGACTTCGCGTTCGGGGCGACGTGCTGCCAGTCGAGCAGGAAGCGTGTGAACGCGTCGGTCGTCACCGGGGCGATCTCGGCCCGGCTCGCGGCGAGTGAGCCGCGACGGATCTGCGCGAGCACGTCGGTGTTGCACCATTGCTGCGAGTCGACGCCGGTACCGGCGGGCTCGGGGCGGAAGTCGCCCTCGATGACGCGTCGCGCCGCAGCGAGGCGGGCCAGGGTGTCGCGGACGACCGCGACGGGCAGACCGGTGGAGGTGCTCGCCTCCGCCACGGTGAACGGCGCGTGGGTACGCGCGTAGCGGGCGACGATGTCGCCGACCGGATCGTCGACGGGCTCGGTGAAGGCGGCCGGGATGCCCAGCGGGGCCGGGATACCCAGTGCGTCACGCAGGCGCGCGGTGTCCTCGACGGCCGCCCACAGCACGCGCCCGCCGTGGTTGACCGAGATGATGCGCCCGGTGGTCTGCAGCGTCGCGAGCAGTGGTGTCGGATCCGGTGGTGTGCGGACACCGTCTGTCGCGGAGTCGTCGGGCTGGGCTTCGGTGGACTGGGCCGTCGGATCGGCGAAGCGATCGGCGATCTCGGCGTCGGTGAGCGGCCCGAGCCACCGCAGCAGATCCGCGATCCCCTCGATGTCGTGCGCACGCCGATCGGGATGCGTCCGTTGCAGTTTCGCCTCGACGTCGGCGATGACGCCGGGATCGAGCAATTCGCGCAGGTCGACCCGTCCGAGGAGCTGCGCGAGCAGCGCGGTGTCGAGTGACAGCGCTGCGGCCCGCCGCTCGGCGAGGGGTGCGTCGTCGGCGTACATGAACGCGCCCACGTAGCCGAACAGCAGCGAGGCCGCCAACGGCGACGGCGTGGTGGTCTCGGTCTCGACGATCCGGATGTTCCGCGAGGAGATGCCGGTGAGGAGATCGGTCAGCGCGGGCAGGTCGTAGACGTCCTGCAGGCATTCGCGCAACGTCTCGAGGATGATCGGGAACTGCGGATACCGTGCCGCGACCTGCAGCAGGGCAGCGCTGCGCTGGCGTTGCTGCCACAGCGGTGCCCGGCGGCCGGGGTTGCGGCGGGGCAGCAGCAGTGCCCGCGCCGCGCACTCGCGGAAACGACTGGCGAACAACGACGATCCGCCGAGCTCGTCGGTCACGAGCTGCTCGACCTCGTCGGGGTCGATGGTGAACATCGCGGTGCCCGGCGGTTCGTCGTCGGTGTCGGGGAGACGCACGATGATGCCGTCGTCGGACGCGGTGACCACGCCGTCGAGCCCGAGCCGCTCGCGCAGGCGGGCCCCGATGGCACTCGCCCAGGGCGCGTGCACCCGTAATCCGTAGGGCGAGTGCAGGATCACGCGCCAGTCACCGAGCTCGTCGCGGAAACGTTCGATGACGAGGGTCTTGTCGGTGGGGAGAAACCCGGTGGCGTCCTTCTGTTCGGCGATGAGCGTGGCGAGGTTGTCGCGGGCGTAGGTGGTCAGCCCGAGCTCGCGGGCTCGGGTGTCGAGTGCGCTCGACGACGCGGCGGTCAGACCGTCGGAGCCCTCGCCGCGCGCCCCGACACCGCCGAGGCCCTGGCCGATCTCGCCCACGAACTTGCCGATGGCCTCGCCGAGCTCGCTCGGGCGACCGACGGCATCACCGATCCAGAAGGGCAGGCGACCCGGCGAACCGGCGGCGGGGGAGACCAGGACCCGGTCGTGGGTGATGTCCTCGATCCGCCAGCTCGATGCACCGAGCGCGAAGATGTCACCGACGCGGGACTCGTAGACCATCTCCTCGTCGAGTTCGCCGACGCGCGTGCCCTTCTCGCCGACCATGAACACGCCGAACAGGCCTCGGTCGGGGATGGATCCGCCGGAGGTGACGGCGAGACGTTGGGCGCCGGGCCGTCCGGTGATGGTGCCGGCGTCGCGATCCCAGACCACGCGGGGACGCAGCTCGGCGAACTCGTCGGACGGGTAGCGGCCGGCGAGCAGGTCGAGGGTGGCGTCGTAGGCCGAGCGCGGCAGCGTCGCGTACGGCGCGGCACGGCGAACGGTCGAATACCACTGTTCGACGTCGAGGTCGTCGACGGCCGACGCCGCGACCGTCTGCTGGGCGAGGATGTCGAGGGGGTTGGCCGGTACCCGGATCTCCTCGATGAGGCCGTCTTTCATCCGCGACACCGCGACGGTCGCGTGGATGAGGTCGGCGCGGTGCTTCGGGAACAGCACGCCGCGGCTGATCTCGCCGACCTGGTGGCCCGCGCGCCCGATTCGCTGCAGGCCGCTGGCGACCGAGGGCGGCGTCTCGACCTGGATCACGAGATCGACCGCGCCCATGTCGATGCCCAGTTCCAGCGAGCTGGTGGCGACGACGCACCGCAGACGGCCGGCCTTGAGATCATCCTCGATGAGCGCGCGCTGCTCCTTGCTCACCGACCCGTGGTGGGCGCGGGCCAGCACCGGGTCGGCGCCCTGGCTGGTGCCGCTGGCCATCACGAGTGCCGGCGCGCCGCCCGGGACGGCGTCGTTCGATTCCTCGTCGCCGCCCGCGCCGGTCCGCTCGGCGTGGATCTCGTTGAGGCGGGCGGTCAACCGCTCCGAGAGACGACGCGAGTTGGCGAACACGATCGTCGACCGGTTCTTCTCGACGAGGTCGACGATGCTCGATTCGACGAACGGCCACAACGATCCCGCCGTGGGGGCCGCCTCGTCGTCGAACTCGTCGGGTCCCGGCGGCGCCGGGATGTTGGCCATGTCGGGGACCGGCACGTCGACGGTGAGGTCGAAGGTCTTGGCCGCGGGCGGCGAGACGATGGTGCACGGCGCCGAACCGGCCAGGAACCCGGCCACACGTTCGGCGGGCCGCACCGTGGCCGACAGGCCGATGCGTTGCGCGGGTGTCGTGAGCAGGTCGTCGAGACGTTCCAACGACAGCGCGAGGTGGGTGCCGCGCTTGGTGCTCGCCACGGCGTGCACCTCGTCGATGATCACCGTGTGCACCGACGTCAGCGTCTCGCGGGCCGACGAGGTGAGCATCAGGAACAGCGACTCGGGCGTGGTGATGAGGATGTCGGGCGGGGTCTTGAGGAGGAGCCGACGCTGCGCGGTCGGGGTGTCGCCGGAGCGCACCCCGACGGTGATCTCGGGTACCGGCAGACCGAGGGCCGCCGCCGACCGCGTGATACCCGCCAACGGTGCACGCAGGTTGCGTTCGACATCGACCGCGAGTGCCTTGAGCGGGGAGATGTAGAGAACGCTGGTCTGCCGCTTGGCCGCCCCGTCCTTCGTCGACGTCGTGGATCCGGCGGGTGTCGCCGGTGCAGCGGGCTCGCGGGCGAGCCGGTCGAGCGCCCACAGGAACGCCGAGAGCGTCTTGCCGGACCCCGTGGGGGCGACGACGAGGGTGTGTGACCCGTCGGCGATCGCGCTCCACGCCCCCGACTGGGCGGGCGTGGGTTCGCGGAAGGCTCCGGTGAACCAGTCACGGGTCGGCGCGCTGAAGCGTTCCAGCACCTCGACGTCCGTGGATGTGGTCATCGGTCCATGATCCACCACCGGTCCGACAGCCCGCGTCTGCCGTCTGATGAGGTCGACCGGCGCCACACCGGAGCGCACTGGTGTTGACCAGCGGCGATCGCCACCCATACAGTTCACCCAGCCGAGCACACGGAGAATCCGGTGACATTCCGGAACGGTCGCGCCACTGTGTGGTCCCCTGCAGGTCAGGGGACTCGAGTCAGATATCCGATGCACGGTCATCCCATCCACACCACGCGGGACGCGTCATCCCGCGAGAGGAGATCCATGTCCACCACATCCGTCGCCACCCGCAGGGCCTCGGGCCCGCTGGTCCTCGATACCCCCGACGTCTCGGTGATCAACACCGCGCTGTGGCTCACCGCCACCACCGCGGTCGCCGCGCTCGCCTACTACTTCCTTGGCTACGACCAGGGAGCGGTCTCGGTCTTCGGCGCCGACACCCACGTCCACGAGTTCGTCCACGACGCTCGTCACTTCCTCGGCTTCCCCTGCCACTGATCCCCTCCCGGTCGCAGAGAAGGAAACCGACAACTCCATGGAGAAGAAGTTCATCGGCGCAGGCCTGGTCTCGGGTCTGGTCGCCGGATTGTTCGCGTTCGTGTTCGCCCGCATCTTCATCGAACCGCAGGTCGCGAAGGCCATCGACTACGAGTCGGGTCGCAGCCACGCCGAGGAGATGCTCGCCGGGGAGCACGGGGCCCATGAGCACGGTGAGGTGTTCACCCGGTCGGTGCAGGAGAACATCGGAGCCGGCGTCGGCTCGATCGTCTTCGGCCTGGCGATGGGTGCGATCTTCGCGGTCGTGTTCACCGTGCTGTGGGCCTACGTCGGTCGGCGGTACCCGCTGGTGGACCCGCGCCTGGTGGCCGGTCTGCTGGCGTTCGGCGGTTTCGTCGCGGTGTACCTGGTGCCGTTCGGCAAGTACCCGGCGAACCCGCCCGCCGTCGGCAACGACGACACCATCGGCTCGCGCAGCGGGTCCTACCTGACGATGACGCTCGTGTCGCTGGCCGTCGCGATCGCCGCCGTGGTGCTGGCGTTCTGGTTGCTGCCGCGTATCGGCGGTCTCTACGCGCTGATCGTGTCGACGGTCGGCTACCTGGCGGTGGTCGGTGTCGCGATGGCGGTGTTGCCGAGTTTCGACGAGGTCCCCACCGCCCTGAGGTCGCCGGACGGCACGATCGTGTTCCCGGGCTTCCCCGGGGACGTGGTCGGGACATTCCGGTTCTACTCGATCGCGAACCAGATGATCCTCTGGGCGGTGCTGGGGCTCGTGTTCGCGGTGGTCCTCACCCGCCTGTCCCGCCGGTCGACGGGTGCGCAGGGCACCCGGCCGGACGCCGCGCAGGTCCGCTGACCATCCGGCTCGTCGCAGCCGCTCGCTCCGCACCGAACCGCGCCCTGCGGTTCGGTGCGGAGTCGTCTGATCTCGACGACCGGGGTCGGCGCGACGCGCGCACACTCGGCGAGTCCCTTGGCGCCGTTCCCGACGTGGTCCTCAGCGGACCGGAGGCGTCGGTTCGCCAGACCGCTCGGGCCCTGGGCGAGCGCGTGCACGTTGTCCCGAGGCTGCGTTCGGTCGACCTGGGGTCGTGGACGGGCCGCCTTCCCGAGGACATACCGGTCGAGGCGCTCGCACTCTGGTTCTCCGACGTGACGAGTACCCCCCACGGGGGCGAGAGTGTCGCCGCGTTCGTCGCGCGGGTCGCCGCGTGGTTCGCACACCACATCGGATCGCCGGCCGAGGCGCCGTCGACTCCGCCTCCACCCTCGACGGTCGTCGTCGTGGCCAAGCCCGTCGTGCAGGCCGTCGTCGCCCATCTGGGGACGGCCGGGGTGGCCGGGTACTTCGCGGTCGACGTCCGTCCCGCCTCGCTGCACACGGTCTCGGGCGGAATCGTGCGCGCCGGGTTGTAGACATCCGCGGATGTAACTGTCACCCTGGTGAGCGGAACTGAAACAGAATTCATTTTTTGTGTCGTGGATGGCACGAGGAGGAGTGGGCATGTACGAGTGGTCCGACGAGGATCTGATGATCCGCGACGCTCTGCGGGGCTTCATCGACAAGGAGGTGCGCCCGCACCTCGACGAGCTCGAGACCGGCGTGCTCCCGCCCTACGACATCGCGCGGAAGTTGTACACCACCTTCGGCGTCGATCAGATGGCCCGCGAGGGCCTCGAGAAGGAACTCGAGTCCGAGGCGACCGGGGAGGCCAAACCCGGTGCCGTGAGCGGCGGCATGGGTGACAGCACCTTCATGCTGCTCAACACCGAGCTCGCGGGCGTCAGCCTGGGCATCATCGCGTCGCTGGGTGTCTGTCAGCTGACCGTCGGCACCATCCGGTCCAAGGGCACGCTGGCGCAGAAGAAGCGCTGGCTGCCCGAGCTGGTGACCCTCGAGAAGATCGGTGCCTGGGCCATCACCGAACCCGACTCCGGCTCCGATGCTCTCGGCGGCATGAAGACCACCGTCAAGCGCGACGGCGACGACTACATCCTCAAGGGCCAGAAGACGTTCATCACTAACGGTCCCTACGCCGACACCATCGTCGTGTTCGCCAAGCTCGACGAGGGCGACGGTACCCCGATCCGCGACCGCAAGGTCCTGTCCTTCGTGCTCGACAAGGGCATGGAGGGTCTCACCCAGGGCAAGCCGTTCAAGAAGATGGGCATGATGAGCTCACCCACCGGTGAGTTGTTCTTCGACAACGTGCGCGTGTCGCCGGACCGTCTGCTCGGCGAGACCGAGGACACCGGCGCCGACACCCGCGGCGGCGAGGGCGCGAAGGCCGGCTTCACCATGGAGCGCGTCGGTATCGCCGCGCTGTCGCTCGGCATCATCAACGAATGCCTGCGCCTGTCGGTCGACTACGCCCGCAACCGCACCCTGTGGGGCAAGAACATCGGGCAGTTCCAGCTCATCCAGCTCAAGCTCGCCGAGATGGAGATTGCGCGGATCAACGTGCAGAACATGATCTTCAGCGCCCTCGAGCGCGGCAAGGACCGGAAATCGATCAGCCTCGCCGAGGCGTCGGCGATGAAGCTGTACTCGTCGCGGGCGGCCACCGACGTCGCCATGGAGGCCGTGCAGCTCTTCGGCGGCAACGGCTACATGGCCGAGTACCGCGTCGAGCAACTCGCCCGCGACGCGAAGTCGCTCATGATCTACGCGGGCAGCAACGAGATCCAGGTGACCCACGTGGCCAAGGGACTCCTCGCGCCGAAGTAGGCACGCGCACAGACGACACGACCGCCGAGCCCTCGGGGCCCGGCGGTCGTGTCGTCTGTGCTGTTGTCGGTCAGGCGCCGATGGCCCGGCCGAGCTGCGGCCACGACCGGTGCAGCTCGTCCTCCCAGTAGCCCCACGAGTGGGTGCCGGTGCCCGGGAAGTGGAACGTGGCGGGGATCTTCAGCTGCGCGAGACGGGTGCGCAGCTGCTGGGTGCAGTCGTCGGTGGCGGCCTCGATCGGGCCACCGAGGATGATCTGCGAGGCGAGGTCGTTGCCCGGTCGGACGCCCGCCGGGTTCTCGTACTTGCCCGGGATGCCGCTGCCCGCCGACACATAGAGGCTGGTCCCGCGCAGCTTCGCGGCGTTGAGCACGGCGTCGTGATCGCGCCAGCCCTGCCCGGCGTACGGGCCCCACATGTTGGTGGCGGTGGTGCCGCCGCGCGTCTCGACCACGAGGCGCACATACGCCTGGCCGAGCGGGCTCGACGTGGCCGCGCACCCGCTGTAGGAACCGACGGCCGAGAACACCCCGGGGTGTTCGATGGCGAGGTCGAGGACCGCCGACCCCGACGACGAGATGCCGGCGATGGCGTTGCGGCCGCTGGTCGCGAAGGCCTTGTCGAACACCTGCGGCAGTTCGACGCCGAGGAAGGTCGACCACTTGTTGCGGCCGAGCACCGGATCGTCGCGCTGCCAGTCGGTGTAGTAGCTGTAGGCGCCGGAGTTGGGCGTCACCACGTAGGCGTTCTTGTCGGAGAAGAACTTCACCACGTCGGTCTGTCGTTCCCAGGTGGCCGCGTCCTCGCCGCCGCCGGCACCGTTGAGGAGGTACAGCGTCGGGCGGGCCACCGAGCGATCGCGGGGGAGGATCACCGACAGCGGCACGACGCGGTTCATGGCCGCCGAGCGCACCTCGATGGTCAGCTGACGGTCGTTGACCGGGGTCACCGACACCAGCGACGAGCCGTCGGCCGACGTGACGCCGGGTGCGGGCAGGTCGGCGGGTGCGGCCGACGCGGTCGACAGGGGGGCGAGCAGACCGACGGCGAGCGCGGCGGTCACCACGGCGACGCGCAGCGGCGCGGTTCGCACACGAGGAGTCCTCGAGAACACTGATGGAGCCTTTCGATCGTCACGCAGGTGCACGTGGAGGAGACATCGCGGCACGCGGGACGGGTGTCACCCCACGTCGTCGAGTCGATCGTACGATGCGCGGCCCGGTCGTGGCCCCACCGCGGTGATCACGGTATCGGGGGCGACCGGTCTCGGTCAGGTATCGGTCGATGCGCCGGGCGGGTTCGGGGTGTCGTCGACCTCGAGTCCCAGCGCCCCGGTGACGAAGCGGGTGACCACGGTGATGCCCGCGGCCAGTGCGTCGTCGCGTCCGGGACGCGCCGAGCCGCCCACCGTCGCCCGCGTGTCGTCGACCGGATCGGACCACACCGCGGCCACGAGCTCACCGGTGGTCGGTTCGCAGACCGCCCACACGAAGCGCGACTCGTCGGCCCAGGTGCGTGCGGCATCGGTCACGAACCGCGCAGGTGCGGCGTCGTCGGGCCAGTCGATGCCGGTGTCGCGCAGTGCGTACACGTCGCTGACCCGGTCGTCGTCGCGCAGCCCGCGCAGATACCAGGCGCCGGCGTTGATCTCGACGGTCTCCATGGTGTCGGTCAGCCCGTCGGGCGCCGCGAGGTGTCGCGCTACTTGATCTCGAGCAGGACGGTGCCCTGGGTGACCGCCGAGCCCGGCTCGACCGACAGGCCGGTGACGACACCGTCCTTGTGGGCGGTGACCGGGTTCTCCATCTTCATCGCCTCGAGGACCACGACGAGTTCGCCGGCGGTGACCTCCTGGCCCTCGGTGACGGCGACCTTGACCACGGTGCCCTGCATCGGTGCGGCGATCACGTCACCCGACACCGCGACGTTGCCGCCCTTGGTGCGGGTACGCGACTTGGGCTTCTTGCGGATCGCGCCACCGCCGCCGGAACCGTTGGATCCGGCCAGGGCGAGGTCACCGGGCAGTGACACCTCCACGCGACGACCGCCGACCTCGACGATCACGTTCTGACGCGGTGCGACCTCGTCGTCGTCGATCGGCTGTCCGCCGGTGTAGGGCTCGATCGGGTTGTCCCAGTCGGTCTCGATCCACTTGGTGTAGACCTCGAAACCCTCCCCGTCGCCGATGAACGCGGGGTTGGACACGATGTGGCGGTGGAACGGCAGAACGGTCGCGAGGCCCTCCACCTGGAACTCCTCGAGGGCGCGACGTGAACGCTCGAGCGCCTGATCGCGGGTCTCACCGGTGACGATGAGCTTGGCCAGCATGGAGTCGAAGCCGCCGCCGATGACATCGCCCTGCACCACACCGGAGTCGACACGTACACCCGGGCCCGTCGGCTCCTTGTACACCGCGATCGGTCCGGGGGCGGGCAGGAAGCCACGACCGGCGTCCTCACCGTTGATGCGGAACTCGAACGAGTGGCCGCGCGGGGTCGGGTCCTCGGTGATGGTGAGTTCCTCGCCCGCGGCGATGCGGAACTGCTGACGCACCAGGTCGATGCCCGAGGTCTCCTCGGTGACGGGGTGCTCGACCTGCAGGCGGGTGTTGACCTCGAGGAACGAGACCAGGCCGTCGGAGCCGACGAGGAACTCGACGGTGCCCGCACCGTAGTAGCCGGCCTCGCGGCAGATGGCCTTGGCCGAGGAGTGGATCTTGGCGCGCTGCTCATCGGTGAGGAACGGCGCGGGCGCCTCCTCGACGAGCTTCTGGAAACGCCGCTGCAGCGAGCAGTCACGGGTACCCGCGACGACGACGTTGCCGTGCTGGTCGGCGATGACCTGGGCCTCGACGTGGCGGGCCTTGTCGAGGTAGCGCTCGACGAAACACTCACCGCGACCGAACGCGGCGACGGCCTCGCGGGTGGCGGAGTCGAACAGTTCGGGGATCTCGGCGATCGTGTAGGCCACCTTCATGCCGCGGCCGCCACCACCGAACGCCGCCTTGATCGCGACGGGGACACCGTGCTCCTCGGCGAACGCGACGATCTCCGAGGCGTCCTTCACCGGGTCCTTGGTGCCCGGGGCCATCGGCGCGTTCGCCTTGAGTGCGATGTGGCGGGCGGTGACCTTGTCGCCGAGGTCGCGGATCGACTGCGGCGACGGACCGATCCAGGTGATGCCCGCGTCGATGACGGCCTGGGCGAAGTCGGCGTTCTCGGACAGGAAGCCGTACCCGGGGTGGATCGCGTCGGCACCGGACTTGCGCGCGGCGTCGAGGATCTTGTCGAACACCAGGTACGACTCGGCCGAGGTCTGACCGCCGAGTGCGAACGCCTCGTCGGCGAGCTTGACGAACAGCGCGTCGGCGTCGGGCTCGGCATAGACCGCGACGCTTCCCAGTCCCGCATCACGCGCCGCGCGGATCACGCGGACGGCGATCTCGCCCCGGTTGGCGACGAGGACTTTGCTGATCACCGAGCTGGCATGACTGGGCACTGTTTCTCCTGTTGCGTACTGAGGATCTTCGTGTCGGGGGATCTTCGTGGTGGGCGTCGTCGTCGGGGCGTCTGCAAGGCTTCCCGGCGGACCCCGAAGAGCACCCTAACGCACCGAGCGATTGATCGGTCCTGTCAGTCCTCGCGTTGCGCGAAGGTGCTGCGGTCGCCGACTTCACGGACCACCCTGCCGAACTCGATGAGGAATCGGCTCACCTCGGAATGTGTGCGTCCGAGGGCGGGGAACCGCGCGGAGATGCGCACGCCCGACGGTGTCCGGTTGACCCAGATGAAGACCTCGTCGTCGGCGTAGCTGTGCGAGCGCAGGACCCGCGCCGCGCCGGCGTCGGCGGCGGCGGCGTTGGGTGCGTGGCGGGTGTCGATGAACGACACCACGAACTTGGGGTCACCGGTGTAGCCGAGCAGCTCGGCCACCCGCAGGAACGGCAGTCCGGCCGCGGTCCGGGTGGCGCGCAGCTCGCCGGTCGCGCGGGCGACGACCTGGTCGAAGGCCACCAGGCCGGAGGTGTCGAGGCGTAGCGGTGTGGTCGACACGAACCACCCCAGCGACCCCAGCCAGCGTCCCTCGTCGCGGGTGTGGCGCGGGGTGATCGCGCGGAACACGCCGCCGCCGCATTCGCGGTAGGCGATGGCCAGCGCGGCCAGGATGCCGGCGAAGAGGTTCCCGCCCGCCGCCGAACACACGGCGGTGAACCGGTTGGCCTCGTCGTCGTCGAGCAGCTCCATCGTGACCGACGACTGCGGTGGCCCCGTGGCGTCGCCGGGATCCTCGGCGGTTGCCCTGCCCTCCTCCGGAGAGGTGCTCGGCGCGTCGTCCTGCGCGGGCCGGGTGTGCGACTCGCCCGAGACGTCGAAGCGCGGCATCTCGTTGCCGTTGTCGGCGAGGTAGTCCCGCCACGCCGCGACCGCGGGGTGGTCGGCGTCGGCCTCGTCGGCGACCCGTCGTTCGTGGGCGCTGAAGTCCACGTAGCTCCCGACGGGGCCGAGTCGGTCGTCGCGCCGCTCGCGGGCGGTGTGATAGAGCTCGATGAGTTCGTGCTGGGCGAGGATCAGCGAATAGCCGTCGAGCAGCGAGTGGTCGCCGGCGAAGAGCAGGGTGAAGGTCTTCTCGCGCGCCACGGTCGCGAAGAGGTATGCGGGCCACTGCAGCGGCGCGGTGGCCCGGTCGAAGGCCCCGGCGAGCTGGTCGAGCAACGGGCCGGCCTCGGTGTACCAGCCGACCCGCCCCATCTTGAGCGTTACCGACCCCGGTGGCGTCGACAACCGTTGCATCCCGGTGTGTTTGACCACGACGTGGCTGCGCAACACCTCGTGACGATCGATCCACCGGGTGAGTGCGGCGCGGATCGCGGGCACCGACATCGGTTCGTCGAACTCGATGGCCAGACCCAACCACGACTCACGACCACCCTCGCGGCGGGTGCGCCAGCGATATTCGAGGGCCGAGCGCAGGTGCAGCTCGTGGTTGTGGGAGGTGGGCCGCGGATCGGTGTGCCAGTGGGCGAACCCACCGGGGGTCTGCGCCGACCACTCGACGAGACCACCGGGTTCCACCGGCTGGTCCATCATCTGGGTGAACTTCACTCCGGCGGCGCTCCGGGACCTAGGCGGGGTCGGTCGCGGTCTGTGCGGCGACCTGGCTCTTGATGCGCGCCAGCATCCCGGCCATCCCGCGCAGACGCAGCGGGCTCACGACGGTGTCGAGATGGAGGTCGGTGTAGAAGTCGCCGGGGACCGCGACGATGTCCGACGCGGTCGCGCCGTCGAGTCCCTGGTGCAGGATCGACGCGAACCCGCGGGTGGTCGGCGCCTCGCGCGGCGCGCTGAAATACAGCCGCACCGCGGTGGCGTCGGACGCGTCGACGGACAGGTAGACCGGCGACTGGCACTCCGGGACCGGTTCCATCGCCTCGGTCTGAAGGTGCCCGGGCAGGGCCGGCAACTCGTTCGCGAACTCGAGCAGCAGGGTGACGCGATCGGACTCGGCGAGCGCGCCGAAATCGTCGACGATCTCGGCGAGCGCGGCGGGCAGCGTCACCGGGTGCCGGGTTCGGGGCCGGTCACGATCGGCGCCCGGACCGCGTTGCCCCACTCCGTCCAGGAACCGTCGTAGTTGCGGACGAGGGTGAAACCAAGCAGATGGGTGAGCACGAACCAGGTGTGCGACGAGCGTTCGCCGATGCGGCAGTAGGCGATGGTCGGCTGGTCGGGCGCGAACTCGCCGTAGATCTCCTCGAGTTCGGCGCGACCGCGGAACCGCCCGTCGGGTGCGGCGGCCTTGGCCCAGGGAATCGACACCGCCGTCGGGATGTGGCCACCGCGGAGCGCGCCCTCCTGCGGGTACTCCGGCATGTGGGTGCGTTCGCCGGTGTACTCCTGCGGCGACCGCACGTCGATCAGCGGTTCGGTGCCCAGCACGTCGCGCACCTGATCGGCGAACGCACGGATGGTGGTGTCGTCCCGCTCGACGACGGGGTAGTCCGACCGGGGCAGGTCGGGGACGTCGAAGCTGGTCTCGCGGTCCTCGGCGAACCAGGCCTGGCGGCCCCCGTCGAGCAGGCGCACGTCGGCGTGGCCGAACAGCGTGAACACCCACAGGGCGTAGGCCGCCCACCAGTTGCTCTTGTCGCCGTAGACGACGATCGTGTCGTCGCGACGGATTCCCTTGCTGCGCATGAGCTCGGCGAACTGCTCACCGTCGATGTAGTCGCGTGTGACCGGATCGTTGAGGTGCAGGTGCCAGTCGATCTTCTGCGCGGTGGGGATGTGGCCGATGTCGTAGAGCAACACGTCTTCGTCGGACTCCACCACCTTGAGGCCCTCGGTGCCGATGTGGGCGCTGAGCCATTCGGTGCTCACCAGCCGCTCGGGATGGGCGTAGGCGGCGAAGCCGGGATGGGGATCGGTGGGGACTGTCACTGCGAGGCTCCCGCGGTCTAGAAGATGATCGAGCGCTGCTTGCCCACCGAGCCTAGTGGTCACCCTCGTCGGACGTCACACGCCCGCGAGTCATGTCGCCCGGTTGGCTGTGCTCTGTCGCAGGGTTTCCGCCGCGGCATGTCGACCCACGCCGCCGAGGAACGCGTCCATCGTCGCCCGGGCGACCGCGGTGTCGGGGTAGCGGGTGCGCAGGGCGAGTCCGCTCTCGGTGCGCGAGATCCAGAACTGCGCGTCGTCGGCCGAGGTCACGTTGGAGATGTGGTGGGCATCGAGGAGATCGTGCGCGTGGGCGCCGGGCAGCCGGCGGTAGTCGACGTAGGAGACCATGAAGATGTCGGTCCGACCGGCCCGGAGACCGCCGATCGTCTCGAGCACCCGGGGGATCGGGATCTCCCCGAGCGCGACGGCCTCGCGGACCGCCGGCCCGGCCCGGGCGATCGTCGCGGGCAGGTCGGTCTCGACGGTGATCGTGACCGGGGCGTTGGTCGTGAACCAGCCCATCGCGTTCTCCCACCGGCGGGATCGCCGGGTGTGCATCGGGAACAGCACGGGCATCTCCGAGCCGCCACCGAGATCATGCACCGCATGGGCCATGGCGGACAGGATCCCGGCGTAGACGCTCGACCCTGACTCCGCGCACGACGCGGCGAAGGTGGCGGTGTCGCGCGGCCCGAGGAGCGTGCGGACATCCACCGCCTGGCGCGCCCGTGCACCCGGCGCGAGTCCGAGGTCGAGCGGGAACTCCGGTGGTCGGCGGTCGTGGCGGGCGAAGAACTCGACCCAGCGATCCATTCCGGGATGTCGGGAGAAGTCGCGGTCGTCGCCGGCCTCCTCGGCGCAGTAGTCGACGAAGCTGGCCGCCGGCGGCAGGATGCGGGGGTCGAACGCACCCGGTTCGGCGCGGTACCCGGCGTAGAGACGCGCCAGATCGTCGACGACGATGGCCATCGAGTACGCGTCGACGTGCGCGTGATCGAAGCCGCAGAGGATCGTCGAGCGATCGGCGCGGTCGATGGTCGCGAGGTGGCAACCGGGTCCGCCGAACGGCGTGCAGGCGTGGCGCAGTCCCTCTCGCAGCGCACCGCGCACCGCCGACACGGTGGTCAGCGTTCTCGGGGCCGTGACGATCACCCGCAGGGCCGCGGGATCGTGCAGATGCCGGATGACACGTCCGCCGTCGCGGACGAATCCGCTGTGCAGGGTGCCGTGGCGGGCGATGAGGGAGAGGAAGGCGCGCTCGATCGCCTTGAGGTCCACGGGCCCGTCGACGTCGAAGGAGGCCGCGAGCCAGGTGCTCTCCCCGGCCGGATCGGCGGCCGCGGAGGCCAGGTGGTGGCTCTGGTTGAACGACGGTGGGATCGCCGACACCACACCGGTGCTCGCGGTCGCGTCGACCGCCCACTGCACGACGGTGCCCGGAGCCGGCGCGAATCGGTCAATCGTGGTGACGCGCAAGCGACGACCTCTTCACACCGGCGTCGCCGACGGCGCCGATCACGTGGTCGCCGGTCGACACGATGTCGGCGAAGATCTCCCGGATGCGGCGGTGGTGGGCGGCGAGCACCGTCGCGGCGCGCGGCGTGTCGGGGATCTGTGATCCCAGGTAGAGGCTGCGGTCGTCACGGTTGAACCACATCGAGGCATTCGCCGTCCGACCCTCCCCGGTCGATTGCATCCCGCGGTCGTAGGCCGGTGTGCCCGCCATCGGGAACCGCCGGAAGTCGATGTAGGACAACAGCTGTGGCGTGACGAGAACCCGTTCGGGTGCGGTCCCGGCGGCGAGCAGTGCACCGATCACCGTCGGCACCGGGACCTCGGAGCACGCGGCGCCGCGTTCGCAGGCGGACTGTGCCGTGCCGACCAGGTCGGTGAAGGTGCGCGCGGTGTCGACGCCGAAGGCGACGGGTGCGAATCGGCAGAACCAGCCCTGGGTCAGCGTGACGTCGGCGAGGGCGCGGTCGGCGAGGGCGGTGATCGTGAAGTAGTCGTCGACCCCGGCGAGTTCGCGATCGACGATCGCGAGCACCGCGGTGATGCCGCCGATCATCCGCGCCCCGTGTGCACGGCAGATCTCCTCGAACTCGGCGGCACCGGCTGCGTCGAGGACGTCGAACTTCACGGGCTTCACCGGTGCGCTCTCCCCGTCGGCCAGGCCGAGATCGATGGGGAACCGGGGCATCCCTCCTCCGGTGGGCGCGGCCGCCGAACACCACGCCTGCACCTCGGGGGACTCGGGTGTGAACCGTGCGGCACGTTCCCGCTCGGCGACGGCATAGGCGAGCGCCGATCCGGTCGGGGCGTCGGTGAACGGGCCGACGTCGGTCCCGTCGCGTTCGGAGTAGTAGAGGTCGGCCACCTCGGCCAGCGCCAACGCCTGCGACACACCGTCGCTCAGGGCGTGGTCGCACCCGATGTACACCGTGAAATCGTGTGGTCGCACGACGACCCCGACGGAGAATCCGGGCCAGTGCAGGGCGTTCGCCTCGCGCGCGAACCGGGCGGTCACGTGGTCGCGGAAGCGGTTCGAGTCCACCGCCCCGGTCAGGTATCCATAGTCGTCGACCTCGCCCACACGCTCGACACGGAAGTCGACGTCGTCCGCGTCGACGAGATGGCGGGTGACCACACCGTCGGAGACGTCGAACCAGCATCGCAGCCCGTCGTGGCGGGTGGTGAAGCGCCGCAGCGCACCGACGAGGGCTGCTGCGTCGAAGTCGCCGTCGACCTCGGTGGTGGCCGTGAGGTAGGCGCAGTGCCGGTCGCCGCGGTCGGAGGCGGCACGTGTCCCGCGCAGATGGTTCTCCTGCAGGAACGACGCCGGCGCCGGATGTGCCTGCGCGGCAGCGGCAGCCGCGCGCGATTCCTCGGTGGCGAGCACCTCCATCACCGTCCCTCGCCCGGGGTTCCAGTGGGCGAGCATGTCGATCATCACCGGGTCATCACCCCGCGGCCGAGACGTCGGTGGCACCGACGGTGTCGTGGCGGGCACGGCGTCCGACGGGAAGTGCGAGCACGGCGTTGAGTCGGTGCAGGAAGCCGTGCACGCTCTCCGTCGCCACCCGGTTGCCAGGGAACCGCGCCGACACCGAGATGCCTTTGGGGGAGCGGACGATCCACAGGTACACCTCGTCGTCGGAGTCCGCGGAACCCCGGAGTGTGCGTGCCCCCCACCGCGACCAGTGCGACGATTCCGGGACGTACCTCGCGTCGATGTAGGACACGACGAACCGGGGCGTCGCGTCGATGCCGGTGATCTCGGCGACGCGGGGGAACGGGAACTGCGCCAACGACTTGCGGTCGGCGATGGCGGCTCCGGTGGTCGTGAGGCATTCCTCCAGCGTCTGCGCGCCGGCGAGATCGATCTCGATCGGGACGACGCCGACGAACCATCCGATCGACGACGAGTACCGGGTGTCGCTGCGGGTGTGCATGGGCATGGCGAACCGGATCGACTCCTGACCCGACAGCGAGCGCACGGCCACCGCGAGCGCCGCCATCACCGCCGTCTGCATCGAGTGGCCGGATGCGCGCGCCCACCGGTTGATGTCGTCGGCCTGCTCCGCCGACAGCACCCACGACGACATCCCGCTCTGATTCCGACGCCGGGTGAGGGCGCGTGCGGTGACAGGGTCGTCGGTGACCGGCAACGGGAAGCCCGGGAACCGGTTGCCCTCGCGCGACAGGAACGCCTCCCACGTCCGTACGGCGTCGTGTCGATCGTGGAGATCCTCACCACGTCTGCGGTCCTGCTCGCTGAAGTCGACGTGACTTCCGACCTCGGCGGGCCGCGTCGGCGTCCCGGCCAGTTCGGCGGCATACAGTCCCTGGATCTCACCGATCGCCAACAACATCGAGTAGGCGTCCATCACCGAGTGGTCGGCGCCGAACACCAGGAGGAACTCGTCGTCACCGATCTCGGGGAGGTCGTCGAGATGGTCGGCGCCGGTGTCGGCGCCGGCGGGGGTGATGGTCGCGAGAACGCAGTGCGGCCAGTGCAGCGGCGACAACGTCTCGAACCGTCCGAGCAGGTGGTGGTGGACCTCGGTGCCGCTGGACAGCGTGCCGACGGACGTCTCGGTCACCTCGACATCGAGGTCGGTGCCACGTCGACGCAACACCGGGCCGTCGTCGTCGAGAGACCGTTCCACCGTCGTGCGGAACACCTCGTGGGTGCGCATCCAGGTCGTCAGCGCCCGTCCCAGTGCGGCCCGGTCGTGGCGGTGGGGGACGACGAACACCGCTCCGAGCCACGACCCGGGGTGGCCCTCGTCGTCGCTGCGCGCGCTGCGGGCGATGCTGCCGCGGGTGCAGTACTCCTCGTGGAGATAGCTGAGCGGCCTCGGATCGTCGCTCCAGGTGCGGTCGGCGCACTCGCGGCCGATCAGTCGCGGGATCCACTCGGTCACCTCACCCGCGGGGAGGGGGTAGTCGGCCAGTTCGGTGAATTCCACTGTCACCTCTCGGTATTCGCGATGTGCGACGTGGGCGGGGGTCGGGTCGACACACTCGCGCGTCGTCGGGCGAAAGAGCCCCGTGGTGCCGCTGGGGGCGACCCGGGGAGTCGATGGGTCAAGTCTAGGGCGGCCCGCGGAGATTGTTCACTCGAGTAACCAGTGTGCTTGCTCACTGGCCGCGGTCGTGATGACGGGCACCACGCCGAGAGGTGCACCGCGCGCCAAAAGCCCAGCATCGCAGGGGTATTTGAGATCTCGGATCGGCGGTACGCACGTGCCATATATGTCCGGGGTGTTACACAGCCGTGAAATCGATTCGATCACTGCGGTTTTGACGCGCCCGCGCGATCGGTGCCCGCTGCGGAGGCCGTGGACGGATGCCGTGCCCTGGATAGACTCCCACCAACACGCCACCGGAGGTCGACCGAACCCGCGGGCTCGTCGACGTGGACAGGGAGGGGACATCGTGAGCGATGTCGATGTCGCGGCCATCGAGACGATGGGACTGGGAAAGCGGTTCGGCGGCAAGGTGGCCGTCTCCGGTGTCGACCTCACGGTCCCGCCCGGATCGGTGTACGCGGTGCTCGGTCCGAACGGTGCCGGCAAGACGACGTTGGTCCGGATGCTCGCGACGCTGCTCCGTCCCGACGTCGGCTCGGCGCGGATCTTCGGTCACGACGTGGTCGCGCACGCGACCGAGGTCCGTTCGTTGATCGGTCTCACGGGTCAATACGCCTCGGTGGACGAGGATCTCACCGCCAGGGAGAACCTGATGATCTTCGCCCGCCTCCTGGGTCGCTCACGGGCCGACGCCAGGGTGCGTTCTGCCGAACTGCTCGAGTCCTTCGCGCTGACCGAGTCGTCCTCGACCATCGTGAAGACCTTCTCCGGTGGCATGCGACGCCGACTCGATCTCGCGGCCAGTCTGGTGTCGCGTCCACCGTTGATCTTCCTCGACGAACCGACCACCGGACTCGATCCGCGTACCCGCGTGCAGATGTGGGAGACGGTCCGGTCGCTCGTCGACGACGGCGCGACCGTCCTGCTGAGCACGCAGTACCTCGAGGAGGCCGACCAGCTGGCCGATCGGATCGCGGTCATCGACCGGGGGACGATGGTCGCCGAGGGAACCGCCGACGAACTGAAGTCCTCGGTCGGTTCGTCGAGCCTGCTGCTGACCCTCACCGATCCGGGCGACCACGCGGTGGCGGCCGGGGTGATCGGTCGGCACACGTCGACCATCGTGACCGCGGGCGAGGCGCAGCCGGGCCGGGGCTCCGGCAACCGTGTGATGACCCTGTCGGTCCCCATCGACGACACCGCCCTGGTCGGCACCATCCTCGTGGCGCTGAGCGCCGCCGGGGTCGAGGTGGCCGAGATGTCGGTCGCCCGTCCCAGTCTCGACGACGTCTTCTTCGCACTCACCGCGCGGCCGGACCGTCCCGCCGCGCCGGATTCCATCGACGCCGAGGAGGACGCGGCATGAGCGTCATCACCACCAACGCCGTGGCCGCCCCCATCGCCGTCCGCGTGACCCTCGCCGACGCGGTGTCGCAGTCGTTGACGATGGCGGCGCGGGGGCTGCTGCGCATCAAACACAACCCGCAGCTGCTGTTCGACGTCATCATCCTGCCGATCGTGTTCACCGTGATGTTCTCGTCGATCTTCGGCGGCGCCATCGCCGGCGACGTCGTCGGCTACCTCCCGATCCTGATCCCCGGCGTGCTGGTGCAGGTGGTGCTCGCCGCATCGGTGACCACCGGGGTCCAGCTGCGCGAGGACATGGACAAAGGGGTGTTCGACCGGTTCACCTCGCTGCCGATCGCACGGATCGCGCCGTTGGCCGGGTCGCTGCTGTCGGACATGGTGCGGTACGTCGTGGGCACGACCATCACGATCATCGTCGGACTGATCATGGGTTACCGTCCCGCCAGCGTGATCGGGACGATTGGCGCCTGCCTGCTCGTCGTGGTCGTCGCCTTCGCGCTGAGTTGGGTGTTCGCCCTCATGGGGGTGTTGATGGACAAGGCGTCGACCGTGCAGGGGGTGTCGATGTTGGTCCTCACGCCACTGACCTTCATGTCGAACGCCCTCGTGCCGGTGACGACCATGCCCGGATGGATGCAGGCCTTCGCCCACGTCAACCCCGTCTCGCACCTGGTGTCGGCGGTGCGTCAGATGACCGACGGGCGTTTCGGCGCCGAGATCGCATGGTCGCTGCTCGGTGCGGCGTGCGTTCTCGCGGTCGTCGCACCGTTGACGCTCCGGGTCTACATGCGACGTGCCTGACGCCCCATGGGCGCGGGCGTTGTCGCCTGCGATCAGGGGGCGACGCGATCCACTCTGCGCCGCAGTAGGTTTCGTGCCGAGAAACCGCGAGCCTCGGAATCCCAGCTGCGGATCAGCAGAAGGCGAGCCACGTGGACCGCGGTGACCCAGGGGATGTAGAGGATCCATGCGCCCACCCCGAGGGCATACCGGCGGTGCAGGAACAGGGTGCGGGGGAGGAAGCTCATGTAGCGGACGAAAGAGACGACCCCGGTCTCCATCCGCCGCGGTGAGACGCCCACCCCGAGATGCGGGAGGAAGGCGTTGCGCCCGCCGATCTCGCCGACGCAGAGCCCGGTGTCCACGTCCTCGAAGATGTCGCGGCGCATGCTGACCGCGTCGCGGACCGCGAGCCAGGTGGAGCGGCGCAGCACCATGTTCGAGCCGTAGAGCACCATGACGGGTCGGACGTCGGCGGCCGAGGCGTCGGGCCGAGAGGTGAAGGGCACGAACCGCAGTCGCCTCTTCACCCCGGCCATCGCGTCGCCGTACGGGAGTCCGTAGGCCTCGCCCCGCCCACACAGCGCGGCCCACTCGTGGTCGGTGTCCGCCTCGAGGAAGTCGAGGATGTCGCGCGCCCAGGTCGGTCCGACCAGGGTGTCGGAGTCGATGCGCGCGATCGCGTCTCCGGTGGCGGCGTCGAGCCCCGCGTTGCGGGCGAACACGAGGCCCTGGCGCGACTCGGTGATCATCCGCACCTGAGGGTAGCGATCGACGTACGTCGAGACGATGTCCGCGGTCTTGTCCCGGGAATTGTTGTCCACCACCACGATGTCGGCGATCTGATCGATCTGTGCGACCAGGCGGTCGAGGCAATCGGCGACGACATCCTCCTCGTCGAACGTCGGGATGACCACCGACAGGGCGAGCCCCGATGGATGCGCTGCCTCCAACACGTCGTGTCCCCTCTGGTCGACGAAAGGTGCTGTCCGATCACGACACTAGGTGATCCGACCTGGTACGGCCGGGTGAGCGCCACCCAAGGTGGCGACCGTCACTGATGCTGTGCGACGGTCGATTCCACCACCGCCGCGGCACCGTCGGCGGCGGCGTCGGCGGGGACGAGGCGGCGACGCAGTGCCGCGGCCGCGTCCCTGTTCGACGGGGTGTCCACACGCGCGATCGCATCCCGCAGGGTCTCCGCGGAGACCGTCGCCTGGGCGAAGGCGGTACCCACGCCGAGACGGGTCACCGCCCGACCCCAGAGCGGTTGATCGGCGCCGAGCCAACAGATCACCGTCGGCAGTCCCGATCGCAGCGCTGCCGCGGTCGACCCCGCACCTCCGTGATGGACCGCGACCGCGCAACGTGGCAGCACCGTGGCGTGATCGACCGTGCGCACGGCCCTGATCCGATCACCGGAGTCGACCAGCCGTTGTCGCACATCCGGATCGAGCGACTCGGACCGGAGGAAATCGCTCCACCCGGTGGCGACGAGCACACGGTGCCCGGCCGTGCCGTCCACGACCGCGGCGGCGAGTCGGTGCGGGTCGACCGCGCTCATGCTGCCGAACCCGATGTACACCGGTGCGGGCCCCGCATCGAGCCAGTCGTCGAGGTCGTCGGTGTCGTGTGCATCGCCGATCATCGCGCGGGTGGCGGGGTCGAGATCGAGGAATCCGACGAGTGGGCGTCGCTGTCCCCATTCGTGTCCCAGGTCGGCGAACATCGCGGGATCGTAGGCCTGGACCTCGGGAACCCCCTGTGCCACGATCCGTCGGGCGGTCGGGCCGTGGGCGGTCGGCAGCCCCAGATCTGCGCGCAGACGGTTCTCACCGCTCCGGCCCGCCCACCACAACGCCTGCTCGATCAGCCACCATGACGCACGTGTGGACTGCGGACCGAGGTGTCGGCCCCCCGGCGCCACGAGCGCGACCGACCGGTTCGACCGCATGGGGCACAGGTGGATCGGCAGATAGGGCACGCCGAGCGCCTCGGAGACGTTGAGCACCCGTTCCTGTCCGACGCTGCCTCCCACGATCGCATCGGTGCCGGCAGCCAGGTCCATCAGGTCGGCCTGGGCGGCGAGTCCGCCCTGCAACGCCAGTTCGGCGATCGCCCGACCACGGCGCACCGGGTTGCGCGACCTGCTGTGCGACACCACGAGCTCGGAGGCGAGCAGTTCGCCGGTGTCGGGTCCGCACGCCCGGGCGTCGAGCCCCGACCGGGCGGCGAACTCCACGAGGTTCGGTGGGACGGCCAGCACGACCGAATGACCGCGGTCGGCGAGCGTCCTGCCCAGCGCAACGCCCGGTTGCACGTCACCACGACTGCCGTGGAACGCCAGGACGAGCTGCATGAACCGACCACCCCCGCCCGGCGACCCGGCTCTCGGATCGCCGAGTCCGACGGTAATCACAGATCTCGTCGAGGGCAGCGCGAGACCTCGTGCCCCGACGTGTCCTGCGGGCGGCTCTCGGCGGCATTACCGTTCGCAGACGACACGGGCCGCTCGGACGAGTGGCTCGGGAAGGTGGGCGTGAGACGTCTTCACGGGCAGGACTTCACGTACTGGTTCATGCACCGGGCGTTCGGATGGTCGGTGGTGTTGCAGCTGGTCTGGACGTTCCCGCGCGCGGTGTCCCGCAGCGATCTGGACGCGGTGAACGCGGCGTTGGGCGCCGGTCCCCTCAACCGGCGGGTCACCCGCGCGTCGGTGATGACCGCACGTCCGCGATGGGGACACGCACCCGCGGTACCCGACGTGATCTGTGACACCCGACCCATCGCGAACGATGGCGTCGAGGCCTGGGCCGCAGAGGAACTCGACACCGTCCCCCTCGACCCCGAGCACGGTGCCACCTATCGACTGCGGGCGGTCCCGACCGAGGACGGCGGTTGCGTGGTGTCGCTGACCGCGCTGCACCTCGTCACCGACGGCAAGGGTCTCGTGACCGCGGCCGCCGACGCCCTGGCCGGGCGCGCCACACCCGACACCCTCGGGATCGACCCGGGACCGTCGCCCCGAACGGTCGTCGCCGACACGGGGGACGCCGTCGCCGGCGTCGTGTCCGCCGGAACGGGGATCGCGACCGCGGCAGGCGCTCTCATCCGCACTGCGGTGACCGGGCGATCACGGCGCGCGCTCCCCGTGACCGGTGCGGAGCCGTCTCGTCGTCGCCGACCCCGGACGCCGATCCGGGACCGGTCGCCCCGGGCGCAGACGACCTGGGCGATCGTCTCGGTCCCGGCGGCCGAGTTCGCCGCCGTGGCACAGCGCCACGGCGGGACCGTGAACACGCTCTTCATCGCCCTGATCACCGGAGCCTTGCGATCGGCGTCGCCGACCGGACCCGGCGAGCACCTCAAGGTGGGGATCCCGGTCGATCAGCGGGGGATCGACGACGACCGCGCGAACGCGACGGCGGGGGTGTCGGTGCTCGTGCCCGGGTCCCTGCGCGCGGGAGATGATCTCGGGTCGTTACGGCAGGACTGCAAACACGCATACTCCGCACTGACCGCCGGCGAGCGGGCGATGATCGTGCATCTGCAGCCGGCGCTGCGGCTGCTGCCCCTGTCGGTGGTGGTGGCGGCCGTCACCTCCGGGGACGGCATGCCCGACGTGATGACCTCGAACATCGGGTCGTATCCCGGCGACGTTGCGACACTCGCGGGAATGCAGGCCACCGGCATGGCTTTTCGCGGCGATGCGATCGGTGTCGACCCGGGTGGGCCCCACCGCTTCGGCGACGGCCTGCAGGCCTGGCTGCTGCAGGCCGGTGACACCGTGACGATCTCCGTCGCGGCCTTCGACGAGTCCGCCTTCGCCGACGGCGCCGCGCTCCGGTCGGGGTTGGCGGCCGAACTCGACAGGTGGGGTGTCCTACATCGCATCTGGTGAGCTCGCGCTGCGGTGCTACGCAGCAACAACTACCGTGATCCCGATGGATCGAGTGACCGGTAACGACGAGTCGTATCTGTTGGCGGAGCAGCTCTTCGGGCTCTCGGCGCCGATCCAGTTCTGCTGGGTGCTGCCGCACGAACCCGGTCCACGTGCCCTCGCCGACCTGCACGCCGAGTTGTGTCGTGGACCGTTGTCGCGCAAAGTCGTTCGATCCAGGGTGCCGTTCGCCCGCGATCGATGGGTGCGCAGCGAACGCCCCGCAGACGTGATCGTGTCGAGCGAGGCGATCGACGACGCCGACGTGGCCGGGTGGTTCGACTCGCGGGTGCGGTCGGTGCGCCTCGACCCGGTGGGTGGTCGCGGTTGGGAACTCGAGGCCGTCGCGCTGCGATCGGGACGCATGGCGGTCTCACTGCTGGTGTCGCACATGGTCTCCGATGGCCAGGGGGTGTACCGAGCACTCGATGCCGCGGCCTCGTCCGCCTCGCGCACCACGCTCGCATCCGAGTCGGCGGTCCGTGGGATCGGCGGTCTCCGCGCCGACGTGGTCGATGCGGTGGTCCAGATCGGCGCCGCCGCACGGTCACTCGGCCTGTTGCTCGCCGCGACACCGCGGGCCCTGCTGGTCTCCCGGCGATCCCCGTCACGTCCACGTCCGCCGAGGCCGACGGCGAGCACCCCGGTGTCGTCGGAGGACGCTCCCGAACCCACTCTGGCCTTCTACGACCTCGACCGTGACCGATGGCGTTTTCGCGCAGGGGAGCTGGGGGGCACGTCGAACAGTCTGTTCACCGGGTTGATCAGCGGTCTGGCGCACCGGGCGGGTGTCGCCGCCGACACCGGGGACATGCGTGTGTGCATGGCGGTGAGCACACGGGAGGGCGAGGAGGACCTGCGCGCCAACGCCTCGGGCGGCGTGTGGATCACGGTCCCGACGCCGACGTCCGCGTCGACCGGCCTCTCGGCGATCCGCGCCGCGAGCAAGCAGGCCTTCGCCGACTACGCCGCCACCGGTGACCGGCAGGCCGCCGACAACCTGCAACCCGTGGTGCGGCTGCTCCCACGGCGACTCATCGCGACGATGATGCGGTCGATCCCGGGCCCCGACACCACGGTGTCGAATCTGGGCGCCGTGCCGGAGTCGGCCCTGCGGATCGGCGACGTCACCGCCGAGTCGTTCTCCATCCGGGCGCTGATGCAGGGCCAGACGCCGGAGATGCGTCGGATGACCGGTCCGGCGCTGGCGGCGTGGGCGGTGGAGTACGGGTCGACGGTCACCATCGCGTTCTTCGGGATCAGTCCCGACCACTTCGGTGACGCCGACGCCCTGCACGACGACATCCGGGCCGAACTGGAGTCCTGGGAACTCGCCTACTCGGCGTGGTGAGGCCGGTGCGTCAATGGGCGGTCGCGGGAATCCTCGGACCGACCGCGGCCAACTGTTCGGTGACCACGGCGATCATGTCGTCGACGAGACCCTTCACGACAGTTGCCGCGGTGCCGGTGTCGGGGTAGCGGGTACGCAGGTGCACCCCGTGATGGTCGCGCCAGAACCACGCCTGGAGGGTGTCGGCCCGGCCGTCGCTGGAGACGTGGTGGACGTTGTGGTGCTCGAGCCGGTCGAACCGCCGATAGTCCATGTAGGACACCATGAAGACGTCGTGTCGGGGCTTGATCATCCGGCTCCCGAACGTGCCGTAGACCGTCGTCAGGTCGACCTCGGCGAGAGGCAGTGCGGCCGAGAGTGCCGCGGTCGCCGACACCATGGCGGTGTCGACGTCGCCGGTGGCGTCGAGGACCATGGGCGCGTTCGCCACGAACCATCCGACCGACCGCGACCACATATCGCTGCGACGGGTGTGCACGGGGAGCACCAGGGGCAGTCGGTCCGGTCCGCCCAGGTCGCGGGTGGTCACGGCCAGGGCCGCGAGCAGCGCGGGGTAGAAGCGGATGGACCGCGACGCGCACAACGCCGAGAACCGATGGGCCTGTTCGGCGGTCAACACCGTGTCCACGTGGATACGGGCCGGTGCGAAGTGTCCCGGCGCCACCCCGAGGTCGATGGGGAACTCCGGCACCGTCCACCCGGTGGAGGCGAGGAACTCGCCCCACTTCTCCACGAGCGTGCCGTCACCCGTGCTCTGCCGCGCCAGTTCGGCGGCGGCGGCCTGATGATCGAGGAAGCTCCCCGCCGAACGCGGGGCCTCGCCCTCGTAGGCCGACAGCACGTCCTCGGCGATGACCGCGAGGGAGTGCGCGTCGACGTAGCAGTGGTCGAAGCCGCAGATGACCGTCGTCGTGGTGTGCCCCTCCACCGCGGCCAGCACATGTGACCCGGGGGTCAGCGCCGTGCACCCGTCGATGATCGCGGCGCTCAGAGCCGCGCGGTTGTCGCCGGCGGCGCAGTGTTCGACGCTCACGACGTCGGAGACCTCGAGGCTGCCTGCGGGGTGCAGGTAGCGACGGATGGCGTCGGGTTCGGTGGGATGGAGTGCGAAGTGGGCGCGCAACACCTCGTGGTGGTTGACGACGGTGGCGAATCCCGACCGCAGACGTGCGAGATCGAGTGTCGCCGAATCGATGTCGAAGGTGATGGCGAGCCACCCCAGTCCGCCGTCGCGCACCGCGTCGAGGTGGAAGCGTTCGTTCTCCGAGGGTCCGGTCGGGTGCGGGACCGGTGCCGACCGCGTCGACACGGTCCAGCGGTGCAACGCCCCGCCGGCGATGTCGAGGTTGTCGAACGTGGTGAGCTTCACCGATCACCCGCCGCGGCACTGACGGGGACGCCTACGGCGCCGGCCGCGGGGGCCGCTCCCGCCGCGTACTCCACGAGGAACGCGATGACGCGGTCGTGGAACGCCTCGACCGACGCGATCGACGTGGGGTTGTCCGGGATGTGGGTCAACAGGTGGATCCCCTCGTCGTTGCGATTGACCCAGAGATTCGCGTTACGGGTGCGTCCCGACCCCGGCATCACCCCGGCGGCGGCGATCTCGGGGGAGTCGGCATCGGCGAGCCGACGGAAATCGAGATAGGACACCATCTGTGGACTCGTCGCGTCGGGCACGAAATCGCCGGTCGCGGCGAGTAGTCCGAGGACGGCGTGGGCGGGAACCGGGACCAGATCGCGGTTGGCGCGCAGGGCGTTCGACGCGGCGACGACGAGGACGTCGGCGTCGGGTTCGGCCCCGTCGACGGCGACCGGCGCGAAATTGCAGAGCCATCCCTGCGTCCCCGGGAACTGCGGATCGCGGGTGGACAGGACCGTGGAGGTGAAGAAGTCCGCCTCGCCGGTCACCTCGTACTCACCGCGGGCCAGGGCCGCGAACATCGACCCGGCCAGCGAGCCGCCGGCGGCGCGGGCCCGACGTTCACACGCCTCGGTCTGTTCGGCGGTGAGCATCGCCCGGATCACCTCGGTCGAGGGTGCCGAGTCCGGACCGGTCAGGCCCAGGTCGAGCTTGCACCGCGGGACGGTGCGGCCGTGGTCGCGGAGCACCGTGCGCCACACGTCGACCGCGGGGTCGTCGGGCGTCACCTGCGACGCCCGTCGGTACTCGTCGACGATGTCGGTGAGGTGGCTGCCCGCCGGGGGGAGGTCGGGGGCGACACCCTGCTGGTGCGCACGGTAGCGCGTGAAGATCTCCGACAGCGCCTGGATCGAGGCCGATCCGTCGGTGTGCGAGTGGTCGGAGATGGTGTAGAACGCAAACGACGATCCGGCGTCGACCGCACCGAAGATCACGCCGGGCACCCGGTCGTAGGTCGCCTCGGCGTCGATACGGATCAGGAGGCGTTCGGTCAGCGCGGCGTGGGTCTCGCCCCCGTCGGCGGGGGCCGCCGCCATCGTGATGTCCTCCGGCGCGGCGACGTGGCGGATCATCTCGCCGTCGTCGGTCACGTCGAAGAAGCTGCGGACCTCGTCGTGGGCGCGGACGTAATCGGTGATCGCGGCGGCCATCGCCTCGGCGTCGAGGGGTTCGTCGATGCGGGTCGTGGTGCCGACGGTCGCGCGATGGGGGAGGCCGGTGGCCCGTTTGGCCTTCGCGGCCGCGAGATGGTCACGCTGCAGGAACGACGGCCCGACGGCGTCGATGCGGGCGTTCGAACGCGCCGTCGCCTCGTCGGCGACGAGCCACTCGACGTGCCGGCCCGGGGCCGGTGCCCACCCGTGCAGGGTGCCTGCCTTCACGACGTGCTGCCTCGTGACTGCACGTCGACCGACGACAGGGAGGGAGTGTCGTAGGTGGTGTCGGAGTTCTCGACGACCTCGAGCAGCACGTCGGTGAAGGTCCGCAGGAAACGGTGCACGTCGTTCGCGCCGGGGTGGCCGCTCGGGAAACGAGTCGAGAGGTTGGTGCCGGTCGCGAACCGGTTGATCCAGAAGTAGACCTCGTCGGACTGCGCGCACGCGCTGCGCAGGACACGCGCGTCGATGGCCTCCCACTGATCGGCGCCCTCGGCCGCGCGCAGGTCGATGTAGGACACGACCAGTTGCGGCGGGGTCTGATGGCCGACGAGATCGGCGATCGGGTGGAACGGCACGGTGCCGAGGTCCTTGTACTCGCGGGCGCACTCGGCGACCGGACCGATCGCCTCGGAGAAGGTGTTCGCCGCACCGGGCTTGAGGTGGACCGGGATGAGGCCGACGAACCATCCCGCCGCCTCGCCCCACTGGAGCTCGGTGCGGGTGTGCACGGGGCTGATGAAACGCAGTTCACCCGAACCCGACAAGCGATGGGTGGTGATCGACAGGGCGGTGTAGATGCCGGCCTGCATGTTGGCGCCCAGCGCCTTGCAGGTGGCGTGGAAACGCTGGGTCTGTTCGGCGTCGAGCAGCCATGTCGACAGGCTGCCCTGGAAGGTCGAGGGGACGCTGCCGACATGGGGGATGGGGTCGGCGTGTCCGGTCTCCGGCTCCGGCTCCGGCAGAGGGCGGGGGAAGGCCGGCATCGGGTCGGGCTGCGACGGTGTGTGCGACCGCAGGAAGTCGGCCCACCGGGTGACCTCGACGGTCTCGGCGTCGAGGCGCGCGCCGCTGGCGCGTTCGGCGTGGCTGAAGTCGAGGTAGCTGCCGAACGTCGCCAATGCGTCGTCGTGACCCAGCAGAGCGGACTCGTAGAGCTTGGTGAGCTCCTTGATCGCGAACACCTGGGTGTAGGCGTCCATCACGGTGTGATCGGCGCCGAAGATGACGAGGAACGAGTCGGAGGTGTCGTCGGGCTCGACGGTGAGCACCCGGCAGTGCGGCCACTGCAGCGGGGTGATCGTGGTGTTGAACAGCTCGTTGATCCGCTCGTAGACCGCGCTGCTGCTCGAGCTGTGGTCGTCGCGGGCGACGGCGATCGACACCGACTCGGCGGCGATGATCCGTCGTCCGAACTCGTCCTCGACGCCGGTCTCGGCGGAGACGGGCTGCGGCACGACGGTCGAACGGAACGCCTCGTGGCGCGCGAACCAGCGGATGAGGGTGGTGTGCAGGGCGTCGGCGTCGAGACGGTGGGCGATGCGGAAGGCGGTGCCGATCCACTGGCTGTACCAGTCGTCACCCACCTCGAGCGCCCGACGGGCGTGCTCGAGATGTGCATACGAGAGGCGTCGCTCGTCGTCGGCCCAGTCACTGTCGACCGCCGAGGGGGTCCACTCGGTCACGGTCCCCGCGGGGAGCGGGTAATCGGCGAGTTCGGTGTATTCCATCGGAGATCTCCTCACTGTCGATGCTCGTGTCGATCTGGGCACATCGTCGATCTCGAACACGAAACGGTCGTGTCGACACGCTTCGCCCGGCGGTCGGACCCCCGGCACACTACCGAGAGACTAACGCGAACATCGTCGATATTTAATGCTCGGATCCCACGCCGTCGTGGGATTCACAGACGCTTCCGGACATATCCCCCGCTCCGATGCGGGGAATATGTCCGGCGTGCGACAGGACGTAACAGGAAAGTCGCCTTCCGTTATCCCGTAACGCCCAAGCCGCGCGAAAGAATGGGCCAACTGCGCTTCATCTGCACCTGCCAATACGGCCAGGAATGCGTGCCGTGGGCCTCGAAATCGAACGTCGCCGGGATGCGCCGTGCGGCGAGGGTGTCGGCGAGCCGGTGGGTGCAGAAGTTGGCTCCGGCCTCGATGCCGCCGCCGATGATGTAGCGATCGGTCGGGTTGTCGTTGCCGGGGTACTTCGGGTCGTCGAACGGGCCGGGGAGTCCGCTGCCCGACGACACGTAGACGGTGCTGCCACGCAGGCCCTCGGCCCGCAACAGGACGTCGTGGGCGGCCCATGCCGGGTTGTTCGGCGGGCCCCACATGTTGTTCGCATCGCCGCCGAAGGCCGCGACGACACCGCGCGGGATGCCCTGTGAGAGAAGGTCGGCGGTGGAGTAGCAGCCGCTGTAGGAGCCGACGGAACGGAAGAACCCGGGATTACGGGCGGCGAGCATCAGTGCCGAGCCCGCACCCATCGACAGGCCCGCGATCCCGCGAATCCCGTTGCCGTTGAAGCGCGCATCGATCAGCGGGGGCATCTCCTTGGTGAGGAATGTCTCCCACCGGTACCGCCCGAGCTTGGGATCGTCACGCTGCCAGTCGGTGTAGAAGCTCCCGTTGCCGGCGAGGGGGAAGGCCACGGTGACGTTCTTGTCCCGGAAGAAGTCCTTCGCGTCGGTCTTGCGGAACCACATGCTGTTGTTCGGGTCCTCTTCGCCGAGGCCGCTCAGCATCGTGAGCACCGGGCGCGGTCCGCGTTCGACGGCGGGCACCAGCACCTGCACCTTGATCGTCTTGGCCATCGACGCCGAATAGATGTATGCGGCGAACTGATTGGGTCCCTCCGATTCCACCTTCTCGAGAGAGGAGACACCGGGGGCTGCCGACGCGACTGCACTCAATGATGTACCGAAGAACAACGAGACGAGTGCGACGCTGAGAAATGTCACAAACCTTCGCGAACGACGCGGCAAGCCGGTGTCCGTAGACGAAGATGTGCGCGCCGCGCGAGAGCTTTCAGAAGGCATGGATTTCCTTTACGTGAGTCAGGCCACAGTGTCTCATAGGCGAGCGAAACGATCGACACGAGTACGGAATTCGCCGACAGACGTCACAGTGCGGACTCCATCGTCTCGACTGCGGCATTCGCTGCCGTATCGGGGTCGATCATCGCACCGGCGAACACCGCGCACCTATTCGCGACATCATCGTCGAGAATTGCCGACAGCGCCGACGCCAGAACGGCCGGATCGGTCAGTCGCCCGACCGGGCAGGTCGCGCCGAGTCCGGAATCAACGATCGCTCGACCCCACATCGGCTGATCCGCACTGAAGGCCGCGACCAGGGTCGGCAGTCCCGCGCGCAGGCTCGCACCGGTCGTGCCCGCGCCGCCGTGGTGGATCGCGGCCGCGCACCGGGGGAGGACGGAGGCGTGATCAGCCGAACCGACCACCCGCACGTCCGGGCTCGCATCGATCGATCCCGGCTCGGTCGACCCGGGTTCGGTCAAGGCAGCCAGGTTCGGTCCTGCGCCGACGAGGACCCGCCTCCCGCGGTCTCGCAACGCCTCGACGACGGCGCCGACGGTCGCCGCGGCGTCGGTCAGCGGCATGCTGCCGAACCCGACGTAGACCGGCGCCGGGCCGGCATCGATCCAGGCCGACGTGGCGGCGTCGTTCGCACCGGTGTCCGCACTGTCGGGTGCCGTGGTGAGGAACCCCGTCATCGGACGGTGCGCACCCCACTCGTCGGCCAGCCGGGGGAACAGTCCCGGTTCATAGGCCTGGATCTCCGGGGTCTCGGCGTCGGCGAGACGATCGGCGAGCGGACCGCTCGCCGGCGCCATCCCGAGGCGTTTCCGGAGCGCGGCGTCGGAACTATTCGCCGACAGGTGCCAGTAGGCCAGTTCGACACCGCGCCACACCGCCACGCTCAGACGGGGGACGGCGGCGAGGTGGGCGAGTGGCCCCAACGGCACCGGCACGCTGCGACTCGGACGGATGGGGCAGTAATGCAGGGGGACATACCGTGCCCCGCGGTACTCGGCGATGGTCGCCGCGCGCTCCTGACCCATCAACCCGGTCACCACCAGGTCGGCGCCGTCACTGATCTCCAGGAAGCGCTCGTCCATGGCGGTCGCGCCGAACCCGGTCACCTCCCGCAGCGCGCGCGAGCGGGTACGCGGATTGCGCGACTTCAGGTCGCGTTGCACCAGCGGCGAGGCCAGGAGGTCCGCGGTGTCGGGGGCGAACACGGTGGCGTCGACCCCGTGCTCGCCTGCGAAGTCCAGCAGGTTCTCCGGTACGCCGACGGCGACGTCGTGGCCGCGTTCGGTCAGGGCCTTCGCCACGGCCAGGCCCGGCTGCACGTCACCGCGACTCCCGTTGAGCGCGAACGCCACCCGCATCGGGCTCACCAGTCCTCGGGCTCGAGTGACCAGCGCGCGAACTCGGCGTGCACGATGTCGGGGAGGGTGGAGCGGCCGAGGCCGTCGGGATCGAGACCGATGACCGAGAGGGTGGTGATCCCGCAGGCCTCGTTGGTCCACGCGGCCAGCCCGCCGCGCAGCGACCGCAACTTCTCGGCGGTCACGGCCTGGGTCGTGGAGCGGGTGACGACGCCGTTGGCGCGGTCGGGGTCGCCGAGGCCGGCGAACTGGCCGTCGAGGGTCCCGAGGTTCGAGGCCAGCGCCAACGGGGTCGTCGCCCCACCGCTCAGTGCCGCGACGGTGCGGTCGGAGAGAGCCTGCATCGCGGGTTGGAGGCGGACGAAGGTGCTCGGTCGGCCGGTGCCCACCGCGTAGACCTCCTTGGCCAGGGTTCGGATGACCCCGAGGTCCTTCTCCAGCGCTGCCGATGCCGGGATGTCGAGGGACAGCCCGGTCGTGGCGTTCGCGCGGTCGTCGTCGGGGGTGCGCAGCGACATCGGGATGGAGATCCGGACCGTGTCGTCGGCCCCCACCCGGCCACTGGCCACGATGATGCCGAGCACGATGGCGACGAACAGGGCGTTGCTGGAGCCGCCGGCGTCGGCGGCCACGGCGCGCCAGGCCTCCGTCGGGACGCTCGTGATGCACAGCGGGGCCAGCGCACCGTCGTTCTCCGCGGCGGTGGGATCGACATCGACGGTCCGGCTCGTCTTCGCGGTGACGGCCGCCGGGGTCGCGGTCTCATCCGGGTCGCGACGGACGCGGCGGGTCACGAGGTCGGTGGCCAGCGCCGCGAGGTTGGTGGTGATGGCGGCGGCCTGGCCGGTCGCGTCGCGGGCCTGCTCGAACACCGACGGCGAGCGCGCGTCGAAGCGGCCGGCGTCGTCGCCGCTCAACGCATCGAGGATCGCGCGCACGATCAGTGCGCCGTCCCCGGCGGCGTGCGCGACGCACAGGGTGACGATCGCGCCGCCCTGCTCCAGGGGCGCGGATCGGAGCTCCCACACCGGGCCCTCGGTCAGGTCGAACCGGGTCGACGCCGCGGCGTCGATCCACGCGGTGACACCGCCCTCGGGCACCGGGGTGTCGTCGACGACCCGGCCGCCCGATCGCGTGGGTTCGGCGACCCAGTGGTCGCGGACCAACGGCAACGAGCTGCGGCGGAGCAGACGTCCGATGCGACCGACGGCGAGGCGTCGCGCGAGCAGGTCGAGTTCGGCGTCCGACGGCAGGGAGTGCAGTCGCCACACGGCCTGGTTGACCACGGGCACCCCGAGGGCGCGATCCATGCGGATGAACAGGTCGTCGTCGACGGTCGTGCGCAACACCGAGGGCATCGTGGCGTCCACCTCTCTCACGGCTGGGACGTCTGCCATCCCGTGGGACGGACGAGACGAGTGGGAGCCTAGCGATCAGAGCTTGCGCAGATAAATCCGGACGGTCAACGGCGCGAGAACCGCGATGAGCACGAGCGATCCGATCACCGAATACGCGAGGTGGGAGTCGACCCGACCCTCGCCCGCCAGCAGGCGCACAGCCGACACCAGCTGCGACACCGGGTTGAGGTCGGCGATGGTGCGCATCCAGGCCGGCATGGTCTGTGTCGGCACGAACGCGTTGGACATGAAGCCCAGGACGGTGAGGATCAGCGCCGAGAAACTCTGCACCGCCGAGATCTTCGACAGCATCACGCCCATGAGGGCGAACACCCAACTCAGCGCGAACGCGGAGAACACGACCAGCAGGACCGACGCCACCACGCCGGGGATGCTGCCCGGGCGGTACCCCATGGCCAGGCCCACGCCGATTGTGATGAACCCGGCGATGAGGTAGCGCAGCAGCGCGGCCACCAGCAGACCCGACAGGGGTGCCAGGCGCGAGATGGGCAGCGACACGAACCTGTCCATCAGGCCCTTGTCCATGTCCTGTCGCAACTGGATCCCGACGACGACGGTGGAGCTCACGGCCACGTTGACCAGCACCCCCGGCACCAGCAGCGGGAGGTAGGACGCGACGCTGCCGGCGACGACGCCGCCGAAGATCGTCCCGAGCAGCACCGTGAGGATGACCGGGACGACGATGACGTCGACGAGCAGCTGCGGGGAGTGCTTGAACTTCAGCAGGCCGCGTCGTGCCAGCGTGAGGGTGTCGAGGACGGCCTTGCCGAACCCGACCCGTTCGGTGACCGTCGCCATCGGGATGGTCGTGAAGCGGTTCTCCAGGTCGTCGACGGCGTCGAGGCGACCGAATGCGTCGGTGGTCATGTGGGCCGCCGTTCCTCGGTGAGGGCCAGGAACACGTCGTCGAGCGACGGCGCGTGCACCCCGAACTCGTCGACGCTGATGCGGCGGTCGGACAACGCGGCGATCACCTGGGCCGCGCGGGCCGAATCGGGCACCGGGACGGTGAGTTCGCCGGTACGACGGTCGATGTCGACGGGGTGGCCGAGAAGACCCTCGATGGTGGTCGCGGCGGTCGAGCCGTGCCCGGGGTCGGAGAGCCGGACCGAGAGGGTGAAGGTGCCGACCTGCTTCTTGAGCGTCTCCGGGGTACCGCGCCCCACCACCCGGCCGTGGTCGATCACGACGAGCTGGTCGGCGAGGGCATCGGCCTCGTCGAGGTACTGCGTGGTCAACACCACCGTGGTGCCCGCCGCGACGACGTCACGCACGATCTCCCACAGCTGTGTGCGCGTGCGCGGGTCGAGACCGGTGGTCGGTTCGTCGAGGAACAGCAGGGCGGGCCGGCGGATCATGCTGGCGGCCAGATCGAGTCGCCGGCGCATACCGCCGGAGAACTGTGCGATGGGGCGCTTCGCGGAATCGGTGAGCCCGAACTGCTCGACCAACTCCGCCGCGCGGCGACGCGCCTGCGACCCGCGCAGGCCGACCAGGCGACCGTAGATGTCGAGGTTCTCCAGCGCGGTGAGGTCGTTGTCGACCGAGGCGTACTGCCCGGTGAGCGAGATGACCGACCGCACGGCCGTCGAGTCGGACACCACATCGCGTCCCAGCACGCTGATGTGACCGGCGTCGGGACGCAGCAGCGTCGCCATCATCCGCACGATCGTCGTCTTACCCGCCCCGTTGGGGCCGAGCAGTCCACACACCGTTCCGGCGGGGACCGAGAAGTCGACCTCGTCGACGACGCGGCGGCCACCGAACACCTTGGTCAGTCCGACGACATCGACGGCCGGGGGACCGTTGGTGGCGGCATCGGAGCTCGGAAGATGGACCGGATCCCGCAGCGGCGGGCGGACATACGAGGCCTCGACACGAGTCGGGTCGGGCTCGGGGTCGCGGCGTGCGTGGCGTCCCACGCGCACAGTGGTCCCCGGCGGGCTCTCCCCGTCCGTCCACGGTGACCCGTGTGGAATCGACATGGTGCAGACCTCCCCCGACGTCGTCCCCATGACGTCATCGCCCGTCAGGGTACTGGGAGGCCGCCCGACCGACGCGGTGGAGCGGTCCGGAACTCGGCGATCGTGACCGGTGTCATCCCGTCGACCACAGATCGGCCACCGCCACCCCGACCTCGCCGAGGAGCCGGCGCACGAGCGGCAGGCCGATCCCGATGACCGACGACGGGTCACCGTCGATGCCGTCGATCAGCCATCCGCCCAGACCGTCGAGGGTGAACCCGCCCGCGACCTCGAGCGGTTCGGCCGAGGCGACGTATGTGTCGATGGTGGCGTCGTCGGCGTCGGAGAAACGCACGACCGTCGACGACGACTCCCGGGCGCGGGCGGTCACCGAGCCGGCCTCGACCCGCAGCACGCAGTGCCCGGTCATCAGCTCGGCGGATCGTCCGCGCACCGAACGCCAGTGCGCGCGGGCGACGTCGGCGGTGTGGGGTTTGCCGCTCAGACGACCGTCGAGGAGCAGCATCGAGTCGCAGCCGATCACCAGCGCGTCGGGCGGGACGTCGGTGGAGTCGACCAGCATGCGTGCCACCGCGTCGGCCTTCGCCTCCGCGAGACGCGTGACCACCGTCGACGGGGCGGTGTCGGGACCCAGTTCGGCGACGACGGCGTCCTCGTCGACATGGGACACCATCACCCGTGGATCGAGACCCGCGGCGCGCAGCACCCGCAACCGGGCGGGCGACGCCGACCCGAGGACGACGACCGGTGGCTGCGGACTCAGTAGCCGAAGGTGAGGTTGGGGAAGGCGTTCGGTGCGAGCGGCCACGCGGGACGCAGGCGATCGGTCGGCGTGCCCCACAGGTCCCGCGCCGGCGGCGGTCCGCTGTCGTCGCTCCCGCCGGCACCGGCCAGCACGGCGACGAGCACCGCGACGTCGGTGTCGGTCGGGTTGCCGCCGACGATGCGCAACAGCGGCCGAGCCGGTGTCGCGGCGTCGGAGGCCGTCGCGTCGGTGTCAGGGGTGTCGGTCACGGCGTCATCTCCGTTCGCTGCGCTCACAGTGACATCGGTTTCGTTCGCTGCGCTCACAGTGACATCGGTTTCGTTCGCTGCGCTCACAGTGACATCGGTTTCGTTCGCTGCGCTCACAGTGACATCGGTTTCGTTCGCTGCGCTCACAGGGGGATGTTCCCGTGCTTCTTCGGCGGCATCGAGACCATCTTGCGCTCGAGGAGCTTGAGGGCGGTCGCGATCTGGCCACGGGTGTGCGACGGCGGGATGACCGCGTCGACATAGCCGCGCTCGGCGGCGACATACGGGTTCACCAGCGTGTCCTCGTACTCCTGCTGCAACTGCAGACGCAACGCGTCGACGTCCTCGCCGTTGGCCGCGGCCTCCTTGAGGCGGCCGCGGTAGACGAACCCGACAGCGCCCGAGGCGCCCATGACCGCGATCTGGGCCGTCGGCCAGGCCAGGTTCACGTCGGCACCCATGTGCTTGGAGCCCATGACGTCGTACGCGCCGCCGTAGGCCTTGCGGGTGATGACGGTGATCTTGCCGACGGTCGCCTCGCCGTATGCGTAGAGCAGCTTCGCGCCGCGGCGGATGATCCCGTTGTATTCCTGCTCGGTGCCCGGCAGGAAGCCGGGGACGTCGACGAGGGTGATGATCGGGATGTTGAAGCAGTCGCAGGTGCGCACGAACCGGGCCGCCTTCTCCGAGGCGTTGATGTCGAGGCAGCCGGCGAACTGGGTCGGTTGGTTGGCGACGATCCCGACGCTGCGGCCGTCGACCCGACCGAACCCGACGATCACGTTCGCGGCGTACCCCGCCTGCACCTCGAGGAACTCGTCGTCGTCGAGGATCCGGCGGATCACCTCGTGCATGTCGTAGGGCTGATTCGGCGAGTCGGGGATGAGGGTGTCGAGCTCGATGTCCTCGTCGGTGAGCGTGTCCTCGATCGACCCGGCCGCGGGCTGGTCGACGGGCAGACGCGGAGCCTCGCCGCGGTTGTTGCTCGGCAGGTACCCGAGCAGTTCGCGGACGTAGTCGAGGGCGTCCTCCTCGTCGGAGGCGACGTAGTGCGCCGTACCCGACTTCGACATGTGGGTCTGCGCGCCGCCGAGATCCTCCATCGTGACGTCCTCGCCGGTGACGGTCTTGATGACGTCGGGGCCGGTGATGAACATCTGGCTGGTCTTGTCGACCATGACGACGAAGTCGGTGAGCGCCGGGGAGTAGACGTGGCCACCGGCGGCGGCGCCGAGGATCAGCGAGATCTGGGGGATGACACCCGACGCGCGGACGTTGCGGTGGAAGATCTCGCCGTAGAGGCCGAGGGACACCACGCCCTCCTGGATGCGGGCGCCGGCGCCGTCGTTGATGCCGATCAGCGGTCGGCCGGTCTTCACCGCGAGATCCATCACCTTGACGATCTTCTCGCCGTAGACCTCACCGAGGCTGCCGCCGAACACCGTCGAGTCCTGGCTGAAGACACACACCTCGCGGCCGTCGATGGTGCCGTACCCGGTCACCACGCCGTCGCCGAGCGGGCGGCGTGAGGCGAGCCCGAAGTTGGTGCTCCGGTGCCGGGCCAACGCGTCGAGTTCGACGAACGATCCCTCGTCGAGGAGGTGGGTGATGCGCTCACGGGCGGTGAGCTTGCCCTTCTCGTGGACCTTCTCGATCGCGGCCGGCCCCACCGGTTCGGCGGCCTCGGCGAGGCGTCCGCGCAGGTCGGCGAGCTTTCCCGCGGTGGTGTGGATGTCGGGTGCGCTGTCGGCGTCGCGCGAGGCAGTCGTCATGGCAACGATGCTAACGAGCGCACGCTCGGTCGTGCGGACCGACCCAACCTGAGTGTGTCTCATGTTTGGTCGGCGACGCCCCCGTGGACCCGCCGGGCCTAGGGTGATCGCATGTCTGCGGCGCCTCCCGAACCCGTCCCGTTCGAGCCGGTGCGGCCCGACGCCGTCGAAGCGGTCGCCGGTCCGTCGTGGGGTCCGATCGAGGTGGTGGACCGCACCGGGTCGACGAACGCCGACCTGGTGGCCCGCTGCGCCGAGCAGGATTGTGTCGGTGCGGTGCTGATCGCCGAGGAGCAGGTCGACGGGCGGGGCCGGCAGGGGCGTCGGTGGGTGTCGGTCCCGGGCACCCACCTGGCGATGTCGATGGTCGTCGACGCCCACGGCCCGGCGGCGGCCGGCGCGCTGGGATGGATCCCGCTGCTCACCGGTGTGGCGGTGGTCGCCGCGATCGTCGAGGTCACCGGTGTCTCCTCGCAGGTGAAATGGCCCAACGACGTACTCGTCGACGGCCTGAAGGTGTCGGGGATCCTCGCCGAACTCGCGCATGGCCCCCAGGACTCGGGGGTCGGGAGATCGGTGGTGGTCGGCATCGGCGTCAACACCGGGCTGTCGGCCGACGCGTTGCCCGTCCCGACGGCGACGTCGTTGAACCTCGTCACCGGCACGTCGGTGGACCGTTCACGGTTGGCCGGTGCGGTCCTGGCCTCGATGGCGCGGGAACTGTCCCGATGGCCCCACGACCTCGCCGCGCTCGCCGAGGACTATCGCGCGGTGTGCGGGACGCTCGGGACGCGGGTGCGGGTCGACCTGCCGCAGTCGAGGACCCTGGTCGGGACGGCGTCCGACGTCGACGAGACCGGCCGGATCGTCATCACGCCGGAGTCCGGCGGGCCCGCGATCGCGGTCAACGCCGGCGACGTGACCCACCTGCGGCCGCTGACCTGATCAGCGGTAGCTCTCCACGCTCTTCGAACCCATCGCGGAGATGAGGAACAGGATGGGCAGTCCGATCACGAGGTGCATGATCGCGGTGCCGATTCCGGTGGTCCACTCCTGCGACAGCAGCAGGGGAAGCAGGACCGCGGCGGCGATCAGCAGGCCCACGATCCAGCTGAAGAACTGATCGGGCGACGGCGTGGTCAGCTGCAGCACGTACCAGAGCGCACCGGCGAGCAGCGCGCAGAGCGCCCCGACGACGGCGAACCAGTACTCGTCCTGCGACACCGGGTTCCAGACCCCGAACTTGCCGGTCTCGGTGATGCGTTGGCTGATGACCCGGATGATCCATGCGATCAACCACGCCGCGAGAGCGGTGACGACCGCGGTCGCCAGCACGCCGCCGATGAACAGCCCGGTGTTGATCTGCGGTCCGCGCCGCGGCGGTCGGGGCGCGCGGGCCCGCTTCGCCTGCGCCGGATGGGGATCGGCGTAGCGGTCGCGCGCATACGGATCATTGCCGTACGAGCCCGCGGCGTAGGAGTCCGCCGCATAGGCGGAGGTGTTGCCGTAGGAGTCCCCGCGGTACGCATCGGCCCGGTACGGGTCGTGGTCGGCCTGGCCGTACGCGCGCGTGCGCGGGTCGTCGGGCTCGTTCGGGTACTGGGGTCGTGGGCTCATCGGGCGCCTCCCGCTCGGGTGTGTTCCCGCCGCCGGGACCGGCGTTCGGTTCGGAGCGATCGTCGCCCGAGTGTAGCGAGTCGGCACCCGCCGACACCGCGACACGGGGCCCGCGATGTCCGATCTAGGGCTAGCCTCATCATCGCCGCACCCGCGCGGACACCTGGCGAAAGGCGCACCGATGGGGTACCCGGAGAACATCCTCGCCGACGGCGAGCACGTCGTCCTGCACCGTCATCCGCACTGGAAGTGCCTGATCCTGCCCACGCTGATCTTCCTGGTGGTAACCGCGCTCGCGGGCGTCGCCGCGGGTTACACCTCGAGTGATCTCTCCGGATCGACACGGTCGGTGCTGTGGATCGTGATCGCGGTCGTGTGGGCGGTGGTGGTCGTCTGGTTCTTCCTGCGACCCCTGATCTCCTGGCGCACCACCCACTTCGTCCTGACCGACCGGCGTGTCACCTTCCGCAACGGGATCCTCACGCGGTCGGGCATCGACATCCCGTTGCAGCGGATCAACTCCGTCGAGTTCCGACACGGCGTGATCGACCGGATGCTGCGCACCGGGACCCTGATCATCGAGTCGGCGTCGGAGGATCCGTTGTCGTTCGACGACATCCCGCAGGTCGAGAAGGTCCATTCGCTGCTTTACCACGAGGTGTTCGACCCCGAGTCCGGCACGCGGCCCGGGGACGGGTTCGACGGCGGTCGACGGCGCTGATCCGTACCGTGTTCTCGTGACCGACGTATTGCTGGCCGAAGACGACGAGGCCATCGCCGGGCCCCTGGCCCGTGCACTCACCCGCGAGGGGTACGGGTGCGAGATCGTGACGACCGGACCCGACGCGCTCGAACGGGCCCGCGACAACCGGTTCGAGCTGCTCGTCCTCGATCTCGGGCTGCCCGAGATGGACGGCCTCGAGGTGTGCCGTCGTGTGCGCGCCGCGCGGCCGCAACTCGCCGTCCTCATGCTCACCGCCCGCACCGACGAGGTCGACTTCGTGGTGGGCCTCGACGCCGGTGCCGACGACTACGTCGGCAAACCGTTCCGACTCGCCGAGCTGCTGGCCCGGGTGCGCGCGCTGCTGCGCCGCAAGCAGGGCGTCGACCTGGTGCTCGAGGCCGGCGACATCCAACTCGACGCCCGCGGTCGGCGGGTGTTGGTGGGCGGCAGGGACGCGACGCTGGCCAACCGCGAGTTCGACCTGCTGCGCTTCCTGATGGAACGGGGCGGCGAGGTGGTCAGCCGTGAGGAGATCCTCACCGAGGTGTGGGGATCTGCGGATCTGCGATCGTCGAAGACCCTGGACATGCACGTGTCGTGGCTGCGGCGGAAGATCGGGGACGATCAGGCCGGTCGCACCAAGCGGATCGTCACCGTGCGCGGTGTCGGCTTCCGGTTCGATCCCGACTAAATCCCCATCACCGACCGAGAAGAGGCGCGCGGTGCGCAGACGGATCCTGCTGTCGATGATCGCCATGGTGATGGGCATCGGGTTCCTGCTCGGGCTGCCGCTGATGTTCACCGCGTGGTGGTGGGTCGACGACCTCGCCCATCAGGATCTCGACCAGCGGCTCAAGCGGGTGTCGGGTGAGCTGATCGACCAGGAATCCGACGGCGGGCCGAACGCCGTGGCCCTCGACACCGCCCCGTTCCGTCTCCTGCTCCCCGCGGGCGGCCGTCTGGAACTGGAGTACCCGGCGGCGCCCGGCGAGAGTGACCGCACCGCGATCGGCGACACCCTCGACGGCGCGACGGTGAGCGAGTCGGTGAGCCTCGGCGACGCCGGCGCGATCACCATGGAGATCCCGTTGTCGCAGGTGCGCGGCAATCAGTGGACCGCGGTGGGCGTGGTCGCACTGGTCCTCACCGCGTCGGTCGCGGCCGGCACCGTCGTCGCGGCGGTGACCGCGAAACGCCTCGCCGACCCCCTCGAGGAACTCGCCGAACGTGCCTCGAGCATGGCGCAGGGCGACTTCCACTCCGCGTGGAAATCGCACGGCATCGTCGAACTCGACCGTGTGTCGAGCGCGCTCGAGGTCGCCAACCGCGAGATCGCGCTGCGCCTCGAACGCGAGGGCGAGATCGTCGGCGAGGTGTCCCATCAGCTACGGAGCCGTCTCACCGCGATCCAGCTGCGGCTCGACGAGCTCTCGCTGCATCCCGACCCCGATGTCGTCGACGAGGCCGAGGCGGCACACGAGCAGGTCGAGCGGCTCAATCGCGAACTCGACGAGCTGATCGCGGTGTCCCGCGACTCCGCCGTGCTGCCGACGGGGCCGATCGACGTCCACGGCACCGTCGATCCGTTGGTCCGGGACTTCACCGAGTCGTTCCACCAGGCCGGGCGTGAGCTGGAGGTGACCTATTCGGGCGAGAGCACCGCCTGGGCGACCCCGAGCCGGCTGCGCGAGGCGGTCTCGGTGCTCATCGACAACTCCCTGCGCCACGGCGGCGGGGTGTGTCGGGTGGAGGTCGCCGAACTGGTGGGGGCGGGCATGTTGCGGGTCGCGGTGGGTGACGAGGGGTCCGGCGTCCCCGACGACCGCGTGCAGCTGATCTTCCGGCGCGGCTACTCCGCGGCCGGGTCGAGCGGCGTCGGGCTGTCGCTGGCGCGTGCGTTGGTCGAGGCCGACGGCGGGCGACTCGAGCTGACGACCCGTCGTCCGGCGACGTTCAGCATCGTGGTGCCGACCGGCGAGGGCGGGCCGCTCACCGGTCCGCGTGATCGGGTGGCGGTGGCCGTCCGCGAGCCACGCTGAGGCGTCTTAGCCGTCAGCGACGGCCGAGCGAGTCGGGGTCGGCGTCGCCGATGGTGACCTGACCGGTGGCGAGGGCTTCGACCTCGGTGTCCTCGTTGCCCTGTGTCTCGGGGAACGCGAACTTCCGCAGCGCCCAGAACCGGAACACCATCTGCAGGACGTTGCCGATGACGTATCCGAGGATGAAGTCGATGACCACGAGCGCGGCGACGCTCGCGTGGTTGCGGACGTCGAACAGGTTGTTGGCGATGAACAGGGGCGCGGCCTGCAGGACCACACCCATTCCGCTGATCACGAAGAACAGCAGCGCCTCGTGGTGGGTCTCGCGGCCGCCGCGGTTCTTGAACGCCCACTCCCGGTTGAGGACGTAGCTCAGCAGGGTCGCGAGCGTGCCCGAGATGACCTTCGCGATCACGGGCTTCTGCTCGAGGATGGTGAGGCTCAACGAGTAGAAGATGGCCATGTCGAAGACCATCGTGGTGCCACCGACCATCGCGAACTTGATCAGTTCGTGGTGGCGGAGCGCCAGTCGCCGGATCGGCGCCGGGGTACGGGCAATGAGCCCGTCGATAGTCGACACAAGTCACGAGTCTACGAAACGATCGGCGAAACATTGTCATCGTGGCGGTGAACTGCGGGGTCGGTGGGTGACCCACCCGACGGCGGTGCGTCATCGCGGAGCGGGTCGGGCGTGACACCATGGTCAGCCGTGAGCCAAGAGTCGACGGGTCAGAACACAGCGCCGCGCGCCGTCGCGAGCGGGCCGGGCGCGTTGCCGACGGTGGCGATGATCGGCGGTGGGCAGCTCGCGCGGATGACGCACCAGGCCGCGATCGCGCTGGGGCAGCGGCTCCGGGTGTTGGCGGCCTCGGCTGACGAACCCGCGGCACTCGTCACCCCCGACGTCGTGCTCGGCTCCCACGACGACCTCGACGACCTGCGACGGGTGGCCGCGGGCGCGGTCGCGGTCACCTTCGATCACGAGGGGGTCCCGACCGACCTCCTGCACGCGCTGGTGGCCGAGGGCGTGAACGTGCTGCCGCCGCCCGAGGCGCTCGTCCATGCGCAGGACAAGTCCGTGATGCGCCGCAGACTGTCGGAGATGGGGCTGCCGGTTCCCGACTTCGTCGACCTCGACGGCCCCGACGCCGAGGCGACGCTGCGCGGCTTCTTCGCCCGCCACGACGGGCGCGTCGTGCTCAAGGCGATCCGCGGCGGGTACGACGGTCGCGGCGTGTGGATGCCCGACGATCTCGACGACGCCGTCGCGGTGCTGACACGATCGGTCGCCGACGGCACGCCCTTGCTGGCCGAGGCCCGGGTCGCGATGCGCCGCGAACTGTCGGCGATGGTGGCGCGCTCGCCGTTCGGTCAGGGCGCGGTGTGGCCGGTGGTGGAGACCGTGCAGCGCAACGGGCAGTGTGCGGTCGTGATCGCCCCCGCACCGGATCTCTCCGACGAGCTCGCCACCCAGGCGCAGACGATCGCGCTGCGACTGGCGAACGAGCTCGGCGTCGTCGGGGTGATGGCGGTCGAGTTGTTCGAGACACAGGACGGCCGGCTGTCGATCAACGAGCTCGCGATGCGTCCGCACAACAGCGGTCACTGGTCGATGGACGGGGCGGTCACCGGGCAGTTCGAGCAGCACCTGCGTGCGGTACTCGACTATCCGCTGGGGGACACCCGCGCCCGTGCGGAGGTCACCGTGATGGCCAACATCCTCGGCGCCGACTCGGCGCCGGCGATGTCGATGGACGAGCGGTGCCACCACCTGATGGCCCGGATGCCCGACGCCCGCGTGCACCTGTACGCGAAAGGTGAACGGCCCGAACGCAAGATCGGTCACGTGAACATCGTCGGTGCACCCGGCGACGATGTCGCGACCGTGCGCGAACGCGCCGAGCGGGCGGCGCACTGGATGTCGACCGCGGTGTGGACCGACGGGTGGGATGAACACGATGGATGATGCGACGCGACCCGATCCGATCGCCCCCGATCCGGCCGGCACGAGTCCCTCGGGTCCCCGTGTGGGCCTCATCATGGGCAGCGATTCCGACTGGCCGACGATGGAGGCCGCCGCCGAGGCGCTCGCCGAGTTCGAGGTGCCGTTCGAGGTGGGTGTCGTCTCGGCGCACCGCACCCCGCAGCGCATGCTCGACTACGCCGCCGGGGCCGCCGACCGCGGCATCTCGGTGATCATCGCCGGTGCCGGCGGCGCTGCGCACCTGCCGGGAATGGTGGCCTCGGCCACGCCGCTGCCGGTGATCGGTGTCCCCGTGCCGCTGAAGTATCTCGACGGCATGGACTCGCTGCTGTCGATCGTGCAGATGCCCGCCGGGGTGCCGGTGGCGACGGTGTCGATCGGTGGGGCCCGCAACGCGGGGCTGCTGGCGGTGCGGATCATCGCCACCGCCGACCCGGTCCTGCTGGCCCGGATGCAGGCGTTCCAGCGCAACCTCGAACGGATGGTCCTCGAGAAGGACGCGGCGTTGCGCCGCACCCTCATCGGCGACTGACGCCGCGCTACCCGGTGGGCAGCAGTCGCCGTCGGAAGAGATCGAGCACCTCGTCGAGAGCCGCACGCGTCGGTTCTCCCGGAGCGTCGACGAGATGCTCGGTGAGCACCGAGTGCGGCGGGGCCAGTGAGTCGGGGTTCGCCGCGTCGTCGGGGATCTCGATCGCGGTGAACGCGTCGCCGAGTTGTTCGGCGAGCCACCGGAAGCGCGCGGGAGGGCAGGCGCGATCGCCCGCGAACCGCAGTCCCAGCACGCCGAGATCGCCGGTGGCGCAGCGGTTCTTGACCGTGGCGAGGTCGGCGGGGGAGATGTCGATGTTGTGGGTGCGACTCCGGCTGACGCCGAACGGCAACGACGGCTGCGACAGCACCGGCGCGATGAGGCGGTCGTCGGCGGCCATGGCGAGCGCGAACCCTCCGGTGAAACACATGCCGACCGCGCCGATGCCGGGACCGCCGCAGCGCTCGTGCTCGGCCGCACCAAGGGCGCGCAGCCACCGCACCACCGGTGACGACTTGCCGGTCGCCAGCACCGTGAACTCGCGGCTGATGCAGGCCGGGACGATGGCGCGGGCGATCGTCGACACCGCCCCGAGTGCAGGGATGCGCGCGTCGAGGGGGTCCTTGCCGTCGACGCCGAACAGGTGCGGCATGACCGCGGTCAGTCCCACCCCGGCCACGGTGCGCGCGAACCCCGCGACCGCGGGGGTGATGCCCGGCATCTCGGAGATGACGATCACCGCGGGCCCCGTGCCGAGTCGGTACACCGGTGCGGTGCGTCCCTCGGCGGAGAACTCGATGCGGTCGAAGTCGGCGAGGGAGTCATTCGTCACGGGGTCCTCCGGGGGCTGTCGGCATGGCGCAAGCGTCGCAGAGTGCGTGCCGTCACACCAGCGTCGCGCCGGTTACCGCCCGGTAACACTCGTCGGGTCGAGGGTTAGCATGGGAGGTGAAACATCACATTTGAGGAGACGCGACATGTCCGGCAACCCAGATTTCGACCTCTTCGCGCTGCCGGAGGAGCACGAGGCGCTGCGCGAGGCCATCCGCGCGTTGTCGGAGAAGGAGATCGAGCCGCACGCGGCCGACGTCGACGAGAACTCCCGCTTCCCGCAGGAGGCCCTCGATGCCCTCAACGCATCGGGCTTCAACGCGATCCACGTCCCCGAGGAGTTCGAGGGACAGGGTGGCGATTCGGTCGCCGCCTGCATCGTGATCGAGGAGGTCGCCCGCGTCGACGCGTCGGCCTCGCTGATCCCCGCGGTCAACAAGCTCGGCACGATGGGCCTGATCCTCAGCGGATCCGACGAACTCAAGAAGCAGGTCCTGCCCGACATCGCCTCCGGTGGTCTGCTCGCCTCCTACGGCCTGTCCGAGCGTGAGGCCGGTTCCGACGCCGCCTCCATGCGGACCCGGGCCAAGAAGACCTCCGAGGGCTGGGTCCTCAACGGCGGCAAGGCGTGGATCACCAACGGCGGCAAGTCGACCTGGTACACCGTCATGGCCGTGACCGATCCCGAGCAGGGCTCGAACGGCATCTCGGCGTTCATGGTGCACAAGGACGATCCGGGTTTCTCGACCGGTGGCTACGAGCGCAAGCTCGGTATCAAGGGCTCGCCCACCGCGGAGCTCTACTTCGAGAACTGTGAGATCCCCGCCGATCGCCTCATCGGCGAGGAGGGCACCGGGTTCAAGACCGCGTTGCAGACCCTCGACCACACCCGTCCCACGATCGGCGCGCAGGCGGTCGGCATCGCGCAGGGCGCGCTCGACAAGACCATCGAGTACGTCAAGGAGCGCAAGCAGTTCGGCAAGACGATCTCGCAGTTCCAGGGCGTCGAGTTCATGATCGCCGACATGGCGATGAAGGTGGAGGCCGCGCGACTCATGGTCTACACCTCCGCGGCGCGCGCTGAACGCGGCGAGCCCAACCTCGGCTTCATCTCCTCGGCCTCGAAGTGCTTCGCCTCCGATGTCGCGATGTCGGTCACCACCGACGCGGTGCAGCTGTTCGGCGGCGCGGGTTACACGCGTGACTTCCCGGTGGAGCGGATGATGCGCGACGCCAAGATCACGCAGATCTACGAGGGCACGAACCAGATCCAGCGGGTCGTGATGTCGCGCGCGCTGCTGCGCTGACCTCCGCCGCAGCCCACGACGGACACGGGCGGCCGCCTCACGACAGTGAGACGGTCGCCTTTTCCGTGTCGACACGCCCCGCCATCGCATGGGCGTCGGCGTGGGAGACGTGGACCAGGCTCCCGCCGACGACAGGTGTCGCGAGCACGCCGCGTATGAGGCCGTCGGCGGTGTCCCAGCGGCAGGTCGACATCACGCGGGAACCCGCGGTGATGGTGTCGGCCGCCGCCCGGGCGGTCGCGGCGGTGACGATCTCGGAGACGGTGCGGCCGTCCAGCGCGGCGGGACCGCCCACGATCGGTGCGAACTGGTCGCCGTGCACCCGCACCCCCGACCCGAAGTCGGTGACGCCGATCGGGAGGTCGGCGACGGGGAGCGCGAACGGGTCGAGCGGTGCCACGACGACCTCGTCGACGTCGGCGTGCGCGTCGAGGCGGTCGTGGGCGCAGAACGCGACCGACACCGACGGATCGCTGCCGAGCACCACCTCGGCACCGGCCCACCAGGCGCCGAGCAGGATCGTGAACGTCTGCCAGTGCTCGGGCAGGTCGACGGCCACCCGGTCGCCGGGTGCGACGCCGATCTCGTCGCGCAGGAAGTTCGCCGTCTTCGCCGCCCAGTTCACCGCGGTCAGCGTCGACAGCTCGGTCCGTTCCCCGGAGGCATCGTCGTAGAAGGTGAACAGCGGGCTCGCGGGGTCGGTGGCCAGGGCCGGGCCGAACACCGCGTCGGTGACGGTGGCGACATCGGGCGCAGGACGTGTGCTCATGACGATGATCCTGTCGGTACGCGCCCGGGTCGGCTGCGACGGGGCCGCCGGCCGGGTCGGGGAGAGGTCAGTTGACGCAGGCCGGACCCGACCCAGACGCCGTGATCGGTGGGGTGGTGGTCGAGGTCGAGGTCACCCCCGCCGGTGTCGCGGCGGTGTCGGTGCTACCCGGCTGTGCGCCGGTGTCGGTGATCGATCCCGGGCCGGTGTAGGCGTCGGTGAGCATCAGCTTGAGGTGTCCGGAGGGGATCGACGGATCGACCTGCACCGGCAGGCCGCCCATCTGGCGGGCGAGGTCGGTCGCCGCGGCGTTGCGTTCCGACGTCATGACCGCGCTGGTGGCGTCGGGGCTCGAGGCATTGCCCGTGGTGCCGCGCAGGAACCCGCGGCTGGTGGCGATGTTGGAGACGTTCGTGGCGAGTCCGTCCACCGAACCGGCGTTGACGACGTCGACGGTGTAATCGGCCCGGTCGAGGCGACCGGGCGCGGGTTTCGTCAGCAGGGCGCTGGTCCACCGCTGCACCGCGACGGGGTTGACGGTGACGACGGATTGCTGCCCGTCCTCGCTCCATCCCTGCTCGTCGGTCACCGGGATGGTCGCGAACTTCACCTTGCCGCCGCTGAGGTCCTTGAGCTGCTCGACGAACTTGAGGATGTCCCAGTTGTCGTCGATCACGATCGACCGTGACACCGCCTGCTCGAGATCGGACAGCTTGCCGGGGTTGGTGAGCGTCCCCGCCGAGAGCACCTTCTGGGCCAGCGACGCCATGAACACCTGCTGCCGCACGATGCGGTCGAGGTCGCCCCGGGGGAGGTCGTGACGCTGGCGGACGAAGCTCAGGGCCTGAGCGCCGTCGAGGACCTGCCTGCCGGCCCGGAACCGCGCCCCCGACAACGGTTCGTCGACCGGGTTCTTGAGGCACACGTCGACGCCGCCGACGGCGTCGGTGAGCAGGACGAACCCGACCAGACCGACCTCGGCATAGTGGTCGACCTGCACCCCGGTGAGCTTCGCGACGGTGTCGATGAGCGCTTTGCGGCCGGCGGCGGTCGATTCGGTCTGGGCCTGTTCGGGCGAGGTGCCCGACTCGACGAGCGCCTCCCGGCGTGCCTCCTTCGTCGCCCCGTAGGCGGCGTTGATCTTGCTCATCCCGATACCCGGTACGTCGACGTAGGAGTCACGGGGGATCGAGATGGCCGTCGCCGACGAGCCGTCGTTGGGGATGCGGATCAGCAGGATGGTGTCGGTGTTGGTGGCGACCTCGTCGCCCGCGTGGAGCTTCGCGGCCTCGGCCGGCGACAGCGGGTTGCCCTGGGCATCGGTGCGGGAGTCGGTGCCGACCATGAGGATGTCGACGGCGCCGTCCTGGCCCGACCCCAGCGACAGACCGCCGAGCCGGGTGACGTTGTTCTCGAGGTCGGTGATGCCGTTCCATGCGTACCCGGTGAGGACGAGGACGGCGACCGACGCCAACGCGATCGCCAGCCGTCCGGCCATCGGTCCGCGACGCACCGCGGCGGCGTCCGGCGTGGGCGCGACGGGTCTGCGGGCTCCGGATGCCTTCGCCGCGGGTCGGGCGGCGGTGCGGGTGCCGGGCGTACCGGCAGCCGGAGGTGGGGTCCGGGGGATCGAGGACTGGGGAATCGAGGACTGGGCAGTCGAGGTGCGGGGGCTCGGGGCACGCGGGGCCGTGGTCCGTGACGCAGCCGGGCGGGCGCGGGGCCCGTCGGCCCGACCACCGCGCCGAGGGGCGGCACGACGACCGCGGGGGTCGTCGGGTGGCTGCTGCACGTGGGCCTCTCGATGTCGTGACGGGTGGGGCGGATGGGACAGACGGGTCTGGACGGAACCGATCTCACGGTACGTCCCCGAGGACCCCGAACCGGGGAACGCAACGCCGCACGGTCGGCGTCGTTCCCCCGGACTCGCGCGAACGCGTCGATCGGTGGAGGCGGTGACCGGCCGATACGCTCGGTCGCGAGATGTGGGGTTGCGTCGAACGAGGGGACGGGGTCTACCGGTGATGAGCGACACACACGATCAGGACACGCAGGGACAGGCGGGGACTCGACCCGGCCGTCTCATCGTGATCGGTGCCGGCGGGCAGGTCGGCCGTCTGCTCGCCACCGGACCCGCAACGGTGGCCCTGGGTCGCGCGGAGATCGACATCGCCGACGCCGCGCGCGTGGACCGCGCGCTCGGCGACCTCACCCCCGACGACGTCGTCGTCAACTGTGCGGCCCACACCGCGGTCGACGCGGCCGAGACCGACGTCGAGGCGGCCCGGCTCGGCAACGAGATCGGTCCGGCGAACCTCGCGCGGGCGACCGCGCGGCACGGCGCGCGACTGATCCATCTCTCCACCGACTACGTGTTCCCCGATGCGGCGGGCGATCAGCGGGTCCCGTGGGAACCCGGCGACCTCGATCCCGAGGCGCAGCCGGCGTCGGTCTACGGCCGCACCAAGCTCGCCGGTGAACGCGCCGTCGCCGGGATCGACCCGCGCGCGACCGTCGTGCGGACGGCATGGGTCTACACCGGTGCACTCGGCGGCAACGATTTCGTCGCCACGATGCGCCGCCTCGAAGCCGAACGCGACACGGTGTCGGTGGTCGACGACCAGGTCGGATCACCCACCTACGCCGTCGATCTGGCGGCCGGGTTGCTCGCGCTCGCCGACCGTCCCGACCTCACGGGCGCGACCCTGCACGCGACCAACGCCGGGAGCTGCTCGTGGTTCGACCTCGCCCGTGCGGTGTTCGCCGGGGTGGGCGCCGATCCGCAGCGGGTCGCCCCCACGACGACCGCGGCGTTCCCCCGCCCTGCGCCCCGCCCGTCCTATTCGGTTCTGTCGGGTCGGTCATGGGCGGCCGCGGGGCTACCGCCGCTGCGCGACTGGCGTGCCGGGCTCACCGCGGCGCTGGCCGCAGACGGTGTGGCCGGGCCGAGTGTGTGAGAACCCGCCCGGGCGGTCGGTCGGCGACGGTTGGTTACCCTTGCCCGGTGACTGACCTGGCTGTGGTGACCGTGACCTACTCGTCGGGGGACCATCTCACCGCCTTTCTCCGCAGCCTGCGCACCGCGACCACCGTCGACCACCGGGTGATCATCGCCGACAACGGTTCGACCGACGGCGCCCCCGAGGCCGCCGAACGCGAGTTCGACAACGTCACCCTCGTCGACACCGGCGCCAACATCGGCTACGGCGGTGCCGCGAACCGCGCGGTCGCCGAGGTCGACCCCGCGGTCGAGTTCGTGATCGTGGCCAACCCCGACGTCGAATGGACCCCGGGGTCCATCGACGAACTCCTCGCCGTCGCGCGCCGCCGTCCGCGCGCCGGATCGATCGGCCCGCTGATCCGCGAACCCGACGGCACCGTCTACCCCTCCGCCCGGCGCGTCCCCGACCTGGTGTCGGGAACCGGGCACGCCGTCCTGGGCAAGGTGTGGAAGTCCAACCCCTGGACCGCCGGCTACCGCCAGCAGGACGCCGACATCGCCGAACGGACCGTCGGGTGGCTGTCGGGATCGTGCCTGCTGCTCCGTCGCGCCGCTTTCGACTCCATCGACGGGTTCGACTCGCGCTACTTCATGTACATGGAGGACGTCGACCTCGGCGACCGTCTGGCGCGGTCCGGCTGGCTCAATGTCTACGCGCCGAGCGCCGAGGTGATCCACCGCAAGGGGCACGTCGCCGGCGAACACCCCGAACTGATGCTGCCCGCCCACCACCAGAGCGCCTACCGCTTCCAGGCCGATCGCCATCCGGGCGCCCGGTGGGCACCGTTGCGCGCGGGGCTCGGTGCGGGCCTGTGGGTCCGGTCGAAGGTGGCGGTGGCCTCGGCCCGCCGGGCCGCGAGAAACCGCGCGGACTCGCCTACTGTGAACGCAGTTCAACCACCCACGATGGAGGCATGAGTGGCACCGACCGATGGCGACATCACGCACACCGGCACACCTGATGGCAGTGTCCAGGCCGTGATCCTGGTGGGCGGCAAGGGAACCCGCCTGCGGCCGCTCACCCTGTCGGCACCCAAGCCGATGCTTCCCACCGCCGGCATGCCGTTTCTCACCCACCTGCTGTCGCGGATCGGTGCCGCGGGCATCACCGACGTGGTGCTCGGTACGTCGTTCAAGGCCGAGGTGTTCGCCGAACACTTCGGTGACGGCTCGAAGCTCGGCATGCGTCTGTCGTACGTGACCGAGACCGAGCCCCTCGGCACCGGTGGGGCGATTCGCAACGTGCTCCCCGAGCTGACCGCGGACACGATCCTCGTCTTCAACGGGGATGTGTTGGGCGGCACCGACGTCCGTGCGGTGCTCGACACCCATCACTCGTCGGGTGCCGACGTCACGATCCACCTGGTGCGTGTCGGCGATCCGCGCGCGTTCGGGTGTGTCCCGACCGACGACGACGGTCGCGTGACGGCGTTCCTGGAGAAGACGCAGGATCCGCCGACCGATCAGATCAACGCGGGGTGCTACGTCTTCAAGCGGTCGGTGATCGAGGAGATCGACGCCGGCCGACCGGTCTCGGTCGAACGTGAGGTGTTCCCCGGTCTGCTCGCGCACGGCAGGCACGTCCACGCCCACGTCGACACCGGCTACTGGCGCGACATGGGGACCCCGGAGGACTTCGTGCAGGGTTCGGCGGATCTGGTGCGGGGCATCGCGCCGTCGCCGGCGTTGTCGGGGCCGCGCGGTGAGTCCCTCGTGCACGAGGGTGCCGGCGTCGCACCCGGCGCCGTCCTCGTCGGCGGCACGGTCGTCGGGCGCGGAGCCGAGATCGGTGCCCGCGCACGACTCGACGGTGCGGTGGTCTTCGACGGCGCCGTGATCGAGGCCGGAGCGGTCGTGGAGCGCAGCATCATCGGGTTCGGTGCCCGTATCGGTCCCCGGGCGTTGGTGCGCGACGGGGTCATCGGCGACGGCGCCGACATCGGTGCGCGGTGCGAACTGCTGCGTGGCGCACGCGTGTGGCCGGGGGTCACGATCCCCGACGGTGGGGTGCGGTTCTCCACCGACGTGTGATGACGCGACCCATGATCGATCCGGACCGAGCCGTCACCCGGTTCGTCGCCGTGGGGGACTCGTTCCCCGAGGGGGTCGGCGACGACGAACCGTTGTGCCCCAACGGTGTCCGTGGGTGGGCGGACCGCACCGCGGAGGTTCTCGCACGTCGTGCGGCGCGTCGCGGTGACGAGCCGCTGCGCTACGCGAACCTCGCGATCCGTGGGAAGTTGCTCGGTCCCGTGGTGGCCGATCAGCTCGACCCCGCACTGCATATGGCGCCCGATCTGGTGGCGATCTGCGCGGGCGTCAACGATCTGCTCCGCCCGTCGGTCGACATCGACGACCTCATGGCGCGATACGACTCCGCGATCGGGGCTCTGGCCGACACCGGTGCACTGGTGTTCACGTTCACCGCGTTCGACACCGCGGCCCGACCGCTCTTCGCCGCGCTGCGTGGACGTTTCGCGATCTACAACGAACTACTGCGCGAGATCGCCGATCGCCGCGGGGTCCATCTGGTCGACTTCTGGCGGATGCGCGAGTTCGCCGATCGGCGGATGTGGGAGTTCGACCGGATGCACCTGTCGCCGGCCGGCCACCACCAGATGGCGATCTGCGTGCTCGAATCCCTGGGCGTGGCCCACGATCTCGTCCCCGTCACCTTCGGTCCCGCGGAGGAGATCTCGGCCGCACAGCGCCGGAAGGGCAACCGACAGTGGGCGACTCAGGCCGCGGCGCCGTGGATCGGGCGTCGCCTGCGGGGTCGGTCGCGCGGGGACAACATGACGCCGAAGTATCCCGAGCTCACCGAGCTGGCGCCCACGCCCTAGGTGTGGCGACCCGCCCGGGCGTCGGTCATGCGTCGTCGGTCGGGGCGGTGCGTGCGGCGGCGAGCAGACCGCGGCCGAGCGGGATGACGACCGGCAGCAGACCGTCGTCCTCGGAGATCATCAGGGCCGCGGTGCGGGCGGCCGAGGTCTCGGGGTCGGTCTGCGACGGGTCGGCGATCCGCCCGTCGGCGGTGGCGTCGTGCACCAGCAACACGCCGCCGGGTCGCAGGAGTCGGAGCCCCTCGGTGACGTAGCGCGGTTGGTCGATGACGGCGCCGTCGACGAACACCACGTCGTAGGACGCGTCGGCGAGGCGCGGCAGGACGTCGGCGGCGCGACCGTTGATCAGGCGGGTCCGCGACGAGGCGACGCCGGCGGCGGCGAAGGCCACCCTGGCGGCACGCTGGTGCTCGGAGTCGGGATCGATGGTGGTGAGCACCCCGTCGGCCCGCATCCCGGCGAGCAACCAGAGACCACTCACACCGGCACCGGTACCGATCTCGACCACGTTGCGGGCATCGGTCAGCCGGGTCAGCAGGCAGAGAGTCGCACCGACGGCGGGGGAGACGGCGGCCGCACCGAGTTCGTGGGCGCGTTCTCTCGCGGCGAGGAGGGTGTCGTCCTCGGCGATCGCCGATTCGGCGTACTCGCGGAGCGATTCATGGCCGGGGTCGCGGGTCGGCGGGTCGGTCGGCTGGTCACCGGGGGTGTCGGACACGCAGACAGGTTAACCGTCACGGGTCGCTCGATCGGCCAGGTCGGGGTCGTCTGCGCGTGGCGGCGACGGACGGTCGGTGCCGCGACGGGGCCTCGTCGTGACTCTCAGGCAACGCTCAGGCCACTCATACGGCTCACATACCCCGATGTACCAGAGTCATGGACAACGACACAGCGATCGTCACCGCGGGACACCGCGGACCGCGTCGGTTCGGGAACATCCCGGACCATGACGAGGTTCTCCTGGCAGAGATGACATCCCGCGCGTCGACCCCGAGAGGAAGTGGAGCCGCGCACATGATCGACACCCCCCGATCCGCCGACATCGCAGACCACACGCAGGCCACGGCCGAGACCGTCGCGTCCACCGAGTCCGTCGCGGGGGAGCGATCGGGCACCGCGCGGTTCGACGAGACCGGTGACGGTGCGCTCATGCCGTCGTGGGACGAGTTGGTCCGCGAGCACGCCGACCGCGTCTACCGCCTCGCCTACCGCCTGTCGGGCAATCAGCACGACGCAGAGGATCTGACCCAGGAGACCTTCATCCGTGTCTTCCGGTCGCTGTCGAACTACCGCCCCGGCACGTTCGAGGGCTGGCTGCACCGCATCACCACCAACCTGTTCCTCGACATGGTCCGCCGTCGCGCGAAGATCCGTATGGAGGCGCTGCCCGAGGACTACGAGCGCGTCCCCGGTTCGGCGCCCGATCCGGGCCGCGCGTACGACGAGGCGAACCTCGACCCCGATCTGCAGCAGGCTCTCGACGCCTTGGCGCCGGAGTTCCGTGCCGCGGTCGTCCTGTGTGACATCGAGGGTCTGTCGTACGAGGAGATCGCGACGACGCTCGGGGTGAAGCTGGGCACGGTGCGCAGTCGCATCCACCGCGGTCGGCAGGCCATCCGCGACCACCTCGCCGCCAACGGCCACACCAGCAGCCGCTCGGTCACCACCTCGATCTGATCCCGGCGGCCCGCCCGGCGGGAACCCGGCGGGGTCGGTGATCGTTGTCCCCTCGGTGCCGGACACACGACACCGCCGAGAGCTTTCGCTATCGTGGGGCACGCCCGCGGCTCGTCGCTCTCGGGTTTCGACCGTGAGAGACCGCCGACTCGAAGGGGTGATGACCGTGGACCGGCTACGAGGTCCGTTCGGCCCCGATCCTGACGATGCAGATCAGCGTGACGCAGGTTCTCGTGAACGCCGGACGTCTCGGCGTCCGGCATCGTCGTCGCTGTCGCCGAACACCGACTACCGTGCGCCCGGTTCGGCCGGAGGGCGTTCGTTCGCCCCCACCGACCATCTCGCCACCGAGGCCGTCGCCGCCTACGTCGACGGCGAACTGCGCATGAACGCGCACCTGCGCGCCGCTCGTCACATCGCCGCCTGTGCCGAGTGCGCCGCCGAGGTCGACGCGCAGGCCGCGGCACGTACCGCCCTGCGCGGCTGCGCGGACATCACCATGCCCCTGGGTCTGTTGGGTGCCCTGGCCGACATCCCGAGCCGGGAGATCGATCTGCGCAGCGCCCTGGAGCGTTCGCGCGACACCGATCGCCGCAACCCCGATCGCGGTGGACCGCTGTCGGCTCCCGGCTTCCCCGTGCATCGTCCGAGCCGTTGGCGCCATCGGTGATCCCGGCCACGGCCGAGGGCATCACGCGATGACCCCGCCCCCACCCGACGACACGTCGGAGACGTCCTCGCTTGGCCAGTCGGAGACGTCCTCGTCCGGCCAGCCGGAGACGTCCTCCCCGGTGAACACGTCGAAAACCGATCCGGGCGCGGGTCCGCGTCAGGGCCGCCACTCGCCGGTGTCGCCGCAGACCGCTGCGGTGTTCGGTCGTCCCGCGGGTGTCGACGGTTCGTTCGCCGCCCCCGAACATCAGCGCGCCCGGGCCGTGCAGCCGGTGGTCGGTGCACCCGATCCCGTTCTGCGGGAAGCGTTCTCCCGTCCACCCGGCGCCGATGAGGCCGTGCAGCGTGATCCCGACTCGCGCTACGGCGAGACCGTCACGCCGTCGACGCCCCCCGACCCCTGGCGTGATCCGGCGAGCGTGGCCGGTCTCGACGCACCGGCGCTGGCCGCCGCACCGGCGCCCACCCCGGTGTTGCCCGGCGCGAAGCTCGGCGTCCGCGAACTGCTCTTCGACCGCATCGTCAGCTGGCGGGCGTTGGCGATCCTCGCCGTCGTCGCCCTGGCGGTCGGTCTGGTCGGCGGCCTGTTCGGTCGCCTGACCGCCGAGGTCGTGCCGCCCCTGCACTCGAGCACGGTCTCCCTCGGCAACGGCGACAACGCCCCGCGCGCCGGCGGCGGACGTGTCGCGCAGGTCGCACAGGCGGTGGAGAGGGCGGTGGTCGCGATCAACGTCCGGACCGCGAACTCGATCGGCACCGGTTCCGGGGTCGTCCTCGACAAGTCCGGTTACATCGTCACCAACAACCACGTCATCTCCCAGGCCGCGACCGAGCGCGCGTCGCTCGAGGTGACGTTCTTCGACCGTCAGCGGGTCCCGGCCCGCATCGTCGGTCGCGACATCCGGACCGACCTCGCGGTTCTCAAGGTCGACGGCGTCGACAACCTGACGGTCGCATCTCTGGGGAACTCCGCGGATCTCGAGATCGGCCAAGAGGTCATCGCGTTCGGTTCGCCGCTGGGTCTCGACCGCACCGTCACGAGCGGGATCGTGAGCGCGACGCATCGCGCGGTACCGCTCCGCCCGGACGACACGTCCGACACCGACGCGGTGATCGACGGCATCCAGACCGACGCCGCCATCAACCCTGGCAACTCCGGTGGTCCGCTCGTCGACGACAACGCGCGGGTCGTCGGGATCAACACCGCGGGTCTCGTGCCCGGTGGCGGTTCCATCGGTCTCGGCTTCGCGATCCCGATCGACGAGGCGCGCACGGTGGCGCAGGCGCTCATCCGCGACGGCAAGGTCACCCACGCCCAGATAGGTGTCAGCGCCAGCTCCGTGCGCAACGACAAGGTCCTCGGCGCGCGTATCGGCAACATCGTCGGTGGCTCCCCGGCGGCGGGTGCGGGTCTGCGCGAGGGCGACGTCATCACCGAGTTCGACAACCGTCCCATCGACGGTGCCGACGAGCTCACGGTCGCGGTCCGGACCTCGACCATCGGCAAGTCGGTGCCGCTGAGCTACTGGCGAGACGGTCGAACCTTCACCGCGTCCATCACGCCCGCGGCCGACTGAGTAGCCTGCAACTGTGTTCAGCAGTGTCGGATGGGGCGAGCTCCTGGTACTCCTGGTGGCCGGTCTGGTCATCCTCGGACCCGAGCGGTTGCCCGGTGCCGTCAGCTGGACGATGAAGTCGCTGCGTCAGGTGCGCGAGTACGCGGCCGGGGCGACCAACCAGCTCAAGGACGACCTCGGACCCGATTTCGAGGATTTCCGCAAACCGCTGGCCGAGCTCAACGAGCTGCGGGGGATGACGCCGCGGTCGCTGATCACCAAGCATCTGCTCGACGGCGACGACTCGTTTTTCTCGGGCAACTTCGATGACGACACCCGGATCAAACCCGTCTCGGCGCCCATGCCCGAGATCAACCCGACCCCGGCGCCCGCACTGACGACCGATGGTCCCGGTCCGTCGCTCACCAAGAAGACCTCGCCGGACCTGTCGAAGGCGGCGAGACCCGACGCCGAGAAACCGACGCCACGCACGCCGACGACGCCCGATCAGCCCACGAAGCGCTCGGTCGTCGACTGGGACGCGACCTAGCCGTCCGGACTCCGGGCGGTCAGGCGTTGCGCGCGGTGTCGATGCCCAGCGACATCCCCGCCAGGCCCCGGCGACGTACGGCGAGGCGCTGGGCGATGTCGCGCAACGCGGCCCCGGCAGGTGATGTCGGGTCGGAGAGCACGAGCGGCACGCCGCTGTCGCCACCCTCGCGCAGCGCCGTCTCCAACGGGATCGAGCCGAGCAGGGCGACCTCGGAGCCGACCGCGCGCGTGAGCCGTTCGGCCACCAACGCGCCGCCGCCGGAACCGAACGGCTCGATGCGGCTGCCGTCGGGCAGTTCCATCCACGACATGTTCTCCACCACGCCGGCGATCTTCTGTCGTGTCTGCAGGGCGATCGCCCCGGCGCGCTCGGCGACCTCGGCGGCGGCCTGCTGGGGAGTGGTGACCACGAGGATCTCGGCCCCGGGGATCAGCTGGGCGATCGAGATGGCGATGTCGCCGGTGCCCGGCGGGAGATCGAGGAGCAGCACGTCGAGGTCGCCCCAGTAGACGTCGGCGAGGAACTGCTGCAGCGCGCGGTGCAGCATCGGCCCGCGCCACACGACCGGCGTGTTGCCGCTGGTGAACTGGGCGATGGAGATGAACTTCACGCCGTGCGCCATGGGCGGCATGATCATCTTCTCGACCTGTGTGGGCTTGGCGTCGTTGCCCATCATGCGGGGCACCGAGTGGCCGTAGATGTCGGCGTCGAGGACGCCCACGGTGAGACCGCGTTCGGCGAGGGCGGCCGCGAGGTTGACGGTCACGCTGGACTTGCCGACACCGCCCTTGCCCGAGGCGACCGCGTACACGCGGGTCAGCGATCCGGGCTGGGCGAACGGGATCACCGGTTCGGCCCGGTCGCCGCGCAACGACTTGCGCAGTTCGGTGCGCTGCTCGTCGTCCATCACGTCGAGTTCCACCCGCACCGCACCGACGCCGGGGACGTCGGAGGCGGCGGTCGTGACGCGCTCGGTGATCTCGGTGCGCAGGGGGCAGCCCGACGTCGTGAGGTAGATCCCGATGTCGACGCTGCCGTCGTCGGCCACGGTGACCGACTTCAGCATGCCGAGGTCGGTGATCGGTTTCCCGATCTCGGGGTCGGTCACCTTGGCCAGGGCGGTGCGGATCGCGGATGCGGTGTCGTCGTTCATCGTCACTCAGCGTATCCGCCGGCGAGCGACCCCTGATCCGCCGGTGGGCGAGCGGGCGGTTCTACCGCGCGAGGGCCAGCGACGGTGTGGGCCGCAGGGTGAGCGAACGGATCACACACGGTCCGGTGGGCGCGGCCGCCGCGGTCAGGGCGCCGCTGAGCTCGCCGGCGAGCCCGATCGGACCGCACCGCGTACCGAGGGCGTCGACACCCACACCGGTGACCTCGACGGTGGTCGGGCCGGTCGGGGTGATCGTCCAGGGGAGCGCCGCGGTTCGGGCGATGGCGCAGAGCGGGTTCTGTCCGCTCAGCACGGCCTTGCCGACCGTCGCCGACGTGCCGTCGGGGGCGACCGTGACCGTGAGGTCGACGGTGCAGGACACCGGTCCGGCCGGCGAGGTCACCGCGATCGTGGCCGGGACATCGAAGGCGGCCTTCGCCAGGCGCAGGCGTGCGGTCGGTGCCGGTGGTGTCGCGCCGGGTGCGCCGGGCGTCGGGGAGGCGCCGGGCGCTCCCGACGGCGCCGGTGGCGCGCCGGGTGCACCGGGTGTCGGCGCGGCGCTGGTCGCGGGTCGCTTGACCTCCAGGACCGATGCGGTCGGCACCGCGCCCGTCGCGTAGGCCAGAGCCCAGGTCAGGACGTTCGAGACGTACTCGAGGGAGTTGTTGTAGCGGAGTACGGCGGCGACGCGGTGCTGCGGGCTCATGATGTCGCTGACCCCGGCGCACAGGTACCGACCCGCGGAGTAGGTGGCGTCGAAGATGTTGTTCGGGTCGGCCCGGCCGTCGCCGTTGCCGTCGGATCCCCAGGCCGCCCAGGTACTGGGGATGAACTGCATCGGACCCATGGCGCGATCGTGGACCGGATCGCCGTCGATGGCTCCGCGGTCGGTGTCGGTGATGACCGCGTTGCCCGCGAGACTGCCGTCGAGCACCGGACCGGCGATGGGGTTGATCGTGGTGCCCGAGGCGTCGACCGATCCGTCGCCGGCGTGCCCGGACTCGATGCGGCCGATGCCGGCCAGGAGGAACCACGGCAGCTTGCACACGGGGTTCTCGACGCCGACGCGGTCGGCGGCGAGCTTGTAGGCGCGCAGCATGATCCCCGGGATCCCCAGGGGGCCCGAGGGCAGTGCGGGGGCGAGGGTGCGCACGCCGGCTGTGACCACACCCACCCCCGTGACGGTCGCGGGTGCGGCGGGCGGGGCGAAGCCCAGCGTGCGGGGGGCGGAGTCGACGATCACCGCGGCGGGGGTGACCTCGGCGGCGGCAAGGGACGACGCCGGTTGACGCTGCGCACTCGAGGTCGCGGCCCCGAGGACGAAGACGCCGACCAGCAGTGTCGCGACCCCCATCGGGACGTAGCGGCCGGCGTTCATGGAGGGCCGCCCGGAAAGTCCCCCTCGACCGGATTCACGGGCACGTTGTCGCGCCAGGGCCGCGTCGATGACACCTCGGGACTGCACAGGGGCACCGCTTTCTCACACACGAGTTCGCCGACGGGACAGTCGACTTCGACGGTGGCGTGTCGATCGCGCCCGGTCGGTACCGTCCCCCGGACCGGGCTGTGATCCACGATACATATGGGACGAGCGTGCGGGAGGCGAACGGTCAGGTACGCGGTCCCCGGCGGTGATCGGTGTCGGAGGCGTCGGCGTTCTCGGGGTCGCGGAGCGCCACGCGGAGCTCGGTCAGCAGGTCGTCGAGTTCACGTCGCAGGTAGTCGCGGGTCACGGTGTCGCCGACGGCGAGGCGCACCGCGGCGAGCTCGCGGGCGAGGAACTCGGTGTCGGCCTTGGTCTGTTCCGCGCGCATCCGGTCCTCCTCGAGGGCCACCCGGTCGCGGTTCTCCTGACGGTTCTGGGCCAACAGGATCAACGGTGCCGCGTAGGCGGCCTGGGTCGAGAACGCGAGGTTGAGCAGGATGAACGGGTAGGGATCCCACTGGATGCTCAGCGCAACCATGTTCAGTGCGATCCACACGATGACCACGACGGTCTGGATGGCGAGGTAGCGGCCGGTGCCGAGGAATCGAGCGAGTCGTTCGCTGTACACACCGACGATGTCGGCGTCGAGATGGAACGGCAGACGGCGCCGACCCTTCGTCGGGGTGTCGAGGCGGCGTCCGCCCCGTGCGGAGGAGTCGGGGCTCACGACAGGCCTCCCCGCACCCTCGACCGGCCCGCGGCGACGGTGTCGTCGTCGGGTTCGTTCTCACGCCAGTCCTCGGGCAGCAGATGGTCGAGGAGGTCGTCGACGGTGACCGCACCGAGGAGGTGCCCCTCGGCGTCGACGACCGGTCCGCACACGAGGTTGTAGGTGGCGAAGTAGCGGGTCACCGCCTCGAGCGAGTCCTCGGGACCCAGTCGTGCGAGGTCGGTGTCGAGGATGCCGCCGACGAGGTCGGCCGGCGGTTCGCGCAGCAGCGCCTGCAGGTGCACGCACCCGAGGTACTTCCCGGTCGGCGTGGCCGTCGGCGGGCGGACCACGAAGGTCAGGCTCGCCGACGCCGGGGTGAGGTCGGGGTTGCGTGCACGGGCCAGCGCCTCGGCGATGGTCGTGCTGGCCGTCACGATGAGCGGCTCGGGTGTCATGAGGCCACCGGCGGTGTCGGGGGAGTGCGACAGCAGCCGTCGCACCGGCGCCGATTCCTCGGGGTCCATCCGCTGCAGGAGGGCCTCGGCCTCGGTGTCGGGCAGCTCACCGAGGAGGTCGGCGGCATCGTCGGGATCCATCGCCTCGAGGACGTCGGCGGCCCGGTCGACCTCCATCCGGCCGATCAGTTCGGTCTGGTCGTCGACGGGGAGCTCCTGGATCACGTCGGCGAGGCGTTCGTCGTCGAGGGCCCCGGCGATCTCCTGGCGGCGTTTGGAGGGCAGCTCCCGCAGGGCGTTGGCGACGTCGGCCGCGCGCATCCCCTCGAACTGCGAGAGTGCCTGCGTCACACCCTGTCCGGGCTGCTCGAGGCTGCTGTGGGTGAGACCGCGCACCGACGACCAGCCCACCACGTGGGTCTCGCCGCGTCGGCCGAGTCCCGAGCGGGTGCCGCGCAGCGCGACCCGGGAGATCACCCAGTCGCGGGTGCGGTTGCGCTCGATGCCCAGGTCGACCACGTGCATGTCGGCGCCGGCGAGCTCGGGGAGATCGGGGTCGACGACCTGCACGCGACTGTCGAGGATCTGCCCTATCGCCAGCGACTCACCGGGACGCAGGTTCAGCCGCCGCATGCTCACGGTGCCGGTGTTGAGGTTCACCGACGTCGGTTCGATGCTGGTCACCCGCAGCATGGGCACGAAGATGCGTCGCCGGGTGCTGAGTTCGACCGCCAGACCGAGTGCCCGCGGTGGGGCCGAGTCGAAGCGCAGCGACAGGACGAGATCGCGTACCCGACCTATCGACTCGCCGTCGGGACCCAAGACCGCGAGGCCCGCGAGCCTGGCCACGAACACCTTGCTCACTGCTGCCATGGCTGACAGGGTAGTGCGAGCCCTCGGCTGATCGACGTGGTGTGTCGATGACGACACCCGCGCGGACCGTGATGCCGGAATAGCGACCGCGATGCCGGGATCTCCGCAGACCGTGGCGTCGTCGACGTGACGGGAGACGCGATGGATCGGGTGGACCCCCGAGGCGTGTTGCGCCGATCGGTCCTGGCGGTGCCGGGCAGTTCGGCGGCCATGCTCACCAAGGCGCGGGCGCTGTCGGCCGACGAGGTGTTCTGCGATCTCGAGGACGCCGTGGCCCCCGACGCGAAGGTCGCCGCCCGGGCCGCGGTCGTCGACGCCCTCAACGCCGACGACTGGCGATGCGCGCGACGGGCCGTGCGGGTCAACGCGTGGTCGACGCCGTGGACCCATGCCGACGTGATCGACGTCGTCGCCGGGGCGGGCGCCCGCCTCCACTCCGTCGTGCTGCCGAAGGTCGGTCGGGGTGCCGACGTGATCGCACTGGACCTCCTCCTCACCCAGCTCGAACGGATCCACGACCTCCCGGTGGGCGCCATCGGCATCCAGGCCCAGATCGAGGACGCCGGGGCGCTGCGTCGGATCGACGAGATCGCCTCCGCCAGTGCGCGTCTCGAAGCGCTGGTGCTCGGCCCGGCGGACATGGCCGCGAGCCTGGGCATGCGCACCCTCACCACCGGTGAACAGCCGCAGGGGTACGACCTCGGCGACGCCCACCACCATGTGCTGATGAGTGTGCTGGTGGCGGCCCGCGCGCACGGGCTCGCCGCCGTCGACGGACCGTATCTGGCCTTCGACGCACCGGATCGACTGCGCGCCATCGCCTCTGCTGCCGCAGCGCTCGGTTACGACGGCAAGTGGGTCATCCACCCGTCGCAGATCGCCGTCGTCAACGAGGTCTTCACACCCCGCCAGGCCGACTACGACGCGGCCGAGGACCTGCTCGACGCCTACGCCACGGCGACGTCGACGGCGGGCGGAGCCCGCGGCGCGGTGCGGCACCGCGGTGAGATGATCGACGAGGCGAGTGCGGCGATGGCGACCGCGCTCGCACGCACCGGACGCGCCGCGGGTCTCACCCGGACGCCGCCGGGCGACGACCGCACCACCTGAGCACGACAGCGACCGAGAACCACAGCGACCGCGAACCACCATCGACCGAGCGCGACGACGAAGGGCACGACATGACCAACCCGATCCGACCCGGAGGACGCGAGGCCCCGGGGCTGCCCACACCCCCGTCGGGCTGGCCCATCGGTTCCTACCGCACCTACGCCGAGGCGCAGAAGGCCGTCGACTACCTCTCCGACGCCGAGTTCCCGGTGCAGGACGTGACGATCGTCGGAGTCGATCTCATGCAGGTCGAGCGCGTGCTCGGTCGACTCACCTGGGGCAAGGTCATCGGTGGCGGTGTCGCCTCGGGCGCGTGGCTCGGCCTGTTCTTCGGTCTGCTGCTGAGCCTGGTCGTCACCGGCAGCATCGTGGTGCCCATCGCCTTCGGCATCATCGGCGGCATCGTGTTCGGCGTCATCTCGACGTCCATCCCGTATGCGGCCACGCGTGGCACCCGCGACTTCGCCTCCACGATGCAGCTCGTGGCAGGTCGTTATGACGTGATCTGCGATCCCAAGAGCGCCCCGCAGGCGCGCGATCTGTTGGCCCGTACCACCATCTGAGGTCCGAATGTGCCCGTTCGGGCATCTGATGGGACCCGCGGCGTCGATTCCGACACGAGTTGGCACGTTCATGCCGAATGTGTTGCGCGTCACGAATTGCCACCTATAACGTATCGCCTCAGGCATTCGAAGGTGCACGCCGAGGTCGACGCGTGCGCTCCGGTCGCAAGGAGGCGTACGTGGCGGGCAAGGGACACACCAGCGGGAGCGGTAGGCGGGCGAGACTCGCCGTCGCCGCTCTCGCGGCCGCAGCGGTCGTGCTGCCGGCGGTGAGCGCGTGCGGATCCGGGTACACAGCCCGGACGCTCAACGCGTACGCACCGGCCGACGGTGCCTCGTTCATCGAGCAGGTCGGCAAGAAATGCAGTGCCGCATCGAACGGCGAGTACAACATCGTCACCCACGCGCTGCCCAAGGCCGCCGACGACCAGCGGCTGCAGCTGGCGCGACGGCTCGCGGGCAACGACGCCGGACTCGACCTCATGGGCATGGACGTCGTGTGGACCGCCGAGTTCGCCGACGCCGGTTGGCTCGAACCCGTTCCCCAGGATCTGGTCTCCGACATCAGCTCGCAGTCGCTGCCCGGCCCGTTGGAGACCGCGGAGTGGAAGACCAAGTCCGACAACGCCAAGCGGCTCTACGCGATCCCGACGTGGACCAACACGCAGCTGCTCTGGTTCCGCCCGGACATCCTCAAGCAGTACCTGGGGTCGACGAAGGCACCCTCGACGTGGGACGAGGTCCTCGCGGCGAACGAGAAGATCCGCACGGCCTGGAAGGGCCCCGGCGCGGCACCGAGTTACATCGAGGTCCAGGGCGCGCAGTACGAGGGACTCATGGTGTGGTTCAACACACTTCTCACCAGCGCGGGCGGTTCGGTGGTCGACGCCAACGATCCGACCAAGATCACGCTGAACGACACCCCGGCACACCGCGCCGCCACCGAGAAGGCGCTCGAGATCATGCGTTCGGTCGCCCGCGCCCCCGGTGCCGACCCGTCGCTGAGCAACAACAAGGAGAACGAGGGACGCCTCGCCATGGAGAACGGCCTGGCGACCTTCCAGATCAACTACCCCTTCGTGTTCCCCAGCATGCGGTCGAACGCCGCATCCGGTGACGTCGCGTTCTTCCCCGAGATGAAGAAGTACGCCAACCTCTACGCCGATCCCGACAACCCGCCGAAGGACTCCGAGCTCGGACCGGTGAACCAACTGGTGCGCACCCGATTCGACTTCGCGCGCTACCCCGGTGTGACCTCCGGCAGTCCGGCGAAGGTCACCGTGGGTGGGGTGAACCTCGCCGTCGCGAGCACCTCGAAGCAGAAGTCGTTGGCGTTCAAGGCGGCTGCGTGTCTGACGAACTCCGACGCGCAGAAGGTCTACTCGATCAGTGGCGGCACACCCCCCACGATCGCGTCGATCTACGACGATCCCGACTTCAAGCAGACCTACCCGATGGGCGACGACATCAAGGCCCAGCTCGAGTCGAACGCGTCGTCGAACCGACCGGCATCGCCGGTCTACCAGGCGATCTCGACGCTGCTCGTCGCGAAGCTCAGCCCTCCGGGTGGACTCGATCCGAAGAGCGGTGTGGATGTGCTGGCCGACCAGGTCCGCAAGGCAATCGACGGTAAGGGACTGATTCCATGACAGCGGCGGATGGGGGCCTCTCACAGCCCCGGGGACGTCACGCGCGCAGCGAGGCCGACCGGCCCGTGCCCACGACCGTGGCGCGCACGAAGACCGCCGGCGCGCCGCCCACGGCGAAGAACGTCAGTGACGGCAAGAAGGCCGATCGGCGCCTCGGGCTGCTGCTGATCGCGCCGGCCGCGATCGTGATGCTGGTCGTCACGGGGTACCCGATCGTGTACTCGGTGTACCTCAGCCTGTTCAAGGCGAGCCTGTCGGCGCCGGGCAAGAGCGAGTTCGTCTGGTTCACCAATTACGTGACCGCGCTCAGCGACAGCTACTGGTGGACCGCGTTCGGGATCACCCTGGGCATCACCGTGGTCTCGGTCGCCATCGAGTTCGTGCTGGGCCTGGCGATCGCACTCGTCATGCACCGCACCATCTTCGGCAAGGGACTCGTCCGCACGGTCGTGCTCATCCCATACGGCATCGTCACCGTCGCCGCCGCGTTCTCGTGGTACTACGCGTGGACGCCGGAGACGGGCTACCTGGCGAACCTGCTGCCCGCCGGGTCGGCTCCGCTGACCCACCAGCTGCCGTCGCTGGCGGTGATCGTCCTCGCCGAGGTGTGGAAGACGACACCGTTCATGGCGCTGCTGTTGCTGGCCGGTCTCGCGCTCGTCCCCGACGACCTGCTCAAGGCGGCCCAGGTCGACGGGGCGGGGGCGTGGACGCGGTTGATCCGCATCACGATCCCGCTGATGAAGCCGGCCATCCTGGTCGCGCTGCTGTTCCGCACCCTCGACGCGTTCCGGATCTTCGACAACATTTACGTGCTGACGAAGGGCGCGAACACCACCTACTCGGTGTCCGTCCTGGGATACGACAACCTGTTCAAGGCGTTCAATCTCGGTGTCGGCTCGGCGATCAGCGTGCTGATCTTCCTGGCCGTCGCGATCATCGCCGCACTGTTCATCAAGGGATTCGGTGCGTCAGCGCCCGGATCCGACAACGAGGGGCGGTAGCGCCGGACATGAATCAGACGGTGGGAAAAAAGGTCGGCTGGTCCGTCATCAATCTGCTGGTCGTTCTCTACGCCCTCATCCCGGTGCTGTGGATCGTCAGCCTCTCGTTCAAGCCCCCGGGCTCGGTCACCGACGGCAGCTTCATCCCGAAGAAGTGGACGTTCGACAACTACAGCGGCATCTTCGACACGAACGACTTCACGAGTGCGCTCATCAACTCGATCGGCATCGGTCTCATCACCACGGTGATCGCGGTGGTGCTCGGGACCGTCGCGGCGTATGCGGTTGCGCGCCTGGACTTCCCGGGTAAGAAGGTGTTCATCGGTGCGGCGTTGCTCATCGCCATGTTCCCGCAGATCTCGCTGGTGACACCGCTGTTCAACATCGAGCGCAAGATCGGGCTGTTCGACACCTGGCCCGGCCTGATCCTGCCGTACATCACCTTCGCGCTGCCGTTGGCGATCTACACGCTCTCGGCGTTCTTCCGCGAGATCCCATGGGAGCTCGAGAAGGCGGCCAAGATGGACGGCGCCACCCCGGCACAGGCCTTCCGCAAGGTGATCGCCCCGCTGGCCGCACCCGGCATCGTCACCGCGGCGATCCTGGTGTTCATCTTCGCCTGGAACGACCTGCTCCTGGCGATCTCGTTGACCTCGACCAACAACTCGATCACCGCGCCGGTGGCCATCTCGAACTTCACCGGTAGCTCGCAGTTCGAGGAGCCGACCGGGTCGATCGCGGCGGCCGCCGTGGTGATCACCATTCCGATCATCGTCTTCGTACTGTTCTTCCAACGTCGTATCGTTGCCGGCCTGACCTCCGGCGCTGTGAAGGGATAACCATGGCCGACATCGTTCTGGACAAGGTGAGCAAGAAGTACCCCGACGGCTCTCTGGCGGTCAGTGAGGTGAACATCGAGATCGCCGACGGCGAGTTCATCATCCTGGTGGGACCCTCGGGCTGCGGTAAGTCGACGACGCTGAACATGATCGCGGGCCTCGAGGACATCTCCTCGGGCGAGCTGCGCATCGGCGGTTCACGCGTCAACGAGAAGGCGCCGAAGGACCGCGACATCGCGATGGTGTTCCAGAGCTACGCGCTCTACCCGCACATGTCGGTGCGCGACAACATCGCCTTCCCGCTGACCCTGGCGAAGCTGTCGAAGTCGGAGATCGCGTCGAAGGTCGACGAGGCCGCAAAGATCCTCGACCTCGGCCAGTACATGGACCGCAAGCCCGCGAACCTCTCCGGCGGTCAGCGCCAGCGGGTCGCCATGGGTCGCGCGATCGTGCGTAACCCCAAGGCGTTCCTCATGGACGAGCCGCTGTCGAACCTCGACGCGAAGCTGCGTGTGCAGATGCGCACTGAGATCTCACGGCTGCAACAGCGTCTGGGCACCACGACGGTCTACGTGACGCACGATCAGACCGAGGCCATGACCCTCGGCGACCGCGTCGTGGTGTTGCGCGGCGGTCACGTCCAGCAGATCGGGTCGCCGCAGGAGCTCTACGCCAACCCCGCGAACCTGTTCGTGGCCGGCTTCATCGGCTCGCCGGCGATGAACTTCATCCCCGGCACCCTCGGCGCCAACTCCGTCCAGACAGCTCTGGGCGACATCACGGTTCCCGAGCACCAACGCGCCGTGTCGGCGGCCCGGTCGGTCGGCAGCAACGGCGAGGTGCTCGTCGGCATCCGCCCCGAGCACTTCGAGGACGCACGCCTGCTCGACCCCGCGGCGCGCGGCACCGGTGGGACCTTCACCGCCCACGTCGAGGTGTTGGAGTCGATGGGTTCGGACAAGTTCGCGTACTTCACCGTCGACGGTCAGCGGGCATCGGGCGACGCCCTCGCCGAGCTCGCCGCGGACTCCGGCGCCGACTTCGGGTCGAACCAGTTGATCGCGCGTCTCTCGCCGGAGTCGTCGATCACCAAGGGCACCAACGCCGAACTGTTCTACGACGCCTCCAAGGTGGCGTTGTTCGACCAGTCGAGCGGACACAACCTGCTGCTCCAGTAGGACACCTGCACACACGACACCGCCGCCCTCCGACGACCACGTCGCGGGGCGGCGGTGTCGTGTGGGGGAGTCAGCGCAGTGTGCGCGGGGCGAGGTCGCGGAGCTCGTCGATGATCGACTCGTCCCAGATGTGTTTGCGCACCAGGCGGTAGCGCTCGCAGGCCAGCCACATGTAGAGCTCGGCGTCGCTGGTGACCCGCGGCAACACCTCCGCGCGCCGCGCCATGCGGACCACCGGCAGGAACTCCTCGCCGAACCAGCGCCGGGCCACCTCGCCACGCCCGAGGAACTCGCCCACCTCCTGGCTCAGACGGAAGCCCCAGGCCTCGACGTTCTCGGCCAGCTCGGCGTAGTCGAACGGATCGGCCACGGTGATGGCCTCGGCCTGCTTGCCCTGCAACGGGACCCGCGCGAGGAACAGCCGACGGTGGTCCTTGAGCAGGAGGTCCGACGGTGCGCTGATCCCGTCGGGGGAGATGCGGGTGTGGATCTCGGTGACGTAGGCGTCGATGGTCTTAAGATGGCGCGCGATCGCGATCGACACACGGTGGTGCCCGTCGACCACGAAGTGCATCGAGCCCACCCGGTAGAGCACGATGGGCGGCATCGCCTCGCCGCGACGTTGGGCCGCGGCCAACCGCTGCCACCGCGCCCGGACACGGGTCGAGGTGGGGCGGAAGTAGCGGTCGAAATCCCTGGTGCGGTCGACGCTGCCGACGATCGACGACACCTCGACCACGACGAGACCCAGGGCGGTCTCACCGGTGCGGCCGAGTGCGGTGACGACCTCGTCGAACGGCAGGATGGTGTTGACGTCGGCGGGCGCACGGGTGAACCACGCCGACAGGCGCGCCAGTTCGGCCTGTCGCCGGAGGCGGCTGAAGTCGTTCTCGGCGTCGGCGTCGGGGAATCCGGTGTCACGAGCCATGTCGTCGCCTCCGCACGGTGATGCCGGTACCGCCGGCCTCGATGTCGAACACGGTGTAGCCCACCGTGTTCAGCGAGAGTGTCGAGGTCGCGGGGGTCGCGTCCTTGTCGTTCGTCGGACGCCGCGAAGGGTCGGCGTCGCGGACCAGCGGTATCCGCCGGTCCCGGGGCGTCTGACCGTAGGGGTGGATGTGTCCGTGGATCAACGCCTGGGGCCGCAGCGACTGCACGAGATCGACGAGACAGCGGAAACCGATGTGCGGGCCGTCGTCGCCGTCGCCGTAGCCGCGGGCGGGGCTGTGGGTCAGCAGGATGTCGACCTGGGGGTCGCAATGTGGTCGCGCGCCGATCCGTCGGGTCCGCACCGCGATGCGGTGACGCCAGCGGAGCAGATCCGCGCGCCGACGCTGCGCGCCCTCCCGATACTGGTTGGGGCCGTCGTTGTAGCGGATCGAGCCCCCGAGGCCCGCGATGCGGAGCCCGGCCACGGTCACGACGCGGCCGTCGGCGTTGACCGCGCCGGCCGGCCCGGGGTCGTTCGCCGGGAGCCCGGCCCGCGTCCAGCCCGACCGCCCACGGTGGAATCCGGCGAGGTCGCGGTCGTGGTTGCCGGGGACGAACACGCACGGGGCGCCGCTACGGGTCGACAACGTCTCGAGGTAGTCGAAGGGCAGGTCGCCGGCGCCGAGGATCAGGTCGGGGGCGAGCTGCTCGACGAGGCCGTGGGTGAGTCCGTCGACCACCTCGTCGGCCACCGCCAGCACCCGCACCATGCGACGAGGCTACCGCGCGCGATGGGTGCGGCCGGAGTGCGATGGTGTTGACTCGTAGGCGATGAGCACCTCCGTCACCGATCGGGTCACCGACCATCTCCGCGCGGCCCTGCCCGGCGATCCGCAGCGCGCCTCGGTCACGTTCCTCGGCGTCGAGGCGATCGACGTCCTGCGGTTCACCGACGCCGGCCGCGCCGATGTCGCCGACGTCGTCTTCGCGTCGGTCGGGTGCTCCCGGCACCCGATGGCCGACCCCACCGACCTGGGTGCCGACCCGGTACGCGGACCCCGCGCGGAGATCGTCGTCCGTATGCACGCCGGCGACCCGCTGGTGGACCTGCACCGCAGTGTCGCCCTGCTCGCCGCGACCCCCTCGGTGGAGGGTGTCGTCTTGCTGGCCGACGCGCTGATCGATCTCGGCGAACCGCTGTGGTCGGGATCGGCGTGCACCGCGGTCGTGCTCTCGGTCGACGAGATCGCCGACTGTCCTCTCGACGAGCCGATGTCGCCGGTCACGTTCCTGCGGGCCATCCCCATCACGGCGAACGAGGCCGCGTGGGTGCGTCTGCGGGGGGTCGACGAACTGCGCCGCGCCTGGGAGGAGGCGGACATCGACGTCGCCGACGTGCGCCGCGTGTCCGCCACGCCGGGACGGGCCTGACCCTAGAGCCAGTGGTTGCGCCGGAAGGTACGCCACAGCGTCACCGAGACCACCGCGAGGAATCCGAGCACGCAGTAATAGAAGTAATGCCAGTGCAACTCGGGCATGTTGTCGAAGTTCATGCCGTAGATCCCGGCCACCATCGTCGGCACCGACGCGATCGCCACCCACGAGGTGATCTTGCGCATGTCGGTGTTCTGTTGGATCGCGACCTTCGCCGACGCCGCCTCCAACAGCGACGTCAGGACCTCGTCGAAGGTGGAGATCTGCTCGACCGCGCTCGTGTGGTGGTCGGCCACGTCGCGCATGTACCGCCGGACCTCCTTGGGGCACAGGTCGTTGTCGGAGGAGGTGAGGCGTTGTAGCGGGACCGTCAGCGGCGCCACCGCGCGACGCAGTTCGGTCATCTCGCGTTTGAGCAGGTACACCGAGTCGATGTCTATCGCGCCGCTGGGGGAGAAGATGGCCTCCTCGATCGCGTCGACGTCGTGTTCGACCGCAGCGGTGACCTCGAGATAGGTGTCGACGACGTGGTCGGCGATGGCGTGCATCACCGCGTACGGGCCGAGGGCGAGCCGATCGGGTCGGTTCTCCAGATATTGACGGACGCCGGCGAGGTGGGTGAAATCGCCGTGGCGCACGGTGATCACGAAGTTCTTCCCGACGAAGATCATGATCTCGCCTGTCTCGACGACCTCCTTCGTGGTGGCGAGCGAGTCGTGTTCGACGTACTTGACGGTGCGCAACACGATGAACTGGGTGTCGTCGTACCGTTCGAGCTTCGGGCGCTGGTGGGCGTGGACGGCATCCTCGACCATCAGTTCGTGGAGCCCGAAGGTGTCGGCGACCCCGGCCATCTGTTGATCGTCGGGGGCGTGTAGACCGACCCACACGAACCCCTGCCCGGTCGCGGTGACCTCGGCGAGCGCCTCGCTGTAGGAGCGCCGCCCGGATTTGCGTTCCCCGTCGACATAGACCGCGCAGTCGACCACCGCGCGCGCGGGCGGGATGGGCACCCGGGGTCGCGGCGGACCGCCGCCGGAGGGGCGCAGTGACGGCAACGACGGCATGGTGCTACCTCCTCGGGTTCGGGCGTGACGACCTCGCGGCATCATCGTACGGGTGGCCGCCTCGACTAGCGTGGACGCCGTGATCGTCCACCGAGCCCCCACCGTGTCGTCCCGCCGGCGGGTCCGCGTCGCAGCGGTGACGGTCTCGCTCATCGCGGCGGTCGCCGTCGTCGCGGGGTGTTCGTCGTCGGTGTCGGAGCCCGATCGCACCCTCGTCGTCGGCAGCGGCCCGGGTACGGCCCCGGCGATCGCCGCCGACATCTACGCCGAGGTGCTGCGGCACGAGGGGGCGACCGTGCGCTCGGGCCTGGTGACCGGTTCCTACCGGCAACTGCTCGACGACGTCGACGGCGGCACGGTCGATCTGTTCGGCGCGTTCAGCGGATCGCTGCTGTCCGCACTCGCGCCCGGCTCGACCGCGACCTCCACCGACTCCGTGTACGACGATCTCAACCGCGCCCTGCCGCAGGGCGTCTCGGTCGGCGACCCGACCACGGTGGTCGACCAACTGCAGGTGGTGGTCGCGGCCTCGACGGCGTCGGCGGTCGGCGTCGACGAACTGTCGGAGTGTTCGCGGCTGCCCGCAGGCCTACCGGTGGTGAGCGACCGTACCCCCGACGAGGGCACGTTGGCCGCACTGGCGGCGGTGGGGTGTCGGTTCGGGCCGTTCCGGAAGGTCGCCGATGTCGCGTCGGTGACCGCCGAGGTGACCTCGGGCCGTGCGGTGGGTCTCGTGTCGACGCTGTCGAGCGCGGGCAACGATGCCGCGCTGACGGTCCTCGCAGACAGGAAGCAGGTGTCGGCCGACGCCCGTGCCGATCCGACCGCCACCGGTGCCGCCGACCCGGCGGATCAACCGGCGATCCGGGCACAGAACCTCGTCCCCGTCTTCGCCACCGCAGCCCTCGACCGAGATCTCATCAAGGCGGTCAACACGGTCGCGGGCGAGCTCACCACCGCCGACCTCGCCGCGATGGCCCAGAAGGTCTCGACCGGCGCAGCCACCGCCTCGGCGGTCGTCACCGACTGGCTCTCCGAACACAACCTCTGACGTGGCCGCCGAGCCGACAGTGGACGTGACGTGGTGGGGACACTCGACCGCCACCGTCGTCGATGCCGGTGTGCGGGTGCTCACCGATCCGGTCCTCACCGCCGGTGTCGCACATCTGCGGCGGCGGCGCGGGCCGATCCCGTCCGCCGCGGCCCGCGACGCCGACGTCGTGGTGGTGTCGCATCTGCATTCGGATCATCTCCACGTCCGTTCGCTGGCGATGCTCGATCCCGCCACACCCATCGTCGTGCCGCGGGGGACGGGTGCCGCGGTACCGGGCACGAGCCGGCTGCGCGGCCGTGATGTCCGCGAGGTGGTCGTCGGTGAGGTGGTGGAGATCGGTGGCGTCGAGATCCGCGCGGTGCCGGCACGCCACGACGGTCGCCGGCACCCGCTGGCGCGGCACTCGGTCGAGCCGCTCGGTTTCGTCGTGACCGGTTCGGCGCGAACCTATTTCGCAGGTGACACCGACATCTTCCCCGGGATGGCCGAGGAGGTCGGCGACTGCGATCTGGCTCTGCTGCCGGTCGGGGGCTGGGGGCCGGGCCTCGGTGAGGGACACATGGACGCCGACCGTGCGGCGGCCGCGGCGGGGATGCTGGGCGCGCGCCACGCCGTTCCGGTCCACTTCGGCACGTTCTGGCCGATCGGCCTGTCCGCGGTCGCGCCGGAGGAGTTCCTGCCGCCGGGTGCGAGATTCGTCGAGGCGGTGACGTCGTCGGCGCGCGACTCCGCGGCGCCTGTCACCACGGCGCACGAACTCGTCCCCGGACAGTCGCTGTCAGTCTGAGCGCGTCGCCACGCCCGCAACCGTCCGGCGGGTGCGCTCGAGCAGACGGCGCCGCAGCACCCAGATGGGGAACGGCTTGCCGCTGCGCAGCTTCCGCAGCATCCGATAGCGGTCGTAGAGCGTCACGATGAGCGAGATGAGCAGCAGGAAGAACAGCGACGGCAGCGGGGTGACGGTGGAACCACCCGGCGTCGGCAGGAGCACCAGCGCAACGACCACGCCGGCGTTGATCGCCGAGACGGCGATGAACTGCGAGACCGTCGAGGTCCACTCGGTGCCGCGACCGGCGATCCAATGACTCACCACAGAGTTGGCGACCACCAGGATGATCACCGTCACGACGATCTGTGTGTTCGTCGCGCGCACACCGGGCACGATCCGCGAGAACACCAGCAGCAGCATCGACACCAGGACGATCTTCTCGATCAGTGGTCCGCGGAGGAACGCGCTCTGGGAGGCGCGGACGTTCGCGGGCACGCGGGCGACGTTGCCGCCCCGCGTGCGGGCCGACACGACGAACCCGAACGGCCAATCACCGTCGGGCAGCCGGGAGACACCGGCTCGGACCGCGACCGCCAGTGCCGCCAGGGCCACGATCACGACCCACCACCGATGGGCGACGGCGGTGCCCCACCCGTCGGTCAGGCCGACACCGAACACCTTCGTCTTCACCTCGTCGGTCACGTCGAGTTCGGCGATGTGCAGCCACCATTCCTGGGGCAGCTTGATGACGATCCAGATGCCCGCGGCCAGTGCGATCAGCGCGCGACGATTCAGGCGCGTGGGCGCCCACCGACACCGGATGACCTCGTAGGCGATGAAGAAGTACTCGAAGGTGTTGGGGAACACCAACAGCAGCCATCGGGAGTCGCTGAACTCGAACGCGACGACGCCGACGAGGCGGTAGTAGAACAGGAACCGCGCGATGCCGAAGGCTAAAGGATCCGACCAGTTCTGCAGCGTCGACAGGTAGGCGATCGCGAGGTAGTAGACGTCGAGCGCCTTGTCGTACTGCTGGTAGCCGGCGATGTCGAGGCCCGGGACCTGTTGGAAGATGGTCTGGTCGACCGCGTCGAGCACCAACGCCGCGATGATCGCGGGGACGGGGAACCGCGGGATGAGCAGCGGTACCAACAACCGTCCGGCGATCACGAGAAGAACGACGGCTGTACCCACCGCGACACCCTATCCCGGGTGTGGCGCAGGTCAGGCGTCGAGACGCAGGCGCAGGAACGTCCCCAGGTGGTCGACCGCGTCGGCGGCCTCGACGAGCATCCCGGCCTGCTGATGACCGACATGCCACAGCCGGTCGAACTCGAGGAGGTCGACCTCGACGTCGGACGCCCGCAGCTTCTCGGCGAACCGGATCACCTGCGCGTACAGCGCCTCCCGGCGACCGATGTGGATCACCGTCGGCGGCAGACCGGTCAGGTCGCCGTGCAGCGGCGCGTAGCCGGGATCGGTGGGGTCACCACCGCCGAGATACGCATCGGCGCAGAATCGCGACCATCCGCGGTTGACGACGGAGTCCGTCGACCACGTCTCGTGGGTGTCGTCGCCCGGATCGACCCACGGCGAGATGAGACCGAGTGCGGCGGGGGTGATCTGGTGGTCGTCGAGGAGCCGACGAGCCGTGGCCACCGACAATCCGCCGCCGGCCGAGTCGCCGGAGATCGCGAGACGATCCGCTGAGTAGCCGTGGTTGTCGACGAGATCGCGATAGGACGCGACCGCGTCGACGACCGCGGCCGGGTACGGATCCTCCGGCGCGAGCCGGTAGTCGACCAGGAAGATCGCGGCCCCGGTGACCGCGGCCAGGTGCGCACCGAGGTGGCGGTGCGAGTGCGGCGAACCCAACGTGTACCCGCCGCCGTGCAGGAACAGCACGGCGGTGTCGGTCTCGGTGGCGCCGACGGTCACCCGCTCGGTGGGGCGTCCACCGACGGTGAGCGTCCGGACGACCGTGTCACGGGGGAGTGGTTCCACACCGAGCGCGCGGTCGGCCAGCGCGCGCTGGGTCGACAGCGGGAGCCGTGGATGCAGCATGGCCCGGTACATGATCCGGGTCAGCGGCTCCACGACACCGATGGGCAGCTTCGGCCCGGCGGGACGGTACGACATCGGGTCAGCGCGGCTTCAGGGTCGCGCCGGCCGCACGGGCCACCACCGGCATGTACTTCGGGCCGAGGACGCGCACGAGTTTGTCGAGGAACTGCGCGTCGGCGCCGACGAGGATGCGGGCCTTGTTCTTCTCGGCGCCCGCGATGATGATCGACGCCGCCTTGGCCGCGGTCATCCGCGCCAATTTCTTGTCGAACAGTTCGGCGAACTGTGCGATGTCGCTGCCCTCGTTGACCGTCGCGTTGCGGGCGATGGCGGTCTTGATGCCACCGGGGTGCACACACGACACCGACACCGGGTAGCCGGCGAGCCGCATCTCCTGCACCAGCGACTCGGTGAACCCGCGCACGGCGAACTTCGCTGCGTTGTAGGCGCTCTGGCCGGGGATGGACAGCAGACCGAAGAGCGACGACGTGTTGACGATGTGACCGTCGCCGGAGGCGATGAGATGCGGGAGGAACGCCTTGGTGCCGTTGACCACGCCCCAGTAGTCGACGTCCATGATCCGCTCGAAGGTCTTGAACTCGGTCAGCTCGACCTCGCCGTGGTGGGCGATGCCGGCGTTGTTGAAGATCGCGTTGACCTTGCCGAAGTGTGCGAGGACGGTGTCGGCGTATTCGAGCATCGCCTCGCGCTCGGCGACGTTGAGCAGCTGCGAGTGTACCTGCGCGCCCTTCGCCTCCAGCAACCGTGCGGTCTCCTCGAGCCCACTCGGGGTCATGTCCGAGATCGCCAGTCGCGCACCCTTGTCGGCGAGCTGGAGCGCCAGTTCGCGTCCCATGCCCGATGCCGCTCCGGTGACGACCACGACCTTGCCTGCGAAGTTCTTCATGATGGTGGTGCCTCTCAGGAGTTGACCGTCGCGGGGCTGCGATCGGACGTGCCCGTGGTGTCCGCACGGCTGGTGTCGTAGGCGGCGATGTCGAAGTTCTTGGTCGCCTTGCGGAAGTTGAAGGTGAACCCGGGCCAGAGGGTGGTGATGTTACCGAACTCGTCCTTGTACCAGCTCGCGCAGCCGCCGTTCTCCCAGACGCTGGTCGACAGCGTCTTCTGGAGGTTCTTGTTGTAGACCTTCTGGTCGGCGGCGCGCACCTCGGTGCGTGCTATCGCATTGCGCTCGGTGGTCTTCAGGAAGTCGATCAGGTAGTTGAGCTGCGACTCGATCATGAACACCATCGAGGTGTGGCCGAGACCCGTTGCCGGACCGACCATCAGGAACATGTTCGGGAACCCGTGCACCATCGCACCCTTGTAGGCGCTCATGCCGCCGCGTGCCCACACCTGCGCCAGGCTCTCGGAGTCCTTGCCGATGATGTGCTCGAAACCGGGGGAGTCGGTGACGTGGAAGCCGGTGGCGACGACGATGGCGTCGACGTCGCGCACGGTGCCGTCCTTCGTGACGATCCCGGTGGGGGTGACGTGGTCGATCCCGTCGGTGACGACGTCGACGTTGTCCTGGCCCAGGGCCGGGTAGTAGGTGTTCGACAGCAGGATGCGCTTGCAGCCCACCTTGAACTTCGGGGTCACCTTGGCGCGCTTGACCGGGTCGGCGATGCCGCGGCGGATGTTGGCCTTGCCCGCGGCGTGGGCGGGGCGCAGGACATCGGGACGGTGGGTGAGCCCGTAGGAGACGAGCTCGTGGGCCAGGTAGATGCCGCTGCGCGAGAGGCGCTGGATGCCGGGAACCTTGCGGAACAGCCAGTTCTCGACGCGCGTGTAGTGGCGGTCGGCGCGGGGGAGGACCCACGGAGCGGTGCGCTGGTAGACGTCCATGTGGCCGATCTTCGGCGCGAGCTCGGGGATGATCTGGATGGCCGAGGCACCGGTCCCGATCACGGCGACACGCTTGCCGCGGAGGTCGGTCTCGTGGTTCCAGCGTGCGGAGTGGAAGATCTCGCCGGCGAAGTCGCCGATGCCCGCCACGTCGGGCAGGCGTGGCTCGCACAGCGGGCCGATCGCGCCGATGAGGATCTCCGCGCGGACGGTGATGTCGCCGTGCTCGGGGTGGCTGGTCTCGATGATCCAGCGGTTGGCCTTCTCGTCCCACCGCGCGTCGGTCACCTCGGTGCCGAAGCGGGTGCGCCGGGCGAGGTCGTATTTGCTCGCCACGCGGTTGATGTAGGCGTGGATCTCGGGCTGCTTCGAAAACGACCGCGACCAGTCGGGGTTGAGCTCGAAGGAGTACGAGTACAGGTGCGACGGGACGTCACACGCCGCGCCGGGGTAGGTGTTGTCGCGCCAGGTGCCGCCGAAGTCCGATCCACGATCGAGGACGACAAAATCCTCGAATCCGTTCTGGTGCAGCTTGATCGCTGCTCCCATGCCGGAGAAGCCCGCACCGATGATTGCGATCTTGACATCGTTCATAGGAACGATCGTACACCCTATTGACGACGGGTCAATAGCTTATTGACCCATGTTCAGTACACTGATCGCCATGACGCAGGCCAAGCGCACGCGGATGAGTCCGGAAGCCCGTCGGGAGCAGCTCATCTCCCACGGGATGTCCATGCTGTCCGACCGGCCGCTCGATCAACTGACCATCGACGCCATCGCCGAATCGGTCGGGGTGTCGCGAGCCCTGCTGTTCCACTACTTCGAGTCCAAGCACGACTTCCATGTCGCGATCGCCCGCGAGCAGAGCCGCCGGATGCTCGAGTGCACCGAACCGGATCTGTCGCTCGGGGACCCGATCGCGATACTGCGGGCATCGATGTCGGAGTTCGTCGACTACGTGTCGGCGAACCGGCACGTCTACCTGACCATGCTGCGCGGGGCGGTCGGCGCCGACCCGGCGATGCAGGAGGTCTTCACCGACACCCGGCGTGTGATGGCCCAGCGTGTCCTCGATCGGGCGGGTTCCCTCGACATCACCCCGACACCGATGATCCGTATCGCCGTCGACGGGTGGATGGCCTTCGTCGAGGAAGTCGTCGTCGCCTGGTTGACCGACGACGACGGCATCCGCCGCGAGGCGCTCCTCGACCTGATCACGTCCTCGCTGCCGCTGCTGGCCGCAGCGGCAGCGAGTGAGTGAATCACCGGGTCGGTCGGATCACCCGAAAGCTGATGCGGAGCGCCGGAGGCGATCACGCATCACCCGAATGCCGATGCGGAGCGCCGGAGGCGATCACGCATCACCCGAATGCCTTGTCGATGATCTCCTGCTGTTCGACGGCGTGGACCTTGCTCGAGCCCGACGACGGTGCGGACATCGCGCGACGTGACACCCGCTTGAGGTTGCCGAAGTACTCCGGCAGCACCTCGGGCAGGTGCAGGCCGAAGAAGGGCCACGGTCCCTGGTTGGCCGGTTCCTCCTGCACCCAGAAGAACTCCTGGACGCCGGGGTACTGCTCGAGGACCTGACCGAGCCGACGGTGCGGGATCGGGTAGAGCTGCTCGATGCGCACGATGGCGATGTCGTCGCGACCGTCCTTCTCCTTGCGCGCGGCGAGCTCGTAGTAGAGCTTGCCGCTCACCATCAGCACGCGGGTGACCTTGTCGCGCACCTTCTGGTCGGTGATCGACGGGTCGTCGATGACCGACTTGAACTTGCCCTCGGTGAAGTCCTCGACGGGGCTCACCGCGGCCTTGTTGCGCAGCATCGACTTCGGGGTGAAGACCACGAGCGGCCGGCTGATCCCGTCGAGCACGTGACGACGCAGCAGGTGGAAGTAGCTCGCCGGTGTCGACGGCAGCGCGACGGTCATCGAGCCCTCGGCGCACAGCTGCAGGAACCGCTCGATACGGCCCGACGTGTGGTCGGGGCCCTGACCCTCGTGGCCGTGGGGGAGCAGCAGCACCACGTCGGACAGCTGGCCCCACTTGGCCTCACCGGAGGAGATGAACTCGTCGATGATCGACTGCGCGCCGTTGACGAAGTCGCCGAACTGCGCCTCCCACAGCACTAGGGAGTCGGGGTCGCCGACGGAGTAGCCGTACTCGAAACCGACGACGGCGAACTCGCTCAGCGCCGAGTCGTAGGCGTTGAACCGACCGCCGGTGTTCTCGCCCTCGGTCTGCACCAGCTGGTTGAGCGGGGTGTATTCCTCGCCGGTCTTGCGGTCGATGATGACCGAGTGCCGCTGGCTGAACGTGCCGCGCCGGGAGTCCTGGCCGGAGAGCCGGACGCGCCGTCCCTCTTCGACCAGCGAACCGAACGCGAGCAGCTCGGCGAACGCCCAGTCGATGTTCCCCTCGCGGGACATCTCCTGGCGACGCGTGAGCACGGGCTTGACGCGCTGGTGGACCGAGAATCCCTCGGGCACGTTGCCGAAGGCGTCGCCGATGGCCTCGACCGTCGCGCGATCGATACCGGTCATCAGCTTCGTCGGCAGGGTCTGGTCGGACTCGACCGACGGGCTGGGCGCCGCCTGGTACTTCTCGAGTTCCTTGACCTCGTTGAAGACCCGTTCGAGCTGTCCCTGGTAGTCACGCAGGGCGTCCTCGGCCTCCTTGGTGGAGATGTCGCCACGGCCGATCAACGCCTCGGTGTAGCTCTTGCGGACACCGCGCTTGGTGTCGATCACGTCGTACATCGCCGGCTGCGTCATCGAGGGGTCGTCGCCCTCGTTGTGACCGCGACGGCGGTAGCAGACAAGGTCGATGACGACGTCCTTGTGGAACTCCTGGCGGTAGTCCACGGCGAGCTTGGCCGCCCACACACACGCCTCGGGGTCGTCGCCGTTGACGTGGAAGATCGGCGCACCGATCATCTTGGCGACGTCGGTGCAGTACTCCGACGACCGTGAGTGCTCCGGCGCGGTGGTGAAGCCGACCTGGTTGTTGACGACGATGTGGACGGTGCCGCCGGTCTGGTAGCCCGGGAGCAGGGCCAGGTTGAGCGTCTCGGCGACCACTCCCTGCCCGGCGAACGCGGCGTCGCCGTGGAGCATCAGCGGGAGCACAGAGAACACGCCGTCGCCGCGGTCGAGCAGGTCCTGCTTGGCGCGCACGAGACCCTCGAGCACCGGGTCGACCGCCTCGAGGTGCGAGGGGTTGGCGGTGAGCGAGACGTTGATCTCGTTCTCGCCGAACATCTGGTAGTACTTGCCCTCCGCGCCGAGGTGGTACTTCACGTCGCCCGATCCGTGCGCCTGCGACGGGTTCAGGTTGCCCTCGAACTCCGAGAAGATCTTCGAGTAGGGCTTGCCGACGATGTTGGCCAGCACGTTGAGGCGACCGCGGTGCGGCATGCCGACGACGACCTCGTCGAGTCCGTGTTCGGCGCTCTGGTCGATCACGCCGTCCATCATCGGGATGACCGTCTCGGCGCCCTCCAGTGAGAAGCGCTTCTGCCCGACGTACTTGGTCTGCAGGAACGTCTCGAACGCCTCGGCGGCGTTGAGCTTGCTCAGGATGTACTTCTGTTCGCCCACAGGCGGTTTGGAGTGCTTGATCTCCACGCGCTCCTGCAACCACTGCTGCTGCTCGGGCTCGAGGATGTGGGTGTACTCCACGCCGACGTGGCGGCAGTAGGCGTCGCGGAGCACCGACAGGATGTCGCGCAGCTTCATCGTGTCCTGGCCGTGGAATCCGCCGACCTTGAAGTCGCGGTCGAGATCCCACAGCGTCAGGTCGTAGGTCAGCACGTTGAGATCGGGGTGCGCCGCGCGTGCGTCGGAGTCGATCATCAGGGGATCGATGTCGGCCATGAGGTGACCGCGGTTGCGGTACGCGGCGATCAGTTCGAGCACACGGGCGTTCTTGTCGACCGACGGCGACGCGATGTCCTTGCGCCAGCGGATCGGCTCGTAGGGGATGTGGAACGCGGTGAAGATCTCGTCGAAGAACGCGTCGTCGAGGAGCAGGTTGTGGATGGTGCGCAGGAAATCGCCCGACTCCGCGCCCTGGATGATGCGGTGGTCGTAGGTCGAGGTCAGCGTCATCAGCTTGCCGACGCCCATCTCGGCGATCCGCTCGTCGCTGGCGCCCTGGAACTCGGCCGGGTACTCCATCGCACCCGCACCGATGATCGCGCCCTGACCCTTCATCAGTCGCGGCACCGAGTGCACCGTGCCGATGGTGCCGGGGTTGGTCAGCGAGATGGTGACACCGGCGAAATCGTCGGCGGTGAGCTTGCCGTCGCGCGCGCGACGCACGATGTCCTCGTACGCGGCGTGGAACTCGCCGAACTTCATCCGCTCGGTGTTCTTGATGGCCGCGACGACGAGGGACCGGCTGCCGTCCTTGCCGGGCAGGTCGATGGCGAGACCGAGGTTGATGTGGGCGGGGGAGACGGCGTTCGGCTTGCCGTCGACCTCGGCGAAGTGCCGGTTCATGTTCGGGAACGCCTTGACCGCCTGCACGATCGCGTACCCGAGGATGTGGGTGAACGAGATCTTGCCGCCGCGGGTGCGCGCGAGGTGGTTGTTGACCACGACGCGGTTGTCGATCATCAGCTTCGCCGGGATCGCGCGGACGCTGGTCGCGGTCGGGATCTGCAGCGACAACGCCATGTTCTTGGCCACCGCCGCGGCGGCACCCCGCAACACCTTGCTGGTGTCCTCGGCCGGGGCCGACGCGGCCTCGGTGGAGGAGTCGGTCGATGCCGAGGCCTTCTTCGCCGTGCCGTTCGTGCTCGAACCGTTGCCGTTCGTGGAGCTCTTCGCTCCGGAGCCGGTGCCCTTGTTGGGGTTCGGCGCCTTCGCCACGGCCTTCTCGACGGGGACGGTCTTGGCGACCGGTGCGGTGCGGGTGGGCGGCGGCGTCGCGTCGCTGCCCGCCGAACTGTCACGGCTCTCGATCGCCTGACCCGACGCGGCCTTCGTGGCGGGGGCCTCGCTCACGCCGTTCGACGAGCGTGACGACGATGCCTCCATCGACGACGACGACCGCGCGCCGGCCGACGCCGTCGAGGCGCCGGTTCCGTTGGTGGACTTGGTCTTCGCGGCCGAGCCGTTCGCGCCACCCGCCTTGGGGGTGTAGGTCTCGAGGAAGTCGTGCCAGCTCCGGTCCACCGAGTCGGGATCGGCGCGGAAGCGCTCGTACATCTCCTCGACCAACCACTCGTTCTGTCCGAAGTCTGAAACCGAACTACTGCTCACGGCAGAATCTCGCCTCTATTCCCTGATCGTCTGTTCGTCGTCGTGCACCGCGGTCGTCTCGGCGTGAGGTCCGGAGCGAACCCATCGAACGCGTACGGCCCCGTGGAACAACGCCTGCCACGTCGAGGTTAGTCCCCGCTCACCTGCGTCGCATACGGACTCCGTGGACTGTCGGTCACACGGCCGTCGAGGTGGGGCCGGGCGTGTGACGGACGGTCCACCGGGGGCGCCGACGTCGTTGTCGGCCGGTCGGGCAGCGCCGACGTCGGTGTCGACGGGCCGATGGTCTCGACGGTCAGTGTCGACCGTTCGACACGGGGTCGACCGTGGCCATCCCGTTGTCCCACAGCTCGCGGTACTTCCCGTCCAACGCCAACAGTTCGTCATGAGTTCCGAGCTCGATGACCGCGCCCGACGACACCACGGCGATCCGGTCGGCGCGCGCGGCGGTGGCGAGGCGGTGGGCGACGATCACCGACGTGCGGGCACGGGTCAACCGTCGGCTCGCGTCGAGGACCTGGGCCTCGGTGGCCTGGTCGAGGGTGGCGGTCGCCTCGTCGAGCAGCAACAGGTCGGGATCGACCAACTCGGCGCGGGCGAGGGCGATCAGCTGGCGCTGGCCTGCCGAGAGTCCCTGTCCGCGCTCACCGACCCGGTGCAGCATGCCGCCGCGCTGGCGGGCGATCATCTGCGTGGCACCGACGGCGGTCGCCGCCGCGACGACGTCGGCGCGCGAGGCGCCGGGGCGGCCGTAGGCGATGTTCGACGCGATCGTGCCGGTGAACAGGTGCGGCTCCTGCGGTACCACCCCGAGCCGAGCTCGGTAGGCGGCGAGGGGATGGCTGCGGATGTCGGTGCCGTCCATCCGGACCGATCCGGTGGTCGGATCGTAGAAGCGGGCGAGCAGCTTGACGATCGTCGACTTGCCCGCGCCCGTCTCGCCGACCAGGGCCAACGACGTGCCGGCGGGGATGTCCAACGACACCCGGCCCAGTGCGTCGCTCGAGGCACCCGCGTAGCGGAACCCGACGGCGTCGAGTTCGGCGTGACCGTCGAACCGCAGGGGCGCGATGTCCTCCCGGTCGACGATGCCGTCCCCGTCCGACCTGTCCCCCTCCGACATGTCACCGTCGGGCGTGATGACGCTGCTCGGCGTCCGCAGGAGGTCGCCGATCCGACGCAGCCCGACGACGGCCTGCTGGTAACCGTCGAACACCTGCGAGAGCTGCTGGACCGGCGCGAACAGCATGCCGAGGTACAGCACGAAGGCGACGAGGGTGCCCGGCCCGGCGCTGCCGTCGAGCACCTGACGCGCACCGATCGCGACGACCCCGGCGGTGGCGAGATCCGACATCAGGCTGATGAAGGGGAAGTACAGCGAGATCGCCCGCTGCGACACCATCCGCGCGGCGACGTACTCCCCGGCACGTCCGGCGAAGCGCTCGTCGGCGCGCTCGGCGTTGCGGTAGAGCAGCGTCGTACGCAGACCCGACACGTTCTCCTGGAAGTCGGCGTTGACCACACTGACGAGTTCCCGCGACCGGGTGTAGGCGCGTGACGACACGCGCTGGAACACGACGGTGGCGACGATCAGCGGCGGGAACACGATCAGCATCACCGCGCCGAGGGTGGGGTCGGTGAGCACGAGGGCCACCGCGACCCCGACGATCGTCAGCACCGAGATGACCGCCGTCGACAGACCGGTCTGCAGGAACGACGACAGCGCGTCGATGTCGGTCGTCATCCGCGTCATGATGCGGCCGGAGAGCTCGCGCTCGTAGTAGTCGAGACCGAGGCGTTGCAGGTGCGCATAGCTCCGGACCCGCAACGTGAACAGGATGCGTTCGCCGGCACGGGTGCTCGTGATCGTCACCACCGACAGCGCGACCCAGCCGATCGCCACCAGCGCGAGTCCGGCGATCGAGGCGACCACGAGGTTGTCGAGATGATCGGCGGTCGAGGCGTTGACGCCGACCCGCGCCAGGGACGGGAACGCGAGCCCGACCAGGGTGTCGATCGCGATCGCGCCGATCGCCACCGCGAGGAGGAGTCGCACCGGTCGCAACAGACCGCGCAGGGAGAACGAGGGGTCGTGGCGGCGGGCCCGGTCGACGTCGACGTCGGGGTCCTCGTCGGCGGGTGGCAACGCGTCGACGGCGCGCAGCAGGGCGGGGGTCGCCGGCATCGATCCCAACGCACCCGACACGCCGCCTCCGCCGCGGCGTCCCACCCGGGCCGGGGCGACCCGGGGTGCGCCGAGGCCGGCCTGATGCGCGGCCGGGTCGAGGGTGTCGGTGTCTGCGGAGACCTCGGGGTCGTCGGGCCACAGCGCGGTCGGGTCCACGACGCGCTCGTCCGCAGCGGTCGGCTGTACCTCGTCGGTGTGCGCGACCACCGGCGCGGCCGGCGACATCAGCGCACGGAACAGCGGGCACCGCTCGTCGAGCTCCGCCGGCGTCCCGGAATCGATCACACGGCCCTCGTCGAGGACGACGACACGGTCGGCGACGGTGAGCGTCGACGGGCGGTGGGCGACGAGCACCAGTGTCCGGTCGTCGGTCGAGCGCAGGGACCCGAGGATCGCCGCCTCGGTGGTGGCGTCGACGGCGGAGGTGGCGTCGTCGAGCACCAGCAGCGGGGGATCTGCGAAGAAGGCTCGGGCCAGGGCGATCCGCTGGCGTTGTCCACCCGAGAGCGTCAGCCCCCGTTCGCCCACGACGGTGTCGTAGCCGTCGGGCAGCGCGGCGATGAAGTCGTGGGCCGCCGCGCGCCGCGCGGCGGCCTCGATACGGGCGCGGACCGATCCGTCGCGGCCGTCCTCGCCGTGGTCGCGATCCGAGCCCGGCCCGAGACCGATGTTGGCGGCGATCGTGTCGGAGTAGAGGAACGGTTCGTCGAACACGATCCCGACGTGTTCCCGCGCGCTGTCGGGGGCGAGATCGGCGAGCGGGTGGCGGGTGCGTCCCGTCCCGGCGTCGGCGCCGACGGCCGAGACGGTGAGGTCGAGGTCGCCCGAGTCGGGACGGTAGATCCCCCCGATCAGCGCGGCCAGCGTGGACTTGCCGCTGCCCGGCGGACCGACGACGGCGACGCACTCGCCCGCCGCGATGTCGAGGTCGACCCCGGAGAACAGCGGGGTCCCGTCGGGGAACGTGAACCGCAGGTCGTGAGCGTGCAGTCCGACGGGCCCGGGGGACAGCCGCCCGGTGTTCGCCAGCGCGGGGTCGGTCGGGTGGTCGATGACGTCGTAGACGCGCTCGACGGCGGCGCGCGCGAGTTGCGCCGACACGATGAGGTTCGTCAGCAACCGGGCGAGCCCGGTCATCGTGGTGATGTAGGTGGCGAAGGCCAGGAACGTGCCGACGGTGATGTCGCCGCGGGCGGTGAGGTAGCCGCCGAGAGCGATCACCGCGACGAGGGCGATCTGGGGGATCGCGTTCATCGTCGGGGTGAAGCGGGAGTTGATCCGCGCGGCCCGCATCCGCTGGGCGAACAACCGCCGACCGTGGCCGACCAACTCGTCCACCGAGCGGTCTTCCTGGCCGAAGCCCTTCACCACGCGCACCCCGGTGACGGTCTCCTCGACGTGCTGGGCGACGTCGGCGGCCGACTGCTGGGCCGACCAGGTCGCGGCGAACAGGGCCTTACGGGTGCGGAACGCGACGACCGCGATGGCCGGGATCACCAGCAGGGCGACGACGGTCAGCAGCGGCGACAGGTAGGCCATGATGCCGAAGGCCAGGACGACCTGTAGGAGCGCTCCGATCGACAACGGCACCATGGCGAGCAGTCCCTGCACCAGTTGCAGATCGGAGATCGAGCGCGACACCACCTGACCGGTGACGATCTGGTCCTGTGCCGTGCCGTCGAGACGCAGGAGGGTCCGCAGCAGGGACAGGCGCAGTGTGTTCTGCACGTTGAGCGACAGCCGTCCGGCGGTCAGGCGCCGTAGATACGCCGAACCGAACCGGACGACGCCGGCGATCGCGAGCATCACCGCGAGGGTGTCGATGGAGAACCCGTGCGACGCCGTGCGCGTCGCGGTGTCGATGGCCGCCTTCGCGATCAGCGGGACACCGAGGTCGATGGCGACACCGATGACGGTGACCGTGAGGGTCACGGTCACCAGGGTGCGGTTGTGCAGACATTCGCGCGCCAGACGCGCGACCCAGCCCGATCTCACCGACGGCCGGTGTTCGCGGGGCCCTTCTCGTCGTCGGGCCCTGGCAGGGCCGAGATCGGATCGACGACGGTGCCCTCGATCGTCCAGGCGGGCGGCGGCGGACCGAATGCCTCGGTGGCGTTGGCGATGATGCGTTTGCCGAGGGCACGGTTGCCCGCACCGCCGATGGCGGCGCCCACCCCGGCGGGCAACATCTTGCCGATCATCAACGGTGCCCGACGCGCGGCGTACTTCTTGATGATCCGTTTCATGAGCGCCTTGTTGAGGTTGTTCAGCGCGGGCGTCGGGATCGCGCCGCCGGCCATGCTCTTCAGCGGATTGCGCTTGGAGCCCAGGGCCTTCCCGAGCGCAAGGACGCCCTCCTCGCCGAGGACCACGGCGAGGACGAGGGTCTTGCGCCGTTCGGCGTGGTCGATCGGGATCCCGTGCACCTCGGCCACGGCCAACGCCAACAGCGCCGACGCCTCGACGAAGAACGCGGACTCACCACCGATCGCAGCGATGGAGGCGATGGTGCCCACGCCGGGTACGGCGGCCGTGGCGCCCGCGGCGCCACCGGAGGACATCACCGTCGTGAGGTAGCGCTTCTCGAGCCGCTCGATGATCTGTGCGGGGGTGTCGGCGGGATGTGCCGACCGCATACGACGCACGTAGGCCGCGACGGCCGGCGACTGCAGGCGCTGTGCCCGATCGATGATCGAGACGATCGTGCCGGAACTGCCCTCCTGCTTGGCCACCGCCGCCGACTGCGCGCCCGCGTCGTCGCCGTGCGAGCGGTTCCAGATCACAGCGGGTCCGCGGCGACCGGCGCGGCATCACGCGGGGAGACCTGCTCGGCCGCGGGCGGCGGGGGAGGTGGGGTGCCGTCGCCGAACGGGCGGCCGCCGAGCTCCTCGCGGTGATGCGGGGTGTTCCATCCGCTCAGATCCGGTCCCTGCGGGACGATCCCGGTCGGGTTGATGTCGGTGTGGACCATGTAATAGTGCTGCTTGATCTGGGTGAAATCGGTGGTGTCACCGAAACCCGGGGTCTGGTACAGATCGCGTGCGTAGGCCCACAGGACCGGCATCTCCGACAGCTTCGACCGGTTGCACTTGAAGTGTCCGTGGTAGACGGGATCGAAGCGGGCCAGCGTCGTGAACAGGCGGACGTCGGCCTCGGTGATGGTGTCGCCCACCAGGTATCGCTGGCGGGACAGGCGTTCGCTGATCACGTCGAGGTGGGTGAAGAGACGGGCGTAGGCGCGCTCGTAGGACTGCTGACTGCCGGCGAACCCGCATCGGTACACACCGTTGTTGATCTCGGTGAACACGCCGTGGTTCACCTCGTCGATCTCCGCCCGCAGGTGCTCGGGATACAGCGCGGGGGCGCCGTCGCGGTGGTACTCGGTCCACTCCGTCGAGAAGTCGATGGTGATCTGCGGGAAGTTGTTCGTCACGACCTGTCCGGTGGGGACGTCGACCATCGCCGGGACGGTGATGCCCTTCTCGTAGTCGGGGAAGCGGGCGAGGTAGGCGTCCTTGATCCGCGGGATCTGCAGCACCGGGTCGACGCCGCCGGGATCGAGGTCGAAGGTCCAGCTGTCGGCGTCGTGCGTGGGGCCGCACAACCCCATGGAGATCGCGTCCTCCAGCCCCAGCAGCCGGCGGACGATGATCGTGCGGTTGGCCCACGGGCAGGCCCGCGCCACGACCAGCCGATAGCGGCCCGGCTCGACCGGGTAGCCATCGGACCCGTCGCGGGTGATGCGGGTCTCGATGTAGTTGGTGTCGCGGACGAAGTCCGAACCCGGCTCGACGTACTTGCCGGGCGTGGTCCACGTGCTGTTGCCGCTGGCGTCTGACTCCTGTGTGCTCATCGATTCCCAGGTTAGCGGCTCCCGCTGACACGTCGGCGGATCGACGGACACGGTTGCCGTGGAGATGATCGATGTGCGAATATTCCACGCGGAACATATGCCGATCGATCCTCGACGGGAGGGACTCGATGACGACCGACCACGTGGCGTCGACCCATCCGGGCGGGGCGCCGACGGCGACTGCGGTCGACCGCGCCATGACCCCGCTCGCCGTGCTGGTGCTCGGTCTGGCCGCCGAACGACCGATGCACCCCTACGAGATGCTTCAGACCCTCCTCGCCCGCAAGGAGGACCGGTTCGCCAACATCCGACCGGGGTCGCTGTATCACACCGTCGACCGGCTTCTGGCGCGAGAGCTGTTGTGCGTCAGCGACATCGAACGCTCGGGGAACAGGCCCGAGCGCACGGTCTACGCGATCACCGACCACGGGCGGGCGGCCCTGGCACATCGGCTGACCGTGCTCCTCCAGACGCCGTCGGCGGAGTACCCCGAGCTCTACCTCGGGCTCGCCGAGGCCCACGAACTGCCCGCGGCGACCGTGATCGAGTCGCTGGCGGTGCGGATCGATGTCCTCACCGCCGAACGAGCCCTGTTCACCGTGGCCGCCGAGCAGGCGACCGGTCGCGGGGTGTCGGAGATCTACCTGCTCGACATCGGTTGTCGCTGCGCCACTCTCACCGCGCAGATCGACTGGCTGACCGACCTGCACGCCCGACTCGTCGACGGGACGCTGCCCTGGGACGCCGTCCGCGGGGGCCGCGGCGGCGGTCCACCGCTCACATCCGACGACTTCGCCACCGACCCCACGACCCGAGACGAGGGCCCACGATGACACAGGTACATCCCGCACCGGCGAAGTTCGTGCCGGTCACCGACAGGCCGTGGGCCGCGCTCGGTGCGCTGTGCATCGGGTTCTTCATGATCCTCGTCGACATGACGATCGTGGCCGTCGCGCAGCCGAAGATCCAGGAGGGCCTTGACACCGACTTCAACGGAGTCATCTGGGTGACGAGCGCCTACCTGCTGACGTATGCGGTGCCGCTGCTCATCACCGGTCGCCTCGGCGATCGTTTCGGCCCGAAGCTCATGTACCAGGCCGGACTCGTCGTCTTCACGATCGCCAGCGTGTGGTGCGGACTGTCGGGATCGATCGGTGAGCTGATCGCCGCACGCGCCCTGCAGGGACTCGGCGCCGCACTCATCACACCGCAGACGATGTCGCTCATCACCCGCATGTTCCCGGCCGAGAGGCGCGGTGCCGCAATGGGATTGTGGGGCACCGTCGCCGGTGTCGCGACCCTCGTCGGCCCCCTGCTCGGTGGGGTCCTCGTCGACGGCCTCGGTTGGGAGTGGATCTTCTTCGTCAACGTCCCCGTCGGCGTCGTCGGTCTGGTGCTCGCCTGGTGGCTGGTGCCGACCGTCGAGACCACCGGACGCCAGTTCGACCTGATCGGTGTCGCGCTGAGCGCCGCCGGCCTCACCGCGCTGGTCTTCGCCATCCAGGACGGCGAGAAGTACGACTGGGCGGCCTGGATCTGGGTACTGGCCGCGGCCGGTGTGGCCATCATGGGCGTCTTCGTGTGGTGGCAGTCGAAGATCCGCACCCAGCCGCTGGTCCCGCTGTCGCTGTTCCGTGACCGCAACTTCTCGCTGTCGAACATCGGCATCGCCACCATGGGCTTCGCCACCTCCGGACTGTTCGTGCCGATGATGTTCTTCCTGCAGCTCGTCGGCGGCATGACCCCGACGCGATCGGCGCTCATGCTCGTGCCGATGGCCCTGATCACCGGAGTGCTCGCGCCCGTCGTCGGTCGCCTCGTCGACACCGTGCACCCGCGCTACATCATCGGTACCTCGCTGGCGCTCAACGCCGTCGCGATCGGAAGCCTCGGTGTCCTCGCCCGTCCCGACACCCCGGTGTGGGTCCTGCTGCTGCCCATCGCGCTCATGGGTCTGGCCAGCGCCGGCATCTGGGCACCGTTGGCCGCCACGGCCAACCGCAACCTGCCGATGGCGCAGGCCGGCGCCGGTGCCGGTGTCTACAACACGATGCGCGTGGTGGGGTCGGTGCTCGGCAGCGCCGCGGTCGGCGCGCTGCTGCAGACGCGGCTCGCCGCCGAACTCCCCGGCGCGCAGGTCGCCTCGTCCGGCGCCACCGATCGCATCCCCGAGATCGCCCGTGACGGGTTCGCGACCGCGATGGGTCAGTCGATGTACCTGCCGGCCGCGGTGCTGGGTCTCGGCGTGATCGCCGCGCTGTTCCTGGCCCGTCCGCGGCACATGTCGGTCCCGCCGACGGCGCCGGTGGCCGCACCGACCGCCGCGGCCGCCGATCCCACCCCGGTGCACGGCACCTCCGCGCCCGCCGCGACACCGACGTCGGCGGTCGGGCAGAGCTGAGCGCCACCGCGGTTGACGCTGCCTGACCAGGTCGGATGTACTGGGCCGATGTTGTCGCGCCTCTCGATCGATCAGCGCCGTGTCCAGCTGATCGACTGCGCTCTCGACCTGGCGCAGCGCACCGGTATGTCCTCGGTGACCGTTCGCGCCGTGGCCGAGGAGGCCGGCGTCTCCCTGGGGATCGTCCACTACTGCTTCGACAGCAAGGACGCCCTGATGGCCGCCATGATCGAGCGTGCGGTCGGCGACCATCTGGCTGCGTTCCTGCGGGTGGAGAGTCTCGACGACCTCGGAGGCGACGTCGCGGCGGCCGACGTGTCCGGCCCGGTCGGCACCGACGAGCTGCGTGCGCTTCTCACCGGAGCCCTCACCTCGGTGCTCGACGTGGTCCAGGAGGCGCCCGAGCGATGGTTGGTGCTCATCGAGTCGACGGTCGTCTCGTTGCGGGCGCCGTCGACCTCGGGCGCGTACTCGACCGCGGCGCGGCAGAACGACCTCGCCGAGGACTACGGGTTGCGCTACCTGTCGGCGATCGGGGCCCGCACCGCGATGACGTGGGACGGGTCCGAACGCGCGGTGGTCCGCGCTGCGCTGCAGCTGATCTACGGGATGATCCAGTGGTGGCTGGTCGACCGCGACGACGACCGGGCGCGGACATCGATCGCGCTGCTGTGTGACTGGATCACCGAGCGCGCGACACCCGTCGTACCGGGAGCGCTCAGCGCACGGTGACCGAGATCGAGTGCAGTCCGGTGGCCCCGTCGGGATCGGGGCGTGACTCGACCGCCGACTGCTGGCGACCCTCGCCGTCGATCGCACGCACCGTGAGAACGTGGTCGCCGGGCGCGGCGTCCCACTCCCAACTCCACAGCCGCCACGTGTCGACGAGGTCGGGTGCGCGCAGGGTCGCGGTGCGCCACGCGCCGTCGTCCACACGCACCTGTACGGCGTTGATGCCGCGCGGCTGCGCCCACGCCACACCGCCCACCATCACGCGGCCTGCGCGTACGTCGGCGAGGTCACGGGGCACGTCGATCCGGGAGCTCGTCTTGATGGGTCCCTTCTCCGACCACCCGCGCGTCGACCAGTAGGCCTTCGCCCGGTCGAACCGCGTGACCTCCAGCGAGGTCACCCATTTGGTCGCCGAGACGTACCCGTAGAGCCCCGGCACCACCAACCGCGCGGGGTATCCGTGTTCGACCGGGAGCGGAGCGCCGTTCATCGCCACGGCGAGGATCGAGTCACGGTCGTCGGTGAACGCCTCGATGGGGGTGCCCGCGGTGAACCCGTCGGAGCTGCGTGAGAGCACCATGTCGGCGTCGGGCGACGGTCCGGCGCGGGCCAGCAGGTCCCGCACGCGGTACCCGGTCCACGTCGCGTTGCCGATCAGCGTCCCGCCGACCTCGTTCGACACGCAGGTGAGCGTGACCATCTTCTCGATGGCGGGCATGCGCCGCAGCTGAGCCATGTCGATCTCGAACTCGCGGTCGACCATGCCGTGGACGCGCAGAGACCATGCGCCGCTGGTGATCTGCGGCGGGGACAGCGCGGTGTCGATGCGGTAAAAGTCGCTGTTCGAGGTGATGAACGAGGGCAGCCCGTCGCCACCGTCGGCGGCGGTGTCGACCGAGTTCGTCGCGTCGGGCACCACGAAATCGGCGCGATCGCGACCGACGTCGTTGAGACGGTGGTCGAGGGCGACGCCACCGACCCCGGCGATGACCGCGCCCGCGCCGGCCGTGCCGGCCCCGATGAGGAACGCACGTCGGTCGGTGGTGGGGACCGTCTGCGTGTGGACCGGTTCGTCGGTCGAGCCCCCGGGGGCGTCGGGGATCGGGTCGGGCGCCGGATCGAGGCGGCGGGCCATCCACTGCAGGAACACGATCCCGGCGACCACGCCGACGACGGTCGGCACGAACCAGTCGGCACCACCTCCCGGTCGGGTGACCGCGGCGGCGACCCCGAGGATCCCGAACGCGGCGAACATCGCCGACCCCCAGGAGCGTGACCGACGTTCGATGACACCGGCGATCACCGCCAGGACGGCCACGATGATCCCGATACCGACCAACAGCGCGACCTTGTCTCCCGTGCCGAAGGTGCTGATCGCGAATTCGCGCACGCCCTTGGGCGTCAGATCGATGACCGCCGATCCGACCGCGTAGAGCGGTGAGGCCGCGCGATCGAACAGCGCCGCGACGAGTTGACCGACACCGATCGTCACCGCCGCCGCGACGACGCCGTTGAGTGCACGCAGGGCGATCACGGCCCGCTCGGGGCCGCGGCGCGGGGTCGCCCTGTCGGGCGTGCCCGAGTCGGGTTCGTCGAGACGGTCGGGGGTGGTGGTCACCCGATCCAGTATCCACACGGTCGGCGGCCACGCCTGCGTGGTTCCCGGGACCTGTCGGTACCCGCCCCTACGGTGGGACCATGCGCATCCTGCACACCTCCGACTGGCACATCGGTCGGACCTTCCACGGCGTCGAGCTCCTCGACGATCAACGCCGTGCGCTGGCAGATCTCGCGCGACTGGTGGCCGACGAGCGCGTCGACGTCGTGGTGGTGGCGGGCGACGTCTACGACCGGTCGGTGCCCGGATCCGACGCCGTCGAGGTCTACGACGGGGCGCTGCAGGCGATGGCGGCCGCCGGCGCGACGCTCGTCGTCACCTCCGGCAACCACGACTCGCCGACCCGCCTCGGAGCGGGGTCGTCGTTCGCCGCGGCCGGTGGTCTGCACCTGCGGACCACCGTCGACGCCATCGACGAGCCGGTGGTGCTGTCCGACGTCCACGGCGAGGTCGCGGTCTACGGCATCCCGTACCTCGAGCCGGACACCGTCCGTGACCGACTCGGGGTCCCGCAGGCGCGCAGCCACTCCGAGGTGCTCGCCGCGGCGATGGATCGCGTGCGCGGCCATCTGGCCGGGAGTCCGCGCCGCTCGGTGGTGCTCGCTCACGCGTTCGTGGTGGGTGCGGTCGCCACGGGGTCGGAGCGGTCCATCGCGGTCGGCGGCGTCGAGACGGTCCCGGTCGACACCTTCGACGGCGTCGACTACGTCGCGCTGGGCCACCTGCACTCCCCGCAGGTCGTGCGGGAGACCGTGCGCTACAGCGGTTCGCCACTGCCGTACTCGTTCGGCGAGCGCAGTCACACCAAGGCGGTGACCATCATCGACCTGGGTGCAGACGGGGTCACCGACATCCGCACCGTCGAGCTGGCGCCGGTTCGTGGGCTGAGCTCACTGCGCGGCACCCTCGACGAGCTCCTCACCTCGCCGCAGCACGAGACCGCGCTCGAGCACTACGTCGAGGCGTCGCTCACCGACGCGGTCCGGCCCGTGGATGCGTTGCGCCGCCTGCGAACCCGGTTCCCGCGCGTCGTTCACGTCGAGTGGGATCGCCCGCACTCCGCGGACGGCATCGACTACCGCAGCCGCGTGGTGAACAGGTCCGACACCGAGATCGTGCGCTCGTTCGTCAGCGACGTGCGCAGCGCCCCGACGCCCGGCGAGACAGCATTGCTCGATCTCGCGATCCGCGCCGTCGTCGGCGAACCCGAGTCCGACCACCCGGTCGAGCTGACGCTGTTCGAGCTCGACCCCGGCCTCACCGCATGAGGCTGCACACCCTGCAGATGAGTGCTTTCGGCCCCTTCGCCGAGGAGGCCGCGGTCGATTTCGACGCCCTCGGGTGCGACGGGTTGTTCCTCCTGCACGGCCAGACCGGGGCGGGCAAGACCACCGTCCTCGACGCGGTCGCGTTCGCCCTGTTCGGACGCGTTCCGGGTGCACGGGACGAGGATCGGCGGCTGGTGTCCGATCATGCACCGGCCGGCGACATCCCCCTTGTCGTTCTCGAGGCCACCATCGGCGGTCGACGTATGCGCGTGTCCCGGTCGCCCGAGCACCGCCGTCGGAAGAAGCGGGGGGAGGGGTTCACGACCGTGCCCGCCGCCGGGACGCTGGTGTGGCTCGACGGGTCCGGTCCGTCGCTGAGCCGCCTGAGCGACATCGGCGAGGTGATCTCCCGCATCCTCGGGATGAGCGCCGAGCAGTTCTTCCAGGTGGTTCTGCTGCCGCAGGGGGATTTCGCCCGCTTCCTACGCGCTGCCACCGACGACCGGGAGAAGTTGCTCGAGAAGCTGTTCGAGACCGATCGCTTCAACGATCTCGAGGCGTGGCTGCGTGATCGGGCGCGATCGACCCGCGCCGAACGGAGGGATCGCGAACAGACCGTCGACCGGATCGCGGCGCAGATCGCCGGGCTCGTCGGCGACGAGCAACCGATGGAGGCCGATCCCGACTGGGCGCAGGCCCATCTCGAGGCCGCCCGCGTCGACGCGGCCGACGCCGCCGCCGCACTGCAGCGAGCCCGGGACTCCGCGCAGACCGCCGACGCCGCGCTCGCCGCCGACACCCGCACGCACGACCTGCAGTCGCGTGCCGCACTCGCCCGCACCCGCCTCGACGCGCTCGACAGCAGTCGCGAGCTCCTCGACTCCGCGCGCGACGCCCTCGACGCGGCACGGTGCGCCGAGCCGATCCGGCCCCTGATCGACGACCGCGACCGGGCCCACGCGCTCAGCGCGCGGGCACAGGCGTCGCTCGCCGACGCGACCCGATCACTGGTCGACCTCCCCGAGGGGGCGGGTCTGCTCGGCGAACTCTCGTGGCCCCCGGCGCACTCCGACACCGCGACCATCGACGCCCACATCGATCGCTGGTCGGCCGAGTCGGGTCGGCTGGCCCCGATCGCCGAGCGTGCGCGGCGGCGACCGCAGATCGTGGCCACGATCGACGGGCTCGAGGCCGAGTCGGCGGCCGCGGTCGCGACCCTGGAGGAGATCGACCGCGAGTCGACGTCGCTGCCGGCCGCACTGGCGGCGGCGCAGGAGGCGGTCGACGCATCCCGGACGATGGGCTCCCGACTGCCCGGCCTGCGGGAGCGGCTGACCGCGGCGCGATCGAGACACGCAGCGGCGCAACGTCTTCCCGCGCTCGACGAAGCGCTGACCCGTGCCCGTACCGCCGCGGCGGCGGCCCACGAGCGTCACCTCGCCACGCGGGAGCGACAGCTGACGCTGCAGCAACGCCGTATCGACGGGATGGCCGCCGAGCTCGCCGGGCGTCTGCGCGCGGGCGAGCACTGCGCGGTGTGCGGTGCCGTCGAGCACCCGGCTCCCGCGGTCGCGAGCGGCGCCCCGGTGTCGGAGGCGGAACAGATCGACGCGGACTACGCCGAGAAGCAGGCCGCCGACCGCCGCGCGGTCGCCGTCGATCGACTCGCGACGGCCGAACGGGAACGTGCGGTGGTGGCCGAGGCCTGTCGCGGTGTGACGATCGAGGACGCCGCAGCCGAGGTGGTCCGGCTCGCCGACGAGGCGGACACCATCGAGACGATCGCCGCGGCCCTCGACGCCCGCATCGCCGCCGCCGATGAGATCGCCTCGTGCGTCGATGATCTCCGCTCACGCGCCGCCGCGACACGCGAGGCGCAGGCCGGTCGCCGCGAACGCATCGCGACCCTGGGCGCCGACCTCGCCGATCTCGACGCGGAGGTGTCGGCGGCGACCGACGGCACCGGGACGGTGCACGAGCGTCGCGACCACCTCGCAGCCCTGTGTCGGTCGTCGACCGCGCTGCGGGACGCACGCGTCGCCGCCGAGCACGCCGACGCCCGGGCGCGGGAGATCACCCGGCGGATCGAGACCCTCGCCGCCGAGGCCGGATTCGTCGACGTCGCGCAGGCCTGTGCGGCCCTGGCCGATCCGGCGACGGTCACCTCCTGGGACGAGCAGATCCGACAGGCGTCCGCGATCCGCGCGGCCGCGGTGGCGACCCTCGACGACCCGGAGGTGGCCGCGGCCGCCGCCGGGGACCCCGTCGACCTCGCTCACCGCGCACGGGACCACGAAGCGAGCGCGACGGCACTCGACGCGGCCACGCATCGACACTCGCGCGCCGCCGACCGCTTCGCCCGACTGCAGGACCTCGCGGCGGGGTACTGGTCGGCGCTGTCGGTGCTCGCTCCGGTGCTCGAACGCGACCGCGAGGTGCAGGGGCTGGCCGATCTGGTCGCCGGGCGGGGACAGAACTCCCGCCAGATGTCGCTTCGCTCCTACGTGCTGGCGGCCCGACTCGAGGAGGTGCTGGTCGCGGCGTCGACACGACTGCGCGAGATGTCCTCGGGGCGGTACGAATTCGCCCACACCGACGCGGCGGCATCGCGCGGACGACGCAGCGGTCTCGGGATCGAGGTGCGCGACGAGTACACCGGCGCGGTACGCCCCGCCACGACACTGTCGGGCGGGGAGACGTTCTTCGCATCCCTGGCGCTCGCGTTGGGCCTCGCCGACGTCGTGTCAGCGGAGTCCGGTGGTCGCGTCCTCGACACCATGTTCATCGACGAGGGCTTCGGCACCCTCGACCCCGAGGCGCTCGATCTCGTGATGCGCGTGCTCGACGACCTCCGTTCCGGGGGGCGGGTGGTCGGTGTCGTGAGTCACGTCGACGAGATGAAGGCGCGGATACCCGCGCAACTCCACGTGATCCGCGCCGAGGCCGGTTCCCGTCTGGCCATGGTGGGCGCGGCGGTCTGACCCGTCGTCGCACTCCCCACCACCGACTTTGGGGGCGGGGTCGCCGGTGCGATAGTCTTTCCCTCGCCCATCGAGCCCCCGTAGCTCAGGGGATAGAGCGTCCGCCTCCGGAGCGGAAGGCCGCAGGTTCGAATCCTGCCGGGGGCACCACACATCTCTCGCCCTGCGGTCGTATGCCGGCGAATCTAGGCTCGTCCCATGAGAATGCTGCTGTCCTTCTACGGCAGTCGAGGTGACGTGCAGCCGGGCCTGTGCCTGGGACTCGAACTCCTCCGCCGCGGCCACGACGTCGAGATGGCGTTGCCCCCCAATTACGTCGCCGACGCCGCGGGCATGGGCCTACGGGCCCACCCGGTGGGACTCGACAGCGAGTCGTACTGGGAGTCCGACCGCGCGCGGCGCATCCTGTCGACCGGCAATCCCGTCACGAAATTCCGTCTGGCGCAGGCGCAGGTCCGCGAGGGGTTCGCCCGATTCGACGCCGACCTCGTGGCACTCGTGCGCGACCTGGCGGACAGCAAGGCCCTCGACGGTCTCATCAGCGGACCGCTGGGCCAGGACCGCGTCGCCGATCTCGCCGAGTACCTCGACGTCGAGATGGCCACGGTGCGACTGTGTGCGATGTCGGAGAACGGTGCGATCTGTGCCGTCCCGACCCGTCACCGGCTGCCGCCGGTGGTGAACCGGGCGTCGTGGCGTCTGGTGGACACCCTCACGTGGACCTTCTCACGGTCGTCGCAGAACCGGTTCCGTGCGTCGCTGGGGCTGCCGGCGGCGTCGCAGTCGATGCCCGAGCGCCTGCGGCGGTCGAACACGCTGCAGATTCAGGCCTACGACGCCGCGCTGTTCCCGGGCCTGGCCGCGGAATGGGACGACCGCAAACCCGTCGTCGGCTTCTTTGACCTCCCGGCCGGCAGGCGCCCTGCCGGCGACACCCCGTCGGGCGACGACGGTCTCGACGGCTGGCTGAACGGGGGAGCGCCGCCGGTGCTGATCGCCTTCGGCAGTGCGCCCGTCGGCGACCCCGAGGCGGTACACCGTGCCGTCGCCGAGGCCACACGCCGGGAGGGGGTGCGCGCGCTGGTGGGTGTCGCTGGCCGACCCGTCGGCGTCGATCCCGACAACCCGCACCTCTTCGTCGCCGGCCGGCTCGACCATCCCACCGTGCTGCCCCGACTCGCCGCCGCGGTGCATCACGGCGGTGCGGGCACCACCGCGGCCACCCTGCGTGCGGGCCTGCCGACGATGGTCTGCGCGGCCGGCGCCGACCAGGCCCACTGGGGTGCACAGATCACCCGGCTCGGTGTGGGGACGGCGACCAGGCTGTCGGGGCTCGACGCCGACACACTGGCCGCGGGGCTGCGGGTGCTGGCCGATCCGGCCACGGTGGGGCGCGCACGCGCTCTCCGCACGCAACTGACCGCACCGACCGTCGCGGTGAACGATGCCGCGAAACGCATCGAGTCGGCGTTCACCCGCATCGCGGTGTGAGACGCCGACTCGATGGTCGCGCTGTTCTCGGGCGGTTCTCACCGCCGGGTGATCACCCCTTGACGCAGGTGAACTGCATGACGTCGATCATGTCCTTGCGGAACGACGCGGCGCAGCCGCTCAAGTACTTGACGTAGGTGTTGTAGTTCGCGCGGCCGCACAGGGCGATGGCCTCGTCGCGGTGCTCGCCGAGAGCCTTGCTCCACGCGTCGAGGGTGCGCGCGTAGTGCAACTGCAGCGGCTGGATCTTCTCGACGGTGAAACCGGCGGCGGTGGCGCCGTCGGTGACCTGCTTGGGCAGCGGGAGCTGTCCGCCGGGGAAGATCTCGGTCGCGATGAAGCGCAGGAACGCGAAATCGTCCTTGCTGATCTTGTTGCCGGTCTCGTGGTGGTGCGAGAGGCCGTAGGCGGTGATGGTGTGGAGCAGCATCTTGCCGTCGTCGGGCAGCGCGTTGTACGCGAAGTTGAAGAACTGCTCGTAGCGCTCGAAACGGAAGTGCTCGAACGCGCCGATGCTGACGATGCGGTCGACCTTGCCGTCGAACTCCTCCCAGCCCTGCAGGCGGATGTCGCCCGAGAGACCGGTCTCGGCGGCCTTGGCCTCGACGAGCTTCTTGACGTGGCCGTACTGGTTCTTGCTCAGCGTCAGGCCGATCACGTTGACGCCGTACTTCTCCATGGCGCGCAGCGCGGTGGCACCCCAGCCGCAGCCGACGTCGAGGAGGGTCATCCCGGGCTCGAGGCCCAGCTTGCCCAGCGACAGGTCGATCTTCGCGAGCTGTGCCTCGTTCAGCGACATGTCCTCGCGCTCGAAGTACGCACAGCTGTAGGTGCGGGACTCGTCGAGGAAGAGGGCGAAGAAATCGTCGCTCAGGTCGTAGTGGGCCTGAACGTCCTCGAAGAACGGTGTTTCAGTGGTCACAGGTGAACCTCTTTCGTGTGCTCGCACCAGCGAGGAGCCAGTGGTCGTGTGGTGCCCACACTTCGGTGGGCTCGATCGGTGATTGCGCGCCGGCGTGATGACACCGGCGCCGCGGTCATCTCAGCGCCACCGTGGCGGTTGCGCGACCGAAGATCCGCTTGCCCCGGAAGGTCGCACCGAGCGCGATCGTAGCCGTCCTCGCCTCGTCGTCCAGCGATTTGACGCGTCCAGTGTATTCGACCTCGGCGGGGGCATCCTCGGCGACGTAGGCGATTCCGGTGAACCGCACACGATAATCGCGAACGGCTGTCGGATCTCCCACCCACCCGGTGACGAACGACGATCCGATGCCCATCGTCAGCATCCCGTGCGCGGCGCAGGTGTCGAGTCCCACGACACCCGCTGCCCGCTCGCTCCAGTGGATGGGGTTCCAGTCGGCGGAGATGCCCGCGTAGTTCACCAGGTCACCGCGGCGGAGGGTCACGGTCTTCGGCGGCAGCACATCGCCCACGGAGACATCCTCGAACCGCGGCACGGCTGCGTCGAGATCGTGGTCCCAGGTGCCGATCGGTGGGGTGGGAACCCCGTCGATCTCCTGCCAGCCGGTCGTCGTGGGCGGCGAGAAGTCGCCCATCATCACATCGGAGAGCGCGGCGGCGAGTTCGGGTTCGGCGTGCGCACCGCGCCGACCCGCCGCGGTGGTCAGGAGCGTGGCGACGAGCTCGCCACTGTCGTTGATCAGCAGCCCCTCGACGATGATCGTGTCGCCGCCGGCCTTCTGACGGATGGGCGTCAGTCCCATGGTCAGCGAGAGACGGTCGCCGGCGTGCATGGGCCGGTGGTAGGTGAACACCTGGTCGGTCTGGACGAACGCGCTGGTGTCGTACTCGAGCAGCACGTTGTCGAGCAGCCAGTTCAGACCGCTGCCGGCGAGGCGGGCGGTGAAGGTCAGGGGCGCGACCAGGCCGCTGTGTCCGCGGTCGGCGGCGGCCTTCTCGTCCCAGTGGACGATGTGGCCGTCCTTCATCGAGCGGGCGAACTCCCGGATCTCCTCGCGACCGATCTGATAGTGGTCGTCGGGCCGGTAGTACTGCGTCCAGTCACGATCTTCGGAGCTGACGTCCTCGGGCTTCACGATCTCCTCTGTGGGTGGCGATCACTTGTGATGGGTCGAGAATCGCCGATCATCGTCGCACGCGACCGCGGGCGGCGACGATCGTGTGCGACGCGCGTCCGCGTGCGGTCGCGTGGCTCAGTTCATCGACAGCGGTGCGACGCCGCGTTCGGTCAGCATCGCCGTCATCGTCTGCGCCTCGTTCTCCTGCGTGTTGATCATCTGCTGCGCCAGGGTCCGTACGTAGTCCTGCGAGACGTGCCCGGGATCGGCCGCGTACTCCATCATGGGCAGGCCGCCCTGGTGGTGTCGCAGCATCAGTTGCAGGAAGTAGGCGTCGAGCGCGGTCCCGCTCATGGTCCGCAGCCGGCTCATCTCACTCGCCGTCGCCATGCCCGGCATGAGCGGCGTCGTGGTCCCGTTGCCCGCGGTCATCGTCATCGGGCCCGACATCGATCCACCCGACATGGCCCCACCCGACATGGAGTGGTGATCCGCCATCCAGTCCATCGCCGTCGACGGGTTGTCCAGCGGGTAGCCCCACCGGGTCAGCCACGACTGCATCTGGCCGATCTGGTTGGTCTGCTGGGTGAGGATGTCGTAGGCCAGCGACCGCACCTGCGGATCGGATCCCTTGCTCAGGGCGATCGTCGCCATCTCCACGCCCTGGGAATGATGGGTCGACATGTCCTGGGCGAAACCGACCGCCGCGGAGTTCGAGGCGGGTGTGGCGTCGGAGCCGGTGCTCGAGTCCACCGTCCGACCGACCACCAGGCCGAGACCCACGCCGATCAGCAGCAGCGCCACCCCGCCGAGCACGAGCAGGGCCGGGAGCTGCCTGCGCAGCGACGATCGCCGGTCGGGTTCGCTGTCGGTGTCGTGTGCGGCGAGGGTCGTGTCGGTGCTCATGACCTCAGCCCGCCGGGGTCGAGGTCGGGGCGGGGACGGTGGCGCCCCCCGTCGCGCCCGCCTCGTCGGTCGCCTGCTGGGTGCCCGCGCCGTTCATGGGCACCGCGTTCGCGGGCACGGGTCCGGAGTCGGCCGGCGGCGGGTTGCTGGGGTCGAAGGCGCCGGGGATGGCGGCACATTCGGCGCCGACCTCGGGATACGACGACTGCTGCGGCTGGCCGGGGTAGACGTTGGTCTGCGAGTTGCGGCGCAGCGCGGTGATGAAGTGGTCGACACGGGAGTCGCTCGCGGAGTCGAGCTTGAGCTGGTGGCCCCACGACTGCAGCGAGATCGGTGTGCTCAGACCCGGGTAGGGCGACATGAGGGTGTACGGCCTGCCCTCGACCTTGCTCTTGAGGATGTCGACGTCGCCGGCCTTCACCGTCTGGGGGTTGTAGGTGATCCAGATCGAGCCGTGCTCGAGGGCGTGGACGGCGTTCTCGGTGCGCAGCTGGTTCGGGTAGACGATCCCGGTGCAGGTGGCCCACACCGCGTCGTGCGGACCGCCGAACGGCGGCGACTGGTCGTAGGCGACGCGCTGGGTGGGGGAGACGTGCTGGCCCGCGGGATAGAAGATCTTCACCACACCGGGGATGTCGTCGGACGGGTCGGGATTCGAGGCCGAGGGGACGAACTTCTGGGTCTCCTCGCGGTCGATGTACTTCGGGGCCAGATAGGCCGCGAGACCACCGACGATGGCCACGACCACCACGACCGCGGCGATCGTCATCCACGGGATCGGGCGGCGTCCGCCCGCCTTGACCACGGGAACGGTGCCGGGCTTGGTCTTCTTCTTCTTCTTCTGGGAGGACGGCGTGCGGGGGACCGGCGGAGCCGACGGGGTGTTCGTCGAGTTCGTGTTCGGTGCCGGCCGGGGGCTCTCGGTCGCCATCACTGCCTTTCGGTTCGAGGATGCGCGGCACAGTCTACTGGCCACCGGCGCGGCGCCGGTCGATCGCGAACGCGGTGGGCAGCCGTGACCGCGATTGTCGCCACGCCGCGGCAGGCCAATAGGATGGTGCCTCGTGACTCCCACCGATCTGTCCACCGTGTTGCGTGATGCCACCACCACGGTGCTCACCCGGCGCGGACTCGACACCTCGGTGGTCCCCGAGACGGTGGTGGTCGAGCGGCCTCGCAACCCCGACCACGGCGACTACGCCACCAACATCGCCCTGCAGATCGGCAAGCGGGTCGCCACGGCGCCGCGCGATCTCGCCGGGTGGCTCGTCGAGGAACTCCGGTCGCAGCCGAGCATCGCCTCGGCCGAGATCGCGGGTCCGGGATTCGTCAACCTGCGGCTCGCCGCGGCGACTCAGAACGCCACCGTCGCGACCGTGTTGTCGGCCGGGTCCGACTACGGGCGGGGCACCGACCTGCAGGGCACCGCGATCAACCTGGAGTTCGTCTCGGCGAACCCGACCGGTCCGATCCACCTCGGGGGCACCCGCTGGGCCGCGGTCGGTGACGCCCTGGGCCGCGTGCTCGATGCGCAGGGCGCGGCGGTGACCCGCGAGTACTACTTCAATGACCACGGCACCCAGATCGACCGGTTCGCGCGGTCGCTGCAGGCGGCGGCCCTGGGCGAACAGACCCCGGAGGAGGGGTACGCGGGCGCCTACATCGGCGAGATCGCCGCCGACGTCGTCGCCGCGAACCCCGGCGTGCTCGAACGCCCCGAGGCCGATCGACTCGAGGTCTTCCGGTCGACCGGTGTCGAGCTCATGTTCGACCACATCAAGCGGAGCCTCGACGATTTCGGGACGCACTTCGAGGTGTTCACCCATGAGAACTCGATGTTCACGTCCGGCAGCGTCGACGAGTGCATCGCGGAGTTGAAGGCCAACGGCAACCTCTACGAGAACGACGGCGCGTGGTGGTTGCGCTCCACCGACTTCGGTGACGACAAGGACCGCGTCGTCATCAAGCGGGACGGTGAGGCCGCCTACATCGCAGGCGACATCGCCTATTTCCGCGACAAGCGGCGGCGCGGGTTCGACCTGTGCATCTACATGCTCGGTGCCGATCACCACGGATACATCAAGCGCCTCAAGGCGGCTGCGGGCGCACTCGGTGACGACCCGGCCACCGTCGAGGTGCTCATCGGTCAGATGGTGAACCTGGTGCGCGACGGGGTGCCGGTGCGGATGAGCAAGCGGGCGGGCACGGTCATCACCCTCGACGACCTCGTCGACGCGGTGGGGGTGGACGGCGCCCGCTACTCGTTGATCCGGTCGTCGGTCGACGTCAACCTCGACATCGATCTGGATCTGCTGACCACGCAGTCGAACGAGAACCCGGTCTACTACGTGCAATACGCGCACGCGCGTCTCTCGGCGATCGCGCGCAACGCCGCCGACCTCGGGATCACCGCATCCGACGCGCATCTGGAGTTGCTCGCCGAACCCGCCGAGGGCGAGCTCATCCGTACCCTCGGCGACTTCCCCGCAGTGGTGGCGACCGCGGCGCACCTGCGCGAGCCGCACCGGATCTGTCGATATCTCGAGAGTCTGGCCGCGTCGTACCACCGGTTCTACGACCGGTGTCGCGTGCTGCCCCAGGGCGACGAGGAGCCCGGTGACATCCACGCCGCCCGCCTCGCCCTGTGCTCGGCGACGCGGCAGGTGATCGCCAACGGCCTCGACCTCGTCGGCGTCAGCGCACCGGAGCGGATGTGATGGCCCACCCCGCAGGTCCCCGCCACGCCGAGGACACGGCGCGTCCGCACCCGGCGGAGCGTCCAAGGTCGGCGGACGAGCTCGTCGAGCTGCCCGCCGCGGTGTGGCCGCGCAACGCCGCCCGCGGCGACGACGGTGTCGTGACCCTGGCCGGAGTCGGTGTCGACGCACTCGCCGCCGAACACGGGACACCCCTGTTCGTCATCGACGAGGCCGATTTCCGTTCACGCTGTGCCGACATGCTCGCCGCGTTCGGCGCGACCGGTCGGGTGCACTACGCCTCGAAGGCGTTCCTGTGCACCGAGATCGCGCGATGGGTCGAGCAGGAGGGCCTCTCGCTCGACGTCTGCTCGGGTGGCGAGCTCACCGTCGCGCTGCGCGCCGGGTTCCCCGCCCATCGGATCGCATTGCACGGCAACAACAAATCTCCCGAGGAACTGCAGCAGGCGGTCGAGAGCGGCGTCGGACACATCGTGGTCGACTCGGCCATCGAGATCGAACGCCTCGACGCCGCCGCCGGTGCGGCCGGGGTCGTCGCCGATGTCCTGATCCGCGTGACCGTCGGCGTCGAGGCCCACACGCACGAGTTCATCTCCACCGCCCACGAGGACCAGAAGTTCGGCTTCTCGCTCAGCGGCGGTGTCGCGATGGACGCGGTGCGCCGTGTCTTCGCCGCCGACAACCTCCGACTCGTGGGCCTGCACAGCCACATCGGCTCGCAGATCTTCGATCTCGACGGCTTCGAACTCGCCGCCCATCGAGTGCTGGGTCTGCTCAGCGACGTGGTCGCCGAGTTCGGCGTCGACAAGACCGCCCAGCTGTCGGTGCTCGATCTCGGTGGGGGACTGGGAATCTCGTACATCCCCAGCGACGACCCGCCGCCGGTCGACGAGGTCGCCGCGACCCTCGTCGACATCGTGACCCGGCAATCTGCCCAGCTCGGACTGCCCACCCCGATCCTCGCCGTCGAGCCCGGACGCGCGATCGCCGGTCCCGGCACGGTCACCCTGTACCGCGTCGGCACGGTGAAGGACGTCGCCATCGGCGGTGGCGCACACCGTCGCTACGTGTCGGTCGACGGCGGCATGAGTGACAACATCCGCACCTCGCTGTACCAGGCCGAATACGACGTCCGGCTGGTGTCACGCACCTCCGCGGCCACCGCCGTGGTCAGCCGCGTCGTCGGAAAGCACTGCGAGAGCGGCGACATCGTCGTCAAGGACTGCTGGCTGCCGTCCGACGTGGCCCCCGGTGACCTCCTCGCCGTGGCGGCGACCGGTGCGTATTGCTACACGATGTCGAGCCGGTACAACATGGCGACGCGTCCGGCCGTGGTGGCCGTGCGTGACGGTGTGTCGCGACCGGTGCTGCGACGGGAGACCGTCGCGGATCTGTTGAGTCTGGAGGTGACCGAATGACCGAACACTCGCACCGACCCATCGGGGTCGCGGTACTGGGTATGGGCAACGTGGGGGCCGAGGTGGTCCGTATCCTGTTGCAGAACGCCGACGACCTCCAGGCCCGTGTCGGCGCGCCCATCGAGATCCGTGGCATCGCCGTGGCTGACCTCGGCAAGGCGCGCGCGTGTGCGACATCGCTGCTGACCGACGACCCTGCCGCCCTGGTGAAGCGCCCCGACGTCGACATCGTCGTCGAGCTCATCGGCGGGATCGACGTCCCTCGCACGCTGATCGCCAGTGCACTCGAGCACGGCAAGTCGGTCGTCACCGCGAACAAGGCTCTGCTCGCCGACTACACCGGCGAACTCGCGACGCTCGCCGCCGACGCGAAGGTCGACCTCTACTTCGAAGCGTCGGTCGCCGGTGCCATCCCGGTGATCCGTCCGTTGATGCAGTCGCTCGCCGGCGACACGGTGCAGCGCGTGGCCGGAATCGTCAACGGCACCACCAACTTCATCCTCTCCGCCATGGACGCCGACGGCGAGGACTACGACGTGGTCCTCGCCGAAGCCGGACGCCTGGGATACGCCGAGGCCGACCCCACCGCCGACGTCGAGGGATACGACGCGGCGGCCAAGGCGGCCATCCTCGCGTCGATCGCGTTCCACAGCCGCGTCACCGCGGGTGACGTCCACCGTGAGGGCATCTCCTCGATCACCGCCGCCGACCTGGCCTCGGCGGCGACGCTGGACTGCACGATCAAGCTCCTGTCGATCTGTGAGCGGATCGTCGATTCCGCGGGACGGCAACGGATCTCGGCGCGGGTCTACCCGGCACTGGTCCCGTTGACCCACCCGCTGGCGAGCGTCAACGGTGCGTTCAACGCCGTCGTGGTCGAGGCGGAGAACGCCGGTCGGCTGATGTTCTACGGACAGGGCGCGGGCGGTGCACCCACCGCGTCGGCGGTCCTGGGTGACCTCGTGATGGCCGCGCGCAACAAGGTGCACGGTGGCCGTGGCCCCCTCGAGTCGACCTATGCGTCCCTCCCGATCGCACCGATGGGCGATGTGAACACCCGCTACTACGTCTCGATGAAGGTGGCCGATCGGCCCGGTGTGCTGGCGACCGTGGCGGGGGAGTTCTCCGCGCGCAACGTCAGCATCGCGACCGTGCGCCAGGAGGGTGCCGAGGAGAACGCCCGGCTCATCGTCGTCACACACCGCGCGCCCGATTCGGCGCTGTCGGAGACGGTCGACGCACTCACCGAGCTCGACTCCGTGTTGAGCGTGTCCAGCGTCCTGCGCCTGGAGGGAACAGATGACTGACAGTGGAACGCAAGGTCGGGCCGTCCACCGAGCCTGGCCGGGTCTCATCGAGGCCTACCGGCACCGACTCCCCGTCGAACCCGATGGCAAGGTGGTCACCCTGCTCGAGGGTGGCACCCCGCTGATCAGCGCCCCGCACCTGTCGGAACTCACCGGGTGCGAGGTCTACCTCAAGGTCGAGGGGGCGAACCCGACCGGGTCGTTCAAGGACCGGGGCATGACGATGGCGGTCAGCAATGCGGTCAACCAGGGCAAGACCGCGGTGCTGTGTGCCTCGACCGGCAACACCTCGGCGTCGGCCGCCGCGTACGCCACCCGGGCGGGCATCACCTGCGCCGTGCTCATCCCCACCGGCAAGATCGCCATGGGCAAGCTCGCCCAGGCTGTCATGCACGGGGCCAAGATCATCCAGGTCAAGGGCAATTTCGACGACTGCCTCGAGCTCGCGCGGAAGGCCACGGCGGAGTTCTCCGAGATCGAGCTCGTCAACTCGGTCAACCCGGCGCGGATCGAGGGCCAGAAGACCGCGGCGTTCGAGATCGTCGACGTCCTCGGTCGCGCCCCCGACGTCCACGCGTTGCCGGTCGGCAACGCGGGCAACATCACCGCCTACTGGAAGGGCTACGCCGAGTACCACGCCGACGGCGTGTCCTCCTCGCGTCCCCGCATGCTCGGTGTGCAGGCCGCGGGCGCGGCGCCGCTGGTCAGCGGGCATCCGGTCAAGAACCCCGAGACCGTCGCCACCGCCATCCGCATCGGCTCGCCCGCGAGCTGGCAGCAGGCGGTCGACGCGAAGGACTCCTCGGGCGGACAGTTCCTCGCCGCCACCGACGAGAAGCTCCTCGAGGCCTACCGTCTCGTGGCCGGGCGAGAGGGCGTGTTCGTCGAACCGGCGTCGGCGGCCAGCGTCGCCGGGCTGCTCGCCGCACGTGCCGACGGTTGGATCTCCGCCGGTGAGTTGGTGGTGTGCACGGTCACCGGCAACGGCCTGAAGGACCCCGACACCGCGCTGGCCGGGATGCCCGAGGTCCAGGCCATCGACGTCGATCCCGCCGCCGTCGCGCGCGCACTCGATCTGAGCTGACCGCCGCGATGAATCAGCCACTGCCGCTAAGCGTCTCGTGCTCGGTACGGGTCCCGGCGTCGTCGGCCAACCTCGGGGCGGGTTTCGATTCACTGGGCCTCGCGCTCGACATCTACGACGATCTGATCGTCACGACCATCGCGTCGGGCGTGCGGGTCAGCGTCGACGGTGAGGGCGACGGCGCCGTCCCCCTCGACGACACCCATCTCGTGGTCCGGGCCCTGTTGCGTGGACTCGACGCCGGCGGGGTCGGATCAACCGGACTCGAGATCGTGTGTCGCAACGCCATCCCGCACGCGCGGGGGCTCGGGTCCTCGGCGGCCGCCGTCGTCTCGGGCCTCGCCGCGGCCTCGGGGCTGATGGCGAAAAGCGGTTTAAGGCAACCGTTCTCGACCGAGGAACTCATCCAGCTCGCGAGCGAGTTCGAAGGCCATCCCGACAACGCCGCGGCGAGCGTCCTCGGGTCGGCGGTGGTGTCGTGGACCGAGTTCGTCGACGGTGTCGCGCGCTATCACGCCCGACCGCTGGCCGTGCACCCCGCGATCGCGGTGACCGCGTTCATCCCGTCGACCGAGTCCTCGACGTCACTGACCCGCGGACTGCTCCCCGACGCGGTCCCGCGTGCCGACGCGGTCTTCAACGTGAGCCGCAGTGCGCTGGCCGTCGTGGCGCTCACCAGTGATCCCGGGTGCCTGCACGCCGCGACCGCCGATCGTCTCCATCAGCACTATCGCGCACCGGTACTGCCCGACACGACCCATGTCGTCGACGAACTGCGTGGTCGCGGTGTCGCGGCGTTCGTCTCCGGCGCCGGGCCCTCGGTCCTCGCCCTGCACGACCAACCGCTACCCGCGGCCGCCGTCGAACACGCCGCACGCGTGGGATTCGCGGCCCGGTCCCTGCGGGTGGCCGGTCCCGTCGACGTGCGCTGACCGCGACCGCTCGTCGACACCCGGCCACCGCGACGCGCCGGGAGGCCCGGTATTGCCCGACGTCGGGTTCGTGGTTAGCATGAAGAGGTCTCGCTGCGGACGTCTGTCCACATTGCGCCTCTTCGCCGATATCCCTGCACACGGTGTCTGCCCGACCATCGGGCGTGCCGGCACACCATCGGGACTCGATCGACGACGGCGCACCTGCAGACGCCATCACGGCGGCAGACCCACCACACTTGACCCCGTCCTTCTCGACGGGCACGAGATCCGCGCCGCCATGGCGGGGATGATCGCCACCCCCGGCGCAGGCTGAAGACCTGCGGGGGAACGAAAGGAAATCCGTGACCGATACGGACCTCATCTCGACACCTGCGGCCGACGCGTCGTCGGGGACGACGGCGACCGCCGCACCCACCAAGACCAAACCCGCCCGCGCCGGCGGTCTGAGCTCGATGGTCCTCACCGAATTGCGTCAACTGGCCGGGGAGCTCGGTATCAAGGGGACCTCGGGGATGCGCAAGGGCGACCTCGTCGCGGCCATCGCCGACCGGCAGGGCGGCGATTCCTCCCGCGCCTCCCGAGAGCGGACCAACCAGGCTCCTGCCGCGGCCAAGGCCACCGAGGCGCCGGTCGACACGACCGCTCGCGCCGACGTCGCGTCCGGCCGGACGGCCGACGGAGCCCCGGCAACCGACGGTGCCTCGACCAGCAGCGCCACGAACGACGGCGCCAAGGACGACAGCGCCAAGGACGACAGCGGGAAGAACGGCGGGGCCCAGAACGGCGAGACGGCGACGGGCGACACAGCAGGTGACCGCACCCGGCGTCGCAACCGTGACGGATCCGGACGTGACGCCGGCGAACGGGAAGCCACCCAGCGTGAGGGCGGCGCGGACCGCCCCGCCCAGGATCGTGCGGCCACCGACCGCGGCGAGCAGGACGGCTCCGGTCGGACGCGTGAGGGTGGACGCAATGCCAACCGTGGCGAGGGTGGCGGTCGGTCGGGCAACGCCAACGGCGGCAATCGTGGCGACAACGCCAACGGTGGCAACCGTGGTGAGAACGCCAACGGTGGCAACCGTGGTGACAACGCCAACGGCGGCAACCGCGGCGACAACGGCAACGGTGGCAACCGCGGCGACAACGGCAACGGTGGCAACCGCGGCGAGAACAGCCGTGGCGACAACACCAATCGCGACGGCAGCCAGAACCGTGACGGCAACCGCAACAACGGTCCTCGCGACGACGATGATGACGGCACCGGCCGGGGTCGGCGCGGTCGTCGCTTCCGCGAGCGTCGTCGTGGACGCGATCGTGACGGCCAGGGCGGCGGCAACAACGAGCGCGAGCCGCAGGTCAACGACGACGACGTGTTGCAGCCGGTCGCGGGCATCCTCGACGTTCTCGACAACTACGCCTTCGTGCGGACCTCCGGTTACCTCGCCGGGCCCAACGACGTCTACGTGTCGATGAATCTTGTGCGCAAGAACGGTCTGCGCCGCGGCGACGCGCTCACCGGCGCGGTGAAGCTGCCGCGCGACGGTGAGCAGCAGAGCAACCAGCGCCAGAAGTTCAACCCCCTCGTACGTCTGGACTCGGTTAACGGTGCCGACGTGGAATCGGCGCGCAACCGCCCCGAGTTCGGGAAGCTCACCCCGCTCTACCCGAACGAGCGACTGCGCCTCGAGACCCGTCCCGAGCAGCTCGACACCCGCGTGATCGACCTGATCATGCCGATCGGCAAGGGCCAGCGCGCCCTCATCGTCTCGCCGCCCAAGGCCGGCAAGACGACGATCATGCAGGACATCGCGAACGCGATCTCGATCAACAACCCCGAGTGCTACCTCATGGTGGTCCTCGTCGACGAACGGCCCGAAGAGGTCACCGACATGCAGCGATCGGTGAAGGGTGAGGTCATCGCCTCGACCTTCGACCGGCCGCCGTCGGATCACACCTCGGTCTCCGAGCTGGCCATCGAGCGCGCGAAGCGCCTCGTGGAGAACGGCAAGGACGTCGTCGTCCTCCTCGACTCGATCACCCGACTCGGGCGTGCGTACAACAACGCGTCGCCGGCATCGGGCCGCATCCTGTCCGGTGGTGTCGACTCCACCGCGCTCTACCCGCCGAAGCGATTCCTCGGCGCGGCCCGCAACATCGAGAACGGTGGGTCGCTCACCATCATCGCCTCGGCGCTGGTGGAGACCGGGTCGACCGGTGACACGGTCATCTACGAGGAGTTCAAGGGCACCGGCAACGCCGAGCTCAAGCTCGACCGCAAGATCGCCGAGCGCCGCGTCTTCCCTGCGGTCGACGTGAACCCGTCGAACACGCGCAAGGACGAGCTGCTGATGTCGCGCGAGGAGTTCGCCATCGTGCACAAGCTGCGTCGCGTCCTGTCGGGGCTCGATTCACAGCAGGCGATCGACCTGTTGATCTCGCAGCTCAAGAAGACGACCACCAACATCGAGTTCCTGATGCAGGTGCAGAAGAACACCCCGAACGTCCCCGGCCAGGAGTGACGTCACGCCGGTGACGGCCGTTCGGCCGTCCCGTCAGGCGTCGGGTACGGCGTCGGCCGGTAGCGGAGAGGTGTCGAACCGCGGCGGGTCGGCGACGTCGTACACGCCGGTCGCCGCGCACGTCCCGCCGACCTCCGGGTGTCCGGCGTAGCGGCGGTCCTCGGGATACACGCCGAGCCGTCCGTTCTGCCGTGTCGCGGTGATGAACTCGTCGATGCGGGGGTCGTCGGCCCGGTCGACCTTCAGTTGGTGTCCCCACGACTGGATCGAGATCGGTCGGTCCAGGGTGGGGTAGGGCGACATCAGCGTGTGGTCGCGTCCCTGCACCCGGGCGGCGAGTGCTGCCACTCCTGCCGCGTCGACCCGCGCCGGGTCGTAGGTCACCCATACCGCGCCGTGCTCCATGGAGTGCACAGCGTTCTCGCTGCGTAGGGCGACGGGGTAGACGATGCCGGTGCAGGTCGCCCAGACCGCGTCGTGGCGACCCCCGATGGGCGGGGAGAACTGATAGCGGACGCGTTTGCCCGGACCCACATGGCCGCCCACGTAGAACTTCTTCACCACGCCGGGGATGCGCGTCGCCGGATCGGGGTCGTCGACGGTGGGCACGAACCCCGACGCAGATGCATCAGAGTCGTCGGTGATGCCGGGGCGGGTGAGCGCGAACACGCCGACGCCGAGGACCACGGCGGCCACCAGCACGCCGATCACCACGTCCAGCACGCGTCCGCGTCGTGTAAGCGCCATCGATGTCCCCTCGGTTTGCGGCGATCGCCCATCGCCGGCCGCCACTGTAGTGGCGTACGCGGCCTCGGGAATTATCCCAGGTGAGCGCCGGTTGAAGCCCATGTCGGGTGCGATCGGCACCGGCGGCACCGATTCGGTCCGCAGGCGTCGTTCTGGCATACTCGTCACGGTTGTGCGCCACCCCGGTGCACATCATCACAGTCCGGTTCCGGTTCACACCGCCCCCGCACACGCGGAGATCGGTGACCCGGCGACCATGAAAGGGACACCAGATGAAGCAGGGCATCCACCCCCAGTACGTCGAGACCTCCGTGGTCTGCGGCTGTGGGAACACCTTCCAGACCCGGAGCACGAAGGAGAGCGGCCAGATCACGGTCGAGGTCTGCTCCCAGTGCCACCCGTTCTACACGGGCAAGCAGAAGATCCTCGACACCGGCGGCCGCGTCGCACGGTTCGAGAAGCGCTACGGCAAGCGCAGCCCCAAGGGCGCCGCGGCCACCGAGGCCGACGCCTCGAAGTAGCCCGTCCGTCGACGCCCGTCCCGTGCACACGCACGGGGCGGGCGTCTTCGCTTTCTCCACCCCTCATCGCCAGAACGGAGTCGTATCGTGACCGAGAAGCCCGCGGGAACCGCGATCGACGACGTGCTGGCCGAGTACGCAGGCCTCGAGTCGCAGATGTCGGATCCGTCGCTCCACGACGACCCCACGACCGCGCGGCGTGTCGGCAAGCGTTTCGCCGAGCTCGCCCCGGTGATGACGACCCACACCCGGTTGTCCACTGCGCGTGACGATCTCGAGGCCGCGCGGGAACTGGCCGCCGACGACCCCTCGTTCGCCGCGGAGATCCCCGAACTCGAACTCGCGGTCGCCACCCTCGACGCCGCGCTCACCGATCTTCTCGCCCCGCGCGATCCGCACGACGGTGATGACGTGGTCCTCGAGATCAAGTCCGGCGCGGGCGGTGAGGAATCGGCACTGTTCGCATCAGATCTCGCGCGGATGTACCTGAAGTACTGCGAACGCCACGGCTGGAAGGCGCAGATCCTCGGCGTCACCGAGTCCGACCTCGGTGGCTACAAGGACGCGACGCTGTCGATCAAGTCGGCGGGGGACTCGCCCGACGGGGTGTGGTCCCGACTGAAGTTCGAGGCCGGAGTCCATCGCGTACAACGTGTTCCGGTCACCGAGTCCCAGGGCCGCATACACACCTCTGCCGCCGGGGTGCTGGCGTACCCCGAACCCGACGAGGTCGAGCAGATCGAGATCGACGAGTCCGACCTCCGCATCGACGTCTATCGCAGCTCCGGCAAGGGCGGGCAGGGCGTCAACACGACCGACTCCGCCGTGCGCATCACCCACCTGCCCACCGGCATCGTGGTCACGTGCCAGAACGAGCGGTCGCAGCTGCAGAACAAGGCCCGAGCCATGCAGGTGTTGGCCGCCCGTCTCCAGGCCGCGGCCGAGGAGAAGGCCCAGGCCGAGGCATCCGAGGGCCGGACGGCCCAGGTGCGGACCGTGGACCGCTCCGAGCGGATCCGGTCCTACAACTTCCCGGAGAACCGCATCACCGATCACCGGATCGGATACAAGGCGAACAACCTCGACTCCGTCCTCGACGGCGACCTCGACGCTTTGCTCGACGCCCTGACCGCCGCGGACAAGCAGGCCCGGCTCGAGGCGCAGTGACCGGGTCGGATTCCCCGACCGTCGACCTGCGCGCGACGCTGCGTGCCGCGACCGACCTCCTGCGCGCCGCGGGTGTCGCATCGCCACGGGTCGACGCCGAGTTGTTGACCGCACACGTGCTCGACGTCGACCGCGGGCGGCTGCTCGTCGTCGACGCGATCGACGCCGGGCAACGTGACCGCCTCGAGGGCCTGATCACGCGCCGCGCGGCCCGAGAACCTCTGCAGCACATCATCGGTCGAGCGGCCTTCGGTCCGATCGACCTCGCCGTCGGGCCCGGGGTCTTCGTGCCGCGCCCGGAGACCGAGGCGTTGCTCGGGTGGGCGGTGGGGGAGTGTGCCCGCCACGTCCCTGCGCCGGCGGTGGTCGATCTGTGTGCCGGCAGCGGTGCTCTCGCCCTCGCGGTGGCGGCCTCGGTCCCCGATGCATCGGTCACCGCCGTCGAGAACGATCCCGGGGCGTGGACGTGGTTGCTGCGCAACGCCGGTGAGACCACCGACGCGGTGCGCGGACGGATAACGACCCGGCGCGCCGACGTGCTCGACCCCGACGCGCTCGGCGACCTGCGTGCCGACGTCGTGGTGAGCAACCCGCCGTACGTCCCGCTCGGTGCATCGCTCGACCCGGAGGTCGTCGACCACGACCCCGCTGTCGCGCTCTTCGGTGGCGACGACGGCATGTCGGTGATCGCGCCGATGATCGGCGTGATCGCAGGCATCCTGCGCGCCGGAGGAGCGTGCGGCATCGAACACGACGACTCCACCTCCGACGCCGTCGTGGCGGCGTTCGAGTCCTCGGGTGCCTTCACCGACATCACCGCGCACGCCGATCTGGCCGGTCGACCCCGGTTCGTGACCGCCCGCCGGGTGACCGACGACCCCGGGTCGGCGGGCACGGGCGCGACCGATGGCGCCCGCGGGCACGTGCAAGGATGACTGCGTGAGCACGGTGTTCGATTGCAATGATGACCATTCCCGCAGCGCAGGGGTCCACGCGGCCGTCGGTGCGGTGCGGCAGGGTCGGCTCGTCGTCATGCCGACCGACACCCTCTACGGATTGGGTTGCGACGCCTTCGATTCCGACGCCGTCACCGCCCTTCTCGCGACGAAGAACCGGGGCCGCGACATGCCGGTGCCGGTGCTGGTGGGTTCCTGGGACACCATCGACGGCCTCGTGCTGTCGGTCAGCACCCGCATGCGTGAACTCGTCCGCGCCTTCTGGCCGGGCGGGTTGAGTCTCGTCGTCGAGCAGGCCCCGTCGCTGGCTTGGGATCTCGGCGACACCAGCGGGACGGTCATGGTGCGGATGCCCCTGCATCCTGTCGCGATCGAGGTCCTGCGCGAGGTCGGTCCGATGGCGGTGTCGAGTGCCAACCGGTCGGGACAGCCGCCGGCCACCACCGCCGAGGAGGCCCGCGGCCAGCTCGGCGATGACGTCTCGGTCTACCTCGACGGCGGTCCCGCCGCCCACGCCACGCCGTCGACGATCGTCGACCTGACCGGTTCGGCCCCACGCATCCTGCGGACCGGGGCCGTCGCCGCCGCGGAGATCGCCGAGGTGCTCGGCGTCGAGACGGCCACCCTCCTCGACTGACGCCCCGGGCGCCACATCCACGTCGGGCGCGTGCGGATGACCACATCGCGGTCGCGCACCAGTACCGTTGAGCCGTGTTTCTCGCGGCTGCAGACGTGTCCACCGGCGGTGCCGGTGTGCCCCTGCGCGAGTTGATGCTGGTCGGCCTCACCGCTGCCGTCATCACCTACCTCGCGACGGGATTCGTCCGTGTCGTGGCCACGCGGGTGGGCGCGGTCGCCGTTCCCCGTGTGCGCGACGTCCACGCGATCCCCACACCCCGGCTCGGCGGGGTGGGCATGCTCCTCGGGGTTCTCGCCGCGATCGTCCTCGCCCAACAGCTCCCTGCGCTCACGCGCGGCTTCGCCTACACCGACGACATGAACGCGGTGCTCGTCGCGGGGCTGGTCATCGTCGCGGTGGGCATCATCGACGATCGGTGGGGTCTCGACGCGTTGACGAAGTTCGTCGGTCAGCTGACGGCGGCGGGCGTCCTGGTGCTGATGGGCGTGAGCTGGACGGTCGTCCCCATCCCGATCGGCGACACCGGGACCGTCGTGCTCGACCCGCTGCAGTCGGGCCTGCTGACCATCGCGATCACGGTCGCGACCATCAACGCGATCAACTTCGTGGACGGCCTCGACGGTCTGGCCGCGGGCCTCGCCTTCATCGCCGCGCTGGCCATCCTCATGTTCTCGCTCGGTCTGCTCCGCGACCAGGGGGGAGACGTCAGCTACTACCCGCCCGCGCTGATCTCGGTGAGCCTGGCCGGTGCGTGCCTCGGATTCCTCCCGCACAACTTCCAGCCCGCACGCATCTTCATGGGCGATTCGGGATCGATGCTCATCGGCCTGATGCTGGCCACGGCGTCGACGAGTGCCTCGGGTCGCATCGCGGTGAACGCCTACGGTCCGGCCGACCTGTTCTCGCTGCTCTCGCCGCTGATCCTCGTCGCCGCGGTCATGTTCATCCCGATGCTCGACATGCTGCTCGCGGTCATCCGTCGGACCCGTGCGGGCGTCGGTTTCTACACGCCGGACAAGATGCACCTGCACCATCGACTGCTGGAACTGGGACACTCGCAGCGACGCGTGGTGCTCGTCATCTACCTGTGGGTCGCGGTCCTCGCGTTCAGTGTCGCGGCCAGCACGGTGTTCCCGGTGACCGTGGTCGCGCCCGCACTCGCCGCCGGCCTGGTCCTCGCGATGATCGCGACGATCGTCCCGCGACTGCGTCGTCGCGCCGTCGACCGCCGCGTGGAACCCCCCGCGACGCCTGTTCCGGGCGCGGTGAACCGGACATATTAGTCGGTGTAGTACTATGGCGCGTAGTAGGTCGGTCGACCTCAGCCGGGACCCGTCCCACCGAGCCCCACCCCACGTCACACCCCCGGCGGCAGGTTGATATGGTCACAGCAACCGGTGAGCTTACGTCCGCTTTACTTTGCGCGGCACGCACGCTCGATGGACAGTGCTCTGGCAACGGGCAGTGGACGACCGACCGTGAGGCCACCCGCCCGCACGACCGCGGCGCTCGACGACGAGCACCGCGCGCTCCCGACCCGAGGAGAGGCAGATGACGATGTCAGCCCCCGAGTCGACACAGTTCTATCCCGAGATCCCGCTCAGTCTGGCGCGCCCGGCGATCATCGCCGGCGTCGCGGCCACGGCGGTCCTCGTCATCAGTGCGGTGGTGGGGCACGTGTTCTTCGGCGTGTGGTTCGCCGTCGGCATGGTGCTCTCCCTCGCCAACGCGAAGATGGTCCAGGCGTCGGTCGGTGCCGCCACCGCCGACGACGAGAACCCCCGTAAGAAGCCCGTCGTACTCAACACGGCGGTGCGTCTGGGCATCATCACCGTCGCCGCACTCGCGGTGGCATTCATCTTCCGGCCCGAGGGACTCGGCGTGATGTTCGGGCTGGCGCTGTGTCAGGTGATCGTGGTCCTCTCCACGGTGATCCCCGTCATGAAAGGACTCCGCAAGCAGTCATGACCTCCGTATCCACATGGGCCGCAGAGGCCGAATCCGGGGCCGAGTCCGACTCCAAGATCGAGGTCGGACACCACATCGTCCGTGACTTCTTCGGGATGTCGTTCAACATCGACACCATCATCGGCACCGCCGTCGCCGCCATCATCCTGATCGGCCTGGCGTTCATCCTGCGGGCGAAGGTCACCTCGCGTGGCGTCCCCAACGGTGTGCAGCTGTTCTTCGAGGCCGTCACCAACCAGATGCGCGGTCAGATCGAGAGTTCGATCGGCATGCGCGTCGCGCCGTTCGTGCTCCCGCTCGCGGTGGGGTTGTTCACCTTCATCCTCATCTCGAACTGGCTCGCCGTGCTCCCCGCGCAGTACGGCAACTCCGAGGGCGTCGCCGGTGAGTGGCTCAAGCCCCCGGCGTCGGACATCAACTACGTCTACGCGCTCGCGCTGACCGTGTTCGTCTGGTACCACGCCGCGGGCTTCCGCAAGCGCGGTCCGCTCGGATACCCGGCGAAACTGGTGCGCGGCCACGTGATCGGGCTGGCACCGATCAACATCATCGAGGAGATCGCGAAGCCGGTCTCGCTGTCGCTGCGACTCTTCGGCAACATCTTCGCCGGTGGCATCATGGTCTCGCTGATCACGCTGTTCCCGCCGTACATCATGTGGGCGCCGAACTCGATCTGGAAGCTGTTCGACCTCTTCGTCGGACTCATCCAGGCGTTCATCTTCGCCCTGCTGACCATCCTCTACTTCAGTCAGTCGATGGAGTCCGAGGACGCGCACTAGCTCCACCGCGCACCAGATCTCCGTTCGGCACCCGCCGGACCGGACCAGACCGCCGAGAGGCCGGCCTCGAACGCGAGGCCGGACCCCACGGCCACGAAATACGACGGTCGACACCGCGTCGATCGCCAGACCTGGCTGATGACCGCATCGGCCGACACCAGAACTGGCACCGTGAGTGCCAGTACAGCGAAAGGGAAAGTCACATGGATCCAACGATTGGAATGGGCGCACTGATCGGCGGCGGCCTGATCCTCGGCGGCGGTGCCATCGGCGCCGGCATCGGCGACGGCCTGGCCGGTGCTCAGCTGATCGCGGGAATCGCCCGTCAGCCGGAGGCCCAGAGCCGCCTGTTCACGCCCTTCTTCATCACCGTCGGCCTCGTCGAGGCCGCGTACTTCATCAACCTGGCATTCATGGCGTTGTTCGTCTTCGCCACGCCGATCTCGGCTTCCTGACCACGGGGCCCGGGTAGACACGGAATCAGGTAGACACCATGGCGCTCGCCGCACAGAACTTCCTCATACCGAACGGCACGTTCTTCGTCGTGCTGATCATCTTCCTCATCGTGCTGGCCGTGATCGGCAAGTTCGTCGTCCCGCCGATCAAGGCGGTGCTCGAGGAGCGGGAGGAGACGGTCACACAGACCGGGCACGACAACCGGACGGCCACTGAGGAGTTCGAGAACGCCGAAGCGGAGTACCGCGAGGCGATGAAGTCGGCTCGCGGCGAGGCCACCGGTATCCGTGACGAGGCCCGGGCCAAGGGGCGCGAGACGCTGGAGCAGATGCGCCAGCGCGCCACCGCCGAGTCCGACGGCGTGCTGGCCGAGGCCACCACGCAACTGCGGTCGGAGGGCGAACAGGCCGCGGCCGCGGCCCGTCAAGACGTCGGCCGCCTCTCGTCGGAACTCGCGAGCAGGGTCCTCGGGTTCGAGGTCTCCGCAGATGACGCGGCGTTCGACAAGCAGGCCACGACCAGCGGGACGGTGAGCTGACCATGGGGATCTTCATCGGACAGCTCGTCGGTTTCATCGTCATCGTCTTCGTACTGGTGCGCTACGTCGCGCCACCTGTGAGTGCGGCGATGAAGAAGCAGCAGGACACCATCGCCACCCAGCTCTCCGAGAGCGAAGAGGCGAAGAAGCGTCTGGTCGAGGCGAAGGAAGCCCACGCCAACGCGGTGGAAGAGGCCCGTGCCTCGGCCAGCCAGATCCGCGAGGAGGCCCGAGGCGACGCCCAGGCCATCGCCGAGGAGATGGCGGCGCAGGCCGACGCCGAGGTCAAGCGCATCACCGAGCACGGTAAGACGCAGGTCGCGCTCAACCGGGCCAGCCTGGTCCGCCAGCTGCGCGGTGACCTGGGTCTGGCCTCGGTCGACCTCGCCGGGCAGATCGTCCGCCGTCACCTCGGCGACGTCTCCGCCCAGCAGGAGTCCATCGACCGCGTGATCTCCGAGCTCGAGGGCATGGCCGGTCCGGACGATGTCGACTCGCGTATCTCCGCACCGTCGGATCTCGTCGGACTCCACTCGATGCGTGCGGCGAGCCGCGATTCGGTCCGCGCACTCAGCAAGGAGTTCGAGACGCGCACCGGCTCGCTCGACGCCGACGGACTGACCCGGCTCGCCGGGGAACTCGCCGACGTCGTCGACCTCCTGGGTCGCGAACCCGTCCTGCGCAAGCATCTCGCGGAGCCCTCGGACGACACCGAGGCGAAGACCGCACTCTCCGACCGCATCTTCGCCACCTCGGGCGAGGACACCCGGGCGCTTCTGCACAGTGCGGTGACCGGCCGCTGGTCGGCGACGAGCGACTTCACCTTCGCGATCGAGCGTCTGGCGCGGTACGCGCTGCTCATCGTGGCGGAGAAGGCCGACTCCATCGACGACGTCGAGGACGAGCTGTTCCGCTTCGGCCGGCTGCTGGTGGCCGAGCCCAAGCTGAGCGCACTGCTGTCCGATGTCAACGCGCCGATCGAGGGACGACTCGGACTGCTCGACACCGTGCTGGCGGGCAAGGCGAACGAGACCACCGCGGCTCTCATCACCCAGACCGTGCGCCTGCTCCGTGGCCAGTCGGCCGCCTCGGCGGTGTCGGACCTGGCCGAGCTGGCCGCGGCGCGGCGAGGGGAGTCGGTGGCGCACGTCGTCGCCGCAACCGACCTCTCCGCCGAGCAGCGTGAGAAGTTGACCACCGTCCTCGGTCGGATCTACGACCGTGAGATCTCCACCCAGGTGGAGGTCGACCCCGACCTGCTCGGTGGACTGCGGATCGCCATCGGCGACGAGGTCATCGACGCCGACATCGCGACCCGTCTGGCCCGCGCGGCCGACGAGCTGCCCACGTAGTCGCCGACCGGCGACCCACCAACCACAGATCACACCCCTACGCAAGGAAGACGAAAACCCATGGCGGAGTTGACGATCTCATCTGACGAGATCAAGGGCGCTATCGAGCAGTACGTCTCGTCGTTCACAGCAGAGGCATCCCGCGAGGAGGTCGGTGTCGTGACCGACACCTCCGACGGCATCGCGCACGTCAGCGGCCTGCCCGGCGCGATGGCCAACGAGCTCCTCGAGTTCCCCGGCGGCGTGCTCGGCGTCGCGCTGAACCTCGACGAGGACGAGATCGGCGTGGTCATCCTCGGTGACTACGAGTCGATCGAGGAAGGTCAGCAGGTCTCGCGTACCGGCGACGTGCTCTCGGTCCCGGTCGGCGACAAGTTCCTCGGTCGCGTGGTCAACCCGCTCGGCCAGCCCATCGACGGTCAGGGCGAGATCGAATCCGCCGAGGACCGTGTGCTGGAGCTCCAGGCCGCCAGCGTGCTCGAGCGCCAGCCGGTCGAGGAGTCGCTCGCCACGGGCATCACGGCCATCGACGCCATGACGGCCATCGGCCGCGGCCAGCGCCAGCTGATCATCGGTGACCGCAAGACCGGCAAGACCGCGGTCTGCATCGACGCGATCCTGAACCAGAAGGCGAACTGGGAGACCGGTGACCCGGCGAAGCAGGTGCGCTGCATCTACGTCGCCATCGGTCAGAAGGGTTCGACGATCGCCGGCGTCAAGAAGGCGCTCGAGGACGCGGGCTCGCTGGAGTACACGACCATCGTCGCCGCTCCGGCCTCGGATTCGGCCGGCTTCAAGTGGCTCGCGCCCTACACCGGCTCCGCGATCGGCCAGCACTGGATGTACGAGGGCAAGCACGTCCTCATCGTGTTCGACGACCTGACCAAGCAGGCCGAGGCCTACCGCGCCATCTCTCTGCTGCTGCGTCGCCCGCCGGGTCGCGAGGCGTACCCCGGAGACGTCTTCTACTTGCACTCGCGTCTGCTGGAGCGGTGCGCGAAGCTGTCAGACGAGCTCGGCGGCGGCTCGATGACCGGCCTGCCGATCATCGAGACCAAGGCCAACGACGTGTCGGCGTTCATCCCGACCAACGTCATCTCGATCACCGACGGCCAGGTCTTCCTCGAGTCCGACCTCTTCAACAAGGGTGTGCGTCCGGCCATCAACGTCGGCACCTCGGTGTCGCGTGTCGGTGGCGCCGCGCAGACCAAGGGCCTCAAGAAGGTCAGTGGTTCGCTGCGTCTGGAGCTCGCACAGTTCCGTGAGCTGGAGGCCTTCTCGGCCTTCGCCTCCGACCTCGACGACGCGTCGAAGGCGCAGCTCGAGCGAGGCGCCCGGTGGGTCGAGCTGCTCAAGCAGAACCAGTACAGCCCGGTGTCGGTCGAGGACCAGATCATCACGATCTACCTCGCCGGTGAGGGTCACTTCGACTCGGTTCCCGTCGACGACGTCAAGCGCTTCGAGGGCGAGCTCGTCAGCCACCTGCACCACGCCGCGTCGGGTGTGTACGACTCGATCGCCGGCGGCAAGGCGCTGTCGGACGATCAGGCCGAGGCCTTGGTCGCCGAGGTCAACAAGTTCAAGCAGGGCTACCTGACGAGCGACGGCTCGCGTGTGGTGAACGAGGAGGAGTCCGGCTCGCTGGATCCCGACGAGGTCGCCAACGAAGAGATCAAGCTCAAGAAGAAGTAGACCGGTGACCAACCATGTCCGTACGACCAATCCGAAAGGGGTGTGAGGCAGCCGATGGCAAGCATCCGTGAACTGCGCTCACGCATCAGGTCGGTGCAGTCGACGCGCAAGATCACCAAGGCGCAGGAGCTGATCGCGACGTCCCGGATCACCAAGGCCCAGGCCAGGGTGACCGCGTCCAAGCCCTACGCCGAGGAGATGACGACGGTTCTGACCGAGCTCGCGAGCAAGTCGAGCACGCTGGACCATCCGTTGCTCGTCGAGCGTCCCGAGCCCAAGCGGGCCGCCGTGCTGGTGGTCACCAGCGACAGCGGCCAGTGTGGTGGCTACAACTCGAACGTGCTGCGGGAGACGCGCGAGCTGCTCTCCCTGCTGCGTGACGAGGGCAAAGAGCCGATCATCTTCGTGATGGGTCGGAAGGGATTGCTGTACTTCACCTTCCGTGACATCGAGGTGGCCGGCTCGTGGACCGGCTTCAGCCAGCAGCCGCGGTACTCCGACGCCAAGACGGCCACCGACCGACTGGTCGACCTGTTCGTTGCCGGCTCGGGTGAGCAGGTGGAGGCCGACGGCGACGAGGATCTGCCGTCGACCGAGGGCGTCGACGAACTGCACATCGTCTACACGCGATTCGCGTCGATGCTGAGCCAGGTGCCCGAGGTCCGTCGCATGGCGCCGCTGGTGGTGTCGAGCGACGACGAGGGCGACGACGGCGACGACTCGGACGCGAACCCGGATCGGAACTACTCGTTCGAGCCGGGCGCGGAGACGTTGCTCTCGGCCCTGCTGCCCAAGTACATCGCCACGCGCGTGTACGCGGCGCTGCTCGAGGCCGCGGCCTCGGAGTCGGCGGCACGACGCACCGCCATGAAGGCGGCGACCGACAACGCCGACGAGCTGATCACCGATCTGTCGCGGCAGGCCAACCAGCTCCGCCAGGCACAGATCACCCAGGAGATCAGCGAGATCGTCGGCGGAGCCAGCGCACTCGCGAAATGACGCAACGGCCGCGCGCGAGCATCGCTCGTCGGGGCCACGAACACACGACAACGACGTAACGGCCCCCGAAGCCAGGAAGTGACCACCATGAGCACAGCAACAACCGAAGCCCCCAGCGGCTCCTCGGCGACCGAGTCGGCGGGGCGCGTAGTCCGCGTCATCGGTCCCGTCGTCGACGTGGAGTTCCCGCGCGGGTCGGTTCCGGAACTGTTCAACGCCCTCCACGCGAAGATCGCACTGAAGTCCGTCGCCAAGACCCTGACCCTCGAGGTCGCGCAGCACCTCGGCGACAACCTGGTGCGCACCGTCTCGATGCAGCCCACCGACGGCCTCACCCGTGGCACCGAGGTGAGCGACACCGGTCGTTCGATCTCGGTTCCCGTCGGCGACGTCGTGAAGGGCCACGTGTTCAACGCCCTCGGCGACTGCCTCGACGCGCCGGGTACCGGCCAGGACGGCGAACTGTGGAGCATCCACCGCAAGCCGCCGCCCTTCGACCAGCTCGAGGGCAAGACCGAGATCCTCGAGACCGGCATCAAGGTCATCGACCTGCTGACTCCGTACGTCAAGGGCGGCAAGATCGGTCTGTTCGGTGGTGCCGGTGTCGGCAAGACCGTTCTGATCCAGGAGATGATCACCCGTATCGCCCGTGAGTTCGCCGGTACCTCGGTGTTCGCCGGCGTCGGCGAGCGCACCCGTGAGGGAACCGACCTCCACCTCGAGATGGAGGAGATGGGCGTCCTCCAGGACACCGCCCTGGTGTTCGGTCAGATGGACGAGCCGCCGGGCACGCGTATGCGCGTCGCCCTCTCGGCCCTGACCATGGCCGAGTACTTCCGCGACGAGAAGCACCAGGACGTGTTGCTCTTCATCGACAACATCTTCCGTTTCACCCAGGCCGGTTCCGAGGTCTCGACCCTGCTCGGTCGTATGCCGTCCGCGGTCGGTTACCAGCCGACCCTGGCCGACGAGATGGGCGAGCTCCAGGAGCGGATCACCTCGACGCGCGGTAACTCGATCACCTCGCTGCAGGCGATCTACGTCCCCGCCGACGACTACACCGACCCGGCACCCGCGACCACGTTCGCGCACCTCGACGCCACCACTGAGCTGTCGCGCCCCATCTCGCAGCTCGGCATCTACCCGGCCGTCGACCCGCTGACCTCGACCTCGCGCATCCTCGAGGCCTCGATCGTCGGTGACGAGCACTTCCGCGTCGCCAACGAGGTCAAGCGCATCCTGCAGAAGTACAAGGAACTGCAGGACATCATCGCCATCCTCGGTATGGACGAACTGTCCGAAGAGGACAAGGTCACCGTGCAGCGTGCCCGCCGCATCCAGAAGTTCCTGGGTCAGAACTTCATCGTCGCCGAGAAGTTCACCGGCCAGAAGGGCTCGGTCGTCCCGCTGTCGGACACCATCGAGGCGTTCGACCGTGTCGCCAAGGGCGAGTTCGACCACCTGCCCGAGCAGGCGTTCAACAGCTGCGGTGGTCTCGACGACGTGGAGGCCGCGGCCCAGAAGATCTCGGGGAAGTGATCGACGCCCATGGCTGACACAGGCTTTCCGGTCGAGGTCGTCTCCGTCGAGGAACGGCTGTACTCGGGCGAGGCCACCTTCGTGATCGCCCAGACCACCGAGGGCGAGCTCGGCATCCTCAACCATCACGAGCCGCTTCTGGGACAGTTGATCCCCGGCGGGTTCGTGATGATCGAGCAGTCCGACGGCAAACGTCGCGTCGCGTCGGTGCAGGGAGGGTTCCTCTCGGTCACCGGTGAGACGGTCACGGTGCTGGCGGAGTCCGCCGAGTGGGCTCGTGACATCGATGTCGACGCCGCGCGCGCCGACCTCGAGTCGTCCGAGGAGGGCACCGAGGAGCACGAGCGTGCACTGTCTCGGATCCGAGCGGTGGAACAGCTGAACCAGGAGAAGTGATCTCCACCTCGCCAGATGCCCACGGCGTTGTCGCCGTGGCATTCTGGGGAGGTCAGCGCCGATACGGTGCCGATCCCCGCAAACACGTCGTGTTTGCGGGGATCGCTGTATCCGGCGCGCGACACACCGGCGCGGACACGATGCCCTGCGGTCGGCGGGGCTCGGACAGGAGGTGGCGATGAACACGACGACGGTCGTGGTGACCATCGCCGTCGCGCTCGCTGTGCTCGCCGTGGGGATGGTCGTGGTCGTCGGTTCCCGCGTGAACCGGTTGCGCAACAGCGGAACCGCGGTGCTCCTGCGCCCACTTCCGGCCGGACCCGACCAGGGCTGGCGGCACGGCATCGTCCGCTACGACGACAACACGATGGTCTTCTACCGGTTGAGCAGTCTCCGCACGGGACCGAGCGAGGTCATCGCCCGGCAGTCCATCGAGACCCGGGGTCGCCGTCGTCCCCAGGGCACCGAGGTCGACGTGATCGACGCGATGACGATCGTGGAGATCGGCGCCGACGGGGCGGACTACGAGCTGGCCATGGCCCCGGGCGCGATCACCGCGTTCCAGTCGTGGGTCGAGTCTCGGCCGCCGGTCCGGTCGCAGCGTCGCCGCTCGGCCTGACGGCTCAGTCCTTCGCCGACGGACGTTGACGTTCGCCGCCGGGTGTCCACAGCACGTCTCCGTCGGTGTTGACCGCGCGCGAGAGGATGAACAGCAGATCGGACAGTCGGTTCAGGTACCTCGCCGGCAACGCCGACATGTCGTCGGGGTGCGCTGACACGGCTGCCCACGCCGATCGCTCCGCGCGCCGGACCACGGTTCGCGCCTGGTGGAGGAGCGCGCTCAGGACGCTGCCCCCCGGGAGGATGAACGAGTCGAGCGGCGGCTGACCGTCCGCGAACTCGTCGCACCACGTCTCGAGCGCATCGACGTACGACTGCTGCACCCGCAGGGGCGGGTACTCCGGATCGGGTACGACAGGCGTCGCGAGGTCGGCGCCTGCGTCGAAGAGGTCGTTCTGGATCGTGACCAGGACCGCCCGCACGTGGTCGTCGGGCGCACCGAGCGCGATCGCGGTCCCGATCGCGGCGTTGGCCTCATCGCAGTCGGCGTACGCGACGACGCGGGCGTCGGTCTTGCTGACACGGGAGAAGTCGCTGAGTCCGGTGGTGCCGTCGTCGCCGGTGCGTGTGTAGATCTTGGTGAGGTGAACGGCCATGCAGGTCAACCTACCGTCTGTGTCGGTGGCGCTCCCGGGGCCGACCGTGGGCCGGGGGTCGATAGGCTCAGGGGGTGAATGATCGCTTTCTCGTCACCGGAGGTGCCCGCCTACAGGGTGAGGTGTCCGTGGTGGGAGCCAAGAACAGTGTCCTGAAGCTCATGGCCGCTGCCTTGCTCGCCGAGGGGCGGACGACGATCACGAACTGCCCCCTGATCGCCGATGTCCCGTTGATGGCGGAAGTGCTTCGCGGACTGGGTGCCACGGTGGTTCTCGACCGCGAGGTCGTCCACATCGACACGCCGGCCCAGCCCAGCTTCCACGCCGATTTCGACGCGGTGAAGCAGTTCCGTGCCTCGGTCTGTGTGCTGGGGCCGTTGCTCGCCCGATGTCACCGCGCGGTCGTCGCGCTGCCGGGCGGCGACGCCATCGGGTCGCGTCCGTTGGACATGCATCAGGCCGGTCTCCGTGCACTCGGTGCACAGAGCACGATCGAGCACGGATGCGTGGTCGCCGAGGCCGACCGGCTCACCGGTGCGGCGGTGGCACTGGAGTTCCCCTCGGTGGGGGCCACCGAGAACATCCTGATGGCGGCGGTGCTGGCCGACGGTGTCACGACCATCGACAACGCCGCGCGCGAGCCCGAGATCGTGGACCTCTGCGAGATGCTGACCCAGATGGGGGCCGACATCGCAGGTGCAGGGACCTCGACGCTCACCGTGCGGGGCGTCGCCACCCTGACACCGACCACACACTCGGTGGTGGGGGACCGGATCGTCGCCGCCACCTGGGGGGTGGCCGCGGCCATGACACGGGGGGACATCACAGTCACCGGGGTGAACCCGGCGCACCTGCAACTCGTGCTGCACAAACTCGGCGATGCCGGGGCGCTGGTCGACCGCTTCGACAACGGGTTCCGTGTACGGCAGCTCGACCGACCCACCGCGGTGAACTTCTCGACGCTCCCGTTCCCGGGGTTCCCGACCGATCTGCAGCCCATGGCCATCGGGCTCGCGGCCGTCGCAGAGGGTATGTCGGTCATCACCGAGAACGTCTTCGAGGCACGCTTCCGTTTCGTGGAGGAGATGATCCGACTCGGGGCCGATGCGAGGACCGACGGTCATCACGCGGTGATCCGTGGGATCGAGCAGCTCTCGAGTGCTCCGGTGTGGTGCTCGGACATCCGCGCCGGCGCGGGGTTGGTGTTGGCGGGGTTGGTCGCCGACGGTGTCACCGAGGTGCACGACGTCTTCCACATCGATCGTGGGTACCCGGAGTTCATCGACAAGCTGCGCGGCCTGGGTGCCGAGATCGAGCGGGTCACCGGCACCTGAGGGCCGATTCGTGTGGCGTGGGTCTCAGTATTGCTGTCCAGCAGTCGATTTCGACCGAAAACGGGGCGGACGTACCAGGAACGCCGCAGGTCACACCGGGTGCGACACGCCCTTCACCACCCGATTTGACGCCGCTGCCGCAATCCGCGTAACTTCTTCCAAGTCAGCGCGCCACGGCGCCGCCCCGGAGAGAGATCACCGGGTAGAAGGAAACCGGGCTTCAGCGCAGACCATCACAGATCCACTGATCACCGCGTGAGCGGGGTTCACGACTGCGGTGGGCAGAGTCGAGATGGCCTCCCGAACACCGGGTTGGCGTCGCCGAGAACCTCTGCTAGGCTGGAAAAGTTGCCCCGGAGACGGAGTGACAACATCTGAACAAGTTCACGAACGGACGGCCTCGACGAGGTCCTGACGACGTGGGTGTGTGTTCTTTGAGAACTCGATAGTGTGTTGATGGATTGTTTATGCCATTTTTTGTGGTGTCGGTTTTGAGTCCGGCACTGTTTTTTGTTGATGCCGCCCTTTCGGGGGTGGTTGTCAGTTGTTTTTTTGGTTGGGATTTTTTCTCTGCTGGGAAGATTGTGTTGAAATCCGCGTTGCCTTCTCTTTTGGGGGGGTGCGTGTTTTTCTCTGGTTTTTCATGGAGAGTTTGATCCTGGCTCAGGACGAACGCTGGCGGCGTGCTTAACACATGCAAGTCGAACGGAAAGGCCCTTCGGGGTACTCGAGTGGCGAACGGGTGAGTA
>NZ_JXYP01000035.1 GCF_000964005.1 Williamsia herbipolensis
ATCCCCGCCCCCGATGACTCCCCCGACGCCGGTGTCGCATGGCACCACGGCGACCCGCTGGGCGAACAACGCAGCGCGGCCGAGTCGGTGGTGGTGGTCGATCGGTCGCACCGTGGCGTGATCGAGATCAGTGGCGACGAGCGGTTGAGCTGGCTGCACACCATCACCAGCCAGTTCGTCAGCAACCTCCCCGACCGGCAGTCGGCCGAGAACCTCAGCCTCGACGTGAACGGTCGCGTGGAGGAGCATTTCGTCGTCACCGACATCGACGGGCTCACCCTCATCGACACCGAAGCTGAACGGACGCAGCCGCTGTTGGGGTTCCTGCAGCGAATGGTGTTCTGGGCGAAGGCCGAACCGGTTCTCCGCGACGACCTCGCCCTGCTCACACTGCTGGGCCCCGACGCGATGTCGGGACCCGTCGCGGCGCTGCTCGAGATCCCCGCGGATGCGGCGGTCTACCAGGCGGGCAGCATCCCCGAGCAACACCACGACGCCGAGCCGGTCGGGTTCTGGCGCGTCATGCCCCCGCTGGGTGAACGCGGCCCCGATGGCCGACCGACCATCCCCCGCGTCGACGTCCTCGTCCCGAGGACCGAACTGGGCCGATGGTGGGACGCCCTGGTCGAGGCCGGCGCCCGACCTGCGGGCTCATGGGCCTACGAGGCGTCGCGGGTGGTCTCGGTGTCGCCGCGATTGGGTGTCGACACCGACGACCGCACCATCCCCCACGAGGTCGAATGGATCGGCGGCCCCGCGGAATTCGGCGCGGTCCACCTCGAGAAGGGCTGCTACCGCGGACAGGAGACCGTGGCGCGGGTGCACAACCTGGGCAAGCCGCCGCGGCGACTGGTGCTGCTGCAACTCGACGGCAGCTCCGACACCCGCCCGGTGACCGGCGACGCCGTCACCGCCGACGGCCGTGCGGTCGGCCGGATCGGCACCGTGGTCGACCACTACGAGTACGGACCCGTCGCCCTGGCGCTGGTCAAGCGCAGCGTGCCGGCCGGGACCGCACTCCTCGCCGGCGGCGCCGCGGCCGCCATCGACCCGTCGTCGCTGCGTGACGACGACCGCGTGCAGGCCGGACGTGCCGCGATCGAAGGATTGCGCGGGCGATGACCCTGTCCGACGCCGGCTCGGTTCTCGCGGTCTGTGGCGCCGACCGTCCCGTCGCGCTCGATCGCATCGGCGACAGCGGCATCGCCAAGACCCCGTTCACCGGCGCGGTCTCGGTGACCGCCGAGGGTGTCGTGGGCGACCTCATCTGCGACACCAAACACCACGGCGGCATCGATCAGGCCGTCTACGCCTACAGCGACACCGAGGCCCGTCGGTGGGCCGACGAACTCGATCGTGACCTGGCGCCGGGCTGGTTCGGCGAGAACCTGCGCGTCGACGGGGTCGCGGTCAGCGATGCGGTCATCGGCGAACGCTGGCGGGTCGGCGACACCGTCGAACTCGAGGTGACGATCCCGCGCGTCCCGTGCCGGACGTTCGCGGCGTGGGCCGAGGAGGACCGCTGGGTTGCGCGGTTCGCCGATCGCGCCGACGTCGGCGCCTACCTGAAGGTGCTGGTCCCGGGCCCGATCGCTGCCGGTGACGACATCGTCGTGCTCGACCGTCCGGACCACGGCGTCACCGCCCGCGCCCTGTTCACCGGCGACGTGACCACCGCCGCGCTCGAGCACCTGACCACCGACCCCCGTTACGCCGGCAAGGTGCATCGCGAGGCGTCGAAGGTGCTGCGCAGACAGACCCGCGAGGCGGCTCGGACAGCCCGTGCGAGCGTCGCGCCGGAGTGACCGTCACACGGCGCCGACGTCATCGAGCGCGCGTTCGACCTCCCCGACGTCGATGGTGAACGGCAACAACCACGGCGACCCGGTCCCCACCGTCGGCCCGTACACGCTCGCGTAGCGGTGACCGCAGGCCGCGGCCAGATCGGCGTAGTACGGCTCGGTCCACCCACTCGCGGCCAGGTGGATCACCGATGTCCCCCGCGGGGCGAAGATGCTGTTGACCATGGCCGCGCCCATCACGCCGACGATCACGTCGGCGCGCAGGCACGCCTCCGCCTGCTCCCGGGCCGATGCCGTGATCGGGTCGAGGGTCACGAATCCACGCCGAGACAACAGGTCCTCGATCTCGGCGCCGTTGATGATCTTCCGACCCGCCGCCCCACCGCGGCGGAGGATGTGCAGACGTGTGCCGGGACCGTCGGGCCGTTCCAACCCGGCGACGACGGCCTCGCGAGACGCCGCGATCGCGTCGGGTGACTTCCGCACCGGGTGCAGCGTCGGTTGCGACATGTACCGGACGTCGCGGACCACGACGGGCCGCTCGAACGGGACGAGCGTCACCTCGACGTCCGGATCGCCGAGCGCGAGGCCCAGCGACTCCTGTCGGCGCAGGTTGATGAGTGTGCCGCGGTCGGTCATGACCCACCGTGGCCGGGTGCCCGGTGCCGTGCTCCTGGCCGCGGCGACCGCTCGGGAGAGGTCATCGGTGAGCCAGTGGCCGAAGTTGCTGCTGCCGGGCGAGCCGAGGTAGACGGTGTCGGGATGATCGGGCAGGGTCCGCGCCAGGCGGAGATCGGCCGGGGTCGGCTGCTGCAACGCCACCCGGTCGTGTGACCGCGCGCTCTCGTACAGAGCACGGATCGTGCCATCCCGCCGCAGGTAGACCGCGTTGCGGTAGAGGATCACCTCGTCGAATCGCGCCTCGCGGACCTCGACGCCGGCCGGATGCACCCGCCGCGTCTCCTGGTAGATCTCGGCGGCGTCGAGCGGCTCGCCGTAGAGATGCAGCTCGGGACCGTCGTAGGTGTGTCGCCCGAACACCTCGGTCGTGGCGACGGCGGCGTCTCCCAAAACGAACGACTCGTCCTCGTGGAGGGTCTCGTCGTCGTACATCGGCGGGTGCATCGACAGCGCGGTGCGGGAGAAGTCCTCGACGTCATGGTCGGACAGGTCGGTCGGATGACGCCGCAGCACGCGGGCGACGAGATCGGCGACCATCCATCGCAACCGTTGGCCGTTGTCGGCGAGCAACCGCCGGGTCCCGTAGTTGTCGATCGACGCGCGTATGAGGTCGGCCACGTGACAGCACACCTTTCTCGACGTGATGCACAACCGTACAATTTCCCTGGTGGGAGCCGCTGAACGGCCGACGCGCCACGACCCGCCCTCGCGCGGTGCGGGCTGGTCCGCATCGGGGCCCGGAGCGCGCTAGACTGTTGCACACGACAAGATTTATAAACTCAGAATGGGGCCGCCAGTCTTGATTGGCCGCCCCGTCATTGTGCGAGGGGGTCCCCCTATGGGCCGCGGCAGAGCAAAAGCGAAGCAGACGAAGGTCGCTCGGGAGTTGAAGTACAGCTCCCCGAACATGGACCTCTCCAGCCTGCAGCGAGAGCTGGCGAACGAACCCGAACGCCCCTCCGATCGACCGGACCCCGCTGACGCGTGGGCCGACGAGGACGAGTGGCGTCGGGCCTGACGGGCTCCGTCACCACCGACGTACCGCACTGACCACCGCACGGCCCGCGAGGGCCGCGGTCGGATCAGAATCGCGGATGTTCACCCTTCAGTGCAGCGGCTCCCGCGTGGTCTTTTCCGTCGTGTGACTTGGTGATCGACCCGAGCACCCAGCTGTTCAGGTGCCGGGCGGTCAGCACGGCCAACGCGCGATCGGTGTCCTCGGGGGCCACGATCGCGACCATGCCGATCCCCATGTTGAAGGTGCGTTCCATCTCGAGGCGCTCGACGCGTCCGCGCTGGGCGATCATCGCGAACACGGGGTCGGGCGTCCATGTGCCGCGATCGAGTTCGGCGAGCAGGCCGTCGGGGATGACACGTGCCAGGTTCTCGGCGAGTCCACCGCCGGTGACGTGGCAGAACGTGCGGACATCGGTCTCCGCCGCCAACGCGAGGCAGTCCTTGGCGTAGATGCGGGTGGGTTCGAGCAGTTCCTCACCCAGCGTGCGACCGAACTCCTCGACCTGTCCGCCGAGATCCATGTGGCCCCATTCGAGCAGCACCTTGCGGGCGAGCGAATACCCGTTGGAGTGCAGACCCGAGGACCCCATCGCGATCACCACGTCGCCGGGGCGCACGCGGTCCGGTGACAGCACCGAATCCGCCTCCACCACACCGACTCCGGTGGCCGACAGGTCGTAGTGCGCGTCCTCCATTAGTCCGGGGTGCTCGGCGGTCTCGCCGCCCAGCAGGGCGCACCCCGCCTCGACGCATCCGTCGGCGATGCCCTTGACCAACTCCGCGACGGTCTCCGGCACCACCTTGCCGACGGCGATGTAGTCCTGGAGGAACAGCGGCTCGGCGCCGCACACGACGAGGTCGTCGACGACCATGGCGACGAGATCGCGACCCACCGTGTCGTGCTTGTCCATGGCCTGGGCGATGGCCAGCTTCGTTCCGACACCGTCTGTCGAGGAGGCCAGGACCGGCTCGCGGTAGGTGCCCTTGAGGGCGAACAGGCCGGCGAACCCGCCGATGCCGCCGAGCACCTCCGGTCGCGACGCGCGTTTGGCGTGGGGGGCGAACAGTCGCACGGCCCGATCACCTGCGTCGATGTCGACGCCGGCATCGGCGTAGGACGCCCCCCGCCGGACTGGAGTGCTGTCGCCTGCGGGATCGGAGTCCTGATTGGTCACGCGCCACACGCTACCGGAGCAGGTCCGCGCTCATCGCCCTTGCTCCCGCCTGCGCTGCTGGACCACCGGATCCGGAACAGGAACCGCGGCGAGCAGTCGCTTGGTGTACTCGGCCGTGGGGGAACGCAGGATCGTCGAACCCCGGTCGAGTTCCACCACGACACCGTCCTTGAGCACCGCGACGCGCTGTGCGACCTGCTCGACGACAGCGAGGTCGTGGCTGATGAACAGTGCCCCGAAGCCGTTCTCCCGTTGCAGGTCGGCGAACAGTTCGAGCACCGATGCCTGCACCGACACGTCGAGTGCGCTGGTCGGTTCGTCGGCCACCAGCAGGTCGGGCTTCAGAGCCAGGGCGCGGGCGAGGTTCGCCCGTTGCCGCTGGCCTCCGGACAACTCGTGCGGGTAGCGCTTCTCGGTGCCCGCGGGCAGGCGCACCGCGTCGAGCAGGTGGCGCACGCGGGCGTCGATGGCGGCGCGGTCACCGAACCTGTGCACCACCAGCGGTTCGGCGACACAGTCACCGACCGTCATCCGCGGGTTCAGCGATGTCGCCGGGTCCTGGAAGACGAATCCGAATCGCTTGCGGATGGGCTTCATCGCCCGACCCGAGAGCCCGGCGATGTCGGTGCCCAGGACGGTCACACGGCCGGCGCTGGACTTCTGGAGTCCGGCGACGCATCGACCGATCGTCGACTTGCCCGATCCCGACTCACCGACGAGCCCGAGCGTCTCGCCGCGGGCGATGGTGAACGACACGTCGTCCACCGCACGGAACACCCCGCCGGCGATGCCGAGGGGGAACTCCACGGTGAGGTGCGCGACCTCGAGCACGGTCTCGGCGTCGTCGGGCACCTCCGGGGCGGACGAGTCGGTGCCCAGGTGCGGCACCGCACCGAGCAGCATCGCGGTGTAATCGTTTTTCGGGGAGGCGAAGAGCTCGCGCACGGGAGCCACCTCGACCACACGGCCGGCGTTCATCACGACCACCCGATCGGCCATGTCGGCGACGACGCCCATGTTGTGGGTGATCAACACGATCGCCGACCCGAGCCGGTCCTTGAGGTCACGCAGCAGATCGAGGACCTCCGCCTGGACCGTGACGTCGAGGGCGGTCGTCGGTTCGTCGGCGATGATCACAGCCGGGTCGCAGGCGATGGCGATCGCGATCACCACGCGCTGCTTCTGACCGCCCGACAGTTCGTGCGGGTAGTAGTCGACACGTTTCTCGGGATCGGGCAGTTGCACCATCGTCAACAACTCGACGGCGCGGGCCCGCACCTGCTTGCGGGTGAGCTTCGCGACCGCGGAGGGGTGCGCGGTGATCGCCTCGGCGAGTTGCGATCCCACGGTGAACAGCGGGTCGAGGACCGCGCCGGGTTCCTGGAACACCATCGCGATGTACTTGCCGCGGATGGCCGTCAGCTCCCGCGCACCCATCGCGGTGACCTCGCGGTCGCCGAGGCGGACGCTGCCCGAGACCGTCGCCGTCTCCGGCAGCAATCCGATCGCGGTCCGGGAGCTGACCGATTTGCCCGAGCCCGACTCGCCGACCACGGCGAGCACCTCGCCGGGCTGCACGGAGAAGCTCACGTCGCTGACGGCGTCGACGACACCGGCGTCGGTGCGGAACGACACCGACAGCCCTTCGATCGACAGGGCTGGACCTGCCGGGGCCGGAATTGCCGGGGCGGGTGTTCCGGTGGTGGTCACGACGCGTCCTTCGAGCGGCCGCGGCGCGTCCGCAGCAGCGGGTTGGTGGCCTCATTGATGCTCTCGCCGACCATGGTGAGTCCCAACACCACGAACACGATCGCCAGACCGGGGAACACACTGGTCCACCAGATGCCGTTCGAGACATCCGGCAGTGCGCGGTTGAGGTCGTACCCCCACTCCGAGGCCGACGTCGGCTCGATGCCGAGGCCGAGGAATCCGAGACCGGCGAGGGTCAGGATCGCCTCCGAACAGTTCAGCGTGAGGATGACCGGGAGCGTCGAGGTCACGTTGGGGAGGATGTGGCGGAACATGATCCGGCCCGATCCGGCACCGGTGACGCGTGCGGCGTCGACGAACGGTTCGGCCTTCACCGACACCGTGGCATTGCGCACCAGCCGGAAGTACTGCGGGATGAACACGACCGTGATGGAGATCGACGCGGCCATGATCCCGCCGAAGCCGCCGCTGAGATGCGCTCCGAGAGAGGCGGACACGACGATCGCGAGCAGCAGCGAGGGGAACCCGTACATCGCGTCCATGAACAGGACCAGCACGCGGTCGACCCAACGTCCGACGAAGCCCGACACCAGTCCGAGTGCGATCCCGACGACGATGGAGAACGCCAGGGCCAACACGATGACGATCAGGGCGGTGCGGGCGCCGTAGGCGACGCGGGAGAACACATCGAGCTGACCCACGGTGGTGCCGAACCAGTGATCGGCCGACGGTCCCTGCAGTGCCGGGAAATCCTGGCCGCCCGAACTCTGTTGACTGAAACCGTACGGCGCGATCAGCGGCGCGAAGAGCGCGACGAGGACGAAGAACGCCACCAGCACCAGGCCGGCGACGAGGGTCGCACGCTGCAGTCCCGACGTCGACCGCAGCAGACCGACGCCGGGGAACTGCCGACGGCCGGGTGGTGGCGGGACGTGTGCGACGTCGACGAGTGATTCGGTCATCGTGTTCCCCTAGAACCGGATCCGTGGATCGATCATGGCGACCACCGCGTCGATCACGAAGCTGATGACCGCGATGATCACCGCGATGAAAGCGACGATGCCCTGGACCGCGATGTAGTCGCTGTCCTGCAGATATCGCGCGAGTTGATAGCCGAGGCCCTTCCACTCGAAGGTCGTCTCGGTGAGCACCGCACCGCCGAGCATCATCGCGATCTGCATGCCGATCACGGTGACCACGGGCACCATCGAGTTACGGAAGGCGTGGCGTCCGACCACTTTTCGTTCGTTCAGGCCGCGCGCGCGGGCGGCCTCGACGTACCCCGACCGCAGGGTCTGCAGCAGGTTCACACGCACCAGGCGCAGGAACACCCCCGCGGTCATCAGTCCGAGGGCCAGGGCGGGAAGGATCGCGTGCTTGAGCACGTCCCAGATGTAGCCGGAGTCGCCGTAGAGCAGCGCGTCGACGATGTAGATGTTGGTCTTCGGCGACACGTTCTGGATGGCCAACTCGGTGGAGACGTCGGCCCGTCCGTTCGACGGCAGCCATCCCAGTTCAGCGGAGAAGATCAACTTGAACAGCATGCCGACGAAGAACACCGGCGCCGCGTAGAAAAGGATCGCCATCACCCGCAGCGTGACGTCGGACAGACGGTCACGATGGGTGGCGGCGAAGCGCCCCAACGGGATTCCCACCGCGAACGCCACGATCAACGACCAGAACACCAGTTCCAGGGTCGCCGCCCCGTAGGTGACGATCACGCTGGAGATCTTCTCGCCGTCCACGCTGGCGCGACCGAGATCACCGGTCAGCAGTCCTTTGAGGTACTCCCAGTACTGCACCAGGATCGGGTGGTCGAGGCCGGCCGCGCGGCGACGTTCGGCGATCTGCTCCGGCGGCAGGATCCCGCCGAGCTTCGCCGAGATCGGGTCTCCGGCGATGCGCAGCACGAAGAAGACGACGGTGACGAGGATCCAGATCGTCGGGACGATCAACAGCAGACGGATGCCGAGGTACTTCGCCAGGGCGCCCTTGCGGGAGGCGAACAGGTCGCGCCGTCCGCCCGCGGGTGCGGGGGCGGACGACGCGGTGTCGCCTGCGGTGGCGTTGCCTGCCTCGGCGGCAAGCGATTCGGTCACGTCAGCTCTTCGCCAACATGCCGTAGCGGAACGTGAACGACTTGTCGAGGGTCACGCCCTGCAGCGACTTCACCCCGATCGCGACCTGCTTGCCCTGCAGCAGCGGCAACGTGGTGACGAAGTCCTCGGCGACGGTGTTCTGGATGTCGGCGAGGATCGCCGCACGCTTGGTCGGATCCGCTTCTGTCCGTTCGGCACTGAGCATCTGCGAGATCTGCGGATTCGAGAAGTTCGACTGCAGGAAGTTGTTCTGGTCGAGGAACGGCGTGAGGTAGTTGTCGGCGTCGGGGAAGTCCGGGAACCAGCCGAGCTGGTAGGTCGGGTAGTTGTCCTTCACCCGGGCCTTGTTGTAGGTCTCCCAGTTCGCCGAGTTCAGCGTCACCCGGAAGAGCCCGGTGGCCTCGAGTTGGGCCTTGACCTTGGCGTACTCGTCGGCGGAGTTGGAGCCGTAGTGATCCGGGTTGTACCAGAGGTTGATGTCGACGGGCGCGGTGACGCCGGCCGCGGCCAGGAAGCCACGCGCCTTGGCGGCATCGGGCTTCTCCCCGTAGATCTTGTAGGAGTCCACCGCACCGGGCAGCCCGCCGGCGACCATGCTGTACGCCGGCGAGTACGTGTCCTGGTAGACGTCCTTGGCGATGGCCTCGCGGTCGACCGAGGAGGCGATGGCCTTGCGCACGGCCAACTTCTGCGCAGGGTTGGCGCCCGCCATCGTGTCGAAGTTGAACACGATGTAGCGCAGCTCGCCGCCGGGGCCCTCATGCACGGTCAGCCCGCTGTCCGACCGCAGGGCAGCGATGTCGGTCGGGGTCAGCGACCGGTAGGCGACGTCGATCTGTTTCTGCTGGATGTCGAGCTTGAGGTTCGTCGGCTGCGCGTAGTACTTCACCCGGATCGTGTCGGTCTTCGGCGTGCCCAGCATGCCGTTGTAGCTGTCGTTCTTCCGGTACTCGACGAGCTGGTTCTTCTGGTAGCTCGTGATCTTGTACTGACCGCCGAAGGCGTTGGACTTCACGATCGCGTCGTCGTCCAGGATCTTGTCGGCCGGGAAGACCTTCTCGTCGACGATCGGCCCGACATTGGTCGTGAGGACCTGCGGGAACGTCTGGTCGTTCGGCTCCTTGAGGGTGAAGTTGACCGTCGTCGCGTTCGGCGCGTCGGTCTTCGACAGGTTCGCCAGCAACGAGGCGGGTCCGTTGGGGTCGTTGATGCCCAGCATCCGGTCGAAGGTGAACTTCACGCTGGTCGCGGTCAGGGGGTCGCCGTTGGCGAAGGTCAGTCCCGATTTCAGCGTGCAGCTGTAGACCGTCGGCGCGGTGAAGTCGCATTTCTCCGATGCGGACGGGGTGAGTGCGCCGGTGTTCGGTGCGGAGTCGAGGAGGAACGGGTAGACGTTCTTCATCACGGCCATCGAGCCGTTGTCGTAGGAGGCGGCCGGGTCGAGCGCGTAGACCTGATCGGTGGTGCCGACGGTGACGACGTCACCGGATCCCCCGGAGTCGGTGCGGCCCGAACCGCACGCGGTGAGAACCAGCGCCCCGGCGGTGACCGTGACGAGCGCGGCGGTGACCGCGCGGGCGGTGCGGGGGGAATTCGCCTGTGGTGCAGACATGTTCATCGATCCTCTTCATCCGACCCCGATCGGGGGTCTCATCGTGCTCGCAGCCACACCCGCAGGCGTGGCACGGCGGTACCGCAGCGAGATACGACGGGGGACGTTACCCACGCTGTGTTGCGTCGGGGTAAAAATGGCCGGATCGGCCCCATCCGACATGAGCGTGCGACACCGCGGCCATACTCGGATGCGAGTTCGAGCGACGAGAGTGAGGACCGGCGATGTCCGTCGACAGCAGACCCCGTGGTGCCGTGCGTGAATTGACCGTGCGCGGTGTGATCCTCGGCGGGATCATCACGCTCGTCTTCACCGCCGCCAACGTCTATCTCGGCCTCAAGGTGGGCCTGACGTTCGCCACCTCGATCCCCGCGGCGGTCATCTCCATGAGCGTGCTGCGGTACTTCCGCAACCACTCTCTCGTCGAGAACAACATCGTGCAGACCATCGCCTCGGCGGCAGGCACGCTCTCGGCGATCATCTTCGTGCTGCCCGGCCTGATCATGGTCGGCTGGTGGACCGGGTTCCCCTACTGGACGACCGCTGCGGTCTGTGCGACCGGCGGCATCCTGGGCGTCGCGTTCTCCATCCCCCTGCGCCGCGCGCTGGTGACCGGCTCCGACCTTCCCTTCCCCGAGGGTGTCGCGGGCGCCGAGGTCCTCAAGGTCGGCACGTCGGACTCCGCACAAGCCGCCGCCGACAACAAGACCGGACTGCGGATGCTGTCGGTGGCCGCGGTCGTGGCCGCGGGGTTCTCGCTCGTGTCGTCGCTCAAGGTGATCAGCAACGCGGTGTCGACGTCGTTCAAGGTCGGCTCGGGCGGCACGATGGTCGGAGCGAGCCTGTCGATGGCGCTCATCGGCGTCGGCCACCTGGTCGGTCTCACCGTCGCCATCGCGATGGTCGTCGGTCTCGTCATCTCGTTCGGCATCCTGCTGCCCATCCGCACCTCGGGGAACCTGTCGGGCTCCGAGGCGCTCGCCGACACCGTCTCGTCGACGTTCTCCTCCGACGTGCGCTTCATCGGCGCCGGTGCGATCGCGGTCGCCGCGGTCTGGACGTTGGCGACCATCCTGCGTCCCATCGTCACCGGCATCATCGAGTCGGCACGCTCGGCCCGCCTGCGCCGTGGGGGCACCGAGGTCGACGTCGTGGAACGCGACATCCCCATCCAGATCGTCGCGGGCGTCACGGTGTTCATGCTCATCCCGATCGGCTGGCTGCTGTGGGATTTCACCAGCAGCACCGCACTCAACGGCGGTGTCGCCGGGATCATCACCGTCAGCCTGGTGTACCTGCTCGTGTTCGGTCTCGTCATCGCCGCGGTGTGCGGCTACATGGCCGGCCTCATCGGCTCGTCGAACAGCCCGCTGTCGGGCGTCGGCATCCTCGTCGCCATCAGCGCGGCGCTGCTCATCAAGGTCACCTTCGGTGACGCGAACAGCTCACAGATGACCGCACTCGTCGCCTACACGCTGTTCACCACGGCGGTGGTGTTCGGCGTCGCGACGATCTCCAACGACAACCTGCAGGACCTCAAGACCGGTCAGCTGGTCGGGTCCACCCCGTGGAAGCAGCAGCTGGCCCTGGTGATCGGTGTGCTGTTCGGTTCGGCCGTGATCCCGCCGATCCTGCAGCTGATGCAGACCGCGTTCGGGTTCGCCGGTGCACCCGGCGCCGGCGACGACGCGCTCGCCGCTCCGCAGGCCTCGCTGATCTCCTCGCTCGTCAGCGGCGTGTTCGGCAGCTCGCTCGACTGGGCACTGATCGGGCTGGGCGCGCTCATCGGCCTCGGTGTCATCGCGATCGACGAGACGATGAGCCGCACCACCCGGTTCCGGCTGCCCCCGCTCGCCGTGGGACTCGGCATGTACCTGCCGATCTCACTCACACTCGTCATCCCGATCGGCGCCGTGCTGGGCTTCTTCTACAACCGCTGGGCCGACCGGAACGCGACCAACGTCGAACGGACCAAGCGCCTCGGTGTGCTGCTCGCGTGCGGACTCATCGTGGGCGAGAGCCTGTTCGGCGTGGTGTTCGCCGGCATCGTCGCGGCGTCGGGCGCCGACGATCCGCTGCGCATCGTCGGCGAGGGCTGGGACAACTGGGCCCAGATCGTGGGGATCCTGGCGTTCGTCCTCGTGGTGGGCTGGCTTTACAAGCGCACCCAGAAGGTGTCGGAGACCGCCGCCGTGAAACCGGAGGCCCCGGTCTGATCGACCGCGGTGGCGGTCAGGGACGACGCAGCGCGCTGGCGTTGTCGTTGACCGCACCCAGCGGATCGGAGCCGACCGCGTTCGAGAGCATCGTCTCGAGGACGGCCTTGCCCATCGAGGTCTCGGTCGGCAGATCGATCGGGTACTTGCCGTCGAAACAGGCCGCGCACAACTGGTCTCGCGACTGATCGGTGGCGGCGATCATCTCGTCGATGCTGATGTACCCCAGCGAGTCGGCGCCGATGGCCTGACGCACACCCTCGACCATGCCCTCCTCGGACTCCATGCCGTTGGCGATGAGCTCGGCGGGAGAGGCGAAGTCGATGCCGTAGAAACACGGCCACCGCACGGGGCTCGACGCGATGCGCACATGGATCTCGGCGGCACCGGCCTCGCGCAGCATGCGGATCAGGGCGCGCTGGGTGTTGCCGCGGACGATCGAATCGTCCACCACCACGAGCCTCTTGCCGCGGATGACCTCTTTGAGCGGGTTGAGCTTGAGACGGATGCCGAGCTGGCGGATCGTCTGCGAGGGCTGGATGAAGGTGCGACCCACGTACGCGTTCTTCATCAGGCCCTGGCCGTACGGGATCCCCGATTCCTGCGCGAACCCGGTGGCCGCCGGTGTACCCGACTCGGGTACCGGGATCACCAGATCGCCCTCGGCGGGGAACTCGCGCGCCAGGCGGCGACCGATCTCGACCCGCGAGGAGTGCACCGAGCGACCGTTGATGACGCTGTCGGGGCGGGCGAGGTAGACGTACTCGAACACGCACGCCTTGGGGGTGGGCTGGGCGAACCGCGAGCTCCGGACGCCGTCGGCGTCGATGGCGAGCAGCTCGCCGGGCTCGATGTCGCGGACGAACGAGGCACCGACGATGTCGAGGGCGGCGGTCTCCGAGGCGACGACCCACCCGCGGTCGAGGCGGCCGAGGCACAACGGGCGGACGCCGTGGGCGTCACGCGCGGCGTAGAGGGTGTGCTCGTCCATGAAGGTCAGGCAGAACGCGCCCTTGAGCGTGGGCAGCAGTTCCATCGCGGCCTGCTCGATGGTGCGGTCGGCCGCACCGTGTGCGAGCAGCGCACCGACGACGTCGGAGTCCGACGTCGCCCCGCCGTGCAACCGCGACTCCATCAGCCCCGCGGCGCGGGCGGTGCTCGCGAGATCGGCGGTGTTGACGAGGTTGCCGTTGTGGCCCAGTGCGACACCGGTTCCCGCGGCGGTCGTGCGGAAGATGGGCTGCGAGTTCTCCCAGGTGGTCGATCCGGTGGTCGAGTAGCGGCAGTGCCCGATGGCGACGTGGCCGGGCATCGAGGCCAGCGTCTGCTCGTCGAACACCTGGCTCACCAGACCGAGATCCTTGAACACCAGCACCTGCGAGCCGTCACCGACGGCGATGCCGGCGGCCTCCTGGCCGCGGTGCTGCAGGGCGTAGAGCCCGTAGTAGCTGAGTTTGGCGACATCCTCGCCGGGCGCCCAGACGCCGAAGACGCCGCACTCTTCCCGGGGGTCGTTCTCGTCGATGTCGAGCTCGGCATCCGGCGTGAGGCCGGCGAGAAGATTCGGGCTGTGGATCGACAGCTCGGTCACAGTGACGCTCCCAAAGGTGGGCGGTGCGGAGGGCGTAGAAGTGAGTCTAGGGCCCCTGCGCCGACCTGGGCGAATCATGTGAGTGCGCGTCTCTCCCGTGCGCCCCTCGGGCACCAACGGTTCAGATCGCGACCACGGGCAGGTACGCCGCGACCTCGACCGCACGGCTCCCCGAGGCCGACACCGCTCCCGCGGCCACCGCGTCGTCGAGATCGAGCAGTCCGGTGGCGAGCAGCAGCCAGGTGCGCGGGTCGGTCTCGACGACATTCGGAGGCGTACCCCGGGTGTGCCGCGGGCCCTGGATGCACTGCACCGCCACGAACGGGGGCACCCTGACCTCGACCGACGCCCCCGGAGCGAGTTGGGCGACGGTGCGTGCGGACATCCGGACCGCGGCGGCCAGATCGGCGCGGGCCGGCGTCGGCAGCGTGTCGTCACGCAACCACGCCGCCACGGCGAGCACCGATGCGCGCATCTGCGCGGGATCGACGGACTTGGGGGCCATGAGCACCGATGATGACAGCAGCGGCGCGCACCGACCCGCACCCCGGACACCGACGGAGGAATTCCCGCCATGACCGTGAGAAGGATCATGCCGATCGTCACCGTCGCCGACATCGCGACGGCGAGTCGGCACCACACCGACATCCTCGGTCTCACCGAGGTGATGAACCACGAGTGGATCGCGACGTTCGCCGATCCGGGATCGGGACTCCAGCTCAGCCTGATGACCACCGACCTCACGGCACCGTGCAACCCGGCGATCTCGGTCGAGGTCGACGACGTCGACGCCGCCTATGCGCGAGCCCTCGCCTCCGGGGCGGAGATCGTGCACGAACTGCAGCCCGAGGACTGGGGCGTACGGAGGTTCTTCTACCGCGACACCGACGGCACCGTGGTCAACGTGCTCCAACACCAGTAGCTCCGACCGTCGGCGTGTCCGATATGCGGGCGCGCACCCCCTCGTCGATGACACGATGGGCCGATGGGCGCCGAGGTCTCCACGCGTGAGTTCACCCGGGAGGACCGGCGCCGTTTTCGCGAGCAGGTCGGCCGCGGCACCGACGCCATCGCCCGGATGCTCGCCGACGGCCTGTTCACCGACGCCGGTCGGCAGGTGGAGCCGCTGCTGGGCATGGAGGTCGAACTCAACCTGATCGACCGGGCGATGAACCCCGCCATGTCGAATGCGACTGTGCTGCAGGCGATCGCCGACCCCGAGTTCCAGACCGAGTTGGGGCAGTTCAACATCGAGATCAACGTCGCGCCGCGACCGTTGACCGACGACAACACCATCGCCCTCGAGCAGGCCCTACGCGCGTCGCTGAACCGGGCCGAACAGCGCGCCGCGGCCACCGACAACCACATCGTGATGATCGGCATGCTGCCCACGCTGCGCACCGACCACCTGCGCCACCGGTGGATCTCGGCCAACCCCCGCTACGGTCTGCTGAACGAGCAGATCTTCGCCGCGCGTGGTGAGGACATCGCCCTCGACATCGACGGGATCCCGCTCGGCGACGAACGCGTCGGCGAGCGTCTGGTCACCACCAGCGATTCGATCCTCCCCGAGGCGGCGTGCACATCGGTGCAGCTGCACCTCCGTGTGGCCCCGGAAACCTTTGCCGCGCACTGGAACGCCGCGCAGGCGATCGCCGGTGTCCAGGTGGCCGTCGCCGGCAACTCCCCGTTCTTCGCCGGCAAGGCGCTCTGGCACGAGAGCCGGATCCCGGTCTTCGAACAGGCGACCGACACCCGACCGCTGGAACTGAAGAACCAGGGCGTACGTCCGCGGGTGTGGTTCGGCGAACGGTGGATCACCACCATCTTCGATCTGTTCGAGGAGAACACCCGATACTTCCCGGCGCTGCTGCCCGTCTGCAGCGACGACGATCCGCTGGCGACCCTCGCGTCGGGTCGGATCCCCGAGCTGAACGAACTGAAACTCCACAACGGGACGGTGTATCGCTGGAACCGTCCCATCTACGACGTCGTCGACGGCCACGCGCACCTGCGCATCGAGAACCGGGTGCTGCCGGCCGGGCCGACGGTGCTCGACACCATGGCCGACTCGGCGTTCTACTACGGCGTGGTCCGCGCTCTCGTCGACGCCGACCGGCCGCTGTGGTCGCAGATGTCGTTCGACGCCGCCACCGAGAACCTGCACTCCGGCGCCCGCGACGGTCTCGACGCCCAGCTCTACTGGCCCGCCGTCGGCTGGGTGTCGCCCGACGAGCTGGTGCTGCGACGACTGCTCCCCCTCGCCGACCGCGGTCTCGCGGCTTTCGGGGTGTCCGAGCGGGCGCGCCGGCGCTACCTGTCGGTGATCGAGGGGCGATGCCTGCGCCGACAGACCGGCGCGGTGTGGCAGCGCGAATCGGTGGCCGCACGCGAGCGCGCGGGCGACTCCCGCGACCGCGCGCTGTCGGGCATGTTGCGCGAGTACGTCGACCGGATGCACGAGGGAGAGGCCGTGCACACCTGGGATCTGTAGTCCCACCACCTACCCGACGGACGCACGGCTACCGTTGCGTCCATGACCGCCGCACCCGATCCGACAGCACCCGACCGCTCCAACCGCCGCGGGTTCGTCATTGTGGCCGTCGTGGTGGTGGTCGCCATCGCGGCACTCGCCGTCGGACTGGTCGCCTACTTCTCCGACGGCAGCGACGACGCGAAGGGTGGCCGCACCGACACCCAGCAGGTCAGCGATGTCGCGCACCAGTTCACCGACGCCGCCAGCAAAGGTGACGCGACCACCGCGCGCGACGCGGTGTGCACCGCGGACAAGAGCCGGTACTCGAACCTGTCGACACGTCCGCTCCCCCAGGCCCTGCCCGCGTTCACCCTGGTCGACGTGAAATTCGCCGGCGATGACGCGACCGGCACGGTGAAGACCACCGGCCAGCCCGACGGCGCGATCTACTTCCACAAGGACGGCGCGGACTGGAAGCTCTGCCCGTCGTCGAAGGCGAAGTTCTCCGGCTGACGACGGTTCGCCACCGGGCCGTGGACTACCGGGCCGCGTTCTTGACGAACTCCTCGACGCCGGCAGGCGGTCGGACACCGCCGAAGTAGCCTCCCCGCACGTGCCGGCGCCGTTCACCGTCGTCGGTCGCCCGGGCCGCGGAGTGCCAGAGGTAGGCGTCGTGCAGGATGACGTCGCCGGCGTCGGCGTACACCGCGACCTCGCCGCGCACCTTCTCGAAACGCAGCGGCATGTCGAAGGGCGGCGTCCGGTCGGTGCGACCGCGGGCGGCGCGGGCGCCGTCGGGAACCGTGACCCCGTTCGCGTTCCGGAAGGGCGCCGGTGTCGCCCAGAGATGGCTTCCCGGAACCACTCTCAAGAATCCGTTGGCCGGACTCGTGCCGTCGACGTGGATGGTGAACGCGGTGCTGGGCCAGACGTCGAGGCTCGGGCCGGCCTGCCAGTCGGTGTGCCAACCGATGCGTGCGTAGCCGGACTCCTTACCCGGACGGGCGTCCTGGTAGACCACACCGAACTGCTCGTGGGCACGCAGCCAACAGTTCTCGCCCAACAGCGAGGACATGACCGACCGCAGCACCGGGTCGGACACCGCGTCGGCGACGGCGGGCGAGACCTCCGAGACGTATTCGACGTAGTTGACGAATCCTTGTGTCCCCGTGTTCTCGTCGAGGAACACCGTGGAACCGTACCGGTCACCGAGGTCGCCCGACCGGACCCTCTCCTGGGCCTCGATGCACTCCGCTTCGATCCGCGCCAGCCGCGTCTCGTCGACGAGTCCACGCAGGATCGCGTACCCGTGCATGTCGTAGAACCACAGCAGGTCCTCGATCTCGTCGGTACCGAAGACGCCGATGCTGTGGTGGGCTCCCATGGGCCGAGGTTACGACCGCAGGCGGGTGTCCGCGCGTCGAGCGATCACGCCGGCGGGATCAGACCTCGGCCGGTGATGAGAGGGAGGTCGAGAGCGGTGACGAGGCCGGGCTCGGCGGCGACGACGGCCTCGACCGCGTTCACCAGCCGCATGGCGGTGACGATCATGCCCGAGACGTTGTGGTCGCCGTGCTCGCCGTGATGGGTGAAGTCGACGGTCATCATCGGTTCGCCGGTGATCTCGATCCGGTAGCAGCCGTCGCCGGTGTGGGGTGTCGGCCAGTCGGGTCGCTGTGTCGGGTCGGTACGGGTGATGTGGTCGAGAACCACGCGTTCGACCCCGTCGACGGTGCCGATCACCTGGAAGCGGACGGCGGCCATCGTGCCCTCGGCGATGTCGCACGACACGGTCGAGATGTCGCGCTCGGCGGGGACGCGTTCCACCTTCTCCACCAACGGCTCGTCGAGGGTGAGATCGAGACCGGCGGCGATCTGGCGCACCACACTCCCCCACGCCATCGACAGGACTCCCGGCGTGAACAGCATCGGGGTCTCGTCGAGGGGCTTGCCGAAGCCGAAGATGTCGCTCATCACCACCGGTTGGTAGTAGGTCGAATAGTCGGCGATCTCGTAACAGCGGACCTGGTCGATCCGCTGCGACAGGCTCGTCATGGCCAGGGGCAGAACATCGTTGGCGAAACCCGGATCGATGCCGTTCACGTGCAGGCTGGCGTTGCCCTTCTTGCCCGCGGCGTCGACCCTCTCGACGAGATCGGCGGGCACCACGCCGGTCGGGAACTGCAGCAGCACCGGACCCGACGACACGACGTTGATGCCGTGCTCGATGAAGTAGATGAGGTCTTCGAGGGCCTCGAAGATCCGGTCGTCGACCATCGCGGTGTGCACGATGCAGTCGGGTTTCAGGGCGATGAGCGCGTCGCGATCGTTCGTGGCGAGCACCCCGAGGTCGCGGCCGAGGTCGGCGAGCTCTCCCGCATCCCTGCCGACCTTCGCCGGGTTGGACACCCACACGCCGACGAGCTCCAGGTCGGGGCGGGCGTCGATGCCGGCGATCGCGTGCCGTCCCACCGTTCCCGTGGACCATTCGACAACCCTGAGCACCACGCGAGACCTCCGTGTCCGACCGTCACCGACCACCCCAGAGTAGAACAGGTTCTAGTTTTGCAGGCCGCTTTGAGCATCGCCGGGGACCGCTGAACTGAGCGCTCCCCCGATCTGGGCCCGGGACGAGTTCTACGCGTCGATGTGTGCGGTGCCGAGGTTGACCAGGATCGCGCCCACCACGATGAACGCGATGCCCACCAGCGCGACGAGTCCGAGTCGTTCCCGGAAGAACACGGCACCGGCGATCGCCACGAGTGTCGTGCCGGCGGCCGACACGTCGCACCCGATGGCGCCGCACAGCAGCAGCGCCGCCGCCGGTGTCATCCGAACAGAGCGGGCAACGTCGCCTCGTGGACCTCACGCAGTTCGGCGAGGGTGACCGAGAAGTGGTCCTGGATCTCGACCGAGTCGCTGCCCTGATCGACCACGCCGATCCGCGTCCAGGGCATCTCGCGAGCGGTGAGCATCGAGCAGAACCGGGTCTCCTCGGTGCGCGGCACCGCGACGAGCACCCGACCGGCCGATTCGGAGAACAGCCATACGAACGGGTCGGCACCCTCGGGAAGGATGATGCGGCAACCGGTCTCGCCCGCGAGCGCCGATTCGACGACGGTCTGCGCGAGCCCGCCCTCGGACAGGTCGTGCGCCGCGGAGATCAGTCCGTCACGTGATGCCGCGGTGAGGATCGACCCGAGCAGGCGTTCGCGCTCGAGGTCGACCTCCGGGGGGACGCCACCGAGGTGGTCGTGGGCGACCTGCGCCCAGATCGACCCGTCGAGTTCGTCTCGCGTGTCGCCCATGAGGATCAGCGTCTCGCCGGGTTCGGTGCCGAATCCGGTCGGGATACGTCGGTGGACGTCGTCGATGACACCGAGCACGCCGACCACGGGGGTCGGGAGGATCGGGGTCGAACCCGTCTGGTTGTAGAAGCTGACGTTGCCGCCGCACACCGGGATGCCCAATTGCGCACAGCCGTCGGCCAGACCCCGGACCGCCTGCGAGAACTGCCACATCACGGCCGGGTCCTCGGGCGAGCCGAAGTTGAGGCAGTTGGTGACCGCCTTCGGGGTGGCGCCGGTGACGACGACGTTGCGGTAGGCCTCGGCCAGCGCGAGCTGCGCACCGCGGTACGGGTCGAGGAAGGTGTAGCGGCCCGAGGCATCGGTCGCGAGAGCGATTCCGCGACCGGTGTTCTCGTCGATGCGGATCACACCACCGTCGGCGTTCTCGGCCAGCACGGTGTTGCCGCGGACATACCGGTCGTACTGCTCGGTGATGAACTTCCGGCTGCACAGCGCCGGCGAGGCGAGCATGGTCAGCAGTGTCGAACGCAGCTCGTCGTCCGACGACGGGCGCGCGAGATCGGCGCTACGCGAGGCGATCACACCGTCCTGCCACTCCGGACGCTCCACCGGGCGCTGGTACACCGGACCCTCGTGGGCGACGGTGCGCGGCGGCACGTCGACGACGGTCTCGCCGTGCCAGGTGATCTCGAGGTTGTCGCCGTCGGTGACCTCACCGATCACGGTCGCGAGCACGTCCCACTTCTTGCAGACGGCGAGGAACGCGTCGACGTTCTCCGGCGTGACCACCGCGCACATGCGCTCCTGCGACTCGCTGGAGAGCACCTCGGCCGGGGTCATGCCCTCGGCGCGCATCGGCACCGTGTCGAGCTGGATACTCATGCCGCCGTCGCCCGCGGACGCCAACTCCGAGGTGGCACAGGACAGTCCGGCGCCGCCGAGATCCTGGATGCCGACGACGAGGCCTGCGTGGTAGAGCTCGAGGCAGCACTCGATGAGCACCTTCTCGGTGAACGGGTCGCCGACCTGGACGGCCGGCAACTTCTTGCGATTCGGGCCGGATTCCCCGGTGTCGTCGAAGGTCTCCGACGCCAGCACCGACACGCCGCCGATGCCGTCGAGACCGGTGCGGGCACCGAACAGGATGATCTTGTTACCGGCGCCGGAGGCGAACGCGAGCTGCAGGTCCTCGACGCGGAGCACGCCTGCACACAGCGCGTTCACGAGCGGGTTCCCCGCGTAGCTCGCGTCGAAGACGGTCTCGCCGCCGACGTTGGGCAGACCGAGAGAATTGCCGTAGCCGCCCACACCGCGCACGACACCGTCGACGACGCGACGGGTGTCGGGGGCGTCGGCCGCACCGAAGCGCAGCTGGTCCATCACCGCGATCGGACGCGCACCCATGGCCATGATGTCGCGGACGATGCCGCCGACCCCGGTCGCCGCGCCCTGGTAGGGCTCGACGTAGGACGGGTGGTTGTGCGACTCGACCTTGAAGGTGACCGCCCAGCCGTCACCGATGTCGACGACGCCCGCGTTCTCGCCGATGCCCGCGAGCATCGACGAGCGCATCTCGTCGGTCGTGGTCTCACCGAAGTACTTCAGGTGGACCTTCGACGACTTGTAGCTGCAGTGCTCCGACCACATCACCGAGTACATCGCCAGCTCGGCGTCGGTGGGACGCCGGCCGAGGATCTCGCGGATCCGTGCGTACTCGTCGTCCTTGAGGCCGAGCTCGGCGAAGGGCTGCGGGACGTCGGGGGTGTCGGCGGCGACGGAAACGGTATCTACCTGTGCGCTCACAGCGACATCGTATGTGGTCGGGTCGCAGCGCCGCCTCCTCGCGCCCATGCGGTGTCGCCGTCCCCCGCACGGGATAGTCTGACGGGCGCAATCGTAGGAATGTGCGGGAGCGTTCGAACCGCATCCGCTCCAGACATGCCCGGGGGTCGTGGTCGTGGTCGATATCCGTCAGGCACGCCAGCTGTTCGATCTCGGTGTGCTGTCGCTGGGCATCCCCGTCGACGGCCAGGAGGCCGCCCGCGATCCGCGCCAGGCGATGCTGGCGTTCCAGCGCGCCACCGAGTACGCGCCGGAGATGTGCGACGCCTGGCTGGGCCGTCTCGCCTGCGGCGACGACGCCCCCGACGCGATCATGAACCTCTACCGCTCCCGCGGCGCGGTCAACGCGGAGCTGCGGCGACTCGGGCTGCCCCCGCGAACCCTCGTCGGTCGGTTCGCGACCGGGCTCTACATCGACTTCCCCATCACCGACACCGTCGAGATCATCGCCGCCTACGCCGCGTCGCTCGTCGGTGGACTGGACTACACCGGCGCCGAGGAGGTCCTCGACGAGATCCCCGCCGGCACCGACGCCCCCATCGCCACCTACGTCCGGGCGATCATGCACTTCCGCACTCAGCGGTGGCCCGACGTGTTGACGATCCTGTCCGGCTCGGGGTCGTGGACCGACGAGTACATGCAGGCGGGCGCGAACGTGATGGCCGGTTCGGCGTGCGCACAGCTGGGCATGTTCGCCGAGGCGAACCGCCGCCTGTCCGAGGCCGAGACCGGTCCCATCCCGGCGGCGTCGACCGCGGCGATGTTCACCCACGGTCTCGTGCTCCGCGAGGAGGGGCAGGAGGACAAGGCCCGCGCCCTGTTCGAGCAGGTCTACTCCCGCGACCCCAGCTTCACCGCCAACGCCAGCGCCCTGGCCGACCAGCGCTATCGGCTCGTGGTCGTCGAACCCGACCGCATCGCACGTCGTACCGATCGCTGGGACCCGGCGTCGGTGCCCGAGGAGACACCGGCGGGGATCACCGACCCGGTGACCGGCGCACAGACCGATCAGCTCGCCGCGGCGAAAGCCGAACTCGAACGCCAGGTCGGTCTCGCCTCGGTGAAGAGCCAGGTGGCCAAACTGTCGTCGGCGGTGGCACTGGCGAAGGTGCGTGCCGACAAGGGGCTCGCCAGCCAGTCGCGCAGCCTGCACCTGGCGTTCACCGGCCCTCCCGGTACCGGCAAGACCACGATCGCGCGCATCATCGCCAAGACCTACTGCGGGCTCGGGCTGCTCAAGACCGACTCCATCGTCGAGGCCAGTCGGCGCGACCTCGTCGGCGAGCACCTCGGTTCCACCGCACCCAAGACCTCGGCGGTCATCGACCGCGCGCTCGACGGCGTGCTGTTCATCGACGAGGCCTACACACTCATCCAGACCGGACTGTCCGGTGGCGACGCGTTCGGTCGTGAGGCGGTGGACACGCTGCTGGCCCGCATGGAGGACAACCGCGACCGGCTCGTCGTCATCATCGCCGGCTACGACGGCGAGATCGACCGACTGCTGTCGTCGAACGACGGTCTCGCGTCGCGCTTCGCCCGCCGCATCCGCTTCGACTCCTACCGTCCCGAGGAACTGGCGGAGATCGCCGAGGTCATCGCCGCCGCGCGCGACTCGGTGCTGCCCGCGGCGTCGGCGTCGGTGCTGCACCGCGCGTGCATCCCCCTCTACGACACCGTCGTGACCGACCAGAGCGGCCAACAGGTGCGTCTGATCGACCTCGCCGGTAACGGCCGTTTCGTCCGCAACGTCATCGAGAGCGCCGAGGAGGAACGCGAGTTCCGACTCAGCTCCGGCGACATCGACATCACCGACCTCGATGCCGACGCGCTCATGCGCATCGAGCCGCAGGACATCCAGACCGCCGTCGACGGCATCATCGCGTCGATGAACCTCGACGCGCGTGTGCGCTGAACCCTCCCCACCTGCGAGGTCGTTTCCCTCGGGAATGAAATGCGTCGGCTGACCGTCGTTGAGTACGACCGCGTTCGTGAACTCAGGAGGTAGACGGCATGGCATCAGCACGATTGGGCGAGACGGTGGCCGTGGTGACCGGCGCCTCGAGCGGGATCGGCGAGGCCACCGCCCGGGCGCTCGCCGCCGAGGGTGCGACGGTGGTCCTGCTCGCACGCCGTCGTGACCGGCTCGACGAGCTGGTGGCCACCATCGGATCCGACGGCGGCACCGCACACGCCCACGAGGTCGACGTGACCGACGCGTCGGCGGTCGCCGAGGTGATGACGTCTCTCGCGGAGCAGTTCGGCCGCATCGACATCCTGGTGAACAACGCCGGTTTCCTCGCCAACAGCCTCGCGCGCGACGCCGACCTCGACGACTGGCACCGCATGCTCGACGTGAACGTCGGCGGCGTGCTCAACACGACCCACGCGGCGCTGCCGCACGTGGTGGCCGCGGCCGGCGATGTGCGCGGTGTCGCCGACATCGTGACGGTCAGCTCGCTCGCGGGCCGTCGCGTGCCGACCGCGGAGAGCAACGTCTACTCCGCGACCAAGCACGCCGTCAACGCGTTCTCCGAGGCACTGCGCCGCGAGCTGGTCGGCGAGCGCGTCCGTGTCGGGGTCGTCGAGCCCGGGGTGGTGCGCAGTGAGATGACGACCGGTGGCGGCAAGGGGGCTCCCGACGCCACGACGGGCGATCCACTCCACGCCGAGGACATCGCCGACGCGATCGTCTACATGGTGACCCGGCCCGATCACGTCGCGGTCAACGAGATCCTGATCCGTCCGACCGAACAGGAACGCTGACGCGCGTCACTCCTTCGGAGCGGTCCAGGCGACCTGGACGAGTCCCTCTCCGCGACGCGACACCAACATGCCGCGGCCGGGTGGGCGCGGCGCGCACTTCGTGATGCCGAGCAGCACGCCCTCGTCCTTCGAGGCGCTCATCACCAGGCCGTCGGCCGACAGGTCGCGCAGGCGCGCGAGGATCGGGTCGAACATGGCGCGAGACGCACCACCGGAACGCCGAGCGACGATGAGGTGCAGACCGATGTCGCGGGCCTGCGAGAGCAGATCGAGCAACGGCAGCAACGGGTTACCGGTCGCGACGGCGACCATGTCGTAATCGTCGACCACGATGTAGAAATCGGGGCCCTGCCACCACGAACGGTCGCGCAGTTGCGCCGGGGTGACGTCGGGTCCGGGGGCGCGCGACTCCATCAGCGTCGCGATCTCGGCCACCAGCGACCCGAGGGCCTGCGCCGAGGTGGCGTAGGCGGCGAGATGATTGCCCTCGACCTCGCCGAGCAGCGACCGCCGGTAGTCGACCATCACGATCTTGTTGTCGGCCGGGCGACCGTTCTCGACTAGCCCCCGCACGATGGTGCGGATCGCATTGGTCTTGCCGCTCTCGGTGTCGGCGAACAGCAGGAAGTGCGGCTGGGCCGCGAAATCGACGAACACCGGGGCGAGTTCGGCCTCGTCGACACCGAGCAACACCTGCGAGGGTCGTCGGTCGCGACCGGCGTAGGCGGCGTCGAGAAGAGCGCCGCGGTCGATCGTCTCCGGCAGCATCCGCACCGCGGGCGCACCCTGGTCGGGGTAGAACGCCGCGACCTGCTCGACCGCCGCCGCGACACCGACCGAGAGGTCCTCGGTGCTCGAGGATCCGTCGAGGCGGGGGATACCGATGAGCATGTGCAGCTTGTCGGGGCTCAACCCGCGGCCCGGACGGCCGATGGGGACGGTGGCGGCGACCTTGCGGTCCACCTCGGAATCGGCCGGATCACCCAGTCGCAGTTCCACTCTCGTGCCGATCAGGTCTTTGATGACCGGGCGGATCTCCATCCAGCGCGACGCACCGAGCACCAGGTGCACACCGAACGCGAGGCCCTGGGTGGCGATCGCGTTGAACTGGTCCTCGATCGACTCGAACTCGCCGCGGATGGTGGCCCATCCGTCGACCACGAGGAACACGTCGCCGAACTGGTCGGCGTCGAGCCCGGGATCGCCCGCGGCGCGGCGACGGCGGAACTCCTGCATGGAGTCAATGCCGAGTTCGCGGAAGCGACTCTCCCGGCGACGCAGGATGGTCATGACCTCGGCAACGGTGCGGCGCACCCGATCCTCTTCGAGTCGCGTCGCCACCGACCCGACATGAGGCAGTCCGGTCAGTGCGGCGAGCGTGCCGCCACCGAAGTCCAGACAGTAGAACTGCACCTGCAGCGGGCTGTGGGTCACCGCCGCGGAGACGATGAGCGTGCGCAGTGCCGTCGACTTGCCCGCCTGCGGTCCACCGATGACCGCGACGTGGCCCTGCGCGCCGGCGAGGTCGACGAAGAGGACGTCGCGACGCTGGTCGTAGGGGCGGTCGACGATGCCGATGGGCAGTCGCAGCGAGGAGTGTTCCTTCGAGGCCGCCGCACGCCAGTCCCGCACGGGGACGAGCTGATCGACCGGGGTCGAGTCCTCCAACGGCGGCAGCCACACCTCGTGGGCGGCGCGGCCGTGGCCCTCGAGTCGCGACACCACCATGTCCAGCTCGGTGACGGTGCGACCGTCACGCAGGATCGGACCCGACTCCTCGACCGGTGCGGCGATCTCCTCGACCACCGGCGGGGGTGCGATCTCGGCGACCGAGGTGGCCGAGAAGGCCCGCACGGGCACCACCGGTCCGCGTCCGGCGGTACCCCGGCGGGTGCGCGCGGCGCGGCTCGCGACGTAGGGCCCCGACACGTAGGAGGCGTTGAAACGCAACGGATCCGACGAGTCGCACTTGAGGTACGCCGAGCCGGGGATGGCCGGCAGGTGGTATGCATCGGGCACGCCGAGCACGGTGCGGGATTCGCTGGCCGAGAAGGTCTTCAGACCGATCCGGTACGACAGATGCGAGTCGAGTCCGCGGAGCTTGCCCTCCTCGAGGCGCTGCGAGGCGAGCAGCAGGTGCATCTGCAGGGATCGACCCAGGCGGCCGATCATCACGAACAGCTCGGCGAAATCGGGCTTCTGCGCGAGGAGTTCGGAGAATTCGTCGACGACGATGAACAGGGCGGGCAGGGGCGGCAGCGGCGCGCCGTTGAGGCGGGCCTTCTCGTACTCGGCGACGTTGGCGAAGTTGCCCGACGCGCGCAGCACCTCCTGTCGCCGGTTCATCTCGCCCGCGAGGGCGTCACGCATGCGGTCGACCATCGCCAGCTCGTCCTCGAGGTTGGTGATGACCGCCGCGACATGCGGCAGGTCGTCGAGACCGAGGAAGGTGGCACCACCCTTGAAGTCGACGAGGACCAGGTTCAAGGCATCAGGAGAGTGCGTGGTCACCATCGACAGCACGAGCGTGCGCAGGAACTCCGACTTGCCCGATCCGGTCGCGCCGATGCACAGCCCGTGCGGGCCCATGCCGTTCTCGGCGGCCTCCTTGATGTCGATCTCGAGGGGTTGACCGTCCTGCGTGACCCCGACCGGCACCCGCAGACGCTCGCGCGAACTGCGTGTCCGCCAGACGGTGTCGGGTTCGATGGTCGCGGCGTCGCCGATGTGCAGCAGGCGCATCAGGCCCGGATCGCGGGGGCCGCTGTCGGGTTCGAGGTTCACCAGCTGCGCGGCGGTGGCGAGCGAGTAGCGGGCCATGCGTCGTGCGACGGCCTCGGCCATCGGCACCGACACCCTGTCGTGCACGGCGAAGTTCTCGACCCCGAACGCCGACTTCGCGCCGACCGACGGTCCCTCGATGACGAGCTGCGTGCCCTTGCGTGCGGCGAGCCCGAACTTCGGCGCGGTCAGGTCGAGCACGGTCACCGAGTCGAGACCGCCGTCGTTGATGACGCGTTCGTCGCCGGCGACGTAACCGTCGGCGACCACGATCAGCCACTGGGCGCGACCGGCGACCGGCGTCGCGTTGCGCGAGAACCGCGGACGCTCCTGCAGATCGAGGTCGTGGTCGGATTCGAACTCGCGCAGCGACTGGTAGAGCATGCGGACCTTGCCCACGCCGTCGCGGCGTTCGGGGTGTCCGACATGCGGCAGCCACTTCGCCCACGACCACTCGCTGCTGTCGGGGTCGGCGCAGATGACCGCGACGCGGACCAGGTCGGGTCCGTGGAAGGTGGTCAGCTGCAGGAGGATCGATCGCACCAGGTCGTTGACCTTCGCGGTCTCGCCCTCGAGGTTGATGGCCGGGAACGCGCGCAGCGAGATCGCCGTGGGCAGCCCGCGCACCACCGAGTGCATGCGGACGAAGCGTCGCAGCGCCATCATCGACACCGGCTCGAGGTCCTCGAGCGGGCCGGTCTCGGGCGGCGCGAGACGCGTGGCCAGTCGCTGCGCACCGATGCCGAGGCGGACGTGGCAGAAGTCGTTGTCGTCGGTGCGACGTTCCCACATCCGTCGCGATCCGATGGCCGGCAGGATCGACCCCGGCTCGGGATGCGACCACAGCAGGGCCTTGAGCTGATTGCGCGAGGTCTCCTCGACATCGTCGCGGGTGCGACCGAGATAGCGCAGGTAGTCCTTGCGTTCCTCGTTCAGCTCGGCCGACCGCTGGCCGCCGCCGCGGCTGCCGCCCGTCGCGAACATGCCGACCATCGACATCAGCATCATCATCGGGAACAGCAGGGTCACCGGGTTGCGCAGTGCCGAGGAACCGGCGGTGAAGAACAGAGCCATCATGCCGACCATCGCGACCACCATCACCACCGGCAGCAGGCGCGTGAGGATGCTCGCCGGGATGTTGCGGGGGATCTCCGGTGGCGGCTGAACGGCCAGCTCACCGCCGGGCAGACGCGGGCGGGGCGGACGTGGTCGACGGACAAAACCCTCGGTCGTCATCGACGCCCTCCCTGTGTACGAAATCGTGACGTCGGCTATCGTACGTTTCGCACAGATGACAGGGAGGGGCGGTCTTCCATGACCACATCGACGCCGGGATCCGCTCCAGCGGGCGGCATCATCCCGGCCGGTTCGGGTGGTGTGCTGGCCGGGCCGCGCACATCGAGTTCACTGTCGCCCTCGGCCGCCGCGGGTATCGCCCGCGCCGTGGAACCCGAACTGTGTCGCGTGTCGGTGTTGTCCGGTCGCACCCAGGTCGACGTCGCCCTGCCCGCCGACGTCCCCGTCGCGTCGCTCCTCCCCGAGCTCGCAGGCCTGTTGCTGCGCAACCAGTTCGGTGAGCCCGAACGGGTCCCCGACGACCTCACCGTCCGCTGGACGCTGGGCAAGGTCGGCCACGATCCGCTCGACGACGGTCTCTCGCTGGCCGAGTCCGGCGTGCTCGACGGCGATCTGCTGGTGTTGCGGTCGGACTCGACGACCGAGCTCGCCACGGTCTACGACGACGTCATCGACGCCGTCGCGGGCATCACACGCCGCGAGTTCCATTCCTGGACACCCGCTGCCGCACGATGGCTCGGTGTGATCGCGTTCCTCGTCGCCGCGACGTCGGCGAGCGGCCTCGCGATCGCCGCCACGTGGAGCGACCACCGCTACGACGTCGCCGCGATCGGTTTCGTCGCCTTCCTCCTCTTCGCCGTCGCCGGACTCATCGCCGGGAACTCGTCCCATCCCGACCGACTCGTGGGCGCCGCGCTCACCACCGGTTCCTGCCTCGCGGTGTTCGTCGGGTGCTTCGCCGTACTCCCCGGGGACGACAACGCCGCCAACATCCTGCTGGGCGCCGGGGTCTCGACGCTCGTCGCGATCGTGGCGATGCGCACCACCACCGGCGAACCGTTCACCCACCTCGCCCTGGCCACCACCTCGCTGCTCGTCACGATCGGCGGGCTCATCGCGGTGCTGTCGGGCGAGAGTGCCCGCGAGACCGCCGCCATCGTGACCGTGATCGCGCTGATGGTCGCGCTGTTGGCCCCGCGCCTGACGATCCTGCTGGTGCGCCTGCCCATCCCGGCGGTGCCCGCCGCGGGCGCCTCGCTCGACGCGATCGATTCCCCGGCCACCGCGAACGTCAACGCCGGTGTCGCGGCGATCGGTGCGGTCGCGCTGCCCGAGGCCACCGCCCTGGAGGTCCGCGCCAAGGCCGCCAACGCACACATGTCCGGGATGATGATCGGTGCCGGCGCCGTCGTCGTCGGTGCCGCCGTCCTCGGCGCCGTCCCGCACCCCGACTTCTCCTGGCAGAGCACGGTCCTCGGACTGCTGGTGTCGATGGCGTTGGTCCTTCGCGGACGCTCGCATTCCGACCTCGTGCAGGCCACCGGGCTGATCTCGCTCGGCGGGGTCGGACTGCTCGCGGTGCTCGGCGTGCAGACCGTCGCGGGTGGCGAGTGGACCGTGTGGGCCATCGGCCTGGGCATGCTCGTGGCGCTGGCGGCGTTCGCGTTCGGCGTGGTCACCCCGTCGATGGAGTTCTCCCCGGTGCTGCGGCGGATCGGCGAGTTCATCGAGTACCTCATCATCGCGGTCACGGTTCCGTTGGCGGCGTGGGTGATCGGCGTGTACTCGCTGGCCCGAGGCTTGTGACGATCGGTCCCGCGGGACGTCTCGCGCGTCTCGTGCTGGTGGCCGCCATCGGTGTCGGCGCACCGTTGGTCGCCGTCGCGCCGGCCCAGGCCCTGCCCGGCATCGCGAGAGAACTCCCGCCGGTCATCACCGGACCGATCCCACGCGAAGGTCCCGTCGCGCCGCTCGTGGCGACCAAGCAGACCGCGGTGTGTGCCACCGAGATCGCGACGCGCGGCGACTTCGTCTCTCCCCCCGCCGGTCTGGTCTCCCTCGACATCGCCAAGGCCTGGGAGTTCTCCAAGGGTGCCGGACAGAAGATCGCGGTCATCGACACCGGCGTGTTCCGCCACCCGCGCCTGTCGGTGATCGCCGGCGGCGACTACGTGTCCACCGGCGACGGCACCCGTGACTGCGACGGACACGGCACCATCGTGGCCGGGATCGCTGCGGGCAAGCAGTCGTCGGGTGACGGGTTCGCCGGTGTCGCGCCCGACGCGCAGGTCATCGCGATCCGACAGACGTCGGAGTCCTACGCCCCCGCCGACGCACGCGAGGCCGGCTCCGACACCCCGATCAACGCCACCGGGTACGGCAACGTCACCACCCTGGCCCGCGCCGTGATCCGCGCGGTCAACCTCGGGGCCGACGTCATCAACATCTCCGAGACCGCCTGCTTCCCGGTGAACGTGCCGATGCGCGACCAATCCCTCGGTGCCGCCGTCAAATACGCCTTCAGTCGCAACGTGGTCGTGGTCGCCGCGGCCGGCAACCTCTCGACCCAGGACCAGAACTGCACGACCCAGAACCCCGGCGCCAACGGGGCGCGACTGGCCAACCCGTGGGCGTCGGTGCTCACCCAGTCGTCGCCGGCGTACTTCTCGCCGTACGTCGTGTCGGTGGCGTCGGTCGACCCCGACGGCCGTCCGTCGAACTTCTCCCTCGCCGGGCCCTGGGTGACGGTGGCCGCACCCGGGACCGACCAGGTGTCGCTGAACATCTCCACCAACCCCCCGGTCATCGACGCGATCCAACTCCAGGGGAAGTCGCAGCCGATCAACGGCACCAGTTACGCCGCTCCCTATGTGGCCGGTCTGGCCGCGTTGATCAAGGCGCGCTTCCCGCAGCTGACCGCCGCGCAGGTGATCGACCGCATCACCCGGACCGCACACCATCCGTCGGACGGTCGCGACAACGCCGTCGGCTACGGACTCATCGATCCGGTGACCGCGTTGACCACCACGACACCCGACACCACCGTCGCCGGCGCCGACGTCGCCGATCCCCGTACCGGCGACACCCGCAACATCTATGCCGCCGAGAAGATCACCCCTCCGGCCGCCGCACCTGCACCCGACCACACGCCACGGAACATCGCCATCGGGGTGTCGCTGCTGGCGCTGGCGCTCGCGGTGGCGTCATGGGCGCTCATGCGCAACCGCAACGGCGACCGTCGTCGACTCCGTGAGGGCACCGACTACTGATGTCCAACAGCGACTGGGCGCTGAGCACAACGGACTTCCGGCTCCTCTGGGAGCAACAGGACGGGTCGGAGTTCCCTCCTGACCTACTTCCCGTAGGCACCCCCGGCGTCGATCTCGAACGGCGGCGAATCGATCTCGAGAACGCGCCGTTGACCGGAGGCCGTCTCGAGGCCATGGCGGCTTTCACCCGCCCTTACGTGTCGATCGGGGTTGCCGGGATCGACGCGACCCGCGACTTCGCAGATCCGATCCATCACCTCCATCTCACCGCGGCATGGAGTGTCGGGGCGGAATACGCGTACGTCGCGCGTCAGCAGGTCGGCGCGCATATCAGCGAGGGTGGCGACGTCACTATCTCACGCGTTCCTTCGAATTCGCTGCCCGGCACGGTCGTTGAGATGCTGCCGCCATCGAGCGGTGCAGGACGTCTCCCCGCCGACCTCGCGGTCACGTTTCGACAGGAGCCGCTCCTGGCCGAGTCCACCATCCCCGTGGTGGTGGCAGCACGATCAGACGTGGCGACGGCCGCATTCGAATCGACAGTCACGCCGACAACCTGCGGAAGTCTTCGCGTACAGGTGGGATCCATCACCGATGGCCGCCGCCCCTCATCTCTGGAGCTGCGCTTCCGAGACATTCCTGATGATGGTCGCTACCTGTTGATCATCGACGATCCCGGGGCCGCGATGCCCGTCGATTCCATTACCCTGACGAAGATGCTCAACCGCGTGATCAACCTTCTCCGCAAGCGACACAAACAGACAGCGATTTGAGGAACGAGACACGATGCACAGGCACAAGCGTGGCACCCTGACGCGAAACATCGGCGTGTCCGCACTGGGGTTAGTAGCGGTTCTCGGCATCGCTGCCTGCAGCTCCGATGGCACCGACAACGCCCCGGTTGCGTCGTTGAGTAATCCCAGTCCGAGCTCGGTCGCCGCGTCGGCGTCGGTCCCGGCGGGCGTCGAGAAAGACAGCGTCCTCGACCTCAACTCGACCAAGGACATGACCGGGGTCGTGACCACAGTGCCGATTAACAAGAGCCCCTATATCGATCATCTCCCCGACATATGTCAATTCATCCCCGACTCGGTCGTTCAACAACTGGGTGCGACACGAAAGAAAAAGGGATTTACCGGCACCCGCCTGATAACACAAGGCTGCGTAATTCAACCGCCGTTGGGTGAGCTCACCTTCAGCATTAATGCGGCCATATACGTTAATAATATACGCGAGTTATTGACTCGGCCGGAGAACAGAATTTTCAGGAGCAACGTTGAGATTGCGTCATCTCTGAGAGGAACGGCATTTCAAGATACTGGCGTCGATCTGAACGATGGTCGCGGTTACGAGAATTGCCGGGTCGCGTGGGGAACGTTTTACGGGGCCGCAGTGATCAGTTTCGATATCAACCCGGGTTACAAGGCAAATACATGTGAACGCGCAATTAGTGCTGCACAGGAAATTGCGCCCTTCATGCCGAAAAGTCCGTCTCAGATGCGGAGCACGCCATGAGCGGCGATCAGGTTACCTTCAGCACGGAGGCGGCCGAGCAGTTGGAGAATGCCGCGTCCGTTATTCGCGACGCGATAGCACAGCTAACGAACTTGGTGCGACAGCTAGAACTGGTCGAAGGATGCGGAGGCTTCCCATCGGGTTCCGCCATACGTGCAGCCCTGATCGCCTTAGGGAAGATCGCGACTGAAGCAATAATCCGACTTCAAACGGCACTTGAGAAAATTCAATCTTCGGTGCGCGCTGCGGGGAACATTATCGACGGACAAGAGGACGAATCGGCCGCGGCGATTCGAAGTCCAAAGCCGTCAGCAAGCCCACCGCCCGATCTGTCGGGGATCATGACCGGCGGTGCGCCCCCGACCTCCAGCGGGACGACGTCGACGCCCGGAATCGGACCGCTCATCAACGGGTTGGTGAACGGCACAGTCCACCAGCAGCAGAGCCCGCTCGGTGTGAGTGGCGGGTTGCCCGGTCTGCTGGCCGCGCCGCCCGAGGCTCCAAAATCCCCCGGAGCGGATGCGGCGGGCAAATTTCCGACGAACGCATCGCCGGAGGCCTCGGGGGGGCTGACACTCGATGCCATCCTCGCGGCCCTGAATCCGTCGGACGCAGCGACTCTGACGAGACTCGCCGAGCAGTGGCAGCAGGTTGCCGACTCGTTGAACACCGCGATCGCGGGCTTCAACGGCGTTTTCCAGAAACTTCTCGGCGGTCCCACATGGAACGGCTATCTCGCGGACACGATGCGAGGAAAGCTCACCGAGTTCACCACCAACGTGCAGGGTATCGCCGACCAATCGCACGCCAATTCGGGTGCGATCAACGTCTGGGCGACCGGTCTCGGCAACTCGAAGTCGGCGATCCAGCAGTTGGAAGGGGGCCGCGCGACAGCTATGGGCGCGGCACCCCCGGAGACGAAGCTCCAGGTACAGCAAAGCTACGACCAGGCCGCCCGGATGGCCATCGACGGTACCTACAACCCCGCTGTGACCGCCATCAGCGGCGGCCTCTCGAACATCTCCGACCCGAGCAGCCCTGTGGGGACCACTCCCCTCTTCCTCCCCGGAATGGGCCCCAACAATGGTGGAAGCGGACCCACGTTTGCTGCGGCGCCGTTCTCGGGCGGCGGGGGTGCGAGCGGTGGCGGCGCCAGTGGTTCCAGCAGCGGTGGCGGTGGTGGTGGCGGTGGTTCCGACGCCGCGGCCGCCCTGCAGCGCCGCGCAACGGCGGACGCAGCATCAGCCGCGAAGACCGCGAACAATCCGGCGAACACACCACCTGCGGGCGGGCCGTCGCAATCTGGATCGGGCAGTCCTGCCGCCGCAGCGCAATCAGCCGCGTCGAAGGCCGGCGAGGCCGGCCAAGGTCTCACCCGTGGCGGACTGGGCACAAACTCAGCGGGGGTCGGATCGATGAGTTCGGCCGAGAAGGCGGCCGCGGAACAGGCCAAGCGCGCCGCGGCTCAGGCGGCGGCCAAAGCGGCCGGCGGCGGTGGCGCCGGGGGAGGCGGCTCGGCAGGAGGTGCCGGACTCGCAGCAGCCGAGAAGCAGGCGCTGTCAGCTCGTGGGGCATCAGCGATGACTGCAGCCGAGCGCGCCATGGCAGCCGAGCAGGGCGCGTTGTCGAATTCGCGGGCCAACCCCGCTGCGACGGGCGCGACGCCGATGGGTGGTGCACGTCCGGGCGGGGGCGGCGAGGACGGCAAGTCCCACAAGTCGGCGCGCTACCTCCGGTCGACCGAGAACGGCGAGGAGATCGTGGGCGCGCAGGACGACGTTGCGCCCACCGTCCTCGGCGGCCTCAATCTCGACACCACAGATACGCCGCCGACGACTCCGACGACGCGCCCACGCTGAGCCTTCGAGGGGTGGTCACCTCGGACAGAACGTCGACGTCGCCTGAGTGACGAAGTAGTCGGCGCGACGGGTGTCGCCGCCGTAGCTCTGTGACATGTCGGCGACGACCGAGGCGCGCGATGCACCGGACGCCAGGTCGGCGCACACCTCCTGAGCGGTGGCGACGAGGGTCGCATCGTCGGCGAACTTGAGGTCGCCGTACTGGAGCGACGAGATCTGCAAGATGCCCAGGAACGCCTGATCGCGGGTCGCGCCGATCGCCTTCTCCAGCTCCGCGGCTGCGGACTGCTCGGCGGGACTCGGCGTCCTCGACGTCGAGGACTGCACCGACACCGACGACGACTGCGGGGTGGCCGAGGGCTCGGCGGCCGAACCGCAACCGGCGGTCGTCAGTGCGACGGCGACGACACCGGTCACCACCGCCACCCGCACGCGAATCATCAACTGCCGCCGGTGGGGGCGAGGTCGTCGCGCGCGGTGAGGGCCGCGTTCTGGGCCAACGTGGGTCCGGGCGGCAGCAGCGCGACGATCGCGTAGGGCGCGGCGAGCGGATCGGGCATGCCCAGGGGCGACGCCGACGATGCGGGCACCCCGTATCGCACACCGGTGTCGGTGACGAGGAAGTCCGAGGCGGAGCGGGTGCTGTTCGCGTCGACGCCGGTGGTGCGCACGAAATAGCCGCTGCCGGGCGGGATGTAGGCGACGTCGGCGCTGAGTCCGTCACCGGTCGCGCCGACCGTCGGGACCATCGAGGTGGGATTGGCGACCGGGAAGTCCGGCCCGAGCGACAGCCCGATCGAGGCGGCGTCGTCGCCGTTCTTCGTCCACCCCAGGCACAGCGCCTTGTCGGCGGTCCCGTCGACGAGCCGGGGGGCGGTGGCGGGGTATCCGGACACCGCCAGCTCGTCGACCGTCGGGACCGTTGTCAGCGCGTTGAGCGGCACCTCGATGGGCCTGTCGCTGATCGCCTGCTTCGCGCGGATCAGATCACCCACCAGCGGCGAGATCTGTTGCACACCGTCTTTGAGCACCACGTAGAGCTTCGAGGTGGTGCCGCCGGAGTTGTCGAGGCTCGTGGCGGTGACGATGGATCCGATCCGTGCCCCGTTGAGAGTGAAGGAACTCGGCCGTCCGGCGTCGGCGATGGTCGGCGCGACGATCGGCCGCGACGGAGGGATCGCGTCGAGCACCGCGTTGCTCACCGACCGGGCCGATGCGTCCTGCAGGCCGAACGTCTGGCGCACCGCGCTGTCGGCGGGATCGATGGCGGCGCGGGTGTTGCGGTAGATGAGGTAGGCGTCCTCGCCGTTGCGGACCAGCATCGCGTCGTCGGGACCGATGCCCCGGGTGGTCGACAAGGCGGTCGGGGGCCCGGCCACGACACCGACAGTCGGTTGGCCGTCGGGGTTCCGCGGCTCGTCGAGGCGGTCGCAGACCGTCCAGATCGACCGGCCCGGCGCCCCCTTCGCCGCCAGGCTGCTCGGCGCGCCCGCGATGCCCAGCTGCGGCCCGCGGGTGTACTTCGACAGGATCTTGTCGCTCACCGAGTTCGGGTTCTCGTCGACGCCGGCCGCCAGACGCGCGGACGCGAGGTTCAGCGCGGGATGCAGTTGGTCGCCGAGGAGGACGTAGAGCTGACCGGACTGCTTGCTGATGAGCACCTTCGAATCACCGACGGATCCCTGGGGCTTGAAGAACGAGAGCGCCACCGCGCCACCGAGCACCACCAGCGTCAGCACGAGGCCGACGACGAGTGCCTTGACGTGACCGCTCATCGGGTCGTGGATCATCCGCACGTCGCGCCGCACCAGGGCGTGCTCGAGACGACGCAGCAGGAATCGGTAACCACTGACCTGGGACTTCGTGGTCCTCTGGGCCATGATCGGCTGCCACCCCCGCAATCGGTGTCGATGCTCGTCGCGCGCCGTGGCGTGCGCCGATACCGGCATTCGTACAGTCATCAAGTCGAGAAATTACTGCTGTTAAGGTACTCGACGTGGTGGAATCGGCTGGGCCGGGTACCCGGCCACGGAGCGGGGGGCTCACCTCCGCGTTACCCCTGTCATCGATCGCCGTCGCCGAGATCGTCGCGATAGCTCTCTACGCGGTGCTCCGCGTGGTCGGCGTCGCCCAGATGCCCTCCGCGGCCGCGGCTCTCGCGGTCGGGGTCATCGGCGCGGCGTTGGCGATCTCGACGCGCGGGTTCATCTCGGTGTGGGGTCGGCTGCGCCGCCGCATCCGTTTCGTTCGTCGCCGCGTCGGCGAGTCCGACGACCCACCGATGCCGTTCGATGTCCCGACGACCGACCGCACCCTGATGGGACTGCGTTGGGTCGACGGACGGCTCATCTCCGTCATCCGCCTCTCCCGACCCGTCGCACCGAGCGTCCTGAGCCCCACCCAGACCGTCGTCAGCGGCTCCGGGCTCAAGCTCGGCGTCGTCGCGCGGGCCCTGCGGCAGTTCGACATCGAGCTCGAGTCGATCGACGTCGTCGCCCACGGCTGGCGCACCCGCAGCGCATCGCACGTCGCCGGGCCGTACCAGAGCCTCACCGGCAGCCTGCCCGCCGTCCCCGAACAGGATGTGTGGATCGTGTTGCGGCTCAACCCGTTGCAGTGCCCCGACGCGATCGCCTCACGCGGCGGCGGGTCGACCGGTGTGATACGCACCGCGATCACGGCCACACGACGGGTCGGGAACCACCTGGCCCGCGAGGGCTACCGCACCCGCATCCTCACCGCCGGCGAGATCACCGCCATGACCGGTCGTCTGCTCGACGGCGCGCCGGTCGATTCCGCCGAGGAAGATTGGGACGAGGTGCGGTACGGGTCGTACAGAGCGAGCGCCTGGGCGGTCCCGGGAGCACTCGACGCACAGATCCTCACCGACATCTGGTCGACCACCGCGCTGTCGACGACGACCTCGACGACAATCACCCACGACGGCCCCGACGAGTTCGAGCTGTCCACCGTCGTCCGCTACGGCTCGGTCGGCGACCTGCAGCTCGCCGTTCCCGAAGGCCTCGAATCGCTGGCCGGGCAACAGGAGCCGGCGATCGCCGCATCGGTTCCCGCGCACCGACCCCGGGTGCGACGGATGCCCGTCTCCGTCGGAGATCTCGCCGCGCTCGACGCCACGGTGGTGCCCGACGGCGGCTGCGGACAACTCATCGGCGCCGATCAGGCGGGGTCGGCGGTGGCCGTGCCCCTCTTCGGCCCCGACGTGCGACGCGTCGACCTCTACGGCGACCCGTATCTCATGCTGCAGATCGCGGTGCGTGCGATCGCCCTGGGGGCGCGGATCCTCGTCCGCACCGACCGACCCGAGACGTGGCGCGCGCTGTCCGAAGGGGTCAATGACGCCCGCACCCTGTTCATCTCGGCCAACGCCACCGACCAGCGATACCCGACGAACACCTACACCGTCTGCCTTCTCGACAGCAGGCAGGCGACCGAGGATCAGACCATCACCACCCACATCCGGGTGCACCGTGAGACCGGTGAGGTGACGCCCCTGGGCGAGACCGCAGACGTCGCCGTCTACCAGGATGCCTCGTCGACGAGCCGCATCTACCTCGTCACCTCCTCGGGGGCGATGGCGCTGACGTTGGTGTCGGTACCGGCCGAGAACAACCTCATCGAGGGATTACGTGCTCCCCGGCCGCCCGTACCGGTCTCCGCGACACCGCAACGGCCACAGGATCGTTTCGACGACCCCCGCAGCGGATCCGTTCCACCGCAGGGGGATCAGGGACCTCGACGCCCTGCGCCGTTCACCTCCGGTCCCGGCCCGGGCGGCCCCGGTCCGAACGGCCCTGGCCCGGGTGGTCCCGGCCTTCGTCCGCAGGGCCCATACGCGCCGGGTCCCGGTTTCGACCGGCCGCAGCAGATGCCGCCTACGAGGGACATGCCCGCATTCGTGCGGCCCGAGCCGCGCGACGACGGTCCACCGACCGATCAGCACTCTCGTATCGGCCGACACAGCAACCCGCCCCCGGGGCGTCACTCGAATCCGCCTGACGACGCCTGAACGCCGTTCCCCGACGCAACGGGCGACGCACCTCGTGAGAGGAGCGCCGCCCGTTGAGCGTTCGTGGTGCGGTGTCGATCAGCCCCAGCCGCTGGCGATCGAGCTGTTGGTGGACTGCATGTCCGAGTTGCCCGAGCCCGCGGCGGTGACGATCGAGGCGAGGACCTGCTGCACCTCGTGCGAGCCCTGAATCCACTTCTGGTAGACGGCCTGGAAGGCCTCGGCCGATGCGGGGTCCTCCCACAGCGACGCGGTCTGGTTGCGGATGCCGTTCATCTCTTCGGTCATCTGCACGAGCTGGGCCTGCTCATTCTTGGCCTGCGACAGCAGGCCTTCGATGCCGGCGTAGTCGTAATGGATCTGTCCCATGATGTTCTCCTGTAATGGTGGGGTGGGCGTCAGACTGCGGTGTTCAGACCGCCGCCGGCGGACTTGATCGAGCTCTGCGCCTGCTCCTCCTGCGAGGAGTACTGGTTCATGTTCTGGTTGAGCATGCTGATCATCTCGTCCATCGAGGTGTTCATCTTCGTCGCGGCCTGGTGGTACTCCGAGGTCACGTTCATGAAGGCAGCCTGTGCGGCACCCTTCCAGACTCCACTGGACTCACTCACGGTGGAGTTGACGCGCGCGAGCAGGCCGACCATCTGCTGGTGCACATCCTTGGCCTTGTTGATGGCCGCGTTCATCCCCTCGATATCAACCTGCGTTGCCACAGTGCGTTCCTTTCATCGTTGGCATCCGCGAGTCGAACGCCGTCATACGAGCCGGGGCGGTTGCCCCACTCGAATCCCGTTGCGCGATCATCGATCGCCTCCAGGAAGATTTTCTGCGAGTTGCCGGACCGCGGAGACCACGGCGTAGTCGTCGCCGGGCGCGATGGACGTCCATCGTTCGCCTCCGAGCGACGGCGCCGCGAGCGACACGACACGACCGCGTTCGGTGTCGAACACGGCGAGCACGGCGCGGTCGGTGAGAGAGGCGTTGTTCACGACGATCTCGGTCTGACCGACGCAGTGCGACAGTGTCGCCGCGACCGCGCGGCCCTGCGGCTCGGGCACGCCGAGTCCGAAAAGGGCTGCGGTGTAGTCGACCTCGTCGACGCAGAGAGCCAGGGCTGCGTCGAGTACAGCACTCGGAAATCGCAGCGGGGTGATCGGAGCACCAGCGGTGGCCCCGATGCGGGCGGTCACCTCGCGGACCAGCAGCTTGGCGTCGTCGTCGGCCCTGATCTCCTCGAAGGAGAAGCGCTCACCTGATCGCGAGACCAGCACGCGATGTTGGCCGTCGGCCACGATGCACATCCGAAAGACCTGGGTGACGTCGATGCGTCGCAACTCCAGCATCCACTCCGGGTCGGCGGCCGCCTGCATCATCCACTTGAGGGTGGGATGGACGTTGCCCATCGCATCGAGCACACCGCGCTCGGCGAGGGTGGAGCGGCCTGCAGCCCGGAACTCGATTGCCGCGGAATCGGTCTCGTGGCGTTCCTCGACGCGTAGGACAGCAGGCAGTGTCTGGATCACGAGCGCGTCGCAGAGGGCCAGGAGTTCGCCCAGCTCGAGGTCGAACGACGCGGTCGAGGTGTCGACCATGATCATGTCCCCTCCCCGTCCGGTACCCCGATGACCGACGGCGAGGCCACCTGCGACCCCGCCGACGCCGCTTCCTGTACAGAAGCATAGTTCGTGGTGACCGGGAGTGGGGCCTGACCCTGATGACCGGGCGCACTGGCCGCCGCCGCCGACATCGGGGTGGCGGGCACGAACTGCGACTGGGCGCCAGACTGACCGTCGACGACCACACCGTCGGCGCCGGAGTTCGCGGCCTGCACCACGACCTCTCCGTCGGCCCGGGCGGCGGCGTCGATGCGAGCGAGATCGCGACGGGTCTGCGTCACGTATTCGTCGGACCGGTAGGCGCCCAACGGCGTCGCGCCCATGGCGGCGATCTGAGCGAGCATCGCGCCCTGCCCCATCAGCGCCTGCTGCTGGGCGATCTTGGCCGCGGCCTTGTCCTTCTCCGCAGTGAGCGACGCCCGGTGGACGAGGTGGGCGGGTACGGGCACCGAATCCCACGATTTCGCCACCGGAGTGGTCGCCAGCTCGTAGGACTCCATCACCCGAGCGGCCTGGGCCTTCATGCCGTGCGCCTGCTCGTCGAGCCTGGCCAGTCCACCGGCGATGAGCGAATGTGGCGGAGCGGCAACGGCCTTGAGCGCGTCCTCGAGTTGTCCGAGCGCACTGATGACCTCGGCGTCGGGCATGGCCGCCATGGCGACGGTGTGCGCCACCGCCTGACGTTCGGCCGCGGTGGCGTTGTGCGCGGCCATGTCCGCGGTCTCCGAGACCCAGGTGGAGAGTTTGTCGAGCGACTGCGCCATCGCGGCGTCACCCTTGCCGCGCCAGCCCTCGGCCATCAACTTCCGGACGCCGGCGAACTCGCGATCGAGTTCGTGCAGCGCGGAAGCGATCGCCGCCCACGACATCCCGGCCTCGAACAACGGCTTGGCACCGGCGCCGCGGCTCAGGTCGCGACTCAGCTGTTCAGCCGGTCGCGCATCCCACCTGATGCCGGTGAAGCCCGTCATGTGCCGATGCCTTCCTGGTTCGTCGTGCGTGGGTGTCGCGGTGGTGCGGTGCGGGGTCCTACAGCGCCGTCAGGTCGCCGGCCACCGCTTCGTCGTGGCTGTCGACCGCGGAGGTCTGCTCCCGCAGCGCACCGGCCACGTCACGGATGGCCGATATTCCTTTGACGAGCTGATCGGAGAAAAGTTCCGCCGAATCGGAAAAAGATTTCGCCGCGGCGACCGACACCTCATCGGAGCCGGCCGGGGCCACGGTCAGCGAGGCGCGATGGCTCCCGATCGTCTTCTCCAGCGAGGTGGCGATCGACTCGAGACGTCGCACCGCCTCGGAAAGGTGTTCGGTGTCGACGGACAGGTTTGCGGTCATCGGGATACTCCTTCGCGGGCGATGATGGATGGGACGGACACGGTCAGGCTTCCAACTCGTCGGATTCTTCCCAGATCGACTGGCTCACCGAGGCTTCCACCCCGCCGAGCACGGTCGGGCTGGCCGAGGGGATCTCACCGACGATCTCCTCGGTGTGGCGGGCGTCGACGACCTGTTCACGATCGGCGTTGTGCTGACCGCCGGCCGACGGCGTGGCACCCATCGCGCCGCCCGCACCCATCGGCATCGCGGCCGGTGTGGTCGCTCGGGTCACCACGCGCTCCTCGCTGTCTCCCACGACCTTCCCGCCGGGTATGCCGCCGCGTGGCCCGCCGAGGGAGTCAGGTGTGGTGCGCGGGCTCAGAGGCGCAGCCGGACCGGACGATCCGACTCCACCGATACCGCCGACACCCATCGGTACGGCACCGCCACCGCCTCCGGCCGAGGCGCCCTCACCGCGTGCGCCGAGATCCAGATCGTCGCCGTCCCGTCCCCCGAGGTCTGCGCTGTGACGGCCGCCGAGACCACCGGCGCCACCGCCCGCCTTGATGAGCGACTGGATGGGCTGGCTGATCGTCTGCACCGTGGTCATGGCCATGCCGGGGATCTGCGAGGCGACCTGCGGGACAGCCGTGATCGCCACCGGCGCGCCCGCGCGGGTCATGTTCGCGGTGTGGGCGAACAGTTCTCCACGTGTCTCGGCGACGACCGCGAGGCCCTCGTTGAGGTGGACGGTCGCCGAGGCGATGATCGCGGCCTGCCCACCGGGGGTGAAGGCGAGACCGATCGCCGCGGGCAGCGTCGCGACGAAGCTCGCGATGATGCCCTGCAGCATCGCCACACCCTTGGCGACGGTCGCGGTGGCGGTCGCCACGACGGTGGATATGTCGCCGCTCTGTGCGCCGGTCGCCGTGCCGTTGGCCTGCGCGGCGGTACCGGAGGCCATCGCCTGTGCGGCCGCCGGTCCGGTCCACAACGGGGTCAGCGCCGACATGGCCTGACCGCCCATCTGCACCACGCTCTGGAACGCCTGCATCAGGCCCTCGAACAGCTGCATCGGGTTGAACGGCGCCGACGACATGTCGCCCGATCCGAAACCGCTCATCAGATCGGTGAGTGGCTTGAGCAGGGCGCCGATGTCGATCGTCGGCAGCGGTGGCAGCTGCGGGAGGGGCGGCATCGGGGGCAGCTGCGGAAGGGGTGGGAGGCCCATCTGCTTCAGGACGTCGTTGACCGGCATGTGCAACAACGGCGCCACTGCGCTGTGGTCCAGCATGTCCATCGCGCTGGGACCGGATCCTGATGCGGGTGCCGGCCCGTGGCCCGCACCCTGGGTCACAGCGAGGAGGCCGCGGTGTTCAGCGCGGCCGAGGTGTCACCGTCGGTGCCCTCGTATTTCGCGGCGGTCGACATGGCCGACACGGCTGTGCCCTGATGCACCGCGACCAGGGAGGCGGTCGACACGGCGTTGGCGAACTGCGACACACCGAAGCTGGCCAGGAAGTCCTGTCCGATGAGCCCGAAAACCGGGACCATCACCGCGACGTTGGCCGCCAGATCCATGGCCGAGGCACTGTCGATCACACCGCCGATGGCAGACGAGGCGGCGCCGTATCCGCGGATCGCGTTCGGATCCGCAACGAAGTCAGTCATCGAGTCTCCCCTGTTGAGTGCAGCTGGACGCATGTCCGGTGTCAATCGGCCTGAACTTTATCGCAGCTGAGGACATATTTCCACGTGATCGTTAGTGACGGTCATGACGATGTGCGCCGACAGAGGAGCCGTCATCTGCCGCTCCCGGGGTCGTCCGAGGTGTCCAGATTGAGGCCCGACGATTCCGACGGCGGGAGGAGCTCCGCCGATGCACCGGGATCAGCCCCGGACCCCGACGCCGCCGCGGAGGGCCCGATCGATTCCACGAACGGCGCCAATCCGTCGGTGCGCAGCGGCGGCGACCCCGACAGCGGCAGGTCAGATGAATGGCCCTCGATGACCGCACCGGTGATGTCGGTGCTGTCGATCGCGGCCGTCGGGAGGCTCGAGACGCCCACGGGCGGCTGCGACGGATCAACCGCCCAGGTCTCCGCGACCTGTTCACCGGCGAGATCGCCGGAGGCGCCGGACATCACGTCCTCGGGTGTGTCGGTCTCGACCTCCGGTCGGACCGGAGCGGATCGCGTATCGGTGTGCGGCGCGCCATCGCGCCCGCCCGCACCGCCCTGGGACGGTGCCGCACGCGACGGCTCGGACGGGGCGGGGCGGGTCTCGGACGGTGGCCGAGTCGTCGCCGATTCCGGTGGCCCGGGATGTCCCGAGGTCGTGGAGACCGACGGTGAACGGCCGTCGGGAGACGAAGGCGTCGACGACGGTCGTGGTGTCGAGGCCCCCCGGCTGTCCCCTCCCGTGCTCGAAGGCGGGACGGCGGCCGGACCGGGCGCGCCGCCTGCTGTGGCGTCGTGGTGGTCGCCGCGAGGAGAGGTGCCACTGGCGGGATCGGGTGCGGGTGGGCGCGCGGACGAGGTGTTCCCGTCCGAACCTGCGCCGTGGTTCGCCACGCGACCGGAACCGCTGTCGCCGTGGCCGGATCCGCCGGTGTCTCCCGAACCCCCGTTGTCACCGGAACCGCCGCCGCGTCCCGACCCGTCAGGGTGGGCCGATGGACCGGTGAGACCACGCTTGCCGACACCGTCGACGGCTCCGGACACCGCACCCTGCGCACCCGACGACACCGCTGCGCCGAGGACCTTCCCGGGATCGACACCGTCGCCGAAGAACCGGCTCGCGATGAGTGCCTCGGAGAGTTCCTTCGTCGCACCGATGGCGGCTTCCTTGCCCGCCTCGGTGGCGATCTCGACCCCGACCTCCCTCACGATGACCTTCAGGCCCGTGGCGGCGATGTGTTCGACGATGTTCTCGATGAGTTCGGTGATGATCGCGCGCAGCATGGCACCGGTGATCACCGCTTCGCCGGCGGCCACACCCATCGATGCCCCGAAGGTGAACGGGGCCGCGGCGAGTGCGGCGTACAACTCGATCGCGAACAGCGCGAGCGTGCCGATGTACGCCCCTTTGGCGACCGCGACCGACCCCGCGGTGAGGCGGCAGAGCGTCGAGCATCGGGAGAAGTTGTCGGCGACCCCCGCGAGACCCTCCGATCCCGATATCTGGTCGAAGTAGGCGGCCATCGCGTCGTGCACCTGACCGGCGATGACACTCTGCAGTCCGGCCGATCCGGCTGCGACGTCCAGGCCCGCCGCCTCCAGCGCGTCGGCCGCCGCGGCGTAGGCGTCACTCATGGCGCCCAACGCGTCCTCGTCGCCCTCGGGATAGGTGAAACCGCCCCCGATGAATCCGAGAACGTCCCCCAGGTATCCGGGCAGTGCCATACCCATCAGGAACCCGATTCGCCGAACGACGTCGCGTTCGCATCGTCCTGGTCGGAGATGATCCGCGCCGATTCGGGGACGCCCACGGCTGCGGCGGACAGGCGTTGGTGGATGTCGCGCAGCGTCGCCATCGCATCCTGGTGCGCGGGTTCGTAACCCTCGCCGAAGACGCCTCCGGGCTCGTCGCCGCCCCAGACGCTCGCGTCACGGCCGTCGACCTCGGCCGAGACCTTGTCGAGCGCTGCCTGCACTTCGTCGGCCGCGTCGGCGAAGCGTCGCGCAGCCGCGCGCAGGCCGGCGATGTCCGTCGACAACGGATCTGTACTCATCGGTGGCTCCTGGACGTGGGGATGGGAACGACGCTCACCGGAATCGACGGCGATCGGACTCCGGCGGGTCCGTCGAGGGTGTGGGGGCGGTCGTCAGGGACTCGAAGCCGGGCAGGGCCGCCGCCTTGCCCATGAGATCCCCGGGGTCGGCCAGCGCCCTGATCTCCGCGAGCGTCGCCTCGACCTGACCGCGCACGATCGACGCGGCGACCTGCGCCACCTCGGTGATCTCCACGGCGAGCTCGTCGGGCCGGCGATCGCGGAAGGTGTCCGGATCCAGGTCGGTGCGGATCACCGTGCCGGTCGCGTTCACCCAGATCTCGATCATGCCGTCGCGCGAGGCGGCCGACGCGGTCGACGACATCGCCTGCTCACGCAGTCGCGTGGCCTCGGCCATCGTCTCGGCGAGACCCGCCAGTCGCTCGGCGACCTCCTGTTGTGCGGAGCGCCGAATCGCATCGAGATCCATCACCACCACCTCTCGTCTCGCCCGTTCGTGTCGTCGATGGTTCTAGGACGCGGCGACCCAGCTGTCGGTTCCATCGGGTTCCGGCCGAGTCCATCGGGTTCCGGCCGAGTCCATCGCATCACCCCACGAGGAGAACTGATCAAACGTCCGGTGTGAGAGTAGACGGCACCCGTGGGGTCGGCACGACCTGTGGACAACCCGCCGTCGGGGCGCGCCCCACTGAACTGACGGTGTCATCATGGTGCGGTGACCGGGTACCGCGACCATGATCCGTACGTCTACGAGGAGTACGACGAGTACGACCGCGACGCCGCCGACGAGATCGACCAGGCGCAGGCCGAGGACGAGGCCACCGCGACGTCCACCGAGCACTCGTTGCCGACCGTCGGTCTTGCGGCGACACCGTCGGGGTCGATCGAGGTGCGCACCACCGAGCAGGGCCTGCCCACCTCGATACGGATAGAGCGGTCGGAGATGGACAAGCCGGCCGACACGCTCGCGCGGACGATCCTGCTGCTGTGCCAGCAGGCCGGTAAACGCGCGGCCGCCGCCCACCGCGCCCAGTTGCTCGCCGACGGCCATCCCCTCGAGGCCGTGTCGTACCTCAACCTGCCGACCGACCGTGATGCCGCCGATTTCGATCTGTACGTCGATTCCCAGCTCGGCGACTCCGAGCCCGACACCTGGATGCGCCGCGTATGACCGACACCCCGTCCACGCCCGGAGGTGGCCAATTCCCCCCGCGCGCACCGCTGCCCGACTCGCCACCGATGCCACCGAACTTCGGCATCACCTTCGACGACCTCGAGGCCTCGGCCCGTCGGGCCCTCGAACGCATGCAGTCGATCGGCGAGTCCATCGCGGCGATCGCGGTCGACGAGACCTCCGAGGACGAGAACATCAGTGTGCGGGTCGATGCGATGGGATCTCTGACGGCACTGCGCATCCACGACGACGCCATGTCGATGGACCCACGCGAGCTCGGCGACCTGATCGTCGCCACCGCGACCGCCGCGGCGGGCAAGGCGTTCGGTCAGATGGGCGAACGCATCACCGAGTTCAACACCCTCAGCGCCGAGGACACGCTGCCCGGGGCGCCACCGCCGCCCGACCGGGAGGCGTGAACCTCCCCCGGTTCAGGCCGCACCGACCTCGATGAGCACGACACCGGCCATGACCGCCACGATGCCGAGCACCATCACCCGGGTCAGCGCCTCGCCGAACAGGACGCGCCCGGCGAGCGCGGTGAGTGCGACGCCGGTCGCAGCCCAGATCCCGTAGGCGACACCGAGTCCGACGCCTGCTGCCAGAGTGGCCGAGAGCGCGACGAACGAGATCGCGTAACCGACGGCGACGGCCAGGTAGAACGCCCGCCGCCCGCCCGCGGCGACCCGCAACGACACCGTGCCCGACACCTCGGCGAGCACGGCGATCGCCAGGTACAGCCAGCCCATCAGTCGCCCGCGTCCGGCGAGCGGCGTGCGGGTGAGCCGAACTCGATGCACAGCACACCGCCGATCACGAGGACGATGCCGACGATCATCAGTGCGGTGAACGCCTCACGGAAGATGACCGCCGACAACACGGCCGTGGCGGCGACGCCGAGCGCACCCCAGATCCCGTACGCGACACCGAGTCCCAGACCGGCGCGCAGAACGCGGTCGAGCAGCACGAATGCGCCGAGATAGCCGACCGCGACCACGACATAGAGGCCGGGGTGATCGAGTGCGCCTTTCAGGGCGAGCGACCCCGCGACCTCGGCGCCGATCGCGCACCCGAGCAGCCCCCAGGTCCGCGGGGCCACCGCCTGTGTCACCGCGCCCGGCGCAGCGCCGCGAGGATGGTGTCGGACAGTTCCGGTCGGCAGATCACGAGGTCGGGTAGGTACACGTCGTCGGAGTTGTAGCGCAGGGGCGACCCGTCGATGCGGCTGCAGAAGAGTCCTGCCGCCTCGGCGACGGCAACCGGTGCGGCGGAGTCCCATTCGTACTGTCCGCCGGCGTGGACGTACGCGTCGGCCTCGCCGCGGACCACGGCCATCGCCTTCGCCCCGGCCGAGCCCAGCGGGGTGACGACCCCACCGACGGCGTCGGCGACGGCGTCGGAGAACGTCGGTGGCCGCGATCCGCTCACCACCACGCGCAGGGTGTCGTCGATGCGGGGATCGAGCAGTCCCACAACGGGCCCCACCGGCATCGACCCGGTGTCGTAGGTCACCCCCAGCGCGGGCAGGGCCACGGCGCCGGCGACCAGACCGGTACCGGCGAACCACAACGCCACGTGAACGGCCCAGTCTCGGCGACCCTCCGTGCGGTACTCGCGGGTGCCATCGAGGGGATCGACGATCCAGACGCGGTCGGCGGCGAGCCGTCGGCGGTCGTCGGCCGACTCCTCGGACAACACGGCATCGTCGGGGCGCTCCGCCCGCAACCGTTCCAGCAGGAGATCGTTGGCCTGCTGATCCCCTGCGTCACCGAGCTCGGTGCCGCTCAGACCGCTCTCCGCCCGCAGCGCCACCAGCAACTCCCCGGCCGCGGTGGCCAGTTCGGCGGCCAGGCGTGCATCCACCGACGCGCCACCGGTCACAGTCCGAGATCCCGGATGATGGCGTCGGCGATGTCGGTCGGCGACCCGCCGTCCGGGGTCACGACGATCTCGGCGTCGGTGGGACGTTCGTAGGGCGAGTCGATCCCGGTGAACTGCTTCACCTCTCCCCGACGCGCGCGGGCGTAGAGACCTTTGGGGTCGCGCCGTTCGCACTCGGCGAGCGGGGTGTCGACGAAGACCTCGAAGAACGGCAGGCCGGCGGCGGCATGGATCTCGCGCGCCCGCCGACGTTCCGCGGCGAACGGGCTGATCAGCGAGACGATCGCGACCGAGCCCGAGTCGGCGAACAGCGACGCGACCTCGGAGGTGCGTCGGATGTTCTCGCGTCGGTCGTCGTCGCCGAAGCCGAGGTCGGAGTTGAGTCCGTGGCGCAAGTTGTCACCATCCATCAGGTAGGCGGGGCGCCCGGCCGCGACGAGGCGACGCTCCACCTCCACCGCGATCGAGCTCTTTCCCGATCCGGACAGTCCGGTGAGCCAGATCGTGGCACCACGATACGGACGCTGATCGGCTGACACCTTCGACCCGTGCCACACGATGGTGCTCTGATGGTCGACCGGGCCGCTGATCATGCCCGCGGCCACGGTCGTGTTGGTCGCCTCATCGACGAGGATGAAGCTGCCGGTGTCGCGATTGCGGCGGTAGGCGTCGAACATCAGGGGCTGCTGTGCGTGCAGCGTGACACGGCCGATCTGGTTGACCGACAACGCCTCCGCGGTCTCGTCGCGGTGCAGTGTGTTGATGTCGAGGCGGTAGTTGAGGGTGGTGATCTCCGCGCGCACCGACGCCGTGGTCGCCGAGATGACGTACCGGTTGCCCGGACTCAGCGTGGAGTCGTCGGAGAACCAGCACACCATCGCGTCGACGTCGCGGCCCACCCACGGACGGTTGTTGGGTCGCGCGATCATCTCCCCGCGGGTGATATCGATCTCGTCGCGCAACGACACCGACACCGCCATCGGCGGGAACGCCTGCGCCACCTCGACACCCCCGGGCGCCCAGATGCGATCGATCGTCGAGTTGAAGCCGCCGGGGAGCACCACGACCTCGTCGCCCGGCGCGAAGGTGCCGCCGGCGACGGTCCCGGCGTAGCTGCGGTGATCGGAGCCGTCGCTGCGCTGTGGCCGGATCACGTACTGCACTGGTAGTCGGGCGTCGATCAGATTGCGATCCGACGCGATGTGCACCTCCTCGAGATGGTCGAGGAGCGGCGCACCGTGGTACCAGCCCATGTTCGCGGACGGGGTCACGACGTTGTCGCCGAGCAGGGCCGACACCGGGATGAAGGTGAGGTCGGTGACGGTCAGTTTCGAGGCGAACGAGGCGAACTCGTCACGGATCTCGTCGAACCGGGCCTGCGAATAGTCGACGAGGTCCATCTTGTTGACCGCGAGCACGAGGTGCGGGATGCCCAGCAGCGACGACAGGAACGCGTGGCGTCGGGTCTGTTCGAGCACTCCCTTGCGTGCGTCGATCAGCACGATGGCGAGGTCGGCCGTCGATGCCCCGGTCACCATGTTCCGCGTGTACTGCACGTGTCCCGGGGTGTCGGCGATGATGAACTTGCGCCGCGGCGTGGCGAAGTAGCGGTAGGCGACGTCGATGGTGATGCCCTGTTCGCGCTCGGCACGCAGACCGTCGGTGAGCAGGGCGAGGTTAGCGTACTCGTCGCCGCGTTCGGCGCTGGTCCGCTCGATCGACTCCATCTGATCGGTGAAGATCGACTTCGAGTCGTACAGCAGGCGCCCGATGAGGGTCGACTTCCCGTCGTCGACACTTCCCGCGGTCGCCAGACGCAGCAGTTCTTTTCGGCTCTCGGCCGCGATCGGCAGCGCCATCAGAAGTAGCCCTGCTTCTTGCGGTCTTCCATCCCCGATTCGGAGATCCGATCGTCGGCACGGGTGGCACCACGCTCGGTGAGTCGGGTGGCGGCGACCTCGGCGATGACCTCGGCGACCGTCGTGGCCGCACTGAGCACGCAGCCCGTGCAGGTCGCGTCGCCGACGGTCCGGAAGCGCACGGTCTCGGTACGTGCCGTCTCGTGCTCTGCGGTCTCGAGGAAACGGGTGCGCGCCAACAGCATCCCGTCACGCTCGACGACCTCGCGGTCGTGGGCGTAGTAGATCGGCGGCAGGTCGATGGACTCGGCGGCGATGTACTGCCAGATGTCGAGTTCGGTCCAGTTGCTCAGCGGGAACACCCGGATGTGTTCGCCCGGTGCGTGTCTGCCGTTGTAGAGGTTCCAGAGTTCGGGACGTTGCGCCCGGGGATCCCAGGCGCCGAACCGGTCACGGAAGCTGAAGACGCGTTCCTTCGCGCGGGCCTTCTCCTCGTCACGACGGGCTCCGCCGAACACCGCGTCGAAGCGGTTCTCGGTGATACCGCGCAGCAACGCGGCGGTCTGGAGCCGGTTGCGACTCGCGCCGGGGCCGGTCTGTTCGAGTACCCGCCCCGCGTCGATGTCGTCCTGCACGCTGGAGACGAGCAGTCGCACGCCGGTCTCGGCGACGATCCGGTCGCGGAACTCGATCACCTCGTCGAAGTTGTGCCCGGTGTCGACGTGCATCAGCGGGAACGGGACGGGCGCGGGCCAGAACGCCTTGCGCGCCAGGTGGAACATCACCACCGAGTCCTTGCCGCCCGAGAACAGCAGACCGGGACGCTGCGCGGTGGCCGCGACCTCCCGGATGATGTGCACCGATTCCGCCTCGAGGGCGGCCAGGTGCGACAGCTCGTAACCGCCGTCGAGCATGTGACTCCTCCGACTCAGCGCTTGTGATGTCGATTATTCGACAGTAGCGTTCGACTATGTGACAGTAAACACCACGACATCGGAGCGTCAACCGGTGTCGGCGCCGACGCACCGCGTGGTCGCCGTCGTCGAGTTCCTCGCCTCCGATCCGTCCCGGCGCCCGTCGCTCGCCGAGATCGTGCGCGCGGTCGGGATGACCCGCGCGACCGCGCACGCCGTGCTCACCCAGTTGTGCGCGGAGCGGTGGGTCGACCGTGGCGAGGACAACCGTTTCGCGCTGGCGCCGGCGTTCCTCGGACGGATGGCCGCATCGGCGCGCACACGCCCCCTGGTGGCGACGTTCGGCCCGTCGATACGTGCTGCCGCACGCGACCTCGCCATGCCGGTCATCCTCGCCGAACGCGAGGACGCGTCCATCACCGTGGCCGACATCGCCGGCGACATCGCGTGGGCGCAGACCGGCATGCGCATCCCGATCTGGGCCCCCCTGTGTCGGGAGTTCATCGCGTGGGAACGATCCACCGAGCGCGCGCAGTGGCTCGACACCGTTCCCGAGGCGGCGCGCGACGCGGTCACCGACGTGATCCGCACCGTCGGCGATCGCGGTTTCAGCGTGGAGAACCTGGGGCGCGAGGCGACCGAGGTGATGGCGACGCTGCACTCGGTGCACCGCGCCGATTCGGCCCCGGCGGTGCAACGCCGCATCGCCGACCTGCTGATCGACCTGATGACGTCGGATTACCGACCGGAGGATCTGTCCGGGACGGTCCCGACCATGTCGGTCGCGGTACCCGTCGCCACCCCGGAACGGATCGAGTCCGACGGGTCGCACCGGGTGACCGCATCGCTCGTGGCCTGTCCGGGCGCGACGGTGGATGCACGCCGGATCGACCACATCGTGGAGCGCCTGCGCGAGGCCGTCACCACGACAGACGGTGCGACGACCCCCTGAGGTCGCTTTACCAACCAAGCACTTGCTAGGTATGGTCGGCCCATGACCTCACCACCGCAGATCCCGGCACCTCTCACCGGCGCCGAGCTGACCGCGGACTCCACGCCGGTCGCCTACGAGGTGGCCGACGGTGTCGCGTACGTGACCCTCAACCGTCCCGACTACCGCAACGCGCAGAACTCGGTGATGACCTATTCGCTCGACGCTGCATTCGTGAAGGCGGTCGACGACCGCGGGGTATCGGTGATCGTGCTGCGCGCCCACGGCAAACACTTCTCCGCGGGCCACGACATCGGCACCCCCGAACGTGACTTCCACGTCGAGTACCCCAACACGGCGACCATCTACTGGGACCACACCGACCGCACCGGTGGCGATCAGCGCCTCGCGCGCGAGATGGAGGTCTACGTCGGGATGTGCCGCCGGTGGCGCGACATCCCCAAACCGATGATCGCGCAGGTACACGGCGCGTGCATCGCGGGCGGTCTCATGTTGGCGTGGATCTGCGACTTCATCGTCGCGTCCGACGATGCCTTCTTCTCCGATCCCGTTGCCCGCATGGGCATCCCGGGTGTCGAGTATTTCGCCCATGCCTTCGTACTCGGCCCGCGGCGGGCCAAGGAGATCCTGTTCACCGGCCGCCGCTTCACCGCCGCCGAGGCGCTCGACTGGGGCATGGTCAACCACGTCGTCCCGCGTGACGAACTGTCGACGAAAGTCGCCGAGATCGCGGCATCGATCACCGAGATGCCCCCGCTGGGTCTTGCGCTGTGCAAGAAGGCCGTCAACATCTGCGAGGACCAGATGGGCCTGCGGAACTCGATGGACTCGGTGTTCGGCTGGCACCACTTCGCCCACAGCGCGAACGCCGAGTCATCCGGCGGGGATGCGTTGGGCGGCATGGACGCCCGGTCGATGAAGGCAAGCGGGGCGTCGTAGATGGATCTCGAATTCGACAGCGACGTCGAGGCCTTCCGACTCGAGGTGCGTGACTGGTTGCAGGCCAACGTACCGACCACACCCCTGCCCTCGATGGACACCGCCGAGGGGTTCGAGGCCCACCGCGCGTGGGAGGCGACCATGGCCGACGCGCGGATGTCGGTGGTGAGCTGGCCTCAGGAGTTCGGTGGCCGCGACGCGAGCCTGCTGCACTGGGTGGTCTTCGAGGAGGAGTACTACCGTTCCCGCGCCCCGGGCCGCGTGAGCCAGAACGGGATCTTCCTGCTCGCCCCGACCCTCTTCGATCACGCACACCCCGAACAGCTCGCCCGCATCATGCCGAGAATGGGGCGCGCGGAGGACATCTGGGGACAGGCGTGGAGCGAGCCGGAGGCGGGAAGCGACCTCGCGTCGCTCCGGTCGAGCGCGGTCCGCACCGACGGCGGCTGGCTGCTGCGGGGCCAGAAGACGTGGAGTTCCCGGTCGAGTTTCGCCGACCGCGGGTTCGGACTGTTTCGCACCGACGCCGACTCCAGCCGCCACCGGGGGCTGACCTACTTCATGTTCGATCTCCGCGCCGAGGGGGTCACGGTGCGGCCCATCGCCCAGCTCGACGGCGAACCGGGTTTCGCCGAACTGTTCCTCGACGACGTCTTCGTGCCCGACGACCCCGACAACCCCGGTGAGTCGGGGGTCATCGGCGAGGCCGGCAACGGGTGGAAGATCGCGATGAGCACCGCGGCCAACGAACGCGGTCTGTCGCTGCGGTCGCCAGGCCGGTTCCTGGCGACCACCGACCGGCTGCTCGAACTGTGGGGGCACCGGGATCCCACGGACCCCGACGCCGCAACGCTCGGCGCGCGTGTCGCCGATGCCTGGATCGGCGCCCGCGCCTACGAGCTGTCGACGTACGCGACGGTCAGTCGTCTCGCCGAGGGCGGGCAGCTGGGGATGGAGTCGTCGGTCACCAAGGTGTTCTGGTCCGAGTGGGACATCGCGACCCACGAGACCGCACTCGATCTCCTCGGCGTGGACGCCGAACGCGCCGACTCCCCCGGCGGTGACCACGACTGGATGGGCGGTCATCTGTTCTCCCTGTCGGGCCCGATCTACGCCGGCACCAACGAGATCCAGCGCAACGTGATCGCCGAGCGGCTGCTGGGACTCCCGAGAGGCGACCGATGAGATTTCTGCTCGACACCGAACACCTCGATCTCGCGGGCAGTATCGACGCGATGCTCGCCCGCGCCGACATGCCCGCGGTGGTGCGGGCGTGGAACGACGGCGATCACGACCCGGGCCGAGCGGTGTGGCGCGGGCTCGCCGACACCGGCGTCACCGCGCTGCTCGCCTCGGAGGAGGCGGGCGGCGTCGGGGCGGGCGCGGTCGAGATGGTCGTCGCGGCCGAACAACTCGGTCGCCACTGCGTACCCGGCCCGGTCGCCGAGACCGTCGCCGTCGTCCCGGTCGTGCTGTCCGCCGCCGGACGGGCCGACCTCGCCGAACCACTGTTCGCGGGGGACCTCGCGACGATCGCGGTGCCCGACGAGGTGCCGTACGCCGCCGACGCGATGACCGCCGACCTCGTTCTGCTCCTGCAGGATTCGGTACTGCACGTCGCCGAACCCGACGTCACCCACGCCTCGGTCGACCGGTCGCGGCACATCTCCACCGTCGTCGCCCGTGAGTCGGTGGCGACCGACATCGACACGCAGCGGGCCCTCGAGATCGGTGCGCTGGCCACCGCGGCGCAGCTCGTGGGTCTGGCGTCGGCGATGCTGTCGACGGCGAGCGATCATGCGCGCAACCGGACCCAGTTCGGGCGCCCGATCGGATCGTTCCAGGCCGTGAAGCACCACCTCGCCGACGTCGCGATCGCCGTGGAGATGGCACGCCCCCTGGTGCACGGGGCCGCGCTGGCGATCGACTCCGGCGCCGCGACGACCGGGCGCGACGTCTCCGCCGCGAAGGTCGCCTGCGGCCGCGCCGCCGATCTCGCGGCACGCACCGCCCTGCAGACCCTGGGCGCGATCGGCTACACCGCCGAACACGACCTGTCGCTCTACCTGACCAAGACCCGTGCGCTGCAATCGGCGTGGGGCACCGCGGCGCGACACCGCCGCACGGTGTTGTCGGCGATCACCGCATGAGCGACACCGTGTTCGCCGCACCCGGGGTCGACACCGCCGAACAGTCCGCGCTGCGCGACTCGGTGCGCACCGTGCTGGCCCGCCAGGGCGGATCGGCGTCGTTGCGCGCCGCGATGGCCGCGACCCCCCGGTTCGACGGCTCTCTGTGGAGAACACTGGCCGAGCAGGTGGGGGTGGCCGCGCTCGCCGTGCCCGAACGGTTCGGCGGGGTCGGCGCCACGCTGGTGGAGAGCCACATCGTCCTCGAGGAACTCGGGCGGTCGCTGCACCCCGTGCCGATGCTGGGCGCGGTGCTCGCCACGCAGGCCCTGCTGCTCACCCGCGACGACGACGCCTGCGCACGATTGCTCCCCGGTATCGCCGAGGGGTCGTCGGTCGCCGCACTGTGCTGGGCCGACGAATCGGGCTGGGACACCCGCGGCGTCGTCGCCGATGGCGGACTCCTGACCGGGACGGCGCACTACGTGCTCGACGGCGAGTACGCCGACGTGTTCCTGGTGATCGCCCGCTCGGGGACGCACACGACGCTGCACGAGGTCTCCCCCGACGCCGACGGGGTGTCCCGGACCCCGCTGCCCGTGCTCGACCCGACACGACCGCTGACCCGGGTGACCTTCGACGACACACCTGCTCAGACGATCGCCGCACCCGGCGACCTCATCGGTCGACTCCAGGCCGTCGCCTCGGTCGCCCTCAGCGCCGAGCAGGTCGGGGTGTCCGCAGAACTGCTCGACCGGACGGTCGCCCACACGTCCGCACGTACCCAGTTCGGCCGGCCGATCGGCTCGTTCCAGGCCCTCAAACATCGGATGGCCGACATGTTCGTGGCGGTCGAGTCGGCGCGATCGATCTCCTACGCCGCCGCCCACGCGCTGGCGCACGACTCCGGACCGGACGGCGCCGACCCCACCATCGCCGCGGCCCGCATCCACTGCTCCCGCGCCGCGGCGGCCGTCGCCGGAGAGGCGGTGCAGATGCACGGCGGGATCGGCATCACGTGGGAGCACGACGTCCAGCTGTACTTCAAACGCGCCCACACCGACGCGCAGCTGTTCAAACGCCCGCAGACGGCGAACGAGGGCCTTGCGAGGACCCTCGAACTGTAAAAAGTTCAGCCGTTCGACCGACTTGCGTCCACATCAGTCCGCCGTCGCGATCACCGTATTACCATCGCGATGATGAACGACCGCTCGAGTTCGCGCGCCGGGAACGCGGCGAACTACGTGGACCCGAAGGCGGTCAGCCCTGCTCTGACCACCACTCTCGAACTCGCGGCGCGCGCGGTGGACTTCTCGATGGCGATCCTGCACATCCTCGACGACGAGAACCAGTACGTGCTGGCCGCGCACGGCGTCCGCGGAGCCATCGGCTCGGTCACGCCGCGCCAGAACACGACCTGCCGCGAGGTCGTCGACACCGGACGTCCGCTCGTCATCGCCGACGCCACGAACTCGACGATCAACGAGTCGCTGCTCGATCCGCTGCGCAAGGCCGGTCTGCGGACGTACGTCGGTGTACCGCTGTTCAGTCGCGAGCACACCGCGATCGGGACGTTGTGCCTCACCGACACCGAGGTGCGTGAACTCGACGTCGACGACCTCACCCTGCTGCAGAAGTACGCCCGCGTCCTCGAGGAGCAACTCGAGTTGCAGCGCGACCGGGAGGTCACCGCCGGGGTCTACCCGCTCGACGAGATCATCACCGGGCTCCAGCGCGGCGAGATCCGCCCGTACTTCCAGGCGATCGTCGATCCGCGCACCCGCCGCATGCACGGGTACGAGGCGCTGTGCCGCTGGATGCACCCCACCGACGGTCTGCTCCCACCGAGCCGTTTCTTGCCCGCGGTCCGCGACACCGACATCATGCTCGACATCGACCTGTCGGTGATGCGCATCGCGATGACGGTGATGGCCGGGTCGTCGGACACCGTGGTGCACGTCAACGTCGACGGCGCGCATCTGATCCGACCGGCGCGACTGCACCTCCTGCTCGACGCCGTCGCCGAGGGCGCGTTGCCCCCCGAACGTCTGTGCCTCGAACTCGTCGAATCGGCCACCCTCGACGACACCGAGGCCATCGAGGCGATCTCCGCGCTGCGCGCTCTCGGCACCCACATCGTGATCGACGACGTGGGCCGCGGATGGTCGTCGCTGAGCCGCATGATCACCTGGCCCATCGACGGTTTCAAGATCGACGCGTCCCTCACCGCCGGCCTCGGCACCGACGTCGTCGACCACCTGCTCAGCGGACTCATCAGCCACGCCGCGGCCAACAATCTCAGCGTGATCGCCGAGGGGATCGAGACGCCCGAGCAGGTCACCTCGCTCGTCGCGCTGCACTGCCCACTGGCGCAGGGCTACCACTTCCAGGTGCCGCAGCCCTATCCCATCGCCCTGCGTGCCGGAGACGTGACCGAGCGCATCTAGCGGCGGGCGATCAGGCCGTCGAACGCGTCGTCGACGGCGGCCTCGGTGAGTCCGAAGTCCTCGAGCGAATAGCGGTGCACCGGTTTGCGATCGCCGCTCTTGCTCTCGGCGTCCATGGCGACCATCGCCGCGCGTGCCTCGTCGCCGAGAGGCGTGCCCAGTGCGGTGTAGATCGTCTCGACCGCGCCGAGGGGATCGTCACGGAGGTCGGCGAAGTCGATGTCGACGAACGACGCGGGATCGTGTCGTGCCCGCGCCTGGGTGAATCGCTGCAGACCCCGCGACCACAGTTCGAGTTGGGTCGCACCGATGGTGTCGCCGACGAACGTCGTCGACCACCCGTCGGTGGCGCTGGCGGCCAACGAGCACATCGATCCGATGATCGTGCGCGGCGGCCGGTGGGTCTGGACCACGAGGGCGTCGGGATAGACGGCGAGGAGTTCGTCGAGAGCGAACAGGTGGCTCGGATTCTTGAGCACCCACCGCTTCTCGGGCTCGTTCGCGCCGATCAGTGCCAGGTTGCGACGGTGGCGTTCGTAGGCCGGCGTCCAGTCACGACCGTCGAGCCAGCGTGAGTAGGTCGGCAGATGCGCCAGCGACTCGTACGAGATCGACATCATGGTCTGCCGCAGGAGTTGCCAGCACTCCTCGACGTCGTCGGCACTCATGTAGTGCAGGCCCATGAACTCCGGGTTCTCCACGTGGTGTTGCTCGAGGCCGGCATTGATCTGTTGGAACACGGGATTCGCGGCCCACGTGTCGCGCGGCGGGCGCGGTTGGGGGAACTCCGCCAACCACATCTCGAGACCCTGGTGCGCGGGATCGGCGGTCAGCAGGCGGTGCAGTGCCGTGGTGCCCGTCCGCGGCAGCCCGGTGACGAAGATCGGCCGGGTGATCGGGGTCGAGGACAACCCGGGGTTCGCCGTGAACGACGCCTGACTGACCAGCCGCGCCACCAGTGCGCCGCGGAGGAAGAACCGGGACATCTTGCTGCCCAGTTCGGTCAGGCCTGCGTCTCGCTGGTAACTCTCCAGCAGCACCGACAGGCCCTCGCGGTAGTCGTAACCGCCCGGCTCGTCGGTACCGAAATCGTCGAGCCCGCAGGCCTTGATCGCCGAGGCGTGCAGGTCCTCGACGGTGCCCACACCGGTACGTCCGGTCATCGTCGGTCCTCTCAGGAGTGATCTCGCATCAACTATGGAACTGGCCGCAGTTGACGTCGAGGGTCTGCCCGGTGATCGCACTGGCCCAGTCCGACGCCAGGAACACCACCGCCCGCGCGATCTCGTCGGGTTCGGGCAGTCGCTTGAGGTCCGACTTCGAGGCCGTCTCGCGGTAGACGTCGTCGGGGCTGATGTCGTACTTCTTCGCGACCTCGCCGAAGTACCACCGGAGTTGATCGTCCCAGATGTACCCGGGCGCAACACTGTTCACCCGGATGCCGTGGTCTCCCAGTTCGGTCGCCAGGGTCTGCGACATCGCCAGCAGCGCCGCCTTGGCCAGCTTGTAGCTGCCGTAACGGGGTTCGCTGTGGCGCAGCACCATCGAGTTGATCATCACCACCGCACCGGACGTCGCGCCCAGAGCCTCGGTGAACGCCTTCGTCATGCGCAGACCGCCGAGCACGGTGAGGGCGAGGCTGGAGGTGATGGCGTCGAAGTCGGTGCGGGCCAACGACTTCATCGAGGGCAGGGCGAAGGCGTTGTTGACGAGCGCGTCGACGCGGCCGAACCGCTCCACCGTCGCCGCGACGAGGGCGTCGACCGCCTCGTCGGAGGTGATGTCGGTCGGCACCGCGTGCGCGACACCACCGGCGGTGGTGATCTCGTCGGCCACCGCGTGCAGACGTTCGGGGGTCCGTGCCGCGAGCACGACCGATGCCCCGGCCGCGGCGGACTGCAGGCATATCGACCGGCCCAGTCCGGGACCCACGCCGCCGACCACGACGACCTTGCCGTCCAACAGTCCGGTCATCTCGCCCTCACCCCAACATCCTGCTCGCGATGCCGCGCTGTCGGGCGGCGATCCGCTCCCGCCAACCGTCGGCGTCGATCACGTTGTGGGAGTGGAACGGGAGGTGTTGTGCGACATCGTCGAACGCGATGACCTGCGCGGTGGGGCCCGCGCTCGCAGGGATGGGCGCCGAGGTGCGTTGCCACCGGATCTGCAGGATGCCGTGGCTGCGGCCGGTGGTCTCGATCCAGTTGGCGACACCGGGATCGCGGCGGGAGACCACCATGCGGATCATGCCGTCGGGGTCGGTCTGCGCCTGGGCGGTGTTGAGGCTGGTCTGATGGCCGATGTAGTCGAGCGAGATGTACCACATGCTCCCCAACTGGAAACCCTGATACGGCGCATCGGATCTCGGGACCGTGATGATCATGGCCTCGTCGTCGGCGAGGTCGTAGTGCCCGACCGAGGAGAACTGTGTCGACAGTCCGCCGGGGGTGAGGCGGGGCTCGGTGAAGGTGTTCACCGGCAGGTCGAGATAGAACCATTTCGGGAAGTTGAACCAGGTGTTGATCCGCGAGAGCAACATCTTGCCGGCCACCCGATACCGCTTGGTGAGAACCGCGATGTCGGGTTCGTCGGCCGGGGTACCCACGGTGTCGACGCGCTCGATCGAGATGGTCCCCTTCTGCTCGGCCGGCCAGTCGCCGAACACCTCGCGCACCGCGAGCGTGGTGGCCCCGTCGGCGAGGGTGAAGTGGTTCGGCCGTGTCTCGTCGGGACCGTAGGGGCCGAACCACAACTCGAAGGAACCGTCGGCGGCGATGTCGAGGCGTCGGTCGTCGAACGCGTCGTCGCCACCGGGAACCCGGTCGGGGTCGTAGTTGCCGGTGATCACCTGGAAACTGAGATCGGTGGTGGTGCCCCGCGTCCCGGTGACCCGGTACTCGGCGCCGGCCACGAGATCGGCGCTGTAGTAGAGGGTGTCGGGGTTGTCGAGGCCCATCTTCGTGTACGGGCCGGTGGAGGTGACGAAGAACGGGTGGGTCAGCGCCCGCGACCACGCGAGTTGCATCACCGCGTGGATGCTCTGCCCGAGATAGCTGTACCCCTCGGCGAGGTCGATGTCGGTGCGGATGAAATCGGCTCCGCGGATCAACTCCTCGGCCTCGGCGATCGCCGCGGTCAGCGGTGCGGTGATGTCGGCGACCGGCACCGGCGTCGACGCCGGGATGTCGCTGCTCACAGCCATGTGTCGCCTCCGGTCCAGGTGAGGAAGTTCTCGAGCTCGGCCTGCGCCGGCGTCACCCGCGGATGTTCGGTCGACAGATAGCCACCGCGATAGAACAGCAACGGCTTGTCCTGCAGCATCTCGCCGAGCACGGTGACCCTGCCGATCACGATGAAGTGGTCGCCACCGTCGTCGACGCGTTCGATGTCGCACTGCGCCCAGGTGATGCAGTGGCGGATCACCGGCAGGCCCCCGGGTGACCGGTCCCAGTCGATGTGCGCGAACTTGTCGGTGCCCGGCGCGCCGAAGGTGGCGCTGACGTCCTGCTGGTGGTTGGACAGGATGTTCACGCAGAACCGACCGGCCGTCTCGATGACCTTCCAACTGCGCGCGAGGTCTTCTGCGGACAGAACAGCACGAGCGGCGGGTCGAGCGACAGCGCGGCGAACGACTGGCAGGCGAACCCGGCCGGTGATCCCTCGGCGTCGAGGGTGGTGATCACGGTGACCCCGGTGCAGAACTGCCCCATCGCGGTGCGGAACTGGCGCGGGTCGAAATCGGTGGTGCCTCGCGAGGCGTGGCTCATGTCAGTTCGCGAACCCGATGGAGAAGTCGTGGCCCCAGAGACTCACCGCGGTGCTCTCGCGCGCCACCCATTCGTGATCGTCGACAGTGCGTCCCTCGCAACCGAATTCGATGTCGAACCCACCGGGGGTCTTCATGTAGAAGGAGTACATGAGGTCGTTGACGTGGCGGCCCAGGGTCGCCGACATCGGCACCTTCTTGCGCAGCGCCCGGTCGTGGGCGAGGCCGACATCGTCGGTGGAGCCCACCTCGACCATGAGGTGCACGATCCCCGTGGTGTTCGGGATCGGCAGGAACGCGAGGCTGTGGTGGCGCGGATTGCATCCGAAGAACCGCAGCCACGGGGTCGGGTCGCCCTCGCTGCGCCCGACCACCTGCGGGGGCAGGCGCATCGAGTCGCGCAGACGGAAGCCGAGGACGTCGCGATAGAACTCGAGCGAGGCCTCGTCGTCGTCGGTGGTGAGCACCACGTGCCCGAGGCCCTGTTCACCGGTGACGAAGGTGTGCCCGTACGGACTCACCACCCGTCGGTGCTGCAGCGCCACACCGTGAAACGCCTCGAGGACGTTGCCGGTGGGATCGGAGAACACGATCATCTCGACGACCTGACGGTCGACGAGCTCGGAGTCCTTCGCCTCGCGGTAGACGATGCCCGCCGCCGAGAGGCGGTCCCGCACCTCCTGCAGCCCTGCGGCATTCGCACATTCCCACCCCGATGAGGCAAGGCGGTCCTGGTCGCCGGGGACGATGACCAGTCGCGCCGGGAAGTCGTCCATGCGCAGGTAGAGAGCGCCTTCGGTGGTGCCCTTGCCCTCCACCATGCCGAGGACCTTGAGTCCGTAGTCGCGCCAGGCCGCCATGTCGGTGGCCTCGATGCGCATGTATCCGAGCGAGCGGATCGGTCCGGAGTCGGTGGTTGCCGAGACCATGCGATCAGACCATCGTGTCGCCGATGGGGATGCCGTACTCCCCGTTGGCGAAGGCCTGGTAGGCACGCTCGGCGTCGTTGGCGGCGTGCACACGGCCGGCGTGGGCGTCCCGCCAGAAGCGTTGCAGCGGTTGATCGCTGTCGAGTGCCCGGGCGCCGGCAGCCTCGAAGAGGCGGTCGATCGCGGAGATCGAGCGCGACGACGCGCGGACCTGGTCGCGACGGGCACGCAGCCGCAGCTCCATCGGGACCTCCTCGCCGGCCACGATGAGGTCGTATTCGTCCTGGACGTTGCCGGAGAGTTGACGCCACGCGGCGTCGATGTCGCTGGCGGCCTCGGCGATACGGACCTTGCCGAACGGGTCGTCCTTCGCCTTCTCACCGGCGTAGGCCGCGCGGACACGCTTGCCCTGGGCCTCGACGTGCGCGGCGTACGCGCCGTAGCCCATGCCGACAACCGGGGTCGAGATCACGGTCGGATGGATGGTGCCCCAGGGCATCTTGTAGACCGGTGCGGTGTTGGTCTCGAGGCCCGGCGCGGTGCCGGTGGCCATGGCGCGGAAGCTGAGCATGCGGTGCGAGGGCACGAAGGCGTCCTTGACGACCAGCGTGTTCGATCCGGTGCCCTTGAGTCCCGCGACGTGCCAGACGTCGCGGATCTCGTAGTCGCTGCGGGGCAGCAGGTAGCTGACGAAGTCGACGGGCTTGCCGTTCTTGAACACCGGGCCACCCACGAAGGTCCACTGCGCGTGGTCACACCCCGACGACCAGTGCCACTCGCCGTTCACCTTGTAGCCGCCGTCGACGACCTCACCCATGCCCATCGGGGCGTAGGAGGAACCGATGCGTGTGGTCGGGTCGTCGCCCCACACCTCCTCCTGCGCCTGCTGGGGGAACAGCGCGAGGTGCCAGTTGTGGATCCCGAGGATCGACGAGACCCAGCCGGTGGAGCCGCAGGCGGTGGCCAGACGTCGGACAGCCTCGTAGTAGGTGACCGGGTCGACCTCGTAGCCGCCCCACTGCGAGGGCTGGACGAGCTTGAAGAAGCCCACCTCGTCGAGGCTGTCGATGGTCTCGGTGGGAATGCGGCGCTGATCCTCGCACTCCTGGGCACGCTTCTCGATCTCGGGCAGCAGGGAATCGATCTTGTTCAGCACCTCGGTGCCGATCTCACTCCGCTGTGTCATGCGCGCACTCCCAACTCATGGTGAACAATCTCGGATCCAAGACTAGAACACGTTCTCATTTATGTCGAGGCCTGCGCGTTTGCGCCGGTACAGTGGCGTCTCGAAGGGCATTTCTGTAACGTGTTCTACTGATGATGCCGCGGGTACACGCCGCGTGTGGCCGGTCGCGAGGAGCGTTGAGATGACTGATCTGCAGAACGATGTCGCCATCCGCGAGATCGACACCGGGACCCCGCCCACCCGCTTCGCCCGGGGATGGCACTGCCTGGGTCTGGCCTCGGAGTTCACCGACGGCGTCCCGCACTCCATCGAGGCCTTCGGCACCAAACTCGTCGTCTGGTCCGATGCCGACGGGGAGGTGAGCATCCTCGACGCGTACTGCCGCCACATGGGCGGCGACCTGTCGAAGGGCAGCGTCAAGGACGGCAACATCGCGTGTCCGTTCCACGACTGGCGCTGGAAGGGCAACGGCCGCTGCGCCGGCGTCCCCTACGCCAAGCGCACACCCAAGCTCGCGAAGACCCGCGCCTGGCCGACGATGATCCGCAACGGACAGCTGTTCGTCTACAACGATCCCGAGGGCAACCCGCCGCCCGCCGACGTCGTGATCCCCGAGATCGAGGAGTTCGGTACCGGCGAGTGGACCGACTGGACCTGGAGCCGCATCGTCATCGAGGGCTCCAACTGCCGCGAGATCATCGACAACGTCGTCGACATGGCGCACTTCTTCTACATCCACTACGCGCTCCCCGACTACTTCAAGAACGTCTTCGAGGGCGAGACCGCGGCGCAGTACATGAACTCCCGTGGCCGGCCCGACATCGAGATGACGTCGGCCTACGGCGACAGCTACCTGAAATCGATTGCGGCGTACTACGGTCCGGCCTACATGCTGAACCCGATGCACCAGACCTACGGCGGCTACGCGATCGAGACGATCCTGACCAACTGCCACTACCCCATCGACAACAACTCGTTCGTGTTGATGTTCGGCGTGATGGCCAAGAAGCCCGAGGGCTTGTCCGAGGAGCAGGCGCAGGGCATGGCACGCAAGATCTCCGAGGGCGTCGAGGTCGGGTTCCTGCAGGACGTCGAGATCTGGAAGCACAAGAGCCGCATCGACAATCCCCTCCTCGTCGAGGAGGACGGGCCTGTGTACCAGCTGCGCCGGTGGTACGAGCAGTTCTATGTCGACGCCGCCGACGTCACCGAGGAGATGACGGCACGCTACGAGTACGAGATCGACACCACCAAGGCCCTGGAGAACTGGGGTGTCGAGGTCGAGGACAACCTGCGCCGCAAGGCCGCGGGCGAGGACACCGAGTCCGACATCCGGGCCGAGCAGCAGAAGCTGTCGGCGACCAACGACGCCGCGAAGGTGTGACGCGATGACGCGGGCCGTCGACCGACCGACCGGGTCGGTGGGTGCGTGGGCGAAGGCCCCCGACTTCGCCGACGACCCGCACCGGCGTGCCGAGATCGCCTCGGCCACCGACCGCGATCGGGCGCACTACCTGCGCGACGGTTTGCGCGAGATCGAGTGTCGGGCGTGCCATGCCTGCGTGATGGTGAAGAAGATCAGCGAGTTCCAGACCAGCGTGCAGTGGTCGGGCGAGGCCCGGGCGCAGTGCCCGGAGCTGACCCGGGTCCGCGACAGCGGCGGCAACCCGGCGATGACCCCCACGTGTTCACGGCTGTCGGCCAGCATCGACCACGGTGTCATCGAGGGGATCATCCCGCCGCACCAGTGATCGGCGATGATTTCTCGCGACGTCGCCGGTCTGTACCGGTGACATCCACCCGCGAGAGGATCTGACGATGACCGAGTACTCCGCGCCCGCCGGCGCACCCATCTGGTTCGACCTGATGAGCTCCGACCCCGCACGTGCCGCGGAGTTCTATGGTGCGGTGTTCGGCTGGGAGGTCGAGGGACCGCCGCGCAAAGAGTTCGGCGGATACCAGAACTTCACCCGTGCCGGAGCCCGCGTCGCGGGACTGAGCCCGTGGATGGAGCAGGCGGGCGGGCCCGCCGACATCTGGTCGGTGTACCTGCACGCCCCCGACGCCGCCGCCACGGTCGCGGCCGCCGAGAAGGCCGGGGCCAGCGTGAACGTGCCGCCGATGGCCGTCGGCACCGAGGGCACGATGGCGATGGTCGCCGATCCGGCCGGTGCCGCGATCGGCTTCTGGCAGCCCGCCGACCATGTCGGGTTCACCACCTGGGGCGAGCACGGCACACCCTACTGGTTCGAGAGCCAGTCGAAGGACTACGCCGCATCGACCGCCTTCTACTCGACGGTGACGGGGGCGAGCCTGCTCGAGGTCGGCACCGGGGGCGCCGAGGACGCCCAGGGCCCGGAGCACTACTCGCAGTTGATGTACGGCGAACTGGGCTACGCCGGGATCATGGACGCGGTGAAGGTGTTCCCGCCCGAGGTGCCGTCCTTCTGGCAGTTCTACGTCACCGTCGACGACGTCGCCGCGGCCACCGCCGAGGTCTCCCGACAAGGAGGCGAGGTCCTCATGGGCGGCGAGGTGACCCCCTTCGGCACCCTCGCCTCCGCCAAGGACCCCATGGGCGCCGTCTTCTGCTACGCCTCACCGCCCGAAGGCATGTAGCCCCTGCGATCTGAGGAAACGCGGGTCGAATCGGGGAACGCGGGTGCCACGGCACCGGCGTTACACGGATCGGCCCGCGTTCGTCGCGCCTGGAACCGGACGGTCACGGCGTCAGTCAGAACAGGATGATCACCTTCCCGACCGATCGTCACGGACTCGTCCACCGAGAGATCGCCTTGGCAGCGGGGTTCACCGACGACGAGATCAGACGCGAGCTGCGCGACGGTCGTCTGTGTCGCGTGCAGCGAGGCGTGTACGTCGCCCCCGCTCCGCGATCACCCGAGGACGTTCACCGGCTGGCCGCGGTCGCGTCGGCCGAGATCTCGGGCGACCGTACGGTTCTGAGCCACCAGTCTGCGGCCACGGTGCACGGACTGTCACTGCTGAGGCCGGATCTGCAACGGATCCACACGACGAACGGGCGCCTCACGGGTGGCTGGCGGACGTCGATCCGGCAGGATCACGTGGGTTCACTCGCCGACGGCGAGGTCACGACCATCGACGGGGTGCGCGTCACCTCGCTGGAACGGACGGCGGTCGACGCCGCCCGTACGGCACGTGGCGGGTTCGCCGCGGCGCTGTCCGTCTTCGATTCCGCACTTCGCCTCGGCGCCGACCGCGCGGCGATGGCCGACGGTCTCGCGGCAACCCGCCGCGGAGTCGGACCGGCGCGCCGCGCGTTCTCACTCGCCGACGGCAAGGCGGAGAATCCCGGGGAATCGTGGAGCCGCGCTCAGATGATCGAGGCCGGCCTCCCGACACCGCGCCTGCAACACGAGTTCCGAGACGCAGACGGGAATGTCATCGCGCGCACCGACTTCGACTGGTCGGGCCGGTTGGTCGGCGAATTCGACGGTGACGTCAAGTATCAGAAGTATCTGCGACCCGGCGAGACGCCGTTCGACGCGATGAAGCGAGAAAAGCTCCGAGAGGACGCACTACGCCGACTCGGGATCATGGTCATCCGATGGACCTGGAGTGACCTCGTGTCGGGTCGGTTGGTACCGATGATCCGCGAGTGGCTCATCCGACTCGACCTGATGGCCGCGTAACGCGTGCGGAGTCGGCGAACGCGGGCGCCCCGACCCTCGCGTTCGCCGAGACGGCCCGCGTTCACACTCCGGCGTTGGCGTCCTGTTTCTTGCGGAGTTCGAGGGCGATGTCGATGAGTTGGTCCTCCTGGCCGCCGACGAGTTTGCGGGCACCGGCCTCGAGGAGGATCTCGGCGACCGAGACGTCGTACTTGGCGGCGTGACCCTCGGCGTGTTTGAGGAACGAGCTGTAACAGCCGGCGTAGCCCATCATCATCGCGGCGCGGTCGACGAGGCACTCGCTGGGCATGATCGGCGCGACGACATCCTGTGCCGCGTCGGCGATCTTCATGAAGTCGATGCCGGTCCGGATGCCGAGCTTGTCGCACACGCCGACGAACGCCTCGACCGGGGTGTTGCCGGCACCGGCTCCGAAACGCCGCACCGACCCGTCGATCTGTCGGGCACCGGCCCGCACGGCCGCGATCGAGTTCGCCACGGCGATGTCGAGGTTCTCGTGACCGTGGAACCCGACCTGCGCGTCGTCGCCGAGCTCGGCGACCAACGCCGACACCCGATCCGACACCTGCTCGAGCACCAGGGCACCGGCGGAGTCGACGACGTAGACGCACTGGCAGCCGGCGTCGACCTGGATGCGGGCCTGGGCGGCGAGCACCTCGGGCGGCTGGCTGTGGCTCATCATGAGGAACCCGACCGTCTCGAGTCCGAGTTCACGCGCGAGACCGAAATGCTGGATGGAGACGTCGGCCTCGGTGCAGTGGGTGGCGATACGACAGATCTGCGCGCCGTTGTCCTGCGCGGCGCGGATGTCGTCCTTCACACCGAGGCCCGGCAACATGAGGAACGCGATCTTCGCGTTCTGCGCGGTCTCGACCGCGGCGCGGATCAGCTGCTGCTCGGGCGTTTTCGAGAACCCGTAGTTGAACGACGACCCGCCGAGACCGTCGCCGTGGGTGACCTCGATGACGGGTACCCCGGCACCGTCGAGGGCACCGACGATGTCGCGCACGTTCTGTTCGGTGAACTGGTGGCGCATGTGGTGGCTGCCGTCACGCAGCGACGAGTCGGTGACCCGGATGTCGAGGGTGTCGGAGTACGCGACCGCGGTCATGTCAGATCCCCAGCTTCTGCTTGGCCAATTCTTCGCCGACCTTGGTGGCGGCGGCGGTCATGATGTCGAGGTTGCCCGCATAGGGCGGCAGAAAATCGCCGGCGCCTTCGACCTCCACGAAGATCGACACCCGGGCCATGCCACCGTTGATGGCGCTCGGCGGATCGAACTGCGGGTCCTGCAGCAGCCGGTATCCCGGCACGTAGGACTGGATCTCTTTCTCGCGGCGGTGGATCGACTCGGCGATCGTGTCGGTGTCCGCATCCTCCGGTATCGCACAGAAGATGGTGTCGCGCATGATCATCGGCGGATCGGCGGGGTTGAGGATGATGATCGCCTTGCCCCGCGTCGCGCCACCGATCGTCTCGATCCCCCGCGAGGTGGTCTTGGTGAACTCGTCGATGTTCGCCCGGGTACCCGGGCCGGCCGACACCGACGCCACCGAGGCCACGATCTCGGCGTAGGCCACCGGCACCACCGACGACACCGCGTGCACCATCGGGATCGTCGCCTGACCACCGCAGGTGATCATGTTGGTGTTCGGCTTGTCGAGGTGCTCACGCAGGTTCGCCGGCGGCACCACCGCAGGTCCGACTGCGGCGGGGGTGAGGTCGATCGCGGTGATGCCTGCCGCCTCGTATCGCGGGGCGAACTCGCGATGGACGTACGCCGAGGTCGCCTCGAAGATCAGGTCCGGCATCTCCGTTGAACCCAACAACTCCTCGGCTCCACCGGACATCGTGATCAACCCGTGGTCGGCGGCCCGTTTCATGCCCTCGGAATCGGAGTCGATCCCGACCATCCAGCGCGGCGAGATCACCTCGGAGCGTTCGAGTTTGTACATCAGATCGGTCCCGATGTTGCCCGATCCGATGATCGCGGCGGTGACCTTGGCTGTCACGTCGTCTCCTCAGTTCTCGTTCGAAAAATCTGCGGTCACCGAACCCAGGCCGACGAATTCGGCGCGGAACCGATCGCCGGGCCGCACATCGATCGCGCGCGTCGCCGTGCCGGGCAGGATCACGTCGCCCGCCCGCAGCCGCACCCCGAAACCGTCGACCTTGCGCGCCAGCCACGACACCGCGTTGAGCGGGTGGCCGAGCACCGCCGACGAATTGCCCTTCGCGATGACCTCGCCGTTGCGGGTGAGTTCGGCGTCGATGTCGCCGGTGTCGATGTCGGCGATCGCGACTCGCTCGTCACCCAGGATCCAGCCACACGACGACGCGTTGTCGGCGATCGTGTCGCACAGGGTGATCCGCCAGTCGCGGATCCGGGAATCGATGAGCTCGATCGCGGGCACCACCCACTCGACCGCATCGATCACGTCGTCATTGGTGCACCCCGCGCCGGGGAGGTCCCTACCCAGGATGAACCCGACCTCGACCTCCACACGGGGGAAGCAGAAGCGGCGGGCATCGATGGGCGCGTCCTGGCGGTATCCCATCGTGTCGAGGAGGTGGCCGTAGTCGGGCTCGTCGACGCCCATCATCTGCTGCATCGCCTCCGACGCCAGGCCCACCTTGTGGCCCACCACGCGGGCGCCACCGGCCACCCGTCGGGCGATGTTGCGCAGCTGGATCTCGTAGGCGTCGACGACGTCGAGGTCGGGATGCGACGCGGTCGGCGGCTCGATGGCCTGCGCACGGGCCTCGGCGTCGGCGAGGGTGTGCGCGATGTGATCGCGCACGTCGTCGGGAACCGTCACGTCTGCGCCCTCTTTCGTAGGAACGTGTTGCCGTTTCGCCGACAAACGTCGGTGGTGAACCATCGTCGACCTGGTATAGCCTGCACGGAGACCAATTCTATAACGTGTTCTAGATTTGCGGGAGGCCGGTGTCCCCTGGACACCGCCCCCGAGACAGGCGAAAGGGCCGGCCATGACCAGCAGAGACCACCTCGAAGCGGAATACGACGTCGTCGTCGTGGGCGCGGGTGGGGCAGGGATGAGCGCCGCGATCACCGCGGCGTCGCAGGGCCTGAAGACCGTCATCATCGAGAAGTCCGCGTACTGGGGTGGGTCGACGTCCCGTTCGGGCGGCGGCGTGTGGATCCCGAACAACTCCGTCCTCGAGCGTGACGGGGTGAAGGACGATCCCGAGGCCGCGCGCACCTATGTCCGGTCGATCGTCGGCGATGTGGTCGCCCCCGAGCGCATCGACGCCTACATCGACAACGGCCCGAAGGTCCTCGACTTCCTCTCCGAGCACGCCCCGCTCGATCTCGAGTGGGTGAAGAACTACTCCGACTATTACCCCGAGGCCCCCGGCGGCCGAGTCGGCGGACGCTCCTGCGAGCCGCGACCGTTCAACGCCAAGAAGCTGGGCGCCGATTACGCGAACCTCCACCCGCAGTACACGAAGGCCCCACTCGGCGTCGTGGTGAAGCAGTCGGACTACCGCTGGCTCTCGACCGGACTGCGCCACTGGCGCGGACCGCTGAAGATCATGCAGGTGGGTCTGCGCATGATCTGGGGTCGCGTCACCCGCAAACACCTCATCGGCATGGGTGCCGCCCTGATGGGCGAACTGCTGCTCGGCGTCCGCAAACTCGGTGTGCCACTGCTGCTCAACACCGGTCTCACCGATCTGGTCACCGAGAACGGTCGGGTCGTCGGGGTGACCGTCGACGCCGACGGGACACCGACGACGATCCGCGCGCGCAAGGGCGTCATCCTCGCCTGCGGCGGTTTCGAGCACAACGAGGAGATGCGCAAGAAATACCAGCGCGAGCCGATCGGCACCGAGTGGACCACCGGCGCGCCGAGCAACACCGGCGACGGCATCAACGCGGGCATCAAGATCGGTGCCGCGGTGAGCTTCATGGAGGACTCCTGGTGGGGTCCGACGATCATGCTGCCCCGTGGCCCGTGGTTCGCCCTGGCCGAGCGCTCGCTGCCGTGTTCGTTCATGGTCAACACCCGCGGCAAGCGGTTCATGAACGAGTCGCTGCCCTACGTCGAGGCCGTGCACCAGATGTTCGGCGGCGAGTACGGACAGGGCGAGGGTCCCGGGGAGAACATCCCGGCATGGCTCGTGTTCGACCAGACCTACCGCGACCGCTACATGTTCGCCTCGGTGTCGGGCCGACAGCCATTGCCCGGCAAGTGGTTCAAGTCCGGCGCTGTCCTGAAGGCCGAGTCACTGGAGAGTCTGGCCGAGAAGATGGAGGTGCCCGCCGATGCCCTCGTCGCGACCGCCGAACGCTTCAACGGGTTCGCGCGCAGCGGGTCCGACGACGACTTCGGACGCGGCGTCAGCCGCTACGACCACTACTACGGCGACATCACCAACAAGCCCAACCCGAGTCTCGGTGAGCTGACGAAGGCCCCGTTCTACGCGGTGAAGATGTACCCCGGCGACCTCGGCACCAAGGGCGGTATCAACACCGATGTCGCCGGACGCGCTCTGCGCGAGGACGGTTCGGTCATCGACGGCCTCTACGCCGCGGGCAACACCAGCAGCCCGGTGATGGGTCACACCTACGCCGGCCCGGGCGCCACGATCGGCCCGGCCATGGTGTTCGGCTATCTCGCCGCCATGGACATCGCCGCGCAGCAGGCCGCCTGATGCCGATCGATCCGTCCGTCGCCGTCGGTGCCGATCTCGGCGAGACGTCGTTCGAGTGGAGCGCATCGGATGTCGCGCTCTACAACCTCGGCGTGGGTGCGGCGGCCGATCCGTTGGACACCCGCGGACTGCGCTACGTCGACGACACCGCCCCGGCGGTACTGCCGACGTTCGCGACCGTCGCCGAGAACTTCCACGCGACGGCGGCGCCGACGGTGTCGTTTCCCGGCATCGAGATCGACCTCGCCAAGGTGGTCCACGGCAGCCAGCAGGTCACGATGCATCGACCGATCCCGGCGAGCGGCAAGGCGACGACCCGTTCCCGCCTCGCCGAGGTCCAGGACAAGGGGTCGGCGGCGGTGGTGTTCACCGAGTCGCAGACCTTCGGCAGCGACGGCGAACTGCTGTGGAGCGCGCGGTCGTCCATCTTCGCCAAGGGTGAGGGCGGGTTCGGCGGCGAGCGCGGCACGTCGGACCGCGTCGAGTACCCCGACCGCGCACCCGACAGCGTGCTGACGGTGCCGACGCGACCCGATCAGGCATTGCTGTACCGGCTCTGCGGCGACCGCAATCCCCTGCACTCCGATCCCGCGTTCGCCGCCGGGGCGGGCTTTCCCGCCCCGATCCTGCACGGGCTGTGCAGTTACGGAACGGTGTGCCGGGCGCTGGTCGACGAGGTCCTCGGGGGCGACACCGACGCGGTCGGTTCGTTCGGCGCGAAGTTCGCCGGTGTCTTCTTCCCCGGCGAGACGTTCCGGATATCGGTGTGGGACACCGGCACCCAGATTCTCGCCACCGCGACCGCCGCCGACCGGGACGACGCCCCCGTACTGGGAAACGTGGTCCTCGAGCGGCGGCGGTGACGAACGGTGTCTAGCCGCTGATGTTGAGCGCGCCGTTCACACCCGCGGGGTAGAAGCCGCCACGGGTGACCGGCTTCGGGTTGAGGTACACGATGTTGAGGACCTGGAAAGGCGTGCGTCCGAACGCGATCGCGTTGCCGTCGGTCGGCACCAGGTTGGCCGCGCCGCCCTTGGTGATGCCCTGGTCGAGATCGGACGAACCGTCGAGGCTGTCGCGGGCGTCGGAGATCGCGTTCGCCTCCTTGACGAGTCCCTTGTTGTACAGGCTCGATCGGACGATGCCCGCGTGGTACGCCTCGACGGCGAGGATGCCGGCGGCGGCGTCGAGATAGGTCTTGTTCTGCACCAGCGGAGCAGCACCCTTGTAGGCCGTGACGCCCACGTCCTCGAAGATGAAGGCGCCGAGGAGGAAATTGTCCTCGTTGGCGAAGACGTCGAACGTCTGGTTGCCGCTGATCAGACCGGCCGCCTTGGCCGCAGCGGTGAAGCTCGCGTCGAGATCGATGGCCGGGCGGGCCACCGCGGCGCCACCGAGTGCCTTGCGGAGGAACGCGACGTGCGCGAGTTCGTCGGCGGCGATCTCCTGGGCGTAGGCGCGCACAGCCGGCGAGGTGAAGGTCACCTTGCGGCCGCCCTTCACTCCGCCCAGGCGGCCCTTGCCGCCGAGCAGGTTGTTCGGCAGGCCGACACCGTTCACCGCGCGCTGATAGAACTCGGCCTCGAGGTACTCGAGGTTGAGGGCGAAGTTGAGGATCGCGCCGTCGGTGATCGGAGCGGCCGGTGAGGGGATCAGGTTGCCCACGCCCGGCGGGATCGACGGGCTGTTGTCGGCCGCAGCGATTCCCGTGCCCGCGACCATCGCGGCACCGGCGCCGAGTCCGGTCAGGCCGGCCGCGCGCATGAAGCGGCGGCGATCGACGGAGTTCTCGGAACTGCGGGCAATGGCAGAGGTGAGGAATGTGCGATCGAACATGAACGAGTCCTTTGGTTCACAGCTGACGACCGACACGCGGCCCCGACGAAGTACGCGTCCCCTGGTTTTAGAGATCGTGAATCGACCTAAGCACACTCTGTTGCCTCGCGGGGATTCCCGGCCCGGATTCTCAGGATCACCGGTCGCGGTGCGTGCGCGCAGCCCAGAACCCGTCGACCGCAGCACGGGCGACGGCCTCGTAGTCGAAGGTCGTCAGGGTGCTCAGGCGGCCCATCGCCAACGGCCCCACGAGCAGGGCCATCGCGGTGATGCGATCGACGTGGCCGAGCTGGGCCACGGCCTCGGGAGTGCCGAGCACCTCGTCGAACGGGCGGAGGTACTGCTCGGCGACGCGTTCACGGAGGGTGCGCTGTTCGACGAGCTCGTCGGGACCGCCGGCCCGGAAACCGGCGCCGAGGTCGGCACCGAGGGAGAGCCAGGCGAGGAAGGTGGTGGTCGCCGGCACCGCGGCGATCAGGCGTGCCTGACTCAACGTGAGGGCCAGCAGTTGTTCGCGCACCGAACCGGATTCCGGCGGCACGGGCGCGGGTGGGATGACGACGTGGAAGGCGGCGGCGACGAGTTCGGCGGTGCCGGCGAAGTGGCGGTAGAAGGTGGCTCGCGAGACGTCCGCGGCGGCCACGACCGCGTCGACGGTGACCGCGGACGGCCCCGCGTCGCGGAGGAGGTCTGCGGCGGCATCGATCAGTTTCGCGCGCGACTGTGCCGGGCGGGGGTCGCGACGACGCACCGGGACATCACCTCCACTGTGGGCGAATCGAGGACGAGACTACACAAGACTGTTAGTCTCAAAAATCTCGACGACCTCAGGGGGTCGAGCGGGGGTCAGCCCATCGAGCCGACCACGAGCAGCATGCCGATGACGAGTGCGACGAGCGGCGCGATCATCGCGACGACGCGCCACAGGCGGATGGATGCGGGTGAGTGATGACGATTGTGCATGGTGACGGACATGGGATCGGTTCCTTTCACCCCGGGGCAGCAATGACCCGGCTGAGCGAGCTGTGTGGTGCTCGTGTGAAAAGAGTGACAGAAGTAACACTTGTGGCCGCGAAACGACGCCGCATCGCGACGTCACGATTGCGCAACACCGCCGAGTTCCGTGCGACGTCGGGGTCGTGGACATGACCGACCGCACCGGGTCTGTCGACGCCGGCAGCCGCCGCGATGCGCTGACCGCGCGCGACGTCTGGCTGATCGTCGTCGCGTGCGCCGCTCTCTCCGCGGTCGTCGCGGCGATGGCCGCACTGAACACCGCGCTCGCCGAGATCGCGCCGGACATCTCCGCCGACTCCGCTCAGATCACCTGGCTGGTCGACGGCTACACCCTCACGCTGGCGGCGCTGCTGCTGCCGGCCGGCGCACTCGGCGACCGATTCGGACGACGCGGGATGCTCATCGGCGGCATGGTCGTCTTCGGGGTGGCGTCGGTGCTGCCGGTGTTCCTCGGTGACCCGAACCTCATCATCGCCACCCGCTGCCTCGCCGGGGCGGGCGCCGCGCTGGTCATGCCGGCGACACTGTCGCTCATCACCTCCGGGGTACCCGAGTCGAAACGACCGATCGCCGTGAGCATCTGGGCCGGTGTGGCCGGCGCCGGGGCCATCGGCGGGTTCTTCGTCACCGGCATCCTGCTCGAGTTCTTCAGCTGGCACTCCATCTTCATCACCTTCGCCGGCGCGTCGGTGCTCATCGTGGCGCTCTCCCTCACCATCGGGACGTCGCGCGACAGCAACCCACCGCCGTTCGATCTGCCGGGGTCGATGACATCCGCCGTCGCCATCGCCGCGTTCGTGTTCGGGCTCATCGAGGGCCCCGTGCGCGGATGGGACGACCCACTGGTGCTGGTCGCCCTCATCGCGGGGCTCGGCCTGGCCGCGTTGTTCGTCCGGCTCGAGACCCGACGCGACCATCCGCTCCTCGACGTCCGGCTGTTCCGCCGTCGTGCATTCGGCTCGGGCGCGTTCGCGATCGCGTTGCAGTTCCTCGGCTCGTTCGGGACGTTCTTTCTCATCCTGCAGCGCCTGCAACTGGTGATGGGCTACTCGCCCCTGAAATCGGCCGTGGCGATGTTCCCCCTCGTGGTCGTCGTGATGGTGATGTCGCTGCTGGGCAACTGGCTCGCGGTCCGGTTCAACTTCCGCGCGGTGCTGGCACCCGGGATGTGCATCTTCGGCATCGGCATCGTGCTGCTCGGCGCGCTGACCTACACCGAGTACTCGACCATCGCGATCCTGTTGTCGGTCATGGCCTTCGGACTCGGTATCGCCACCGCCCCGGCCACCACCGCGATCATGGTGTCGACCCCGGTGGAGAACCAGGGCGTCGGTTCGGCCGTCAACGACACCGCGCGCGAGCTCGGTGCCGCCATCGGGATGGCACTGGCGGGCAGCATCGTCGCCGCCGGCTACACCGCGCGCATCGGGCCCACCGCCGACGCCGCGCGCGACCAGTTGCGTGCGCTCGGTGCCCAGGTCACCGCGGGCGGGGACGCGGCGCGTGGTCAGATGCTGGTCGGCCAGAGCGACACCGTGCGCGACACCATCGGTCGGTCACTGGCCGAGGCCCGCGCGGTGTCGGAACAGATCGGCCAGAACATCCCCGGTCGTCTCGGAGCCGACATCTTCGACGGCGCGCAGCGGGCGTTCCTCGACCCGTCGAACCAGGCCTACATCGTGCTGGGCTCGTTGGTGATCGTCGGCTCGATCGCGCTGGGTTTCTGGGCGCCGAACCGACTGGACGAGAAGGCCACCGGAACGACGGTCGTCTCGGCGCCCGCCGATCGTGAGACCGACCCGGTCCCCTAGACCGAGGCGGCTTTCGGTGCCGCAACCGATTTCCCGGCCGTCGACCCCAGAGCAGCGGACGACGCCCACTTGTAGTCGGCCTTGCCCGCGGGCGACCTCTTCACGGCATCGACGACGGTGAGCGCCCGCGGGATCTTGTAGCCCGCGATGTGCTCGCGGCAGACGGTCTGGACGTCGGCGAGTGTCGGCGTCGGCGACCCCTCCACCACCGACACCACCGCGGCGACCCGCTGTCCGAAGCGCTCGTCGGGAACCCCGACGACGAGGACGTCGTGCACCGCCGGATGCGCCTGCACCGCGGCCTCGACCTCCTCGGCGAACACCTTCTCGCCACCGGTGTTGATGCATCCCGAGCCGCGGCCGAGGAACACGACGCCGCCGTCGGCGTCGAGACGACCCATGTCGCCGAGGATCGCCGCACGACGCCCGTCGGGCAACGTGACGAACGTGCGGGCCGACTTCTCGGGGTCCTTGTGATAACCGACCGGAACGCGGCCGACGCGGGCGATGTAGCCGATCTCATCGGATCCGGGCTCGATCGGTGCGAGCGTCTCGTCGAGCACGGTCAACGCCGGGTTCGAGGTCGACCGCAGCAGCCCGTCCTCCCCCATGATCAGCTCGCCGTCGTTGCCGGTCTCCGAGGCACCGAAGTTGTCACGGAACCACAGGTCGGGTTTGACCGCCCGCATCCGCTCGCGCACCGCACTCGACCAGATGGCCCCGCCGTTGGTCACCGACAGCAGGCCGCTCACGTCCAACGTGCCCTGCGCAGCACGATGTTCCATCTCCTCCACCAGCGGCGCACCCATGCCGTCTCCGACGATCAGCACGATCTGCACACCGTGGTGCTCGATCGAGTCGAGGACGGCCGAGGGCACGAAATCACGTTGCAGGACGAGGCGCCCGCCGTTGATGAAGAACATGAACAGCGAATAGATGGCGGCACCGTGCATCAGAGGCGCGGCCAGCAGGAACGAGATCGGCGCGAAGGTGCTCGCGTTGTGGGCGATCGCGGCATGGTCGGCCAACGGCTCCGGGCCATAGGGGTTCCCACCCGAGAGCGGCTTGTGGAAGAAGTCGTCGTGGCGCCACACCACGCCTTTCGGGTAGCCGGTGGTGCCGCCGGTGTAGAGGATGTAGTGCTGATCCCCCGAGCGGGTCGGGAAATCGCGCGCCGTGCTGTGCGCGCTCAGGTCGACGGATCCGACCGACACCCGGTCACCCTGTGCAGCAGACAGTTCGGGCGCGACTTCGCCGATCACGAGCACCGTCTGCACCGACGTCTGCGGTAACACCCCGGCCAGGGTGCGTTGGTGTTCGGGCAGCTCGACGAGGACCGCGACGGCGTCGGAGTTGTCGAGGATGTAGGTGAGCTCGGTCGCGGTGTAGCGGTAGTTGATGTTGATCGCCGTGGCGCCGATCTTCAGCAGGGCCACGATCGCGTACACGTGCTCGAGACTGTTCTTCAGGTACAGCGCCACGTGATCTCCGGCACCGATCCCGTGGTCGCGCAACAGGTGACCCATCGCGTTCGACCGTTCGTCGAGTTCGCGGTAGCTCACGTCGACGCCCTCGTAGCCGATCGCGATGCGGTCGGGTACCGCGTCGGCGATCGTCTCGAAGATGTCGCCCAGGTTGAAGTCGGTCGAGGTGGGATCTGTCATCGGGTCAGCACCAATCCGCTCGTGGGAACACCGGTCCCCGCCGTCACGACGACGCGTGCCGCGCCGTCGACCTGATTGACCGAGTCGCCCCGCAGCTGCCGGACGCCCTCGGCGATGCCGTTCATGCCGTGGATGTAGGCCTCGCCGAGCTGACCGCCGTGGGTGTTGAGCGGCAGCGCGCCACCCACCTCCAGCGCCCCGGGGACACGTACGAAATCCTTGGCCTCGCCACGCCCGCAGAACCCGAGCTCCTCGAGCTGCATCAACGTGTACGGGGTGAAGTGGTCGTAGAGGATGGCCGCGTCCATGTCACCGGGGCCCAGACCCGACTGCTCCCACAGCTGTCGACCGACGAGTCCCATCTCGGGCAGGCCGGCCAGATCGTCACGGTAGTAGCTCGTCATGATGTATTGGTCGGTACCGCTGCCCGAGGCGGCACCGGCGATGACGGCCGGGGTGTGCGGCATGTCCTTCGCCCGCTCGGCGGAGACGATCACCAGCGCGACACCGCCGTCGGACTCCTGACAGCAGTCGAGCAGGTGCAGCGGCTCGGCGATGTAGCGGGAGTTCTGGTGGTCGTCGATGGTGATCGGTTTGCCGTGGAAGAAGGCGTTCGGGTTCACCGCGGCGTGCTTGCGGTCGACCACCGCCACGGCACCGAAATCAGCACTGGTGGCCCCGTATTCGTGCATGTATCGCTGGGCGACCATCGCCACGAACGCCGCGGGCGTCGACAGTCCGTGCGGGTAGCTGAAGGCGTTGTCGGTGCCCGAGGAGTTGTCCTGGGCGGCGAGACCGGCGTTGACCTGCCCGAAGCGCATACCCGAGCGCTCGTTGAAGGCGCGGTAGGCGACGACGACGTCGGCGACACCGGTGGCCACCGCCATCGCAGCCTGCTGGACGGTGGAACATGCTGCGCCACCGCCGTAGTGGATGCGCGAGAAGTAGGTCAGCTCTCCGATGCCGGCGGCGCGGGCCACGGCGATCTCGGTGTTGGTGTCCATAGTGAACGAGACCAGGCCGTCGACGTCGGACGGCGACAGGCCGGCATCGGCGACCGCGGCCCGCACGGCCTCGGCGGCCAACCTCAGCTCACTGCGACCGGAGTCCTTGGAGAAGTCGGTGGCGCCGATGCCGACGATGGCGGCCGCACCGGACAGCGTGCTCGTCACGAACGACCCTCCCCGGCAGTGTGATCGAGCGCCACGGTCACCCGGGAGGTCACGTGCTTGCCCAGCGAGTTGGTCCCCACGACGTCCACCGTGGCCGTTCCCGCGTCGAGCGCGGTGACGGTGCCGGAGAAGGTGAGGGTGTCGTAGGCGTACCAGGGCACACCCAGACGCAGGGTGATCGACCGGATCTGCGCCCGTTGCCCGGCCCACGCGGCGACGTAGCGGCCGACGAGGCCGGTGTCGGTGAGGATGTTGACGAAGATGTCCTTCGACCCCTTGGCGTGGGCGAGATCCCTGTCGTGGTGGACGTCCTGGAAGTCACGCGTCGCCAGCGCCGTGGAGACGATGAACGTCGGGGTGGCCTCGATCGTCAACGGCGGCAACGTGTCACCGACACCCACCGTCGGCGGGTGGGCGGGGACGGTCGGGGCGGTCATGATCGCTCCTGGGGGTCGAGGGGTCGCCAGGCGTAGAGACTCCAGGGAGAGTCGTCGGCCCCACCGGCCTGCGCGGGGACGTCGAGGAACTCGACGGTCACGGCCATCCCGATGGCGACCTCGGACGGGTCGACGCCGCGCAGTTGGCCGAGCATACGCACCCCCTCGTCGAGTTCGACGAGCGCGATGACGAACGGCAGCGCGCGTCCGGGAACCCGCGGCGCGTGGTGCACCACGAAGCTGTAGACGGTGCCGGTGCCCGCCGCGACCTGATAGTCGGTCGGCTCGGTGTGGTCCTTCCACAGCGCGGGAACCGGGGGGTGGGTCAGTGCGCCGACGGGCAACCGCTGGATCCGCAGTTCGTGACGTGCCACCCCGTCCCAGAAGAACGCGGTGTCGCGGGAGGCGCTGGGGCGCATCATCGTCGCGGCGTCGAGATCGGCCGTGTCGGCCCCCACCGACGAGGTGACCGGGGACGAGGAGTCCGACGTCTGCCGGTCGACGGGCCGGAACTTGAGGATCCGGAAGTCCATCTCGGCGACCACCTCGTCACCGACCGTCCACACGCTGTGGGTGGTGAAGAACCAGCCCTCACCCAGCCCGGTCTGCTTCGGTCCGACCACGTCGGTCAACGCCGAGGAGATCGCCACCTCCTCACCGGGACGCGTGTAGCGGTGATAGGTCGAGTCGCAGTTGGTCGCGACCACCGAGGTGTAACCGGCGTCGTCGAAGATCTGCGACACCGCCGAGAGCGGGTCGTCGGCCGGACGCGCTCCGTGCAGTCCCCGCATCGTCCACACCTGGGCCATCGCGGGTGGGGCGACGACGCCGTCCCACCCGGCGGCGCGGGCCGCGGCGTCGTCGGTGTGGATCGGGTTGGCGTCGCCGATGGCCTCGACCCAGTTCGCGATCATCGGTGTGTTGATCGGATCGCGGCCGAGAACGGGCGCGCTCGACCCCGCGGCGCGCACGGTGTCGGTGGCGTCGCGGATGGTGTCTTCGAGGGTCACGGGCGGCTACCGCGCTGCTCGCGGCAGACCGAGGCCCGCGGTCGCGATCATGTCGCGCATCACCTCGTTCACCCCACCGCCGAAGGTGATCACGACGTTGCGCTTGGCCTGCGCGTCGAACCAGTCGAGCAGTTCCGCGGTGGCCGGATCGGTGAGATCGCCGTAGCGACCGACGATCTCGTCGATCAACCGCCCGATCCGCTGCACCCGTTCGGTGGCGAAGACCTTCGTCGCGGCGGCGTCGGCCATCGAGATGGACTCGTCACCCGACGACGCGATCTGCCAGTTGAGCAGCTCGTTGATGCGGGTGTAGGCGGCGATCTCGGCCAGTGCGCGCCGCACGTCCGGGTTCTTCGCCGGGACGGCGCCGTCGGCGGCCGGCCGGTGCGACCACGCGGTGATCCGCGCCAGCAGGCCGTCCATCCGACCGGCCGGGCCGAGCATCACCCGTTCGTGGTTGAGCTGCGTGGTCAACAACTTCCAGCCACCGTTCTCCTCACCGACGAGCATGCTCGCCGGGACGCGGACGTCGGAGTAGTAGGTGGCGTTGACGTGGTGGGCGCGATCGGCGGTGATGATCGGGGTGAAGCTGTAACCCGGGTCGCGGGTGTCGACGATGAGGATCGAGATGCCCTTGTGCTTGGCCACGTTCTTGTCGGTTCGCACCGCGAGCCACACGTAGTCGGCGTCGTGACCGCCTGTGGTCCAGAGCTTCTGGCCGTTCACCACGTACTCGTCGCCATCGCGGACCGCGGCGGTCGTCAGCGACGCCAGATCGGTGCCCGCGCCCGGCTCGCTGTAGCCGATGGCGAAATGCACCTCCCCGGCGAGGATCGCGGGCAGGAATCGCGCCTTCTGCTCCTCTGTGCCGTGGACCTGCAGGGTGGGACCCACGGTCTGCAACGTCACCGCGGGCAGCGGGACGTCGGCGCGAGCGGCCTCGTTGACGAAGATCTGCTGCTCTATCTCGCCGAAACCCTTGCCGCCGTATTCCGTCGGCCAGCCCACACCGAGCCAGCCGTCGGAGCCCATCTGCCGGATCACCTTCCGGTAGGTGGGCCCGTGGCGTTCGGTGCGCATGGTCGCCGCGTCCTCGGGCGAGATGAGCGACGAGAAGTACTCGCGCAGCTCGGCTTTGAGCGCCTTCTGTTCGGGTGTCAGGTCGATGAACACGTCAGATCCCCTCTTCCACCGACTGCGCGAGCTCGGCTGCGAGCATTGACGACTCCGCAAGCTCGTCGAGCCGTGCGGTGGGGCCGCCGACGAGCCGTGCGAGGTCCTTGACGATGGAGGCGTAGCGATGCAGCGGGTAGGTGATGTCGACACCGACACCCCCGTGCAGGTGGGTCATGGTCCGCAGCGTCGACGGCATCTCCGCGGCGAGCCAGTAGGCGGCGATCGACAGGTCGCGGTCGGCGTCGAGGCCCTCCGACATCCGCCAGACCGCGGAGGTGACGGCGAGGTTCATCGAGCGCCCGATGACGTAGATGTCGGCGAGCTGTTGGGTGACCGCCTGGAACGTCGCGATCGGCTTGCCGAACTGCACGCGGTTCGTGACGTGGTCGGCGGTGATGCGCAGCGCGCCGGCGAGCACGCCGTCGGCGTAGGCCGACAGCGCGAAGCGGTGGGCGTCGCGGACCACGCGGGCGTCGCGGGCCACCACGCGGTCGTCGGGGACGGCGACGTCGTCGAAGCGCACGGTGTACTCGCCCCACCCCGTCGACGAGGGCGTCGCGGTCAGGGTGACCCCGGGTGCGTCGGTGTCGACGAGGACCGCACCGGAGTCGGTGGTGACGAGCAGGGCCGCGCTGCCCTGGGCGTGCAAGACCGCGGTCTTGGTGCCGCGCAGACGACCGTTCGACAGCGACGTCTGCGGGGTGGTGGTGAGCGGCGAACCCGGCTCGGACACCGCGACCGCGACGTGACCGCCGCCCTCGACGATGCCCGCCACGACCGACGCGGCCCCCGGGCCCGTCGCGACCGCGCCGGCGACCACGGTCCCGAGGGTCGGTGTCACCGCGGCCGCGGTGCCCAGCGCGCGGAGCAACGGGTGCAGGCCGATCAGACCGACGTCGTCGCCACCGTGGTCGGTGGGCAGCGCGAGGGCGAGAAGGCCGGCGCGGTGCACCGACGCGTACAGGTCGGTGTCGAATCCGCCGGGGTCGACGAACTCGGCGTCCCAGACCGGCGTGTGACGGCGCAGCAGGTCCGACACCACATCGCCCACCGCGGTCGCGGTGGAATCGACGGTGAAGTCCACGGGGCGAACACCTCTTCTCCAACTAGAACCTGTTCTAGTTGTAGCAGAGATGGACCCCAGACCCCAGGGGCGTCGACCAAGCGACCATCCGGGGGCGGCCGCATGCGTGGGCCGCTCCCGATCAGCCGAACACCCCCGGAGTGTTCGGGTGAGCGGTCACACGGGAGACACCACCAGCGCCGAGGTGTAACCACCCATGCCCAGCGACGTCTTGAGGGTGAGCCCCGGCTCGGCAGAGGTGAGGCCGTCGAGCAGGTTCCCGATCGCCGCGGGGGACACCTGCGGTGTCGCGGGCACCTCGCCGTGGGTGAACCCGAGTAGCGAGGCGGCCAGCTCGACCGCGCCCGCCGCGGCCTGGCAGTGACCGGCCAGCGGCTTGACCGAGAACACCCCCGCGTCGGGTACGCGCGTCGTCGCGATCACGCCCTCGGCGGCATCGCACTGCGCGGTGCCGGGTCCGTGGGCGTTGAGGAACGCGATGTCGCCACCGGACACGCCGGAGTTCTCCAGGGCCTCGTCGATGCACCCGAGCACGTGTGTGAGCTCGGGGTCGATCGACGTCGGGTGGAAACCGTCGTGCGCCATCGCGCCGCCCAGGACGTCGGCGTATCCGTCGACGTCGCGCCGGTTGGTCATCACATACCCGACGGCGGCCTCGCCGAAGGTGAACCCGCGGCTGCCCTCCTGGAACGGGCGGCACGCCGAGAGCGGCTCGTCATCGGTGATGGCGACCCCGAGGCGCATGAACATGTTGACGATCTCCGGCGTGGCCGAGAGGTCGGTCGCGACCACGACGACGTCGTCGACCATGCCGGCGTCGAGCCACGTCTTGGCGGTGATGACCGCCGCCGACCCCGAGGTGCACATCGCCGACACGCTGATCGCCGGTCCGTGGAACCCGTACTCGCGCATCAGCAGGGTGATGGGCGTCGAGGGGGTGACGGCCACGTACTGGCGCGGGCTGAACGCACCTGGCGTGCACGAGAACATCGGGTGCATGGCGGTGTCGTTCATGACGGTCGCGTGGACCAGTCCGACGCGACGTCCGGGCGTCCACCCGTGCGCCAGCGCGTCCTCGATCGCCTCACGGGCCGCCCACCGCATCGCCCGCGCGAAACGTGTCGCACCGTCGGTGGGCTCGCCGCCGTCGGGCACCGTCACGATCCAGCCCGCCTCGTCGGGGGTCGACCCGAAGCCCGCGTGGAGACCCGCCGCCGGTTTGCCCGACGCCAGCCCCTCCCACAGGCGTTCACGACCCCATCCATAGCCGGTGACCGCGCCGACACCGGACACGCGAGAGTGCAAGTTCTTTGTCATGGTGAACTCCTTGTCGTTTGGCACGATAAGCAGTCGCATATCGTGAATCCGCCCAGGTCAGACGGCACTTCCCACGATCCCGTACTTTCGTCCCGAATGGCGAGTCCGTGAGATTTCACAGACCTCGCGGATGCACTTCCGCCTCACCTGGCACATGCGCTAACGATGTGCGGGAGAATGGGGTCGTCGGTTCGCGACGAGTCGGCCGCAGACGAGGAATCGGGAGTGGTCGTGCCAGTCGGGGGAACGTCGGACGGGGAGGTGGCCAGCGGTGTCGTCGACGACGTCCCGGGGGCCGTTCTCGGTGACGTCGTGGCACCCGCCGCGGCCCCGATGACACCGTCGGCCGTCTCACCGGTCGCCGAGCGCTACCGGTTGCTGCTCGAGCTCAGTCCGGACCCCATCGTGGTCCACCAGAACGGTCTCGTGGTGTACGTGAACTCCGCCGCGGTGCGCTTCGGTCGCGTCGAGACCCGCGAGGACCTGCTCGGTCTGCCGATCACCGATTTCGTCCATCCCGACTCGTTGCCGCGCATGCTCGAGCGCTTCACCGACATGGGCGACGAGCCGGGCGCGGCGACCATGCCCGAAGAGGTGTTGATGCGCAACGCCACCGGGGAGACGCGGCCGATGGAGGTCACCTCGGTCCGGACCATCTGGGAAGACGCCCCCGCCTACCAGGTGATCCTGCGCGACGTCGCCGCCATCCGGGCCGCCGAGACCGCGTTGCGCCACCAGGCCGCCCTGATCGACCACGTCAGCGATGCGGTGGTGTCGGTCGACCGCGATCTGCACGTGCGGTCGTGGAACCGCGGCGCGTCACGGATGTACGGCCTCAGTGCGCTCGACGCGATCGGCCGCTCGCTGCGGACGGTCGTCGGCGCCGGCACCGACCCGAGCGCGATCGTCGCGATGGGCGGCGTGGTCGACGAACTGCACCACCGGTACGACAACGGCCGGTCGCTGCTCACGCGGGTGTCGGCGACGGCGATGGGCGACGGCTACCTGCTCGTCTGCGCCGCGACCCGCCGCCCGCTCATCGAGCGGCTCGGGGCGATCCTCATGTCGCTGCACCAGGCGGTCATCGTGGTGCGCGAGGGAGGCCGCATCGAGCTGGCCAACCCGGCGGCGGTGGCCATGCTCGAACTGCATCCCACCGCGGTGCCCGGTGTCGACATCGACTCGCTCGCACTCGATTTCCCCGACGATGTCGAGTCGCCGATCGCCGGGTGCCTGCGCACCGGACTCCCGGTGGCCGACCGCACCGCGAAGCTGACGACCCGCGACGGCCGACGCTGGTTGTCGTGCAGCGCCCGCATCATCGACGACGACGCGAACGGGGCGGCGGCGCTGGTGTCGATCGTCGACATCACCGATCGACACGAGCGCACCTCACAACTCGCGTGGGAGGCCAACCACGACCACCTCACGGGACTGCTGAACCGCGGCGGCACACTCCGCAGACTCGCACGGGAACTCGACGGCATGGCCGCGCCCGACGACCGTGTCGCGGTCTACTACCTCGACCTCGACAACTTCAAGCTCGTCAACGACTCCCTGGGGCACTCTGTCGGCGACGAGGTGCTGCAGACCATCGCGCGGCGACTCGACGCGATCACCCCGGCCGGCAGTGCGATCGGCCGGATCGGGGGCGACGAGTTCGTCATCGTCACACCGCTGTCGGACGACTTCGCCGACCGCATCGAGGCACAGAGCCAGGCGGTGCACGCCGCGATGGGCGCCGCGATCGCGTTGGGGACACGCAGCGAACGGCTCACCATCAGCATCGGCGTGGCCGTCGCGGGCCTGGGCGACGGACGGTCGCCGACCGACCTGCTCCGCGACGCCGACATCGCCCTCTACCAGGCCAAGCTCGAATCCAGCTCCCGCACACCGTATGTGCACTTCCGGGTCGAGCAGCGCGAGGGCCTGCAGCGCCGCCAGTCGATCGAACAGGATCTTCGTGAAGCCCTGCACTCGGGGGCGCGCGGACTGTTCATGGAGTACCAGCCGATCGTGGCGACCGGCGACCACCGGGTCGTGGCGGTCGAGGCCCTGTTGCGCTGGGACCACCCGACACTGGGCCGCGTCTCCCCCACCGAGTTCATCCCCATCGCCGAGATGACCGACCTCATCGACCTGATCGGCGACCACGTGGTGCGCACGGCCACCACCGAGTTCACCGCCGCCCCGTGGACCTCGGGACTCACCCTGTGCGTCAACATGTCCCGCCGCGAGCTCACCGACCGCCGGTTGCTGTCGCGGCTCACCGCCGCCATCGAGGAGTCGGGCATGGATCCGGGGCGACTCTGCGTGGAGATCACCGAGAGTGCACTCGCCGAGGGCGATTCGCGCGCGCCGGTCACCCTCGCCGCGATCCGCGAACTCGGCATCCAGGTCGCGATCGACGACTTCGGCACCGGCGCGTCGTCGTTGAACCAGCTCTACCGTCTGCCGATCAGCATCCTCAAGACGGCCAAGCCGTTCGTCGACGCCCTCGACGAGAGCGTCGAGGCCCGCGCGATCCTCTCGAGCATCGTCGCGATGGCGCACACCACCGGGATGCGGGTGGTGGCCGAGGGTGTCGAGACCTCGAGCCAGGCCGCCAAGGTGAGCGGCGTCGACTGCGACTTCGCGCAGGGCTACTACTACGCGACGCCGACGTCGCTGGACGCGATCGCGCCACTGGTGACGCGCGACGACACCGACCGCCCCACGCACTGAACGCGCCGGGGTGTCACGCCGTCAGCGTGGCAGCCCCAGGATCCGTTCGGCCGCGGCCGAGGCGAGGACCTGCGACGTTCCGCCGGCGATGGTCAGACACCGGTTGCGCAGGTACAGGTCGGCGGCGTCGGAGGTGGCGAGTCCGGCCTGGCCGAGTGCGGTGACCGCGAACTCGGGCACCGCCTGACGGTGGCGCGCGCCGATCAGCTTGCGGACGCTGGAGATCGCACCGGGATCCATCCCGGCGATGCTCGCCAGCACCGACCGCGCGTCGAGCACCCGACCGATCTGCGCGTCGACGCACAGTGCGCCGAGGGTGTCGCGACCCACCGGCGACAGCGACGGCGAATCACCGAGCTGCTCGAGGAGCGATTCCATCTCCTTGCCCAGACCGGAGCCGCCCATCGCCACACGTTCGTTGGCCAGCGTGGTGCGCGCGAGCCGCCAGCCGCCGTTCACCTCGCCGACGAGGCAGTCGTCGCCCACGAACACGTCGTCGAGGAAGACCTCGTTGAACAGGGCGTTGCCGGTGATCTCCCGCAGCGGTCGGACATCGATGCCGGGGCTGCGCATGTCGACGAGGAAATAGCTGATGCCCTTGTGCTTCGGGACGTCGGCGTCGGTCCGGGCGAGGCAGATCGCCCAGTCGGCGGTGTGGGCCTCCGAGGTCCAGATCTTCTGCCCCTGCAGGCGCCACCCACCCTCGGTGCGGGTGGCGCGGGTACGCAGCGACGCGAGGTCGGATCCCGCCTCGGGTTCGGAGAACAGCTGGCACCACACGATGTCGCCGGCGAGGGTCGGTGCGACGAACCGCTCACGCTGCGCGTCGGTGCCGTGTTCGAGGATCGTCGGGATCGCCCAACCCGCGATGACGATGTCGGGCCGGATCACCCCGGCGCGGTCGAGTTCGTCGTCGAGGAGGATCTGTTCGGCCGCCCCGGCACCGAGACCGTACGGGGCCGGCCAGTGCGGCATGAGGTAGCCGGTCTCGGCCAGCGCGCGACGGGTGTCGGCGGAGGACGCGATGCGCTCACAGGTCGCACGGACCTCGGCTCGCCGATCCTCGACCGCGGAGAGATCGATGTCGACCCGCCGGCGGGTCCCGGACAGCGCGGCGGCGGCACAATGCGCCCGCCACGCCTCGCTGCCGCCCAGCATCGTCCGGATCGACAGCGCCGCGCGGAGATGCAGATGTGCGGGATGGTCGAAGGTGAAGCCGATACCGCCGAGCACCTGGATGCAGTCCTGCGTGGTCGCCACCGGCATGTCGGCGGCGGCGGCCGCGGCGACCGCGGTCGACAGGGCCAGTTGGTCGGGGGCGGCGCCATCGGCGACGGCGTGCGCGACATCCCAGGCGGCGGCGGTCATCTGCTCACTGCGGCAGAGCATCTCGGCGCACAGGTGTTTGACGGCCTGGAACGACCCGATCGGAGCACCGAACTGGCTGCGGACCTTCGCGTGGTCGACGGCGGTGTCGAGCGCCCACCGCGTGATGCCCGAGGCCTGAGCGGCGAGGCCGGCGACAAGCCGGGCCGCGACCACCTCGGCGGGGGCGTCGATCACCGCGACCGCGGCGACCCCGCGCAGCGACATCGTCGCCACCCCGGCGCGGCCGTCGAGCGCGGTGGCCGTCTTCAGGTCGACTCCGGGTGCGGCCAGGTCGACGACGAGCCATCGGCGCTCCCCACCGTCGGCGGCTAGCAGCACCAGCCCGCCGGTGCTCGCGCCGACCACCGTGACGGTGTCGGCGTCGACGAGCACGCCCTGCGCGCTGTCGCGGATCACGGCCCCGACGTCCGCACCGGGCGCGACACCGGCGGGTGCGAGGGCGACGCTGCGGTCGCCGGTGAGCAGAGTGGCCCCCAGGTCGGATCCGGCGAGCAACTCGGCGGCCACCGCGGTCGCCACGAGCGGACCGGGGACGAGATCGCGCCCACACTGCTCGAGCATCACCGCGAGATCGACGGAGGTCGCCCCGAGGCCGTCGAGGTGTTCGGGCACCGTGACCGCGAACAGGCCGAGGTCGGCGATCTGCGACCAGACCCCGGTCCATGTGTCGGTGCCGCCGCGGGGATCGGTGTGGTCGATCTCGGCGCGGACCAGCGCGACGGTGTCGACGTGCTCGGCCCATCGGTGGACGGCGTCGGTGAACGACGCGTGCTCGCTGGTGTCGGCAATCGCCATGGGTCCGCCCTCACTCATCTCACCGATCACGAAACTAGAACGTGTTCTAATCATGCCAGGCGTCGGTTCGAGCAGAAAGCCCGGGAGGACGTCGTGTGGTGGGAACGGTGCGGCAAGTCGTCGACTTCGACGAGCGCGGCATATCGTTGATCCATTCGAGAACCGGTTCGCCCGCCGCGAAGCGGGCGAAGTGAGGATGTGACCCATGGCCACGCCGGCGACACCGGGCGGAATCGCGCCCACGACCGACAGCCCAGCTGAGCAGAGCGAGAGCGCGGCCGACGCCCGTCGGCCCGCCCCCACGCCGCAGAGCGGCGCCGACACCGACCTCGGCTCCACCGCGCAGCGCGAACGACGCCGCCGGATCCTCGACTCCACCCTCGCGCTGGCCTCGAAGGGCGGCTACGACGCCGTGCAGATGCGCGCGGTGGCCGATCGCGCCGACGTCGCGGTCGGGACGCTCTACCGGTACTTCCCCTCGAAGGTCCACCTGCTGGTGACCGCCCTCGCGCGCGAGCTCGAACGTGTGGAGGGCCGCGCCGACCGCAGCAAACTGCAGGGCGACACCGCGCTCGAGCGTCTGCGCCACGTCCTGGACCTGATCACGCTGGCGATGCAGCGCGATCCGTTGCTCACCGAGGCCATGACTCGCGCGTTCATGTTCGCCGACGCCTCGGCCGCCGCCGAGGTCGACGCGGTCGGCGCGGTCATCGATCGCCTGCTCGCCAACGCGATGGTGACCGGCACGCCAACCGACGAGGACCTCAAGATCGCCCGCGTCATCTCCGACGTGTGGATGTCGAACCTCGTGCAGTGGCTGACGCGGCGGGCCACGGCGGCCGACGTCACCAACCGCCTCGAACTCACCATCGAGCTGCTGCTGGCCGGGCGCGAGTCGCGCTCGTGACCGTCGCGGCGATCGCGCTGCCGCGGTTGGCGTACATCGGGGCCGGTGCCCTCGACCGCCTCGGGTCGGTGGTCGAGACCCTCGGGGTGCAGCGCCCGGTGGTCGTCACCGACTCGTTCATGGTCACCGCCGGCGTGGCGCAGCGGGTGCTCGACCTGCTCACCGACGCCGGGACCACCCCGACCCTGTTCGACGGCACCGTGCCCGACCCGACGACCGCGTCGCTGGCCCCGGGACTGGAGGCGGTGCGCGCGGCCGACGCCGACGCGGTCATCGGACTCGGCGGCGGCTCCCCCATGGACACCGCGAAGGCGCTGTCGGTGCTGTTCGCCCACGGTGGCACCATGGGCGACTACCGCGCACCCGGCCCCTACACCGGTCCGGCACTGCCGATCATCGCGATCCCGACCACGGCCGGATCGGGTTCGGAGGCAACGCAGTTCACGGTCATCACCGACAGCGACACCGACGAGAAGATGCTGTGCCCGGGGCTGTCGTTCCTGCCGATCGCCACCATCGTCGACGTCGACCTGACGATGTCGATGCCCGCGCGGCTGTCCGCCGACACCGGCGTCGACGCGCTCACCCACGCCATCGAGGCCTACGTCAGCCGCAAGGCCAACCCCTTCAGCGACGGCCTCGCCCTGGCCGCGATGCGCACCGTCGCCGGAGCCCTGCGCCGGGTGTACGCCGACGGCTCCGACCGTGAGGCACGGGCGGCGATGATGGTCGCCTCGACCCAGGCGGGGATGGCGTTCTCGAACGCCTCGGTGGCGCTGGTACACGGTATGAGCCGCCCGATCGGCGGGCACTTCCACGTCGCCCACGGGTTGTCGAACGCGATGTTGCTGCCCGCGGTCACACGGTTCTCGGTCGATGCGGCGCTCGACCGCTACGCCGATTGCGCCCGCGCCATGCGCGTGGTCGGGGACGGTGCCGACGACCGTACCGCCGCCCACGCGCTCGTCGACGAGCTCACCCGACTGTGTGCCGACGTCGAGGTCCCCACGCCTGCGACCTACGGCATCGACGCCGACGACTGGTCGTCGCGGCTGTCGGTGATGGCCGAGCAGGCTCTCGCCTCGGGGTCGCCGGCGAACAACCCGCGGGTGCCCGACGCCGACGAGATCGTCGGCCTCTACCGCGAGATCTATCAGTAGGTAGTTTCACCCTTATCGGACCCGCCGCAGGTCACCTACTGTTCCCGGCATGAGAGACGACGTCGGCTTCTTCCCGCCCCCGCCACCACCGCCCGGACCGGGGTCGTCGGCGGCGTATCCGTACCTCGCCCCGCAGCGACCGTCGCGGACCGCCGACGTGATCGTGACCTCGATCCTGCTGGTCCTGTACTGGGCCGGCTTCGCGTTCGTGGCGTTCTTCAGTCTGTTCGGGATCATGATCACCGACTCGTGCGGCTACAACGACTGCAACTACGGGAACATGAACCTCGCCTACATCCTGTTGGACGGGGTCGGCGGGCTCGTGTTGCTCGCCGCGTCGGTCGTCGCGATCGTGCTGATGGCCCGACGCCGCATCGCCTTCTGGGTGCCCCTGGCCGGCATCGCGGTCCAGTGCCTGTTGGTGGCGGCCTGGTTCGGGCTCATGGGCTCGGTCGTCCCGTGAGCCGTCGTGTCGTGTTCCCGAACGCGGGTCAGCGCACCATGCGCAGTGCGATGCGCGCGTACGCCGCACCGAGGTCGACCGGGTCCCGATAGGCCCCCGACGGGAACCACCGGCACACGTCGACACACAGCGACGAGATCGCCAGCACGATCCCGTCGACGTCGTCGATGTCGAAATCGCCTGCCGCGCGGCCCGCGTGCGCGATCGCCGCGATCACACCCATCGTCTCGCGCCGGATGACCACGATCTCGCGGTAGTGGGCCGGCGTCAGGGCTCCGAGTTCGTACTGCACCACCCGGGCGAGGCTCGAGAACTCGGCCTGCCACCGCGCGAACGCCGCGACGACGGCCTCGAGGCGCTTCGTCGGCGAGGCCGCGGGGTCGTCGGCGTCGCGCATCGCCCCCAGCACGCTTCGGTGACCCTCGAGCGCGATGTCGAAGAGCAGCTCCTCCTTGGAGTCGAAGTGCGGGTACATCGCGGTCGCACTCATGTTGAGTCGCCGTGTGATCTCGCGGGTGGACGTGCCGGCGTATCCCGACTCGGCGAAGGCGTCGATCGCCGCGCGCCGAATGCGATCGGCGGCCCCGGCGCGACCGGCGGTGATGCTCATGGACTCTCGACTCGTCAGGGGGTGTGGCGGGCGCCGACCATTGACGATCGGCGCACCCGGAGAGCATCATAAGCGGGCGCTCATTTATTAGCGAGTGCTCATATCGAGGAGAACTCATGGCCGACCCGTTGTCCCGTCGCGACATCGACTTCCTGCTCCACGAGTGGCTCGACGTCACCGCGCTCACCGAGCGTGAGCGTTTCTCCGAGCACTCGCGCGAGACCTTCGACGACGTGCTGTCGCTGAGCGCCGACATGGCGATCGAGCTGTTCGCGACGCACAACAAGAAGGGCGACCAGAACGAGCCGTACGTCGGCGAGGACGGCAAGGTCGTCCTCATCGACGAGGTGCGCACCGCGCTGGCCGAGTTCACCAAGTCGGGTCTCATCGCCGGGTCGTTCGACGAGTCCGTCGGCGGTCTGCAGCTCCCGTCGGTGGTGAGCAAGGCGTCGCTGGCGTGGTTCCAGGCCGCGAACCCGTCGTCGTCGACGTACCCGTTCCTCACCGTCGGCAACGCGAACCTGCTGGCCGAGTACGGCACGCCCGAGCAGATCGACACCTGGGTGCGCCCGATGGTGGAGGGTCGCTTCTACGGCACGATGTGCCTCTCGGAGCCGCAGGCCGGATCGACGCTGGCCGACATCACCACCAAGGCGGTTCCCGCCGACGACGGCAGCTGGCGACTGACCGGCACCAAGATGTGGATCTCGGCCGGCGAGCACGAGCTGAGCGAGAACATCGTCCACCTGGTGTTGGCGAAGACCCCGGGCGCGCCTGCGGGCGTGAAGGGCATCTCGCTGTTCATCGCCCCGAAGTACCTGCCCGACGGCACCCGCAACGACATCGCCCTGGTGGGTCTCAACCACAAGATGGGCAACCGCGGCACCACCAACTGCCTGCTGAACTTCGGCGACGGCACCCACTCCCCCGCCGACGAGAAGGGCGCGGTCGCCTATCTCGTGGGCGAGGAGCACCACGGACTCATGTACATGTTCCACATGATGAACGAGGCCCGCATCGGTGTCGGATTCCTCGCCACCGCAATCGGTTACGCGGGATACCTCGCCTCGCTCGAGTACGCGAAGGTGCGCACCCAGGGGCGCCCGCTCGACAACAAGGACCCCAGCTCACCCGCCATCCCCATCATCGACCACGCCGACGTCCGCCGGATGCTGTTGGCGCAGAAGTCGTACGTGGAGGGTGCTCTCGCCCTGGGGCTCTACGCCTCCAAGCTCGTCGACGAGGAGCAGACCACCGAGGGCGAGGCGGCCGAGAACGCCCACACGCTGCTCGAGGTGCTCACGCCCATCGTGAAGAGCTGGCCGTCGCAGTGGTGCCTCGAGGCCAACAGCCTGGCCATCCAGGTGCACGGCGGCTACGGCTACACCAAGGAATTCGACGTCGAGCAGTTCTACCGCGACAACCGGCTCAACCCGATCCACGAGGGCGCCCACGGCATCCACGGTCTCGACCTCCTCGGCCGCAAGGTAGTGATGAACGGCGGCAAGGGTTTACAGCTGCTCGTCGGGACCATCACCGAGACCGTCGAGCGCGGGGCCGCCGCGGGCGGGCCGGCCGCCGACTACGCGACGCAGCTCAAGGCCGCGGCCGACTGTCTTGCCGAGGTGACGGTCGCGCTGTGGTCGGCCGGCGACGTGTCGGTGTCGCTCGCGAACTCGACGGTCTACCTCGAGGCCGCCGGCCACGTGGTGATCAGCTGGATCTGGCTCGAGCAGCTCCTCGCCGTCGGCGAGAAGACCGGCGATTTCTACGACGGCAAACGAGCGGCGGCGCAGTACTTCTTCCGCTACGAGCTCCCCAAGACCGGACCCCAGTTCGATCTCCTGGCCTCCCTCGATCGCACCACCCTCGACCTGGAGCCCGCCTGGCTCTGAGTTCTCGCTGGTACTGCTGACTGCGCGGAAACGGTCGTCGAGTGCGTGGGCCACGGTTGCTGACTGTGCGGAAACGGTCGTCGAGTGTGCTGACAGCGTCACGCGCGCCGACGACGAAACAGCGCACACTCGGCGTCCGGCTTCCGCACCGTCAGCGGCGGTTAAACACAACCACCCACACGAAATACACTCACGTTCAACACTATTCACCATAATCAATCTCCCACACCTCGAACACGCGTGCTAGAATAGACGTACAGTCACACCTGGGGAGGGGCAGTCCGTGAGCGATCTCGTGGCGAAATACGCTGCCCTGCAATCCCTCGTCGACGAGATCGCCGCAGAGACCTCAGACGCCCTTGACGACGAGACAGTCGCACAATTGGCGATCGCCAACGAAACCGTTGTCCGCCAATTCGAATCCATCGGCAACCAGCGGATCCTCGAGGTCTCCGACCGCGACGCCCACAAGACTGTCGGGTGCGTGACCGTCGCCGAGTTCCTGCGAACCAAGCTGCGGATCACTCACCCCAAGAAGCGGCTGCAGGCCGTGCAGGCATTGGAACGATGCTTGCGCTGACCGGCCAGAAACTCCCGCCCGCCTGCCCGAACACGGCGCGAGAGTTGGCCGCCGGAACCATCGGCCCCGACCACGTCCACGCTGCGTTGGACGTGATGAAGAAGATTCCGTCGGCCGTTGATGTGGATGATCGGGCGCGTGCCGAGAAGGCGCTTGCCGGCTTCGCGACGACGTTGACACCGAGGGAGATCGGCGCGGTCGGTGTGCGGATCCTGGCCCACCTCGACCCGGACGGGACCCTCACCGACGACCGCGACCGTGCACGAAATCGGAAGCTGAACCTCGGGTGTCAGGGCAGCCAGCTGATGTCGAAGCTGACCGCCACTCTCGATCCGATTACGCGAGCACTGTTCGACGTGGTCTTGGCGAAGTGGGCGGCTCCCGGGATGAACAATCCCGACGATGATCAGTCACCCAAGGGCGATGGCAGCGACATCAGCGCCGACCTTCTCCGCGAGGCGGCCGATCGGGACTGCCGTTCACAGAGTCAGCGGAACCATGATGCACTGAAAGCGTTGCTCGACGCCGCGGTGAACGGTGGACTCCTCGGTGGGTCGCATCGAGGATTGCCGCCGCAGATCATCGTGTCCATCACCGACGCACAACTGCGCGAGCACGCCGGTGTTGCACGCACCACCACCGGCAGTGACCTACCGATCAGCGACGTCGTAAAGCTCGCCGCCGACGCACAGACCCATCTCGCGGTGTTCGACGACGTCACCGGCGAACCCCTGTTCTTCGGACGCGGCCGGCGGCTCGCGTCGCAAGCGCAACGGTTGATGGCGTTCGCCCAGTACAGCGGCTGCAGCAAAGACGACTGCGCCGTCCCGTTCGCGCATACCGAAATGCATCACGCCGAAACCGACTGGGCCGACGGCGGACACACCGACTCGCCACACATGGCACCGGCCTGCGGACGCCGCAATCGGGCTGTCGGTCCTGAACCCCACCAGTGGTCGACCGAGAAGATCACCGACGGCCCCGACAAGGGCCGTTACGGCTGGCGTCGCAACACCGACCCGCCCGAGAAGCTCCGTGCCAACCACCTCCACCGCATCGACAAACTGCTACAGCAGCATTCGGCGATCGAAGACCCGTGGGTCGACCCGTCGGACACCCTAGAACCGCCGCCGCCGTTCATCGACGTCGAGCACCAGCTCGCTCGCCTCGCGGCCGAGCGGCTCTCACGCGCGCCGCGCGTCGACATCACCTGGCCAGACGCTCCGCTGTATCCCGCCGCGTAGGTCGTCAGCGCCGTTCGGCTCAGCCGATGCGGCGCAGCGTCGCGACCATCTGGTCGCCGATCGAGGGCGCGACCGCGCCGGCCATGCCCTGCGGCAGGGCGATGACGAACATGACCGAACCCGGTTGTCCGGGAACGGTGGTGGCCACCATGCTGTGCAGCGCGGTGGGGCCCTGGCAGGGAGACGTCTCGACGCCGGTGACCGATGCGACCACCTGGACCGCCTCGGCACCGCCGACGGTGAATCGCCGTGGCGCACTCAGTTGCACGCGGGGAACCCGGCCGGAGTCCGAGGTGTAGATGTCGGCCACCAGAGCCGATTCGTCACGCACCGCCTGCATGATGTCGCTCGTGTCGGACGCACCGGGGAGGCCGGCGTCGGCGAGCGTGCTCTTCGGGCACGCGGTGGACTCGAGCGTCGCGGCACCGCTCATCGTGCGGATCGGGCAGAAGCCGAACGGGCCGTCGGTGCACTTCTTCTCCCAACCGATGACGGTGCCGCAGGGCTTCACGGTCCAGCTGGGCGGTACGTCGTAGGCCAGACCGCGTTTCCCGGTGACCGACTTCCACCCCGTCGGGGTGGCCGGGCCGGCAGACGGGGTCGGGCACTGCTCGCTGTCGCCGGACTCGGGTGACGACGGGTCCACCGAGGACGACTCGGCTGCAGACGGCCGGGTGTCGCTCGGGCCGGCCGGCGACGACGTCGTGGTGGCCGCGGCCGTGGACGTGTCCCCGCCGGGACCGAACTGCTGATAGGCCACCACACCCACGGCGGCGATGACAGCGAGCAGAACCGTCAGCACGACGGTGAGGATGATCAGCGAACGACCGCTGCCACCGCCGGGAGGTGGCGGTGGCAGCGGTGGGCCGCCATACGGCGTGCCCCGATCCCATTCGTGGTTCGGGTGACTCACGTGACCGACTCCCTGCTCTCGCTTGACGTGCGTACGGTATCAAGCGCGAGCAGGGGCGATCCGGTCAGTTGGTGCCGGCGATCTCCTTGGCGATCGAGGCGAGTTGGGTCTGCGCCGCGGAGACGACACCCTGTCGATCCTTGTGTGCCTCTTCGTAGTCGACGACGAGGCGGATGTCGGACGGCTTGTCGAGTTCCTTGATCGCCGATACGGCCGAGCCGACGGTGAGGTCGTCGTAGCCATCGATCGGGAGGTCGTCGGCGGTGATGGTGCCGGTGGCGACGCGCGCGGAGTGGATGGTCTCGGCGATACCGGTCGCGCCGGTCTCACGTGCGGCCTCCTCGGCGGCCTCGAGTGCGGCGTCGCGTCCCGCGGTGAGCGTGACCGCGACGGTCTCGGTGGTCTCCTTGGCCGCCGAGCGCAGGCCGTCGGTGGTCTCCTTCGCTGCCGATCGCAATCCGCCGATCCGCTGCGGGACGCGGCTCACGGAGTCGATGACGCGGTCCGCACCACGTGCGATGACGGTTCCGGGCAGGGTGACCGCGGTGGCCAGAACGCCACTCGCCCACTGGGTGGGGGTGCGGCGCAGTGCCGCGGGTCCGCCGATGGCCTCTTCGGCGAGGACGGTGGTCAGCCAGTCGACGGTCGCCGAGTGTGCGTCGATGAGAGTGTCGGCGAGGTCGATCACCGACGGCAGGTCATGCGCCGTGCCCAGCGCCTTGACGTACTTGGCGCGGCCGAGCAGCTGCTGCTCGAGCGCGAGGTCACCGAGCAGTGCCTCGTCGAGCGGCTGCGCCTGCTCGAGGACGGTCTTGCCCAGCGCGACACCGCGCCCGACGAGCGGGCGGGTGATCTCGGGGATGCCACCGAGTTCACGGAGGACCTTCGCGATCGCGATCGCGCGCACCTTGCCGTTCTCGGCGTTCTCGCGGAGCTCGGTGGCCACCGCTTCGGTGCGGGCCTGTGCGACGCGAGTCTGGGCGATCCGGATCTCGGTGTGGGTCAGTGTCAGCAATGTGCTCAGTTGGGTACGAACCGGCGTGGTCGAGACTGCCATGGAGATGCCTCCTTCAAGTCGGTGTGAATACCTGTCTCATCCAGGACAACGTCTCGGGCGCCGATACACCACCACCTCGCGCCCGATAGTGGGCAAGGTCATCGCTCACGGCTATCAGCGGCACCTTCGGCACCACGGGCACCACGGGCACCACGGGCACCACGGGCACCGACAGGGCGGCCGAACGCGACGAAGGGGCGCAACCGAAACGGTTGCGCCCCTTGTCGGGTTGTCGGTCAGCCGCGGATCAGTCGGCGGCCTTTGTCAGCTCCACCGGCGACTCGGGCAGTTCGACGGGCTTCTTCTCACCCTTGAAGGTGAACTTCACGCCGTCTCCGTCGCCTTCGCCGTCCCACTCGTCGATGTCGACCAGGACGATCTGTCCGGGGGTGATCTCGTTGAAGAGGATCTTCTCCGACAGCTGGTCCTCGATCTCGCGCTGGATGGTGCGACGCAGCGGCCGCGCACCGAGCACCGGGTCGAATCCGCGCTTCGACAGCAGGCTCTTCGCCTTGTCGGTGACCTCGAGCGCCATGTCCTTGTTCTTCAGCGCACCCTCGACGCGGTTGAGCATGAGGTCGACCATCGTGATGATCTCCTCCTGGGTGAGCTGGTGGAACACGACGATGTCGTCGATGCGGTTGAGGAACTCCGGGCGGAAATGCTTCTTCAGCTCGTCGTTGACCTTCTGCTTCATCCGCTCGTAGTTCGAGCCGGTCCCGTCGCCGGACGAGAAGCCCAGGCCCACGGCCTTGGAGATGTCGGCGGTACCGAGGTTCGAGGTGAATATCAGCACGGTGTTCTTGAAGTCGACCGTGCGGCCCTGACCGTCGGTGAGGCGACCGTCCTCCAACACCTGCAGCAGCGTGTTGTAGATCTCCGAGTGCGCCTTCTCGATCTCGTCGAACAGCACCACCGAGAACGGCTTGCGCCGGACCTTCTCGGTCAGCTGGCCACCCTCCTCGTATCCGACGTAGCCGGGAGGGGCACCGAACAGACGCGATGCGGTGAAGCGGTCGTGGAACTCGCCCATGTCGATCTGGATGAGCGCGTCGTCCTCGCCGAACAGGAAGTTGGCCAGCGCCTTCGAGAGCTCGGTCTTACCGACACCGGACGGACCGGCGAAGATGAACGAGCCCGACGGACGCTTGGGGTCCTTCAGACCGGCGCGGGTACGACGGATCGCCTTCGACACGGCCTTGACCGCCTCGACCTGGCCGATGATCCGCTTGTGCAGCTCGTCCTCCATGCGGAGCAGACGAGTGGTCTCCTCCTCGGTGAGCTTGAAGACGGGGATACCGGTCCAGTTGCCCAGCACCTCGGCGATCTGCTCGTCGTCGACCTCGGCCACGACGTCCATGTCGCCGCTGCGCCACTGCTTCTCACGCTCGGCACGCTCGGTGACGAGCTGCTTCTCCTTGTCGCGCAGGTTCGCGGCCTTCTCGAAGTCCTGGGCGTCGATCGCCGATTCCTTCTCTTTGCGCGCGCCGGCGATCTTGTCGTCGAACTCGCGGAGGTCCGGCGGCGCGGTCATCCGACGGATGCGCATGCGCGCGCCCGCCTCGTCGATGAGGTCGATCGCCTTGTCCGGCAGGAAGCGGTCGTTGATGTACCGGTCGGCCAGGGTGGCCGCGGCCACCAGCGCACCGTCGGTGATGGAGACGCGGTGGTGGCTCTCGTACCGGTCGCGCAGCCCCTTGAGGATCTCGATGGTGTGCTCCACCGAGGGCTCGCCGACCTGGACCGGCTGGAAACGACGCTCGAGCGCGGCGTCCTTCTCGATGTACTTGCGGTACTCGTCGAGCGTGGTGGCACCGATGGTCTGCAGCTCGCCACGAGCCAGCTTCGGCTTGAGGATCGAGGCGGCGTCGATCGCGCCCTCGGCGGCACCTGCGCCGACGAGCGTGTGCAGCTCGTCGATGAACAGGATGATGTCGCCGCGGGTGTTGATCTCCTTGAGCACCTTCTTGAGGCGCTCCTCGAAGTCACCGCGGTAGCGGCTGCCGGCGACCAGCGACCCGAGGTCGAGGGTGTAGAGCTGCTTGTCCTTCAGGGTCTCGGGGACGTTGCCCGACACGATGGCCTGCGCGAGACCCTCGACGACGGCGGTCTTACCGACGCCGGGCTCACCGATGAGGACCGGGTTGTTCTTGGTGCGTCGCGAGAGCACCTGCATGACCCGCTCGATCTCCTTCTCGCGCCCGATGACCGGGTCGAGCTTGGCGTCGGCGGCGGCCGCGGTGAGGTTGCGACCGAACTGGTCGAGGACCAGCGAGGTCGACGGGGTGCCCGACTCGGAGCTGCGTCCGCCGGTCCCGGCCTCCTGCGGCTCCTTGCCCTGGTAGCCCGAGAGCAGCTGGATGACCTGCTGACGGACCCGGTTGAGGTCGGCGCCCAGCTTCACGAGGACCTGGGCGGCGACGCCCTCGCCCTCGCGGATCAGGCCGAGCAGGATGTGCTCGGTGCCGATGTAGTTGTGGCCGAGCTGCAGCGCCTCACGCAGCGACAGTTCGAGCACCTTCTTGGCGCGCGGCGTGAACGGGATGTGTCCCGAGGGCGCCTGCTGGCCCTGGCCGATGATCTCCTCGACCTGGCTGCGGACACCTTCGAGCGAGATGCCGAGCGACTCGAGGGACTTGGCGGCGACGCCCTCGCCCTCGTGGATCAGACCGAGCAAGATGTGCTCGGTGCCGATGTAGTTGTGATTGAGCATCCGCGCCTCTTCTTGGGCGAGGACGACAACCCTGCGAGCGCGGTCGGTGAACCGTTCGAACATTGTTCTCCCTTACGTACCTCGGCCGACCAGGTGTGATGCGGATACAACTCACCCGCCGGAAGCCTTGTCACCACTGTAGTGGGCGCCTGTCGGTGCCACCGGGGATGTGTCACCGAGGGTGTGGACAGCCCCTCAGCGAAAGTGATGTCTGCTGTGTCAACGCCGCAGGTGAGGCTGGTGTTTCGACAGGCGATACGCCGACAGCGAACGAGCCTCTCACCGAGCCGGATCGGTGTCGTAGCGATCGCGGGCGGCCATCACCTGCGGGACCGCGCCCTCGACCTGCTCGACCAGCGATCGCACCGACACCGACACCGCGCGGCCCAGGTCGGTGAGCGAGTACTCGACGCGCGGCGGGATGCTCTGCAGCACCGTCCGCGTGACGAACCCGTCGCGCTCCAGGGTCTGCAGCGTCTGCGACAACATGCGTTCGCTCACCCCGTCGACCCGGCGCCTCAGGGCGTTGAACCGGTAGTCGCCCTCGCTCAACGCCAGCAGCGCGAGCAGACCCCAGCGGCCGGTGAGGTTCTGGAGGACGTCGCGGGAACCGCAGTTGCGCGCGAAGACATCGGCCTCGAGAGAGGCGTCGGGGACGTCGGGCGCTGACATGGACGAGAGCATACCCCCGATCGTGGTGTGCATGCGTCGATGCTTTCACTGCGGATTAGTAAGTGCTATCACTGACGTCAGCGCCGGGACGTCCGGCGATGCCACCACCAGTCGGAGAAGAGAAACCATGACCACCTATGCGGTGACCGGAGCAACCGGTCAGCTCGGATCGTTGTCCATCGAGGCCCTCCTCGAGCGGGGAGTCGCAGCCGGCGACATCGTCGCGGTGGTGCGCGACGCGGCGAAGGCCTCGCCCCTGGCCGACCGTGGCGTCACCGTCCGCGTCGCCGACTACTCCGACCGCGCGGCGCTCACCGCGGCGTTCGCCGGCGTCGACCGCCTGCTGTTCGTCTCCGGGTCCGAGGTCGGGTCGCGCATCGCGCAGCACACCACGGTCGTCGAGGCCGCCGTGGCCGCGAAGGTCGGACTGGTGGCGTACACGAGCGTGCTCAAGGCCGACACGAGCGGACTGCAGCTGGCGCATGAGCACATCGCCACGGAGAAGGTCCTCGCCGTCAGCGGGCTCGACCACATCCTCCTACGCAACGGCTGGTACTCGGAGAACTACACCGCGTCGCTGCAGCCAACGCTCGAGGGCGGCGTGCTCTACGGAGCGGCCGGCGACGGCAAGGTCGCGCCGGCGACCCGGGCCGACTATGCGGGCGCGAGTGCCGCCGCGTTGATCGCCGGCGAACCCAAGGTCTACGAACTCGGCGGCTCCGAGCACCTCACCTACGCCGACATCGCCGCCGTGCTGGCCGAGGTGTCCGGGAGACCCGTTCGCTACCAGGATCTCCCGGAAGCCGACTACGCCGCGGCCCTCGCCTCGGCCGGGGTACCCGAACCGATGCCCGCGGTCCTCGCCGACTCCGACGTCGGCATCGCCCGGGGCGACCTCGACACGTCCTCGACCGATCTCGCCGATCTCCTCGGTCGTCCCAGCACACCGTTCACAGACGTCATCCGGGCCGCGGTGGCGTGACGCTGTCGGCGCCCGCCGGACGAGTACGCTCCGAATAGGACAGGCGAACGACCAACGGGCCGGAGCGAGATGACGTCGAGCACGATCCCAGAGCGCGACCGGTGGAACTACAACATCCACTACCACCGCCTCACCGATCGGCCGTCGGACGGGGCACGGACCGCGCTCGACGTCGGGTGCGGGGAGGGGATGCTGGCCCGACGCCTTCACCGCACTGTTCCTCGGGTCACCGGCATCGACCCCGACCCGGCGAGCATCGAGGCGGCTCGTGAAGAGTCGGATGACATCGAGTTCATCTGCGGCGACGTGTTCGAGCATCCCTTCGAACCCGCATCAGTCGATGTGGTGACGTCGTTCGCCGCGCTGCACCACATGGACGCCCGTCGCGGACTGGGCCGTCTCGCCGAGTTGGTGCGGCCCGGCGGCACGCTCGTCGTGGTGAGCTGCGCGCGCAGCGAGTTCCCCCGCGACCTCTTGATGGAGGGTGTCTCGTTCCTGGCCGCGCACATCCAGATTCGGCGCCACACCCTGTGGGATCACGGGAGCCCCGTGGTGTGGCCGCCGCCGGCCAGCTATCGCGAGATGCGACAGATGTCGGCGGACCTGTTGCCCGGCTCGCGCTTTCGGCGCCATCTGCTCTTCCGGTACTCGATCGTGTGGCGCAAGCCGAGCAGCGTGGTCTAACCTCAGTCTTTCACCAGCGTTTCGCTGATTACTGATTCTGTTGTGTGGCTGCTGGTTTGGTGATGTGGGCATGCGGAGGTTGCCGGCTGGCTGTGTCGGTGGGCGGTGAAGTACCCCAGGTTTAGTTCCTACGTCGTTACGAGGGCCGGGACGGCTGACTCGCTGGGGTGTGAGGCTGCCCGTAGGGCGGCCTCGTACTCGGCTGGGGGTTGATAGCCGAGGGACTCGTGG
>NZ_JXYP01000041.1 GCF_000964005.1 Williamsia herbipolensis
CCGCGGGCGACCCCCCCCCCCGCCCGCCGGCGGGGCCGCGGGTTCCCCCCCCCGCCACACCGCCGCCTCCCCCTCCGCCCGCGCCGACGCCTCCGCCCGTGCAGGGACGCAGCATCATCCCGGCGCCGACCTTTGACGCGCCGGTCATCTACGAGGACTCGCCCGGTTACACGCCGCCGGTCTACTCGGGGAACTACAACCCACTCCCCCCGGTGCTGACCGCGCCCAAGCCGACGAAGCCGGTCAACCCCGTGCTGCCCCGGCCCGGCGTCATCAAGCTCGGTAACTTCCGTACGCCGCAGCCCGCGTTCCTCTCCGACGCCGACGCCCGCAACCTCAACGGCCAGGCCGCGACCATCGAGGCACGCACCGCGACCTACTACGAGTCCATCGGATTCCCGAAGGACCAGGCCGCACGTACCGCCGCCTCGACCACTGTCGGCATCCTCGTCGGCGGCACGGCAGGCGCACTTGCAGTTGGCATCCCGGCCGCCGCCGCAGGTGCCATCATCGGCCTCCCCGTCGGCGCGGGTGTCGGTGCCGCTGCCGGCGCCATCACCGGTCTGGTCCTGGGCGCCCCCGCAGGCCCACCGGGATCCGCCGCTGCAGCAGGCGCTCTCGCGGGCCCCGGAGCTCTCATCGGCCTAGCCGCAGGCCCCGCCGTGGGTGCACTCGCCGGCGGTGCCGGTGGCGCCGCCCTGGGCGCGCTCGTCGGTGGCGGTATCGGCGGCGCCATCGGTTACGCGGTCGGTGCCGGTGATCCGGGTGCCGATCCGAACGCACCGCTGGGCGGGGCCACGCAAGAGGATCCGCGGAAGTCGAAGCCGGCTCCGCCGAACCCCGATGCGAACCAGTACGAGCTGCACCTCGACCGGTCGAACCTGCCCGGTGGCGACAAGGTCGACTACGTGGTCGCCAAGAACGGCGATGTGACCGGCACCGTGAAGATCGGCGCGGCGAACGTGCCGATCAGGATCGATCACGACGCCGCCGACGCACCGTTCAAGGCAGCCGGGGTGTTCGCCCAGACCGCCCGTGACTCGGTGACGGCCGCGGTGATCAACTTCGGCAAGGAGGCGCAGCGCGCGTTCCCGGGCCTGGAGATCGCCTACCCGCAGTACGTCGGCGCGCCGACCGGGGGCCGACACCGACAGTGACAGCCACGTGACGACGTGCGATCACGCCACCAGGCCACCCTCTCGCCACCGGGCGAGACCGGGTGGCCTGGTGGTGTGTGCCGTCACCGCGCTGATGCTGGGTCTCACCGCGTGCGGCGGCGGTTCGCCGACCGCGTCGGTCGTGACCATGCCGTCCGGATCGACCTCGGCCGCAGCGATTCCCGCCATCGACCCGCTGCGGTGCGACCCGACCACCGCCGCTCCCGGGGAGACCGTCACCAACGGCAAGGGCAGCCACGAATCGGGGGTGGCAGTGGTCGCCGACTACAACTGGGCGGTCATCACGGGACGCGACACCGCCCGGGTGACCGACGCCGTCGCGACCGGCGCGGCCATGGCGTCGCCGTCCCTGATCTCGCAGGCAATCGGGGGTTACCCGCCCGGCACGACCTATTGTTTGCGGATGCGCCAGACTCGGCCCGACACGGTGTTGTACACCCTCACGTATCAACCCCCGGCCGGCGGAACCAACGAGTATCGGCTGCGCGCAACGGTCACGGGCCCTCCGGGTGATGTACGGATCGCGGGCGTGGTGGATCAGTGACAGACGATCCCCGACTGCCACCGGACGATCAGCCCCACCCTCACGACCCATCGGTATCACCTGCGGGGGAGCCCGACACCGATCCGTTCGCACGGCAGTCGGCTCCCGGGCCGACCGAGGCGCCCCCGCCCCGCGTCACACCGCCCGAGCCCCCGTGGTTCACCGCCGCTGATCCGGGACCGCCGCGAGGGTCGCCGGAGGCGCCACCCTGGGTGCCGATGAACACCGATCCGTCGTCGAACTGGTCGGCGACACTCGAGGAGATCGCCGTACGCGGTTCGCGGAGGCGGCGGGCTCGAGGTGGCAATCGGCGTCGCGTCGCGCTCATCGCCGGCGCGGTGGTCGTCGTGGCCGGAATCGTCGCGGGCGCCGTCGTTCTCGCCACGTCCTCGGGGTCGAGCGGGTCGGGTTCGACCGTGTCCGGATCGAGTGGCGCGGGTTCGACGGGGGATGCTCAGGACAACGCGGCTCCCGCGGACGGTCCGCAGATCCCGTTCTGCACCACGGGCACCGATGGTGCGGTGACGACGATCGACGAGCGCGCGGATCCGACCTCGCCGACCGGCGCTGTCGCGACCTTCCTCGCGGCGGCCATCACCGACAGGTCGCCGGTGGCGGCTCGCGCGGCGATCGCCGACACCGCGCCCGTCCCGACCGTCATCGAGTTGCAACGGTGGATCGCCGCGCTGCCCCAGGGAACCGACGCGTGGTGCGCGCGGGTCACCCTCACCGACTCGGCCGCCCGCGTCCTCGTCGATGTGCGCGTCCGCACCCCGGCCGTCGTCGCCGACGTCGCCCGCGGCGACGCCTTCTACGTCTCGGCGGACGGATCCGGTCGGTGGAAGATCGACGCGATCATCTCCGGCGACGGCTCCTAGCGCCGCACCGACGATGTCCGGGCTCGATGTCGGCGCACCGCAGCACGATTCGCGCACCGCACCGAGCAATACCGCTGGGTCCCGTTCCGACTGACGTCGACGATGACCATCTCGCAGTCGCCGCCACCGGGCAGGCCGGCGGCACACCGGCCGATACGGTGCATGCCGCGGGTGGTGAGGTGCAGCGCCGTCCCCACCGAGATGACCGCGGTGAGGACGTGGGCGAGCGACTGATTCCGGTCGCGATAGTGCAGGTGCCATCCCTCGTCGTCGTGGTTGGTCAACCGCGGATAGGCCGCGGCGACGCTCATCGTCTCGTTGAGCAGACGTGCCCGCTCGACCTCGGTGGAGGCATCGACCATCCGTAGCCACTCGTCGATCACCTCGCGGGTCCGCGCGTGATCGTCGGGGCGGGTCTCGAATCGACCCGTCATCCCGAACTCGCGCGCCCGAGCCTCGATCCCGGCGCAGTCCTCGGGCCAGTCGTTGGCCAACGAGGCCGCCAGGAGCACCGCGTACTCGCCGTAAGGGTTGAGATGCACAAGACCATGACATCACAGTGGACGCATGCACACCTCTTCGACCGAGAACTCGACCCTCAGCCCGACCCTGCAGACCCACGAACACGCCTGGCTCATCGAGTCCGCACACCGCACCAGCGACGGGACCGTCCTCTACGTCCGCTGCGACGAGTGCGGCACCCGTCGCGTCGACATCGCCGCGCGCACCGACATGCCCCCGACCGCGATCAGCACGACGCTCGGTGACTGAGATCGTCCGCTTACAGCGTCACCTCGGGCATATGACCCGAGGCAGGTCCGTGGAGGGACGATCTCCGCGCGACCCGGTTTCGCCCACAACGAACACCGGACTTGAGCGGGAACAGATCAACCCCTCCGACCAGTTGAGCGAGTCAGACTTAACCCTGGAGGAAGAATGAGCGACACCCGCTTGCCAGTCCTGTTCCTGACCGATCCCATCCTGCTGCCCGGCATGGTGGTCCCCATCGAGCTCGATGACGCCGCCCGCGCGGCGGTCGATGCCGCGCAGGCCACCGATTCGCAGAAGCTCCTGGTCGCGCCTCGGCTCGACGACCGCTACCCCTCCTACGGCGTGATCGCGTCGATCGTGCAGGTCGGACGCCTCGGCGGTGGACAACACGCCGCCGTGGTGAAGGGCGAGAAGCGGGCGCACATCGGGTCGGGCACCACCGGCCCGGGTGCCGCGCTGTGGGTCGAGGTCGACGAGGCCGCCGAACCGACCGTCACCGACGAGACCCGCGAACTCGCGGCCGAGTACAAGAAGCTCGTCCTGGCGATGCTGCAGCGCCGTGAGGCGTGGCAGGTCATCGACTCGGTGAACAAGCTGACCGACCCCTCGGCCCTGGCCGACACGGCCGGTTACGCCTCGTACCTCACCGACGTGCAGAAGCGACAACTGCTCGAGACACCCGATGTCGTGGAGCGGTTGCGCACCCTGATCACCTGGACCACCGATCACCTGGCCGAGGTGGAGGTGAACGACAAGATCGCCGGCGACGTCCGCGACGGCATGGAGAAGACACAGAAGGAGTTCCTGCTGCGTCAGCAGCTCGCCGCCATCCGCAAGGAGCTCGGCGAGGGCGAGCCGGACGGTTCCGACGACTACCGCGCACGCATCGAGGCGGCGACGCTGCCCGACAACGTGCGCGAGGCTGCCCTCCGCGAGGTCGGCAAACTCGAGCGCTCGAGCGAGCAGTCGCCCGAGAGTGGTTACCTGCGAACCTGGTTGGACACCGTCCTCGACCTGCCGTGGGACACCACCACGACCGATTCGACCGATATCGCCTCGGCGCGCGAGATCCTCGACGCCGACCACCACGGACTCGAGGACGTGAAGGACCGCATCGTCGAGTACCTCGCGGTGCGTGCGCGTCGCGCCGAGCGCGGTCTGCAGGTCGTCGGCGGACGCGGTTCCGGCGCGGTCATGTTGCTCGCGGGCCCTCCCGGCGTCGGCAAGACCTCGCTCGGCGAATCCGTCGCCCGGGCCCTGGGTCGCAAGTTCGTCCGCGTCGCCCTCGGCGGCGTGCGTGACGAGGCCGAGATCCGTGGTCACCGTCGGACCTACGTCGGTGCCCTGCCCGGACGCATCGTGCGTGCGATCGGCGAGGCCGGGTCGATGAACCCGGTCGTGCTGCTCGACGAGATCGACAAGGTGGGCTCCGACCAGCGCGGCGACCCAGCCGCGGCCCTGCTCGAGGTGCTCGATCCGGCGCAGAACCACACGTTCCGTGATCACTACCTCGATCTGGACCTCGACCTGTCCGACGTCGTGTTCCTCGCGACGGCCAATGTGGTGGAACAGATTCCGTCGGCATTGATCGACCGGATGGAACTCGTCACCCTCGACGGCTACACCGAGGACGACAAGGTCGCCATCGCGCGGGACTACCTGCTCCCCCGCCAACGCGACCGCGCCGCACTGACCGCCGACGAGGTCACCGTGACAGACGAGGCGTTGCATAAGATCGCGGCCGACTACACCCGTGAACCGGGCGTGCGTCAGTTCGAGCGGTTCCTGGCCAAGGCGATGCGCAAGGCGACCACGAAACTGGCCGGCGACGACACCGCGTTGGTCATCGACGAGCCCGATCTGGTCGACTACCTCGGCCGGCCCCGGTTCACCCCGGAGTCGGAGGAGCGCACGGCCGTGCCCGGTGTGGCAACGGGTCTCGCGGTCACCGGCATGGGTGGTGACGTCCTGTTCATCGAGGCGTCGTCGACCGTCGGTGACGCGGGTCTGACCCTCACGGGGCAGCTCGGTGACGTGATGAAGGAGTCGGCGCAGATCGCACTGTCCTACGTTCGCTCCCACGCCACCGAACTCGGCGTGGACCCGGCGGCGTTGGATCGCAAGATCCACATCCACGTCCCAGCGGGTGCCACCCCCAAGGACGGACCGTCGGCAGGCGTGACGATGGTGACGGCGCTGGTGTCGATGGCCACCGGCCGTCGCGTTCGCGCCGAGGTCGGGATGACCGGCGAGGTCACGCTGAACGGCCGCGTGCTGCCGATCGGTGGGCTGAAGCAGAAGCTGCTCGCGGCCCAGCGGGCCGGTCTCACAACGGTGTTCGTCCCGATCCGGAACGAACCCGATCTCGACGACGTGCCCGCCGAGGTGCTCGACGCGGTCGACGTCCGACCGATGACCGATGTCGCCGACATCATCCTCGCCGCACTGGAGGACTCCACCGCCGACGTGACCGCAGCGGCCTGAGCCACCGATCGGCCGGCGCCCCACCACACGGTGGGGCGTCGGTCGCTCGCTCGTCGGTCAGTAGGGCGCGGAACGACCGTTCGCGGCCCACGCCTTCTCCGCCTCCGATCGCGCCGGGGGCGGGACGAGGCCGTTGATCATCCACAACTCCTCGCTGGTCTCGTCGATGTGGAACTCCCAGTGGATCTCGTCGCGATCGAGATAGGGGGAGAGCACGTCGCCGACCCACCGGGCGGTGCGTCGGCGGCTCGCCGAATCGGGGAGATGTCGTGCGATGTGGGCGATCTCGATCCGTGCGGTCTTCGGTGCGGATGCCCCGCCGACGAAGTTGTCGCCGGCACCGACCTCCCGGAAGATCACCACGACATAGAAGCGGGGAAGGCCCACCTTCTCGTAGCGATCGGTGATCTGTTCGGCCAGAGCATGTTTGTCCTCGTCGGTGAAGATGCCCGGCGAGTGGTGAATGGTCCACAGCGGCATGAGATCTCTCCTCCTCGGGTGTCGGCTTCAGTGGTCAGCGCTGAAGACGAGGTCGTCGACCGGTCCGGACAGCATCGATTTGACGGCCACGGTGATGTCGTCGGCCAGCACCTCTCGCTCCCCCGCCTCCAGGCCGTCGAGGATCCGGCTCGCCACGATCGCCGGCGACGTCTTCTCCATCGGGATGTCGGCGACCATCTCGGTGTCGATGAACCCCGCGTGGACCCCGAGCACCTGGGTGCCCTGGGCGGCCAATTCGGTACGCAGCGAGTTGGTCACCGACCAGATCGCGGCCTTCGATGCGCCGTAGGCGCCGCTGCCCGCGAGCCAGGAGAGCACCGAGTGGATGGTGACGACGGCACCGCCACCGTTCTGCGCGAGGATCGGGGCGAACGCCCGCGTGACGCGGAGCGGGCCGAAGGCGTTGACGTCGAAGGTGTCCGTGATGTCGGAGAACTCGCCGCTGAGCAGGGGCGCGGGGACGAGTACGCCGGCGTTGTTGATGACGATGTCGACATCGGTTGCCCTCGCCGCGAGTGCCTCGACGGAATCCTGCGAGCGGACGTCGAGTGCAGCGGTCGTGACGGCAGGTCGATCGTCGGCGAACTCGGTGCGTGCCGTCGAGTAGACGGCTCGAGCGCCGCGCGCGAGCACCTCGTCGACAAGTGCCGCCCCCAGGCCACGGCGACCCCCGGTCACCAGAACCACTGCATCGGCCACATTCGTCATGGCCACCTCCTGACTCTAGTTCGTTGGAGTCAGGCTAATCAACCGCGACATCCCGGCGCAAGCCTCAGTCGCAGCAGTCGCAGGCGCGATCCGATGTCATGGGGCGACCGGGTATCAGCGGGGCGCAACACGCATCGCCTCTCCACGCGTTCAGGCCCTCGCGTACCGCGATGGCGGCGATCACGAGTGCCGCGATCGGATCGGCCCACGACCATCCCAGCGTCGAGTTGAGCACCAGACCCACCAGCACGACCGCCGACAGGTAGGTGCACAGCAGCGTCTGCTTCGAGTCGGCCACCGCCGACGCCGAACCCAGTTCGCGGCCCGCCCGCCGCTGGGCGTACGACAGCACCGGCATGATCGCCAGGCTGAGAGCGGTCAGGACGATCCCGACCACCGAGTGCCGGGCGTCGGCCGCACCGAGGAGCCCGCGAACGGCATCGACGGCGACATAGGCGGCGAGGGCGAAGAACGACACCGCGATGATGCGCAGCGCGATCTTCTCCCGCGCCTCGGGATCCCGACCGGCGAACTGCCATGCCACCGCAGCCGCCGAGGACACCTCGATCACCGAGTCCAGGCCGAAGCCGATCAACGCCGTCGACGACACCCGCGTGCCCTCGACGAGCGCGACGACGGCCTCGATCACGTTGTAGGTGATGGTGATCGCGACGAACCACCGGATCCGCCGCGACAACACCGTCCGCCGATCCGGCAGCGTCACCGTCTCGGTCCCGGTCCCCATCAGCAGCACCCGTGCGCGTCGGAACCGGGGCAGCACGCCGGATCGACCGCGAGCACGACGCCGACCAGGTCGTGCAGGGCACGGCCGATACGGGCGTCGGCCAGCTCGTAGCGCGTACGCCGGCCCTCCGGCGTCGCGACCACGAGTCCACAGCCGCGCAGGCACGCGAGGTGGTTCGAGAGGATCTGTCGCGACACCCCGATCTCGACCGCCAGATCCGATGGATAGCCCGGTGCGTCGGCGAGCCGCATCAGGATCTGGGTGCGGGTGGCGTCGGACAGCGCATATCCGAATCGGGCGAGGGCGTCGTGACGCAGCGCGGTGGTCATGGCGGCTGACGATACAGGGTTGGCTGTACTGTCGGTGGCTTCCCTAGGATGAGCCCCATGGTGATGGCGGATCGTCCCGAAGTGCAGACGGCATCGGCCCCGGTGACCGCGTTGGCGATGGTCGGGTTGGCCGAGAGCATGCTCAACGGCCTCGCCCGGGTCCCGTTCCGGCGGTTCTGGGAGGGACCGGGCGGGCTGCTCGACAACATCGGTCAATCGGTGACGCGGCAGACCATCCGGTCGTTCATGGGCTACTCGATGGCATTGCCGATCGAGGAGTTCCGGTCGATGGAGAAGATCCTCGACGACATCTGCCGCGTGGTGATGCCGCCGTTCATCAGCCTCACCGACGGTGTCGAGCTCACCGACGACACGGTCGGCGGTATCGAGGGCATCTGGTGCCGCGCCAAGGCCAGCTCCGACGACTACGTCGACGACAGCGAGGACAAGGAGACGATCACCGCCACGGTCCTCTACCTCCACGGCGGCGGGTACATCGGCACGTCGCCGATCATGTACTCGGCCTTCGCCGCATCGCTGGTCAACATCACCGGCTACGAGGTGTTCATCGCCGATTACCGCATGGCACCGGAGTTCCCGTTCCCCGCGGGCGTGCACGACGCCGCCGACGCCTACCGCGGTCTGCTCGAGCGTGGGATCGACGCCGAGCACATCGTGATCGCCGGCGACTCCGGAGGTGGCGGCCTCGCCACCTCCTTGGTGTCGTATCTGCACGACCACGGACTGGCGAAACCCGCTGCGGTGATGCTGTTCTCGCCCGAGGTCGACCTGGACCTCAATCACCCGTCGATCACCGCCAACGCCCAGCTCGACATCCTGCCGTGGAACGTGCCGGTCAGTCCGTACCTGCAGGGTGTTCAGCCCAACGACGAACGCGTGTCGGCGATCTACGCCAAGCCCGACCCCACCTGGTTCCCACCGACCTTCGTCTGTTGGGGGGCCGACGAGATGTTCCGCGACGGCATCCGGAAGTTCGCCGAGAGCCTCTCGGCCGCGGGTGTCACCGTGTACGCGATGGAGGAGAAGGGCATGTTCCACGTGTTCCCGATCCTCATGCCGTGGGCCGAGTCGTCGCGTCGGGTGTTCCGCGCTCTGCGCGAGTTGTCGCACCGCCACATCGAATCCGACCCCGCGGCCGTCGCCACGCACTGAGACGCCCTGGAGCGCAGACCATGGCCTACGACGAGGACCTCGCCGATCGCATCCGCGACGCGATGGAGACCGAGCCGCACCTCACCGAGAAGCGGATGTTCGGCGGCCTCGCGTTCCTCGTCGACGGTCACATGGCCGTGGTCATCCTCAGCAAGCAGCAGGGCCTGATGGTGCGGGTCGATCCGGCCGACGCCGACGCTCTGATGGCCCGCGACCACGTCGGACCGATGATCATGTCGGGCAAGCCCGCTCGCGGATGGCTCCGCATCGACCCGCCGGGCCTCGTCGACGACGACGCGCTCGGCGACTGGACCGATCGCGCCGCGGCGTTCGTCCTGACGTTGCCGCGAAAGTGAGTTCTCACCCCTCCGGTTCGGGGGCGTCGGCGTCGATCTGGCGGGCGTCGTGCACCACGAAGAGTGCGACGACGATCATCGCGACCGCGCAGACGGCCACCGCCGGCGTGCCCAGCCAACGCGAGACGATCGCGCCGACCACCGCTCCCCCGGCGAACGCCGCCACCACCGCGCTGTAGAGAGCGCACCGGCGGCGACTCTCGGCGTCGCGCTGCGTCAGCAGAGCGTGTACCGACTCGACGAAGCGCATCAGGTTGCCCGTGGTCGCGATGGTGATGATGGGCATCCCGCCGATGGTGCGGAACAGTTCCATCTGCATGGCCGCCACGAACGCGATCGGCACCGTCACCACGACATTCGGCCATTCGGCGGGCACGGCGGCCACCACTCCGAGCACGAGTGCCTGCGCGGAGGTGACCGACACCAGGAGTGCGGCGCTCGTGGCGTCGCGCCACCAGGTGCGCAGGACCGTGGCGACGAGGACGCCGATCACGAAGGCCAGGATCGACCACAGGTGGGCGACGGCACGATGCCACTCCCCCGCCGCCCCGGACGTCGCGAGCAGGATCACGTTGCCGGTCTGGGTGTTCGCGAACACGCCGCCGCGGGTGAGGTAGGTGTACGCGTCGAGGAAACCGCCCACGCCGATGAGGATCAGCACGAACCTCGGCGTCGATGCCGTGGCGACCCGCGCCGATCCGCTCACCGGATGTCCTACGGGACGATGTTGATCATCTTGCCCGGCACGAAGATCACCTTCCGGGGCTCACCGTCGAGCAGCGGCGCGATCTTCTCGTCGGCGAGGGCGAGCGCCGTCACCGACGCCTCGTCGGCGTCGACCGCGATCGTGATGCGGCTGCGCACCTTGCCCTTCACCTGGATCGGGATCTCCACGGTGTTCTCGACCAGAAGGCTCTCGTCGGCGACGGGGAAGGGACCGCGGGCCAGCGGATCCGGGTGGCCGAGCCTCGACCACAGTTCCTCGGCGATGTGCGGTGCCACCGGTGCCAGCATCAGCAACAGCGGCTCCACGACGTCGCGCGGGGCGCCGTCGGCGTACACCTTCGTGAGGTGGTTGGTGAGCTCGATGAGCTTCGCGACCGCGGTGTTGTCCCGCAGCGCCGCGTAGTCGTCACGTGCTCCGGCGATGGTGCGGTGCAACAGCTTCTGGGTGTCCTCGCCCGGCGTGGCGTCGGTGACGCGGACCGCACCGGTCTCCTCGTCGATCACCAGGCGCCACACACGCTGCAGGAAACGCTGCGCACCGACGACATCCTTGGTCGCCCACGGACGCGACTGGTCGAGCGGACCCATCGAGAGCTCGTAGACGCGCAGGGTGTCGGCGCCGTAGTCGCGGCAGATGTCATCGGGCGCAACGGAGTTCTTGAGCGACTTCCCCATCTTCCCGTACTCGCGGTTCACCGGTGCGTCACCGAGGAAGAAGCCACCGTCGCGTTCGACGACCTCGTCGGCGGGCACGTAGATGCCGCGGGCGTCGGTGTAGGCGAAGGCCTGGATCATGCCCTGGTTGTAGAGCTTGCGGTAGGGCTCCTTCGAGCTGACGTGGCCGAGGTCGAACAGCACCTTGTGCCAGAACCGCGAGTACAGCAGATGCAGGACAGCGTGTTCCACGCCGCCGATGTAGAGGTCGAGACCGCCGGGGTCGTTCGGGCCGTGGAGATCCGGGCGCGGGCCCATCCAGTACTGCTCGTTCTCGGGCGCGCAGAGGGTCTCGTCGTTGGTGGGGTCGATGTAGCGCAGCTGGTACCAGGAGCTGCCGGCCCACTGCGGCATGACGTTGGTGTCGCGGGTGTAGTGCTGCAGCCCGTCGCCGAGATCGAGTTCGACGTTCACCCAGTCGGTGGCCTTGGCCAACGGGGGCGAGGGCACGCTGTCGGCGTCGTCGGGGTCGAACGACACCGGCGCGAAATCGTCGACCTCGGGAAGCTCCACCGGCAGGTCCGACTCCGGGATGGCATGCGCGGTCCCGTCCGCGCCGTAGACGATGGGAAACGGCTCACCCCAGTATCTCTGGCGTGCGAACAGCCAGTCGCGCAGTTTGTACTGCACGGTCCCCGTTCCCGCGCCCCGGGCCTCGAGCCAGTCGATGATCGCCGTCTTCGCCTCGTCGACGCGCATACCCTCGAGGAAGTCCGAGTTCACGATCGGTCCGTCGCCGGTGTACGCCGCGTCGGCGACGCCCTGCTCGGACCCGATCACCTCGACGATGGGAAGGCCGAAAGCGGTCGCGAACTCGTGGTCGCGCCCGTCGTGGGCGGGCACCGCCATGATGGCGCCGGTGCCGTACCCGATGAGCACATAGTCGGCGATGAACACCGGGACCTGCTGTCCGTTCACGGGATTCGTGGCGTAGGCGCCGGTGAAGACGCCGGTCTTCTCCTTGCTCTCCTGCCGTTCGAGATCGGACTTCGCAGCGATTCCGGCGCGGTACGACGCGACGGCGGCCGCGGGATCGGCTGCGCCGCCGGTCCAGCGGGCGTCGACATCGGCCGGCCAGGCGTCGGCGACGATCGCGTCGACGAGCGCGTGTTCGGGCGCCAGCACCATGTACGTGGCGCCGAACAGGGTGTCGGGGCGGGTCGTGAACACCTCGATGGGACTCGCCACACCGGGGACACCGAAGGCGACCTGCGCGCCGCGCGACCGCCCGATCCAGTTCTGCTGCATCGCCTTGACCTTGTCGGGCCAGTCGAGCAGTTCGAGATCGTCGATCAGACGGTCGGAGTAGGCGGTGATGCGCATCATCCACTGCCGCAGACGCTTCCGGAACACCGGGAAGTTGCCGCGGTCGCTGCGACCGTCGGCGGTGACCTCCTCGTTGGCCAGCACGGTCCCCAGACCGGGACACCAGTTCACCACCGAATCGGACTGGTAGACCAGGCGATAGGAGTCGAGGACCTCGGCACGCCCGAGGCGGTCGAGCTCGGCCCAGACCTCACCGTTCTTCGGTGCGCGCTCGCCTGTCTCGAACTCGGCGACCAGTTCGGGGATGCGGCGCGCACGGTCGGCGTCGGTGTCGTACCAGGCGTCGTGGATCTGCAGGAAGATCCACTGCGTCCAGCGGTAGAAATCGACGTCGGTGGTGGCGACCCGGCGACGCTCGTCGTGACCGAGACCCAACCGACGGATCTGGGCGAGGTAGCGCTCGACGTTCGCCTCGGTGGTCGACCGCGGATGCGTACCCGTCTGCACGGCGTACTGCTCGGCGGGCAGGCCGAAGGCATCGAAGCCCATCGTGTGCAGGACGTTGGCGCCGTCCATGCGGTGGAAGCGCGCGTAGACGTCGCTGGCGATGAACCCGAGCGGGTGACCGACGTGCAGGCCGGCGCCGGACGGGTACGGGAACATGTCCTGGACGAAGAGCTTGTTCGACCGGTCCGGAGCGCCGAAGGCGGACAGATCGCCGGCCAGCGGGCCCACCGGGTTCGGGGCCTCGTAGGTGCGGCGGTCGTTCCAGATCCCCTGCCAGCGCTCCTCGATCTCGCCGGCCAGCTGGGCGGTGTAGCGGTACTCAGTCACCTGACCAGCGTAAAGCGTCACCTCGATGCGGTCGGGGGCGGTAGGTGCTCGTAGAATCGACACCGTGAACGCAGCTGCCCTGACCATCGCCGTGGTCGATGCCGTCCTGGCGGTCGTCTTCGTCACGTCCGGGGTTCTCGGCGTGACCCGGCGCCTGCCGCGCAACCGGTTCGTGGGTATCCGCACGCCGGTCACCCTGCGCACCGACGAGACATTCGCCGCGGCGCACGCCGTCGCCGGACCGGGACTCATCGGTGGGGGAGTCATCCTCGCCCTCGGCGCGGTGCTCGGCCTGGGCGCCGGCAGCGTCACCGGCCTGGTGTTCGCGCTGGTCGCGCTGGTGGCGGCGCTGGTCATCCTGGGCGCGGCGAGTTCCTACGGACTGCGCGCGGCCGCGCGGGTGCCCGACTGGGACGAGGAGTCGTCGTCGTGCGGGACCTCCGGCGGATGCGGCAGCTGCGTGCTGCAGGGCTCCTGCGCCCCGGCCGCGGCCGCCTCCGCCGACGCCTCGGCACACACCTCCTGACGCGCCGGGTAACCCATCGTGCTCGCACGTCTGCACATCGACGGCTTCATCCTGGCGATCCTCGCCGCGGTCGCGATCGCCTCGATCCTCCCCGCCGGTGGTGGCTTCGCCGACGTGATGTCGTGGGTGGTGGTGGCCGCGATCGCGCTCCTGTTCTTCCTCTACGGCGCGCGTATGCATCCGCGCGAGGCACTGGCCGGACTCACCCACTGGCGCCTGCACCTCACGATCCTGGCGTTCACCTTCGTGTTGTTCCCGCTGATCGGGCTCGCGCTGCGACCGATCGCTCCGCACGTACTCGGTGACGACCTGTACACCGGTGTGCTGTTCCTGTGTCTCGTGCCGTCGACGGTGCAGTCGTCGATCGCGTTCACCTCCATCGCCCGGGGCAACGTGGCCGGCGCGATCGTGAGCGCGTCGGCGTCGAATCTCCTCGGCGTCGTCCTCACACCGCTGCTCGTGGTGGCGCTCATCTCGACCACCGGCGGCGTCAGCATCTCGCCCGGATCGTTCCTGACCATCGTCCTCGAGATCCTCGTGCCGTTCATCGTCGGTCAGCTCGCGCGCCCGGTCATCGGATCGTGGCTCACCGCACACGCCAAGCCGACGAAGCTCGTCGACCGCGGGTCGATCGTGCTGGTCGTCTACGTCGCGTTCAGCGAGGGCATGCAGCAGCACATCTGGTCGACGGTGCAGTGGTGGCAGGTGCTGGTGCTGATCGCGGGATCGGTCGCGTTGGTGGGCTTCCTGCTGTGGCTCACCTCGCGGGTAGCGCGCCTGATGCGCTTCGACCGTGCCGACGAGATCGCGATCCAGTTCTGCGGCACCAAGAAGAGTCTCGCCACCGGCCTGCCCATTGCCGCCGTGCTGTTCTCCGACTCGCAGGTGGGCCTGATCGTGCTGCCGCTGTTGGTGTTCCACCAGGTGCAGCTCATGATGTGCGCCTGGTGGGCGGGGCGGCTCAGTCGCGAGCCGCAGCGCGAGGACGCACCCGCACCCACTGCCACGTAATCCATCCGGGGCGTCTACGCCCGACCAGGGTCGCAGCCAGGGCTGCCCACGACACTGCGGTCGCGACGAGACCGACCGCCGCGTCCGGCGCCCAGATCCACAGCTGTCGCGCTGACGCTCCGAGGAGCCAGGGTCCCATCACCACGGCCGCGACGACACCGAGCGATGCGACGGCGCAGGCGATGCGGATCCCGCGGCGACGAACGCGACGCCACGCGAGAACCGTGGCCAGCAGTCCGATTCCCACCGCAGCCGCCAGAGCCCATGGCAGCAGCCCGAGCGCGGCGTCGCCGGACCCGGGCTCACGTCGCTGTCCGTCGGTGATGGCGAGGAGATCACCGGCCACAGCAGCGAGGGCCGGGGCGCGAGCCTCGCTGTACGCATTCGCGAGCACGACGACACCGTTCCCGTCGGACCTGAGCATCACGTGCGCGAAGTAGCCGGGCGTCGCCCCCGTGTGGTGCACCACCCGGCGTCCGTCGGAATCAGCGACACGCCAACCGAACCCGTACCGGTCGTCGCCCGACCGAACACGCGGACGATGGAGGTCGGCCAGCATCGTGGCATCGAGAACGTCGGGAGCTCGTCCCATCTGCGCCTGCGCGTAGACGACCATGTCCTCGATCGTCGACGCGATGTAGCCGTACGGCGCTCCTGATTCGTCGAAGCCGGGGTCGTACCGGACCGGCTGCCCCCACCAGAACCGATGTCCTGCAGGCAGATCGCGGACATCGGCCGACGCGGCCGATGTGTGTGCCATGCCGAGCGGATCCAGCAGATCCGAGCGCAGGACGTCGGCATACGGTCGACCGGTGACCTTCTCGATCAGGGCACCGAGCATCAGGTAGTTGGCGTCGCTGTATCGGTAGACCCCGGGGCGACCCGAACGGTGTAGATCCCGCGCTGCACGGTCGATCGCGCCGGCGGAGTTGTCGAACCGCTCCGACACGGCCAATCCATCGGACGCCGTGAAACCGGCGGTGTGCGTGAGCAACTGTTCTGTCGTCGCGTCAGCGGCCGCCGACCACGGCAGGTGATCACCGACGCGGTCGGACCACCGCAACAATCCCGCCCGTACCTGCTTCGCCACGATTGCCGCGGTCATCGACTTGGCCACCGACCCGATGAGGAAGGGCGTTCGCGCATCGACGGCGCGCCCTTCTCCGTCGTACCCGCGGAAGTGGTGGACAGGCGGCGCCTCGCCGTCGATGACGGCAACGGCCATACCCGGGATCGACTGCTCGTCGGCCACGCGATCGAGGTAGGTGTCGACGCGCGATCCGACATCGTCGGCCGGTCTGCCTGATGCAGTTGCCAGCGTACCGACGCACAGCGCGAGGAGGACGGCCACGACAAGTGTTCGGAGGCAGCTCGATCGGCGCGACGGTCCGACATTCTCAATATGACCGTATTGCATGGGAGCAATACAAGCATATTGGTTTCGCGCCGTCCACGCGGATAGGGTCGAGGCATGGCAGCGACCGAACATCGAGACGCGCGTCGAGCGCAGATCGTCACGGGCGTCCGGGCCGTCGCACGTGCGCAGGGCATCGGGAACGTCACCGTCGCACGAACCGCGGACGCCGCGGGCGTGTCCGTCGGCATGGTGCAGCACTACTACCGCACCAAGGAGGATCTCCTCATCGACGCGTTCCGCGCCGTGCACGAGAGCGTTCTCGACCGGGTCGACCACCAGATCGCGCTGTCGGAGCGACGCGGGGCGCGTATCGAGCAGATGCTCGTCGACGGCCTGGCGCAGCTACTGCCGCTCTCACCCACGCGACGCGACGAGGTGTACCTCACGCACGCCTTCGCCGGCCTGTCCCTCGAGGACGCCACCATCCGTACCCACCTCGACGACGCACGCGACGAGATACTCCGGCGGGTGAGCGCAGCGCTGGAGAACGGTCAGATGTGCGGTGAGGTGGATGCCGATCTGGATTGCGCTGCTGCGGCGTTCACCGTCGTCGCACTCGTCGACGGACTCGCCGCAAAGCTCCTTCCCGACGCCGACACAACCGAGCGGTCATGGGCGGTCGACGCCCTCACCGACGCGGTCGCCCGCCTGTGTCCGGGGGAGTGCCACCACGGACTAGGCGACTGACTGCGCCGCGAGAAGCTCGGCGTGACGCACGACGGCGTCGAGTGACGCCTCCAACGGTGTTGTGCTGCGCTGGATCTGGGCCATGAGCAGCCCGCCCTGCAGCGCTGCGAGAGTCGACATGGCGAGGGCCGAGGTGTCGGCGCGGTCGTCGAACACCCCACGCGCACGCATCGACTCGTAGCCGCGGCGAATCGCCCGCTCCCATCGCCCGAGGGCTCGTGCGACGCCGGCACGCGCGTCGACGTCGACCTCGGCGACCTGGACACCCAGTGATCCCAACGGGCATCCGCCCGAGCACCCGCCGAGGCGCTGGTAGTCGACGATCCACGCGCACCACCGCCGGAGTGCGTCGATCGAGTCGATATCGGCGAACATCGACTCGTGTGCGCCGACGATGGTTTCGTCCTGATGCTCGATGACCGCGTGCACGAGCGCGTCCTTGTCGGCGAAGTAGTGATAGATCTGCGAACTGCTGACGCCGGCGCGCGCCCGGACGTCCTCCATCGTGGTGCCCGCGACGCCGGTGTCGAGCATCAGCTCGGCTGCCGCGGTGACGATGCGCGCCCGGGTCTCGCGACCCCTGACCGTGAGCGGTCTCCCGGTGTGCGTGCGCTGAGTGTCGACGGTCATCGATCCACCCTAGAGTTTCTGGATTGGACAGTCCACTTTTGTTTCGACAGTCTGGTGTCACCGAGGCGGCGTGCCCCGGGATCGGACACACCAGTGAAGGAATCACGATGACCACATCGCAGGATTCGATGACCCAGCAGCTGACCGCGACCCTCGAGGGTTCGCTCACCCAACTCCCCGCCGAGGTGAGCGCGGCATTCGCCGCCGACCGGGACGGGCTCGACGCGGCCGGCACGCCCGCCGGGGTGGCCGCGGTCGGGAGCACCGTCGCCGACGTCGAGCTCATCACCGCCCAGGGTGCCACCACTCGTCTGCACAGCGAGATCAGCGGGCGCCCCGCTGTTCTCGTGTTCTACCGCGGCGCCTGGTGCCCCTACTGCAACGTGGCACTCGGCGCCTACCAGCGCGAACTGGTGCCCGCGCTCGCCGACCGTGGCGCGACCCTGATCGCCATCAGCCCCCAGAAGCCCGACGGCTCGCTCAGCGCGCAGGAGTCGAACGAGCTGACCTTCACGGTGTTGTCGGATCCCGGCAACGCGCTCGCGGGCCACCTCGGGATCATCGCGCCCAACAACCCCGACGCCATCGCGGCGCAGAAGCAGCTCGGCCTCGACGTCACCGAGCACAACGCCGACGGCACCGCCGATCTGCCGTTCCCGACCGTCGTCGTTCTCGACGCGGACGGCACGATCGCGTTCATCGACGTGCACCCGAACTACACGACCCGCACCGAGACCGCCGACATCCTCGCCGCGGTCGACGCGCTCGGCTGAGCCGGACGGGGGCTCGTCAGCGCTTCTGGCGGCGCGAGCCCCCGTGCCAGTCCTCCGTGGCGCCGGCCTCGTCCTCGGAGACGCCGAGCCCGCGCAGTTGCGGCATCTCCCGCAGGCTGCGCTTGAGTTCGGCGAATCCGGGGAACCGTGCGAGACCGACGACGTGGTCCCACAACTCGGCGGCCTCCGACGGATCGGGCAGGCGACTGATCACCGGCCCGAAGAACGCGACACCCTCCGGCGGCCGGAAGTGGATGATCGGCGTCCCGACGTCCTTACCGGTGAGGGCGAGGGCCTCGTCGGTCTCGGCCTGGATCTCCGCGTCGCGACCGGCGTCGTCGAGGGCGTCGAGATGCGCGTCGGACATACCGAGCTCGTCGAGGATCGGGGCGAGGAACTCGCGTGTGCCGCGGTGCGCGGGATCCTCGTCCGGTACCGGATCGGAGTCGAAGATGTGGTCACCCAGCGTCGCGTACAGCGCTGTGACACCTTCGCGGCCGTACTGCTCGCGCACCGATGACGCCGCGCGGAGCAGGCGCAGACCCGCGGTGTGTCCCGCCTCGTACTCGGGCGGGAAGTGGGCGTCGTAGTCGATGTGGGAGTTGAGGAGTCGCAGCGAGATGAAGCGCCACTCGACGGAGTAGTCGCGTTCGCGCTGGACCATGCGTACCCATTTGCTGGTCATCCAGGCGAACGGGCACACCGGGTCGAAGTAGAAGTTGATGTCGGCGGTGGTCATGCTTTCCAGACAAGCACATCCCGCCGGTCGAGGTCAGTACCCGAGGACGCCGTCGACCGGTTCTCCCGCGGCACCGTCGGGCAACGGCTCGGGGTGACGCAGGCGCCGTGCGGCCACACCGGAGACGATCGCGATGACCGCGACCGCGGCCAGCGCGCCGACGAACGGCCACGACAGGGGAGAGGTTCCGTACGCGCCGACAGCGGTGTACCCGATCGCCGACGGGAGAATGCCCACGACGGTGCCGATGAGGTAGTCGCGTCCCCGGATCGCGCTGAGGCCGGCGGCGTAGTTGACGACGGCGAACGGGAACGGGATGAGGCGGATCAGCACCATCGCGATGAGTCCACGACGCCGCAGGATCGCGTCGATCGATGCGATGCGTTCCCATCCGAGTCGGGCCACACCGTCGCGCCCGAGCCATCGGGCGAGCAGGAACCCCAACCATGCACCGATGGTCGCCGCGACCATCACCACGATCGTGCCCTCGAGGAGCCCGAAGAGCAGTCCACTCGCGATGGTGAGAGCGCTCGCGGGAAACGGTGTGAGCGACACCGCGATGTAGATGAGGACGAACAGCACGAGGCCCCAGGCTCCGGCCGAGTCGACACGGTCACGCAGGGGTTGCGGATCGGGGATGTCGACGGTCACCGCGACGACGACAGCGGCGACCACGATCGCGACGAGGAGAGCAGCCTTCCAACGATGGCTGAATCGGCTGCTCGAGCCGATCGGCACGGTGTCGTCCACATCTCTCCCCGGGGTCGATGTTCAGCGTAGTGCCCGATTCGCTGCTCGCTTGCGCCGAACCCGCGGTCACAACGGCCCGACGGGCGGGGACGAGGGCCCGACCAGCGGTCAGGTGATGCGGAGCGCACCTCGGGCGGCCCGTCCGAGGTGCTCGACGATCTGCTCGGCAGTCCAGCCGTGGTGGTGCTCGAGGTCGTAGACCACCCGCTCGTCGAAGATCGTGATCCACAGCAGCACCGCGACGCGCCGGTCACCCGCCGGCATGTGCCCGGCGTCGACCAACGCCTGCAGGACCGCATCCAACGCCGAGTACAGCGCGACGATCGACGGATCCCCGTTGTCGAGACGCTCGATGAACCCCTCGTGGCTGCGGATGTGGCGGACCGCTGGGCCCCACGTCTGCGCCTGCGCGATCCACTCACGGCAGTGCGTCTCGAAACGCCGCACCGGATCGAGGTCGACATCGATGTCGCGCAACGCCTCCACCAACTCGCCCGCAGCACGGGCGTAGTAGGCGTGCAACGCATCTGACGGTGCGGGGAAGTGCCGGTAGGCGGTGGCGACGCCGAGTCCGGCCTCACTGGCGAGCTCCGGGATCGAGAAATCGACGCGCCCTTCCCGGAGCAACCGCTCCACCGCGTCGGTGAGCGCGACACGGCTGCGCACCGCATCGCTCCGGGTGTGGGTCCGCTGCTGTGCGCCGTCCATGGTTCCGATTGTATCCGAGAAGTTCTTCCCAATTCGCGAATCATCCGCTACGGTTGCTGCCTAAGTGACAAGAACTTCCCAGTTAGCGATCGGAGGCGAGCCATGCGAACCCTGCTCCCCGGTGCGCTGCTGGTCCTCGTGATGGCGCAGCCGAACATGGCGACCGGCATGATGCCGCTCTACCGCTCGAGCTGGGATCTGCGCCCGATCCTCATCACGGTCATCTTCGCCGCCTACCTCATCGCACTGGTCCCGGCACTCGCGACCATCGGGAGGCCGCGGGCGCGCACCGGATGGTGGTGGCGCATCGCCGCCGGCTGCACCGCGAGCGTCGTCGCCGACGTGGTGATGGCCTTGGCCGAGTCGGCCCCGATCGCCTGCGCCGCTCGTGTCGCCGCGGGGATCTCGGTGGGGCTGGTCACCGGGTCGGTGGCCGGCTTGATCCTCGAGCGACTCGGCGAGCGGGGACGCACCGCCATGGCGACGGCGACCGTCCTCGGGTCCGCGATCGGGACGATGGCCGCCGCCGGCTTCGCCGAGTACCTCCCCGCGCCGCGCGTCACGGTCTACCTGGTCCACGCGGTACTTCTCGCGATCCTGGCCGCAGCGGTCTGCGCCGACCGAGCCCGCGTCGTCGCCCCCTCTGCGCGATCCACCGTCGCGGCCACGAGCAGCCCGGCCGACGCATCACGTCCCCGCATCCCCGAACGCCCGCTGGTCGGCTACCTCTGCGGTGTATCCGCGTGGGTGTCGGCGGGGCTCGTCGTCGCCCTGCTCCCCAGCTACGGCGCCGAGCTGCTCTCCACCCGCAACCTGACACTGTTGGCGCTGCCGGTCACCATCTACCTGGTCAGCGCCTGGCTCGCACAGCGCGCCGTCCGCCCGACCGCACTGCTCGCCCATCCCCTGATGGCACAGGCGATCATCATCGTCGGCGTGGCCGTCACCGCGCTGGTTCCGGTCGTTCCCAGCCTCGCGGTCCTGGTCGTGGGTGGAGTGGTGGCGGGAGTCGGACAGGGCCTGTCCTACCGCTCGGGTCTCCACATCGTCAGTGCAGCAACGGAACCGGGAGACCACGCCAGGGCTGCGTCGCGATATGCAGCGGTCGCCTACCTGTTCGCCGCCATCGCCACCGTCGGGTTCGGTGTCGTGGCCACCACGGCGTCGATGTCGACCGCCGTCCTCACCGCCGCGGCTCTGCTCACCCTGATCCTCGCCATCGCCGCGGTCACCCGCGCACGCCACACCACCACATCGGCATCGTCGCCGGAACGCGTCTCCGAAGCTCTCGTCTGATCCGTCCACACCCGCAACGGATTCCCTCTGCAGTGCCGCAGTCGGATCCGGCGCACCGTCATATCTCGAGGAGCCGACATGGCCACCACCTTTCGCCCGCAAGTCCGCTCACTGCGCCGACGGACACCGACCGTGCCGACCTCCGAACCCGACGGTGAACGCGTCCTGCACCGCAGGCTCGGTCGACTCGACCTCATCGCCATGGGTGTCGGCGCCATCGTCGGAGCCGGGATCTTCGTCACCACCGGCGTCGCGGCGGCCACGAAGGCGGGCCCGGCGATCATGATCTCGTTCGTGCTCGCCGGGGTGATCTGTGTGCTCGTCGCGCTCTGCTACAGCGAACTCGCATCGATGACGCCGATGTCGGGGAGCGCGTACACCTACACGTACCAGTCGATGGGCGAGCAGTCGGCGTTCCTGGTGGGCTGGAATCTGCTGTTGGAGCTGGTGGTTGCCGGTTCAGCGGTGGCAATCGGGTGGTCGGGGTTGTTCACGGCCACGCTGCACAGCCTGTTCGACGTCACCCTGCCCACCGCGATCACCGCCGGGCCCGGCGCCGGTGGCGTCGTCAACCTCCCGGCTGTGCTGATCATCGGGGCCATCGTCGCGGTACTCGTACTCGATGTGAAACTGACTGCTGCGGTGGTCAAGTCGCTGGTGGCGCTCACCATCGCGGTACTCGTGTTGGTCGTCATCATCGGCGCACCGCACGTGCACACCTCGAACTGGGCACCGTTCGCGCCGTTCGGGGCACACGGCATCGCCGCGGGCGCCGCACTGGCGTTCTTCGCCTACCTCGGCTTCGACATCGTCGCCACCTCGGCCGAGGAGACCAAGAACCCCGGTCGTGACATGCCCTGGGGCATCATCGGTTCCGTCGTGATCGCGACCGTGCTCTACGTCGGCGTGTCCGCTGTGCTGACCGGTGTCGCACCGTATCCGTCGCTGAACAACGAGGCGCCCGTCGCCACCGCGCTGGCGGCCGTCGGCGCCGGATGGATCGGGAAGGTCATCCTGGTCGCCTCGGTCATCGCGCTCACCAAGGGGTTGCTGATGCTGTTCTACGGTCAGACTCGGTTGGTGTTCGCGATGTGTCGCGACGGGATGCTGCCGCGGGCGTTGTCGGTGACGACGCGCCGCGGAGCCCCGAAGCGTCTGGGCATCGCGCTGGGCATCGTCGGTGCGGTGATCGCCGGGCTGCTGCCCATCGACACCGTCGCCGAACTGGTGAACATCGGTGCGCTGTTCGCCTTCGCGGTGGTCGCGATCGGCGTGATGATCCTGCGGTACACCGCACCCGAGCGGGCGCGCAGCTTCCGTGTCCCGCTCATGCCGCTGGTCCCCGTCCTCGCCATCGCGGGGTGTGTCTGGCTGCTGACCACCCTCGAGGCACTGACCTGGATCCGCTTCGCGGTCTGGACCGCCGTCGGCATCGCCGTCTACGTCGGCTACAGCCATCGCCATTCGGTCGCGGGCCGCACCGACGACGCCACCGAGGTCACCACAGACACCCCGGGAGTCCCCGCATGACCAACACGATGTACTCCACCACAGTCGATTTCGGGAGCCTGGACGAGATCCGCGATGCGGCGCTCGCCGTACTGCCCGCCGATGTCGCCGACTTCCTCGAGGGCGGCGCCGGTACCGAGTCCACGTTGCGCCGCAACCGGTCTGCGTTCGAGCGGTACGCCATCCTCCCGGAGCCGATGAGCGGCGTCGGCGATCCGTCCATCGCCACCGAGATCCTCGGGATCGGGATCGACCTGCCCGTCCTCACCGCACCGTTCGGCGGCGACGCACTGTTCCATCCCGACGGACACCGCGCCGTGGCCACCGCCGCCGCGGACGCGGGGACCGTCGACATCGTCCCCGAGGCCGGCAGCTTTTCCTACACGCAGGTGCGGAAGGACGCCCCGCGGGCCGCCCGCATCGCGCAGTTGCATCCCTTCACGCATGCCGCGCGCGTGGCCGATCTGATCGCCGACGCCGGCTACGACGCGATCTGCGTGACCGTCGACTGCCCCATGGGCGGGTTCCGCACCCGCAACATGCGCAATCGGTTCTCGCCGGACCTGCTCGCCTTCAGCGGCAATGTCGTGGTCGCGGACGGCCCGGGCGAAGCAGGCGACGGTCCGCGGGTGGCCGAGGTCATGGGGCAGCTGATGGGCAGCGGCGAGAGTGCCTGGAGCTGGGGGGATCTGGCGGCGGCCGCTCGCGACTTCCAATTGCCGTGGATCGCGAAGGGAATCCTCACCCCCACGGCCGCCCACCGAGCACTCGCCGCCGGCGCATCCGCGCTGGTGGTGTCGAACCACGGTGGACGGCAGGTGGACCCCGCCCCCGCCAGCCTCGACGTCCTGCCCGCCATCCGGGCAGCCGTCGGACCCGACGTCCCCGTCCTCGTCGACAGCGGGATCCGTACCGGCGCCGACGTCTTCGTCGCACTGGCCCTCGGTGCCGATGCCGTGATCATCGGTCGCGCGGCGATCTACGGGCTGGCCGCGGCCGGACAGGCCGGTGTGCACCGGGTGTTGACGCTGATCGCCGAGGAACTGCGGGTCCTGATGACGCTCTCGGGCGTCGCGACCGTCGCCGACATCACCGCCGACCGCCTGATGGAGGTGCGGTCATGACCACCGACACCGCTTCGTCGGCACCGGTTTTCCCGAAGGCCGTCCGCCACGGCGACACCGTGTACACCTCGGGACTGGCCGCCGTCGACCCGTCGACCCTGACCCCCACCAGCTACGACTTCGACGCGCAGTGCGCCGACGTCCTCGCCCAGCTGGACACCGCGCTCACCGACAGCGGCAGCAGCCGCTTCGACGTCGTCAAGCTGGACTGTTTCCTCGCCGAGCGCACCCATTTCCCCGCCTGGAACCAGGCGTTCGCCACATTCTTCCTCGGCAGCGTCGCCGGAAGTACCGGTGCGGGCATCCCTGCCCGCACCACCACTATCACCACGCTGCCCATCGACGGGTTGCTCATCGAGATCCACGCCATCGCACGCACCTCGAAGGAGACCACATCATGACCATCACCACGCCCATCACCGACACCGCCACGTCCGGAACACAGTCACCCGCCGTCACCCTCCGAGACGTCATCGAGGGCCAGACCGCCGGCCATCTGATCGTCGCAGCCGACGACTACGACTGGTGGACAACGCTGCTCGCGGACACTCCGATCCAGCCGACCTCGGCGATCGAGAACGTCGTCGCCGACGGACTGATCCGCGCCGGACTGCTCGCCGGCTCACCGGCAGGCATCCTGCTGACCGACGCCGGCCGAGAGGTCGCCCACAATCGTGGCTTCGTGCGCGTCGCCGTCCGCGGCTGGGAACCGACGTTCCGACAGCTGTCGGCACAGCGCGGCGCCGACCACATCCCCGCGGCCACCGAGCCCGGCGATGTCGCTCGCGGCTGTACCGACATCGCCCGACGACGCCCGGAGATCCTCGGCGGTGTCGGAGGTGCGATCGCGGCGGGAACCCCCGGGATCACGATCGACCTCGGATGCGCCGATGCCGGGCGGATCGCACTGCTGTCGCAGATCGCCACCGAGGAGACGTTCATCGGAGTCGACATCGAGGACGGTGTGATCGCCGACGCGACCGCCGAGATGGGATCGCGTGGGCTGTCGGACCGAGTGCGCCTGCTCGCGGGCTCGGTGCAACCCGGTGCCGAGATGCCCGCCTGGCTCGACCACGTGGATCGTGAGGCGGTGACCACGGCCATGTCGTTCTTCCTGCTGCACCAGTTGGCCAGCGACGGTGGCGGGATCGCGCCCGTGCTCGCGGGGTGGATGGAATGGTTCCCCAACCTGACCCGGCTGGTGATCGGCGACGGCATCCGACTCACCGCGCCGCGATGGACGGGGCAACCGTGGTTCTCACCGACCTACGAGATCTACCACGCGATCACCGGCGTCCAACTGTGGAGCGACGCCGAGTACGAGACGGCGTTCGCCGACCTCGGATGGACTCTCACACAACGGCACTCCGACCACACCATGCTCGTGACCAGCATCCTCGAGCGGTCCACCGATTCCCGATGACCGCCACGTTCGCCGACGCCCTGCCGGGCAAGATCGACACCCGCGCCGCGGTTCTCGATGGGTTCACCCGCGACGAGACCGGTCGCGGTGGTCGCCCGCCACGGGCGGTGGTGCACGCCCACACACTCGACGACGTCGTCGAGTGTGTGCGGTGGTGCTCTGCGACACGGACACCGGTCATCACCGTCGGCGCGGGGACCAGCCTCGAGGGGCACCTGCTCGCCCGCGGCGACGAGGTGATGTTGGATCTGTCGGCGATGACGGCCATCACGCGGGTGTCGCCGTTCGACTTCACCGCGGTCGTCGAGCCCGGCGTGACACGGACACAGCTCGATGCGGCGTTGACGCCACACGGTCTGCACTTCCCGGTCGATCCGGGCGCCGACGCCACCCTCGGCGGGATGGCGGCGACCAACGCGAGCGGCACGACCTCGGTGCGCTACGGCGCCATGCGACCCAATATCGCTGCGCTGCAGGTGGTCTTCGCCGACGGCACCGTCCATCGCCTCGGCCGCCCGGTCGCCAAGACCAGTAGCGGATACGACCTGAAAGACCTCCTCATCGGGTCGGCGGGCACACTCGGGGTGATCACCGGGCTGACGGTTCGCTGCCATCCCGTCCCCGATGCGATGGCGTCACTGCGCCTGCAGTTCGACAGCATCTCCGACGCCGTGTCCGCTGCGGTCGCCATGCTGTCGAGCGCTGTCGCGGTGACGCGTCTCGAGCTCGTCGACGCCGCGAGCATCGCGGCCATCAACCGCTACCGACAGACCCGCTACCCCGAGCGACCCACCCTGTTCGTCGACGCCGCCGGGCCCACGCGGGCCGTGCTCGACGACGTGACCGCGCTCGTCGCCGAACTGGCGAGCGAGTGCGGATGCACCGGCATCGACATCGCTCGGACCGCGACGGAGCAAACGGCGCTGTGGGAGAACAGACATCATCTGTTCTTCGCCATCAAGGCGGCGCATCCCGGACATCGGTTCCTCGTCACCGACACCGCCGTACCGTTGTCCGAGATCGCAGGCGCGGTCGACGCGGCGCACCGCTGTGCGGCGCAACTGGGCGTCGGGATCACCGTCGCCGGCCATATCGGTGACGGCAACGTCCACGTCGTCATCCCGTACAGCGGCGAGACCTACTGCCGCGCTCGTGCGTTCTCCGACCGGATGGTCGAGTACGCGCTGTCGGTCGGGGGCACGGCCAGCGGTGAGCACGGCATCGGGCTGAGCAAGAAGCGGTATCTGGCGGCCGAGCACGGTGGCGCCGTCGATGTGATGCGGGCGGTGAAGTCGGCGCTCGACCCACTCGGGATCCTCAACCCCGGCAGGATCTTCAACCTCTGACTCATTCCAGCACGATGTCGTGACCCGGACCGCGCTCGTCGTCGGGTCGGCGCCCGAAGTACCGACGGTCGGGCTCCGCGATGGGCACGTCGTTGATGCTGGCCTCGCGCCGTCGCATCAGTCCGTTCTCGTCGAACTCCCAGAGCTCGTTGCCGTAGCTGCGGAACCATGCCCCGTCGGCGTCGTGCCACTCGTACTGGAACCGCACCGCCATCCGGTTCTCCCGGAAGCCCCACAGGCTCTTGCGTAGGACGTAGTCGAGTTCGCGTTCCCACTTCGCGGTCAGGAACTCCACGATCGCGGGACGCCCGGTCAGGAAGGTGTCGCGGTTGCGCCACACCGAGTCCGGCGTGTACGCCAGACTCACCTTTTCCGGATCGCGGGTGTTCCAGGCGTCCTCGGCGGCCTGGACCTTGGCGATGGCGGTGTCCATCGTGAACGGGGGGAGCGGCGGACGGGGCTCGGGTGCGGTCACGTGCCCATCATCTCCCGTCGGCGATGGGTTGGGCGCGGCGAACCTGATCGGCGGCACGGGACGGATCGAGCTCCACCGAGCACCGGATGACGGCGGTGCCGAGACGTAGGACGCCGTCGCTGAGCGGCTGCGCGCGCAGACCGCCGCGTCCGATCAGCGCCTTGCGGGATCCCTCGCCGGCCATGGTGTCCATCCACGAACACGGGTGCGCGGGCCGTCCTCCCCAAAACCGCACCGGGCCGTCACCGGTGTCGATCTCGAACTCCTCGCCGCGCAGGGGATCGAGCTCGAGTCCGCGCACCATCACGTTGCGGCGGGCGACCACGGGGTCGGCGGTCCCGGCGGCGGCCTCCCACGCCTCGAGCGCCAGGAAGGTCACCGCCGCCTCGGTGTGCGCCCGCACCCCGAAGAACCGGTCCCCGCGGATGCCCTTGTCGGCGGCGATCTCCACATGGCCGGGAAGCGTGGTGGGTACATTCTCGGCCGGACCGTCCTTGGCGCGTCCGAAGTAGGCGTGCCCCGGTGACACCAGCAGCGTCACCACCTCGAAGCGGTATTCGCGATCCATACCCTCCACGCTGGCACACTGATAGATGTGACGGCATCCGGAGACGTGCGGAGCCGCGCATCGGGCGAGTGTCTCCTCGGCCTGCCCCGCGGCGGGTTCGACCCGGGGTGAGCGGCACCGGCATCGCGCGAGGTCACCGCGACCGAGACCGCACGCTGTCATCGGGACCGCCCCTGCCGGGGACTGCGGGCGAGGCCCGGGTTCGGGAACTGAGCAGTCGGTGGTTGTTCGGTCTGTTCTCCACGCTGCTGGCGGTGTCGCTGATCCTGCATCAGCTGTGGTGGGACGGCCTCGAGACCGACTCCCTGCACGCCGTGGTCGTCCTCGCCGCGCTGTGGTTGCTCGTGCGGCCGACGTCGGTCGTCCGGTTCGCGATGATGCTGGCCGCCGAGGTCGTCGCGGTGGTCGGTGACCTGCCCTACGTCGGCGACCACACGCTCGTCGTGTTCGTGTCCGGCCTCGCGGTCCTCTTCCTCCTGGGCTGGACCCTCCTCCGGAGCCGACGCCTGCCCGCGGCCGGAGAGTTGTACGACACCATCGCGCCGTTCCTCCGGGTGCAGCTGATCATCGTCTACGCGGCCGCGGCGCTGTCGAAGCTGAACACCGACTTCCTCGACCCGCAGACCAGCTGCGCCGGTCCGATGTCATAGAAGATCATCTGGTTCGACCCCACACTGATCGGCGGGACATGGCGGATCACGCCGTCGATCTGGGCGACCGTCGCGATCGAGATCGCGCTGCCGATCCTGCTCGCTGTGCCCCGGACGCGCGTGGTCGGACTCGTTCTCGGGTCTGCGTTCCATGTGGTGCTCGCGCTCGCGGGCAACGTCCCGTTCTCGGCGTTGGCGCTCGCGCTCTACGTCGCATTCCTGCCGATGCACACCGTCCCGGCCCTGCACTCCGTCCTGCTCCGACACAGACGATTTCGGTCGGTGACACGTTCCGTCGCCACACCCATCGCGTCGCTGGTGCTCTTCGTCGTCGGGGTGGGTCTCTGGCTCGGCGCCGCACAGGTCTTCGGCCGCGACCCGTGGTCGTGGTCCGATGGATTGGGCGGCCTCGCCCGACTCGCCATCGTCGTCATGGTCGGTCTCGCCGGCTTCGCGTTCGTGATCGGTCGACGCCGCGGTGGCACCGCCGAGTACGCCCGCCCGCGATCGGGGCGGCGGCTCGGCCACCCGATCCTCGTCGTGGCCGTCGCGCTGCTGCTCGCAAACGCCGCGTGCCCCTACCTGGGACTGCGATCGGAGAGCACCTTCACCATGTTCAGCAACCTGCGCACCGAGCAGGGCGCCTGGAACCACGTGCTGATCCCGGATTCGGTGCGCGTCTTCGGGTTCCAGGATCGGCTGGTCACCGTGGTCGCGACCGACGATCCCGCGCTGGCCGCCCGGACGAGTTCGGGCACCGAGCTCACCCGGTTCGAGCTCAACCGCTACCTGCGATCACACCCTCGCGCGGAGGTCACGTGGTCGGAGGCGGGGACGGATGGTGCCGTCACCCGATCGCGTGGGCCCACCGCGACGGCGCCGGGACAGACGCTCGCCGAGAAACTGGTGCATTTCAAGGACGTACGACCGCGCGACGACGGTGACTGCGGGTGACTCGCTCGAGACACGGGGCCACGCGTCGGGTCACCGCCGACTGCGGTAGAGCGACAGGTTGACCGACGCCGCGGTCAGCAGGGGCACCGACACCGCCAGCCGGTCGGCGCGGCGGACCAGATCGGTGATCACACTGTCGGATTCGACGTCACGGCCGGCAACCATGTCGCGGTAGAGCGACGCGGTGAACGGAGAGCCCTCGGCGACCAGCCGTGTACGGGCTCCGTCGATGACCTGCGGGCGGACCGTGACGCCGGATGCCGCAGCGACCGAAGCGCATTCGTCGATCACCGCGCGGGCGACCGAGGGGCCGTGGTCGGTGGCGGTGATGTCACCGACCGTGGCCTGCAGCAGCGTCGTGAGGGCCGCCGCCGACGCGAGGAAGATCCACTTGTCCCACATGTCGGTGACGATGTCGGCCGAGCACACGGTGTCGAAGCCCGCCCCGGACAACGTCGCATCGACGGTCTCGATGCGTGTCGACCGCCCGCCCGCGGGTTCGCCGTAGCGCATGAACCGATCGGGACCGAGTAGGTCGATCGATCCGTCGGGACGGAGTTGGCTCGCGACGACGGCGACCCCACCCAGGACGGCCTCGCCGAACGCGTCGCGGAGCCGGTCGAGGTGACGCATCCCGTTGAGCAGGGGCAGCACCACGGTGTCGCCGGTGACAGCAGGCGTGATGTCGACGATGGCGGCGTCGAGCGCCTGTTCCTTGACCGTGACGAGCACCAGGTCCCATGAGGTGTCGGCCAGTCGATCAGCCGTGACGGTCGGGACCCGCGTGACCGTCGACGTGTCGCCGTCGTGCACCACCAGTCCGTCGGCGGCAAGCGCCTCGGCGCGGGCGGGGCGGACGAGGAAGGTGACATCGCGACCGGCGTCGAGGAGAAGCGCCCCGAAGAACCCGCCGACCGCGCCGGCCCCGACGACGAGTGTGCGCACGCCCGTCAGTTCCGGCCGACGTCGATGGGATGGCTCGCGAGGAGGGGGAGCGGCCACGGCTGACGACGCAGCACGTCGGCGAAGACATCGGACCCGGCCGGAGCGATCAGGTCACCCGGCAGCGCCGAGGCGACCAACCACGAATCGTGGCGGAGCTCGTCGTCGAGTTGGCCGATCCCCCAGCCCGAGTAGCCGGCGAACACACGGATGCCCTCGAGGACCTCGGTGAGGTACTCGGGTTCGGCGTCGAGGTCGACGAGCACGACGCGACCGTCGACCGGCCGCACCCCGACGACGGTGTCGACATCGACGCCACGCCGCACCACACCCAGGCACAGCGCGGAGTCCTGTTTGACCGGACCACCGATGAACACCGCGGGCGGCGCCGCAGCCATGTCGGTCCAGCGCGGCAGGAGGTTGTGGACGGCGGTCTGACTCATCCGGTTGACCACCACCCCGAGGCTGCCCGCGTCGTTGTGTTCGACGATGTAGATGACCGACCGCCGGAACGTCGGTTCGGTCAGGGTGGTCGCCGCGATCAACAGGCTGCCCGCGCGAATTCGCCCTGCCTCCACGGTGTCCCAGCTCGCGTCGAAACCCTCACCGACCGCGTCGTGTTCGCGCGAACCCTCACCGGGAACGTCCTCGGGGTCATCTGACCTGGCCACGACTCCATCATGGCACGCGCGGCCGTCGGGGGCGGTCGGCTCGCACGTCCCGGGCGATCTCGGAGTTCGTCGGTTCCGCGCCGGCGATCGTCAGGATTCTCACAGCTCGTGGCCCCGCACCCCGGCGGCGCGGTTTGTACTCTCGGTCGAGTGAGCTTTCTGCGCGCCTTCCACGGCCGCCCCGGACTGGGGCGGTTGCTGGCCGTGCGCCTGAGCAGCCAGGTGACCGACGGGCTGTTCCAGGCCGCGCTCGGCGGCGCGATCCTGTTCAACCCCGAGCGGCACGCCGACCCGTTGGCCGTCGCCGGTGGGCTCGCGGTCCTGCTGCTCCCGTATTCGGTGATCGGGCCCTTCGCCGGTGCACTCCTCGATCACTGGGATCGGCGGACGGTACTCATCTGGGCCAACATCGCGCGCGCCTTCCTCATCGGCGCGGTGGCGGCGTCGATCGCGGTCGGCGCCCCCGACACCGTCGTGTTGATCGCCGCGCTCGTGGTGACCGGGGCCAGTCGGTTCGTGGCCAGCGGTCTGTCCGCCGCACTACCGCATGTGGTCGACCGCGAGGCCCTCGTCGGCATGAACGCCTTTTTCACCACCATCGGCTCGGGTGCTCTCGCCGTCGGTGCCGGGCTCGCCATCGGGCTGCGGGCGGTCTTCGGATCCGACAACTCCGGCAGCGCCGCCACCACCCTGGGCGCGGTGGTGATCGCGCTGCTCGGCGCCTTCCTGGCCGTCGGCTTCGCACACCTCGCCCTCGGTCCCGACCATCCCGACACCGAGGGCGCCCCGGTCAGCGCCGCGCACCCGCGCGGTCCGGCGATGCGCGCGGTGGCCGTGGGACTGATCCACGGTGCGCGCGCGGTCGCCCGGGCACGCGGGGTGTCGGGTGCGTTGACGGCGATCGGTGCGCACCGGCTGGTGTTCGGTCTGAACACGTTGATGCTGCTGGTCCTCACGCGGCACTCCACCCTCGGCGGCGGCATCGCCGGCGTCGGTCTCGTCGCGGCGATGACCGCGATCGGCATGTTCTTCGCCGCCATCCTCACTCCCATCTCGGTGGCGCGGTGGGGTCGACGCACCACGCTGTACGTGGCGTTGTCGGTCGGTGTGGTCGCCGAACTGACCCTGCTGACGTTCAACGGCATCGTGATCTGTGCCGCGGCGCTGGTGCTGGGGTTGATCGGGCAGATGGCCAAGTTGTGCGGCGACGCGGCCATGCAGATGGACACCGACGACGCCGTCCGGGGCCAGGTGTTCTCGTTCCAGGACGCGATCTTCAACGTCGCCTACGTGGCCGCGGTGACCGTGGCGGCGTTGGTGATCGCCGACAACGGGCACTCACCCGGACTGCCCGCCGCCGGCGCGGTGATCTACCTCGTCGCACTCGTCGCCGTCCGGGCCGTCTACTCGCCACGGCGCCGGTTCGCCGATGATCCCGCAGCTCACCGTGCCGCCGCCGAGTCGGCAGCGGGGCCCTCGAACCCGGACTGTCCGCGCAGCGCCCAGGTGTCGGCGACACCGTCGGCGTCGGCGTCGATCACCACCCCGTCGAACTGACGGTCTCCGTCGAGATCGATCAGCACCCGTACCGGCTGCGGGTCGTCGGAGCCCGCGAACACCAGTCCGACCGTCGAGCGGCCGGACGCATCCGGGTCGACGATCCGGTCGTCGGAACGACCGTCCCCGTCGAGATCGCGACGATCATCGGGCGCGGCCTCGGCCGCCTCGGGCTCCGGTGCCTCGACCGAGGCGGGCGGGGTCGACGGTACGGCCGCCTCGGTCGGCGGAGCGGTCGGTCCGGCCCCGACGTGGGCGTCGTGGACCCGGTGGTCCCACAGACCGCGACCGGTGTCGGAGTAGAACCGATCGGGATCGTCGCCGCCGACGTCGAGGGCCGCGAGATCCACACGACCGTCCCCGTCGGAATCCCACATCGCGTCGTCGCGGAGGCCGTCACCGTCGAAGTCGACGGTGACCGCGTCGGGCACGCCGTCGCCGGACAGGTCCCGGTCGGCCGGTGACGACCACTCGGTCGCGGCACCGTCGCCCGTCCCGAACGAGTAGGTGAGCAGGGGATGCACGTGCTGCGCCGACGCATCCGCACCGTGGGCCGTGGGATCGGTCGGGTCGTCGAACGCGAGATCGTCTGCAGTGAGATGGTCTGGGGCGCCGAGGAAGTCCATGGCGCTATGACGTTCGTGGCCCGCCGCCGGTTCCACTGTTCACGGGAAGCCGTCGGTTCCGGCCGAGACGGGCCCGCCGATCGCCTCGGTCCCGACGGGTAGCGTGACACTCGCTTCGTCGGCGAAAGGCCCTCATGTACATCAGCGAACTGGGCGAGATGTGGCATCGCGCCCGCGTGGAGCCGCGCACGGTGCATCTGGACTCCGCGGCGGCGTCACGATCCTCGAACGCCGTCATCGAGGCAGTGACCGCGCATCTGTGGCGCGAGTCCGAACGCGGCGCCTACATCGCCGCCGAGGAGGCCGCCGACCAGGTGGCGCGGTGCCGCCGTGACATCGCGGCGATGGTCGGCCACGACGCCGACGAACTCGCGTTCCGCGAGAGCGCTCTCGCGGCGTTGCGCGCGCTGCTCACCTACTGGAACCTGCCGATGTCGGCCACGGTGTGGGTCTGCCCCAACGAGTACGGCCCAAACCTCGACCAGTTCGAGCGACGCGGGTACGCGGTCCACACGATGCCGTCCACCGACGTGTACGGCCGGGTCGATCTCGACGCCCTCGAGAACATGCTGCAGTTCGAACAACCCGACGTCATCCACGTCTGCCATGTCGGGTCGCACAGCGGGATCGTGCAGCCGGCGGCGAAGATCGTCGAGTTGGCGCATCGCGCGGGTGTCCCGGTGGTCGTCGACGCCGCGCAGGCCCTCGGCCAGGTCGACTGTGTGACCGGTGCCGACATCGTCTACGGCACCAGCCGCAAGTGGATCGCCGGTCCGCGCGGCGTCGGATTCCTCGCCGTACGCGCCGATTCGCTGCGGCCGGTCGAGATCGAGAGCTCCGAGGCGTTCATCGCCGGCCGTATCGGCCTGGGTGTGGCCGTGCAGGAGTTGGCCAGCTTCGGTCTCGAGCGAGTGCGCCGCGAACTGGCGGCCATCGGAAGACACACACGCGAACGACTCCACGGCGTGGGCAGCTGGGAACTGCTCGAACCCATCGACGAGCCGTCGGCGATCGTCACCCTGGCACCGCCGCCGGGGTGGGGACCCGGTGATGTCGCCGGAGCACGAGAACGACTGCGCTCCTTGGGGATTCTGACCACCTGCGCCGAATCGTGGCGGGCGCCGCTGTTCACCGAACAGTCCGTGCTGCGGATCAGTCCGCATCTCGACGTACAGCGCGAGCACCTCGACACCCTCGCCACCGAGCTACGGGGCATGGGCTACTGACACGCGCCTGCCGGCGGGATCGGTCTCAGCGGGATCGCAACGTCGTCAACACATCCCGGTGGGTGATCCAGCCGACGACACGATCGTGATCGGCGTCGAGCACCGGTAGTCCGGTACCCGCATAGTCGACCATGGCCTCCAGCGCCTCGTCGAGCGTGCTGTCGGCGGTGACGGCCTCCGGTAGCTCGGCGATCTGCGCGACGGTGACCGCACGCGCGGAGGGGAGCTGCATCGCCTCGGCGATGCCCCGCGCACTCACGCACCCGCGGTAGAGACCTCCCTCATCGACCACCGGGACCAGGGATCGGTCGGAATCGGCGAGGATTCCGGCCGCGGCCTCGAGATCGGTGTCGTCGGGAACGGGATCAGGCGCCGGTCCGACCGCACGCCCGATGGTCTGTCCCTCGAACGGGTCGGGGTGGACCGCCTTGTCGATGTCGATACCGCGCCGCAACAGCTTTCGCGTGTAGATGGTGTCCTTCGAGATGAGCTGACTCACCCCGGCCGACATCGCCACGGCCAGCATCAGCGGCAGGATGATGCTGTACTCGCCGGTCAGCTCGAACAGGATGATCACGGCGGTGATGGGAGCCCGCGTGGCCCCACCGAGCGCCGCGCCCATGGCCACCAGGCCGTAAGCCCCTGCGCTGACCACGATCCCGGGCGCGATGTCGTGTCCGACGGCCCCGAACGCGCTGCCCGCCATCGCCCCGATGAACAGCGTCGGCGCGAACACACCGCCGGAACCGCCGATGCCGATGGTGAGGCTGGTGGCCGCGATCTTCGCGACCAGCAACAGCAGGAGGAACCCGATGACGTACTTGCCCTCCACGGCGTTCTGGAGGATCGGGTAGCCGACGCCGTACATCTGCGGGACCGCCAACAGCACGGCCCCGAGCACGAGCCCGCCCACCGCCGGCCGTGCCCACTCCGGCCACCGCCACACCCAGTCACAGAGATCCTCCACCAGGTAGAGCACCTTCGAGAACAGCACACCGACGGCGCCGACGACCACGCCGAGCACGATGTAGAGCCCGTACTCGGCCGGGTTGTGCACGGTGAACGCGGGCAGCGACAGGAACGGGTCGTCACCCAGCACCGCGCGGGCGAGCAGGCTCGCCGTCACGCTCGAGAGGACCACCGCACCAAAGGATTCCGCGGCGAAGTCCCGGAGGATCAGTTCGAGCGCGAAGAACGGACCGGCCAGGGGAGCGTTGAACGTGGCGGAGATTCCGCCGGCGGCACCGCACGCGACGAGCACCTTGAGGCGGTCGGAGTCGACGCGCGTCCACTGGCCGAGGCCGGAGCCGATGGCCGAACCGATCTGGACGATGGGTCCCTCCCGGCCCACCGATCCACCGCCGCCGATGCACAGGGCGGAGGCGAGCGCTTTCACCAACGCCACCCGCGGGGCGATCCGCCCGCCGCGTTGGGCCACGGCGTACATCACCTCGGGGACACCGTGTCCTTTCGCCTCGGGGGCGAAACGGTAGACGAGCGGTCCGTAGACGGCACCCGCGATCATCGGCGCCAGGAGCAGGAACCACATCCCCAGACCCGGGAAATCCGGGCTGCCGACGCGGCCCGCGTCAGAGAAATCGTCGGTCCCGGTGAACAGCCAGGTGATCGAGGTGATGAGCCACCGGAATGCCACGCTGCCCAGACCGGTACCGAGACCGATGACGACCGCGAGCGGGACGAGCGCGGCGCGTTCGGTCCGGAACCATCGGCTCAGCGACATCGGGATCGTCATCACGTCGTAGCCGACAATTCGGACAGCACAACAGGTTCGGCGATGTCACCATGGCGCGATTCCATCGTCCGAACGTATCGCTCCGACGCACCTGCCCCGCGCCGACCCGGTGTCAGGCCGGTGTCAGCTCCAGCATCGAGATCTCCGGCGGAGCACCCACGCGCACCGGCGGACCCCACGCACCAGCTCCGCGCGTCGTGTAGATCGTCGTGTCGCCGATGGTGTCGAGGCCCTCGACCGTGGGCTGCTGCAGCGGCACGAGATACCGCAGCGGCCAGATCTGCCCGGCGTGCGTGTGACCCGACACCTGCATGTCGACATCGGCGGCCGACGCCTCGCGCGCCTGCAGGGGCTGATGGGCGAGGAGCAGGACGAAGCGGTTCGGGTCGCGTCCGGCGAGTGCGGCGGCGAGGTCGGGTTCGTAGGGGCGCGGCGCGGTCGCGTCGTTGATGCCGGCGACGTCGATCTGCGCACCGTCGCGCGTCACCGTGGTCCGCTCGTTGCGGAGGACGGTGACCTCCAACGTCTCCCACAGGTCGAGCCAGCGTCCGCCGTCGTCGGCGTAGAACTCGTGGTTGCCGCTCACGGCGAACACACCGAGTGGCGCGGAGAGGTCACGCAGCGGCGTGAGGTCACCCCCGACGTGCTCGACGGTCCCGTCGACGAGGTCGCCGCCGAGGACCACCATGTCCGGACACAGGCTGTTGATGCGATCGACCACCTCGCGGACGAAACCCACCCCGCGCGACGGTCCGGCGTGCAGATCCGACACCAGCGCCACCGACGTGCCGGCGAAGCCCGCCGGTAGGCGGTCGAGGGCGACCGTCGTCCGGGTGACGCGCGGATGCGCCGCCTCGACCAGGCCGTAGGCGACGGTCGCCACCGATGCAACCACCACCACGGCCGAGCCGATGCGGTTGGCGCGCAACCGCATCGACGTGCTGTCACCTGTGCGGCCGATGTGTACGAGTCGCACGCCCAGAGTGACGACACCGAGGACGACGGTGCCGAGCAGCAGATAGAGCACGACCGCCATCCACGTCCATCCCGCGAAGGCGGGCCACTGAGACCACGCCGGGTCGAACACCGAACCGGAGCCGAACCCGATCAGCGCGAGGGCTCCAGCGACCACGAGGACCACGTCGACGACCCGTACCGTGAGACCGAGCGTTCAAACCATGAGCACTTCTCCGCCCGTGCATAACCACCGCACGCGCGTCCGCTCCATCCGTGAACACCAGACCGAGGAGTCACCATCAGCACAACCGCAGTCGCCGTCGAGATCTTGGCGGAACGTTCCACCACCACGACCAGTGTCGGCATCATCGGCTACATCATCATCGGCGGACTCGCCGGCTGGATCGCCAGCAAGTTCATGGGTACCGACGCTCAGATGGGCATCGTCCTCAACGTCGTCGTCGGTGTCATCGGCGCGTTCCTCGGCGGGTTCCTGCTGAGCTTCGCCTTCGACACCGCAAGCGGCGGTTGGTTCTTCACCTTCCTCACCGCACTCCTCGGCTCGGTGATCCTGCTCTTCATCGTCAAGCGTCTCCGCAAGTAGCTCCTACTGCAGGCGCCTGGTGGCCTGCTTGACCAGTCCGCCACCGATGATCAGGCGTTGGATCTCGCTGGTGCCCTCGTAGAGGCGCAGCAGCCGGGCGTCGCGGAAGATCCGTTCGACGACGACGCCCCGCATGTATCCGGCACCGCCGTGCACCTGCACGGCGGTGTCGGCCACCGTGCCGAGCATCTCGGTGCAGAACAGCTTCGCCATCGACGGGGCGATCCGCCGGTCGGTCTCGGCCACCCACTGTCGTGCGGCCTCCCGCACGATGGTCCGCCCCGCCATCACCTGCGTGGCCATGTCGGCGATCATCGCCTGCACCAACTGATTGCTCCCGACGGGTGTGCCGCCCTGGGTGCTGATCGCCGCCGAGGTCACCGACTCATCCAGCGCACGCTGCGCCTGGCCCACCGCGACCGCAGCGATGTGGATGCGGCCCCGCGCGAGGATGGTCATCGCCGCCCGATAACCCACGTCGGCGTCGCCACCGACCAGGGCTTCCGCCGACACCCGCACCTCGTCGAAATGCACCGTCGCCGTGAGGGAACCCTCCTGGCCCATCTTCTTGTCGGCCGGTGCCACACTCACACCCTCGGCGTCTGCGGGCACCAGGAACACCGCGATCCCCGGCCCCTCGGCGTCGGCGTCGCGGTAGCGCGCGAACACGACGAACAGGTCGGCGGTGGGGGCGTTGGTGATGTACCGCTTCTCGCCGGTGAGCACCCATTCGTCACCATCGGCGACGGCCTTCGTGCGCAGTCCGGCCGGGTTCGATCCGGCGCCGTCCTCGGTGAGGGCGAACGACGCGACGACCTCGCCGGAGGCGATCTTCTCGAGCCATGTCTTCTTCTGCTCATCGGTGCCGAACTGCACCAGCACCTGACCGGCGATGCCGTTGTTCGTCCCGAACATCGACCGCAGCGCGAGGCTGGTGTACCCGAGCACCTCGGCCAGGCGCACCTCCTGCGCGAGGTCGAGACCGAGGCCTCCCCACTGCTGGGGGATCGCGAACCCGAACAGTCCGAGATCGCGCGCGGCCTGCCGCAGATCGGCGGGGATCTCGTTGCCGTCGGCGATCTCCTGCTCACGGGGGATCACCTTCGTGCGGATGAACTCCTCGGTGGTGGCGAGGATCTGTCCGAGTTCCTCGGCGTCGACCTCGGCGCCCGACACGGCGAGGTCACCGGCTCCGGGGCCGTCGATGGTGGGGCCGACCTGCGTTGTCGTCATCGGTCCAGCGTAGGTCGCCGCCCGCTGTGTCACACCGGGTTCGGGGCCGGTCGGGGGTCGATCCTGTCGGGGGGTCGATCAACCGATGTGTGCCGCGAGGACCTGGTCGAGCAGGTGGGTGACGGCCGGACGCGCACGATCGGCGTCGGCGGCGACCAACCCGATACGGGTGCGGCGGTGCAGGATGTCGTCGGCGTCGACCGCGCCCTCGGCGGTGATGGCGAACTCGACCTCTGCCCGCGTCACGTCGATCCCGGGGGCGATCGGCCCGAGGGGCGCACTGATCGTGGCACCCTGCACCACGCGATCGGACTCACCGCCGAAGCGCGCGATGAGCGACGCCGGTAGTCGACGGTTGCGCGTGCCGTGCGCCCCGACGAGCGGGATCGAGTCGGTGACACAGGGATGGGCGTCGAGACGCGCACGGGCGACGGCGGCGTCGACCGCGTCGGCGGCCATCGTGCGGTAGGTGGTGAGCTTGCCGCCGACCACGGTGACCAGCCCGTCGTCACCGACGGTGACCGAGTGCTCCCGGGAGAGGTCGGCCGTCTCACCGTCGGCCTGCAGCAGCGGTCGCAGACCGGCGAACGTCCCGATCACGTCGTCGCGCGACACCGGCCGAGCGAGTGCGGTGTTCAGGGTCGCGATGATCGAGTCGATCTCGTCGTCGGAGGCCTGCGGGACGGCGGGCACCGGGCCCGGCGCGTCAACGTCGGTGAGGCCGGCGTAGACGCGGCCGAGCTGTTCGGGCAGCGCGAACACGAACCGGTTGCGGGCGCCGGGGATCGGGACGGTGAGGGCGCCGGTCGGGTATCCCAGTGTCGCGGCGTCGAACACGAGATGCGTTCCGCGACTGGGACGCACCGTGATCGAGTCGTCGACGGTGCCCGCCCACACGCCCGTCGCGTTGATCACCGTGCGCGCACGGATGTCGAGGTGGTCACCGGTGGTCCCGTCGATCACGGTCGCGCCCTGACCGGTCACCTCGGTGGCACGCATCCGGGTGCAGATCGCCGCGCCGTGGGCGGCCGCGGTCCGCGCGATCGCGACGACGAGTCGTGCGTCGTCGACGAGCTGGCCGTCGTACGAGCGCCATCCACCACGCAGTCCCTCGGTCTCGACGGCGGGACACGCCGCGATCACCTCGGACGCCGAGATGCGGGCGGGGTGCGCCAGCACATCGGCCGGGGTGCGTGCGCCGCGACGCAGGAGGTCGCCCACGGCGAAACCCGTTCCCACGAGGGCACTCCCGATGGCGGCGTCGACGCGTCCCCGCATGCCCGGTCCGGCGGTGCCGTGGCCCGCGGAGTAGGACGGGACGACCTGGGCGACGGGGGAGACCAGGTGTGGCGCGATCGTGGTCATGAGGTTGTGCCGCTCGACGGCGCTCTCCCACGCGATCCGGATGTTGCCCGAGGCGAGGTAGCGGAGTCCGCCGTGGACCAGTTTGCTGCTCCACCGGCTGGTACCGAAGGCCAGGTCCTCGGCCTCCACGAGGGCGACGGTGAGACCACGCGAGGCGGCGTCGAGCGCCACGCCGACGCCGGTGACGCCGCCACCGACCACGAGGACGTCCCACGGTCTGCGCCGGGACTGCAGGCTCGCGCGGTCGCGGCGCGAGCGTTCGGGGCCGAGGTCGGCGCTGAAGGGATGCGGTGGTGTGGTCATGATCGTTCCTCGTCCCGATCACCGTCGCCGGGCGGGATGTCTGCGGTGGTCGTCAGCAACGACACCGGCTCGACCGGGGTCAGGTAGCCGCACAGGGCACGCGTCAGTTCCTGCGACCAGTCGCCGCCGAGCACGGGTGCCACCACCGATCGGGACTGGATCGCCGACTGGGTGATGAGCAGGACCATCGCGCCGAGACGCATCGCATCACCCGAGCGGACAGCGCCCACCTGCTGGGCCTGCGTGATGCGGCTGTCGAGGAGTGCGAGGACTCCGCGTTGGCTGGCTCCCAGTCGCTGGAACACGTATGGCGCCATCAGATCCGGCTGTCGGCGCAGCAACGACGAGAACAGGGTGTCCTCGCTCAACGCGATCGCGGCGCCGACGATCCCGTCCACGAGAGCCGCGAGCACCTTCGGGGGACTCGATTCGGGTGCGGAGTCGATCGCGGCGTCGACGGCGGTGATGTGCTCGGTCACCAGGCTCGTCATGTCACGGGTCAGGAGGTCGCGGATGACCGCGCTCACCTCGGGCCATCGCCGGTAGACGGTCGGTCGGCTCACGCCGGCCTCACGGGCGACCTCGGCGAGGGTCAGCTTGCGTCCGGATCCGCGGACGAGGCAGCGCCGTGCCGCGTCGAGGACGTCGTTCCTGGTTGACATGTTGTGTAAAACTGTAACGCATGTTTGCCTCCCCGTCCGCCGCTCGTGCCCATGGATCACCCCGGATCGGTCTGCCGCCGATGCAGTGGAACGCCTGGGGAGTCGCCGAGGAGGCGACGACCCTCTCGCCGGCGGTCCTCGACCTCGTTCGCAGCGCGCTCGGGGTGAGCGGCGACCCGCGACCGGTGCCCGCGATCGACGAGGTGACCGTCGCACCGACCCGCGTGACCGACGACGACCGCGGGGCGCTCGCCGACATCGTCGGGTCGGGGTGCGTCTCGGTGGATCCGCAGGACCGTCTGCGCCGTGCCGGCGGCAAGAGCACTCCCGACCTGCTGCGTCGGACCGCGATCAAACAGGACGCGCCCGACGCGGTCGTGGCTCCCGGGACCGAGGACGAGATCGCCGCCATCCTCGCCTGGTGCGCGAAGGCCGGGGTCGCGGTGGTCGCCTTCGGCGGCGGAACCGGTGTCGTCGGCGGCCTCGATCCCGATGCCGGGCGTCACCGTGCCGTCATCTCGCTCGATCTGCACCGGTTCGACTCCCTGATCGATCTCGACGCGACGTCGGGGATCGCGGTGCTCGGTGCCGGCGTCTCCGGGCCACGCGCCGAGGAACTTCTCACCGAGCACGGATTCTCGCTCGGCCATTTCCCCCAGAGTTTCGAGTTCGCCACCATGGGCGGGTTCGCGGCGACCCGCTCGTCAGGTCAGGACTCGGCCGGTTACGGACGCTTCGACGACATGGTCGTCGGACTGACGGCGATCACCCCGCGCGGGACGCTCCGCCTCGGCCCCGTGGCCAAGTCGGCGGCCGGGCCCGACCTACGACAGATGGTGCTCGGATCGGAGGGCACCCTCGGGATCATCACCGCCGTGGCGCTGCGGGTGCATCCGACGCCGCCGCACGCCGTGAACGAGGCGTGGCATTTCGCGAGCTTCGCCGAGGGCGCGGCCGCGGTCCGCGCGGTCGTCCAGCGGGGGACCGGTCCGACGGTGCTACGACTGTCCGACGAGGTCGAGACCGGCGTGAACCTGGCCAGACCCGGCGCGATCGGGGTCAGCGACGACGCCGTGGCCGGCGGTGTCCTCGCGATCACCCGCTTCGAGGGCGACGAGTCGCTGTGTGCGGCGCGGCGCGACCTCACCGCGGAGACGCTGCTGGCCGCGGGCGGCACCTCGTTGGGTACCGCGCCGGCCGACGCCTGGGAGCACGGGCGCTTCCGCGCGCCCTACCTGCGTGATGCGCTGCTGGCCATCGGTGTGGGATGCGAGACCCTCGAGACCGCGACCACCTGGGCAGGGGTCCCCGCGCTGCGCGACGCGGTGGTCGCGGCGTTGACCACCGCACTGTCCCGTCCCGCCGACGGCCTGCCGGGCGGCTCGCCTGCGCTGGTGATGTGCCACATCTCGCACACCTATCCGACCGGTGCGTCGCTCTACTTCACGGTCATCTACCGGATGGGAGACGACCCGCTGGCGCAGTGGGCGACGGCGAAGGCCGATGCATGCGCCGCCATCGTCGCCGCGGACGCCACCATCACCCACCATCACGCCGTCGGGGCCGACCACAGGCCGTACCTGTCGGCGGAGATCGGCGAGGTCGGGGTCGAGATGCTGCGGGCCGTGAAGGACGCGCTCGACCCCGCGGGCGTGCTCAATCCCGGAACGCTGATCCCGTGAGCAACTCCGACCGCGGACCGGTCTCATCGGTCGTGGCGCTGGTGAACCCGACGTCGCGCAACGGCGCGGCGATGGTCACGGCCCGGCAGGCGATCGCCGCCCTGACCGCGCGCGGTGTGACCGTCGACGCGCGGTCGGGGTCGTCGGCTGCCGATGCCGCGCTGATCGCGCGCGAAGCGGTGGCCCGGGCGGGCGACCCGGCGTCGGGTCTCGACGCGGTGGTGGTCATCGGCGGCGACGGCACCATCGGCCCGGTGCTCGCCGCGGCGCGCGGTACGCAGGTGCGCGTCGGCCTCATCCCGGCCGGGACGGGCAACGACCACGCACGTGCCCTGGGGATCCCCACCACGGACATCGACGGGGCGACAAACATCATCGTCGCAGGTCACACGCTTCGGTGCGACCTCGCGCGGCTCACCGTCGGCGACCGCACCACCACCTTCGGCACGGTCGCGGCGATCGGGCTCGACGCCGCCGTCACCGAACGTGCGGTGGGTATGACGCGCCCTCGGGGGCAGTCCCGGTACGCACTGGCCGCCGTCGCCGAGATCGCGGCGCTGAGGCCCCGCCGATTCCGGGTGACGGTAGACGGGATCGTCCACGAGATGGATCTCGTGATGGCCTCGGTGGGCAACACCCCGAGCTACGGCGGCGGCATGCGGATCTGCCCGTACGCACGCATCGACGACGGTCTGCTGGACGTGACCCTCGTCGAGCACACCTCCCGGCTGCGCCTGCTGGGTCTGTTCCCGACGATCTACCGCGGGACGCACGTCTCCCGCCGCGGCGTGCACTCGCTGCGGGCGAGCACCGTGACGATCGAGACGGCCGAGCCGACGCCGGTCTCCGCCGACGGGGAACTCCTCGGGGTGACGCCGGTCACAATCGAGATCGACGCATCCGCAATGGATTTCCTCAGCCCACGATCCACGGGTTCTCCACAGGCGTGAAAGCCATTTATCCCCACTGTCCACAGGTGTTCTGTGGATAAGTCGTGATTCGTGCTGGCCGCCAACGATTTAGATCGACAAACGACGAAACCCGAACCGTCACAGACGATTCGGGCTCCGCGAGCAGCTGGTCTCAGCTGAGCTTGTCCTTGATGTTCTCGCCGACCTTCTTCACGCCGGCCGAACCCTGGTCCTTCTTGCCCTCGGCCTCGAGATCCTTGTTGTCGGTGGCGTCACCGACGACCTCTTTTGCCTTGCCGATGGCGTCTTCGGCGGCGTTCTTGGCCTTGTCAACAATCCCCATGAGAATCTCCTGTTGTCTCCCCCGACCGATGTCGGGGCGTCTGTGGGCCGTGCACCGACGGCGCACGGGTGGCGAGCTCAGCGACAGCGTCGTCGCAGATCAGCGAGCCTGGTCTGCAGCGGCCTTCTCACTGGTCGCGCCGGCGGTGGCGAGCTCACCGGTGTAGCTCTCGAGATGCGCGCGGACGAACCAGTGGAACTTCTCGAGTTCGGCGGTCTGGCCGATGAGGATGTCCTCGGTGACGGGGTCGAGCTTGCCGGTGGTCTCGATCGCGTCGCGGTGCGAGGTGATGAAGCCGACGTAGACCAGGTCGAGGGCACCGAGATGCGCCTGGACGGTGTCGCGGCCGAGGCTGTAGTCATCCCAGCTGCGGCTGTCCTCGATGGCCTTGGCGGTGCCCTTGGGCGACTCGCCGAGGGTGGCGATGCGCTCGGCCAGGGTGTCTGCGTAGCCGCGCACCAGCTCGACCTGCGGGTCGATCATCTCGTGGACGCCGATGAAGTTCGTGCCGACGACGTTCCAGTGCACGTGCTTGAGGGTCAGATGCAGGTCGTTGAGCGCGCTCAGTCGTTCCTGCAGCGTCGCGACGACGGTCGCAGCGCTGTCTGCGGTCAGTCCGGGTGTGGTGAAAGGAGCCATGTCTTCGACGGTAGGTCGCCACCGGGGGCTTGCCCACCGCTGGCGGAGATCGCAACCAGACCGATTCGACGATCACGAAATGGTAACGGCAAGCCGTGACTCCAGCGTTACCGCTGCGAGACCACACCGTGATGATCCGGGGTGCGGGGCCGCTACCTGCATCTGTCAGCGTAGGGGTCATGGACGAGCAGACCACCATGGTCGACGAGATCGACAGCCGCGACGATGACCGCCGCGAATGGCGGTCGGTGAACGCCGTCGTGATGGTGCTCGCCCTGCTGACCTGCCTGTTCGTGATCGCGCTGCCGATGCTGGGGTCTTTGGCGCTCGCCGGCGCCGTGCTCGGACTCTTCACCGGCGCGGGCCTCGCCACCATCTTCGTGCTGTCCCGCGTGCAGGACTGACGGCCCCTAGCCGCCGGACGGGCCATCGGTCGTGCTCGGCGCCAGACCGTCGCGCACGGCCACCGACTCGACCCCTGCCGGCTCGAATATCTCGATGGTCACATCTGTGTCGCGGTAGCCACCCGACGCGGTGGAGAGCACCTCGGTGAGCCGACGATGGATCTCGTCTCCCGACCACCGGTGCTCGTCCACCGGATGCCGCCAGTCCACGGCGACGACCGTGGCCCCGGCGAGGTGCTGATCGCGGATCCACCCCAACGCCCGCGCCAGCGGCTCGGCGTCGAGGTAGTAGAGAACCTCGCTGGCGACGACGAGGTCGTAGGTCTCGCCAGGGGTCCACGTGATGAGGTCGGCGACCTCGAACCGCACGCGGTCGGAGTCGGCGACCAGTCGTCGCCGTGCGATCTCGACGCCTCGGGGGTGCAGTTCGACGCAGTGGACGCGATCCACCCGCGCGAGCAGCTGCTCGGTGAGTGCACCGGTCGACGACCCCAGCTCGAGCGCGCTGACGAAACGCGCCCGCGGGAGCGCGGCCACGGTGAGCTCACGCTTGCGGCGCTCGTAGAAGTGGTCGTCGAAACCCCACGGGTCATCCGACCGCGCGTACATCCGCTCGAAGTAGGCCGGGTCGGTCACGTGAAGAACACCTCGGTGCGGCCGGTGAGACGGTCGAGGATCCGCGGCGGCAACACCGCGCGGTCGGCGGGGTCGGGGGACAGGTCGGTGATCTGGCTGACGAACGCGGCGACCGCCCGCATCTTCGCCGCGTGTGCGCCCTCGGAGAGGGGGTGTGCGCTCGCGCGTTCCCACGGAACCGCGGGATCGCCGGGGGTGGCCCAGTGCCACATCCACACGGGATACTCGGCGAACACCGACCCCGTGCGCTGTGCCGCGGCGACCGCGGCGCGGCCGGCGGCCTCGTGATCGGGATGACGGTCGCCGCGCCAGGGCGCGAGAACCAGATCGTGGCCACCGAACGTCTCCATCGCCTCGGCCACCGCCTCCTCCATCTCGGCGGCGTGGTCGGCCAGCTCCCCGTCGGGCAGACCCACGTGCCTGACGTGCTCGACCCCCACCTCGGCCAGGGAGGCCTCCAGCTCGGCGCGACGGATACGCGCCAGGTCGGCAGGGGACACCGTCGGCGATCCGGGATGCGAGGCGGCACCGTCGGACAGGCAGAGCACCGTCACCCCGCCCCCGGCGGCGATCCGCTCGGCGATGAGGCCACCCGCACCGAGGACCTCGTCGTCGGGATGGGCCGACACCACCAACATCCGCGTGGGCTCGGTGAGTTCCAGGGCTGGCAGCCGGTGGGTCGACAGCCAGTCCCGCCACTGTTCGGCGGTCGCGAGCCCCTCGGCACCGAACCCCTCTGCGTTGAACCCCTCTGCGTTGAACCCCTCTGCGTCCTCACTGGTGACATCGGCTGCGGTCATGGTGCCTTTCTCGCGTCGATCTCGGTGCACAGTCGTCCGAGCGCGATCAGGTCGCGTTCGGCGTGCGACTGCCGGATGTAGACGGTGAGATCGGCGACCGCACCTGCGTGTGAAACATCGGCGACCAGCGGTCCCGGTCCACGGCTGCGGCCCACGCGGTCGATGATCTCGCCGGCCACCGACTCGATGTGCGCCCGCACCCGCAACGCGAGCACCTGGGCGGCCACTCCGTCGTCGGGCGCATCGTCGATCGCGGCCGCGGCGGAGGCGAGCACGGCCTCGCCCGAGAACAGGGCCACGTCCACCGCACCGCGGTGCATGAGCGCGACATCGTCGTCGCGAGGGTGAGCGAGCACGGCCTGCGCCACGCGTTGCGCGCCGCCGAACCAACATGCCGCGACCCCGATGGCGCCGTGCCAGAAGCCCGGGCGCCCGAAGTAGTCCTCGGCGTCGGCGATGAAGGTGGCGGGAGTCGCGTCGAAGGCGACGGCGTGGGTCTCGGTGGCCCGCATCCCCGCGGCGTGCCAGTCGTCGTTCCCCACGGTGATGCCCGGTGCGTCGAGGGCGACGGCGACCAGGACGCGTCGGCCCTCGTGCCACGCCGTCACGAGCGCGTGTGTGCAGCCGCGGGAGCCCGAGCACCAGGGCTTCGTCCCGCGCAGAGACCAGGTGGAGGTGTCCGTGGACGCGGGGTCCGGATCGGCCGCGAGCGTGGGCGGCGGACCCTCCGCCGCCCACACGCCCCATCGTTCGCCGGGTCCGGGTGCCCTGGCACCCAGGTCGTGCAGGATCGCCTCGGCATCGACGTGCGCCTCCAGCAGGCGCCCGGTGGAGATGTCGGCGCGCGCCGCCTCGGTCAGGGCTCGCCACCGTTCTGCCGTGTGCCCATGGCCGGGCAACGGGAGGGTGGGGCCGATCCCCGTGATCACCGGGGTCATCCGGCCACCACGCTCGGAGTGGCGGTGACGGGGGTGTCGAGGAGCGCGGGCAGCGAGGTCGCGAATCCGGCCGGCACCCGGCCGCGGGCCCGGGTGGAGGTGACCACCGGGGCCTGCGCGCTCCACTCCATCGCATACCGGTGTGCCCGGAGCCGGCGCACCAGGTCGACGTCCTCGTCGTGGGTCAGCGGCGCGAACCCGCCGAGGGCGCCGTACACCGATGCGCGCACGCCCAGGTTCGCGCCGTGGATGTGGCGATGGCCGTCGCGGTCGATGTACTGCGCGGCGAACCGCTGCGCGGCGTCGCGCGGCCACCGCTCCCAGTTCTCGGGGACGATGGTGCCGAGAACGGCATCGGCTCCGGCGTCGGCCAGACGCAGGTGATGCACGAGCCAATCGGCCGGAACCCGTGAATCGGCATCGGTGTTCGCGAACCAGACGTCCGCGGTGCACGGGAAGCCGGAGAACCCCGTGGCCCGCGCGACACCGACGTTGCGCGCGCCGATGGTGCGCACCTCTACGTGCCGTCCCACGACGGTCTCGGATCCGTCGTCACACGCGTCGGCGACGACCACCACCTGGACCGGCACCGACACCTGCGCCGCGGCGCGGTCGATGGCGGCCAGGGCCTCGGGCAGGTCGTCGCGCTCGTTGTGTGCGGGCACCACCACGACGCACCGCGACACCGCGGTCACCGCCGATCACCGGAGTCCAGGACGCCGCTCGCGACGACCTCGGCGGCGTCGCGGTACACCGCACCGGCACCCGCCTGCAGGAGCTCACCGCGACCCACACCGCCGGTCAGGACGCCGATCCCGGGAACGCCACGGTCGGATGCCGCGACGAAATCCCATGTGGCGTCGCCGATCATCACCGCATCGGCGGCCCGCACACCGGCACGGTCGAGTGCGATGCCGACGATCGTCGAGTCAGGTTTTGCGGTGTCGACGTCTGCTCCCGAGGTGACGGCGTCGACGAGATCGTCGACGTCGAGGAGTTCTCGCAGCAGGGCCAGTTCATGGTCGGGGGCCGAGGTCGCCAGGACGACGCGCATGTTCAGTCGCTTGGCCTCCCGCACGAGTTCGCGCGCACCGGGCAGAACCGTGAGCTGCGAGGAACGCTCGGCGTACGCACGGTCGTGCGCGTCGGACAGACGGGATTCGAGATCGTCGGATCCGGTGTCGCCGGTGGCGACCTCGATGAGCTCCGACACCAGCAACGCACCGTCTTCACCGATACGTCGGTGAATCTCCCAGTGCGGCAACGTCAGATCGCTCTCGGCGAACGCCTGCCGCCACGCGGCGACATGCGTGTACACCGAGTCGATGAGGGTGCCGTCGATGTCGAACAGGGCCGCCCGTGGCTCGCTCACGCGTGATCGCGCGCCGAGGCGAGCACCGATTGCATTGCGCAGACAGGGAATCGCGGATATGCGAACAGCATGAGGGAACGGCCTTCCGAGGGCTCGAGGATGTGCGACGAACCACCCGAGGACTTCAGGCACGTAGCCCGAGTGTATCCAGGCCGGGGGGCCTGTCAACACCGACGAACCCTCACCCGTGAGACCATGAGCAGGTGAGAAGGCATGACCGTGGATGAGATGACCGATACGAGTACGCTCCTCGCGCTGGCGCAGCTCGCACGCTCCCTGCACGAGCAGGACGACCCGGCCGGTGAAGACGCACTGCTGCAATCGATCACCGACAGCGCGGTCGATCTGGTCCCCGGCACCGACCACTGCGGGATCACCTTGGTCGACAAGGGGGAGTTCACCTCGGTGGCTCCCACCGACGATGTCGCCGCCCGCGTCGACGCCATCCAGCACGAACGCCGCGAAGGTCCCTGTCTCGATGCCGCATGGGCGGATCACATCGTCCGTGTCCCCGACTACGACACCGAGACCCGGTGGCCCTCGTTCGTGTCCGCGGTCCGCACGGAGACCCCCGTACGCTCGACGGTGGCGTTTCAGCTCTACCGCGGTGAATCCACCATGGGAGCGCTGAACCTGTACGCACACAACGCGAATGCCTTCGACGCCGAATCGGAGGAACTCGGTCTGGCGGTCGCCACCCACGCTGCGCTGGCGATCTTCGCGGCGCGACGGGACGACCAGTTCGCCAGCGCGCTGGCCAGTCGCGACACCATCGGGCAGGCCAAGGGGATCGTCATGGAGCGATTCGACGTCGACGCGGTACAGGCGTGGGAGCTGATGCGGAAACTCTCCCAGGACGCCAACATCAAGGTCGCCGAACTGGCACGCAAGCTCATCGACGCCGACCACCCCACCAAGCGCCGCGATCTGCTGAACTAGCGATCACGACGGTCGACGCGGGTCAGCTCGGTCGTGCCTCGTGACCGGTACGGCCGTCGGTGCGGCGGCGCTCCTTCATCTCCGACTCCATGACATGGCGTCGGCCGTCCAGGAGCTCCTCGCGCGTGCGCTTCTCGAAGTCCTTCACCGTGGTGTAGTAGCCGTCGTCGAACTCCTCCACGAGCTGAAAGGTCCATCGACCCGGAAAGGTGTTGGCGCCGACGACCTCTCGCCACATGTCGGCCGCGAGGCCATCGTGTCCGGCGTCGGACAGCATGTCCGCGGCCTCACCGAACAGGAGATCGGCGTGACCGGACATCTGGTGGGCCTCGTAGAGGTGACCCCGGACACGCTCGACCCACTCGAGGGCCTCGGTGACCTTGCCGACCGCTTCGACGGTGGCGTCGGACACCCCGGCAGGACGACGGTGTTCGTCGTCGACCGGCAGGTCGTCTGCGTTGTCGGCCCCGGGCCGATCAGACAACGGTGAACCGGCTCAGGATCGAGTGCACGGCCTGGGTGACGGTCATGCGGTCGTAGGTCTGCACGAAATCGAAGGTGCGCTCGAGATCGGGGCCCTCGTCGTGGAGATCGCGCGCGGCGAGCAGGGCGCAGAAGTGGGGCCCGAGGACGGCCACGTTCCATTCGTCGGCCAGGGGATCGTCGGGATCGAGCGGCGCGTGCTGCACGTTCCCGTCGATCATGTTGACCAGACCGACGCCGTAGACACCGGCCAGACCGGCGTTCTCGGCCAGTTCCTTCCACCGCTTCGCGGTGAGCAGCGTGAAGAACTTCGCGTGCTGGAAGGTACCGAGGACCACGACCGCCGCACCGGCCGCCGATGCCTGCGCCTCCAGCGACTTGCTCATCTCGATGAGCAGGCGCTTGGTGCCGCGGCGGGGGCGGTGCACCGCGGACCCGATGGCGTAGGGCGTGGTCGGTCCGGTCTCGGGCGTCGACCACACCGGGGCCTCGGGCAGGGGCACGATCGCCTCGTCGCCGAACTCCGCGGGGTCTTTCACGGGGGGATACAGGTCACCCAGCCCGTAGGTCGCACCGACGGTCAGCGCCGCCATCTTGAGCGCCACCGAGTCGACACCCTCGGCGATGACCACGGCGTGGCTGCGCTCCACGTGCGCCGCCAGGGCATGGGCGAGACGGGCCATGTCGGGCTCGGTGGTACGGGTCAGGAGTTCGGGTCCGGTGATGATCACGTCGGGCTCGATGAGCGCCAGCATCGTGATCGCGTATTCGCTCACCCCGAGGCCGTCGACACAGATCACCCGGCCGGCACGACGTGCCGCGGCGACCTTCGCCATCGTCCGCTGAGGGCTGTGCAGCATCTCGTCGGGCTGGACCGAGACCGCGAGCCGCTCCAGGGAGGGCTCGAGATCGTCGTCGTCGACCGAATCGAGGTCGACCGTGACCAGCAACGGGAGGATGTCGGCGATCGTCTGCGCCTGCTCGGTGGCCGCGAACGCGAACTTGTGGTGATCGAGGACGTGTTCCTGCTGCATGAGGCGCGCAGCGTGCCGGAGAGATTCCGCGGTGCTCAGTGCGGACCCCGCGGGGCCGCGCACCTGGAGCTCAGCGGCGGCGAGAGCACCGTCGGTGAGACGTCGTACAGGCGCGAACTGCACAGACACCTCCAACGCCCCGACGAAGGAATCCTCGTCGTGACTCGAGCGTACCGGTCGTGAGTCGGTGGAAATACGCCTCACCGACCCGAGGTCGAGAGTGTGCAGGTGGAGACCGTGGGAGCGGTCCCGGGAGAGAAGGCCATCGTGCGTTTCCCGTCTTGCCCTCGCCGTTTCGCAGCCACACCGGCAGCGGATCGGTTCACGCTGCGTCAGATCTGATCCGGGGTGTCCGGAGGGTCGATCGTGCGGGTCACGGAGGAGGAGGGGATGTAGTCGTTCGCGAGGCCAGTGTCTCGACCTGACCACAGAGTAGCCGGATCCGGCCCGTACGTCACGGGCCGGTAACCGACCGCACCACCAGGTAACGGAATGATAACGAAGGCGACAGGGGTCAAGAACCCGGTCGATCGGGCTGCTCCTGCCACCACGCCAGCAGGGCCGCCTCGGCCTCCTCGCGGTCGAGCGGTCCGCGATCGAGGCGCACCTCCTTGAGGTGGCGCCACGCGCGGCCGACCACCGGGCCCGCGGGCACACCGAGCAGTTCCATGATCGCGTTGCCGTCGAGATCGGGCCGCACCCGCTGCAGGTCCTCCTGCTCGGCCAGGACGGCGATGCGCCGCTCGAGGTCGTCGTACGTCCGCTGCAGGCGCTGAGCTCGGCGTTTGTTCCGCGTCGTGCAGTCGGCGCGTACCAACTTGTGCAGACGGGGGAGCAGATCACCGGCGTCGGTGACGTAGCGCCGGACCGCGGAATCGGTCCACTTGCCCTCGTCGTACCCGTGGAAGCGCAGATGGAGGAACACCAGGGTGGCGATCTCCTCGATCACCGCCTTCGGATACTTCAACGCCTTGAGCCGCTTGCGCACCATCTTCGCGCCGACGACCTCGTGGTGATGGAAGCTCACCCCACCGTCGGGTTCGTGCCTGCGAGTGGCCGGTTTGCCGATGTCGTGCAGCAGTGCCGCCCACCGCAGGACGAGATCGGGATCACTCTCCTCGAGATCGATCGCCTGCTGCAGCACCGTCAGCGAATGCCAGTAGACGTCCTTGTGCTGGTGGTGCTCGTCGATCGCCAGCTTCATCCCGGGGATCTCCGGCAGCACCCGCTCGGCGAGACCGGTGTCGGTGAGGGCCACGACACCCTCGACCGCGTGCTCACCCAGGATCAACTTGTCGAGCTCGGCCGCGACACGCTCGACGGTGATGCGCTGGATCTGATCGGCCATCTCGGTGATCGCCGTGATCACCCGCGGCACCGGGGTGAACCCCAACTGCGCGACGAACCGCACCGCTCGCAACATCCGCAACGGGTCGTCGGTGAACGACACCTCCGGCGGCGACGGGGTGTCGAGCACCCCGCGGACCAGGTCGGCCATCCCGTCCAGGGGGTCGATGAACTCCTGCTCGCCGCCCGCCCCGAGACGCACCGCCATCGCGTTGACCGTGAAATCCCGGCGCACGAGATCACCCTCGAGGGTGTCGCCGAACTCGACCAACGGATTGCGCGTCACCTGGTCGTAGGTGTCGGCGCGGAACGTCGTGATCTCGATCTGGTGGCCGGCGCGCGACGCGCTGACCGTGCCGAACTCGATACCGGTGTCCCACACGGCGTCGGCCCACCCGCGGAGCAGCGCCTGTACATCGGCCGGTCGGGCGTCGGTCGTGAAGTCCAGATCGGTCCCCAGACGGCCCAGGACCGCGTCGCGGACCGAGCCACCCACGAGGAACAAGGAGAAACCGCGCTCGGCGAAACGGTCACCGAGGGGCGTGAGGACGTCGGAGAACTGACGCAGCGAGACCGCCGCGTTCGTCAGCAGACGGGTGCGGCGCTCGTCGGAGGACTGGCCGGCCGATGCTGTCACGAGGTGACAGCCTACCGACCCCCGGATCCACCCGATCCGGCGTCGTCGACTCGCCGACCTCGCACGTTCTCCGAACTGTCGCACCCACCGTTCTCCGAACGGGCACCCTCACCGTTCCCCGAACGGGGGGTTACAGGCGGCTAGCATCGTGGGGTGTCAGCCGAACCCACCGAGCCGAATCGCGATGTCGCAGGACATCCGCGTCGTCGGCGCGGCAAGAGGCGCGGCGGTCGCAGGCGTGGTTCCGCGGCGGCGACGGGCATCGTCGCGGTCCCGAACACCCGTACGACGGACCCCCGTACAACGGACGACACCCCCAGCACCGCCGGCTCGACCGAGACCCCCGACATCGCCGCCGAGGCACCGTCGCCGTCCCGTTCCGACACCCCCACCGGCGGATCACGACGCGGCCGTCGCGGTCGGCGTCGCAAGCCCAGCCGCCCCACCTCCGACACCCCCGACAACGCCGTCGGCGGCTCCCGCGACGGCGACGTCACCGTCGCGGTCAAACCCTCCGATCTGCGTGCCGCCGTCCGTCCGGCGGGCCGCGCGCCGCGTTCGACGCCGGCCGATCCCGACGCCGACGCGGGCCCGCGCCTCCGAACCGTGCGCGAGACCTCGGCCGGCGGTCTGGTCGTGTCGAACATCGACGGTCCCGCCGACGATCGATGCGCCGCACTCATCGGCCGTGTCGACCGACGGGGACGGATGATGTGGTCACTTCCCAAGGGACACATCGAAACCGGGGAGACCGTCGAGCAGACCGCGATGCGCGAGGTCGCCGAGGAGACCGGCATCGAGGGCACCGTCGTCGCCTCGCTGGGCAAGATCGACTACTGGTTCGTCAGCGAGGGCAAGCGGATCCACAAGACCGTGCACCACTATCTGATGCGGTCGATCGGTGGTGAGCTCTCCGACGCCGACTACGAGGTCGCCGAGGTGGCCTGGGTCCCGCTGTCGGACCTGCCGAAGAAGTTGACCTACTCCGACGAACGACGTCTCGCCCGCGCCGCCGCCGACGTCCTGGACTCCCTGACCTCCGACCCCGAACTCCTCGCCCGCTCCGAGGCCGACAACGTGCGCACCGAGCCCAACGAGTACGAGAAGGCCGCGGCCGCACGCAACCAGCGCCGCAAGGAGCCGGTGCGGGCGCCGCGTCCGCGCCGACGTCGCCGCGGCCCCCGACGTCCCGCCGCAGCCGATGGCACCCCGAGTACGGCGTCGGGCCCGGCGCAGCCGGAATCGACACGGACGCAGCCCGAATCGACACGGACGCAGTCCGAGCCGAGGCGGGGCGCCCACGAGCCGCGTCACGACGGATGACCCGGCATCGACCGCCGGTACGAGGCCACCGGCGCACCGGTGCACGTGCCGTCGCGACACTGCTCGCCGCGATCGTGGCGGCGATGTGGATCGCCGGGACGGGCCCCGTGGGCGCGGCACCGTTCCCCGAACCCGCCGAGTTCGTCAACGTCGCCATCGACTCGGTGTCACCGTCGACCGTGACCACGTCGAGCCCGTCCACGGTGACCGTCACGGGCACGCTCTCCAACGTCGGGGACCGACCGGTGCGCGATCTGGTGATGCGACTGCAGCGCGGCGACGCGGTGCAGTCGTCGACGGGCCTGCGGTCGTCGCTCACCCGCGACACCGCGCAGTACGAGGTCACGACGCCGTTCCGCGACGTCGCGTCCGAGCTCGACCCCGGACAGCGTCGGAGTTTCTCGCTGACCGTCCCGCTGTCGGCGCCCGCCGAACCCCAGTCCGGCGGCGGCACAGCAGGACTCGGTGTCGACACCCCGGGCGTCTACCCCCTGCTGGTCAACCTCAACGGCACCCCCGATTACGGCGAGGCCGCCCGCCTCGACGACTCCCGCACGCTGCTCTCGGTGCTGGGCCTGCCGCCCGACCGGGGTCTCGCGACGACCGCCGCGGGAGCCATGGCCGCCGGATCGACCGGTGCACCGGGTGTGGGGACCGACGGTTCGGTCGCGCCGACGGTCTCCACGCCCACGCAGTTCACCCTGCTGTGGCCGCTGGCCGCGCCGGGTCAACTCGCCCCCGGCGTCCCCGGCGGCGGTGACTCCGATGTCCGCCTCGTCAGCGACGATCTCGCCACCTCGCTGAAGTCGGGCGGACGGCTCGACGGACTGCTCACCACCCTCGACGACGCGACGTCCACCGCGGACGCGCCCCTGACCCGCAGCACCTGCATCGCCGTCGACCCCGATCTGCTCGTGACGGTGCAGGCGATGACCACCGGGTACGTGGTGTCGCGCGATCCCACCGATCCACGCTCGGCCACCCGCGAGGGAACGGGCTCGGCCGCGGCGCGGGCGTGGCTGGAACGGTTGCGGACGATGGCGTCACGACTGTGCGTGGTGGCGCTGCCCTTCGGTCAGGTGGACCTCGACACCCTCGCAGCCGCTGCCGACCCGGCGCTCACCCGCACCGGTCTCACGTCACCGGCGGAGATCGTCGACACGATCCTGGGGGTCACCAGCCTGCGCAACCTCGTGGTGCCCACCAGCGGTGCGCTCGATGCCACCGCCGCGAGACTGCTCACCGCGAACCGACTCGACCGCGCGCTCGTCGCGTCGTCGTCGATACGCACCGCGACGCCGTCGGGGACCGGCCAGTACCGCGCGGCCGACGTCGGCGTCGCGACCTACGACCCGTCGGTCACCACCGCGTTGGCCGCGATGGGCGCAGCGCCGTCGACCCCGGCGATCACGCCCACCGATCAGCGGTTCGACCTCGAGTCGGAGTCTCAGGACAGTCGACGCGTCGCGGCAACGTCGGCGCTGACCTACTCGGCCATCGCACCGACCACCGGGTCGGCGGCGGCGCGGATCGGGGCACCGGTCGACACCCCCGTGGTGGGGCGCAGCGAGGTCGTCGTGCCGCCCGCGGTGTGGTCGGCCTCGGCCGACGACGCCCGCGCCGTACTCGACACCGCCACACTGCTGCTCGACACCGGTCTCGCCGCACCCCGGCCGCTCGGGACCGTGGCCGCCGACCTCACCGACACCTCCACCACTGCCGAACTCCAGACGCCCCCCGACACCACCGTCGGTCTGACCAGCCTCGACGCCGACACCACCGGGATGATCACGCGGGCGACGTCGATGATCTTCCAGATCGAGGCCTCGATGGTGGCGCGCAACGACGTCGCGATGTCCCCGCGCGCCTACGTCGCACCGCTGGTGGAGGACCTGATCCGCGCGATGCGGTCGGCGCCGGTCGACGACGCCGCAGACCGGCGTTCGATGGTGGCGACCGCCCGGGCCCGCGTCGCGGCGGTCGATCGCGCCGTCGACCGGATGCGTGATTCGGTCAGCATCCTCGATCCCGGGGGGAAGTACACGCTCGCCTCCGAGCGCAGTCCGTTGCTGCTGGTGGTGCGCAACGACCTGCCCCTGTCGATCCGCGTCCGCCTCGACACCTCGGCACCGCCGGATCTCGACGTCGGCGACATCGGCGTGATCGAGATCCCGCCCAAGGGCACGCGACAGATCCAGCTGCCGACCGAGGCGCGGTCGTCGTCGTCGATGACGGTCACCATCGCCCTGGTGACCTCGAGCGGTGTCGCGATGGGCAGTCCGATCGAGTTGTCAGTACATTCCAACGCATATGGGAAGGCGTTGTTCATCATCACGATCTGTGCCGGCGTGCTGTTGGTCCTGCTGGCGGGCCGACGGCTCTGGCACCGGTTCCGGGGACAGCCCGACCCGGCCGACTTCGACCGGCCCGAACCCGATGAGCGTGAACGCCTGATGGCCGACAGCCGCTACCTGCACGGCGGGCACGCGGGCGCCGGTGCGGACACCCTCGAGCACCCGTTCCCCCGGATCCGTTCGGCCGGCGACACCGACCGTGCCCACGATCCCGAGCGTCCCGGCGGCCGCGATGACTGACGGCCCCGACGGCACCCCGCAGGATCGGGACGGCGAGAGCGCCGACACCGGTTCGCGGGCGGCGCCGCGTCGCATACCGGCGACCGGCGAGCCGCTGGGCGATCCTGCCCACGGCAGGGCCGCGCCGCGTTCCATCCGACCTGCCGGACAACGGCTCTCGGACCCCGGCGCGCTCGACGAGCCGGAGTCGACCCGGTCGCGTCGACGCACGCGCACCGAACCCCCGCCGCCGCGCCGCCGCCCGGCCGGGTACGCGCCCCTCGCATCGCAATACCCACCGCCCGAGTCCGCACCACGCATCGCCGCCCCGACGACCGGTGGGGGGCGCCGACCACCGCCGTTCGAGGTGGCCGGTCGCCGGACGGGATGGGACGGGACCGAGTGGGACGACACCGTCGACCCGCCGACCCGCCGGATGGCGATCTCGGCCCCACCGCACGCCGACCCGGGCGACATCGGCGAGGTCGAGATCAGCGACGAGACGATCCGGGCCCGGAAATCCGCCGCCGGCGCGTCGGCGCAGCGCGACGCCCGCCCCCGGCCGGACGACTCCGACGCGAGCGTGTTGCGGACGAGTGGGTCGATCGCGCTGGCCACCCTGATCAGTCGGATCAGCGGTTTCGTCCGCACCATCCTGGTGTTGGCGTCGCTCGGCGCCGCGACGGCGTCGTCGTTCCAGGCCGCCTACGTGTTGCCCAGCATCGTCGCCGAGGTGGTTCTCGGCGCGGTGCTGACCGCGATCGTGATCCCGGTCCTGGTGCGTGCCGAGGCCGAGGATCCCGACGGCGGAGAGGATTTCGTCAACCGGATCTTCACCCTCGCCCTCACCACCCTCGGCGTCGCGACGGTCGTCGCGCTGGTGGCCGCGCCACTGCTGACCTACCTCAACCTCGGCGACGGCGAGGTCAACCGCGATCTCGCGACCGCACTGGCCTATCTGCTGCTGCCGGAGATCCTGTTCTACGGGATGTCGGCGCTGTTCACCGCCATCCTCAACATGAAGGGCGCGTTCCGTCCGGGGGCCTGGGCGCCGGTCTGCAACAACGTCGTCCAGATCGCCACCCTCATCGTGTTCGCCCTGATGCCCGGCGAGATCTCACTCGACCCCGTCCGGATGGGCGACGCGAAGCTGCTCGTCCTCGGTGTCGGCACCACGCTCGGCGTCGTGTGCCAGGCCGCGATCCTCCTGCCTGCACTGCGTCGCGCCGGGGTGCGGCTGCGTTTGCGGTGGGGGCTCGACGCCCGCCTGCGGGCGTTCGGACGGATGGCCGCGGCCATCGTCCTCTACGTCGCGGTGCTGCAGGTCGGGTTCTTCATCACCTACCGGATCGCATCGCACGCCGATGCCTCCGGCGTGAGCGTCTACGCGACCCACTGGCAGTTGCTGCAGCTGCCCTACGGCGTCCTGGGCGTCACGATCCTCACCGCGATCATGCCGCGGCTGTCGCGCAACGCCGCGGCGAAGGACACCCATTCGGTGGTCGACGACCTGTCGCTGTCGACGCGTCTGACCATGGTGGCGCTGGTGCCGATCATCACGTTCATGACGTTCTTCGGACCGGCGATCGCCATCGCGATCTTCAATTTCGGGCGGTTCGACCTGTCGGCGGCCGACCAGCTGGGGTCGGTGCTCAGCTGGGGTGCGTTCACGATCATCCCGTACTCGATGACGCTGGTGCAGCTGCGTGTCTTCTACGCCCGCGAGGACGCATGGACACCCACGGCCATTGCGGTCGGCATCACCGTCGTGAAGTCGGTGTCGTCGTATCTCGGGCCCGTGCTGTTCGACGACGGTCAGACCGTGGTCCGATGGCTCGCCTTCTCCAACGGCCTCGGATACGTCGTCGGGGCGATCGTCGGGCACATGCTGCTCCGACGTCGGCTCGGGCGGATCCGCATGACCAACGTCTCGCGGACCACCCTGCTCACCCTGGCCGCGTCCATCGGAGGGTGCGCGCTCGTGTGGGGCGTGTCGCAGGCGTCGGGCCTGCACCGATTCGCCTCCGACCACGGCAAGATCGGATCGCTGGCCTACCTCGTCTTCACCGCGATCGTCGCCCTCGGGCTCGTCTACACCGCACTGGTCCTCCTACGGATCCCCGACGTGATCGCGGTCAGCGTCAGCGTCCGGCGCATGCTGGGCCGGTTCATCCCGGCCGTCGCGCCGCGTTCGCAGGCGGCCGACGAATCCATCGCCGAGATGACCGTCGCGTTCCCGCGGATCACCGGTGACGAGAGCCTCCCCTATTCTGGGCAGGTACAGGTGTTGCGGCGATTCGATCGCGGTACAGCCAGCTGGCAGGCATATTCGGTACACACCGGTGGTGCGGTGGGTGGATCGTCGCCCGATGCGCCTCGCGATCTGCGGTATCGACGGAGAGGAGTTGGCCTCGTGGGTGACAACCGCGTCGACCCGGAGAAGGTCGACCCCGGCGCGGAGCGCGATGTCGATTCCCGTGCGGAGCACGACGTCAACCGCGGTGCGGAGCGCGATGTCGATCACGGTGGTCTGCACGATCTCCCGGGATCGGTGAACACCGACCCCCGACTGCGCGCCCTGCGGCCCGACGGACCACCGTCGCGACCCGACGCCGCCCCGACCGCCGATGACACCGCCACCCGGGCCCGACCCGCGGTCGGTGCTCCCGGTCCTGCCGCCCCGGCCGACGCGAATCCGCCTGCGGCACCGACTCCTCCGACCGGCCCGAGCCCTGCCGGCGTTCCGACACCGACGGGTGGACCGCCGCGTCGCGGGCCGCGCCTCGTGCCGGGTGCCGCAGTCGCCGGCGGCCGCTACCGACTCCTGCAGGCACACGGCGGCACGCGCGGACTGCAGTTCTGGCGGGCTCGCGACATCAACCTCGACCGCGACGTCGCCCTGACCTTCGTCGACGCCGATCAGACCTCGCCGCCACCGGAACCCGGTGCGGCCCAGGGCGTTCGCGGGGAGGGACCGCAGGCCGTGCTGTCGCGCACCCTGCGACTGGGCCGGGTCAACTCGCCCGGTATCGCCCGCGTTCTCGACGTGGTCCGCGGATCGTCGGGCGGCATCGTGGTCGCCGAGTGGGTGTCGGGCTCCTCGCTGGCCGAGGTCGCCAAGACCAATCCGTCTCCCGTCGGCGCCGCACGCGCCGTCCGTGCCCTGGCCGCAGCCGCGGAGGCCGCGCACAGGACCGGCAGCTCGCTGTCGATCGACCACCCCGACCGCATCCGTATCTCCCGTGAGGGCAACGCGGTGCTGGCCTTCCCCGGCACCATCGCCGGCGACGACAAGACCACCGACGTGCGCGGACTCGGCGCGGTGCTCTACGCGCTGCTCCTCGCGCACTGGCCCCTCGATCCCGACGGTGCCGCGAAGGCCATCACCAGCGCGACGACCGGCGAACCGATCGGTGGGCTGCCGGTCGCCGAACCGTCGGCCGCGGGCATCCCGAAGGAACCGCGCGCCGTCCGCGCCGACGTACCGTTCGAGATCTCCGCCGTCGCGGCACGGGCGTTGGAGGGCAACAGCGGGATCCGCACGGCCGCAACGATCCAACACGTCCTCGACCAGGCGACGGTCGTCGACCAGAAGACCGACCTCATGCCCGTCATCGGTGACGACACCGAGCGTCCGGCACCCGCCACCAACGTCTCGCCCCAGGCCGCGGGGCGTGGTGGGTCACGTCTGTCGCTCTCCGACCGCTCACCGCGTTCGATGCGCGTCCTCGCGATCGCCGCCGCGGCCGGTCTGGTGATCCTGCTGCTCGTGATCGCGCTGATCGTCTGGCTCACCGACACCGTCGGTTCGTCGAACGGGCCCACCGACATCAACTCGATCATCACCTCGTCGGAGCAGCCCGGTCAGTCCGGCGCCGCCGCCGCACCGTCCGGCGCCCTGAGCCTGCGGTCGGTCACGGTGGTCGACTACTCCAACCAGACCGCCGACTCGAGCACGAACGTCGGCAACATCATCACCGGGCAGGGTCCGGCGTGGAGCACCGACACCTATCGGGGCGGACCCCGCTTCGGCAATCTCAAGAACGGCCTCGGGTTGATGTTCGCGCTCGATCGGGCGGCCGCGGTCCGCACGGTGACGGTCCGAACACCGAACCCCGGTATCGCACTGCAGATCCGGATGTCGCCCTCGGCGTCCGCGGGATTCGACGAGACGACCCAGGTCGCCACCGCGACGATCGACCGCCCGACGACCACGATCACCATCGGCCAGCCGCGCTCGGCCCCGTACGTCCTGGTGTGGCTGACCTCCTTGCCGCAGAGTTCGCGCGGCGGGTTCCAGGGGACCATCAGCCAGATCAGCATGGGCAGTTGACCGACGATCCCCTCGGTGTGACCGTCTGCGAGGACGGACTGGCCCGCCCGCCGTGGGCGGTGACGCCGGGCATGATGCGCGACTACTACGACACCGAGTGGGGCATGCCCGTCGACGGCGAGTCGGCCCATTTCGAACGTCTCTGTCTCGAGGGCTTCCAGTCGGGTCTGTCGTGGGCGACCATCCTGCGCAAGCGTCCCGCGTTCCGAGAGGTGTTCTGCGACTTCGACGTCGACACCGTCGCAGCGTTCGGCGAGACCGATGTCGAGCGTCTCCTCACCGACGCACGGATCATCCGCCACCGCGGCAAGATCGAGGCCACCATCGGTAATGCCGCCGCCACGATCGCCCTACGCGACACCGTCGACGGGGGACTGGTGTCGCTGCTGTGGTCGTTCCGGCCCGATCGCACCCCCACCCCCGAGACGATCACCGAGGTGCCCACCTCGTCACCCGAGTCGGTGGCGATGTCGAAGGAATTGCGACGCAGAGGTTTTCGCTTTGTGGGTCCGACCACGATGTACGCACTGATGGAGGCGCTGGGCATCGTCGACACCCACCTCGTGGGCTCGTTCCGGCGCGGTTCGTCCGGGGTGTGGGCGCCCGACGGCAGCCCGCGGGCACGGCGGTAGCGTCGCCGGGGTGAGTGCACAGCTGCGCGATCTCCCCGTCCCGCTCGTCGGTGCCCCCATGGCCGGCGGACCCACCACCGACGATCTCGTCGTCGCCGTCGGCGAGGCAGGAGGGCTGGGCTTCCTCGCCACCGCCTATCGGTCGGCCGAGCAGATCAGGGCCTCGTTCGATGCCGTCCGCGAGCGTGGCGTTCGGCGCTTCGGCGCCAACCTCTTCGTTCCGGATGCCCCGGGAGCGCACGAGACCGATCCGGCAGGCGTCGCTCGGTACATCGAGGCTCTCACGCCCTGGGCGCAGGCTGCGGGCGTCGCGGTGCCCGAGGTGCCGTCGTTCTCGACCGCGGAGTACGCCGCCGCCCTCGACGTCGTCGTCGACCGGCGGGTCCCGTGGGTGTCGTTCACCTTCGGGCTGCCCGGCCCCGACGAGGTCGCCCGCCTCCACGAGGTCGACGCCGCGGTCGTCGTGACGGTCACCACCGTTGCCGACGCGCACGCGGCGGTCGAGCGCGGCGCCGACATCCTCTGGGTGCAGGGGCCGGCCGCGGGCGGCCACCGCTCGACCTTCACCGTGGCGCAGACGCCGCCGGAGGAGTCACTGGACCACCTCCTCCGAGCGATCGTGGATTCCGTGGAGACACCGGTGATCGCCGCCGGGGGAGTGGCCGACGGATCCGACGTCGCACGGCTCCTCGGGCTCGGCGCCCGGGCCGTCGGCATCGGCACGTTGCTGCTGCGGACCCCCGAGGCGGGCACCAGCGCCCCGTACCGTCGGGCCCTGGCCGCGGCGACCGAACCCGGTTCGCCGGCGCACACCGTGCTCACCAGGGCGTTCTCGGGACGTCCCGCCCGTGGACTCGCCAACCGGTTCCACCACGAACTCGGCCACCTCGCGCCATCGGTGTTCCCCGAGCTCAACACACTGACCGGCCCCATCCGGCGCGCGGCGACGGCCGCCGACGACGCCGAGGCCATCACGCTGTGGGCCGGGGAGGGATTCGCCGCCGCCCGCGCGGTGCCGACGGCCACCGTGATCGCCGACCTCTGGCGCGCAGCGCTCGAGCACGGCGCCGGCGGCTGATCCACAACAGGAATCGATCCACAGGCGCCGACACGCTCGCCGATCGCGACGATGCGCACTCCACTACCGTGGCTGACCATGACCGATGCGGGGACGGGCACCGACACGACGGCGTCCTCGCCTGCCCGGACGCCGACCGACGAACAGTTGCTCGCCGCGCATCTCGGCGGTGACCCGCGGGCCTTCGGCCACCTCGTCCGACGCCACCAGAACTACCTGTGGGCGGTCGCCCGCCGGAGCAGCCACAGCGCCGAGGACGCCTCCGACGCTCTGCAAGAGGCCCTGCTGAAGGCGCACCGCAACGCCGCGACCTTCCGGGCCGACGCGCAGGTCCGGTCGTGGCTGCACCGCATCGTCGTCAACTGCGCGCTCGACCGCGTCCGCCACAACACCCTGCGACACACCGTCCCCATCCCGGAGTTCGACATCCCGGCCCTGGCCGATCCGCGGGACGCGACCGCCGAGATCGACACCCGCCTCGCCGTCGACCGCGCACTGGCGACACTGCCCGCCGACCAGCGCGAGGCGGTCGTGGCCGTCGACGTCGAGGGCTACTCGGTCACCGACGCCGCCGCGATGCTCGGTGTCCCCACCGGGACCATCAAGAGTCGATGCGCCCGGGGCCGCGCCAAGCTCGCCGTCGCCCTCGGTCATCTCCGCGAACCCGACGATGTGCCACCCGGCGGGAACCCATCGATCCCGGTCGGCGTCTGATGGGTATGCGGATGGTCACCGGCGCCGACACACCGACAACTGCGAGCAGGGAACAGGAGGCACGATGACCGACGACTCCTCCGCCCCGCATCCCGGTCCTCCGTTCCCCGTCGACCTCGTCGCCGATCTGCACGCGGGCGTCCTTCCCGAGGACGAGGCGGCCGCCCTGTGGCCGCGGGTGCGCACCGATCCCGCCGCCCGACGCATCCTCGACGCCCTCGACGCCACCCGCGCCGATCTCGCGTCCGCCCCGGTGGCCGACGAACCGCCACCGGCCGCGGTCGGCGCGGCGATCGAGGCGACGCTCGCCAGTCTCGAGGGGCGCTCGACGGCCACGGAGGGCGACGCCGCAACCGATGGTGAGGTCGAGTCGCTCGCCGATGCTCGGGCACGGCTGCGCGATGCCGGCCGGCGTCGCGGTCTGCTCATCGCGCTGGCCGCGGCTGCCGTGATCTCCGTGGTCACGCTGGTGGTGGCGATCTCGACGGCGTCGATGTCGTCGCAGGGGACCGTCACCAACGCCGAGCCGTCGGTCACGTCGCCCCAGCTCGCCCCGACATCGTCCGGCGACACCGCGGGAACCGCCACCTCGCCCGTGGCCCTGCTGTCGGTACTGGGGAGATCGGGGGCGTCGTTCGACGGCCCCACCGACGCCGCGCGCCTGCAGCGATGTCTGTCCGCGAACGGCGTCGCACCGTCCACACCCGTCCTCGGCTCGGGCACCCTCACCGTCGACGGTGGTCGGCGCACGGTCGTCCTGCTCGGTACCGGACAGGCCGGGCGCTTCGACGCCCTCGTCGTGGGCACCGACTGCGACACCGGCCGACCGGCGCTGATCAGCCGACAACGCATCGGGGGCACCCCACCGACGAGGTGAGGCCACGGGAACAGATCCCCTTACCCTTGTGTTGAATCAGCCGATCACGCACGTGGAAAGAGGACAGATGAGCGACACAGGGACCGAGACGATCCACGACCTCATCATCGTCGGATCCGGACCGGCCGGATACACCGCCGCCGTCTACGCCGCACGCGCCGAACTGGCACCCGTCGTCTTCGAGGGCACGCAGTTCGGTGGTGCGCTCATGACGACCACCGAGGTCGAGAACTTCCCGGGCTTCCAGCAGGGCATCCAGGGCCCGGCGCTGATGGACGAGATGCGCGAGCAGGCGCTGCGCTTCGGTGCCGACCTGCGGATGGAGGACGTCGACGTCATCCGGGCCGACGGTGACATCAAGGAGGTCGAGGTCGGCGGCGAGGTGTACCGCAGCCGCGCACTTGTCCTCGCGATGGGTGCCGCGGCCCGCTACCTCGACGTCCCCGGCGAGTCGGATCTGCTGGGGCGCGGGGTCTCCGCGTGTGCCACCTGCGACGGCTTCTTCTTCAAGGACCAGGACATCGCCGTCATCGGCGGCGGCGACTCGGCCATGGAGGAGGCGACCTTCCTCACGAAGTTCGCCCGCAGTGTCACCCTCGTCCACCGTCGCGAGGAGTTCCGTGCGTCGAAGATCATGCTCGAGCGCGCCAAGGCCAACGAGAAGATCCGCTTCGTCACCAACGCCGGCATCAACCGCGTGCTGGGGGAGACGTCGGTCACCGGCCTCGAACTCGTCGACACCGTGACCGGTGAGACGTCGACACTCGACGTGACCGGCATGTTCGTGGCCATCGGCCACGATCCGCGCAGCGGTCTGGTCGCCGGGCAGGTCGACCTCGACGACGACGGATACGTCCGCACCGTCGGCGGTACCACCGCGACTAGCGTCGACGGTGTGTTCGCCGCCGGCGACCTCGTCGACCACCGATACCGCCAGGCCATCACCGCGGCCGGTACCGGGTGCAGTGCGGCGATCGACGCGGAGCGGTGGCTCGCCGAGCGCGCGGACGCCACCACCCACGTCACCGCCGACGTCGCGGTCGCATCACTCGCCTGACCACACCCCTCCGGATCGGCACACCGCCGTCTCCGGACCACACGCCACGTTTCCACTAGAGGAGGAACACACAATGGGTGCAAACACAGTCGTCGTCACCGACGCGACCTTCAAGTCCGAGGTTCTCGGCGCCGACAAGCCGGTGCTGGTCGACTTCTGGGCCACCTGGTGCGGCCCGTGCAAGATGGTCGCCCCGGTGCTCGAGGAGATCGCCGCCGACAACGGTGAGAAGCTCACCGTCGCCAAGCTCGATGTCGACGAGAACCCCAATGTCGCACGAGATTTCAAGATCATGTCGATCCCCACGATGATCCTCTTCGAGAACGGTCAGCCGACCAAGACGATCGTCGGGGCCAAGGGCAAGGCCGCGCTGCTGCGCGAGCTCGACACCGTCCTCGGTGCCGAGAAGCCCGCGGTCTGATCCACCGGCCGACGGGCTCGGCCGACCTACGTTCATCGGGTGTGCGTGGCATTCGTCGCGCGCACCCGATGGCGTGTGGGCACCTGACGCAGCGTGTTGGTCAGGGGACCACCGACCTGAGACACTGTGATGTCGATGTGCACTCCGAGCCGTCGACGTGCGAGAGAGGCTGTGGTGATGGCGCTGTACCGCCTGGGTGATCAGGGGTCTGCTGTCGCCGAGATCCGTTCGATCCTCACCTCGCAGGGTCTCCTCACCGACACCACCGCCGCGGGCGGTCGTCACAGCGCCGAGGCCGGGACGCTCGACGGCCCTGCCGTCTTCGACCCCGAGGTCGAGCACGCGGTGCGCACCTTCCAGCAGCATCGTGGCCTCATCGCCGACGGCATCGTCGGCCCGGCCACCTATCGAGTACTGCGTGAGGCGTCCTACCGCCTCGGCGCGCGGGTTCTCACCTACACCCTGTCGGCGCCCATGAACGGCGACGACGTCGCGACCCTGCAGTCGCGGCTGCAGAATCTCGGCTACTACACCGGTCTCGTCGACGGCCAGTTCGGCGAGTCCACGCACACGGCGCTGTGTTCGTATCAGAGCGAGTACGGCATGACCCCCGACGGCATCTGCGGCCCCGACACGCTCCGGTCGCTGGACAACCTCGGCACCAAGGTCACCGGCGGTTCGCCGCACGCCATCCGCGAGCAGGAGTCGGTCCGGCGCTCGGGCCCCCAGCTGTCGGGCAAGCGTGTGGTCATCGATCCCGGCAACGGGGTGGTCGACGCCGCCGTGGGTCCGGAGACCGCGGCGCTCGAGACGAGCATCCTGTGGGATCTCGCGCACCGGCTCGAAGGTCGCATGGCGGCCGCCGGGGTGGAGACATTCCTCTCGCGATCGGTGTCGGACAACCCTGACGATGCCCAACGGGCCCGCACCGCAAACAGTTTCGACGCCGACCTGGTGATCGCACTCCGGTGTGCGCACCACAAGTCCCCGACCGCAGGGGGCGTCGCCACGTTCTATTTCGGCACGCCTGCGGGCTCGGTCTCGACGATCGGCGACTCCCTGTCGGGGTTCGTCCAACGCGAGATCGTGGCGCGCACTCCTCTGCGCGACTGTCGGAGTCACCCGAAGACGTGGGACATCCTGCGTCTGACGCGGATGCCGGTCACGCAGATCGACATCGGATACATCACGAATCCGCACGACGCAGCCGCACTCCATGACCCCAAGATCCGCGACACCATCGCCGACGCCATCCTCGTCGCGGTGAAGCGGCTCTACCTGCTCGGCGAGAACGACCGGCCCACCGGCACCTACACCTTCGCCGACCTGCTGGCGTCGGAGCACATCGCCCGCTGAGCAGTGGCCCGCCGCGGCACCGCGGCGTCAGCCCACCGGTACCGCGGTCCGCTCCCGGCCGGTCGCGTCGATCGTCGCCATCACGACCAGCCCTGCCAGTGCGCTCTCCACCGCCGACTTCCACCCCAGCCCCTCGTCGAGTTCCAGACGGAACCGCGGGAAGCGGTGGTGCGGGGCGACGAGCTCGAAGCCCACGTCGGTGAGGAAGTGTGCGTCGGTCATGCATCCCGGGCAGAGGGTGGAGGACGGATCGGAGACGCCGGGCTTCGCAGGCGCGAGGTCGTCGGGTTCGTCACCCGCCGAGCGGACGATGCCGAAGGACTCGACCGCGCGTACGCCGCGTTCGACGAGATCGGCGACGACCGCCGCCACCAAGGTCTCCGCCGTTCCCTCGAAGCCGGCGTCCACGCGCACCGACGTGAGGAGCACCGCGTCGGCGCTGACGGGGGAGGTGGGGAGCAGTCGGGCGCGGGGCACGCGACCGGGCGGTGCGTAGAACGCCGTGCCGATGGTGCGACCCGTTGTCGACTCGACCGCCACCTGAGCGCACTTGCCCCAGTCGAGCATCACCATCGAGACCCATGCCTCTTTGTCGAACTCGCTGTCGATGACGTAGCCGCTCTCGGGGCCGGGGATCCCGACCGGATCGACCTCCCAAAAGATGCATTGGCGGATGTGGGTCGGCAGCGACTCGAAGCCGTCGAGCCGGAGCGGGCTGATCGAGACGCTCATCAGACCCTCCCGGCGGCGGCGGCACGCACCGCGCGACTGCGGGTGGCCTCATCGCGTGAATACGTTGCGGCACAACGGTTGTCGAGCGTTGCGGGCGTACGGGAGCACCTCAGCGTCACAGTGACGTTTCGCTCCTTGACCAGAGTACGTGGTTCGACACGGTCACTTCGCACCTTTTTCGGCCAACAGGTCCACGATGCGTTCGAGGTCATCGACCGAGCCGAATTCGACCACGATCTTGCCCTTCCGCTTGCCGAGCGACACCGTCACGCGGGTGTCGAGGCGGTCGGAGAGCTTCTCGGCCACGTCCTGCAGACCCGGCATCAGCATCGGCTTGCGTTTGGTGGGCGTGCTCGGCGCAGCCGCCGGCCCGTCGTGATTGGCGAGAGTCACCGCCTCCTCGGTGGCGCGGACCGACATGCCCTCGGCGACGACTCGCGCCGCGAGTGCCTCCTGCAGATCGGCTCCACCTTCCAACGACAGCAGTGCGCGGGCGTGACCGGCCGACAGGACACCGGCAGCCACTCGACGCTGCACGGGGATCGGCAGCTTCAGCAGTCGGATCATGTTGGTCACCACGGGCCGAGAACGTCCCAGCCGCGTCGCCAACTCGTCGTGCGTCACGCCGAATTCCTCGAGCAGCTGTTGATAGGCCGCGGCCTCTTCGAGAGGGTTCAACTGCACCCGGTGGATGTTCTCCAGGAGTGCATCCCGGAGCATGTCCTCGTCCTGGGTCTCGCGAACGATCGCCGGGATCGCCGTCAGACCCGCCACCTGACTGGCTCGCCAACGACGCTCACCCATCACCAGCTGGAAGGCGACATCACCCACAGGGGAGTGGAGACGACGGACGACGATGGGCTGCATCAGCCCGAACTCACGGATCGAGTGGACCAACTCGGCGAGGGCTTCCTCGTCGAAGGCGGTCCGCGGCTGCTGCGGGTTGGGCTGGATGTGGGTCGGTGGGATCTCCCGGTACACCGCCCCCGCCGCCGACGCAGCGTCCTCGGGTGATTCCGCGGCCGGAACCGCGGCGGCGGTGCGAGCTGCACCGCCCTTGCGCGGCGCCTCGCCCAGCACGACATCTGCGGCTGCGGCTCCCAGGCGTGGGCCCTCGTCGGGGCCGGTGGGGATCAATGCTGCGAGTCCTCGACCGAGGCCGCCCTTGCGCTGTGTCATGCGGTGCCGTCCTCCTGTCGTGTCGCCGATGCGCGCATCCCGAGCTCCCGCCCGGCGTCCAGATAACTCATGGCGCCACGTGATCCCGGGTCGTACTCGATGATCGTCATCCCGAAACCGGGAGCCTCCGACACCTTCACGCTGCGGGGGATCACCGTGGTGAGGACCTTGTCGCCGAAGTGTCGACGCACCTCGTCGGCGACCTGGTCGGCGAGCTTGGTACGTCCGTCGTACATCGTGAGAAGCACGGTCGACACCCAGAGGTCTTTGTTGAGATGCGCCTGGACGAGCTCGATGTTCGACAGCAACTGACCGACACCCTCCAGCGCGTAGTACTCGCACTGGATGGGGATGAGGACCTCCCGGGCTGCCACCATCGCGTTGACGGTCAGCAATCCCAACGAGGGCGGGCAGTCGATGATGACGTAATCGATGTCGTGTGCCCGGATCGTCTCGAGGTCGATCGCATTGCGCAGTCGGGTCTCACGCGCGACCATCGACACCAATTCGATCTCGGCGCCAGCGAGGTCCAGCGTCGCGGGGACGCAGAACAACCGCTCGTGGGCCGGCGACCTCTGCATGGCCTCCGCCAGCGTGATCTCACCGAGCAGCAACTCGTAGACCGAGGAGATCTCGGGGTCACGGTGGTCGATCCCGAGCGCGGTACTCGCGTTGCCCTGCGGGTCGAGATCGATGACGAGCACGCCCAGACCGTGCAGAGCGAGGGCGGCCGCGATGTTGACCGACGTCGTCGTCTTACCGACGCCGCCCTTCTGGTTGGCAACCGTGATGATGCGGGGTTCGACTGGCCGGGGGAGTCGGCCCGCCATCCCCTTGGTGAGGACCTGACTCGCGCGCTCGGCCGCCGCGGCAATCGGGGTGTCGTGGTACTTCTCCGTGGTTTCACGTGAAACGTTCGCCGGTGTCGCCTTCGCGCCGTCCGATGGTGTTTCACGTGAAACATGAGGCTGGGCCTCCGAGACAACCGCGCCAGAGGGAGCGCCTCCGTCGGGTGGAACCTGTCCCACAGCCACTCTCCTTCGACCCCGCTTGCTCAACATTCTGCGCCCAACCTCCACACCACACCAATCCCATCGACCAGACGTGATCGCACTCTCGACGCGGCCATCGTCATCGACGCTTACCGGGCTTGCCGCGATACTCGCCGCGGACCACCGTCGTCGCCACGGCAAGAGTATCGGCACCACACGACTCCACGCGCAGGTCGTCCAACCCGGACCTCGACAACGCGGCGCGATGCTTCTCGATCTCGTCTCCGGCAGAGGAACCCTTGATGGCGACGAGTTCCCCGCCGGCCCGGAGAAGCGGCAGCGACCACCGCGCCAGGCGGTCCAGCGGTGCGACCGCGCGGGACGTCACCACATCGGCGCCGCCTACGGCAGAGACGACGTCCTTGTCCTCGGCACGCCCGCGCACCACCCGCACATCGAGCCCGAGTATCCCCACGATCTCCGTCAGGAACTCATGCCGACGCAGCAGAGGTTCCACGAGCGTGATCCGAAGGTCCGGTCGAGCCAGAGCCAGAGGGATGCCCGGAAGACCGGCACCACTCCCGATGTCCACCACGTGAGCGTCGGAGGCGATGGCCTCTCCCGCGGCTGCGCAGTTCAACACGTGCCGGGACCACATCTGGTCGACCTCACGCGGGCCGATCAGTCCGCGCACCACGCCTGCATCGGCGAGGAAGTCGCGGTAGGTCGCGGCATCGTCGATCCGCCGCCCGAAAAGCGTGTGGGCCGCGGCGGCGATATCGGGGTTCTCGAACTCGGCATCGTGTTTCACGTGAAACATCCTTTCCGGGGTGGGACAGAAACGCCACAGGGCCCCGGCGGAACCGGGGCCCTGTGGGTGTCGAGTGGGGGAGAGGTCAGCGCTTGATGACCACGACGCGGCGCTTGGGCTCGACGCCCTCGCTCTCGCTGATCACACCGTCGACAGCGGCGACCGCATCGTGCACGATCTTCCGCTCGAACGGAGTCATCGGATCGAGCTCCTCGCGACCACCGTTCTCGGCGACGCGGTGGGCGACCTCCGAGCCGAGCGCCGACAGGCGCTGGCGACGATCGGCACGCCAGCTGGCGACGTCCAACATGAGACGTGAACGCTCGCCGGTGGCCTGCTGCACGGCCAGACGGGTCAGCTCCTGGAGCGCGTCGAGAACCTCACCGTTCTTGCCGACGAGCTTCACCAGATCGCGTCCACCGTCGATGCTCACGATGGCGCGGTCGCCGTCCACGTCGAGATCGATGTCACCGTCGAAGTCGAGGAGATCGAGCAGCTGCTCGAGGTAGTCACCGGCCACCTCGCCTTCCTCCACCAGATGGTCCTCACCATCACCGGAGTCGTCGCCCTCAGCCGTCTCCGCGCCCGAGGGCATCTCGGGAGTGATCGTGTCATCGGCGACGACGTCGTCGGTGGTCTCGATCTCGGCGACGTCGGCGTCGCTCGTCTCTGCCGTCATGTGTTCTCACCTTCGAATCGTGTGTGTACAAGTCTGTTCGGCGACCGATCGTGGCGGTCGCGCGAGGATGGCGCGGAGAGGTCAGCGTCGCTTGCGTCTGCGTTGCTGTGTCGACGTCGGCTTCTGACCCGGACGCGGCTTCGCTCCCGCGCCGGCCTTCGATCCGCCACCCGATCCGTTCGAACCGCTGCCGTTGGATGCACTGCCGTTCACGGCACTGCCGCCCGCCGCTTTGCCGTTGCTCTTGGACAGGTTCGGTGACGTTCCGTTGCCGTTCGTACCCGTGCCGTTTCCGTTCACCGCGGAACCGTTCGCATCAGCGGCATCCGCCGTCGTGGGCTCTGCCTTCTTCTTCGCGCGGTCGGGCCGGGCGCCGGGCTTCGGTGCATTGGCCTTGAGCTTCTCCTGCTTGGCCGCCTTCTTCTCCGCGTCTTCCTTCTCGATGCGGTTGAAGACGATGTGCTGCTGGCCGTAGGTCCAGAGGTTGTTGCTCACCCAGTACAGGAGGATGGCCACGGGGAAGAACGCACCGGACACCAGGATGCCGAGGGGGAACACATAGAGCGCGAGCTTGTTCATGATCGCGGTCTGCGGGTTCTCCAGAGCTGCTGCGCCCTGACGGGCGACCGACGCCCGCGAGTTCATGTGCGTGGCGATCGACGAGATGATCACCAACGGGATCACCAGGTAGATGATGTGGTTACGCGTGAAGTCGATGACGCCGTCGGCGCTGAACGCGACCCACTCCGATTTGGGCTGTGAGATCGCCGCGGACAGCGGGACGCCGAAGAGACGGGCGTCGAGGAAGTTCTGGACCTGGTCGGCATTGAAGGCGTAGTTGCCGATCGACCGGGTCTGCTCGGCACTCATCCCCAGCTGGCCGAAGCCGGTTCCCATGCGGTTGAACGACCGCAGGACGTGGAACAGACCGATGAACACCGGGATCTGCGCCAACATCGGGAGACACCCGAGCAGGGGGTTGAACCCGTGTTCCTTCTGGAGCTTCTGCATCTCCTCGGTCATCTTCACGCGATCCTTGGCGTACTTCTTTCGGATCGCCTGCAGCTGCGGCTGGATCTCCTGCATCTGCCGCGTCGTGCGGATCTGCTTCACGAACGGCTTGTAGAGGATCGCGCGCAGGGTGAACACGAGGAAGATCACCGAGAGTCCCCACGCGATGCCGCTGCCGCCGGGGGAGTCGGGGAGGATGTGGCTGAAGACCCAGTGCCAGACCCACATGATCGCCGAGACCGGCCAGTAGATGAAGTTGAGCACGGTGTCAGTTGCTCCTCACTGCGTCGGAGACGCACCTTGGTTCGGCGTCGGAGACGCTCGAAGGATCAGCGTCGGGGACGCGGGGGTCGGGATCATCGCCGGTCTGCGCACCGGTCACCAGTCCATGGTGCCTGTTCCGCTCGGGGACGGGGTCGTAGCCGGGTTTGTGCCAGGGCCCGCACTTGAGGAGGCGCCACACGGAGAGTGCTCCGCCGCGGATCGCACCCCATTCGGTGAGCGCCTCGACGGCGTAAGTGCTGCAGGTCGGTTCGAAGCGGCAGCTCGGCATGCGAGTGGGGGAGATCCACGTCTGGTACGCACGCACCAGGAAGATCAGTGACCGCCGCAACCAGCTGCCGGGGTTCACGACGCCGCCAGACCTGATCGTGTGATGGCCGCCGACACCTGTTCCGCGAGAACACTTTCCGGGACTTTCCCCGCATTCGGCAGGGCGCGGATGACAACGGTCGCCGGCGTGGTGACACCGTCGAGCGCGTCGGCACTCGCAGCACGCAGGCGCCTCGCGACCGCATGCCTGGCCACCGCGTTGCCGACCGACTTGCTGACGATCAGACCCACCCGGGGTCCACGGGGTTCGGCGACATCGACCCGGACACCACGGGGGTCCGGCCACGCCTGCGGGCTGACCAGGACATAGGTCATGAGGTCACGACGACGGACGCGCACCCCGTGTCGAAGTGTGCGACTGAAGTCGGACCTTTGTGAGATCCGCTGATGTCGGGCGAGCACCGGTGCATTCGACAGTGCGCACGCGCCGGAGTCGACGCGTGCGGACGTGACGAATCAGGCAGTCAGGCCCGCGCGGCCCTTGCGGCGACGACCGTTGACGATGGCACGGCCGGCACGTGTCCGCATGCGCAGACGGAAGCCGTGCACACGCGCGCGGCGACGGTTGTTCGGCTGAAAGGTCCGCTTGCCCTTGGCCACGGGAACTCCTCGTTGTCGGGGCGCCGGAGAGGACATGCGCCCTCGACACCCGTTTATCTGGTGGTCTCATGCCGGGTTCGGTCGTGTCCGCGCACATCCACCACGACCGACACACCACGATGAGATCGAGGAGCCTCCGAGCAGGCGACGCGCACGAGAGACCCACACCTCGGCGACCGTTCGAGAGTACTGACCGTCTCGGAGCCGGTCAAACCGCCGCGGAGCTGTCGGGCACCGTGCCCTGGGACGGGTGCAATCGACCCGACCTGCGGCGACACGCCGTACACGCCGGGTGCCGTGATCTGCGGCCCGAAATGTGCGTGGCGAACGGTTGAGAGTCCGTCGGACGTCTGTTAGCTTTCCACGAGCACATCGTTCGGCGGAGAGTTGATCGCCGATCGCGCGGCCTGGGGACAACCGGTCGCCGTGGTTCTCACCGACCACTCGATGTCGTCGGCGCCGAGATGGTTCGGCCTGGTCGACGCCTCTTCCGTATTTGTCCACACCTGTGGATAACCGTGTGGACAAACGTCGGTGGGTAGGCGACGATGGGCCACGCGGTACGGCCCACCTTGGACGATTGCCGCCTCGAGGAGGGGTCACGATGAGTTCCGACCGCGACACCTTCGGTGACATCTGGCAACAGGTGCTCGTGGAGCTCACCACCGACGACACCCTCGGTGATTCCCTCACCCGACAGCAGAAGGCATGGCTGTCACTGGTGCAGCCGCTCACTCTCGCCGAGGGGTTCGCGTTGCTGGCGGTGCCGTCGGCCCTCGTCCAGGAGCAGATCGAACGCACCCTCCGGGAGCCGATCCGGGCATCACTGAGCCGCCACCTCGGCGCCGAGGTCGATCTCGGTGTGCGCATCGATCCCGACGCGGAGTCCTCCACCGGGAGTCACACACCTCTCGACGTGAGCGCCGCGTTGAACACGCTCCCGGACACGTTCGCCGATCGCCGTGACGCGAACGACTACCTCCACGACACCCCCCGGATCGACGGCGTCCTCGGCAGCGGTCTCCCGCCGGCCGACGGCCGATCCGCCGACGGTGACTGGTCGACGTACTTCCATCCGGGTCCCGGTGAACCCAGCAGCCTCAACCCCAAGTACACGTTCGACACCTTCGTCATCGGCGCGTCGAACCGCTTCGCCCACGCGGCCGCGGTCGCGATCTCCGAGGCACCGGCGCGCGCGTACAACCCGCTGTTCATCTGGGGTGAATCGGGACTCGGCAAGACCCACCTGCTGCATGCGGCCGGTCACTACGCCCAGCGGCTGTTCCCGGGGATGCGCGTGAAGTACGTGTCCACCGAGGAGTTCACCAACGACTTCATCAACTCCCTGCGTGACGACCGTCGGGTGGCGTTCAAGCGTCGCTACCGCGACGTCGACGTGCTCCTCGTCGACGACATCCAGTTCCTGGTCGGCAAAGAGGGCATCCAGGAGGAGTTCTTCCACACCTTCAACACCCTCCACAACGCGAACAAACAGATCGTGGTGTCGTCGGATCGCCCGCCGAAGCAGCTCGCGACCCTCGAGGACCGGCTGCGCACGCGATTCGAGTGGGGCCTCATCACCGACGTCCAGCCACCCGAGCTCGAGACCCGCATCGCCATCCTCCGCAAAAAGGCGCAGATGGACAGCCTGCAGGTCCCCGACGACGTGCTGGAACTCATCGCCTCGAAGATCGAGCGCAACATCCGTGAACTCGAGGGTGCGCTGATCCGCGTGACCGCCTTCGCATCACTGAACAACGCCGAGCTGAACCTGGCGTTGGCCGAGATCGTCCTGCAGGCCCTCCTGCCCGACACCGGCAACGTCGAGATCAACGCCCCGGCCATCCTCGCCATCACCGCGGAGTACTTCGGCATCAGCGTCGACGAGCTGCGTGGGCCCGGCAAGACACGGTCGCTCGCCCAGGCACGACAGATATCGATGTACCTGTGCCGCGAACTGACCGATCTCTCGCTGCCGAAGATCGGCGAGACCTTCGATCGCGATCACACGACGGTCATGTACGCGGACAAGAAGATCCGCAAGGAGATGGCCGAGCGCCGCAAGGTCTACGACTACGTCCAGGAACTCACCGCGCGCATCAAGCAGCGCTCGCGAACCTGATCGCGTTCCCGCTCCCGGGCACCCATGTCTCGACCTCGGGTCGAGATCGTTCGACCCTTTCGACACCTCCGCAGGCGCACCGTTCTGTCGTTCCCCAGCTGTGGATAACTCGGTGGATAACCTCGTCGAACTGTGGAGTAACGGTGGACCGAGGTGAACGAACACCAACACGTGCACAACCTGCCACCCAACCACCGGCAACGCTCCACCTGTCATACACAGACCGCCACCGCCCCCCAGCTGCGAAGCACGGGGTCGGTCCACAGATTCAACAGCTCCTATGACTATTGATATTCACTCTCTTTCACTTCTCTTTATAAGAAGCGATGTGCACAGAGTCCTCTGTCCACACCCTCGGCCCGGGCGCCGTCAGCGGCTCGGGTGCAAGCTCCACCCGTTTGCCACGATCGGCGCCGGTCCGTTCTAGAGTGGTGCCCACTGGCCGACGAAGCATCGTCCGCACCACGTCGTCACGCGCACGACATCGTCACCACCGACCGGAAGGGCATTCGTCGCTATGGAGGATCGGACCGATCGGGAGGGTCGATCGCTGTGAAGTTCCGTGTGACACGCGACGAGTTCGCCGACTCCGTGGCGTGGGTCGCCCGCAGTCTGCCCAGCCGACCGCCCGTCCCGGTTCTCGGATGTGTCGTCCTGACCGCCGGTGACACCGGTCTGACCGTCTCGGGTTTCGACTACGAGGTGTCCGCCCAGGTCGACATCTCCGCCGAGGTCGCCGACGAGGGTCGGGTGCTCGTCTCGGGCAAGCTGCTGGCCGACATCACCCGCGCGTTGCCGGCCAAGCCGGTCGATGTCGCCCTCGACGGTTCGCGGGTCGCGATCACCTGCGGCAGTTCACGTTTCTCGCTGCCGACGATGCCGGTCGAGGACTACCCGACCCTTCCCGAGGTCCCCACCGTGACCGGCACCGTCCCGGCCGAGGTGTTCGCCGAGGCGATCACCCAGGTGGCGATCGCGGCCGGCAAGGACGACACCCTGCCGATGCTCACCGGCATCCGCGTCGAGATCGAGAACGACACCGTCGTGCTCGCCGCGACCGACCGTTTCCGCCTCGCCGTCCGCGAACTCACCTGGCAACCCACCACCGGTGACACCGCCGCGGTACTCGTCCCGGCGAAGACGCTGTCGGAGTCGGCCAAGTCCGCGGGGTCCGACGGATCCCCGGTCTCGCTGGCACTCGGTTCCGCGGGCAGCATCGGGAGCGAGGGACTGCTCGGCATCCTGGGCCAGGGCCGCCAGACCACCACACGTCTGCTCGACGCGGAGTTCCCGAAGTTCCGCCAATTGCTGCCGCCGTCGCACACCTCGATGGCGACGATCGAGATCAGCGCCCTGACCGATGCCATCAAGCGCGTCGCGCTCGTCGCCGAGCGGGGTGCGCAGGTGCGTCTGGAGTTCACCGACGGTTCGGTCCTGCTCACCGCCGGCGGCGACGACGCCGGCAAGGCCGAGGAGGAGGTGGCGGTCTCGTTCTACGGCGATCCACTCACCATCGCCTTCAACCCGACCTACCTGCTCGACGGTCTCGCCGCCCTGCACACGACGTCGGTCGACTTCGGGTTCACCACCCCGAGCCGCCCCGCGGTGCTGCGTCCGTCGACCGGTGACGCCCCGGTGCCCGACGACAGCGGCGCCTACGCCGCACCGTCCAGCGATTTCACGTATCTGCTGATGCCGGTTCGCCTTCCGGGCTGATCGACTTCGCGCGCCGGCCCGCTGATGCGCCGGGGTCGCACCGTTTTCCGACGAGAGGACGCACCATGCAACTCGGCCTGATCGGTCTGGGCAAGATGGGTGCCAACATGCGTGAGCGCCTCAAGGGCGCAGGTCACGAGGTGATCGGCTACGACCCACGGCCCGAGGTCACCGACGTGCCCTCGCTCGACGAGCTCGCGGCCGCGCTGCAGGCACCCCGTGTCGTGTGGGTCATGGTCCCCTCCGGTGCCCCGACCCGTGAGACGGTGGAGAAGCTGGCCGAGGCGCTCTCACCCGGCGATCTCGTGATCGACGGCGGAAACTCTCGCTACACCGACGATGCACCGCACGCGGAGTTGTTGGACGCCAAGGGAATCGGCTACATCGACTGTGGTGTGTCCGGCGGTGTATGGGGACTGGCCAACGGTTACGGCCTCATGGCCGGTGGAGCCGCGGAGCACATCGAGCGCGCGATGCCGATCTTCGACGCCCTCCGTCCCGAGGGTGACCGTGCCGACGGATTCGTCCACGCCGGACCGGTCGGCGCCGGTCACTACGCCAAGATGGTGCACAACGGCATCGAGTACGGGCTCATGCACGCCTACGGCGAGGGCTATGAGCTCCTCACCGCCGAGCCCCTCATCACCGATGTCGCCGGCACCCTGCAGGCGTGGACGCACGGGACGGTGATCCGTTCGTGGCTGCTGGACCTGCTCGTCAAGGCGCTGCAGGAGGATCCCGGTCTCGCCGAGATCTCCGACTACACAACCGATTCCGGGGAAGGTCGGTGGACGGTGGAGGAGGCGATCCGACATTCGGTGCCCGCCAACGTCATCTCCGCGGCACTCTTCGCCCGTTTCGCGTCACGCCAGGAGAGCGGGTCACCGACGCTCAAGGCCGTGTCGGCGCTGCGCAACCAGTTCGGCGGCCACTCGGTGAAACCGTCCGGTAGCTGAGAGCAGGTGTTCGTCCGCACCCTGCGGCTGCGTGACTTCCGCTCGTGGAGCGAGGTGTCGATCGATCTCGCTGCCGAACCGACGATATTCGTGGGGCGCAACGGTTTCGGGAAGACCAACCTGATCGAGTCGCTGCAGTACCTGTCCACTCTCCGCTCGCATCGGGTGAGCACGGACGCATCATTGGTCCGCACCGGCGCCGTGTCGGCGACCGCGTCGGCCACGGTGATCAACGGTGGTCGTGAACTGACTGCCGAGGTACAGATCACGCCGGGCAAGGCCAACCGTGCATCGGTCAACGGTGCGCCGTCGCGGCGGGCACGCGACATCGTCGGCATCCTCCGCACCGTGCTCTTCGCCCCCGAGGACCTGGCGTTGGTGCGGGGCGAACCGGCCGACCGTCGTCGCTTCGCCGACGAACTCGCCGCACTCGCCGGCCCACGCATGGTCGCGGCGCGCAGCGATTACGACAGGGTGTTGCGCCAGCGCTCGGCACTGTTGAAAACCGCTGCGGCGGCGATGCGTTCGGGTGGGGAGTCGGCGTCGTCGGTGATCAGCACCCTCGATGTGTGGGACACGCAGCTGGCGCGATTCGGGGCCGAGGTGACCGCCGGGCGGATCGACGTCGTGGAGCGGCTGCGGCCTCTGGTGGCCGACGAGTACGCGACGCTCGCGCCGCATTCGCGTCCGGTCGACCTGCGGTACCGACCCAGCGTGGGTGACGAGATCGTTCCGGTCGACGGGACCCCCGCCGACGTCGAGTACATCGAGGCCGTGCTGCTGACCCGGTTGTCGGAGGCGCGCAAGAAGGAGATCGAGCGGGGGGTGTGTCTGGTGGGTCCGCACCGCGACGACATCGACGTGGTGATCGCCGGTCAGGTCGCGAAAGGGTTTGCCAGTCATGGTGAATCGTGGTCGTTGGCGTTGGCGATGCGTCTGGGATCGGTGGAGTTGATCCGCTCCGACGGCGCCGAGCCGGTGGTCATGCTCGACGACGTGTTCGCCGAATTGGACGCCTCCCGGCGTGCGGCGCTGTCGCGGTTTGCCGCGTCGGTCGAACAGGTCATCATCACCGCGGCGGTCGCCGAGGACATCCCCGAGGCCATCGGTGGTCGCCGTGTCGCCGTCGGTGTCCGCGAGTCGTCACCGGAATCCGGCGGCCGGGAGTCGTACCTGCTCGAGGAGGATCAGCGGTGACCGACGACGCGCAGGCGGGTGGCTCCCCGGAGGAGCCGAGCAGTGGCCACGCGATGGCCCGCAAGGCGCTGGAGGACGCCCGCAACGCCGCGCGCGCCGCGGGGAAATCGGTCGGTCAGGGTCGGTCCTCGCCGGTGCGCCGCCGCGCCCGCGGCCGTCGGGGCGGTTACTCGGGCTCGGGACCCGATCCCCGGGACCCGCAGCCGCTGGGTCGGCTCACCGGATCGCTGTCCCAGGACCGCGGATGGGGCGACAAGATCGGTGAGGGCACAGTGTTCGGGGCCTGGGCCCGGATCGTCGGACCCGACATCTCGGCGCACGCCCAGCCCACCGATCTGCGCGACAAGATCCTCTATGTCACCGCCGAGTCGACGGCGTGGGCGACGCAGTTGCGCCTCATCCAGGGTCAGATCATCGCGAAGATCGCCGCAGCGGTCGGGAACGGCGTGGTCACACAGCTGCGCATCACCGGACCGAAGGCACCGTCGTGGCGCAAGGGGGAGCGACACGTGCGTGGTCGCGGACCGCGTGACACCTACGGCTGAAACAGCCCTTCAGAGGTTCGTGGCGGTGTGTGCCCACAATCGCCCCTAGGAACTGTCGAGAAATTCGGTCTGTGGGCGCGTCAGACACCATGGACAGCCGTTCTCGGACGCCTGAGGCAGTACTATGGAGGGAGTGCCCCGAGAGGGGTTCGACACGCACGTCCCGAACGATTGAGGAGCGGACCCCACCCGTGGCCGACAGCAGCGACACCCCCGACAACGAGAACTCCTCGGCGAGCACGCCGCCGAAGTCCCAGCCCGAGAAGGCCGCCCCGAAGAAGGCTCCCGCCAAGAAGGCGGGCAGCGGCAGTTACGGTGCCGACTCGATCTCCATTCTCGAAGGTCTCGAGGCCGTCCGCAAGCGCCCCGGCATGTACATCGGCTCGACCGGTGAGCGCGGTCTGCACCACCTCATCTGGGAGGTCGTGGACAACTCGGTCGACGAGGCGATGGCAGGCCACGCGAGCAAGGTCGACGTGAAGCTCCTGGCCAACGGGGGAGTGGAGGTCATCGACGACGGCCGCGGCATCCCCGTCGAGATGCACAAGACCGGTGTCCCGACCGTCGAGGTCGTCATGACCCAGCTCCACGCCGGCGGCAAGTTCGACTCCGATTCCTACGCGGTGTCCGGTGGTCTGCACGGTGTCGGCATCTCGGTGGTCAACGCCCTGTCGACCAAGGTCGAACTCGAGATCGACCGCGACGGCTTCCACTGGTCGCAGACGTACAACTACGCCAAGCCCGCAGAGCTGGTGAAGGGGTCGGCCACCCGCCGCAAGGGCACGACCACCCGTTTCTGGGCCGATCCGGAGATCTTCGAGACCACCGACTACAGCTTCGAGACGATCTCGCGGCGTCTGCAGGAGATGGCGTTCCTCAACAAGGGGCTCACCATCACCCTCACCGACGAGCGTCCCGCACAGATCGGCAACGACAGCGACGACATCGAGACGGCCGAGGCACCCAAGAGCCAGGCCGAGCTCGACAGCGAGGCCGCGACCGAGGTCTCCGACGTCATCGAGATCGCCGACACCGCGGGCGAGAGCGTGCGCAAGGAGGTCTCGGGCAAGCCGCGCACGAAGATCTACCACTACCCCGGTGGACTCGAGGACTACGTCGCGCACCTGAACAACCGCAACAAGTCGCGGCTGCCGATCCACGCCTCGATCGTGAGCTTCACCGCCAAGGGCACCGGCCACGAGCTGGAACTGGCGATGCAGTGGAACGACGGCTACTCCGAGTCGGTGCACACCTTCGCCAACACCATCAACACCCACGAGGGCGGTACGCACGAGGAGGGTTTCCGGTCGGCGCTGACCAGCACGGTCAACAAGTACGCGCTCGACAAGAAACTCCTCAAGGAGAAGGACGGCAAGCTGACCGGTGAGGACATCCGTGAGGGTCTCGCCGCGGTCATCTCGGTGAAGGTCTCCGACCCGCAGTTCGAGGGCCAGACGAAGACCAAGCTGGGCAACACCGAGGTGAAGAGCTTCGTACAGAAGGTGGCCAACGAGCACCTGTCGCACTGGTTCGAGTCCAATCCCGCCGAGGCGAAGATCATCATCAACAAGGCGGTCGGTTCGGCGCAGGCCCGTATGGCCGCGCGCAAGGCTCGAGAGTTGGTGCGGCGCAAGAGCGCAACCGACATCGGTGGCCTGCCCGGTAAGCTCGCCGACTGCCGCAGCAACGATCCCGCCAAGTGCGAGGTCTACATCGTGGAGGGCGACTCGGCCGGCGGCAGCGCCAAGTCGGGTCGCGACTCGATGTACCAGGCGATCCTCCCGATCCGCGGCAAGATCATCAACGTCGAGAAGGCCCGCATCGATCGTGTTCTCAAGAACACCGAGGTGCAGTCGATCATCACCGCCTTCGGCACCGGTATCCACGACGAGTTCGATCTCGCCAAACTGCGGTACCACAAGATCGTGCTGATGGCCGACGCCGACGTCGACGGCCAGCACATCTCGACGCTGCTGCTCACCCTGCTGTTCCGCTTCATGCGGCCCCTGGTGGAGCACGGCCACGTGTACCTCGCGCAGCCGCCGCTGTTCAAGCTCAAGTGGCAGAAGGGCGCCGCTCCGGAGTTCGCGTACTCCGACCGTGAGCGCGACGGACTGCTCGAGGCCGGCCGCGCCGCGGGCAAGAAGATCAACACCGACGACGGCATCCAGCGCTACAAGGGCCTCGGCGAGATGAACGCCAAGGAGCTGTGGGAGACCACGATGGACCCGACGGTGCGCGTGCTGCGCCAGGTCACCCTCGACGATGCCGCGGCCGCCGACGAACTGTTCAGTGTCCTGATGGGCGAGGACGTCGTGGCCCGACGCAGCTTCATCGCCCGCAACGCACGGGATGTCCGCTTCCTCGACGTGTGATCGACGCCGGGTGGCGTTTCACGTGAAACACGCCGGGAGTACAACGAAAGTGATCTGATGACTGACACCACCTTGCCGCCGGGCGGCACCACCGACGAGAACGGCGGCGACCGCATCGAGCCGGTCGACATCCAGCAGGAGATGCAGCGCAGCTACATCGACTACGCGATGAGCGTCATCGTGGGCCGCGCGCTGCCCGAGGTCCGCGACGGCCTCAAGCCCGTGCACCGTCGACTCCTCTACGCCATGGGAGACGCGGGATTCCGGCCCGACCGCAGCTACGTGAAGTGTGCGAAGCCGGTCGCGGAGACGATGGGCAACTACCACCCCCACGGCGACACCGCGATCTACGACGCCCTGGTGCGCCTCGCGCAGCCTTGGTCGATGCGCTACCCCCTCGTCGACGGCCAGGGCAACTTCGGTTCGCGCGGCGACGACGGGGCCGCGGCGATGCGGTACACCGAGGCCCGCCTCACGCCGCTGGCGATGGAGATGCTGCGCGACATCGACGAGGAGACCGTCGACTTCACGCCGAACTACGACGGCAAGACCATGGAGCCCACGGTCCTCCCGAGTCGTATCCCCAACCTGCTGATCAACGGGTCGGGCGGCATCGCGGTCGGCATGGCGACGAACATGCCGCCGCACAACCTCACCGAGGTCGCCGACGCGGTGTTCTGGGCGCTCGACAACCACGAGGCCGACGAGGAGTCGACCCTGGCCGCGTGCATGGAGCGGATCAAGGGACCCGACTTCCCGACCGCGGGTCTCATCGTCGGGTCGCAGGGCATCGTCGACGCCTACACCACCGGTCGCGGCAGCATCCGCATGCGCGGTGTGGTCGACGTCGAAGAGTCCCGCACCGGCGCAACGACACTGGTGATCACCGAACTGCCCTACCAGGTGAACCCGGACCGCATGATCGTGTCGATCGCCGAGCAGGTCAACGACGGCAAGCTCAAGGGCATCAGCCGCATCGAGGACCAGTCGTCCGACCGTGTCGGCATGCGCATCGTGGTGACCCTCAAACGCGACGCCGTCGCGAAGGTCGTGCTGAACAACCTCTACAAGCACAGCCAGCTGCAGACCAGCTTCGGCGCGAACATGCTGTCCATCGTCGACGGCGTCCCGCGCACCCTGCGCCTCGACCAGATGATCCGCTTCTACGTGGCGCATCAGCTCGACGTCATCATCCGACGCACGCGCTACCGGTTGCGCAAGGCCGAGGAGCGCGCGCACATCCTGCGCGGTCTGGTGAAGGCCCTCGACGCGCTCGACGACGTCATCGCGCTGATCCGTGCCTCACCGAACACCGAGGAGGCGCGCGCGGGGTTGATCACCCTCCTCGACATCGACGAGATCCAGGCCGACGCCATCCTCGCGATGCAGCTGCGGCGCCTGTCGGCGCTGGAGCGTCAGAAGATCGTCGACGACCTCGCCGAGATCGAGCTCGAGATCGCCGACTACCTCGACATCCTCGCCAAGCCCGAGCGCCAGCGTGCGATCGTGCGCGACGAGTTGACCGAGGTCGTCGAGAAGTTCGGCGACGAGCGGCGCACCCGCATCATCGCCGCCGACGGCGACGTCACCGACGAGGACCTCATCGCCCGCGAGGACGTCGTCGTCACCATCACCGAGACCGGGTACGCCAAGCGCACCAAGACCGACCTCTACCGCAGCCAGAAGCGTGGCGGCAAGGGCGTCCAGGGCGCGGGTCTCAAGCAGGACGACATCGTCCGGCACTTCTTCGTCTGCTCCACCCACGACTGGATCCTGTTCTTCACCACGAAGGGCCGGGTCTACCGGGCGAAGGCCTACGAGCTGCCCGAGGCCAACCGCACCGCCCGCGGCCAGCACGTCGCGAACCTGCTGGCCTTCCAGCCCGAGGAACGCATCGCGCAGGTCATCCAGATCAAGAGCTACGAGGATGCCCCGTACCTCGTGCTCGCCACCCGCGGTGGTCTGGTGAAGAAGTCCCGTCTGGTCGACTTCGACTCGAGCCGCTCCGGCGGCATCATCGCGGTCAACCTGCGCGGTGAGGACGAACTCGTCGGTGCCCAGCTGTGCAGCTCGTCCGACGACCTGCTGTTGGTCTCGACCAAGGGCCAGTCGATCCGGTTCAGCGCGACCGACGAGGCGTTGCGCCCCATGGGTCGCCAGACGTCCGGTGTGCAGGGCATGCGGTTCAACGACGACGACCAGCTGCTGTCGCTGAACGTCGTCGTCGAGGGCACGTACCTGTTGGTGGCGACGGCCGGCGGCTACGCCAAGCGCACGGCGATGGACGACTACCCGGTGCAGGGACGCGGCGGCAAGGGAGTGCTCACCATCCAGTACGACCGCAGGCGCGGCGAGCTGGTCGGTGCGCTCATCGTCGACGACAACAGCGAGGTCTACGCCATCACCTCCAACGGTGGCGTGATCCGTACGCTGGCAAAGCAGGTGCGCAAGGCCGGTCGTCAGACGAAGGGCGTCCGCCTGATGAACCTCGACGAAGGAACTACGCTCTTGGCAATTGCCCGCAACGCCGACGAGCCCGATGAGATCGACGGCGCGTCCGACGGGAAGTAGCGGGGCAATCGTCTCCTCCCGGCAGACACCGCACCGCACACACGAGGTGAAGGAATTCAGGTGACCACACCCAACGAGCCCGACGGACAGCGCACGGGGTCCGACCCGGCCGGTGGCCCCCACGGCGATCGCAACTCCGACGATCGCCCCGCCTCGAACGGTGAGTGGTCGCGTGCCCCCGGTCGCCCCGGCGCATCGGTGGCCGATCGCCCGCAGGGCGACGCCGGCACCAACGGTGCGGCAGCCGCCGCCAACGGCTCCTCGCAGGGTGCTCCGGATCCCGACGCGCATCGTCCGTCGTCGGGTACCGGTGCCGGTGGCAAACCGCCGTGGCAGCGCGTCGGTTCACAGTTGCCGCCGACGGGTGGTCCGGTACAGCCCAACCGACCCGACCAGTCCCCGGGGACCGCGCAGGTCCCGAACGCCCAGCCGTCGTCGCCGGCTGCGAACCCGAAGCCGTACCGGCCGCTGGTGACGGGGACCGCGGCGCCCAAGCCGCCCGGTCAGCAGATCCCCGCCGGACAGACGGCCGATCAGCAGTCGGCCGCCCAGACCGCGCGGGCACCGATCGCGAAGCTCGACGCCCAGGGCAACGTGGGTCAGTCGGGGCAGGGCCAGGCCAACCGTGGTCGGAACTCGCTGGCTGGCAAGGTGATCGACGGACCGACCCGCAACATCGACCGCAGTGACATCCCCGAGGACCTGCCCGACCTCGATGCGATCCACCACCCGACCACGGCTCCGACCGCACAGGCGGCACCGTCGTCGTCAGCGTTCCGGTCGGTCGAGTCGGTCGCCCCCGGACCGCGCGGACCTCTGCGCGCCGCCGTACAGCTGCGACGCATCGATCCGTGGTCGACGTTCAAGATCTCGTCGGTCCTCGCGATCGCGCTGTTCCTCATCTGGATGATCGCGATCGGCGTCCTCTACGTGATCCTCGACGGCATGGGGGTCTGGGATCAGGTGAACAGCTCGTTCGGGACGCTGGTGTCGAGCGACACCACCACCGACACCTCGTTCCAGATCACCGCGGGCGGTGTGTTCGGCATCGCAGCACTCATCGGTGCGGTGTACGTCGTCGTGTTCACCGCCCTCACCACGGTGGGTGCGTTCATCTACAACATGAGCGCAGACCTCGTGGGCGGCGTGGAGATCACGCTGGCCGACCGCGACTGATCCGAGCCGGTTTTGTTTCTGGCGCGGTCAGTCGGTAATCTTTCCGAGGTTCACGGGCCTATAGCTCAGGCGGTTAGAGCGCTTCGCTGATAACGAAGAGGTCGGAGGTTCAAGTCCTCCTAGGCCCACGTGGTCAAGGTCGTTTTCGTGGTGGTCGGGCTCTTGGCGACGATTGTCGTCGGGCTCGTCGCCGAGTCGAAGCGGAACACGATCGAGTGGCATTCCCTCCCCACCCGCTAGAGCGATCTGGCACGGGGCCTTAGCTCAGTTGGTAGAGCGCTGCCTTTGCAAGGCAGATGTCAGGAGTTCGAATCTCCTAGGCTCCACAACCTTTTTCCCGCGCGTCGCGCGTCACGAACCCTGACCGGCGATGGCGAAGTACACCACGAGGCACAGCACGACGGCGAAGATGTAGAACCAGCCGATCCACAGCGCCGCGGTCGCCAGCGACGAGCCCTGCTCCTTGCTCTCTCGGATCTGCCTGCGCGACACGTAGGCGCAGATGACGCCGAACACCGACGTGATCCCCAGGAACGACAGGATGAGTGCGACGACCGACAGCTTGTTGGTCGAGTTGCGCGGTGCGGCGTTCATCGCCTCGGACTCCTGATCGGCCCCGGAATCGGGTTGGCGTTCGATGAACTCGGCGGGGCGGTACGGGTCATGGACTTCTGTCTGTGCCTCGGAGGGGTGGGGACCACGTGCCGGCTCGGCCGGTCGCTGGTCGGACATCATCGAATACGCGGCATTCGCGGTGGCCCCGGGACCGCTCAGGACACCGGGCGGCTGCGCACGGGTCTGCGACGGGTCGCGGTCGAACGGTGGGCGCTGCTCGGTGCGCGGCTGGTCCGAACGGAACGGCGGACGCTGCGGGGCTCCGCGCGCGGGGCCGGGTCGGCCCGCGCCGGGCGGTGGTGGCGGCGGAGCCTGACGATGCTGCGGACCGGTGGGCGGTCGCTGATCTCCCCGTCGCGCGTCGGGCTGGTCCGGCGACGCAGGACGCCGAGGGTCGAACCGGCCGGCGTCGGGGTGACCGTTCTCGTAACGCCCGTCCTGTGGATGCACGCCTACAAGCTACTCGGCGCGGGCGGAGTCGTCGCCGGCCGACGTGGGGACGTCCTCCACCCGCGGCGGGTGCGCGGCCACCGGGGGCGGCGTGCGTCGGCTCGACCGCAGGGCGACAGCGGCGGCACCGCCACCGGCCACCACGGCGATGCCGAGAACGATCAGACCGGTACGTGCGCGACGCGACGGGCTCTTCGAGGCGCGCACCGACGGCAGGCGCGGCGTCGGTACCGACGGCAGCGAGGGGGTCGGCACGGAGATGCGCGGGATCGAGGGACCCGAGCCCGTCGTCGCCGAGCCCTTCTTCGCGGCACGACGGGCCAGCAACCGCGAGGTGATCATCCGCACCGGGGTCGACCACGGCGCCACGTACCCCAACGCGGCCGAGCCGACCGCCGATCGCACCGGGTGCTGCGAGCCGGTCGCGGCGTGCGCGAGGCCCTTGTCTCGATCATCTGAGGTACCGATCACGGCAGCCACCTCTTCCCGTCGACCTGGCTGTCGACCTACGTCGCCGCCCGCGGATGCGGACACTGTGTGACACCACCCTGCCAGGCCCGTGCGAACCGCGAGACGCCGCCACGGGTGCGGGTGGCACCATGGAGGGGTGAGCACACCACAGAAAACCGCGACCGCGACCCTGCACACGAACCAGGGCGACATCGTCATCGACCTCTTCGGCAACCACGCGCCGAAGACCGTCGAGAACTTCACCGGTCTGGCCACCGGCAGCAAGGACTACAGCCAGCCCAACGCCTCCGGCGGCAACAGCGGCCCCTTCTACGACGGCGCGATCTTCCACCGCGTGATCGACGGCTTCATGCTGCAGGGCGGCGACCCCACCGGCACCGGCACCGGCGGCCCCGGTTACCAGTTCGGTGACGAGTTCCACCCCGAGCTGTCCTTCGACCAGCCGTACCTGCTGGCCATGGCGAACGCCGGCCCGGGCACCAACGGCTCGCAGTTCTTCATCACCGTCACCAAGACGCCGCACCTCAACCGCAAGCACACGATCTTCGGTGTGGTCGCCGACGCCGACTCGCAGGCCGTCGTCGACAAGATCGCGACCGTGTCGACCGACCGTCGCGACAGGCCGCTCGACGACGTGATCATCGAGAAGATCGAGATCAGCTGAACCAGTACCCACCGCCGCCGGGGTATCAACCCCCGGCGGCGGTCTGTGTCCGCCACCCCGACCGGCCGACAGGCCTCGCCTGCAGCCGGTGCGGGCGCCCGGCGTGTCCGCAGTGCCTGACACCGGCGGCCGTCGGACAGCACTGCGTCGACTGCGTGCGCCAGGCCGGCGGCAGTGTCCCCGCCGCCCGCATGATGGGCGCCACCCGCCCCCTCGTCACCTACGGGCTGATCGCGATCAACCTCGTGATCTTCGTGCTCACCGCCGCCCAGGCGCACAGCGCGTCGAACATCGGGCCCGGGACCTCCCGCGTCTTCTTCGACGGCGTCCTCTTCGGACCCCTCGTCGAGCAGGGCGAGTACTGGCGCCTGTTCACCTCGGGGTTCCTGCACTTCTCGGTGATCCACGTCGGTCTGAACATGCTGACGCTCTACATCCTCGGTCGCGATCTCGAGATGGCGATCGGGTCGAAACGCTTCCTCGGGATCTACGTCACCGCGTTGTTCGGCGGCAGTGCGGCGGTCTCGGTGTTCTCCCCCGACGCGGCGACGGCCGGAGCCTCCGGCGCCATCTACGGAGTCATGGGCGGGCTGCTGGTGGCCGTGTTGCGCGCGAAGCTGCCCGCCGGCCAGATCGTCGCGTTGATCGCGATCAACATCGTCATCTCGCTGTCGATCCCGAACATCTCGCTGTGGGCGCACCTCGGGGGCCTCGCTTTCGGTGCTGCCGCCACGGCAGGCGTGCTCATGGCGCCCCGATGGGTGCTGCCCGAGGGACGACGCACCGCGGCGGCCGCGAGCCGCGTGGGCTGGGGCTCGATCGTGGTGCTCACCCTGCTGGCCATCGCGATAAGCGCGGTCGCGGTCGCGGCCGTCTGACTGCGGAACACCCTGCGGCTACGAGTCCTCGGGGTCCCCGGTGCGGTACCGCAGGTCTTTGCTGTCGGTGACGTCGTGGCCGAGATCGGCCAGCGCCTCGGCGACGTCGGCGGGCGCCGCGCCCAGCTCCCAGCGTCCGAGGATCACCAGTCTCTCGTCCCCATCGGATTCGGTCCCGTCGACGATGTCGATCTCCAGGTTGGGCACGCGCCGCCCGAAACGCGGATAGCTGACGACACGGATCCGTGCGATCGCCTCCCGCGGATGGGTGCGCCGACCGGTGACGGTGCGGATCGTGAGCGACTCCCGCGTGGCGGACAGGCGCGGACGGATCAGCAACGATGACGCACCGAGGGCGATCAGCAGGAGCCCGGCCACACCCATGATGACCAGGCCTGCGGGATCCGAGCCGGACAGCGCGGCGGCGGCCAGGAGCACCACGCCACCGACGGTCAGTGCACAGCCCACGGGCACGGGTGTGGCCCACGACGACGAGTTGTCCACAGCCTCTATCCCCAATGTGGATGAATTACACACATGTCATTCCCCAGGTTGGGGACAAAACTCTGTCGACGTCAGAGACGTCAGCGCCATTTCATGGTCATGAGGAGCCCGGTGATCATGAACCCGAAGCCGATGAGGAAGTTCCAGGCACCGAGGTTGTACATCCAGTGCAGGAGCTTGCCGTCGCCGCCGAGACTCGACGGTGTCGCGACGAGGTAGAACACGATCAGCCAGGCCAGGCCGATCAGCATGAGGCCGAGCATCGCGGTCACGTAGATCTGGCTCGACGGACCGGCCTTCACCTTCACCGGCGTACGGCTCGCCGGGTTGATGGTGTAATCGGTCTTCTTCCGGACTTTGGACTTCGGCATGTCTTCCTCGCTGTGAAACCTCGGTCGGCCGCGCTCCTCGCGGGGGCGCATCGGGGGCGACTCGATGGGGGTCGGTGGTGCTCGCGGATTGGGTGTCCCCACGGTATCCCACCGGCCGTTTCGGACCGATCACGCCGAGAAACCGATGTGAGACGCGACTGTCTGCAGCGGTACCGTGACGGCGTGAGCACTCGCAACGGTGGACCGTCGGCCTCGGTCCCGTCGGTATTGGTCCCGTCGGTATTGGTCGTGGACAACTACGACAGCTTCGTCTACAACCTCGTGCAGTACCTGGGGCAGCTGGGCGTGACGGCGACGGTGTGGCGCAACGACGACGGGCGTTTGGCCGATCTCGACGCCGTGGCCGAGCAGTTCGACGCGATCCTGCTCAGTCCCGGGCCGGGAACGCCGCAGCGCGCGGGCGCCACGATGCCGCTCGTGGCCGTCGCGGCGCGCACCGGGACACCTCTGCTCGGGGTGTGTCTGGGGCACCAGGCGATCGGTGCGAGTTTCGGCGCGACGGTCGACCGCGCCCCGGAACTGCTGCACGGCAAGACCTCGACGGTGTTCCACGCCGCGACCGGTGTGCTCGCGGGACTGCCCGATCCGTTCATCGCCACCCGCTACCACTCGCTCACCGTGGTGCCCGAGACCATCCCCGACGAGCTGGTCGTGACCGGACGCACCGAGACCGGCATCGTGATGGCGATGGCACACCGGGACCTGCCGATCCACGGAGTGCAGTTCCATCCCGAGAGCGTGCTGACCCAGGGTGGGCACCGGATGCTCGCGAACTGGTTGCGGCTCAGCGGCTTCGAGATCTCCGAGTCTCTGGTCACGCGTCTCGAGGAGACGGCGGCCGCCGCCATCGGCGCCTGAGCGCGCGCGGTTCAGCCGGGCAGCAGGCTCGCCTGGCCGACGACGACGTTGATCGCCCCGTTGTTGTTGATCAGCGAGTTCGCGGCGGGCTGCTGCGAGATGACGCGGTTGGCGTCCGGTGACCCGAGTCCCACGTTGCGCGGTGTCTGGTTGAGGGTGGTGTCGCGCCACCCCGCGGCGGTCAGGGTGTCGATGGCCTGCTGCACCGTCTTGCCGGTCAGGTCGGGCATCCGGAACTGGTTGCCGCGCGAGACGGTCACCGTCACGGTGCTGCCCTCGTCGACCTGCGAGCCCGCCGCGGGGCTGCTGGAGAGCACGGTCCCCTCGGGCTGATCGGAATCGGCCTCGGTGATCTGGGTCTTCAGCTTGAGCTGTTCGAGGGTGCTCGTGGCCTGGTCAGAAGTCTGACCGGTGAGCGTCGGCACGGACACACGGCGCGGTCCGGTGCCGATCTGGACGGTGACGGGGGTGTTGACCGCCTGCGAGGTCCCGACCGCGGGTGACAGCCCGGCGACCTTGCCGCGGAGCTGGTTGGTCGAGGCGACGTTGCCCTGTCGGACGTCGGTGAAACCGAGATCCGACAACGCCTTGCGCGCATCGTCGTAGGTCCTGCCGGTGAGGTCGGGCAGGTCCTGACGCACCGGACCGGTCGAGATGTAGAGGGTCACCGACGAGTTCTTGTCGGCCCGGACCCCCTCCGACGGCGCGGTGCGGGTCGGGCTGCCCGACGCGACGTCGTTGCTCGACTCCTGGAGCCGGTTCACCTTGAATCCGAGGCCCTCGAGCGTCGAGCGCGCCTCGGCGGCCGACATCGAGGTGACGGCGGGAATGGCGATCTGGTCGTCGGACGAGTCGGCCCACGGACGGGTCAGCAGCAGCGCGACGAGCACGATCACCGCGACCACGGCGGCGCCGATCGCGAGGATCTTCGGCATCGCACCGCGACGGCGGTCGTCGTCGTCGGGTTCGGGCCGGCGGTGCGAAGTGGGACCGACCCGCGTCGATCGCGCGCGCGGCATCTGCTCGATGACACCGGTCTTGTCCTCGTCGGAGAGCAACATCGGCGCGCTGGGTCGGCCACCGGCGAGCACCTTCATCAGGTCCGACCGCATCTCGCCCGCCGACTGGTAGCGGTTGGCGGGATTCTTGCTCATCGCCTTGAGGATCACCGAGTCGAGCTGCGGTGGGATCTCGCGACGGATGCTGGAGGGGACCGGCGGGTCCTCCCGCACGTGCTGGTAGGCCACGGCGACGGGGGAGTCGCCGGTGAACGGCGGTTCTCCGGTGAGCAGCTCGAACAGCACGCATCCCATGGAGTACACGTCGCTGCGCGCGTCGACGCTCTCGCCGCGGGCCTGCTCCGGTGAGAGGTACTGCGCGGTGCCGATGACCGCCGACGTCTGGGTCATCGCGCTGCTGGCGTCCGACATCGCGCGCGCGATGCCGAAGTCCATCACCTTCACCGCACCCGACTTGTCGATCATCACGTTCGCCGGCTTCATGTCCCGGTGCACGATGCCGTTCTGGTGCGAGAAGTCCAGTGCCGCAGCGACATCGGCCATCCAGGTCATCGCCTGCCGAGGCGACACGTGGCCCTGGGCGCGCAGCACGTCGCGCAGGGTCTCGCCGTCGACGTACTCCATCACGATGTAGGGGATGGGCCCCTCGGGGGTGTCGGCCTCACCGGTGTCGAACACCGACACGATCGTCGGATGGTTCAGCGCGGCCGCGTTCTGCGCCTCGCGGCGGAAGCGCAGATAGAAGCTCGGGTCCCGCGCCAGGTCGGCACGGAGCACCTTGATCGCCACGTCGCGGTGAAGACGCAGATCACGCGCGCCGTGCACCTCGGACATACCGCCGAACCCCAGCGTCTCACCGAGTTCGTAGCGGTCGGACAGGTGGCGAGGAGTCGTCATCTGTCACCTCTCCGCGTCGGTGGGCGCATTGCGATCGAGCCCGTCCGGGGTCTGGCCGCCATGGTAGTTCTGGCCCAGACCGGGGATCAGCGAGCCGAGATCGGGCAACAGTCCACCCGGCGTGGTGGTCGTGGTGGTCGTCTCCGGGGTCGTCGTGGTCGTGGTCGAAGGCGTTGTCGTGGTGGTCGTCGTCGTTGTCGTGGTGGTCTCGTCGGTGGTGGTCGTCGTCTCCGGGGTCGTCTCCTCGGTGGTGGTGACCACCGACGAGGACGACGGTGCCGGGGTGGTGCCGCTGCCGCTGTCGTTCGTCGCGAGCCAGTAACCGACGAGGCCCAACGCGGCGAGCAACAGCAACACCGCGACCGCGGCCAACGCCTTCTGGCCCCCGGTCCAACTCCCGTTGTCGGGGGCGGGTGCCGCAGGGATCGGGCGCCGCGAGGTGGCGGTG
>NZ_JXYP01000022.1 GCF_000964005.1 Williamsia herbipolensis
TCAGGCCCATTCGATCAGCGATCGATCGGATCAGCACGGTTCCCGCATGCCCAATCACGCCACGCCCACCAGATGTGACCGACAAGCCCGATGACCACGATGTACTCTTCACCTACGGAGTGCCTTCCAGTTCGGAAAAATGTTGACTTCAGCAATCACCATTATCCCTGCTGGACAGGCACTTCCGTCATTTCACACGCCGAACGACCTCAACTCTCGTGAACAATCCGGGCTAGGAGCAGGCGGCGATGACCAGTTCCTTCACCCGGGCCGGGTCGGCCTGTCCCCGTGTCGCTTTCATGACGTCGCCGACGATCTTGCCGGCCGCCTGGACCTTCCCGGAGCGGATCTTGTCGGCGATGTCGGGGTTGGCGGCGAGTGCGGCGTCGACGGCGGACTGCAGGGCGGTGTCGTCACGGACGACCTCGAGCCCGCGGTCGGCGACGATCTGCTCGGGCTCGCCCTCGCCGTCGAGCACGGCGACCGCCACCTGCTGACCGAGTTTGGTGGTCAGCGTGCCCGCCTCGACGAGGCCGATGATGGTGGCGACCTGCGCGGGCGTGATCGCGAGATCGGCCAACTCCGCCCCGCGCGAGTTCGCCTGTTGTGCGAGGAAACTGACCCACCAGCTGCGTGCGGTCTCGGCCGGTGCACCCGCGTCGGCGGTGGCGATGATGAGGTCGATGGCACCGACGTTGACGAGGTCGCGCATCACCTCGTCGGACACCCCCCACTCGGTCTGGATGCGCGCGCGGCGCAGCCACGGCAACTCGGGCAGCGTGGTCGACAGGTGCTCGACCCAGGAACGGTCGGGCGCGACCGGCGCGAGATCGGGTTCGGGGAAGTATCGGTAGTCGTCGGCGGTCTCCTTGCGGCGACCGCCTGACGTGGTTCCGTCGACCTCCTGGAAATGCCTTGTCTCCTGGATGATCTCGCCGCCGTCGTTGAGGATCGCGGCCTGTCGGCGCATCTCGTAGCGGACGGCGACCTCGACGCTCTTGAGCGAGTTCACGTTCTTGGTCTCGGTGCGCGTCCCGAACTCGGTGGCGTCCTTGGCCATCAGTGACACGTTGGCGTCACAGCGCAGCGACCCCTGGTCCATCCGGACGTCGGAGACCCCGAGGGCCTTGAGGAGGTCGCGCAGTGCACCCACGTAGGCCCGCGCGACCTCGGGGGCGCGTTCGCCGGCGCCGGTGACGGGTCGGGTCACGATCTCCACGAGCGGCACGCCCGCCCGGTTGTAGTCGAGCAGCGAATGGCTCGCACCGTGGATCCGTCCGGCGCCGCCGATGTGCAGCGACTTGCCGGTGTCCTCCTCCATGTGGGCACGTTCGATCTCGACCCGCCAGGTGGTGCCGTCGCCGAGCACCACGTCGAGGTGTCCGTCGTACGCGATGGGCTCGTCGAACTGCGAGATCTGGTAGTTCTTCGGCTGGTCGGGATAGAAGTAGTTCTTGCGCGCGAACTGGCTGGACTCACGGATCGAGCAGTTCAACGCGAGGCCGATACGGATCGCGGACTCGATCGCGGCGGCGTTGGCGACCGGGAGAGCCCCGGGCAGACCGATGCAGACCGGGCAGACCTGGGTGTTCGGCTCGGCCCCGAACGCCGTGGGGCATCCGCAGAACATCTTGGTCTCGGTGCCAAGTTCGACGTGGACCTCGAGGCCCAGGACGGGATCGAAATCACGGATCACGTCGTCGTAGTCGACGAGGTCGACGGTCGCAGCAGTCATGGCACCAGTTTAGGCCGACGCGATCTGGTCGGGCGAACACGACAAGTCGGTCTTTAGTTACGCAAGGCACTGGTCCTCGTGGTGAGATTCCCGGACACCGTCCTTCCGAGACGGTCGAGGTCCACCGGCTTGGGGGTTCGTGGTGTCGATGTCTCTTCGTGGTGTCGCGATCGCAACGACGACGTGGTGTGTCGCCGCGCTCGCGGTGACCGGCGTGGTCGCCGGTGGTGCGAACGCGAGCACCCGACTCCCCGACAGTCGCCCGTCGTGGGCGACGCCGACGGCCCTGCGGGCGCCCGTTCCCGACTCCGACATCGTCCACGCCCGGGTCTATCTCCCGTGGCGCGACACCGCGGGCCTGGCCGCGCTGACCCGCGCGGTGAGCACGCCGGGCACCGCGTCCTTCGGCCGATACCTGACCCCGGAACAGTTCCGAGACCGGTTCTCCCCCACGACACACGACGTCGCCGCCGTCACCGACTGGCTGCGCGGAGCGGGCCTGCGGGTCGTCGACGTGCCGTCGGACCGCCAGTACGTGGCCGTCGAGGGCAAAGCCGGCGACGCGACGGCGGCCTTCGACACCACACTGTCGACGTACGACGCCTTCGGTCGGATCATGCGGGCACCCACCCGCGCGCCGGCGGTTCCCGCCGCGCTGGCCGGGAAGGTCAGCGCGGTCGTCGGTCTCGACGACGGCGCCGAGGCGGTCCCCGCGGTCCGTCCCCCGAACGAGAGTCCGAACGGCACCACCCCGGCCAAGGTCGCGACCCCGGCGTCGGATTCCGTTCGGGCACACCGTGTTCGACCTCCTGGGGCGAGAAGACCGTGACGCTGCCCACCGCCGTCGATGGCAGCACGACCAAACCGCTGGCCCCCTGCGGCTACACACCGGCTCAGGTGCGTGGTCTGTACGGACTCGGCTCCGGCGACACCGGCGCCGGTCAGACCGTCGCCTTCGTGGGAGCCAACGCCAGTCCGACGATCGTGTCCGACGTGACCCAGTACTCGCGGTTGCACAACCTGCCCGATCCGCAGATCAGCCAGATCGTGCCGCCGGGCATCTACCAGCGCCCGACGACGCCGAAGAACAATCCGGGCGCCTTCTTCGGTGAGCAGACCCTCGACGCCGAGGCCATCCACACCACCGCACCGGCGGCGAAGATCCTCTACGTCGCGTCGTCGAACGCCAACCAGGACTTCGATCGCAGCGTGAAGGCGATCATCGACAAGCACCTCGCGCCGATCATCTCGATCTCGTACGGCTTCGGCGGGGAGTCGGTCCCCCAGGGCTTCGTCAACAGCCTCAACGGGATCTTCGCGCAGGCGGTTGCGACCGGTATCGGCATCTTCGTCTCCACCGGCGACAACGGTGACGAGCAGACGACACTGGGCACGACGTCGGTCGACTTCTACGCCACACCCCGAACGTGACCGCGGTCGGTGGCCATCGTCGCCGGTGCGGGTGGCTCGGTGTTCGGCTCCGGCGCGAAGCCCGCGGCGGCGGCGCCGACGTCGTCGACCGCAGGCGGCGGGATCTACGGCATCGACGACCCGGCGAACCCGGTCAACCAACCGGGGTGGACACGCGCATTCGAGGTCGGCTGGGAGACCGGTTTCACCACGGCGACAGGCACTCTCGCGCCGTTGCCGAGCGGCACCGCACCTCCGACGTCGACCCGCTACGCGTTCACCGGTTCACTGGATCCCGCCGGGCCGTCGTTCTCCGGTGGTGGCGGTGGCGGGATCAGCAAGGTGTTCCCGCAGCCGAGCTATCAGAAGGGCATCACCGACGGTGCCCGTGACGGCAGCACCGGCGCCACCGGGACCACGGGCCGTTCGCTCCCCGACATCAGTGCGCTCGCCGATCCGAACACCGGATTCCTGGTCGGTCAGACCCAGAAGTTCACCGACGGCAGCTATTACGACGAATACCGCATCGGCGGCACGTCGCTGGCGGCGCCGCTGATCGCGGGTATGGCGGCGGTGGCCAACCAGAAGGCGGGACGTGACCTCGGGTTCCTCAACCCGCGGATCTACGCGGCGTACCAGCAGAAGACGGCGAGCCTGTACGACGTCGACGAGGCGGACCTGAACAGCACGGCGGAGTTCGGGACCACGCCGTCGGTGTTCCGGGTCAACTTCACCGACACCGAGTCCGCGGCCGGCGGTCGCCAGTTCAGCCTCCGGACACTGGAACTGCCCACCCAGAGCCTGCAGTCGACACGCGGATACGACACCGCCACCGGTGTCGGCTCCCCGAGGGACTCCTCGTTCCTCACGGTCCTCGGTTCGGTGACACCTCTGCCGTACACCCCGGACCGGAAATCCCCGAAGGTGCCCTGAGGACCTCGGGGCGGCGATCCCCGGGTCGAAGCCGGGGTGAACCCCGATGCCGCGCGGCCGGTACATCCCTACCGTCGAGGGTCCGGGGTCGGCGAACTCGCCGACCCCCTGCATCCGAGGGAGAGCCATGAGCTACCACGCACCCGTACCGTCCGCCCCACGCCGTCTCCGGCGGTCGAGAACCGACTCGTGGTTCGGCGGCGTGTGCGGCGGCATCGCCGAACGTTTCGGCATGAGTGCGGGACTCGTGCGACTGCTGTTCGTGCTCTCGATCGTGCTGCCGGGTCCGCAGGTGCTGGTCTACCTCGCGTTGTGGATCGTCATCCCGCGGAGCTGAGGCGGGCGACACCGTCGCCGGAGAGGTCGGCGAGCGCGACACGACGTCCCGCGCGCGTCAGCAACACAGCCTCCGCCAGGCCCCGGACCTCGGGCGCGCCGGGACGACCCGAACGCCAGTCGAGATCGGTGGCGACCCAGGTCACGTCGGCCCGGCTCGCCCCGAACGCGAAGGCGCCCCGGGTCGAGAGGAAGTCGAGCGCCACCCGTAGTCGCGTGGGATCGAACGCGCGGTCGAGCCCGAGGGGCCTGCGGATGTCCTGGCCATGGACGAGCAGGTCGGTCAGCGGCGCCTGCGGTCCGCCGAACGGTGGCGTGAACCGGCTCTGCGCCTGCTCGCGCAGCAGCGACGGCAGCTCGTCGCGATGATCGCCGGCGACCTGCCGCGACGAGATCACGTTGGCCCGGGCCAGGTTCCCGCGGGCGCGCACCACCGCGCGCACGATCGTCGCCGGACCGGTGATCAGTGGCATCACCAGATGCCCGGCGACCTCTCGTACCGTCCACTCCGAGCACAGCGACTGCGTCGCCCACCGGGCATCGTCGAGACCGTCGAGCACGTCGGCGAGTTCCCGTCGCTCGGCGGCGATCGCGGCGAACATGTCGTCGCGGTTCATCGGGTGCTCCTCCCGGGATCACGCGCCCGCGTCGGCGCGGTCGGCTCAGCCGAAGATGACGCGGATCTCCTGGTACTGGTCCTGCGGCACGGTCTTGTGATTGGCCAGCGCCTCGCCGAAGTCGACCCGCACGATGCGCGTCCCGCGCAGCGCCACCATGTGGCCCCAGTTCTTGTCGGCGATGAGGTCGGTCACCGCCATCCCCAGGCGCGTGGCCAACACGCGGTCGAACCCGGTCGGTGACCCGCCGCGCTGGATGTGACCGAGCACGGTCGCGCGGGTCTCGATGCCGGTGCGGTCCTCGATCAACGGCGCCAACACCTCGGCGATGCCACCGAGGCGGGGCCGGTTGAACCCGTCGAGTCCCTTGGTGGAGTGGGCCGCGTCCATGTCCGGGAGACGGAAACCCTCGGCGACCACCACCATCGGCGAGCGTCCGCGGTTCTTCACGCTGGTCACCCAGGCGCAGATCTGATCGAGGCTCTCGGGCTGCTCGGGGATGAGAATGGCGTGCGCTCCGCCGGCGATACCGGAGTAGAGCGCGATCCACCCGGCGTGGCGACCCATCACCTCGAGCACCATGCAGCGCTTGTGGGAGTTGCCGGTGGTGCGCAGGCGGTCGATCGCCTCGGTGGCGATCTCGACGGCCGTGTCGAAGCCGAAGGTGTAGTCGGTGGCGTCGAGGTCGTTGTCGATGGTCTTCGGGACGCCGACGATGTTGACCCCGTCCTCGTACAGGCGCTTGGAGGCCGACGCCGTGCCCTCGCCGCCGATCGCGATCACCCCGTCGATGCCGAGGTCGGCCAGGACTCCCTTGACGACGTCGGCGCCGCCGTGGTCGGCGTACGGGCCGACGCGGCTCGTCCCCAGGATGGTCCCGCCCTCCCGCGACAGACCGCGGACCGAACTGCGATCGAGCGGCATCGTGTCGCCCTCAATCAATCCTCGCCACCCGTCACGGAAACCGACGAACTCCTGCCCGTACACTGTCTCGCCCTTGAGGACGGCCCCGCGGATGACCGCGTTGAGGCCGGGGCAGTCACCGCCGGAGGTGAGGATGCCGAACTTGCTCACGTGTGGGTGTCCCTTCAGCGCGCATCGGGGCGGCGGACCGTGTGGTCCGCTCCGGCACCTGCGTGCACTGACAATCTAGGGAATCGACGGCGGCGGCGCGCGACGGCCGACGCGCGGTCGACGGTCATCTGGCGGTTTCGATACCGGTGGGTTTCGATACCACCGGTAGAGTCTGTCCGATGACCACCGGCCGACTCGACACCCTACGGGCGTGGTTCGGCCGTCTGCTGGTGTCGGCGGTGATCATCGCGGCCGGGGTGGTCATCGCATCGCTGTCGACGACGTCGTCGGCGCCCATGATGACCACGGCGCTGACGGCACCGACCACCCTCTCGGCCCCCGACGTCGATTCCGCGCGCCTCGGCGCGAACACCCCGACCGGCGCCGCGGTGGCCGCCCTGACCGGTCCCCGTCCGGCCGACGCGATCGCCCTGATCCCGTCGGGCTTCGCCGACGAGATGGGATACCGACCGGTGCTGATCGACGGCGTACCGGCCAACCCCGACGGCGGTTGCTCGTCACCCATCGCGATGCCGATGTCGTTCGACGCACCGTGCAAGACCCATGACCTCGGCTACGACCTGCTGCGTTACGGCGCGCTCACCGGCAGCCCGCTGGGACCCTGGGCCCGGGAGTCCCTCGACAGGCAGCTGTCGACCCGCATGCACGCGAGCTGTGTCGACGACGGCTGCCAGACCGCGGCCGACCTCGCCGACGCAGGTGTCGGCGCCAACTCCCGCCGCCAGGGCGACGGCGTGCCGGTGACCGAGACCGACTCGCAGATCGTCACCTCGACGCTGCGGATGATCTGGGAACCGGTGTCACATGCCGCCGGTGTTCTCGGCACCGCGCCGGGCCGCGCGACGGTCGCCGCACTCATCGCCATGGTGGCCATCCACCTTCGGCGCCGGTCCCGTCCGCTCGCGCCCGGACCCTGGTCGTCCTGGTCGTCGGTGTGGCCCTGGCCGTCGGTGTGGTCGGTGATCACCCGTCGGCGCGTGCCCGCCCGTGACGGTCAGCGCACGCCGTTCTCGAAGGCGAAGACCACCGCCTGAGCCCGGTCGCGGAGCGACAGTTTGGCCAGCAGGTTGCTCACGTGTGTCTTCACGGTCTGCTCGGCGACGAACAGGTCGGCCGCGATCTCGGCGTTGGACTTCCCCTCGGCGAGACACTCGAGCACCTCGCGCTCCCGACCGGTCAGCGACCGCAGCGCCACCGATGGCCCCGACGTGGTCGACGGTGTGCGCCGCCGACCGGTGACCTCGGCGATGAGACGGCGCGTGATCGACGGTGCGAGCAACGCGTCTCCGGCGGCCACCACGCGCACCGCACGGATCAGTTCCTCGGCCGGCGCGTCTTTGAGCATGAACCCGGAGGCACCGATGCGCAGTGCCTCGTAGACATAGTCGTCGATGTCGAAGGTGGTCAGCATCAACACCTTCGGGCCGTCGCCGCCGGCGTCGGCCAGCACAGTGCGTGCCGCGGCGAGACCGTCCATCTCCGGCATCCGGACGTCCATCAGGACGACGTCGGGACGCGTGCGTCGGATGCCCGCCACGGCGGCGACCCCGTCGGCGGCATCGCCGAGCACCGAGATGTCGGGCTGCGCCGACAGCAGGGCCCCGAACCCCTGCCGCACCATCGCCTGGTCGTCGGCGATGAAGACGGTGATCGGCATGCGATCAGCCCGCCGTGATCGCGGCGAGCGGCGGTCGCGACGGCAACACGGCCGCCACACGGAACCCGCCGTTGCCGTCGGGCGCGGCGTCGACCGATCCGCCGACCGCATGGGCCCGCTCGACCATGCCGGGGATGCCGTGGCCACCGGCCGGATGGGTGTCGGAGGGGGCCGGATCGCCGGGCCCGTTGCGCACGGTCACGCTGACCACCGTCGCCGACACGTCGACGGCCACCGACACCGGGGCCGACGGGGCGTGTCGGGCGGCGTTGGCGAGACCCTCCTGCACGATCCGGTAGGCGACGACGCCGACGGTGTCGGGAACGGTGGCATCGCGGCCGGTCAGCGTGTAGTCGACGGCCATCCCCGCCCCGCGCGTGGCGGCGACGAGACGGTCGATGTCGGCGACGCCCGGCGTCGGGGCCTGCGGTGCCGCGTCGTCGTCGACACGGAGCACCCCGAGCATCTGGCGCACCTCGTCGAGCGCCTCACGGGCCATCCCCGCGATCGACTGGAACTCGGCGTCGACGGTGTCGCTCACCCCGTCGACGCGGTACCGGGCGGTCTGCGCGGCGACGACGACCACCGACATCCGATGCGCGACGACGTCGTGCAGATCCCGAGCGATGCGGGCGCGTTCGGCCAGCACGGCGCTACGTGAGGCGGCGACGTCCTTCAGTTCGGTCTCCTGCGCCAGCTGGCGGCGGGAGCGGACGAGCACGCGCACCAGGACGCAGATGACGAACAACACGGTGACCCCGGCGATCCACCCCGCACGGGCGCCGGCGGGCGCGCCGAGGAGCGTGATCAGACACGTGGCGGCCCACGCGATCGGCGTGAACCGGATCGGTCCACGCAGGAACGTCGCGGTGGTGAGCACCAGGATCTCGATGACGTGGACGACCTGGATGTGCCAGGCCCACCCGTTCACCGGTTCGAACGCCAGACCGATCACCACCGCCGAGATCACCGAGACACCCCATGCCGGTGCGGGTCTCGCCCACGCCAGCATGATCGGCAGCGATGCGAAGGCCGCGACGACGGGCAGTAGGACGGTCAGCACATGGTGCGTGACCGACAGCGTCGGCCAGGCGACGGCGAACATGACCAGTGCGGTGACGGTGAGCACCACGTTGATCGGACGGGCGAGAAACGCGACCACCGCGGGATCCGATGCCAGGGGTACCCGTCGCAGCGCGGCCGCCACAGACTGTCGTCGTGTCATCTGGACTCCTTCATCGGTGACCAGGCTAGGTCCCGACCACGGTCGTCGTCCTCATACCGGCGAGGGACTTCTCCGGTGCCCCGCAGGTATGACACGGCGGCCGGACACCCACCGGAGCACCGGCGACGAATGGCGCCACAGGGTGATGTGGTGGGGCACGCCGCGTTCTACGGTGACGCCCATGACCAACGCGAGACGTCGAATCCTCCTGCCCCTGATCACTTTCGGACTCCTGCTGTGCCTGCTGATGGTGGCCGCGCAGGCCGGACTGTGGGGGTCGCGTGACGCGGCGACGCGATGGACTCCGCCACCGGCCGATCTCCTGACCCCGGCCGGGGCCGCGGTGTCGGCCCTCACCGGACCCGACCCGATGGGTGCCCTCACCGCGTTGGGTCCCGATCCGCGTGCGGCCCTGGGGTACACGCCGGTGATCATCGACGGTTCGCCGGCGGCGGGCGGCGGTGGGTGTTCGTCGCCGATCCCACTCCCCCGACGCTTCGAACCACTGTGCAGGATCCACGATCTCGGCTACGACCTCCTGCGGTGGGGTGCGCGCACCGGTCACCCGCTGGGGCCATGGGCACGACATCGCATCGACCACGACCTCATCGAGGGGATGCATCGGGTGTGCGACGACCCGATCTGCACGGCCGCAGCCGATCTCGTCGACATCGGGGTCTCGGGTAACACCTGGCGCCAGGGCGGGCGGGATCCCGTGGGCGGCGAGGACCTCGGCGACATCGGGGTCTCGATCGCGGTCGCGGTGGCGCGGCCATGACACCCGGCGTCCGCAGGCCCCGACGCGCCGGGGTCCTCGGTGCCGCGATCGGCGCGGTGGTGGCCGCCGCACCGGGATCCCTCCCCCGGGATCCGCTCGTCCACGCCGCGACCCTCGGGGTCACCAGACCGTCGGATTCCTTGCAGGCTCCGCGATCGGCCGTCTCGCCCACCTGATCGGTGGGGGGCGAGGCGCACGGGTGGGACGTCTGTCGGCCGCCGCGGCGGCGGTCGCCGTGGCGGCATCGATGTCGATCTCCGTGTGGTGGCAGAACGTTCTCCGTGGCGCGATGGGGATGCCGGAGATCGGGACGGGTTGGGCCGCAGCGTCGGTGGCGGTCGTCGCGGTCGGCGTCGCGGCGCTCGTCGCGCCGAGACCCACGACGCTGCTGGCCTCGGCGGTCGTCCTCACGGGAACCGGTGTCGCACAGGCCGCGGCCGTACCGACCGCACCGACCACGTCGTCGATCGAGGAGGCGACGACGACGACCGCGGATCGACTGGTGATCAGCGCACCGTTCGACGCCCGGCCGGTCGCCGAACGAGCCCGAGACCTCGTGGCGCGGTGGCGCGCCGCGGGCGGCGCCCGACGCGGCGCGGTCGTCGTGGCCGTACCCACCGGTTCCGGGTGGGTCGACACCGACGCCGTCGTCGGGTTCGAGACCCGCCTACACGGGGACGTCACGACGATCGCCCTCCCCTACGACGACGCACCGAGTTGGCAGGCCTTCGTCGGCGGGGCGGCCGCCGTGGCGCGCAGCTCGGCCGTCGCGACGCTGAACGCCCTCGACAGCGACCTCGACGACCATCCGACACACGCGCGTCCGCAGATCTACCTGTACGGCCAGAGCCTCGGTGCGATCGGCGCCGACGCGGCGCGCATCTGGGCGCGACACCGCGGCGTCGCGGTCTGTGCCACCCTGCTCGCCGGTCCTCCCGCACACACCGTCGCGTCCCGGGCCGCTCATCGGGAGGTCGTGGTCAACGCCAGCGATCCGGTGGGCCGGTGGTCGCCGTCGCTGCTGTGGCGACCCGCACCGCGGTGGCCCGGCCACGACGACCTGCCGCGACCGGTGTGGCTACCGGTCGCCTCGTTCCTCCAGACGAGCGTCGACCTCCTCGGCGCGTTGTCGTTCCCGGCCGGCCACGGCCACCAGTACGGGCCGGAACAGTCCGCGGACGCACCGATCTGCGCCCCGAAACGGTCCGCCCACGCCGACAGGGCTTGACCAATCAGCTGTCTGGACTAGTGTCTGATCTGTTGTTCACCCCCTCTGCGCTCGAACAGGAGAAGCCGATGACCATCCGCGTCGCCCTCGTCGGGACGGGCAATGTCGGTCGGCTCGCACTGCGGCAACTCATCACCGACGAACGGTTCGACCTCGTCGCGGTGGGTGTGGTTACGCCCGAGAAGATCGGGCGCGACGCCGGTGACCTCGCCGGACTCGACGTCACGACCGGCATCACGGCGACACAGGGTCTCGACGGCATCATCGCCGCCGGGCCCGACTGCGTCGTCCACTGCGCCATGGGCGACACCCGGATGGGCGAGGCGACGAAGGACTGCCTACGCCTGCTGTCGGCGGGCGTCGACGTGGTGGGGTCGTCGCCGGTGTCGTTCCAGTACCCGTGGAAGACGATGCCGGACAAGCTGATCGACCGGATCGAGGAGACCGCCGTCGCGCAGGGTGTCAGCATGTTCGTCACCGGTGTCGACCCCGGGTTCGCGACCGATCTGCTGCCCATCGCGCTGGCCGGCACCTGCCAGGAGATCCGCCAGATCCGCTGCATGGAGATCGCCGACTACGCCACCTACGACGGCGCCGAGGTGATCTACGACGTGATGGGGTTCGGCTCCCCCGTCGACGACCCGCCACTGTTCCTGCAACCCGGCGTGCTGAGTCTCGCGTGGGGATCGGCGATCCGGCAGTTGGCCGACGCGCTCGGCATCACGCTCGACGAGATCGTCGACCACAACGAGCGCGAACCGGCACCGGAGGACTTCACCATCGCCGCCGGACCGATCGCGCAGGGCACCACCGCGGCCATCCGGTTCGAGATCCGCGGGATGGTCGGTGACCACCCGGCGATCGTGGTCGAACACGTCACGCGCCTGCGGCCCGATCTACGACCCGACTGGGCGCAGTCGGCGCAACCCGGTGGTTCCTATCGGGTGGAGATCACCGGCGAGCCGTCCTACGTGGTCGACATCTGCCCGACCAGCGTGCACGGCGACCACAACCACGCCGCCATCGTCGCCGCGGCCGGGCGCATCGTGAACGCGATCCCCGCGGTCGTCGACGCGCCGCCGGGACTGCGCACCACGCTCGACCTCCCGCTGGTGAACAGTCGTGGCGTGTACCGCCCCGACCCCCGGGATCTCTCGACCACGACCGAACATCACATCAGCCACACCGGACAGTGAGGAACACACACCATGGGACGTGTTGACGGCAAGGTCGTCGTGATCAGCGGTGGCGCACGGGGAATGGGCGCGGCCGATGCCGCCGCGCTGGTCGCCGAGGGCGCATCGGTCGTGATCGGCGACATCCTCGACGACGAGGGTCGCGCGATCGCCGCCGATCTCGGTGACGCGGCCACCTATGTCCATCTCGACGTCACCAGTCCCACCGACTGGGCCGCCGCCGTCGAGACCGCGGTCGGTACCTACGGCTCGGTGACCGGACTGGTGAACAACGCCGGAATCGCCAACGGCTCGACCCTGCAGGGCTTCCGCCTCGACAAGTGGCAGCAGATCGTCGACGTCAACCTCACCGGCACGTTCCTGGGGATGCAGGCCGCGGCCGACGCGCTGATCGCCTCGCAGAACGGGTCCATCGTCAACATCTCGTCGATCGAGGGGATGCGTGGCACCCCGTGGGCCCACGGTTACGTCGCCACCAAGTGGGCTGTTCGCGGTCTGACGAAATCCGTTGCCGCCGAACTGGCCCCGCACGTACGGGTCAACTCGATCCATCCCGGACTGATCCGCACGCCGATGACCGAGGGCATCCCCGACGACATGCTGACGATCCCACTCGGGCGTCCGGCCCGTCCCGAGGAGATCGCGTCGTTCGTCCTGTTCCTGATCTCCGACGAGTCGTCCTACGCCACCGGTTCGGAGTTCGTCGTCGACGGCGGCGTGATCAACAACATCCCGCACAAGTTCTGACCGGACGCCCCGGCGCCGTCGGGTTCAGGCGATGTCGCCGCGCGCCGCCTCGTAGGCGGCGCCCACGCGGTACAGGCGGTCGTCGGCCTGCGACGGCGCCATGATCTGCAGTCCGACCGGCAGCCCGTCGTCGGCCGACAGCCCCGACGGCACGCTCATCGCGCAGTTGCCGGCCAGGTTCACCGGCAGCGTGCACAGGTCGAACAGGTACATCGCTAGCGGGTCGTCGACCTTCTCGCCGATGTTGAATGCGGTCTGCGGCGTGGTCGGCGAGATGAGTACGTCGACGGATGCGAAGGCGGTCGCGAAGTCGCGGGCGATGAGCGTGCGCACCTTCAACGCCTGCCCGTAGTACTGGTCGTAGTACCCGGCCGACAGAGCGTAGGTGCCGATCATGATGCGGCGCTTGACCTCCGGGCCGAAACCCTGCGCACGCGTCAACGCCATCACCTCGTCGGCGGAGTGGGTGCCGTCGTCACCGACCCGCAGGCCGTACCGCATGGCGTCGAAACGCGCGAGATTCGAGCTGACCTCCGACGGCAGGATCAGGTAGTACGCGCCGAGCGCATAGCCGAAGTGCGGGCACGAGACCTCGACGATCTCGGCGCCGCGCTCACGCAACGCGTCGACGGCGGCAGTGAAGGAGGCGAGCACGCCGGGTTGGTACCCGTCGCCCTGCAGTTCCGTGACGATGCCGACGCGGACCCCGGCGAGGTCGCCCTGCGCACCGGCCCGTGCCGCGCCCACGACGTCGGGGACGGGGGCGTCGATCGAGGTCGAGTCACGCGGGTCGTGTCCGGCGATCACCTCGTGGAGCAGTGCGGTGTCGAGAACCGTTCGCGCGCAGGGCCCGCCCTGATCGAGGGACGACGCGCAGGCGATCAGCCCGTAGCGCGACACCGACCCGTAGGTGGGCTTCACACCGACCGTCGCGGTCACCGCGGCGGGCTGTCGGACCGAACCGCCGGTGTCGGTGCCGATGGCCAGCGGCGCCTGGAACGATGCGAGCGCCGCCGCGCTGCCACCGCCCGAGCCGCCGGGGATCTTCGAGGTGTCCCACGGGTTGCGGGTCAGCTGGTAGGCCGAGTTCTCGGTGGAACTGCCCATCGCGAACTCGTCCATGTTGGTCTTGCCGAGGATCGGGATGCCGGCCTCGCGGAGCCTGCGGGTGACGGTCGCGTCGTACGGCGGGATCCAGCCCTCGAGGATCTTCGACCCGGCGGTGGTCGGCGCATCGGTGGTGGTGAACACGTCCTTCAAGGCCAGCGGGACGCCGGCCAGCGACGACGCCGGGGCCTCACCCGCGGCGATCGACGCGTCGACGGCCTCCGCCGCGGCGAGTGCGACGTCGGACGTCACGTGCAGGAAGGCGCCGAGGTCACCGTCGATCTCGGCGATCTGGTCGAGGTGGGCACGGGTGACCTCCACCGACGACAGTTCGCGGGAGTGGATCTTGTCGGCGAGCTCGGCCGCGGTGAGCCCGGTGATGGGTCCGGCGGGACGGATCGCGGTCACTGGTCCTCACCCAGGATCTGCGGGACGGCGAAGCGGTCCTGTTCGACCGACGGGGCGCCGGACAGCGCCTCCTCGGGCGAGAGACCGGGCACCACGACGTCGGGACGGAGCACGTTCACCAGGCCCGCGGGGTGTGCGGTGGTCTCGACACCGGAGACGTCGACCTCGGAGATCTGCGCGACGTGACTCAGGATCGAATCGATCTGGCCCGCATACTGATCGAGTTCGGAGTCGGGCAGGGTCAGGCGCGACAGCCGCGCCAGGTGGGCGACCTCGTCCCGAGAGATGGCAGACACCGATGGATCCCTTCCACGTGCAACGAAACGCCGCGACCCACGGTCGCAGCCCGCTCAAGACTAGTGGCCTCTACAACCAGCGCCGGAGACGGGCGGTGATCCACGGCAACACCAGGTAGACCATGAGCGGGGTGTTGATGACGGTCGCGATGAGGGTCTTGGCGGCCAGCGGGACCCCGTCGAGGTGGGCGATGACCCCGAAGTTGATCGCGAGACTCAGCGGGAAGAACCCGAGCCAGATGGTGATCGCCTGCTTCCAGCGTGGCGGCGGTCCGCCGACCACCCGTACCGCGTGGGTCAGCGTCGACTGCGGTTCGAACCACCCCTCGACCCCCGAGAGTCGATGGACCACCTGCTCGACCGCGACACCCTCGCCACGCGAGAGCCAGGCACGCCGGATCGGGGACGCCATCCAGTCCTCGAGGTCGCTCTCGCTCGCGAACCGGAACAGCACGTAGTACTCGCACGGATCCGACGGCGACCGCAGCCACCCTCCCCCGAGGAATCCGGGGAAGGTCCGCACCAGGGCGATACCCGCATCGGTCCAGGCGAGGAAATCGTGTTCGCGTCCCGGTTCGATCCGCCGCGCCACCGACGTCGTGACGTGCGTGGTCCCGACACCCGTGGTTCCCGGGTCGGGCGCGGACTCCTCGTGCACCGATGACATGGCCCCATCGTCGCACCGAAACGACCTACCATCTCTCCATGATCATCGTCACCAGCAACGAGATCCCGGGCTACCGCATCGGCTTCACCTTCGGTGAGGTGTTCGGACTCACCGTGCGGTCACGCAACATCGGCTCGAACATCGGTGCCGGTTTCAAGGCGATGGCGGGCGGTGAACTGAAGGGCGTCACCCAGCTCCTGCACGACTGCCGCCAGGAGGCGTTGTCGCGCCTGGCCGCCGAGGCACAGCAGAAGGGCGCCAACGCCGTCGTCGCGTTCCGCTTCGAGACCACCGAGTTCGGCGGGACCGGTATCGAGGTCTGCGCCTACGGCACCGCCGTGGGCATCGAACCCCTCGATCCGGCGCAACCCGGCCGCGTCCCGACCGCCTGAGCGGCCCCGCGCGTACAGCGGGGCCGCGACCGCGGTGTGACAATGTCGGACGTGTCGTATCTGTTGCGGGTCTACCTGGCCGACCGACCGGGAAGCCTCGGCCTGCTCGCGGTGTCGCTGGGATCGGTCGGCGCCGACATCCTCTCCCTCGACGTCGTCGAACGCGGTGAGGGCTACGCGGTCGACGACATCGTCGTCGAGGTCGCCCGCGGCTCGCTGCCCGACACCCTGATCACCGCCGCCGAGAACGTCGACGGGGTCCGCGTGGACTCCATCCGTCCCTACACCGGTGTCCTCGAGACCCACCGAGAGCTCGAACTCGTCGACGAGATCGCCTCGGCCGACGGACCGCGCCGCCTGCAGGTCCTCGTGGACAACGCCCCGCGCGTACTGCGGGTGTCGTGGAGCACGATCATCACCGCCGGCGGGGACGGTGTCATCCAGCTGTTCGCCAGTTCGAGCGCGCCGGAGACCCGGCTGACCCGGGTCGACTTCCTCCCGATCGGCGCGGCCACCCAGCTCGACCCCGACGCCGCGTGGGTGCCCCAGTCGTGGCGCGACTCCGACACCCGCATGGCCGCCGCACCGGTCGGTGTGGCCGCCGACGGGGTGGCGACCAAGGCACTGCTGCTCGGGCGGTCGGGCGGACCCGATTTCCGTCCTTCGGAGATCGCGCGGATCGGCTACCTGTCCAGAATCGTCACGACCGTGCTGGCCCTGTCCTAGTCGTCGGCCGCGTCCGTCTCCGCCTCGGAATCCGGTTCGGGTTCGGGCGCCGGGGGTGGTCCGTCACGCAGCAGCGCTGTGAAACCGTCCTCGTCGAGGATCGGTACGCCGAGTTGTTCGGCCTTCTCGGCCTTCGTGCCCGGCGATTCACCGACGACCACATAGCTGGTCTTCTTCGACACCGAACCCGAGGCCTTGCCGCCGCGCACGAGGATGGCCTCCTTCGCTCCGTCGCGGGAGTAGTTCTCGAGAGAACCGGTGACCACGATGCTCAGCCCGGTCAGGGTGCGCGGAGTGGAGTCGTCGCGTTCGTCGGCCATCCGGACGCCCGCATCGCGCCACTTAGAGACGACCTCACGGTGCCAGTCGACGGCGAACCAGTCGACGATGCTCTGGGCCAACGTCTTCGCCAGGCCGCCGGTCTGCGCGAGCTGGTCGACGTCCGCGTCCGCGATCGCCTCGAGGGTGCCGAACTCGGTGGCCAGTGCGCGTGCAGCCGACGGTCCGATGTGCCGGATGGACAAGGCGACCAACACGCGCCACAGTGGCGCCTTCTTGGCCTTCTCGAGATTGGACAGCAGGGCTCTGCCGTTGGCGGACAACTCGCCGTCGTTGGTGACGTACAGACCAACCTTCGCGAGGTCGTCAGCGGTGAGCGAGAACAGATCACCTTCGTTCGCCATGACCGGCGAGGAAGAAAGTGCGGTGGCTCCTTCGTAGCCGAGCGCCTCGATGTCGAACGCACCGCGGCCGGCAACATGGAACAACCGCTCTCGGAGCTGCGCCGGACAGAACTGCGAGTTGGGACAGCGGATGTCGGCGTCGCCCTCCTTCTCGTGTCGCAGTTCGGTGCCGCATTCGGGACACCGGGTTGGCATCTCGAATTCCCGCTCGCTCCCGTCACGCAGATCGACCACCGGGCCGAGCACCTCGGGGATCACGTCGCCGGCCTTGCGGATGGTGACGGTGTCACCGATCAGCACACCCTTGCGTTTGACCTCTGAAGCGTTGTGCAGGGTCGCGCGCGAGACGGTGGAACCCGCTACCAACACGGGTTCCATGAACGCGAACGGCGTGACCCTGCCCGTGCGCCCTACGTTGACCTTCACGTCCAGAAGCTTCGTGGTCGCCTCCTGCGGCGGGTACTTGTAGGCGATGGCCCAGCGGGGAGCGCGCGAGGTGGAGCCCAGCCGACGCTGCAGTGCGGTGGTGTCGACCTTGACGACGATGCCGTCGATCTCGTGCTCGACGTCGTGGCGGTGTTCGCCCCAGTAGGCGATCGTGGACAGGATCTCCGTCGCGCCGGTGAGTTTCCGGGTGTGGGCCGAGACCGGCAGACCCCACGCCCCCAGCGCGAGGTAGGCCTCGTGCAGCGACTCGGGTGCGTACCCCTGCAGCTTGCCGATGCCGTGGCAGATCATCCCGAGGCGACGCCGCGCGGTGATCTGGGGGTTCTTCTGGCGTAGCGATCCCGCGGCCGAGTTGCGGGGGTTGGCGAACGGGGGTTTGCCCTCGGCGACCAGCGAGGCGTTGAGCGCCTCGAAGTCCTCGACCCGGAAGAAGACCTCGCCGCGCACCTCGAGGATCTCCGGCATCGGATGGTCGTCGCTGGGAGTGAGCCGGTGCGGGATGTCGTCGATCGTCTTGGCGTTGAGGGTGACGTCCTCTCCGGTGCGACCGTCGCCGCGGGTGGTGCCGCGCACCAGGACGCCGTTCTCGTAGACCAGCGCCAACGCGACGCCGTCGATCTTCAGCTCGCAGAGGTATTCGAGCCCGGTACCCGCGTCGGCCTCCACGCGGTCGATCCAGGTGCGCATCTCGTCGGCGTCGAAGACGTTGTCCAGCGACAGCATCCGTTCGAGATGGTCGACGGCGGCGAACTCGGTGGCGAAGCCACCGCCGACGAGTGCGGTGGGCGAGTCGGGCGTCGCGAGTTCGGGGTGGTCGGCCTCGAGTTGCTGCAACCGGCCCAGCAACGCGTCGAACTCCCCGTCGGTGATGACCGGGGAATCCTTGACGTAGTAGCGGAACTGGTGCTCGCGGACCTCCTCGGCCAACTCCGACCACTGCGTGCGCACGCCCGCATCGGCCGAGCCCCCGTCGGTCGGACCTGCGGTGCCCTGGGTGCTGTCGTCCACCTGCGTGAGATTAGTCGACGGCACCGACACCCCGAGTCCGCTCGACCGGGCGCGCAGCGCCGTGCGCATGTGCGATTCTCGACCGCGTGCCGCACCCGATCATGTTCGACGACGACGATCCGGTGCTGGGTCGCGTGCGCGACATCGCGAGGGCGTTCCCCGAGTCGACCGAGGTGATCGCCCACGGCCGGCCGACGTTCCGCTGCGGTCGGGTGTTCTGCCACTACGGCGGATCGATCCGCGGCGGCGAGCGCAGGGAGCAGTCGATCCTGTTCCACCCCGATCCGGCCGAGGCCGACGCGTTGCGGGCCGATCCGCGGGTGTTCGTCCCCGCCTACCTCGGTCCGGCCGGGTGGCTGGGCCTCGATCTGTCGGGAGGTCCGGATCCGTCGGGGAACGCGCCGGATTGGGACGAGGTGGGCGAGCTGATCGACGCGAGTTACCGCCGGATCGCCCCCGCGCGACTCGTGCGGCAGCTCGACCAGCGCTGACATCGCCGGGCCGCCCCTTGTGCCATCCTGGTGGCCATGCCCCTTCGCCTGCGAAACGACCTCACGGGGTGGTCGCGCGACTACTGGTGGGCGTTGATCGTGGTGCCGCTGGCACTGATCGTGTCGGGTGTCCTGGTCGCGGGATCCTTCTCCACCACGACACCGTCGTCGCGGGCGGTGACCGCCGCCGTCACCTCCGCGGCACCGACGACCGCGGCCCCGAGAACCTCCTCGATCGACGCGGCCGACAACGCCGCATGCCGCGACGGCGTCGGCGGCAAGTCGATCGTCGTGAGCATCTCCGAGCAGCGGATGCGGATGTGCGACACGTCATCGCTGGTCGAGGCGTCCTACATCACCACCGGGATCGACAATCGCACCGACCGCACCCCGACCGGGACGTGGAAGATCGTCGCCGAGGAGACCGACCGGTACCTCGTCGGGTCCGACTACCGGGTGTTCGTCCACTACTGGATGCCGTTCTTCGGCGATTTCGGGTTCCACGACTCGCCGTGGCAGAACTTCGACTACGGCAGTCCGCGCTACCGCACGAACGGCTCGCGCGGATGCGTGCACGTCCCCGGCGCGACGATGGCGTCGCTCTACAAGTGGGCCGGCGTGGGGACCACGGTCACCATCCGCGCCTGAACCGCGACGGGGGCGCTACTGCTGGGGCAGGGCCTCGGCGACGGCCGTGGCCAACGTCAGCGCCGCGCGTGCCCAATCGGTGTCGGCGCCCGCGAGCCCGCAGGTCGGGGTGATGATCATCTGCTCGGTGAACACGTCGTGGGAGATGCCGATGGTGTCGACGAGTGCGGTCACCGCGTCGACCACATGCTCGACGTGACGTTCGGGTGTGGGCCGGGTGCTGGGCACGGCGCCCAGCGCCACCACGGTGCCCCGGTCGATCAGCTCGCCGAAGCCGTCGAGGTCGGCGGTGGATCCGCGGCGGACGCCGATCGAGTCGATGTCGAGCGAGACACCCCAGAGCCGGGTCTGGGCGGCGACCTGCCACGGGAACCGGCGCCCGCAGTGGTGCAGGATCACCGGTCCCCCGACGACGTCGACGAGGGTGTCGAGATGCTCGACGACCGTCGCCGCCGGTACAGGGTCGATGACGTCGAGGCGCGACAGCGGAGTGATGCTGCCCTCGATGACGCGGTCGATGAGCGGTTCGTCGATCTGGACGATCACGTCCGCCCCGAGCCGGCGGCGCAGTTCCGCAGCGTGGTTCGCCGCGCCCTCGGCGATGGAGCCGACGAGATCGGTCCACGCGCCGCGGTCGTGTAAGGCCTTGTGTCCGTTGGCCATCTCCACCGACGCGGCGAGGGTGAACGGGCCGCAGACCTGCACCTTCACCCACGGTCGGTCGCCCTTGAGACCGCGGGTCTCCCAGATCTCCTCGAACGCGTCGAGGTCGGCGGCGAGCATGTCGCGGGCGCGGCGGGCCATCATCGACGTACCGGTCGCGAGGCGGTATCCCGACGCGCTGGTGTCCATCGGGATCCCGACGAGCAGGGCGGCGCAGCGACCGATGATGTCCGAACCGATCCCGCGGTCGGGCAACTCGGGCAGCGCCACGAGTTCGACCTCGCCGGCCACCACCTCGGCCGCGGTTCGGGGATCGCGCCCGGGCATCGAACCGACGCCGGTGGCCACCCCGGTGGGGGGACCGGTCCGGTCGGTGTCGCTCACGCGCGCACGATGCGACCGCAGCCGATGACCTCGTCGCCCCGCGTGGCGTCGGGACGATAGAGCACCGCGGCCTGGCCGCGTGCGACACCGGTCAGCGGTTCACCGAGCTCGACGGTGAACGCCGTGCCGTCGGCGGACGCGCGCGCCCGGGCGGGGGCCAGTCCACCGTGCGCGCGCACCTGCACCACGCAGTCGATGTCCTCGTCGGGGACGGGGCCGCGGGTCCACACCGCGCGCTCGGCGTCGATGGACCACACGTCGAGACGGTCGCGGGGACCGACGGTGACCGTGGCGGTCGCGGAATCGATGGCCGTGACGTAGCGCGGGGAGCCGTCGGCCGCGGGGGCGTCGATCCCGAGGCCCTTGCGCTGGCCGATGGTGAACCCGTGCACACCGTCGTGATCGGCCAGCGATTCTCCGGTGACGGCGTCGACGACCTTGCCGGTCCGGATCCCGATCCGCGCCCCGAGGAACGCGCGGGTGTCGCCCGAGGGGATGAAGCAGATGTCGTGGGAGTCGGGCTTGTCGGCGACGGCGAGGCCGCGGCGCGCCGCCTCGGCCCGGATCTCGCTCTTGGGGGTGTCGCCGATCGGGAACATCGCGTGCGCGAGCTGTCGCGCGGTCAGCACCGCGAGCACGTACGACTGGTCCTTGTCCTCGTCGACCGCGCGACGCAGCTCGCCGTCGACGAGGCGCGCGTAGTGCCCGGTCGCGACGGCATCGAAACCGAGTGCCTGGGCGCGTTCGGACAGCGCCGAGAACTTGATCTTCTCGTTGCACGTCAGGCACGGGTTGGGGGTGTCGCCCGCGGCGTAGGCGCCCACGAACTCGTCGATCACGTCTTCTTTGAACCGGTCGGCGAATTCCCAGACGTAGAACGGGATGCCGAGGATGTCGGCGACGCGGCGGGCATCGCCGGCGTCCTCCTTCGAGCAGCAGCCGCGGCTGCCCGTGCGCAGTGTGCCCGGTGCGGTCGACAGCGCCAGGTGTACCCCGACGACGTCGTGGCCGGCCTCGACCGCGCGTGCGGCAGCCACGGCCGAGTCGACACCGCCGCTCATGGCGGCCAGGACGCGCATCAGTACTCCCCGGCCGAGACGCTGGCCATGCCGGCGGTGCGGGCGCGGTCGACGACCTCGTCGATCACCGCGGCGACACGGTCGACGTCGGCGGTGGTCGTCGACGGCGACAGGGAGAATCTCAGGCTGCTGCGGGCATCGGGGGTCGACATGCCCATCGCCAGCAGGACGTGGCTGGCGCGCGCGACGCCCGCGGTGCACGCCGAGCCGGTCGAGCACTCGATGCCGTGGGCGTCGAGCAACATCAGCAGGGAGTCGCCCTCGCAGCCGCGGAAGGCGACATGGGCGTTGCCGGGCAACCTGCGGTCACCGAGCGGCCCGTTGACGATGCAGCCCTCGGTACCCGACAGCGCGTCGAGCAGGCGGTCGCGGAGTGCCGCGACCCGCACCATCGAGGAGTCGAGCCCGGCGACGGACACCGCCAGGGCGGTGGCCATGCCGACCGCCGCGGCGGCGTCGGGGGTTCCCGAGCGGATGTCGCGCTCGTGCCCGCCACCGTGGAGCAGGGGTTCGCATTCGACGTCGCGTCGCAGCACGAGGGCGCCGGCGCCGTGCGGGCCCCCGAACTTGTGCGCCGCGATGCTCATGGCGGCCAGGCCCGCGGCGGTGAAGTCGACCGGGATGTGACCGACGGCCTGAATGGCGTCGGAGTGCATGGGGACGCCGAACTCGGCGGCGACCGCGGCGAGGTCGGCGACGGGTTCGATGGTGCCCACCTCGTTGTTCGCCCACATCACCGACACCAGCGCGCTGTCGTGGGGATGGGCGGCCAGTTCCGCGCGCAGGGCGGCCGGTGACACGGTCCCGTCGGCATCGACGGGCAGGAGCACCAGGTCGGCGTCGCCGCGGTCGGCGAGCCACTGTGCGGGGTCGATCACCGCATGGTGTTCGACCGCGGAGATCACGATGCGGCGGCGACGGGCGTCGGCGCGACGACGGGCCCAGAAGATGCCCTTGATGCCCAGGTTGTCGCTCTCGGTGCCGCCGGCGGTGAAGATGACCTCCGACGGTCGCGCCCCGACGGACGCGGCGACGGATTCGCGCGCCTCTTCCAGGTGGCGCCGGGCGCGGCGACCCGATCCGTGCAGCGACGAGGCATTACCGGGGTCGGCCATGATTCGCGTCATCGCCTCGACGGCCTCGCGCAGCATGGCTGTCGAGGCGGCGTTGTCGAGGTAGACGGGGGCGTCACCGGATGTGGGCATGGTCGTCCAAGGATAACGGTGCGCAGGCCCCGAACATTTCGGCCGTCGGTGTGCCGCGGGCCACGGGCGGCCCGCGGCGCTCACCGGGTCATCCCAAAGGGGTCATCCGGCGAGGGTCAGCGCGTGCACCCGATCGAGGTCGGCGGCGGCGGGCGGCAACGACACCGGTCCGAACACGAGGCGTTCGCAGCGCCCCGCCAGCTCGCGGCGGTCGGTGCCGGGGAACTGCAGTTCGTGCAGGCGCACGCAGACGGTGAGATCGCGGGTCGCGAGGATGCGCCGCACCGTGTCGAGGAGATCGTCGTCACCGATGAACGCCGGGATCGTCGAGATGTCGCGGCCACCGGCGCGGAAACCGACGTGCATCGGGAGGACCGACGCGCCGGTGTCCACGGCCGACTGGAACAGCGCGGGACGGAAACGCCCGCCCGACCGACCGCACCACGTGGTGCCCTCGGGGAAGACGCCCACGGCGTCGTCGGCGTGGAGCCCGGCGACCATCTGATCGAGCACGGTGGGCAACTGCCGCAACGACTCCCGGTGGATGCCGATCACGCCGAGCCGTCGCGCCAACCCGCCGATCACCGGCCATCCCTGCAGTTCGGACTTCGCGACGAAGCGGGCCGGGACGACCGTCGCGATGGCGACGATGTCGAGGAACGAGGTGTGGTTGGCGACGACGAGGCCCGCTCCGCGGCCGGCGAACGGCCGCCGATCGTCGATCTCGACACCGATGCCCAGTGCCCCCAGCAGCGACCGTGCGGCGACCCGGATGAACCGCCGTCGCAGCGGACGCGGGAGCAGCTGCACCATCGCACCGACGGGCACGAGCCAGCCGACGGTAGCCGCCACCGCGACGGTGCGCAGTGCAATCGCGCCCCGACCGCGCGTAGTGGGTGCGGCGGTGATGCAGCCCGCGCCGCAGGGGCTCGAGGGGAACCAGGCGTGCCGGGCCGGGGCGGCCGCCTCGATCGGGGTGACCTCGTCGGGGGTGATCCGGTGGTGGGTGACGTCTGTCATGACTGCCTCTCTGCTCACGCCTGCGCGGCGTCGGCGGCCGACCGCAGTCGGTCGAGATATCGGATGTTCGCCCGCGTGGTGTCGAGCACGGTGACGAAATCGGCGACCCCGAAGTCGGGGTCGTGGGCCGGTTCGCCGCAGATCTGCGCCCCGATGCGCAGATACCCCGACAGCAGCGGTGGTGTGGGGGTGCCGACCGCGGGGGCGATGTCGTCGAGCGCGCGACCGTCGATCACGACCGGCCGCAGCGGGTGGACCTCCCACGGTGCGCGGTGGCGGGCGTTGACGAGGTCACGGACCGCGCCGACGACCGCGCCCGGCGCGGTGCCGTCGCCGGGGTCGACCGGTACCGAGGTGCACCCGACGACGAAGCGGTAGCCGGCGAGATCGAGGTAGCGGAGGATGCCCGACCACATGAGCGACATCACCGCGCCCGAGCGGTGGGCCGGCGCCACACACGCCCGACCCATCTCGACGGTCTCGGCGGCGATCGGCTCGAGCGCGCGTAGGTCGAACTCGGTGGCGGTGTAGAGACCACCCGCCGCGATGGCGCCGGGCGGCGGCAGCATCCGGTAGCACCCGACGACCTCGTCACCGGGCAGGTGTCGGACGACGACGTGGTCGCAGTGCTCGTCGAAGCGGTCGACGTCGCGTCCGTCGACCGCGTGGTCCATGGAGCCGTCGAAGCCCGGCTCGGTCGAGAACACGGCGTGGCGCAGGCGCTGGGCGGCCTCGACATCGGTCGGTGCCGACGAGACCGACAGCGCATAACGCAACCCGGCGAGCAGGGGCTGCGCTGTCCCGCGGACCGGTCGCCGCAGCGTGGAGATCGGTGAATTGCCCATGGCCACAGGTCTAGTTGCCGAACCGGACACGGCAGCACCGGTCGAGTGTCGTGTCGATGGAGACCCGATGAACTCCCCCGGCCGAGGTGAATGAGGCCTGACATACGTGTGACCCCCGGCCGGGGGCCGGGGGTCACACGGTGGAGACGGTGATGATCAGGTCATCACTTGCGCTTGTTGACCGCCTCGGTCAGCTGCGGCGCGACGTCGAACAGGTCGCCCACGATGCCGTAGTCGGCGATCTCGAAGATGGGTGCCTCTTCGTCCTTGTTGACCGCGACGATGGTCTTCGAGGTCTGCATACCGGCGCGGTGCTGGATGGCACCGGAGATGCCGAGCGCCACGTAGAGCTGCGGCGACACGGTCTTGCCGGTCTGACCGACCTGGAACTGACCCGGGTAGTAGCCGGAGTCGACGGCGGCGCGCGAGGCACCGACGGCGGCACCGAGCGAGTCGGCCAGATCCTCGACGACCGAGAACTTCTCGGCGCTGCCGACGCCACGGCCACCGGAGACGACGATCGACGCCTCGGTCAGCTCGGGACGGTCGCCACCGACGATGGGCTCGACCTTGGTGATCTTGACGGCGTTCGCGGCCGGGGCGGGAACCTCGACGTCGACGCGCTCGCCGGCGCCGGCCTGCGGTGCGGCCTCGACGCCACCGGGGCGGATCGAGTAGATCGGGATGTCGCCCTTGGGCTGCGCCTCGACGGTGAACGCGCCACCGAAGATGGAGTGGACGCCGGTCTTGTCGTCCTTGATCTCGACGACGTCGTAGAGGATGCCCGAGCCGAGGCGCACCGCGAGACGGCCCGAGATCTCCTTGCCGTCGGCGTTGGCCGCGACGATGATGCCGGCCGGCGAGGCCTGCTCGGCGACGGCGGCGAGGATGTCGACCTTGGGGCTGATCAGGTAGCCCTCGACGTCGTCGGACTCGGCGACGTAGACCTTCTCCGCGCCGGCCTCCTTGAGGCCGTCGATGACGGCGTCGGCGGTCCCGGGCTTGCCCGCGACGACGACCGACGGGCTAACCAGCGAACGCGCCGCGGTGATGAGCTCGGAGGTGACCTTCTTCAGTGCACCCTCGGCGTCCAGCTCGGCGAGTACCAGTACTTCTGCCATGTTCTTACGCTCCTGTGTGTGTCGGGTGTCGGGGGGTCAGATGATCTTCTGGCCGACGAGGTACTCGGCGACCTTGGTGCCACCGTCGCCTTCATCGGTGACCCGCTCACCCGCGGTCTTCGGCGGCTTGGGGACCGACGAGGTGACCGTCGAACCCGCGTTGTCGAGGCCCACGTCGGTGGACTCGACGCCGATCTCGGCCAGGCTCACGACCTGGACTTCCTTCTTCTTCGCGGCCATGATCCCCTTGAACGAGGGGAAGCGCGGCTCGTTGATCTTCTCGTTCACGCTGACGATCGCGGGCAGCGACGACTCGACGTGGGTGATGCCCTCGTCGGTCTCGCGCTCACCGGTGAGGGTGTCGCCCTCGACGGTCAGCTTGCGCAGGTGCGTCAGGTGCGGGAGCTCGAGGTACTCGGCGATCATCGACGGCACCGCGCCACCGCGGCCGTCGGTCGCCTCGTTGCCGGCGATGACCAGCTCGACACCCTCGACGGTGCCCAGGGCACGCGCGAGGACGTAGGCCGTCTGGACGGCGTCGGAGCCGTGCATCTGGTCGTCCTTGATGTGGATGGCCTTGTCGGCACCCATCGACAACGCCTTGCGGATGGCGTCGGTGGTCCGCTCGGGACCGGCGGACAGGATGGTGACCTCGCCACCGCTGGACTCCTTGATCTGGAGCGCCTCCTCGACGGCGCGCTCGTTGATCTCGTCGAGCACCGCGTCGGCGGCCTCGCGGTCCAGCGTGTAGTCGCCATCGGACAACTTGCGCTCGGACCAGGTGTCCGGAACCTGCTTGATCAAAACGACGATGTTCGTCATGGTCCTCATCGACCTCCAGCTCGGAAATTCGTGAACTCACCGTAAACTTACTGCCCGGTAAGGTAAAGCGCTCCCTTCCACTGTATCCCCATATCCGGCCCTGTAGGACACCGCGTAGTAGCAGGTCGGGCGGTGGTCGGAGACTTCGCTCACACCGGCGGCGACCGGGACACTCGCAACGCCTCCGGGGTGGATGCCACTAGGCTCCCCCGAATGACGAACGCCCCGATGACGAACACCACCGAGGACGTCGGCCCTGCTGCCCGGACCTCGGCTGCGCAGGCATCCGCGGCGGCGGACCCCGCCGCGCAGACCATGGTGCTGACCGGTGAACGCACCGCGCCCGGCATCGCCGAGGAGAACTACTGGTTCCGTCGCCACGAGATCGCCTACACCCATGTCCTCGACGCATGTGCCGGCGCGACGGTGCTCGAGGCGGGCTCGGGCGAGGGCTACGGCGCGGACATGCTCGCCGACGTCGCCGCCGAGGTCATCTGCGTCGACTACGACGCCACCGCCGTCGATCACGCCCGCGCCCGCTACCCGCGCCTCGTCGTGCACCGCGGCAACCTCGTGGACCTGCCGCTTCCCGACGACTCCGTCGACACCGTCGTCAACTTCCAGGTGATCGAGCACCTCTGGGATCAGCCGTTGTTCGTCCGCGAGTGCGCTCGCGTGTTGCGCCCGGGCGGCACCCTGTTCATGAGCACCCCGAACCGCATCACCTTCTCCCCCGGGCGCGACACCCCGCTCAACCCGTTCCACACCCGCGAGCTCGACCCCGCCGAGTTGCGCGATCTGCTCACCGACAACGGTTTCGAGATCACCTCGATGCTCGGCGTCCACCACGGACCGGCCCTGCGCGCGCTCGACAAACGGTGGAACGGTTCGTTCATCGACGCCCAGATCGACCGCGCGCTCGCCGGCGAACCGTGGCCGGTCGCCTTGACCGCCGACGTCGGCAGCATCCGCACCAGCGACTTCGAGATCCACCCGGACGACATCGAGGCCAGTCTGGATCTCCTCGCGGTCGCCGTCCTGCGGTGACGCCGCGTTCCGGCGCCGACGAGGTCCCCGGGCAGTTCACCCTCGTCGCGCATTCGCATCTGCCGTGGTTGGCCCACCACGGCCGATGGCCGGTGGGCGAGGAATGGCTCTACCAGTCGTGGGCCGGGTCGTATCAGCCCCTGTTCGCGGTGCTGCGCCGATTGGCCGCCGACGGGTTCACCGGTCAGATGAGCCTCGGTGTCACCCCCGTGCTGGCCGCCGCGCTCGACGACCCCCACTGCCTGTCGGCGATGCACGAGTGGCTGGCGTCGTGGCAGTTGCGTGCCGCCGAGGCCGCGACCGCGGGCCCGGCGTCGGCGGAACTGGGCCGTCGTGAGTTCCGGGACGCCGACGCCGCCCTGGCCGACTTCGAGACCCACTGGCGCCACGGCGGATCCGGTGGTCTGCGCGCACTTGTCGACGCCGACACCGTCGAGGTGCTGGGCGGTCCACTGGCGCACTCGTTCTCACCGCTCCTCGATCCCCGCCTGCGTCGGTTCACCCTCGCCGAGGGTCTCGCCGACACAGCCGCCCGGATCGGCTCGACGGCGCGGGGGATATGGGCTCCCGAGTGCGCCTTCGCGCCCGGTATGGAGACCGAATACGACGCCGCGGGCGTCTGCCACTTCATGGTCGACGGACCGGCCCTGCACGGCGACACCGCACTGGGTCGCCCCGTCGGCGGCTCCGACGTCGTCGCGTTCGGGCGGGATCTCGACATCAGCTACCGCGTGTGGTCGCCGCGATCGGGATATCCCGGCCACGCCGCCTACCGCGACTTCCACACCTACGACCACGATTTCGGGCTCAAACCCGCCCGTGTCACCGGTCGGGGTGTCGCCGGGCCCGACAAGGCTCCCTACGACCCCGAGCGCGCGCAGGCCGCGATCGCCACCCACGTCGAGGATTTCGCACAGCGGGTCCGGGAGCGGCTGATCGACGAGTCGGCACGCATCGGACGGCCGGCCCTCGTCGTCGCGGCCTTCGACACCGAACTGTTCGGTCACTGGTGGCACGAGGGCCCGCAGTGGCTGGAGGCGGTGCTGCGCCGGCTGCCCGAGATCGGTGTCCGCGTCGGCACTCTCGCCGACGCCCGGACCCGGGGATTCGTCGGCACCCCGGTCGATCTCGGACCGTCGTCGTGGGGGTCGGGCAAGGACTGGCGCGTGTGGGACGGACCTGCGGTCACCGATCTCGTCGAGCTCAACCGCGACGTGGTCCGCACCGCGCTCGACACCGTCGACAAGCGGCTCGACGCCTCCCGCGGGACCCGTGACCGGGTGTCCGACCAGATCCTGCGCGAGGCCCTGATGACAGTGGCGTCGGACTGGGCGTTCATGGTGTCGAAGGACTCCGCCGCGGGCTACGCACGCGACCGCGCCCACAAGCACGCCCATGCCACCCGGGAGATCGCCCGCGCGGCGGCCACCGGGCGCGAGCGGCTCGCCGCGCGTCTGGCGCAGGACTGGCACCGCGCCGACACGCTTTTCGGCGGTCTCGACGCCCGGCGGTTGCCCCGATGACCGTGCACGCGGCGAGCACGAGGTCGCGATGAGGATCCTGGTCGTCTCGTGGGAGTACCCGCCGGTGGTGGTGGGCGGACTGGGTCGCCACGTCCACCAACTCAGCGTCGCGTTGGCCGCGGCCGGCCACGACGTCGTCGTGCTGACGCGTCGGCCGACCGGATCCGACGCGGTCAGCCACCCCTCCACCGACGTCGTGGCCGAGGGGGTCCGCGTCATCGCCGCCGCCGAGGACCCACCCGCCTTCGACTTCAGCGACGACATGATGGCGTGGACACTGGCCATGGGGCACAGCATGATCCGTGCCGGGTTGCGGATCCGGTCCCGCGACGGGGAGGCGTGGCGGCCCGACGTCGTGCACGCCCACGACTGGCTCGTCGCCCATCCCGCGATCGCCCTCGCCGAGTTCTTCGACGTCCCGCTCGTCGCGACCGTCCACGCCACCGAGGCGGGGCGGCACAGCGGGTGGGTCAGCGGGACCATCAACCGTCAGGTGCACTCGGTCGAGTGGTGGCTCGCGCGCGAATCCGACGCTCTGATCACCTGTTCGGCGTCGATGCACGACGAGGTGACCCGACTGTTCGGGCCCGAGCTCGCCGAGATCCACACCATCCACAACGGGATCGACATCACCACGTGGCCGTACGCGCCGCGCCGTGTCGGCGGTGGACCCCCGACGCTGCTCTACGCCGGTCGTCTCGAGTACGAGAAGGGCATCCAGGACCTCATCGCGGCCCTTCCCCGGATCCGTCGCACCCACCCGGGGACGACGCTCACCATCGCCGGCGACGGCACCCAGGAGGCGTGGCTGCGCGAGCTGACCCGTCGCCATCGGGTGTCGCGTGCCGTCGCGTTCGCGGGACCGGTGGGCCACGACGGGTTGATCACGTTGATGCAGGCGTGCGAGGCCATCGTGCTGCCCAGCCGCTACGAGCCGTTCGGGATCGTGGCCCTGGAGGCCGCGGCGACCGGCGCCCCCCTCGTGACGTCGACCGCCGGAGGTCTCGGCGAGGCGGTCACCGACGGGCTGACCGGGTCGAGCTTCCGACCGGGCGACATCGCCGGGTTGGCGACCGCGGTCCGCGCGGTGCTCGACGACCCGGCCGCGGCGCAGCGCCGCGCCCGCAACGCACGTGATCGGCTCACCGAGGAGTTCTCGTGGCCGCTGATCGCCGAACGCACCGCGGAGGTGCTGACCGGGGCCAAGCGCAGGATCCGTCACAACCTGGGTCGGCCGTCGATTGTGGAACGTCCCCTACCCGATCGGGATGTCGAGCAGCCGTAGTCGCGCGGCCACCACAGGCGGATAGCCTGCACGCATGGACTTCGACATCGACACCACCTCGCCTGTTCTGGTCACCGGGGCCACCGGTTACGTCGCCGGGTGGCTGATCTCCGATCTGCTCGACGCCGGGGTGACCGTGCACGCCGCGGTCCGCGACCCCGGCAACGAGCGCAAGACCGCGCATCTGCGTCGACTCGCCGACAACGCCCCCGGCGAGATCCGTTTCTTCGCATCCGATCTGCTCCGCGACGGCTCCTACGACGAGGCCATGGCCGGGTGTTCGATCGTTTTCCACACCGCCTCTCCGTTCACCACGGCGGTGAAGGATCCGCAGAAGGAACTCGTCGACCCCGCGGTGGAGGGCACGCGCACGGTGCTCGAGTCGGCCAACCGCACCGAGTCGGTCCGCCGCGTCGTGCTGACCAGCTCGGTGGCCGCGATCTACACCGATGCCGTCGACTGCGAGCGCGCCGGCGGCACCCTCACCGAGGACGACTGGAACACCTCGGCGACCCTCGACTACGAGCCCTACAACCTGTCGAAGACCCTGGCCGAGAAGAAGGCCTGGGAGATCGCCGAGGCGCAGTCGCGGTGGGATCTGGTGGTGATCAACCCGTCGTTGGTGATCGGGCCCGCGATCGGACCGAACCCCACCTCGGAGAGTTTCGCGATCGTCAGCCAGCTCGGCAACGGGATGATGGCGTTCGGTGCGCCGCGCATCAAGATCGGCGTCGTCGACGTCCGTGAGGTCGCCGCCGCGCACGTCCGCGCCGCGTTCGCGCCCGACGCGAAGGGCCGTCACATCCTGTCCGCGGCCGACACCGATCTGCTCGAGATGGGCAAGGCGCTCCTGCCCCGTTTCGGCCGTCGACGTCCGCTCCCGCGCTTCCCGTTGCCGATCCCGGTGCTGGTGGCCGTCGCCCCGTTCGTGGGTCGCGACCGACGTTTCGTGAAGCGCTGCTCGGGACGGCCGCTGCGCCTCGACAGCTCGAAGAGTCGTTCCGCGCTGGGGATCTCGTACCGTCCCATGCAGGAGTCGCTGGAGGAGATGTTCGCCTCGATGCTCGACGCGGGTCAGATCAAGCTGCTCCGCTGAGCGGTCGACGCGGCCGGAAGGAGCCGCTCTAGGAGGTGCGGGCCGCGGCCTTCTTGCGTTCGATGTCGGCCAGCGCGCGTTCGAGTTCGGCGCGTTGCGCCGCCCCCTGCTCCCACGCCTCGGCGCGGTTGCGCACCACCTTCGCCGGCGCACCGACGGCGATGGAGAAGTCGGGGACCACGCCGCGCACCACGGCGTGCGAGCCGAGCACGCAGCCGCGTCCGACGATGGTGTTGCGCAGCACCGACACCTTCGCCGCGATCCAGGTGTCGGGGCCGATACGGACCGGGCCCTTCACGATGCCCTGGTCCTTGATGGGGACGGTGATGTCGTCCATGCGGTGGTCGAAGTCGCAGATGTAGCACCAGTCGGCCACCAGCGTGGAGGCACCGATCTCGACGTCGAGGTAGGCGTTGACGACGTTGTTCGCCCCGAACACCGCCTTGTCGCCGATCCTCAGCGATCCCTCGTGGCATCGGATGGAGTTGCCGTCGCCGATGTGGACCCACCGACCGATCTCCATACGGGAGAGTTCGGGTGTCGCGTGGATCTCGACGTTGCGGCCGAGGAACACCATGCCGCGCAACACGATGTGCGGGTTGGCCATCCGGAAACGCCACAGGCGCACGTATCGCACCAGGTACCAGGGCGTCCACGCGCGGTGGCTGATCACCCAGCGCAGCGAGTCGAGGGTGAGAAATCGCGTCTGAGCAGGGTCGCGACGCCGTCCGGCGCGTCGTCGCGAACGCAGCGAGGCGTTCCACATGCTCGTCATGGGCTCACACCCTAACTCCAGGCGTGTCACCGCCTGAGCCGGGGCCGACGCGCCTCGCGATAGGCTCACCGTCGATCGATCAGACAGGAGCACCATGCGACACCCCCGAACGCGACGGTCCGTCCGGGCCGCGGCAGCGGCCCGTGTCGCAGCGGTGCTCGCCGTCGCCGCGGTCGCCATCAGCTCGTGTTCCGACGGCACCGACGACGTGCGGTCGATCCCGAGCGCGGGGTGGTCGAGTTACGGCGGCAACGCCTCGAACTCGAACTTCGCGTACCCGACGTCGCCGAACGATCTCACGTTGTCGTGGACCAGGCCGACCGGCGGGCCGATCTCGGCGCCGTTGACCATCTCGGGTCGCCAGAATGTCGGTGTCACGTCGCGAACCGACAACGGCTGCAATGTCTTCGTGCTCGATTCGCGCGCCGGTCGGAAGAACTTCTGCAAGCGGATGACCGCGGGGGTCGAGCTGAACTCGATGCTCGTCGACCAGTACGACAACGTGTACCTCGGTGAGGCCGGATTGTTCCTGGCCTACACCGGTAGCGGCGGCATCCGGTGGCGCTTCCCCACCGTCGGTGTGCCCGTGTCGGCGAAGTTCGCCGGGCCCGGCACGGTGCTGGTCACCACGACCCAGGGTCAGGTGCTGCTGTTGGATTCGCAGACCGGTCAGGCGGTGGCGCCGGGGGTGTCGTTGCGTCCTGACGCCGACGCGTCGCAGCCGTCGTTCGGTCTCGGCGACTGTGTCTCGGCCGGTCCGAACTGCGCGATCGGGACGAGTCCCGCCGTCGACGAACAGGCACAGCGGTTCTATCTCAATTTCTGGCCGCAGGGCGCGATCGCCTCGGAGGTGCGGGCGTTGAGCTACAGCGAGGTCAACGGCGACCGCGCGCTGCGCGACAGCTGGACGACGCAGATCCCCAGCGGCGTGATCGGGACACCCACGCTGTCTGCCGACCGGAAGACGCTCTACGTGTTCGACCGGCTGGGCAGCATCTACGCCCTCGATGCCGCGACCGGGAAGCGCAAGTGGGACTTCTTCATCGGCGGGTACGGCTTCGGCACGATGACGGTCTCACCGGACGGCACCATCGTGCCGACCGGGGTGATCGGGGCGCCGTTGCGGGCCATCCGCGATCGCGGCGACAAGGCCGAGGCGGCCTGGCAGCGCACCGATCTGCAGACCGTGAGCCTCTCGGCGCTGACGTCGGCGAAGACGCTGTGGACGGTGGTCCGGGCGGGCGACGACAAGGCCCTGAAACTCCTCGAGGTGTCGGCGACCGACGGCACCACGAAGCGGACCCTCGATCTCCCGCAGGCGGTCGGGTTCACGACCGGTGTGGCGGTGTCGTCGTCGGGTCGTGTCGCCACGGCCACCAACCTCGGCGAGGTCTACTTCTTCGACGCACCCAAGAGCTGACGGCCTTCACGCCGCCCAGGTGATCGGCCACCGAGGCCAGACGATGTCGATGCGCGGGGCACGCGGGCGCCGCTCGGCCGCTAGGTGGGCGAGCTGGTGTTCGATGTCGCTGACCGTCGGTGGTGGTTCGAGGATGTCGGGCGAATCTTGGTGCAGTAGTTCGTCGATCCGGTGTAGATGGTTGGCGCGGAGCTTTTCGGGTGGGTCGGTGTTGCGTCTCCAGCCATACCGTCCGCGGTCAGGGCCCTCGGTGATCTTCTCGGTCGACCACTGATGCGGTTCGGATCCGACGGCCCGGTTGTGGCGTCCACAAGCCGGGGCCAGATGTGGCGCGTCCGTGAGTCCGCCGTCGGACCAATCGGCTTCGGCGTGATGCATCTCGGTGTGCGCGAACGGAACACCGCAGTCGTCTTTACTGCAACCCTTGTACTGCGCGAAGGCCATCAACCGCTGCGCCTGCGACGCCAATCGCTGGGACCGGCCGAAGAACAGCGGCTCGTTCGTGACATCGCTGAACACAGCGAGATGCGGCTGGGCGTCGGCGGCGAGCTTCACGACATCGCTGATCGGGAGGTCAGAACCGGCGGCGGTGCGCGCTACACCGGCATGCTCGCGCAGTTGAGCGTCGGTGATGGACACGATGATCTGCGGCGGCAAACCACGATGCGACCCACCGAGCAGGCCACCGTTCACCGCAGCCTCCAAAAGCGCCTTGAACGCGTCATGGTTCCGCTGACTCTGGCTGCGGTAGTCGCGGTCGGCTGCCTCTTTCAGCAGCTCTGGATCGGCGTCGCCGTGATCACCCTTCGGTGACTGGTCGTCGTCGGGGTTGTTCATCCCGGGCGCGGCCCACTTCGCCACAACGACGTCGAACAGCGCTCGCGTGATCGGATCCAGCGTCGCGGTCAGCTTCGACATCAACTGCGAGTCCTGGCAACCGAGGTTCAGCTTCCGATTCCGTGCCCGGTCGCGGTCGTCGGTCAGTTGCCCGTCGGGGTCGAGATGCGCCAACAACCGCACACCGGCGGCGCCGATCTCTCTCGGTGTCAACGTGGTCGCGAACTCAGCGAGGGTTTGCTCTGCACGCGCACGCTGCTCGGCATCGACCGCTGCGGGAATCTTGGCCAACACGTCCAACACAGCGTGGACGTGGTCGGGACCGATGGTGCCGGCGGCCAACTCGCGAGCCGTGTTCGGGCACACCGGTGGCAGTTTCTCGCCGGTCATCGCGTGCATGGGCTCCAGCGCCTGCACTGCCTGCAGGCGTTTCTTGGGGTGGGTGATGCGCAGTTTCGTCTGCAGGAACTCGGTGACGGTCACGCATCCCACGGCGCGGTGGGCGTCGCGGTCGGAGACCTCGAGGATCCGCTGGTTACCGATGGACTCGAATTGGCGGACAACGGTGTGGTGGTCGATCGCCAGTTGTGCGACGGTCTCGTCGTCGTGGGCGTCTGCGGTCTCCGCAGCGATCTCTGCCACGAGAGATTGCAGGGCAGCGTATTTCGTCACGAGATCGTTCACGGACCGCCCCCTCCCCAGGTGTGACTGTACGTCTATTCTAGCACGTGTGTTCGAGGTGTGGAGGATTGACTTTGGTGAATAGTGTTAAACGTGAGTGTATTTCGAGTGGGTGGTTGGGTTCTACTGCCGCTGACGGTGCGGAAGCCGGACGCCGAGTGTGCGTTGTTTCGTTGTCGGCGTGCGGTGTGTTGTCAGCACACTCGGCGTCCGTTTCCACACAGTCAGCATCTCTGGCTCACATCGCGCAGTGATTGCATTTCCGCCGCCGATTCCACACAGTCAGCATCTCTGGCTCACGTCGCGCAGTGATTGCGTTTCCGCCGCCGATTCCACACAGTCAGCGCAAACTACGCGGGCTTCCGGCCGGTGATGACGATGTTGTAGAAGAACTTCGGGGGGACGACCTTGCGGAGGACGTTCTCGTCGAGCCAGGTGAGGCGCTTCCAGCCGCCGAACGCGAAACGCGCCCAGCCCCAGCCGAGCTTCTCCGGCGGCACCGCGGCCTCGAAGGTGCGCACCGGCCACCCGAGCATCGCCGCGGCGAACTCCTCGGTGGTGGTCGACACCTCGACCGCACCTGCACTGCGTGAGATCGACTCCAGGCCCGCGGGATCGAAGGTGTGGATGTCGACGACGGCCTCGAGCGCGGCGGCGCGGGAGGACTCGTCGAGTTCGGCCTGCGGTCGCCGCCACGACTGCAGTGGCCCCAGCTTGGTCACGGTGGTCGTCGCCGCCCAGGTGGCACGACTGAGCCAGCGCGCGTAGAAATCGCCGATGGTCGACGGCTCACCCGCGAAGATGAAACGCCCACCCGGCTTGAGCACGCGGAGCACCTCGCGCAACGCCTGCTCGACGTCGGGGATGTGGTGCAGGACAGCGTGTCCCACCACGAGGTCGAAGGTGTCGTCCTCGTAGGGGATGGTCTCGGCGTCGGCGACGCGACCGTCGACATCGAGGCCGAGGTTCTTCCCGTTGCGCAGCGCGACCTTGACCATGCCCGGCGACAGATCGGTCACCGAGCCGCGCTCGGCGACACCTGACTGCATGAGGTTGAGAAGGAAGAAGCCGGTGCCGCAACCGAGTTCGAGGGCACGCCCGTAGGGCAGCGACTCGGTGGCGCCGGCGGCGTCGAAACGCCCACGGGCGTAGTCGATGCAGCGCTCGTCGTAGGAGATCGACCACTTCTCGTCGTAGGTCTCGGCCTCCCAGTCGTGGTAGAGCACCTGGGCGAGTTTGGTGTCGGCGAGTGCGGCCTGGACCTGCTCGGCCGAGGCGTGGGGATTGGGCGCGGGATCGTGCGGGGAGGCGGTCATCTGCGGCTCACTTACCGGTGAAGGAGGCCTTGCCCGGCCCGTTGTCGACGAACGATTTCATGCCGATGGCGCGATCCTCGGTGGCGAACAGCGAGGCGAACAGGTGCGCCTCGATCTTGAGTCCGGTGTCGAGGTCGGTGTCGAGGCCCTCGTCGATGGCGGCCTTCGCCGCGGCGAGCGCGACGCTCGCTGCTCCTGCGAACTTGGATGCCCACGCGAGTGCGGCGTTGTAGACCTCGTCGGGTGCGACGACCTCGTCGACCAGACCGATCTGTAGCGCCTCCTCGGCGCCGACGAAACGACCGGTGAACACCATGTCCTTGGCGCGGGGCGCGCCGATGAGACGCGCGAGCCGCTGCGTACCGCCGCCGCCGGGGATCACACCCAGCAGGATCTCGGGCACGCCGAGCTTGGCGTTGTCGCCGGCGATGCGGCGATCGGCGCCGAGGGCGACCTCGAGTCCACCGCCGAGGGCGTATCCGGTGATGGCCGCGACGGTCGGCTTGGGGATCGAGGCGATCGCGCCGAGGCCCGACTGCAGCCGTCCGGCGACCTTGCTCATCTCGGCGAACGTCATGTCGTTCATCTCTTTGATGTCGGCGCCGGCGGCGAGCACCTTCGGCCCGCCGTAGACGACGACGGCCTTGATCGCGTCGTCCTCGGTCGCGGCGAGCGCGGCGTCGGCGAGCTCCTGCTGGACCTGCCGGTTGAGGGCGTTCATCGGCGGCCGGTTCAGCAGGATCGTCCCGACTCCGGGGTGATCGGCGCTGGTCTCGAGGGTGACGAATTCAGGCATGGACGCAGGCTACCGGTAGTGCGGCTGGTTCGACATCGTCGGGTGGCGTGCCCGTCCACCCCGCGACGACACCCGCCGAACACGCCCCGGGACAACCCCCGAGCGGCGATGATGGCCCGATGTCGACACCGACCGACCCCACCGCTGTGCACCCCGATCTGCCGCGGTGGACACGCGCGTTGCCCGCCAACCCGATCGGGCCGACGTCGAGCCGTCTCATCCGTGCCGCCACGGGCGTGGTGTCGCTCATCCCCGACCGCCGCGTGGAGACCGTGGCGGTGTCGGAGACCGCGTCGATACGCCTGTTCGGCCCGCGCACACCCGGGACGACGACGCCCGCCCTGGTGTGGATGCACGGCGGCGGCTACGTGATCGGTACGGCGCGCCAGGACGACGCCATCTGCCGCACCTACGCCGAGAGACTCGGGCTGCTCGTGGCGTCGGTGGAGTACCGGTTGGCGCCCGATCACCCCTATCCGGCAGGTCTCGAGGACTGTTACGCCGCCCTGACGTGGCTGGCCCGGCAACCGACCGTGGATCCTGCACGCATCGTCGTCGCGGGGGCGAGTGCCGGCGGCGGGCTGGCGGCCGCACTCGTCAACCTCGCGCACGACCGCGGTGAGGTGACCCCGGCGTTCCAACTCCTCGTCTACCCCATGCTCGACGACCGCACCGTCGCCACTCCGCCCGAGCAGGCGGGCTCGCACCATCTGTGGAGCGCGCGCAGCAACGTCTACGGCTGGTCGGCCTACCTCGGCGACGCCGACCGGGCCACGGCGGTACCGGCCCGCCGCACCGACCTCACCGGCCTGCCGCCGACCTGGATCGGGGTCGGTACCCACGACCTGTTCCACGACGAGGACCTCGCCTACGCCCGCCGCCTCGCCGACGCGGGCGTCCCGGTCGAGACCGAGGTCGTGCCCGGCGCCTTCCATGCCTTCGACGTCTTCGCGGCGCGCACGGCGGTGGCGCGCTCGTTCGTCGACTCGCAGATCGCGGCCGTACGCCGGGTGCTCGGGTAGTTCGGGACGGTCACGATCTCACGCGTCGGCCCTCGACGCCGGTCGCCGTCGCCTAGGGTCGATCCATGGCAGCCCAATCCGCCGGCCCTCCCGTCGAGCTGACCGTGGGTGACCGGACGGTGCGTGTCTCGAGCCCCGACCGTGTCTACTTCCCCACCCGCGGCGAGACCAAGCTCGACCTCGTCGAGTACTACCTGTCGGTGGGCGACGGGATCGTCCGCGCCCTGCGGGACCGCCCCTGCATGCTGCACCGCTACCCGAAGGGGGTGTCCGGACAGAAGGTGCATCAGAAACGCATCCCGGCCGGCGCCCCGGACTGGCTCGAGACCGTCGAGATCTACTTCCCGCGCTACGGGCGCACCGCCGACGAGGTGTGCGTCACCGAACTGGCGTCGGTCGCGTGGGCCGTGCAGATGTCGACCGTGGAGTTCCACCCGTGGAACTCACGCAGATTCGACACCGAGAAGCCCGACGAGTGGCGGATCGATCTCGACCCGATGCCCGACTGCGACTTCGACAAGGTCCGTCGCACCGCCCACGTCGCCCACGAGGTGCTCGACGAGCTCGGCATCCGGGGGTTCCCCAAGACCTCGGGCGGGTCGGGCCTGCACGTCTACGTCCGCATCGAACCGGAATGGTCGTTCACCGATGTCCGCCGCGCCGCCCTCGCCTTCGCCCGAGAAGTGGAGCGCCGCAACCCCGCCGACGTCACCACCACCTGGTGGCGCAAGGACCGCGACCCGACCGCGGTGTTCGTCGACTACAACCAGAACACCCGCGACCACACCATCGCCGCCGCCTACTCGGTGCGCGGCAACCCCGACGCGACCGTCTCGACACCGATCGAGTGGTCGGAGATCGACGACGTCGACCCGCGGGATTTCACCATCGCCACCGTGCCCGAGCGGTTCTCACGGATCGGAGACCTGCACGCCGAGATCGACGACGTCGCACACCGTCTGGACACGCTGCTCGAGTGGGCCGACCGTGACGGCGTGACCGCCGAGTCGGACGATCCCCCGGAACCCGGGGCCCACCCGGACACGTCCGACAGCACGTCCACACCAGCGAACGGAGAACACCACTCGTGATGCACCCCCGCGCCGACCTGTCCGCCGCACCCGTACGGGACCCCCTCGTGCTGGGACGCCGTGCGTTTCTCGCCTCGGTGGGCGGTGCGGTGGCCGCCGGGTTCCTGGCCGCCTGCGGGGACGATTCGGCTCCGCGTCGCACCATCACCCCCGACCTGTCCGGCGCCGACAACGCCGTGCGGGTGCAGAACGATCTGTACCGCCACGTCAACGGCAGCTGGCTGACGACCTACCAGATCCCCGCCGACAAGGCGGGTTTCGCGACGTTCACCGAGCTCGACGACACCGCGCGGGAACAGTTGCGCGCCATCATCGAGAAGATCCCCGCCTCGGCCACCGGCGAGGACGCGAAGGTGCGCGACCTCTACGCCAGCTACATGGACACCGCGGCGATCGCCGCGGCCGGGGTCACCCCCGTGACCCCGCTGCTCGACGCCATCTCCGCGGCACAGACCAAAACCCAACTGACACAGGGCCTCGCCTCCCTCTCGACGGCGGGTGGTTCCGGGATCATCGACTTCTACGTGGCGCCCGACCAGGAGAACGCCACCCGATACGTCGCCAACATCGTCCAGTCCGGCATCGGACTACCCGACGAGTCCTACTACCGCGAGGACAGCTACGCCCAGACACGTACCCAGTACGTCGCATTCCTCACCACCCTCGCCCGCGAGGCCGGCCTCGCCGATCCCGCCGGTGTCGCCACCCGCGCCATGTCGGTCGAGACCGCGGTCGCGAAGGGACACCTCACCACCGTCGAGAGTCGCGACGCGAAGGCGACCTACAACCCGAAGACGTGGGCACAGTTCACCGCCGAGGCGCCCGGTATGGACTGGGAGGCATGGCGTTCGGGTCTCGGCGCGACCCAGCAGCAGTTCTCGCGGGTCGTGCTGACCGGGAACAAGGTGAGCGCGACCGTCGGCACGGTGTGGCGCGACACCCCCATCGAGACCCTGCGCGACTACATCCGCATGGTCGTGCTGCGCAGCTACGCCCGCTATCTCTCCCCGCCGTTCGCCGACGCCTACTTCGACTTCTTCAGCAAGACCCTCAACGGCGTCGAGCAGCAACCCGAACGCTGGAAGCGCGGTGTGTCCGTGGTCGACACCCTGCTCGGGGAGGCCCTGGGCAAGAAGTACGTGAAGCAGCACTTCTCGTCGACCGCGAAATCCGACGCCAAGGAACTGGTCGGGAACCTGCTCGAGGCGTACAAGCGCAGCTTCGAGAAGATCGACTGGTTCAGCGACGCGACGCGCAAGGAGGCGCTGACGAAGCTGGGCAAGATCAACGTCAAGATCGGCTACCCCGACAAGTGGCGCGACTACTCCGACGTCACCATCAGCCGGACCGACATCATCGCCAACTACCGCCAGGGCTACGCGTTCGAGTCCAAGCGTCAGGTCGACAAGCTCGGGACGACGGTCAACAAGGACGACTGGCAGATGACGCCGCAGACCGTCAACGCCTACTACGACCCGACGTTCAACGAGATCGTGTTCCCCGCGGCGATCCTGCAGTCCCCCTTCTTCAGTCCCGACGCCGAGATCGCGGTCAACTACGGCGGGATCGGCGCGGTCATCGGTCACGAGATCGGCCACGGTTTCGACGATCAGGGCTCGCAGTACGACGGCGACGGCAACCTGCGTGACTGGTGGACCGCGGCCGATCGAGCGGCGTTCACCAAGAAATCCGACGCCCTCATCGCCCAGTACAACGTGCTGGTGCCCCAGGGACTCAAACCCGATCAGCACGTCGACGGCGCGCTCACCGTCGGCGAGAACCTCGCCGACCTCGGCGGGTTGTCGATCGCGTTGTCGGCGGCGTCGATCGCTGCGGAGAAAGACGGTCAGAAGGACTTCGACCGGACCGACGTGTTCCTGTCGTGGGCGCGCATCTGGCGGAGCAAGGACCGGCCCGCCGCCCTGGCCGAGCAGCTCGCCACCGACCCGCACTCACCCGGCGAGTTCCGATGCAATCAGGTGGTGCGCAACCTCCCCGACTTCTACTCCACCTTCGGCGTGACCCCGAGTGACGCGCTGTATCTGCCCGAGGCGCAACGGGTTCGGATCTGGTGAGGAGTCTCCTGCGTCACAGGTCGCCGTAGCGGTCCGATCCGTCGAACTCGATGCGCACCGCGCTGCCGTCGGAGATCAGTGTCGGCGTGATGGTCTCGATCGTGCGGGGCGCGGCCATGAGATCGGCGACGGTGTCGAAGCGCGCGAGGTGATCGAGTTGGGCCCATGTCGGCGGTAGCAGGAACGCCTCGCGAGCCCGCCAGCGCGCCATGACGGTGTCGATGCGGTGCCAGCTGGCCGAGGCGGCCTCGGTGGTGCGGTCGTCGGCAACCTGTCCCGGCGGCAGCACGGCGAGGAAGAAGCGGGTGTCGTAGCGGCGCCGCTCCCCCAGCGGGGTGATCCAGTGCGCCAACGGCGCCAGGAGATCGGCCCGCAGCACGAGGTCGTTGTCGCGCAGGAACCCGGCCAGCGAGATCGTCTTGTCGACGAGGTCGCCGCGGGCCGGATCGTGGACCGAGGTGTCCGACAGCACGTCGTGCGCACCCGAGCCGGCGAGCAGTACGCCGCACTCCTCGAAGGTCTCGCGCACGGCCGCACACACCAGGGACTGGGCCAACGGCTCGCTGTCGCCGGAGCCGAATTGTGCAGCCCACCAGTCGGGTTGGGGTCCGGACCACGCGATGTCGGCCTCGGCGTCGCGCGGATCGACGCCTCCACCGGGGAACACCGTCATGCCACCGGCGAACGCCATCTGTGCCACCCGTCGGATCAGGAACACCTCGATGCCCGCACCGTGGGTGTCGTCGGCGGGAGCATCGCGCACGAGGACCACGGTCGCGGCGTCGCGCACCGGCACCGACTCGGGGTCGTCGACGGGCCGGAAGTCGCCCGGGCCGCTCATTCGCGGGCCCGCCGATGGCCTCCCGCACGGCGGGCACGACGTGCGAACCACCGACCGTCGATGCGGTCCAGGGCGATCGTCTGACTGAAGGCGGCGGTCAGGTTCTCGGCCGTGAGCACGTCGTCGAGGAGTCCCTGCGCCACCACCGCGCCCTGCGAGAGCAGCATGGCGTGGGTGAAACCCTCGGGGATCTCCTCGACGTGGTGGGTGATGAGAACGGTCGCGGGCGCGTCGGGATCGGCGGCCAGGACACCGAGTCGGGCGACGAGTTCCTCGCGCCCGCCGAGGTCGAGTCCCGCGGCCGGTTCGTCGAGCAGGAGCAGCTCCGGATCGGTCATCAGTGCCCGGGCGATGAGGACCCGTTTGCGCTCCCCCTCCGACAGGGTGCCGAAGCGCCGGTCGGCGAGGTGCTCGGCACCCATCGACTCCAGCGTCTCGACCGCCTGGGAGCGGTCGACATCCTCGTACTCCTCGTGCCACCGACCCAGCACCGAGTAACCGGCGGAGATGACCAGGTCGGTCACCACCTCGTCGTCGGGGATGCGTTCGGCCAGCATCGACGACGTGACGCCGATCCGGGTCGAGAGGTCACGGATGTCGGTGTGGCCGAGGCGTTCACCGAGCAGGTTCGCGGTACCCGAGGTCGGGTGCGTCTCGGCCGCGGCCATCCGCATCAGCGAGGTCTTGCCGGCACCGTTGGGTCCCAGGACGACCCATCGTTCGTCGAGTTCCACCTGCCAGGTGATGGGCCCGACGAGCGTCGTCCCACCCCGGACCAGCGTGACGTCGGTGAAGTCGACGAGCAGATCGGGATCGGGCGTGGGCGGCGGAGTGACATCGGTGTGGGGCGCAGCGGGGTCGGGCACGTCCCCATCGTGCCGCACCGCGGCGCGTGTGTCGGGTTCCGACTCGGGTGGGCGGTGGTTTTCGCCGGTGGGTCGTCAGGCGAGGGCGAAGTCGGCGAAGTCGAACCCGGGCACCACGATGCAGCTCACCAGGGAGGCCTCGTCGTCACCCGAGCGCGCCCGTTGCCAGACGCCCGGGGGCACCACGTGCTGCGGGGTCTGGCCGCCGGCGATGTCGGGGCCGAGGAGCACCGTCGTCTCGTCCGCAGGGGCCTGCCCCGCCTCGCCGAGCACCAATTCCACCGGTGCGCCCCGGTGGTGCAGCCAGATCTCGGCGCCACGCACGGTGTGCCACGCCGATTCCTCGCCCGCGGGCAACAGGAACAGGATCGCGGTACCGGCGGCGCGGTCGCCGACGTATCCCCCGGGGGTGGCCGCGGCCAGGACCGATTCGGGCAGCACGAGGTCGCTGCGCCACGTCTCGCGGAACCAGCCGCCCTCCGGGTGTGGCTGCAGATCCAGGTGATGCGCCCAGTCGGGCAGTTCGCTCATGCCCCGAACCCTCTCATCCTCGAGGCGAGGATGTGTGGCCGCGGTCTGCGATGGGCATGAAGGCGCCACGCGCGGCGACGACGGTGACCGATCCGGGCTCCACCTCGGTGAACCCTGCGTCGCGCACCGCGATGGTGTCCCGGCCGTCGGCGTCGAGGGCACGCGCGAAGACCTCGGGTGTCGGGACGGCGACCGTGAGCGGACACCCTGCACGCCACCAGGTCTCGCAGTCGTCGACCGGGTACAACGCGGCCGCGAGCATCGCGCCGTGACCCACCTGGGCGGCGAGCTTGCCGACGGTCATGTCGAGACCGGGGTTGACCCACAGGACGAGGTCCTCGATGTCGGCGGTGACGGAGTCGAGGTCTCCCTCGACGTCGGTGCCGCCGATCTGCAGTCGGGCGATGCGGCGGTCGAGATCACCGACGGGTCCCGGCACGATCGCGCGGGCCTGCGCGGCACCGGAGGTGACGGTGAGCCCATCGACCTCCTGCGCCGCGATCCAGTGCGCGCCGCGGGCCCGGCGGCTGATCTTGCGGATTCTCGCCTCACACCAATCGGCGACGGGATCGTGCCACGGCCCCGGTCGAGGTGCGGCGTCGGCGTCGGCGTCGGCAGGGTCCGGAGCCGTCACGGGGTCGACGCGGTCGTCGAGGCAGAGCAGCACGCTCGCCCGGGCGGCCGCGGTGAGCAGGTCGCGGCGGGGCGGCGGATCACCCTTCTCGATACGCAGCACGATCGGCATCGCGAGCACGCGGCTCGGGTCGACGGGGTCGGGTGCGCCCCCGTGCCGCCGGGACACCAGTCGATACCGATCGGCGAAGGTCATGGGTCTGAGAGGGCCGTGTCAGGTGAGCGGGACGCGGCGCAGCATGCCATCGAGGGCGTCGGCCGCCTCGATCTCGTCGCGGGTGACGCCGAGGATGAACAGGACGGCGTCGAGGAAGGGGTGCGACAGGGCGGCGTCGGCGACCTCCTGCAGCGCGGGTTTGGCGTTGAAGGCGATCCCGAGGCCGGCCACGGTCAACATGTCGATGTCGTTGGCGCCGTCGCCGACGGCGACGGTCTGCTCCATCGGCACGCCCACCTGATCGGCGAAAGCACGCAACGCGATCGCTTTGCCGGGGCGGTCGATGATCTCGCCGATCACGCGTCCGGTGAGCTTGCCGTCGACGATCTCGAGGGTGTTCGCGCGCACGAAATCGAGTTCGAGGTCGTGGGCCAGCGGGTCGATCACCTGGCGGAAACCGCCCGAGACCACACCGCAGTGGTATCCGAGGCGGTGCAGCGTACGGATGGTGGTCCGCGCGCCCGGCGTGAGTTCCAGCGACGCCGCGACCTCGTCGATCACCGCGGCATCGAGCCCGGCGAGGGCCGCCACCCGCTGGTGGAGGGACTCCGCGAAGTCGAGTTCGCCGCGCATGGCGGCCTCGGTGACCGCGGCGACCTCGGCCTCACGACCGGCCTTCGCGGCGAGCATCTCGATGACCTCGCCCTGGATGAGCGTCGAGTCGACATCGAACACGATGAGCCGCTTGGAGCGTCGCGCCAGCCCGGCGCGCTCCACGGCGACGTCGATGCCATGACGCGTGGCGATCTTGGCCAACCCCTTGCGCAGGGCAGCGTCGGCGGCCACGTCGTCGCGGCTGACGCTGATGAGCAGTTCGAGACCGGTCAGCGGGTAATCGGCGATCCCGCGGATGGAGTCGATGTTGCCGCCCTGGGCGGCGAGATCGGTCGCGACGGCGCTGAACGCCCTGGCTGTGACCGGGTTGCCCAGCATCACCACCGCGTGCGACGACACCGTCCGTACACCGGGATCGGCACCGACATCGACGCTGACGTCCATGTCGATGGAACTCATCGCCTGCTCGACGGTGTCCTGCAGGCTCTCCGGGTCGCCGGAGCACAGCACCAGCACACCGAGGGTGAGGCGTCCGCGGATGACGACCTGCTCGACGTCGAGGAGGTCGACACCGTGCCGCGACAGCGCCCCGAGCAGCACCGAGGTGACGCCCCGACGATCCGGACCGGTCACAGTGATGAGCACGGCCGTACCCGGCGAGGTCATCGGAGTGTCTCCATCGGTGCCCGACGCGAGGTCGGGTGACATGTCAGCTCGGGTCGGAGTCCGCTGACGACTCGTGCGAGCCCACGGTGACCGGATCGCGCTTGGCCTCTTCCATGTGCTTGCTCGCCTGGCCGACGTGCGCCTCGGCGTGCATCCGCTCGATCATGTGCGGGTAGTGCAGCTCGAAGGCCGGACGCTCCGAACGGATCCGGGGCAGCTCGGTGAAGTTGTGACGCGGCGGCGGGCAGCTGGTGGCCCATTCGAGCGAGTTGCCGAAGCCCCACGGATCGTCGACGGTCACGACCTCGCCGTAGCGGTAGCTGCGGAACACGTTCCACAGGAAGGGCAGCGTGGACAGACCCAGGATGAAGGCACCGACCGTGGACACGACGTTGAGCGTCGTGAACCCGTCCGACGGCAGGTAGTCGGCGTAGCGACGCGGCATGCCCTCGTTGCCCAACCAGTGCTGCACCAGGAAGGTCGTGTGGAAGCCGATGAAGGTGAGCCAGAAGTGGATCTTGCCCAGCTTTTCGTCCATCATGCGGCCGGTCATCTTCGGGAACCAGAAGTAGATGCCCGCGTAGGTGGCGAACACGATGGTGCCGAAGAGGACGTAGTGGAAGTGCGCCACCACGAAGTAGCTGTCGGACAGGTGGAAGTCCAGCGGCGGGCTGGCGAGCAGCACGCCGGTGAGGCCACCGAAGAGGAACGTGACGAGGAAGCCGACGGAGAAGAGCATCGGCGTCTCGAACGTCAGATGCCCCTTCCACATCGTGCCTATCCAGTTGAAGAACTTGACCCCGGTGGGCACCGCGATCACGAACGTCATGAAGGCGAAGAACGGCAGCAACACCGCGCCCGTGGCGTACATGTGGTGCGCCCACACCGCGACCGACAGCGCCGCGATGGCCAGCGTCGCGTAGATCAGCGTCGAGTACCCGAAGATCGGCTTGCGCGAGAACACCGGGAAGATCTCCGAGACGATGCCGAAGAACGGCAGCGCGATGATGTAGACCTCCGGGTGACCGAAGAACCAGAACAGGTGCTGCCACAGGATCACGCCACCGTTGGCGGGGTCATAGAGATGGGCGCCGAACTGTCGGTCGACCTCCAGGCCCATGAGCGCGGCGGTGAGCAGCGGGAACGCGAGCAGGATCAGGACGCTGGTCACGAGGATGTTCCACGTGAAGATCGGCATGCGGAACATCGTCATGCCGGGTGCACGGAGGCAGACCACGGTGGTGACCATGTTGACCGCGCCGAGGATGGTGCCGAGACCACCGACCGCGAGGCCCATGATCCACAGGTCGGCGCCCGCGCCGGGTGAGTGGATGGCGTCGGTCAGCGGGGTGTAGGCGGTCCAGCCGAAGTCGGCGGCACCACCGGGGGTGATGAAGCCGGCGAGCACGATGAGGCCACCGAAGAGGAACAGCCAGTAGCTGAAGGCGTTGAGGCGGGGGAACGCGACGTCGGGCGCACCGATCTGCAGCGGCAGCACCACGTTGGCGAAGCCGATGACGATCGGGGTCGCGTACAGCAGCAGCATGATCGTGCCGTGCATCGTGAAGAGCTGGTTGTACTGCTCGGTGGAGAGGAACTGCATGCCCGGGTGGGCGAGCTCGCCACGGATCAGCAGGGCCATGAGGCCGCCGATCAGGAAGAACGCGAAACACGTGACGAGGTACATGATGCCGAGCATCTTGTGGTCGGTCGTCGTGATCATCTTGTAGATGAACGACCCCTTGGCACCCGTGCGGTCGGGGTAGGCCCTAACCGGAGCCACCTGGGTGGGCTGGTCTACGGCGGTCACAGATCCTCCTGCCTGCGCGCGGCCCGAGAGCCCGCGACAACAAAGTGCACTGGATTGATCGTAAACCCTCAGACCCCTCTGAGCCGAGCGGGTCCTACGTTCTGTCGTACTACGGAGGCGGCCCGCGCGGCGGAGCCACGGGGCGATCCGGACACGGTGCTAGCGTGAGCGTCGACATGAGGGTGGTCGACCCTCGGGCCCGGAGCGGAAGACTGCAGGTGAACGGTATTTCCAAGCGTCGATCGACGATCGTGGCGGCACTCGCGGTCGCGACCGCGACGGCCCTGACCGTGACGGCGTGCGGCGACACCGGCACCCCGCCCGGAGAGGGCAACGTCACCACCACGACGACCAAGATCGCCAACGCGTACCTCGTGGCACCCGAACGCAACTTCGACAACGCCTGCGGCGCACCGTCGACACCCGACTCCGGGCAGTCCGATGTCGCCCGTATCGCGGTCACCGATCCCGCCCTGCTCGACGCCGTCTGCGCCCTTGGGATCCAGTCGAAGGTGGTGGCGGTCGCCGCCGAGCGCGGATCCATCGCCCGCAACCTCGGCCCCTCGGTGTTGTCGCTGCCCACGATCGGTACGAACCCGTCGCCCGCCGCCGCGCGCGCCGCCGACGCCGATGTCGTGCTCGGCTACGACGCGTCGCGCGCGACCGCGTTCGGTGGACGGGCGGTCACCATCGACCGCAACCTGGGCTGGCGCGAACAGTTCGCCGCCGTCGCCGACGGCCTGGGCCGCGGCGAGACCGGGCAACGGCGCCTCGACACCTTCGCCGAGCAGGCCCGCCGCGCCGGACTGCGGGTCGACGCCTCGCACTCGCAGGTCGGGCTGGTGCGCTTCGGTGAGAACAGCGAGACCATCGAGGGCACCGGATCGTTCGCGGGCACCATCCTGTCGGCGATGGGGGTCCAGCGCCCGGCGACGCAGCGCGGCGCCGGCGCGATCACGGTGAACGACGACAATTTCACCGACGCCGACGCCGACCTCATCTACGTCAGTTTCCGGACGAAGGCCGCCCAGGAACACGGTTCGTCGGTGATGCGCAGCGACCGCTGGCTCGACATGGGCGCCCCCGGCTACAGCCGTGTCCTCGTCGTCGACGACGACATCTGGTACGGCACCGGTGGACTCGCCGCGGCGGCGGTCGTGCTGGGCGACGCGACCCGTTCGCTGAACTCGTCGAGCTGACCCCTTAGACCCCCGGTGGGTCGAAGGGTGTTCCACGACACATGAGCCGATGAGCATGTGTGCATGACTGTCACCGATGACCTGCTGAGCAACAACGCCGACTACGCCGCCTCCTTCTCCGGACCTCTCCCCCTGCCGCCGAGCAAGCACGTCGCGGTGGTGGCCTGCATGGACGCGCGACTCAACGTCTACGGCATCCTCGGTCTGAACGAGGGTGAGGCGCACGTGATCCGCAACGCCGGTGGCGTCATCACCGACGACGAGATCCGCTCGCTCGCGATCAGCCAGCGACTGCTCGGGACCACCGAGATCATCCTGATCCATCACACCGACTGCGGGATGCTCACGTTCACCGATGACGAGTTCAAGCGCGGCATCCAGGACGAGATCGGTCAGAAGCCGAACTGGTCGGCCGAGGCGTTCCCCGACCTCGACGAGGACGTCAAGCAGTCCCTCACCCGTATCGAGAACAGCCCGTTCGTCACCAAGACCACCTCGCTGCGCGGTTTCGTCTTCGACGTCGCGACCGGCAAGCTCAATGAGGTCGTCCGCTAGCAGCACGTTTCGGAGTCACAGACGCTCCGCTTACACAAAGACGCTCTGCTTGTCAGCGGAGCATCTCCTCAGAAGTGGAGCGTGTGTCGTTCAGTCGGCGAGAAGCGACTCGAGAACCGACGCCAGTGCCGCTCGCTGATCCGCCGTCAGCTTCTCGGTGAGGTGTGCGCGGATCGATGTCGCGTGCGCAGGCCGGGCCGGACGCAGTGCACGCTCGCCGGTGTCGGTGATACCGACCGTGACCACCGACGAGCCCTCGGCCGTGCGGGTCACCAGACCTCGCTTCTCCATGCGGGTGATCTGATGCGACAGCCGGCTCTTGTTCCAGCGCATCGACGTGGCCAACTCCCCCTGGCGCAGTGTGCCGTCGCCGAGATCGACCAGACGGGTCAGCACCCCGAACTCCGGTCCGGTGAGGTCGGATGCCGCGAGGATGTCGCGCTCCACCGCGGCGTTCACCTTCTCCCCCACCAGCTTGAACTGGTGCCACAGGGCGAGTTCCGTCGAGGTGAGGCGCGCGCTGGAGGTCATGGGGCCACCGTATCGACCGGCCGGTTGTCGTGACAACCGTACCGGTCTACCGTGGTTGTCATGACAACCAACGACTGTCCCGCGGCCATCGTCACCGGAGGGTCCCGCTCGATCGGCCGCGACATCGCAGAACGACTCGCCCGGGACGGACACCCGGTGCTGGTGAACTACGCCCACGGGGCGGCCGCTGCCGACGCCACCGTGCAATCCATCGTCGAGGCGGGTGGCAGGGCGATCGCCGCGCGGGGTGACGTGGCGTCGCCCGAGGACGTCGAGCAGCTGTTCGTTGCGGCGCGAGCGGAATTCGGCGAGGTCGGGATCCTGGTCAACAACGCCGGCGTCAGCGTCCTGGGTGAACTGTCCGAACTCGACGACGACGCCTACGACCGGGTCTTCGACGTCAGCGCGCGGGGCACCTATAACGGGCTGCGGGCGGCGGCCCACCATCTCGCCGACGGTGGGCGCATTGTGAACCTCTCGAGCACCGCGATCGCGGTGACCACCCCGCGGATGGGCGTCTACCTCGCCGCGAAGTCGGCGGTGGAGACATTCACCCGAGTCGCGGCGAAGGAACTCGCGCCACGCGGGATCACCGTCAACGCGGTGGCGCCGGGCCTGATCCGGTCGGAGATGTTCTCCGACGGCAAGTCCGCCGAGCAGCTCGCCGCGATCGAGAAGGCCTCCCCCGCCGGCCGTCTCGGCGAGGTGGGTGAGATCGCCGACGCCGTCGCCCTGCTCGCGTCACCCGGGGCCAGCTGGATCAGCGGGCAGATCATCCGCGTGAACGGCGGTGTCGCCTGAGTCCCTTCGCAGACGCTCCGGATACGAAGAGACGCTCCGCCTACAAGCGGAGCGTCTCGTCGAAAGTGGAGCGTGTGTTGCTGGGGCCTAGAAATCCCAGTCGTCGTCTTCGGTGTTGACGGCCTTGCCGATGACGTACGAGCTCCCCGACCCCGAGAAGAAGTCGTGGTTCTCGTCGGCGTTGGGTGAGAGCGCCGAGAGGATCGCCGGGTTCACGTCGGTCTCGTCACGCGGGAACATCGCCTCGTAGCCCAGGTTCATCAGGGCCTTGTTGGCGTTGTAGCGCAGGAACTTCTTGACGTCCTCGGTGAGCCCGACCTCGTCGTAGAGGGTCTCGGTGTAGTCGGTCTCGTTGTCGTACAGCTCGAACAGCAGCTCGAAGGTGTAGTCCTTGAGCTCCTGGCGACGCTCGGGGGTGCACACCTCCAGCGCACGCTGGTACTTGTAGCCGATGTAGTACCCGTGCACGGCCTCGTCGCGGATGATCAGACGGATGAGATCGGCTGTGTTGGTGAGCTTTGCGCGGCTCGACCAGTACATCGGCAGATAAAAGCCCGAGTAGAACAGGAACGATTCGAGCAGCGTCGAGGCGACCTTGCGCTTGAGCGGGTCGTCGCCACGGTAGTAGTCCATGACGATGTTGGCCTTGCGCTGGACATTGACGTTCTCCTCCGACCAGCGGAACGCCTCGTCGATGTCCTTGGTGGAGCACAACGTCGAGAAGATCGAGCTGTAGCTCTTGGCGTGCACCGACTCCATGAACGCGATGTTGGTGAGCACCGCCTCCTCGTGCGGGGTGGCCGCATCGGGGATCAGCGACACCGCGCCGACGGTGCCCTGGATGGTGTCGAGCAGCGTGAGGCCGGTGAACACCCGCATCGTGAGCTGCTTCTCGACCTCGGTGAGCGTGCCCCACGACGGGATGTCATTGGACACCGGCACCTTCTCGGGCAACCAGAAATTACCGGTCAGGCGCTCCCAGACCTCGGCGTCCTTCTCGTCGGGAACGCGGTTCCAGTTGATCGCCGAGACCCGGCTGACCAGCTTGATCGGCGCGCCATCGGCAGGCGAATGGCTCTGGGTGGACGTCATCGTGCGCTCCTGCTGATCGAGTCGGTGGTGAGAGTGGTTGCAGAACAAGCGGTCACAACATGCACGAGACGCAACCCTCCACCTCGGTGCCTTCCAGCGCGAGCTGGCGCAGGCGGATGTAGTACAGCGTCTTGATGCCCTTGCGCCATGCGTAGATCTGCGCCTTGTTGACGTCACGCGTGGTGGCGGTGTCCTTGAAGAACAGGGTGAGGCTCAGGCCCTGGTCGACGTGCTGCGTCGCCGCGGCGTAGGTGTCGATGATCTTCTCGTAGCCGATCTCGTACGCGTCCTGGTAGTAGTCCAGGTTGTCGTTGGTCATGTACGGCGCCGGGTAGTACACGCGGCCGATCTTGCCTTCCTTGCGGATCTCGACCTTCGCGGCCACCGGGTGGATCGAGCTGGTGGAGTGGTTGATGTAGCTGATCGATCCGGTCGGCGGCACGGCCTGCAGGTTCTGGTTGTAGATGCCGTGCTCGCGCACCGACGCCCGCAGCTGACGCCAGTCGTCCTGGGTCGGGATGTGCACGCCGGCTTCGGAGAACAGCTCGGCGACGCGGGCGGTGGCCGGCTCCCAGGCGCGGTCGGTGTACTTGTCGAAGAACTCGCCGCTGGCGTACTTCGACTTCTCGAAGCCGCCGAACGCGTGTCCGCGCTCCTTGGCGATCAGGTTCGAGGCACGGATCGCGTGGAACAGCACCGTGTAGAAGTAGATGTTCGTGAAGTCGATGCCCTCCTCGCTGCCGTAGTGGACCCGCTCACGGGCGAGGTAGCCGTGCAGGTTCATCTGGCCGAGGCCGATCGCGTGAGAGCTGTTGTTGCCCTCCTGGATCGACGGGACCGAGGTGATCGCGGTCTGATCGCTCACCGCGGTGAGGCCGCGGATGGAGGTCTCGATGGTCTGCCCGAAGTCCGGCGAGTCCATCGTCTTCGCGATGTTCAGCGACCCGAGGTTGCACGAGATGTCCTTGCCCACAGTCGAGTACGACAGGTCGTCGTTGAACGTCGACGCGGTCGAGACCTGCAGGATCTCCGAGCACAGGTTCGAGTGGGTGATCTTGCCGTCGATCGGGTTGGCACGGTTCACCGTGTCCTCGAACATGATGTACGGGTAGCCCGACTCGAACTGCAGCTCGGCCAGCGTCTGGAAGAACTCGCGCGCCTTGATCTTGGTCTTGCGGATCCGGCGGTCCTCGACCATCTCGTGGTACTTGTCGCTGACGTTGATATCGGCGAACGGCACGCCGTAGACGCGCTCGACGTCGTACGGGCTGAAGAGGTACATGTCGTCGTTGCGCTTGGCGAGCTCGAAGGTGATGTCGGGGATCACGACACCCAGCGACAGCGTCTTGATGCGGATCTTCTCGTCGGCGTTCTCGCGCTTGGTGTCGAGGAAGCGGTAGATGTCGGGGTGGTGCGCGTGCAGGTACACCGCGCCGGCACCCTGACGGGCACCGAGCTGGTTGGCGTAGCTGAACGAGTCCTCGAGCAGCTTCATGATCGGGATGACGCCCGAGGACTGGTTCTCGATCTTCTTGATCGGCGCGCCGTGCTCACGGATGTTGCTGAGCAGCAACGCGACTCCGCCGCCGCGCTTGGACAGCTGCAGCGCGGAGTTGATCGACCGACCGATCGACTCCATGTTGTCCTCGATGCGCAGCAGGAAGCACGAGACCGGCTCGCCGCGCTGCTTCTTGCCCGAGTTGAGGAAGGTCGGGGTGGCCGGCTGGAAGCGGCCGGAGATGATCTCGTCGACGAGGTTGCGCGCGAGGTCGGTGTCGCCGTCGGCCAGGGTCATCGCGACCATGCAGACGCGGTCCTCGAACCGCTCGAGGTAGCGCTTCCCGTCGAACGTCTTCAGCGTGTACGAGGTGTAGTACTTGAACGCCCCCAGGAACGTGGGGAACCGGAACTTCTTCTTGTAGGCGTAGCCGAAGAGGTCCTTCACGAACTCGCGGTCGTAGCGCTCGAGGACCTCGGGCTCGTAGTAGTTCTCCTCCACCAGGTAGTCGAGCTTCTCGTCCAGATCGTGGAAGAAGACGGTGTTCTGGTTGACGTGCTGCAGGAAGTACTGGTTGGCCGCCTCGCGATCCTTCTCGAACTGGATCTTCCCGTCCGCGTCGTACAGGTTCAGCATCGCGTTGAGCGAGTGGTAGTCCATCTCGGCCGGCTCGTGTCCGGCCGGACCGGGATGCACACCCGAACTGCTCGCCGAGGCGTCGGTCGCGTCTTTGACGGGGGTAACGGTTGGCGACACTGGAGAACTCCTGTTTTCGGGGATGGCGTACGAGGTCGGGGCATCACGCGGGGGGACGTGACGGGAAGCTGTGTGTGCGAGGCGATCTGATCGACGGCGGCCCCGAGGGGGCGGCGTCGGCGGTCAGCAGGCGGGCACCGGTTGCCGGTCGGCGGCGAGGCGCGCCAGACCGGCTCGGACGCGCTCGACGTCCTCGACGGTGCCCATCAGTTCGAAGCGATAGAGATACGGGACCCGGCACTTGGCCGAGATGACATCTCCGGCGTGGCAGAACTCCTCGCCGAAGTTCGTGTTCCCCGCGGCGATCACACCGCGGATCAACGAACGGTTGTGCTCGTCGTTCAGGAATCTGATGACCTGCTTGGGCACGAAGCCCCCGGTCGCACGGATCGGTCCGTTACCGGCGTCCGACGGCTTGCCACCGCCGTAGGTCGGACAGATCAGCACGTACGGCTCGTCGACGGCGATGACGTCGGCGGTGACCGGGATCCGCATCGAGCGCATCCCCAGCTTCTCCACGAACCGATGCGTGTTCTCCGAGACGCTCGAGAAGTACACGATCAGCGGGTCGGGCGTGATCGCCGACGACTCGGTGATCACCGGGAGGTCGCGGGTCGTGACAGGCACGATGGACCTCCTCGAGCGGGTGGGGCGACGGACGTGGGGAGCGATCAGGCAGCGACGGTGGCGAGCGCCTTGATGCGATCGGGACGGAAGCCCGACCAGTGATCGTCGCCGACCACCACGACGGGCGCCTGCAGGTAACCCAGCGCCATCACGTAGTCGCGGGCCTCGTCGTCGACGCTGATGTCGACGATCTCGTACTCCAGGCCCTGCTTGTCCAACGCCTTGTAGGTGGCGTTGCACTGAACACATGCCGGCTTGGTGTAGACGGTGATGCCCATGGATTTCTCCTCGAGATAGTGACGCTGCGGTGGTCGCGACGGTGATGACAACGGCCCGGGGGTCTAGCGGTGATGACAGTTATGTGATTCGGGCGAGAGGGGGTCGTCGTGACGCGTGGCTGACGTGCTCTCTCGGTCTGCAAAACACTACACCTAGTGGGTGACATCTGTCAGCAACACAACAGGTTGCGAATGACATTCATGGAAGTCCCAGGTCGCAGCCCTTTCGCCCGACGCGCCTTCGGCGTGTCACGCGTCACAGTAGGCCGGACATACGACAGTGGCGGCACCACATGTCGTGATGCCGCCACAGCGTTCGCGTCGGCGACCCCCACCGAGTGCTGGTCGGGGGCCGCGAGGGGGCCTCGGGTCAGGCCGCGACACCCACCGCGCTGGTGAGGTCGGCGACCGCGCCGCGCACCTGCTCGACGATCTCGGGGACCTGCGAGACGGTGCGCTCGCCCAACTCCGAGGTCGCGATGCCCACCTCGACGCTCTCGACGACGCGGCCACCCGCGACACCGAGCGACTTGCGCGCGTCGTCCTGCGACCACTTGCCGGCATAGCGCCCGAGTGAGGCGCCGATGGCCGCCACGGGCTTGCCCTTCAGCGCGCCCGCGCCGTAGGGCCGAGACGCCCAGTCGATGGCGTTCTTGACCACCGCGGGCATCGTGCCGTTGTACTCCGGGGTGACGATCAGCACCGCGTCGGCGGCGTCGATCGCTGCGCGCAGATCGGCCACGGCCGGGTCGAGGGGCTCGACGTCGAGGTCCTCGTTGTAGAACGGCACCGCCGCGAGACCCTCGACGATCTCGACCTGCACCGATTCCGGCGCGGTCGCCGCGGCGACCTCCGCCAGCTCCCGGTTGATCGACCCTGCCCGCAGGCTTCCCACCAACACTGCGATCCGCGTCGTGTTCTCCGACATCGTCACCACTCCTTCTCCTGCCGGTCGTCGTCCGGCCCGTCGCTCTCCGCTGTTCCTGATACGAGCGTGCCGCGTTGCACCGTCGTATAAACGGACTCGGGTCCGAATGCATTCCGCGCGGAGGTGCCCGATACGCTCGGGGGGTGTCAGGTGAACGCACGTCCAGTGCCGGGGGGGCCATGGGCGACCCCGCGGAGCGCCCTCGTGCGCGCTCCACGGCCCCGCTGCCGGACCTGCCGATCGGGGTCGCGGCGTTGCCGATGGCCGGGCCCGGCGAGGGAGAGCGCGCCGACGCCGGTCGCAACCGACTGCTGCTCCTCGACGCCGCGAAGCGCCTGATCGACAACCACGGTGCCGCCGCGGTGACGATGGACGAGGTGGCCCGCGCCGCCGGGGTCGGCAAGGGCACGGTGTTCCGACGTTTCGGCAGCCGCGCGGGCCTCATGCTCGCGCTCCTCGACCACTCCGAATCGGAGATGCAGCGGGCCTTCATGAGCGGACCCCCTCCCCTGGGGCCGGGTGCGGCACCACGCGAACGACTCGTCGCCTACGGCCTGGCCCGACTGGCGATGGTCTGCGCCCATCTCGACGTCCTGGTCGAGGCCGACGACGCGGCCGGACCCGACCGCCTGTCGCACCCCGCCCGACAGGTGTCGGTCATGCACGTCCGGGCTCTGTTGCGCGACATGGGTTTCGCACCGGTCGACGAGGCGTTGAGCCTCGCGGTGCTCGCCCCGCTGGAGGCGGCCGCGATCTTCCACCTGACCGAACACGAGGGACTGACCATCGACGAGATCGGCCACCAGTGGGAGCGGTTGGTCGGCTCGCTCACGCCCGCGAACTGAACCCCGCACCGCCGGCGGACCGCTCGGCGTGGGCGGTGCCACCGAGGCCGTCCGCCACGGGACGCGGGGCGGGCACCAGTGCACGGAAGAACACCGCCGAACTCGACGCCGCGCGCACCACCACGTCGGGATCGGCGTCGCCCAGCCACAGTGAGTGCCCGGCCGAGACCGACACCACCTCTCCGGTGTGCGAACGCACCTCGATCGTGCCGTCGATGACGGTGAGGATCTGTGGGCCCGCGGCGTCGAGGGAGATCGACGACGATCGCTGCAGACCGGTCCCGTCGAGATCGATCCGCGAGAGCCGGAACTCGGGAGCGGGTGTGCTGTAGATCTTCTCGGCGCCGAGCACGTGGATGTGCGGGTGCAGGTCGGCCGGGGCCGATGTCGCGAAGTCGAGGACCGCGAGCAACTCGGGCACGTCCATGTGTTTGGGGGTCAGCCCACCACGTAACACGTTGTCGGAGTTGGCCATCACTTCCACCGCCGTACCGCGGAGGTAGGCGTGCAGGTTGCCCGCCCCGAGGTACAACCCTTCGCCGGGGCTCAGCCGCAACCGGTTGAGCAGCAGGACGGTGAGGACACCGGGGTCCATCGGGTAGGCCTCGCCGAGCTCGAGGACGGTCTGCAACTCGGTGGCGAACCGGCGGTCACCGCGGTTGAGGTAGGCGATCGCCCCGTCGAGGACGGCCGGGATGAGGGCGTGCAGGATCGCGTCGGGCAGGGTGATCCACGTGGTGAAGAGCGCACGCAGACCGTGCGAATCCGGCTGTCCCGCCAGCAGACCCAGGTAGGGGTCCAGCTCGGCGACCTGCAGGTCGCGCAGGAGGTCGACGGTCGTGGCGGGGTCCCGGAATCCGGCCAGGGCGTCGAACTCGGTGAGGGCCACCACCAGCTCGGGCTTGTGGTTGTCGTCGCGGTAGTTGCGGTCCGGTGCGTCGACGGGGATGCCGGCGGCGTTCTCGCGGGCGAATCCCGCGCGCGCCTGCGCGAGGGTGGGATGGGCCTGCAACGACAGGGGTTCGTCGGCCGCGAGCACCTTGAGCAGGAACGGCAACCGGTCGCCGAAGGCGTTCGCACACGCCGCACCCAGTTGCGCGGCGGGATCGGTCTCGATCACCGACAGCAGGTCCACGTCGTCGTCGAGGGCGCGGGCCGGGGCGGCGGGATGGGCGCCGAACCACAGTTCGGCCTCGGGGTGTGCCGAGGGTGTCGGCAGACCGCGCAGTGCCGCCAGCGCGGTCCGCGACCCCCAGGCGTAGGGCCGCACGACCCCTTCGAGCACGTGCATCACACCGCCCCGATCAGTCGCAGGTAGACCGCCGCCATCTCGATCCGCAACGCCGTCACCACCAGTGGCGCGATGTCCTCGGGCGTGTCGATCCCCTCGACACCGCCCGGCGCGCCGGGCTCGAGGGGGGCGGCGGGCCCGGCGCCGGTGGTGGGGCCGACCTCCACCACGTCGGCGTCGGCGAGCACCGACATCCGCTGATGCAGCGACCACTCGCGACCCGGGGTGGTGATGACCTGCACCCGTACCGCAGGACCACCTGCAGGACCGTCGAACTCGGGATCGTGGAAGATCGAGTCGGCGACCGCGCCCGAGGACTCCGGTCGCGCGGCCTGGGCGGCGACGGCCTCGAGGAGATCGCATCCGACGCCGCCGACGCCGGCCACGGCGTGCAACGTCCGCGAGGCGTGCACGGCGAGCACCGTCGACGCCGGGGTGTCCCCCGCCCACGTGACGGGCCGCCCGGAGATCCGTGACGCGAGGCCCTTGGCCGCGTTGTGGAAGACCTCGTTGTCGGGGTGGGCGGCCCCCGCCTCGTCGTCGAGGGCCTCGGCCAGCGCCGAGAGGTCGAGGGCGGTGCCCGCGGTGCGTACCGCGCGCAGCGCGCGGATCACCGAACTCAGCGCGACGACGTGGCCGATGAAGCGGAACTCCGGGCGGACCGGGACCCGGGGCGACAGGTCGAGGGCCGAGCCCGCCGCGGCGTCGCGGATCGGGCCCTCCATCGGCGCGTCGACGACGACCTCGGCGCGTCGACGGACCGACCGCGCCACGGCATCGGCCAACGCCATGTCGCCCGCGTCGTCACCGGACACCACGACGACGTCTAGGGGACCGATCCATCCGGGGAGGCTGTCGGCGACCACGACCGGTACGTCGGTGCGGGCGGCGAGGGTGGCCACGATGAGGTCGGCGGCGCGGCGGGCGGTCCCGTGACCGGTCACGATCACCAGCGCGCGGGGCCGCAGATCGGCGAGCGGCGCGAGGACCTGTTCGTCGACGGCGGCCGCGACGGCCCGCACCTGCGCGCCGGCGAGCGCGGCGGCGCGCAGCAACCCGTGGACATCGGCGGACTGCAGCCGCGTGACGTCGTCGAGGTCGGGTGCGCCGGTGAGCATCAGATCAGCGTATCGGCGCGGCCGGGCGGACGATGGCGAGAATGCGGTCGACGAGCTGATCGACCCGCGCGGCGTCGGCTGCCTCGGCGTTGAGGCGCAGCAGGGGTTCGGTGTTCGAGGCACGCAGGTTGAACCACGATCCGTCGTCGAGGCTCACCGTGACACCGTCGAGCGAGTCGACGTCGGCGGTCTCGGCGGTGAAGTCGGCGACCACCGCCGCGGTGCTCGCGGCGGCGTCGGCGACGGTCGAGTTGATCTCACCGGAGGCGTGATAACGCTCGTAGGACGCGAAGAGCTGTGATGCGGGGACATCGGTCTCACCGAGGGCGGCGAGCACGTGCATCGCGGCGAGCATGCCCGAGTCGGCGCCCCAGAAGTCGCGGAAGTAGTAGTGCGCGGAGTGTTCGCCGCCGAACACCGCGCCGGTCTGCGCCATCTGCGCCTTGATGAAGGAATGGCCGACCCGTGTCCGCACGGGCGTCCCCCCGAGTTCGGAGACGAGCTCAGGGACGGCGCGCGAGGTGATGAGGTTGTGGATGATCGTCGCGCCCGGATTCTTGGCGAGTTCTCGCGCGGCCACGAGCCCCGTCACCGCCGACGGCGAGACGGGATCGCCCTTCTCGTCGACGACGAAGCATCGATCGGCGTCGCCGTCGAAGGCCAGCCCGATGTCGGCGCCGGTCTCACGGACGTAGGCCTGCAGGTCCACGAGGTTCGCCGGGTCGAGGGGGTTTGCCTCGTGGTTGGGAAAGGTGCCGTCGAGTTCGAAGTAGAGTGAACGCACGGTGAACACCGGGGAATCACCCAGGACCGCCGGGACGGTGTGTCCCCCCATGCCGTTCCCCGCGTCAACCGCGACCGTCAGCGGTCTACTACCGGAGAGATCGACGAGTTCGTGCAGATACGCCGCATAGTCCGTGAGGACGTCCTGCTCGCTGATGGTGCCGCGCGCACCGTCGTACGGGTCCGTCCCGGTGACCAGCTCGGCGGCGATCGTCGCCAGTCCCGTGTCCTGGCCGACCGGCTTGGCCCCGGCCCGGCAGAGCTTGATGCCGTTGTAGGCGGCGGGGTTGTGACTCGCGGTGAACATGGCGCCCGGTTGATCGAGGCGACCCGACGCGAAATACAGCTGATCGGTCGACGCGAGACCGATGAGGATCACGTCCACACCCTGCTCGCAGACCCCGTCGGCGAACGCCCGGGAGAGCTCGGGCGAGGAGTCGCGCATGTCGTGTCCGACGACGATCGACGTCGCGCCGTCGGCGCGCACCAGGCGGGCGAACGCGCGCCCCACGTCGGCGACGAACGGCGCGTCGATCTGCTCGCCGACCAGGCCACGGACGTCGTAGGCCTTCACCACCGCGGCGACGGACTCGGTGGTCCGGTCGGTGGCGACGCTGCGGTCCCCGGTCGGGTCAGGCACGGTGGCTCTCCTCGGTGTGACATCGGTGGTACGGACTTCGCACTCGCAGGGGTCAGCCTAGTCGCAGGGACCTGCCGGTGACCGACCTGCGATCCCCGACGCAGAACGGGCCCGACACCGCTACCGGGACATCGTCGCCGGGAGCGGTGAGGTTACGCAGGGCCGCGATCGCCGTGTGGGCGTTGGTCGTTGCGACCCTCGCCGGCACACGGGTGATGTCGTTCGGGTTCGTCCCGATCATGGTCGTGGTCGTCACCGGCCTCGCCGCCGCGAGCATCGGGCGCCGCAACCCGCTCCTGGTGGTGCGCGACTGGCTCCCGTTCGGTCTCGTGCTGTTCGCCTACGAGAGCACCCGCGGCACCGCGGCGTTCCTCGGGATGCCCACGCGATGGCATCTCGCCGTCGACGCCGATCGCTGGATGTTCGGTGTGGTCCCCACGGTGTGGCTGCAGGAACATCTCAAACACGCCGACCCGCAGTGGTGGGAGATCATCACCAGCGTCGTCTACATGTCCTACTTCATCGTCCCCTACGCCCTGGCGGGGTGGCTGTGGCTCCGCGACCGGACGGCGTGGAAGAAGTTCGTGACGCGTTTCGTCGCGCTGTTCTTCCTCGGTCTCGTCGGCTACATCCTGGTGCCTGCGGCGCCGCCGTGGGCCGCGGCGCAGTGCACGGCCGAACAGGTCGTCGGCGGCCCGGCGTTCCCGCCGTGCATCACCGGTACACCCGAGAACGTTCCCGGCGGTGGGGTGTTGGGTCCGATGACCCCCGACGATCCGGCCGCGAAGCCCTTCATCGAGCGGATCTCCAGTCGCGGCTGGGACGTCCTGCACATCGGGCCGGTGCGCGACGTCATCGAGGTCGGCCAGGAGCGGTCGAACCAGGTCGCCGCCATCCCCTCGCTGCACGCCGGGCTGACCGGCCTGCTGGCGATGTTCATGTGGCGCCGGGTCGGTCCGCGCGGTCGGATCCTCTGGGTGGGCTACGCCGCGGCGATGGCGTTCACGCTGGTGTACTCCGCCGAGCACTATGTGTTCGACCTGATCCTGGGGTGGTCGCTGGCCGCCCTGGTGATGGTCGGGTGCGCGGCCGTCGAACGCCGATGGGCCCGACGCACGACACGACACGGCGTCGACGAGGGCCGTGACCAGGCCGACCCGGTCGGTGCGACACAGGCCGCGGGGGAACCGTCAGTCGATCGGGTCGGGTAGCACCCTGAGATGACCGCGGCGGCCCGGGCGCGGCCGTGAGCGCGGCGTCCCGGTTCCGGCCGAGCCGGTGTGGGTCGACCCCGGCGATCCCGCCGCGGTGGTCGAGGACCCCACGAGCGGCGACCACGAGCGGATCGATTCCGACGACGAGCCTGCGGCCCGCAGTCCACCGGCCTCGCGGACCGCCTCGGCGAGCGCGGTGAGATCGTCCTCGTCGGCGGCGGGGGTCGCCCACCCTCCGGCGCTGCGCATCATCTCCCAGCCACGCGGGACGGTGATGCGGCTGGCGTGGTCGTCGCAGAGATCCCACGAGTGCGGCTCGTCGGTCGACGCGAGCGGGCCGACGACGGCGACCGACTCGGCGTAGACGAAGGTCAACGTCGCGACAGCGGGTTGGGCACAGCCGGGCCTGCTGCACTGACGGGGGAGCCTCACCACGCGAGATTATCCCGACCGACCCCGACGGGGCAGCAGACACACCGCCGCGCGCCGTGTCGACAGGTCTCGATCACGGCACGCTTACACTCTCGCCATGGCACGCAGGGTCCCTCCGGTCGTCTCCCGGCATCGCGGCACCACATCGGGTCCGGGCCCCACACGGCGCCGACGTCGTGACCGTCGCGGGCGGGGATTGCGATCGAGCCTCCTGCCGCCGCAGGTCCCCGCGGCGAACACACGCTCGGAATCGTTCGATCTCGTGGTGCTGGAGGCGTTCGCCGAGATCGACGCGCGCTGGCACGAACAGCTCGGCGATCTCGACCTCGCGGTCGACGAGATCCCGCGGGTCCTCCCCCGCGATCCCGAGACCGTGCAGTGGCCCGACGAGGTGACCGCCGACGGCGCCATCCCCCTGGCCCGGCTGCTGCCGGCGGGTATCGACGCGAACGGGCGTCCGTCACGGGCGCGGATCGTCATCTTCCGTCGGCCGTTGGAGAGTCGCGCGGACAAGGGAGCCGATCTGCTCGACCTCGTCCACGAGGTCCTGGTCCATCAGGTGGCCACACATCTCGGGCTCGATGAGGACACCATCGATCCCGAACCGCACTGACCCGAGAAGCACAGCCACGGAGAGGTTCTCGAGGCGGTCAGGCGCGCTGTCGCGGGACGCGGTGCCCGGTCAGATGATGCCGCGCTTGAGGCGGCGGCGCTCACGCTCGGACAGTCCGCCCCAGATGCCGAAGCGCTCGTCCTTGTGCAGTGCGTACTCGAGGCACTCGGCCTTCACCTCGCAGCCCGAGCAGATGCGCTTGGCCTCGCGGGTGGAGCCGCCCTTCTCGGGGAAGAACGCCTCGGGGTCGGTCTGCGCGCACAGCGCGCGGTCCTGCCACTGGTCCTCGGTGTCGTCGAAGAGGGCATCGAAGTCGTCGGTGACGAGGCTCAGGTGCGGGGTGGACGGCATGGCGGGTGCGAACGCGGGCGCGGACTCCGCGGCGCTCTCCGCCGACGGGTAGGCGTCGTTCGACGGGAATCCGTCACCCATCCGGTGCTCGAAAGTCATCGCCGGGCTCCTCGTGAATTCGTTTGCGGCCGCAGGGCGACCGAGGTGGGTGATGACCGTCGCCGCAGGGGCGCAGCCGGTGCGAGAATCGTGGTGCATGGGTACAGCCGGTGCCACCTCGTACGAACCGGGCCGTCAGGCCTGTTCGAACGTGTGATCGAACACGAAGTCGCTCAACGATTCTCGATCACAAAACGCTAATGACACTGGTGTGATTAGACACGTACGCCGGTGTCTCGGTCAAGCGAAACGGCGAAATTGCCAATACCACTGCCGGTCCGGTATTCCGCGACACGACACCACCGGAGTGTCGCACCACTGGCGTGTCGCCCGCCTCGGTGCGGCGTCGGTGGCCACGGGCCGGTCGTCACCACGCCCATTAGAGTGGGCGGTCGTGAAGGCAACGGTTCTCGTCGGTGGCGTCGGTGGCGCCCGATTCCTGCAGGGTGCGCGCCATCTGTTCGGCCGCACCCCGTTTCCCGCCGGAGCCGAGTCCACGTCGTCGGACTCCGGTGTCACCGCCATCGTCAACGTCGGCGACGACGCGTGGATGCACGGGGTGCGCATCTGTCCCGATCTCGACACGTGCATGTACACCCTGGGCGGGGGCATCGATCTCGAGCGCGGGTGGGGTCGCACCGACGAGACCTGGAACGCCAAGGAGGAGCTGGCCGCCTACGGCGCCGATCCGGACTGGTTCGGGCTGGGCGACCGCGATCTGGCCACCCATCTCATCCGCACGCAGATGCTCGACGCCGGCTACACCCTCACCGACATCACCGAGGCCCTGTGCAAGCGGTGGCAGCCCGGTGTGCGACTGCTCCCGGTGACCGACGATCGCCACGAGACCCACGTGGTGGTCAACCGCAGCGGCGACCCCGACGACGCGAAGGTGGCGATCCACTTCCAGGAGTGGTGGGTCCGATACCGGGCCCAGATCCCCACGCACGGCTTCGCCCAGGTCGGTTCGGAGAAGGCGACGCCGGCCGCCGGCGTCCTCGAGGCGATCGCCGATGCCGACATCGTGTTGCTGGCGCCCAGCAACCCCGTGGTCAGCATCGGCGCCGTGATCAGCGTTCCCGGCATCCGCGCCGCCCTGCGCGCGACGAAGGCTCCGGTGGTGGGGATCTCGCCGGTGATCGGCGGGGCTCCCCTGCGCGGCATGGCCGACGAGTGCCTGTCGGTGATCGGGGTCGAGACCACGTCGGAGGCCATCGGCGCCCATTACGGCGCACGATCGGGCACCGGCATCCTCGACGGCTGGCTGGTCGCACCGGGCGACGGCACCGACATCCCCGGCATCGCCACCCGCGAGGTCCCGTTGGTGATGAGCGATCCGGAGACGACGGCCCAGATGGTCCGCGACGCCTGCGATCTCGTCGGCGTCGCACATGACCGCTGATCCCCGCCCGCCTGCGACCGGCGATCACGCGGCGACCGGCATGCTCGAGATCATCGGGGTCCGCGGTCTCCCCCGCTTCGTCGAGGGGGACGATCTGGCGGCCGCGATCGCCGGCGCCGCACCGGATCTGCGCGACGACGACGTCGTGGTGGTGACGAGCAAGGTGTTCTCGAAGATCGAGGGCCGCATGGTCACCGCACCGATCGATCCCGAGGAACGGGACACGTTGCGGCGCAAGCTGATCGACTCCGAATCGGTGCGCGTCCTGGCACGCAAGAACCGCACGCTGATCACGGAGAACGCGCTCGGCATCGTGCAGGCGGCGGCCGGGGTGGACGGCTCGAACATCGACACCGACCAGCTGGCGCTGCTGCCCGTCGATCCCGACGCCAGCGCCCGACGACTACGCGACCGACTGGCCGCCGATCCCGGTGTGCGCGTCGCGGTGATCGTCACCGACACCATGGGACGCGCCTGGCGCAACGGCCAGATCGACGCGGCCATCGGCTCGGCCGGCATCGCGGTGACCCACCCCTATGACGGCAGCGTCGATCCGCACGGGAACCCGCTGATCGTCACCGACATCGCCGTGGCCGACGAGATCGCCGCGGCCGCAGATCTGGTGAAGGGCAAGCTGATCGAGACGCCCGTCGCCATCGTGCGCGGCCTGCGACCCCACGACGACGGTTCCGGCGCACGCGATCTCGTCCGCCCGGGTGACGAGGACCTGTTCTGGCTCGGGACCACCGAGGCCATCGACCTCGGTCGACGTCAGGCCCTCCTCACCCGCCGCTCGGTGCGCGCCTTCACCACCGAACCCGTGGAGCCGGAGGTCATGGACGCGGCGTTCGCCGAGGCGCTGACCGCCCCCGCGCCGCACCACACCCACCCGGTGCGTCTGGTGTGGGTGCGCGACCGGGAACGTCGGATCCGCCTGCTCGACGCGATGGCCGATCGCTGGCGTCGGGACCTCGCGGCCGACGGACGTGACGAGGAGTCGATCGAACGCCGCGTCGCGCGCGGACAGCTTCTCTACGACGCCCCCGAACTCGTGATCCCCATGCTCGCCCTCGACGGCGCACACGACTACCCCGACGCCGCACGCACGCGTGCCGAACACACCATGTTCACCGTTGCCGTCGGGGCCGCGGTGCAGGGGCTGCTCGTCGCGCTGTCGGTGCGCGGGGTGGGCAGCTGCTGGGTGGGGTCGACGATCTTCGCCGCCGACATCGTGACCGACGTCCTCGAGGTGCCCGCCGACTGGGAACCGTTGGGCGCGATCGCGATCGGACACCCGCAGGATGCCGATACCGGCCCGCGTCCACCGGCCGACCCGACCACCGCGGTGGCGATCCGATGAGCGCGGCGAGTCTGCACCGCTCGGCGGTGGAGATGCTGACTGGGTGGTCGACGACCGACCCGCATCAGGATTCCATGCGCCACACCGTGCTCGCGTTCCTCGCCGCGCGCGACGACGCCTGCCTGCGCGCCTGCGCGCCCGGCCATCTCACCGCCTCGACGATGATCCTCGACCACACCGGGGCTTTCGCCCTCCTCACGCTGCACCCCCGCGTGGGCGCGTGGATCCAGGTCGGTGGGCACTGCGAGCCGGAGGACGACGGCATCGCCGACGCCGCCATGCGCGAGGCGACCGAGGAATCCGGGATCGCCGGACTGACGTTGTCGCATGAGCCGATCGCGCTGCACACCCACCCGATCACATGCTCGCTGGGAGTGCCCACCCGCCACCTCGACGTGCGATTCCTCGGGGTTGCCCCGCCCGGACCCGACGGCGGTCTGCCCGAGATCATCCGCAGCGACGAGTCGGTCGACCTGCGGTGGTGGCCGGTCGATGCGCTGCCCGAGGGCACCCACCACGCGGAGATGGCCACGCTGGTCGCCGCGGCGCGCCGGGCGAAGGGCCTCACCCCAGCCTGACACCCTTGCCGACGGCCACCACGCCGCCGGCGCTGATGGCGTACTTCTCGCGGTCCCGCTCGAGTTCGACCCCGAGGATCTCACCGGGGCCGACGACCACGTTCTTGTCCAGGATCGCCTTGCGCACGACCGCACCCCGGCCGATGCGCACACCGGGCATCAGGACGCTGCCCTCGACGGTGGCGCCGTCCTCGATGATGACGTTGGAGCTGAGCACCGAATTGCGCACGGTCGCAGCGGAGATGATCGACCCGGCGCCGACGACGGATTCCTGCGCGAGACCGCCGTGGACGAACTTGGCGGGCGCGAGGTTCTCGGCCGCACCACGGATCGGCCAGCGGCGGTTGTAGAGGTTGAACACCGGGTGCACCGACACGAGATCCATGTGGGCGTCGTAGAACGCGTCGAGGGTCCCGACGTCGCGCCAGTAGCCCTTGTCGCGCTCGGTGGCGCCGGGGACCTCGTTGTCCTTGAAGTCATAGACGAACGCCTCGCCGCGGTTGACGAAGCCGGGGATGATGTCGCCGCCCATGTCGTGGTCGGAGTCGCTGTCCTCGGAGTCGGCGCGGATCGCCTCCACCAGCGCGGAGGTGGTGAAGACGTAGTTGCCCATCGAGGCGAAGGTGGCCTCGGGATCGTCGGGGGTACCCGGTGGGTCCTTGGGCTTCTCCAGGAACTGCGTGATGCGACCGGACTCGTCGGCGTCGATGCAGCCGAACGCGAACGCCTCGCTGCGCGGGACGCGGATCCCCGCGACAGTGGCCGCGGCACCCGAGGCGATGTGCGCCTCCACCATCTGCTCGGGATCCATCCGGTACACGTGGTCGGCGCCGAAGACCACGATGTAGTCGGGCTCCTCGTCGTAGACGAGGTTGAGCGACTGGAAGATCGCATCCGCGCTGCCGGTGTACCACCGCGGCCCGAGACGCTGCTGCGCCGGCACGGGCGTGATGTATTCGCCGTTGAAGCCCGACATGCGCCACGTCTGCGAGATGTGGCGGTCGAGGGAGTGCGACTTGTACTGGGTGAGCACGCACAACCGCTGGTATCCGGCGTTCACGAGGTTGCTCAGTACGAAATCGATGAGCCGGTACGCCCCGCCGAACGGGACCGCGGGCTTCGCCCGGTCCATGGTCAAAGGGAACAAGCGCTTTCCCTCACCGCCGGCGAGAACAATTCCGAGCACGTGCGGCTGTGATCTCACCCTCACAACCTATCCGCGTTCTGTGCGAACGGCCACCGGTTCGGCGCCCGGCGATCCGCCACACGTACCCGACGCCGAGACGACGGGCAGGGGTGCGGGTGACGGCGCGCGGGTCTAGCGTCGTCGGTATGCGAGTGGCGATGATGACCCGCGAGTACCCACCGGAGGTCTACGGCGGCGCCGGGGTCCACGTGACCGAACTGGTGCGGCATCTGCGACCGTTGGCCGAGGTCGACGTGCACTGCATGGGCGCGCCCCGCGACACCGCCCACGTCTACATCGCCGATCCCGGATTGACCGGTGCCAACGCGGCGTTGACGACGATGTCGGCCGATCTGCGGATGGTCGCCGGCGCGTCCGAGGCCGACATCATGCACTCGCACACCTGGTACACCGGGCTCGCCGGACACGTCGCCGCGCAGCTCTACGGGGTGCCCCACGTGCTCACCGCCCACTCATTGGAACCCCGGCGCCCGTGGAAGGCCGAGCAACTCGGCGGCGGGTACCGACTGTCGAGCTGGGCCGAGCGCAACGCCGTCGAGTACGCCGACGCGGTGATCGCGGTCAGCGCGGGCATGCGCGTCGACGTCTGCGACGCCTACCCCCGACTCGACCCGGCGCGAGTACACGTGGTGCGGAACGGCATCGACACCGCGACGTGGTTCCCCGCCGACGAACCGTTCGGCGAGCAGTCGGCGCTGCGGTCGCTCGGCGTCGATCCGGACCGCCCGATCGCGGTGTTCGTCGGCCGCATCACCCGGCAGAAGGGCGTGCGGCATCTCATTGCCGCGGCACACTCCTTCGATCCCGACCTGCAGCTCGTGCTGTGCGCGGGTGCGCCCGACACACCCGAGATCGGTGCGCAGACCGCCGAGGCCGTCGCCGAGCTCTCCCGGACGCGCGATGGCGTGTACTGGGTGCAGGAGATGCTGCCCACCGAACGGGTCCGCGAGATACTCTCCGCAGCAACGGTATTCGTGTGTCCGTCGATCTACGAGCCGCTGGGAATCGTGAACCTCGAGGCCATGGCGTGTGGCACCGCGGTCGTGGCGTCCGACGTCGGCGGCATCCCGGAGGTGGTGCGCGACGAGGTCACCGGTCGCCTCGTCGCCTACGACGAGTCCGATGAGTCGGGCTTCGAGGCGGGACTTGCCGCCGCGGTGAACGCCGTCGTCGCCGACCCGACACGGGCCGCCGAGATGGGCGCCGCCGGACGGTCGCGCGCGATCGAGGAGTTCTCGTGGGAGTCCATCGCCGAGCAGACGATCGCGGTGTACCAGGCCGCGCTCGCAGGACGGTGACCGGAGCGGTCGCGGTGCGACGCGGTCAGACGCGCCGGTAGCGCGACACCGTCACCGAGCACGTCACCTCGACGAGCTCGGGCAACACCGTTGCGCGGGCGGCGATCTCGTCGACCGACGAGTGGTGCGCCGACGGTCCCATCGTGACGAGGTCGGCGACGTCGGACCGTCCGAGGGTCATCGTGTGCTCGACCGCGGTGCGGTCCTCCCGCTCGAACACCCCGGTGAGTGCGTTGCCGATCCGCTCGGGTTTGGTGGGGTCGACCCCGATCATGCCCATGGGGGTGACGATCTCGGCGAGGTGGCGCGGCGTGGGCGCGACCACCACGAGGACGCCGTCGTCGGTGAGCACGCGGGCGAACTCGGCGACGTTGCGGGGCGCGAACACCGACAGGACGGTGTCGATCACGCCGTCGGCGACGGGGAGCCGCTGCCAGGCGTCGGCGACGACCGACCCGATCCGATCGTCGGCACGTGCCGTGGCGCGGGCACACGACTTCGACAGGTCCAGACCGATCCCGCGGGCCGCGGGATCGGAGTCGTCGAGGGCGTGGGCGAGATAGTGACCGGTCCCCGCCCCCACGTCGAGGCAGACCGGTCCTGAGGACGCGTCGGCGACCGCGTCGGCGATCGGGGCGTAGAGACCGGCACCCAGGATGCGTTCACGCGCGGCGACCATCGCGGTCGTATCCGAACGCAGGCCCCCGGTGGAGCCTGCGAGCAGGGAGACATACCCCTGACGGGCGATGTCGAAGGTGTGTCCACGGTCGCAGATCACCGTGCCCGCATCGATGTCGAGCTCGCCGGTGCACACCGGGCACGCGAGCAGATCGATGATCGCCGACAGCATCGGACTCGAGGTGCTATCGGCGGACCGTCGCGGCGGGGGCAGCCGGCGACGACGCCACGCAGTTCTTCGCCGAGGGCTGCTGCCTCGTCTGCGGTGAGCTCGACGACCAGACGGCCGCCGCCCTCGATGGGGATGCGTACGACGATTCCTCGCCCTTCCTTGGCTGCTTCAAGGGGACCGTCTCCGGTCCGTGGCTTCATCGCCGCCATGTCACAAGCTCCCTCCGACAACGTCGCCGACAATCGGCGCCGGTTCACGATTCTATGCGCTGCGCCACACTCGACGAATTCGGCCGTCGGACGCAGACGCAGGTCAACCTCACAACGATGATACGGCTCACACGTCCTCGGCCCGGGACGCGTCGGTGTCGGCCCGCGAGAAATCGTTCGCGTCGCGCCCCTGGAGGTCGACGATGACCACGCGGAGTTCGTCGATCTCGCGGGCCAGTTTCTCGAGCGCCCAGTCGACTTCGGACTGCTTGTATCCCCGGGCCACGAGCGCGAACCGCAGGGCGCGGACGTCGTCGCCGGAGACCCCGGCGCGCGGCAACCGGGTGAGTGTCGCGTCGCGTTCGAGCGGCGGGAGGTCCTCGCCGCGTCCGAAGACGAACCACACCACGGCGAACACCGCACCGATGACGAGCACCATGACGACCAGGTAGAGCAAGAGGGTCTGCACCGTGCGATCATCCCAGACCGGATGCCGTGACCGGTCCCGACGCAGCCGACCCGGACACCACGACGGCGTCGCCGAAGGTCATCGACAACGCGCCGATCGACGACGCGAGCAGCGTGCGACCCGGCCGGAGCGCACGCAGTTCGTCGGCCATCGGGTGGTCGCCGAGCTCGAGCCGAGCGCCGCCGGGACGGGTCCGCACGCCGGCGGCACGCATGGTCCAGGGTGTCGCACGTGTGATGCCGTCGAGATGGGCGTAGGCGGTCAACGTGGTCGACGAGTCGGTGTCGGGCACGGCGACACCCTGGCGCACCCGCAGCGACAGCACGGTCGAGGAGTCGGCCCGCAGCGTCCCGGTACGGACCGGACCCCGGTGGTCGACCTTGAACGCGGCGAGCGTCTTCGGGAAGCCCCAGATGCCGCGGCCGGCCGCCAGGGTGAAGTCGCCGTCGACCGGGAGACGGTGGATGAGCGCACACGCCTCGTTGCGCATCACCGACCGGAGATCGCCGACGATCCCGCCGCGGCCGGCGTCGTGGGGACGGACCAGGAAGCAGACCCCGAACTCGTTGTACGGCCCGAGATCGCCGTCGACGTAGTCGACGAACACCAGCACGCACACCGCACGGCCGGGTCGCCACCGGACCACCGAGAGGCCGGTGTGGTCGATGGTCCGTTGCGCCGCGGCAGCCGACACCGACACCATCGCCGCGAACGCGGTCGCCGTCCGGATCTGCACCGGCATCGTGACCGTCCGGCCCGCCACCCGGTGGACGGCCTGACCCGGGGATGCCACGCCTCAGCCTTCCGTCGCCGGGGCGACGACACCCCGCAACCCGTCGGCACCGAACACCGGGTCGAGCATCGACCCGTAGTCAGGACCCCGGCGCAGCATCTGACCGCCGTCGACGTTGATGACCTGACCGGTGATCCAGGTCGACGCGTCGCCGAGGAGGAACGCGGCCAGCTCGGCGATGTCGGTGACCTCGCCGACCCGCGGCAGCGGCGTCGCCTCGCGGTAGTCGGCGCTCAGTTCCGGCGAATCGAGGACCAGCGCCACGAGTTCGGTACGTGTCAGGCCCGGTCGGATGCCGTTGACGCGGACGTTGCTCGCGCCGAGTTCGTCGGCGGCGAGCGCCACGAGGTGATCGACGGCGGACTTGGTGACCCCGTACGCCCCGAACCACCGGTGGGTGTTCGACGCGGCGATCGACGAGATGGCCACCATCGATCCACCGCCGCCCGACACCAGTTCGCGGGCGGCGTGCTTGAAGGTGTACATCGTGCCGTTGACGTTCAGGTCGACGGTGTTGCGCCAGGCGTTGCTGTCGATCTGGGTGATCGGGCCGATGGTCTCGCTGCCCCCGGCGCACGCGACGACGCCGTCGAGCCGGCCGGTGTGGCCGACCGCGGTGGCGACCGCCGCGACGACCTGGTCCTCGTCGGTGATGTCGGCGACGGCCGCATGGACGCGACCCCCTCCGGTGATCCCCGAGGTGATCTCGTCCGCGGCCGCCTCGAGGCGGTCGCGGTTGCGTCCGACGACGGTGACCACGGCGCCGTCGGCGGCGAGCATCTCGGCGATACCGCGACCGATGCCGCTACCCCCGCCGGTGACGAGGATCGACTTTCCCCGCACGGAACCGTCACTGACAGAACCACCGGGCATGCCGACCTCCATCCGTCGCAGAACTAGAACACGTTCCACTCATGGAAGCACATCCGTCGGATCGACGGCACGGGTTGACCTAGGAGGCGCGGACCTTGTCCACCGCGCGGGGCCGCAGGGTGTCCATCGGCGGTCGGTCGGCGAGGTAGACCTCGGTCGTGTGCGGCGTGAAGGTGCCGTCGGTCTCGGCGGTGAACTGCGTGAGCCCGACCCCGGAGTCGGCGATCCCGCACCGGTTCATCAGGGTGCCCACGATCTGCCTGCTCATCACCCCGAGCTCGATCAGCGGTCGGTTGCGGTGGGTGCGCACACCCAGGTTGACCTGGCCGATACCGGCCATGCCGTAGCGGTCGTAGGTGTCGACCAGCAGACCGATCTCGACGCCGTAGCCGGGCGCGAACGGCACCGCCGACAACAGTTCCCGGGTGCCTGCGTATTCACCACCCAGTGGCTGCAGCACGGCGGTCAGATCGGGCTTGAGCGACGCCAGCAACGGACGGGCGACGAGTTCGGTGACCCGGCCGCCCCCGTTGGGGTCCTGCGCGCCACCGGTGCGCAGCGGTCGACGGTAGTAGCCCTTCACGAGCTGGATCTCGGGGTTCATCAGCAGCGGACCGAGCAACTTCGGCACGAACATCGGGTCGGGATCGATGAGGTCGGAGTCGACGAAAGCGATGAGGTCACCGGTGGTCGCGGCGATCGACCGCCACAGCACCTCACCTTTGCCCTTGACCGGCGACAGCTCGGGGACGGCCTGCTCGCGGCTGACGACCCGCGCGCCCGCGGCGATCGCACGCTCGGCGGTGGCGTCGGTGGATCCGGAGTCGAGGACGATCAGTTCGTCGACGAGGGTGCCCAGCAGCGGTCGGATCGAGGCGATCACCTCGGCGACGGTCTCCTCCTCGTTCAGCGCGGGCAGCACCACCGAGACGGTGCGGCCACGCTTGTGGGCGACGAGCTCGTCGAGGTCGAACACGGGGTGCTCGAAGGTGTGTGTCTCCGACCAGGCGAGGGTGGTCGGGTCGGCGTCGGCCGGAGCGGGCCACATCTGCGTCCCGCGTCGCGGCGCGGACCCTGTGTGCTTGGCGGTCATGCGAGTCCCCTGACTGTTCGTTGGGGCGGACGGGTCCCCGCTATCGCGGCGACCATGTCCACCACACGCCGGGTGGCGGCAACCTCGTGGACCCGGAACACACGCGCGCCCTGTGCGGCGGCGAGTGCGGTCGCGGCCAGAGTTCCCTCCAGCCGGTCCTCCAGACCCACACCCAGAGTCTCCCCCACGAAATCCTTGTTGCTCAGTGCCATCAGCACCGGCCAGCCCGTATTAACGAGATTGTTCACATGCCGTAACAGGGCGAGCCCGTGGTGGGTGTTCTTGCCGAAATCGTGCGTCGGATCGATGAGGATGTCGGCGCGCGCGACCCCGGCCCGCTCGGCACGACGGGCACCGGCCACCACGTCGGTGACCACCGCGTCGACCACGTCGGGGTAGCGCACGCGGTGCGGTCGGGTGCGCGGTACCGCTCCCCCGGTGTGCGAACACACGATGCCCGCACCCGCGTCGGCGGCGGCGTGCACCAGATCGGGGTCGGTGCCCGCCCAGGTGTCGTTGATGAGGTCGGCGCCGGCCGCGCACGCGGTCACCGCGACCTCCGACCGCCAGGTGTCGACGCTGATGATGACGTCGGGGTACGCCGAGCGCACCCACTCGATGAACGGCACCACACGGTCGGCCTCCTCCGCGGCGTCGACCGCCACCCCGGGACCGGCCTTCACACCGCCGATGTCGACGAGGTCGGCGCCCTCGGCGACCACCCGGTGCACGCGGTCCATCGCGGCGTCGTCACCGAAGTCCGCACCCCGGTCGTAGAACGAGTCGGGGGTGCGGTTGACGATCGCCATCACCAGCGCCCGTCCGGTGTCGACCGGTCGGCCGCACAGGGTCGGGAACCACGACGACGGCACCCCGAGATCGGGTGCGGCGACGGCCGCGTTGTCCATACGTCTAGTTGCGCGGGGCTTTGGCGCCCGACACGTCGTCGACGTATCCGTCGTAGTACTCGACGTATCCGTCGGACTTGCCCGCGAGGACGTACAGCGGGTCCTCGCCGACCTCGGAGTAACCCTGATCGCGCAACTCCACCTTCATGGTCTTGAACGTCGAGGTCTGCTCGAGCTGCTCGACCACGCGCACGAACAGCGGCAGCGCGTACGAGGGCAGGGCGTCGTAGAGGTGCTTGGCCAGCTGCGACCCGTCGAGCTTGTCGCCGTTCTTCAGCGTGACCGCCGCCATGCCGGCCTTGCCGTCGGTGTCGGGGATCTCGACGCCGAACACCACCGACTGCCCGATCTGTCCGTCGGCGTCGAGCGCGCCCTCGACCTCGGTGGTCGCGACGTTCTCGCCCTTCCACCGGAAGGTGTCGCCGAGCCGGTCGACGAAGGCCACATGCGAGAAGCCCTGATCGCGCACCAGGTCGCCGGTGTTGAACCACTGGTCGCCTTCGGCGAAGGCGTCCTTGATGATCTTCTTCTCGGTCGCCTTCGGGTCGGTGTAGCCGTCGAAGGGGATGCGGTCGTTGATCTCGGAGATCAGCAGACCCGGCTCACCCTTGGCGGCCTCCATCGCGCGGCCGGCGTCGTTGCGCAACGGCTCACCGGTCTCGCCGTCGTACTGCACGATCTTGTACGGCAGCGGGCAGAAGCCGACGGTGCGCTTGACGTTGAAGATGTTGATGAACGCGAGGTTCGACTCGCTCGCCGCGTAGAACTCGACGATCCGGTCGATGCCGAAACGCTCGGCGAAGGTGTCCCAGATCTCCGCGCGCATGCCGTTGCCGACCGCGACGCGCACCGAGTGGGCCCGGTCGGTGTCCTTCTCGGGCTGCGCCAGCAGGTAGCGGCACAGCTCACCGATGTAGCAGAAGGCGGTGGCGCGGTTGAGGATGATGTCGTCCCAGAACTTCGACGCCGAGAACTGCTTGCCGATCGCGAGACAGGCACCCGCGCCGAGCACCGACGACAGCGACACCGTCAACGCGTTGTTGTGATACAGCGGCAGACAGGCGTACATCGTGTCGTCGTGACGCAGACGGACACCCATGCCGCCGATGCCCGACAGTCCGGTCAGCCAGCGGAAATGCGACATCACGCTGGCCTTGGGCATGCCCGTCGTGCCGGAGGTGAAGATGTAGAACGCCTTGGTCGACGCGGGCAGCGTCTCGGTGATCGAGGGGTTCTCCTGCGACAGGTCGGCCGACTTCGCGTCGAGGTCGTCGAAGGAGAGCACGTTCTTCGGGACGGCCTTCTCGGGCACCGAGTCGAGCGCCTCGCGGGCGTCGGGATCGACGACGATCACGTCGGCCTCGAGTACCCCGAGGCTGTGTTCGAGCACGGCGCCGCGCTGGTTGTAGTTCAGCATCCCGGCGACGGCGCCGAGCTTCACGATCGCGAGCATGGCGAGCACGGTGTCGGGCTTGTTCTTGGCGAGCACCCCCACCACGTCGCCGGCGACGACGCCGGAGTCGGCGAGCAGTGCCGAGTAGCGGTTGACCCGGCGGTTGCACTCGCCGTAGGTGAACGACTTGCCCTCGAAACGCAGGAACGGGCGATCGGGATGGGCCCCGGCCTTCTTCTGGAACAGGCTGCCGATCGTCATCGTGCTGGTCGGCTTGCGCAGCGCCAGCCCCGGCGCGTTGCGCAACATGACCGTCGCGTCGGAGGCCAGCCCGACGACCCCCTTGGCCATGTCCTTCAATCCGACGCGCGAACGAGACTCAGTGCTCACTAGTGCAGCTCCCCAGGGCAAAGGCGATTGGTGTCGAAGTGAGGTTACCGGCTGGTACACCATTCGATGGCGCGGGTCACAGAATCGGTGACCTGCAGGCGTTCGAGGGCGTGCGCGGAGACGAAACCGTCGCCCTGCAGCGTGGTCAACCACGACATCAGCGGGGCGTAGAAACCGAAGGGGTCGAGCACCACCACGGGCTTGGCGTGCATCCCGAGGTAGCCACCGGTCCAGGTCTCGAACAGCTCCTCCAACGTCCCGATGCCGCCGGGCAGCGTCACGAACGCGTCGGCGCGTTCGTCCATCAGCTGCTTGCGCTGTCGCATGGTGTCGGTGACCACGAGTTCGTCGGCGTCGGTGTCGGCGACCTCACGGTCGACCAGCGCGCGGGGGATGATCCCGACGGTCCGGCCACCCGCCCCGCGCGTACCGCGCGCGACCGCACCCATCATCGACACGTTGCCGCCGCCGGAGACCAGGGTGTGTCCGCCCGCACCGATCGCCGCACCCACCTCCGACGCCAACGTCAGGTACCGCTCGTCGACCGGTCCCGATGCGCAGTAGACACAGATGGCGGTCATCGGGTCGAGGCCTCGATATGCGCGCCCGCACGGGTGATGATCTCGACGGTCTCGGCGACGCTGTCGGTGACGTGCAGCAGCGCGACGTCGCTCTGCGACACCGTGCCCGCGGGGACCAGCGTGCCGGTGATCCAGTCGAGCAGGCCCTGCCAGTAGTCGGCGCCGAGCAGCACGATCGGGAAGCGGGTCACCTTCTTCGTCTGGACGAGGGTGAGTGCCTCGAACAGTTCGTCCATCGTCCCGAACCCGCCGGGCAGACACACGAACGCCTGCGCGTATTTGACGAACATCGTCTTACGGGCGAAGAAGTACCGGAAGTTCACCCCGAGGTCGACCCACTCGTTGAGCGACTGTTCGAACGGCAGCTCGATACCGAGACCGATCGACCGGCCACCGGCCTGCGCCGCACCACGATTGGCCGCCTCCATCGCCCCGGGACCGCCGCCGGTGATCACCGCATAGCCCGCGGCGGCCAGCGCCCCACCGAGCTCGACCCCGAGCGCGTACTCCGGCGAGTCGGGGGTGGTTCGCGCCGACCCGAACACCGTCACCGCGGCGGCGACGTCGGACATCGCGTCGAACCCGGCGACGAACTCGGACTGGATGCGCAGGACCCGCCACGGATCGTGTTCGAGACGATTCGCGCGACGCGCCCCGTCGGGATCGACGGGGTCGGGGTCGCCGGTGTCGAGCAACCGACGGTCGGTCGTCGACTCCATCGACTCGGGATCGAGACGCCTGCGGGTCGCGCCGGAGTAACAGAGCGGCTGGTCGTGATCGTCGGCTGACACGCCGCCGACGGTATCCGACACCGGCGTGGAACGAGATCAGGCGGGCGTGCGCAGGTGACGCCGCAGGATGTCGGTCACCTCGGTGATCTGCGCGGTCGGCACGCGCTCGTCGCGGCGGTGCGCGAGGTTCGGGTCCCCCGGACCGAGGTTGACCGCGGGGATGCCCAACGCCGCGAACCTGGCGACGTCGGTCCAGCCGTACTTGGCGCGAACACGACCACCGGCCGCCGCCACGAGCGCCTGCGCGGCGGGGTGCGACAGGCCGGGCAGGGCGCCGGGTGAGGAGTCGGTGAGTTCGAGACCGATTCGGCCGGAGGACAACTCGGCCGCGAACACCTCACGGACGTGGTCGAGCGCGGCGTCGACGGTGCGGTCGGGGGCGAAGCGGAAGTTGACGTCGACCGACGCGAGGTCGGGTACCACGTTCCCGGCCACACCGCCGTCGATGCGCACCGCCGAGAGCCCCTCCCGGTACTCGCATCCGTCGATGTCGATGCGACGGGGCGCATACGCCGACAATGTCGCCAGCACCCCAGACAGCGCGTGGATCGCGTTGTCGCCCATCCACGATCGCGCCGAGTGGGCGCGTGTCCCGGTGGCGGTGAGGCGCACCCGCAGTGTCCCCTGACAGCCCGCCTCGATCTGGCCCGCCGTCGGTTCGCCCAGGATCGCGACGTCACCCCGGAGCCAGTCCGGGAGTTCGCGTTCGATGAACCCGAGCCCGTTGTGGACCGCGGCGATCTCCTCGCAGTCGTAGAAGATCAACGTCAGGTCATGTGCGACATCGCTCATCGTCGCGGCGAGATGCAGGAACACCGCGTCGCCGGACTTCATGTCGACCGTGCCGCACCCGTGCAACACATCGCCCTCGACGTCGTCGACGGTGCGGCGGCTCGGGACGTTGTCGGCGATCGGGACGGTGTCGAGGTGGCCGGCGAGGATCACCCGCGACGGCCGTCCGCGATCGGTCCGCGCCAGCACACGGTCGCCGTGGCGGAGGATCTCGAAGCCCGTGGTCTGCGCGCGCAGTGCGTGTTCGACGGCGTCGGCGAGAGCGGCCTCGTGGTGCGATTCGCTCGCGATGTCGACCAGCGCCGCGGTCAGGTCGATCGGATCGGCGGTCAGATCCAGCGCGGCGGTACCCATGACCGTCGAGGATACGACGATCGGTCGCCGCCGGGCCTCTGCGGCGCCGCCGCCGGGAATAGTCGCCGTCGATCCACCCGTTGCACCGGGCATGACGACTCTCGCGATCATCGGTGCAGGAGCAGGACTCGGGGCGGCAGTGGCACGCAGGTTCGGTGCCGAGGGGTTCTCGGTGGGGCTCATCTCACGCAACCAGTCGAGGGTCGACGCGCTCGCCGACACCCTCGCGAAAGACGGTGTGTCGGCACGGGGTTTCGCCGCCGACGTGCGGGATCCGGCGTCGATCGCGTCGGCTCTGGAACAGGTGACCGAGACGCTCGGGCCGATCGAGGTGCTGCAGTACAGCCCCCTGCCGCAGAAAGACTTCATGCGACCGGTGCTCGAGACGACCCCGGCCGACATGGTGGGGCCGGTCGAGTTCTCCATCTACGGACCGATCGCTGCGGTGCACCAGGTGCTGCCCGGCATGCGGTTCCTCGGCGAGAACACGGGCACCATCCTCTTCGTCAACGGCGGTTCGGCGGTCAAGCCCGGTCGGGCCGTCACCGGCACCTCGATCGCCTTCGCCGGGCAGGCCGCCTACGCCCAACTTCTCCACGAGGAGTTGAAGCCCGAGGGTATCCATGTGTCGCAGTTGATCATCGGGGGTGCGATCTCCGCCGACGACCCGCGCAAGAGCCCCGAGGCGCTCGCCGATCACCTGTGGGTTCTGCACACCGGTCGCGACCGGTTCCGTCTGCAGGTCAGCGAGGACTGAGCACGCTCGCGCCGATGACGTCCGAAATGTTCATGACCGCGGGGTGCGGGCGGTCCTAACGTTCGTGGCATGACCACCTCCGCACACGTCATCGGCCTCTCCGTCGTCGTCTCCGACATGGCCCGGGCCCTCGCGTTCTACCGCGCCGTCGGCATCGATGTCCCTGACGACCAGGACGACGCCCCGCACGCCGAGGTCGTCCTCGCCGGTGGCTTCCGGTTGATGTTCGACACGGCCGAGGTGATCACCTCGTTCGACCCGGGCTGGACACCGCCCGCGGGCGGTCATCGGGCTGCGCTCGCCGTCGACTGCTCGGACCCCGCGTCGGTGGATTCTCTCTACGCATCGCTGGTCGACGACGGGCACCGGGGGCACCTCGCGCCGTTCGACGCGGTGTGGGGTCAGCGGTATGCGGTGGTGCTCGATCCGGACGGCAACCCGGTCGATCTCTGCGCGACACTCGCGTGACGTGGCGTCGGGCCGGCGACGTCGGACGGCGTCGACCCGACCATCGCTCGGAACTCCCGGAACATGTGCGAATAGTCGGAGTATCCGTGGCGGTGCGCGGTGTCGGTGAGCGAGAAACCCTCACGCAGTGAGCGACTCGCGTCCTCGACACGCAGGATGCGGTGCAGCGTCTTGGGTCCGTAGCCGAAGGCGTCGTCGGATCGGCGGCGCAGTTGCCGGGCGCTGAGTCCGAGCCGATCGGCGACGTCATCGATGCGGTCGCCGGCCCGGATCGCGGCAACCGTCGGACCGATCCAGTCGGGAACGCCGCCGCGGCGACGCACGGCCTCGGTGGCGAGCGACTCCAGCATTGCGCCGGGCGTCGTCGAACGCGCGACCGATTCCTCCCACCGCGATGCGTCCGCACCGAGGACGTCGGTCAGCGACAACTGTCGATCGCGCAGCTCGACCGCGGGCAGCCCCGTCACCACCGGCGCGACTCCGGGCGCGAGCCGGATGGCCGTCAACATCACCGCCGCGGACGTCTCGTGCTGCCGCGCGGCGGTGTCGGGGCCCGCGACCAGTACGCGCGAGCCGTCCCAGATCAGGTCGATGCAGCCATCGGGTCGCACGATCGACGGGCCCGGTTCGCACCAGCGATTCCACACGGTCGCGGGCAGCGCCGTGGAGCGTCGCTCGCGGTAGCCGGTGGCGTGATCCACCACCTCAGTATCGCCGGTAGGGTGTGCTCCCGTGACTGAAGCGACATCAGCAGCCGGAACCGGGATCGCCACCATCACCGACAGCGGTCAGGTGCTCGACACCTGGTTTCCCGCTCCGGAACTGGGCGCGGGCGGCGAGTCGGGGACCGTGCAGCACAGCGGTGACGACATCCCCGCCGACCTGCGTCCCCTCGTCGGCAGCGATGAGGCCCGCGGCGTGCGGACCGTCGCGGTGACGACCACGATCGCCGATCTGTCGCAGGCCCCGACCGACGCACACGATGTCTACCTGCGCCTGCACCTGCTGTCGCATCGCCTCGTGGCGCCCCACGGCCTCAACCTCGACGGCCAGTTCGGGCTGCTCGCCAACGTCGTGTGGACCAACCACGGACCGTGTGCCGTCGAGGGTTTCGAGCTGACGCGCGCACGGCTACGCGCCCGTGGGCCGGTCGCGGTGAACAGCATCGACAAGTTCCCGCGCATGGTCGACTACGTGGTGCCGTCGGGTGTGCGGATCGGCGACGCCGACCGCGTCCGTCTCGGTGCGCACCTCGCGAGCGGCACCACGGTGATGCACGAGGGATTCGTGAACTTCAACGCCGGCACGCTCGGCAATTCGATGGTCGAGGGCCGTATCTCGGCCGGCGTCGTCGTCGGTGACGGTTCGGATGTCGGTGGTGGCGCGTCGATCATGGGCACGCTGTCCGGTGGTGGCACACAGGTGATCTCGCTCGGCGAGCGTTGTCTGCTGGGCGCCAACTCGGGCTGCGGGATCTCCCTCGGCGACGACTGCGTCATCGAAGCGGGGCTCTACGTCACCGCGGGCACCAAGGTCACCGGCCCCGACGGCACCGCGGTGAAGGCACGCGACCTCTCGGGCACGAACAACCTGCTGTTCCGCCGCAACAGTGTCAGCGGCGCGGTCGAGGTCGTGCCGTGGAAGGGCGACGGCATCGCCCTCAACGCGGCCCTGCACGCGAACGACTGACCCGGGCCCTGGGAGCATCACCGATCCGATGCGATTGTTCTCGCTGAGCGGGAAGAACCGCATGGGATCGCGTGGTGGATCCTGCCGGTGTCAGTCGACGGTGAGGCGTGCGGCGGCAGCGGCGATGCGCTCGTCGGTCGCGGTCAGCGCCAGGCGCACGTGCTTCGTGCCGGCGGGGCCGTAGAACTCCCCCGGCGCGGCGAGGATGCCGCGCTCGGCCAGCCACGCGACCGTGTCACGGCAGGGTTCGTCGCGGGTGGCCCACAGGTACAGACCGGCCTCGGAGTGGTCGATCCGGAACCCGGCGTGGCGCACGGCGGTCGACAGCACGACGCGACGGTTGAGGTAGCGCTCGCGTTGCACGGCGACGTGGTCGTCGTCGCTGAGCGCCGCCAGCATCGCGGTCTGCACGGGGTACGGGACGATCAGTCCCGCGTGCTTGCGCACCGCGAGCAGCTCGGCGACGAGCGCGGGGTCGCCGGCGAAGAACCCGGCCCGGTAGCCGGCGAGGTTGGAGATCTTCGACAACGAGTGCACGGCGAGCAGGCCGGTGGTGTCGCCGTCGGAGACGCGCGGATCGAGGATCGACACCGCCTCGGCGTCCCACGCGAGACCGAGATAGCACTCGTCGGAGATGACGATCGCGCCCCGTTCGCGGGCCCAGGCGACGACCTTGCGCAGGTGGTCGACACCGAGAACCGCGCCGGTGGGGTTCGACGGCGAGTTGATGAAGACCGCACCGGGATTCGTCGGACCGAGGGCGAACAGCGAATCCGAGCGCACCGGACGGGCACCGGCGAGCAGGACCCCGACCTCGTAGGTCGGATAGGCGACCTCGGGGATCACGATGTCGTCGCCGGGGCCGAAGCCGAGGAGCGACACGACCGAGGCGATGGCCTCCTTGGTCCCGATGAGCGGCAGGATCGACGACGCGTCGACGTCGGCGATGCCGTACCGGCGGATCAGTGCGGCGGCCGCGGCGTCGCGCAGCGCGGTGGTACCCGAGGTGGTCGGGTAGCCGGGGAACCCGGCGCCGTCGTCGAGACCGCGGCGGATGACGTCGGCGATCTCGTCGACAGGTGTCCCGACCGACAGGTCGACGATGCCGTCGGGATGCACTGCCGCGGTGGCCTTGGCCTCGGTGAGGGTGTCCCACGGGAAGTCGGGCAGCGTCGCCGCCACCGACCGCCGCGCGGTCTTGTCGGTCACTCTTCGGTGTTCATGGGTGGCAGACCCTTGATGAACGACGGATCGTTCGAGGTCTTGCCGACCTTGCTGGCGCCGCCCGGCGACCCCAGATCGTCGAAGAAGTCGACGTTGGCCTTGACGTACGGCTCCCACTCGTCGGGGACGTCGTCCTCGTAGAAGATGGCCTCCACCGGGCAGACCGGTTCGCAGGCACCGCAGTCGACGCACTCGTCGGGCTGGATGTAGAGCATCCGGTCACCCTCGTAGATGCAATCCACCGGGCACTCCTCGACGCAGGCCCGATCCAGCAGGTCCACACACGGCTCGGCGATGATGTACGTCAACTCGGTCACTCCTTCACTCACGTGGTGCTCTCCGCACTCGCGTCGCGGCACCCGCCGCACGACACCTGAGCTCCAGTATCCCGCCTGACGGGCCCACGGTCACATCCGGGGCGACGGACCGGAAGGCAGCGCCGACACGATGCCCACGAGTTACTGAGCCCAACTAACCGCAAACGGTCAGAATGACCCCATGCACTACGTGATCGGGGTCGTCGGACTCCTCGTGTTCGGACTGCTCGCATGGCTGCCGAGCACGGACCGCTCCCAGGTGAAGCGCAAGCTCCGGCCCATCGCGGTCATGCTCCTCATCGAGGTCGCGCTGAGCCTGGCACTGCTGAAGACCGGTGCCGGCACCGACGTCATCCGCGGGATCGAGAGCGGCTTCGACCACCTGCTGGGGTACGCCGCCGAGGGCACGACGTTCGTGTTCGGCGACCTCACCGATGTCGACAAGAACCCCTCCACGTCACCGCCGTTCCTGCTCAGCGTGCTGATGCCGATCGTGTTCATCTCGGCGCTGATCGGAATCCTGCAATACACGAAGATCCTGCCGTTGGTGGTCACCGTCATCGGCACCGCGCTGTCGAAGGTGAACGGCATGGGAAAGCTGGAGTCGTTCAACGCGGTCGCCTCGGCCCTGCTCGGCCAGTCCGAGGTGTTCATCTCGGTCAAGAAACTGCTGCCGGTGCTCCCGGCGCACCGGATGTACACCCTTGCCGCGTCGGCGATGTCGACGGTGTCCGCGTCGATCCTGGGCGCCTACCTCCAGCTCATCGACGCGCGGTTCGTCATCACCGCGATCGTGCTGAACCTCTTCGGCGCGTTCATCGTGGTGTCGTTGATCAACCCCTACGACCCCGCGCCCGACTCCGATGTCGACGCGCTGGTCGCCGGCGGTGGACGCGACACGCGGCCCCGGCAGTCGTTCTTCGAGATGCTCGGCGAGTACATCCTCGACGGGTTCAAGGTCGCGTTCACCGTCGGCGCGATGCTGATCGGGTTCATCGCGCTGATCGCGATGCTCAACGGCATCTTCTCGGGCCTGTTCGGCGGCACCACGTTCCAGGACGTCCTCGGCTACGCGTTCTCGCCGTTGGCGTATCTGACCGGTATCCCGTGGGACGAATCGGTGGCGGCGGGGAAGTTCATGGCCACCAAGCTCGTGGCCAACGAGGTCGTGGCGATGCTGCAACTCACCTCCGGCGACGACGACCTCTCGGCGCGGACGATCGCGATCGTCTCCACGTTCCTCGTGTCGTTCGCGAACTTCTCCTCGATCGGCTCTACGGGGCGACGCTGGTCAGTTTCATCAGCGCCACCATCGTCGGCCTCGTCGTCTGAGTTGTCCGGTTCTTCTGAGCGGTCCGGTCGCATCGAGTCCGCCTTCGAATCAGCGGGCCTGTAACCCTCCCCCGATGGGCGGATCGGCGGGATGGTGCATGGGTGCTTCATCACCCCACCTCCCGACGCTGTCGCGGCTGAGAACACCTCGCCCCCGACCCGCGACCTGAGGAGAACCCCGATGACCACGACCATCTCCCCCTTCACCGCCTCCCCTCTCACCGCCCGCACGCTCCCCCGTCGGCCGGTGCCGACGAGGGTGCTGCCGACGCGACTGTGCCCGGCTGACCTGCTGCGACTGACCGACCAGACCGCCGCCGACATCCTCGACGGGAAACACGACACCGCGTTGCCGGACCAGTGGGACGACGTCGCTCGCTGGTCGACCCGGCTGCACTCCGACGACGACGTCGACATCTGGCTGATCAGCTGGACCGAGGGCACCTCCACCGAACTCCACGACCATGCCGGATCGCTCGGCGCGCTGACGGTGCTGTCGGGGTCGTTGACCGAGTCCCGCTGGACCGGGCGCGGTCTGCGCGATCGTGTGCTCGACGCGGGCGATCAGGCCTCGTTCCCCCTGGGCTGGGTGCATGATGTGATGCGCACACCGGGTACCGCACCCTCGGCCGACCCGACGTTGAGCGTGCACGCGTACTCGCCGCCGCTCAGCGCGATGAGCTACTACGAGGTCACCGCGGAACAGTCGCTGCGCCGGGTGCGCACCGAACTGACCGACGTGCCCGAGAAATGAGTGCTCACCCACGATGAGACGACACAGGACAGGTGTCACCCCGTGACGACCATCGACGACGTGCTCGCCGCGGCCCGCTCCCGCATCGACCGTCTGCCCGCCGAGCGGGTCGCCGACGAACTCGCCGCGGGCGCGATCCTCGTCGACATCCGACCCGCCGCGCAGCGCGCGGTCGAGGGCGAGTCCCCCGACGCGATCCTCATCGAGCGCAACGTGCTCGAGTGGCGCTGCGACCCGGCCAGCGACGCGCGCATCGACGCCGCGGTGGACCACGACGTGCGCTGGATCATCCTGTGCCAGCAGGGCTACACCTCGAGTCTCGCCGCAGCAGCCCTGCAGGAACTCGGGTTGCACCGTGCCACCGACGTCATCGGCGGTCACGAGGCGCTCGCCGCCCTGCGATGACGCCCACGGCGCCGCAATCGCTCGCGCAGGCGGCGACGTTGTCCTCGTCCGACCTCCTTGCGCTCCACCGCGATCTGTCCGCACCGACGATCGACGAGATCGTCGGCGAACACCCGAGCGCGTTCCCCCACGACACCGAAGCCGACGCACGGGACTTCTTCGTGCGGCGGGGCCGTGGGCTCTGGCTCGGCAAGGCCTACAGCGCCCCGTGTCACGACGCCGTCGACGGCATCGGCGAGGGCTACAACCTGTGGCGACACGGGGACACGGTGGTGCGCGCGGAACGGTTCTCGTGGCGGATCGAGCCGTCGGCGACCGACGGGCGTGATGCCCTGGTGATGCGGTACCGGGCGTTCGGATCCGTCTCGGGCGCACTCGATCTCGTCGACGAGGTACGCACACTCGTCCCGGGGTCGCTGTTCCTCGGGATCTATCACACCCGGATCGCACTACCGGGTTTCACCGGTGCGCAGCGCGGCCCCCGCAGCGGGCCCGCGGTCTTCCTCCTCGGCCCCGCCACCGAGCCCACCCGAGGCGTCGACGACGCGTCGGCGGAGACCGGACACCGGTCGCTCGCCCACGTCGCACTGGGCGCGCTCACCGCGCCGCCGCGCATCCGACCGTGGGTCGCACGGGCGACGAGACGGCTCGTCTGACCGTCGGCGGCCGCGACCGCGGGAGAACGCGAGTGCGGCGCCGACAGGCCTCGTCGGTCAGGGTGTCGCCGAGGCGATCGGATCAGACACGCACGGGCGCACGGAGGCTGGCCACCGCGGCCTCGGTCGCGCGTCGCAACGCCGACTGCTCCCCCACGTAGTCCGCGACCGCGCCGACGACGGGCAGTGCACTCAGCAGGCGCCACGGTTGCTTCGGCGACGGGCGGTGCGAGAGGACGTCGGTGATCGAACGCAGCAGGCCGACCACCGACCCGACCGACCTCACCAGACCCATCGGGGTCAGGTCACGGTGCGGATCGGCGGCGACCTGCACCGCCTTCTCGACGCGGGCCACCCCGCGGGCGTCGGCGCCGGTCGGCTTCTGCGACAACACGACCCGCGAGTCGATGATCCGGTCGCACAGCACCGCGATGAGCTGATCGGTCTGATCGAAACGGTCGTGCACGCCGTGCACCCGCTGGACCGCGCAGATGATGAAGGCCTGGTGGGCGAAGCCGAGCAGATCCTGGACGGGCAGACGGTCGGCGAGCACGCCGAAAACACCGGGATAGGCGACCAGTGCGGTGCTCAGGCGTCCCACCCGGCCGACCCACCACTCGGTGCGTTGCTCGACACTCCACTTCTCCCGCGTCCGCGTCCCCGGGACGCCCGACGAGTCGGTGAACCACTGTAGGGCGCGTGTCGCCGTACCCAGCAGGGAGTCGTCTCCCGGCCGCGGGTCGAACGTCATCTGCTTGATGCCGAAGGCATCCCAGTGCTCCACCGCGTCGAGCACCGGGTTGATCACGCCGGTCGCGGTGTAGAGCACCCGCGCGATGTCGTGGTCGGAGATCGACGGGTGCGGCGATGTGGGGGCCATGGGTCTCCTCGCGTGGTCAGGCCGCGGATTCGCGGCGCGCGTGCACGGTGGTCCGTTCGCGGGCGGGGCGCCCGATGTCGGTGGCGATCTTCCGGAGCTCGGCGACGGTCTTCTCCGACCCGTGCTGCGAACCGGCCATGCGCGAGATCGTCTCCTCCATCAGCGTGCCGCCCAGATCGTTCGCGCCGCCCTGCAGCATCACCTGGGTACCGGCGGTGCCGAGCTTGACCCAGCTCGTCTGGATGTTGTGGATCCGACCGTGCAGCATCACCCGCGCGAGCGCGTGCACCGCACGGTTGTCGCGGTGCGTGGGTCCCGGCCGGGATGCGCCCGCGAGGTACAGCGGCGAGCTCTGGTGCACGAACGGCAGCGGCACGAACTCGGTGAAACCGCCTGTGCGATCCTGGATCCCGCGGAGGATGTTGAGGTGACCCACCCAGTGCTTCGGGGCGTCGACATGGCCGTACATCATCGTCGAACTCGAGCGCAGACCCACCTCGTGGGCGGTGGTCACCACCTCGATCCACTCCGCGGTGGGCAGTTTGCCCTTGGTGAGGACCCAGCGGACCTCGTCGTCGAGGATCTCCGCGGCGGTGCCGGGGATGGTGTCGAGGCCGGCCTCACGCAGCGCCGTCAGCCACTCCCGGATGCTCTGGCCACCCCGGGAGGCGCCGTTGACGATCTCCATCGGCGAGAAGGCGTGCACGTGCATCGACGGCACGCGGGCCTTCACCGCGCGCACCAGGTCGGCGTACCCGGTGACGGGCAACTCGGGGTCGATGCCGCCCTGCATGCAGACCTCGGTCGCCCCGGCCACGTGGGCCTCCCAGGCGCGGTCGGCGACCTCCTCGGCCGCGAGTGTGTAGGCGTCGGCGTCCCCCTTGCGCTGGGCGAACGCACAGAACCGGCATCCGGTGTAGCAGATGTTGGTGAAGTTGATGTTGCGGTTCACGACGTAGGTCACGTCGTCGCCGTTGACCTCCTTGCGCAGCGAGTCGGCCAGTGCCACAAGCGCTTCGAGGCCATCGCCGTCGGCGGTGGCAAGCGCCAGGTAGTCCGCGTCGCTGCACGCCGCCGGGTCGGACTCGGCGTGGCGCAGCGCCGTGAGGACCTCGGAATCGAGGCGGGCGGGCGCACCCGCGGCGTCGGCCGACAGCGCGAGCACCTGCTCGCGCACGGTGTCCCAGTCACCGAAGGCGCTGCCGAGATCGCTGCGGGTCTCGGTGTTGCGTCCGTCGGTGTCGATGGCGGTGTGCAGATCGACCCGTCCACTCGACTGCCAGTCCTCGTCGGGCTCCTGCCACGGCCGGCCCACGGGGATCACGTCGGCGGCGAGGCCGGTCACCGGGTCGGCCAGCGCCTGCACGTGGCCGGTGATGCGCGGATCGATCCACGGTTGTTCCGCCAGCACGTACTGCGGTTGCGCCGCAACACGTTCGGTGAGGCGGTACCCCGCGGCCGCGGTGATCTCGGCGAGCGCGTCGAGGTTGGGCCACGGCCGTTCGGGGTTCACGTGGTCGGGGGTCAACGGCGACACGCCGCCCCAGTCGTCGACCCCGGCACCGATCAGCGCTGCGCACTCGGCGGCGGAGACGAGGTTCGGCGGGGCCTGGATGCGCATCGACGGACCGAGCAGGACGCGGGCGACGGCCACCGCGGCGACGAACTCGTCGATGTCGGCATCGGGTACCGACCGCATGGCGGTGTCGGACTTGGCCCGGAAGTTCTGGACGATCACCTCCTGGATGTGACCGAAGGCCTTGTGGGTCGACCGGATCTCGAGGATCGACTCGGCCCGCTCGAGGCGCGTCTCACCGATGCCGACGAGGATCCCGGTGGTGAACGGCACCGACAGACGTCCGGCGTCGACGAGCACCCGCTTGCGGACCTCGGGATCCTTGTCTGGGCTGCCGAAGTGGCACTCACCCTTGTCGGTGAACAGTCGCCGCGAGGTGGTCTCGAGCATCATGCCCATCGACGGTGCAACGGGCTTGAGTCGTGAGATCTCCTGCCAGCTCATCACCCCGGGATTGAGGTGGGGCAGGAGCCCGGTCTCCTCGAGAACGCGGATCGACGCCGCACGCACGTAGTCGAGCGTCGAATCGTAACCACGCTCGTCGAGCCACTGTGCCGCCTCCGGCCAGCGGTCCTCGGGACGGTCGCCGAGGGTGAACAGCGCTTCTTTGCAACCGAGTTCGGCGCCGCGACGCGCGATGTCGAGGACCTCGTCCATCTCCAGGAACGGGCCGTGCCCGTCGCGCGCGAGCTTGCCGGGCACGGTGACGAAGGTGCAGTAGTGGCAGCGGTCGCGACACAGTCGGGTGAGCGGGATGAACACCTTGCGCGAGTAGGTGACCTGACGTTCGCGCCCGGCGGCCACCAGACCGGCGTCGCGCACGCGGGCCGCCGAGGCACACAGATCGGCGAGATCCTCGCCGCGCGCGGCGAGGAGCACCGCGGCCTCGTCGGCGTTGACTGTCGCACCGTCGCGCACCCGACGCAGGGCGCGGCGCATGGCCGAGGCGGTCGGCGCCGGTTCGCTGGGCGTCACCGCGGACGCGGTGGCGTTCGGGAAGCTCGGAGCGGGCAGAGCGGTGGACTCTTGGTGTTCGGAAGTCACCTGACGATCATGCGCCATTCGCCGTCGACAGAGGCGGTCGAGGCCACCATCACCCTCGTCCCACGGGCAGTCGGCCACTCCAGGACAGCACGACGGGGACCCCGACACCCACCGCGACCAGCAACAACGTGCGCCAATCGCCGAACAGAAGCGCGTCGCCGCCGGGGCCGCCGAGGAGCCCAACCGCCACGGCCAGCAGCCATCCGGCCAGCGGCAGGTAGCGCAGCGATCCACTGTCGAGGCCCGACGCCAGCCAGATGAGCAGGCCGTTGACCGCACCGCCGATCACCGCGGTGATCGGCATCGGCACCGACCCGACGTAGGAGTTGACGAACGCCAGCGACAGCAGGCCGACGACGAACCCGTCCACCGCGAGCGCGCCGAGCAGCAGTCGGTCCCGGGTGTCCACGGCGCTCACACCTCTCGCGTCGACGGCCCGAACAGGTCGTTCTCGCGTCCGCCCGGCTCGGTCGGCTCGAGGTCGCCGTCCACGAGGATCAGATGCTCCTCGGCGAAGATCGGCTGCAGGATGTTGTTCGACAGGGCGTATTCGGTGCGCGACGGCGACACCGTGACCTGGGTGGCGTGTGCGGCGAGGGCGTCGACCTTGCGGTCGAGGACCGTGCTCACGTCGATGGCGGTGGTGATCTCGTCGTCGCGGTAGCGGGGCAGTTCGCCGTGCAGCGGCATCCGCCAGCCCTGGGGGACGCGGTCGACGGCCTCGTCGAGACCCTGCGCGAGTGCCGACGCCTCGGTCACCGACCAGTAGTGCTTGGCGACCGACCATCCGCGCTCGCGGGCCTCGGCGATCGCGGCTCCGCAGATCCGGTGGACCGTGAGGTGATCGGGGTGGCCGTAGGTCCCCGCGGGGTCGTAACCGACGACGACCTGCGGCCGCCGCTCCACGATGACGTCGGCCAGCGCCGAGACCGGTTCGGCGATCGGGGCACCGACGAAGGCCCGCGGGTGTGACGCCGAGGGCGCCCCGGCCATGCCGGAGTCGCGCCAGCGGCCGGCGCCACCGAGGAACAGCGGGGTGAGGGGTTCGGCACCGTCGGGGCTCAGTGCGGCGAGCGCGCGGGTGAGTTCGGCGATGCGGTAGCCGCCGAGCTGATCGGCGCCGCCGTCGGCGGCGAGCATCGCCCACTGCTCGCCGATGACCTCGCCCTCCTCACCGAGCGTGCAGGTCACCACGGTGACCTCGGCGCCCTCGTCGAGGTACCGGGCGATGATCCCGCCGGTCATGATCGACTCGTCGTCGGGGTGGGCGTGCACCACCAGCAGGCGCGCTCCGGCGCGGTTCACGGTGCTCATCGGTCCGCGAGCCGCCAGCCGCCGGTGGCGCCGAAGATGGCCGTCCCGACCGGGCCCTGCAGCGGCACATCTCGCACGCCGGGCCCGATCGCGGTCAGCATCGAGTCCTGGTAGACGGGCAGATAGACGTGCTGCTCGGCGATCACCGCAGCGGCGGTGCGCAGATCGGCGATGGGGTCGACCGATCCCATCGCCCGGGCGGCGAGACCGACCAGGGTCGGGTCGCACAACCCCGACACGTTGCTGGGGAACCGCACCTGATCGCTGTCGTTGCGCCCGCCGCCCTGATCGGCGGTCGAGGTCCCGGTGGTGGTGGTCGGCACCGACGACGGCGTCGCGCTGCCCGACGCCGGGGCGCCGCTCGAGGCGGTGCCCGACGCGGGTGCGGCGTCGGTCTGGTCGCATTCCACGGCCGAGGCCAACCGCGTCGCGGGCGTCACCGACGCGGTGCGCCAGCCGACGACGAGGTCCACGTCGCCACCGGTGAGGGCGGGACCGTAGAGCTCCGCCGACGTCAGTGCGCGCACATCGGTGGCGATGCCCGCCGCCCGGAGCTGGTCGGCGACGCTGTCGGCCGCGGCGCGGGTGCGCACGTCGCCGGCGACCACGCCGACGCGGACCGACAGCGTCGACCCGCCGCGCTGCAGCGGCACAACTCCGCTGGGCAGGGACGGTCCCGACGCGGCGTCGGTCGTCGAGGGTGCCGTGGTGGTGGTCGGGGTCGTCGTGGTGGGGGTGGTCGTTCCCGTCGTGGTGCCGCTGCCGGTGGGGGTCGTAGAGACCGCGGACGGCACAGGGAAGTACCCCGCCGACGACAGCAGCGACGAGATCGCCTCGGGAGACGGGCGTGTGGAATCGACGGGTACGTAGCCGGGGTCGGTGGGTACGAGGACCGCGCCCGCGAAGGGGGTCACGGTGGACTCCCCGGCACTGGCGTCGGTGAGCACCTGCGGGTCGATGATCCCCAGCACGGCCTGACGGACCGACGGCAGCGACATCGACGGGGTGCGCGTGTTCACCGTGACGCCCAGCGAACGGCCGACCGGGGTGCGCCCGGTGGCGACACCGGGGATCGCGGACAGGGTGCCCGCGAGCGCGGGTCCGCCGGCGAGGGCGACGACGCGGGTGTCGGTCGACCGGATCGACTCGGCGAGCTGGCTCGCGGTGCCGACGCGGTGCAGGACGATCTGATCGACCACGGCCGGTGTCCGCCAGAAGCGGTCGTTGCGTTGAAGACGGACCTCGTCGCGGCTCGTGTCGATGACGGTGATCGAGTAGCGCCCCGCCGACACCGGGAGACCGACGTCCATCCCGGTCTGGAACCCCTGGGGCACACCCCGCAACACGTGCGACGGCAGCATCGCCGAGAACAGTTCACGCCACGCCGGATACGGGGTGCGGAAGCGCACCACCGCCTCCTTGCCGCCGGCGCGCGAGGCGACGTCGTCGATGAGTCGGTACCCGGCGGGGGCGATGGTGCCGGGCTGACGGGACATCTGCTGCCACAGGTAGGAGAAGTCGTCGGCGGTGACCGGGAGGCCGTCGGACCACTGCGCGTCCTGCGCGATGCGGTAGGTCACGGTGAACGGCGACTGTGAGGTGACCTCGGCGCCGTCGAGGACGGCGGTGTCGAGCGCCCACGACACGCCGCCGGGTCCGGCGCTCGGGATGAAGGCGCTGGGCAGGGTCATCGCCGCGACCGCCGCGGTGACCGGGCTCTGATCAGCCGACAGGTGCGGGTTGAACCCCAAGCCGATGCTGTCGGTCGCGACCGAGATGGTCTGTCCCTGCGGCACGTCGGTGGCCGGGGGCGGGGTCTCGGACTGTTGGACCGGCGGGGGC